>NZ_UOOB01000001.1:0-1374080 GCF_900564145.1 Comamonas sp. lk
GGCTGCTTGCCATCAAACGCCCACGCTTATCGGCTGTATCTTGTTAAGGATCCGAGAACAAAAACCAATCTAAACCGGCTTTCATTTTTTTGCTTGCTGCGATCAGCGAAGCCTTTCATTGTAGCACCGTTTTCATCAGCCAGAGGAAGATTTCTCAATCTCTTGATGAGTAGCAAATTTTGTGTTTCGCTCAGTGCAGCCTTGCATTCTACACAGATTTCTCACCACCTGACAACTCGTGAATGAACCAGTACGAGAAAGACCAAAGCAAGAGAGGGCAGGCAAGCCTGCCCTCTCTTGCTTTCTATAAGACTATGCCTTGGCAGCCTGCTCCAGAGCATCCACAAACAGGGCCGCCACATCGCAGCCTGTCTGATCAAAGATCTCCTGGAAGCACGTTGGGCTGGTCACATTGATCTCTGTGACGTTGTGACCAATGATGTCCAGGCCGATAAGCAGCAGTCCTCGCTTGACCAGTCGCTCGCCAATATGTTCGGCAATCGCCTTGTCCTGCTCGCCAAGTGCTTGAGCCACGCCTTTGCCGCCTGCTGCCAGATTGCCGCGAACCTCATTGCCTTGAGGGATGCGGGCCAGGCAATAGGGAACCGGCTTGCCGCCGATGATGAGCACGCGCTTGTCGCCATGCACGATGTCGGGCAGGAATTTCTGCACCATGACGCTGGTGGCGCCGCCATGGTTCAGGGTTTCGATGATGCTGCCCAGGTTGCGGCCATCTTCGCCCACGCGGAAGATACCCATGCCACCCATGCCATCCAGAGGCTTGAGAATGACATCCTTGTGCTCCGCATGAAAGGCACGGATGTCCTGGGCATTGCGAGTCACCAGAGTCGGCGAGATGAACTGCGCAAACTCCATGATGGCCAGCTTTTCCGGATGCTCACGCAAGGCGCTGGGCTTGTTGAAAACCTTGGCACCTTCCCGCTCGGCCTGGCCCAGCATATGAGTTGCATAGAAAAATTCCGAATCAAACGGAGGATCCTTGCGCATGATGACGGCATCCAGATCCGCCAGAGCCTTGATCTCGGTCGCTGTTTCTTCAAACCAATGGTTTTTGTCCCCAGTGAGCGTGATGAAACGCATTTTGGCTTGTACCTTGCCGCCGCTTTGCCATGAAATGTCTTCGGGATGGCAGGCCACGATCTGGTGACCGCGTCGCTGCGCTTCGCGCATCATGGCGAAAGTGGAGTCCTTGTAGATCACAAAGGATTCCAGGGGATCGGCGACAAACAGTATTTGCATGGTGATGACTCAATTTGAACAAGAGACTTGCCAAGCATGATGCCCGGCTTGGCATAACAGCACAAAGCGACGGAAATCAGCTTGCGGCACGGCGACGCACATGCTGAATGCACAAGGCCACGCTACCCGCGACCACACCCCAGAAGGCCGAGCCAATGCCCGCAACAACAACACCGCTGAGCGTCACCAAAAAGGTGATGAGAGCCGCCTCGCGGTGTTGCTCTTCCTTGAAAGCCGTGGCCATCCCACCGCCGATGGAGCCCAGCAGGGCCAGTCCGGCAATACAGGCCACCAACTCCTTAGGGAAAGCCGTCAGTAAGCCCGTCACCACGGCCCCAAAAATACCCAGCACGATATAGAGCAGACCGCAGACCGCCGCGGCGGTATAGCGCTTGGACTTGTCCTCATGCGCCTCGGGCCCCATGCAGATGGCCGCCGTGATGGCACTCAGATTGAGAGCGTAGGCACCAAACGGCGCCAGCAACAGGGTGGCAAAACCCGTCATGCTGATGATGCGCGAGACCGGAATGGGGTAACCCGTGGTACGGATCACCGCCACACCCGGCAGATTTTGCGAAGCCATGGTGACCACGAACAGCGGCAGAGCCAGACTGACAAAAGCCGCCAGCGAGAAATGCGGTGCGGTATAGACCGGTACGGCAAAGCCTGCATGCACGGCAGACCATTGCATTTGCCCGCCCACTGCAGCCCACGCCATGCCGGCTGCCAAAGTGATGATGACGGCATAGCGAGGCGCCAGCCTGCGCGAGAATAGATAGGACAACAGCATGACCAGCACCAGCGGTAGATTGGTCTCGGCCGCTGAAAAAGCCTGCATGCCGAATTTGGCGAGCACACCGGCCAACAAGGCGGCCGCGATCTCCATGGGGATACGGTTCATGATGCGCTCAAACCAGCCGGTGAGCCCGGCCAGCATGATCAGCACTGCACAGGCGATAAAGGCCCCCACCGCCTCGTGCATGGAAAAACCGCCGGCCAGCCCCGCAGTGGCCAGCACGGCTGCTCCGGGCGTGGACCACGCCACCATCACCGGCATGCGCAAAACAAGCGATGGCACGAGCGAGCACAGCCCCATGCCCAGACCCAGAGCCCAGATCCACGAAGTGATTTGCTCGGGCGTGGCATGGAAAGCCTGAGCCGCCTGAAACACCAGGGCCACCGAGCTGGTAAAGCCCACCAGCACCGCCACAAAGCCCGCAGCCAATGCGGCAGGGCTCAAGTCTTTGAAAAAGCGCATCTGCGCATTCTGGCATCTGACTCGCCAGAAACTCAACCGCCTGAACGAGCTGGAATCGCGAAGACCGCCATCACTCCTGAATCAATAGCATCTTGCGCTTGATTCATAAGCACAAGAGCATGATTTAACTTGAAACTCTAGAGTTCGATCTTGGAACCCAACTCCACCACGGCATTGCTGGGCAGGTGCAGAAAATCAGAAACCCGGCTGGCATTCTTGTGCATCTGGGCAAAAAGCTTCTCGCGCCAGTGCGCCATGGAGTTGTTCATGCGCGGAATGATCAGATCGCGCGAGAGGAAGTAGCTGGTCTCCATGGTCTCGAACTTGCAACCCTGGGTACGCAGCAAGGCCAGGGCCGCCGGCACATCCGGCTCATTCTTGAAACCGTAGTGAATGATGACCTCCCAGCAATCGCCACCCAACGCCTCGGCCTCTACCCGCTTTTCCAACCCCACCCAGGGCACCTCGTGGTTGCGCACCGTCACAAAGATGTTTCTCTCATGCAGCACCTTGTTGTGCTTGAGGTTGTGCAGCAAGGCATTGGGCACGGTACCCGGCTCTCCGGACAGAAAGACGGCGGTGCCCGGCACGCGTGTGGGTGGATGACGCCAGGCAGACTCCAGGAAATCGCGCAGATTCAAGGCGTCAGCTTGCAATTTCTTGTGCAGCGCCTCGCGGCCACGGCGCCAGGTCATCATCAGGGTGAAGATGGTGCCGCCTATGAGCAGCGGGAACCAGCCACCCTCGAACAGCTTGAGCAGATTGGAGGCAAAGAAAGCCAGATCCACCACAAAGAAGAAGCCCGTGGCCAGCAGACACAGGGCCAGCGGGTATTTCCAGCGATAGCGGATCACGAAGAAGGTCAGCATGGTGGTGATCAACATGTCCAACGTGACCGCGATACCGTAGGCTGCCGCCAGATTGCCGCTGCTGCGAAACAGCACCACAGCCAGCGCGATCGCCACAAACAAGCCCCAGTTGACCAAAGGCATATAGATCTGCCCGGTCTCCTTGACGCTGGTGTGCCGCACTTCAAAACGGGGGAAATAGCCCAGTTGAATGACTTGGCGCGTCACGCTGAAGGCGCCCGTGATCAGCGCCTGCGAAGCGATCACCGTGGCCATGGTGGCCATGATGACCAGCGGCAGCAGCGCCCAGCCTGGAGCCATCATGAAAAACGGGTTTTTGACCGCATCCGGGTTGGCCAGCAACAGTGCACCCTGGCCAAAGTAGTTCAAGGTCAGCGCCGGCATGGCCACGCTGAACCAGGCCAGACGAATCGGCTTTTTGCCAAAGTGGCCCAGGTCGGCGTACAGCGCCTCGGCACCTGTCACGCACAACACCACCGAGCCCAGAATGATGAAACTGGTGCCGGGGTTGTTCCAGATAAAGGCAACTGCGTAATACGGACTAAGTGCAGCCAGAATTTCGGGGTGGCCGACGATCTGATGCACACCTAGCGATGCAATGCAGAAGAACCAGATCAATGTAATCGGGCCAAAGAACTTGCCAATACCTGCGGTTCCGCGCTTTTGCACCACAAACAGCAGAAACAGAATCACCAGAGTCAGCGGAATCACAGCCTTGGTGAAATGCGGAGAGATGACCTCCAAGCCCTCCACGGCCGAGAGCACGGAGATGGCCGGGGTGATGACGCCATCACCATAAAACAGCGAGGTGCCGAACATGCCCACCAGAAACAAGGCGCTGCTCAGGCGCGGCTTGTCTTTGACGGTTTGCGAGGCCAGGGCCAGCATGGCTACCAGTCCGCCTTCGCCGTTGTTGTCGGCCCGCAGCACCAGCGTCACATATTTGAGGGAGACGATGACCGTCAGCGTCCAGAACAGCACCGACAGCACGCCATAGACGTTGGCTGGCGTGAATGGCACATAGCCCGAGCCGAATACCTCCTTGACCGAGTACAAAACACTGGTGCCTATGTCTCCATAGACAACGCCAATTGCGCCCAGGGTAAGGGCGGGCAGTGAGGATTTCGAATTTTGCACAGGTCAGGGAGCGACTCGTAAGGCAGTCACCAGTTTCAGCGTTTCAGAATTGTGCGCTTGTGGGCGCAAAGCTTCATCAGTCGTAAATTTCGGCGTCAGGATTGGTCGCTTCCAGCTCATAGCTGGCCGCCAACATGGCCAAACGTGCGATCACGCCATACATATAGAAGCGATTGGGGGCACTGGCACCCGGGCGCATACCGGCCTGAGGCAGGTGGTTGCTCTGCTGGAAGGCCAGCGGCACATAACCGGCGCCAGGCGCATTGAGGTTCTCATCCACATCGCGCTCGGGGTGCATGCGGTAAAAGCCGCCCACCACATAGCGATCCATCATGTAGACCACGGGCTCGGCCACGGCGTTGTGCATGCGCTCCTGGGTCAGCACACCTTCTTGCACGATGACATCGTGCACGGTCTGGCCGTCCTTGATGAGGCCCATCTTGTTGCGGCTCTTGCGCGGCAAATCCGCCAGCTCCTTGGCATCGCGCACCGTCATCACGCCCATGCCATAGGTGCCGTTATCGGCTTTGACCACCGCAAACGGCTTTTCCTTGATGCCGTATTCCTTGTACTTGCGGCGCACCTTGGAAAGAATGACATCCACCTGCTCTGCCAGGGCATCCATGCCCACGCCGTCGGCAAAGTCAATGTTGTTCACATGGCCGAACAAGGGGTTGATCAGCCAGGGGTCGATGCCCAGCAGCTTGCCAAAGCGCTTACCCACTTCTTCGTAGCTCTGGAAGTGACGGCTCTTGCGGCGCACATTCCAGCCCGCGTGCAGGGGCGGCAGCAGGTATTGCTCGTACAACTCCTCGATGATGCCGGGCACGCCGGTGGAGAGGTCGTTGTTGAGCAAGATGGTACAGGGGTCGAAATCCTTGAGGCCCAGGCGACGCTTGCTGCGGATCACCGGCTCCAGCTTGATCTCATCGCCATGCGGCAGCGTGATGGACAAGGTCTTCTTGATTTCGGGGCTGATGGAGCCAATCCGAACGTTCAGGCCGGCCATCGAGAAAATGCGCTTGAGCTGCAGCACGCTGGCCAGATAGTGGGTGTTGCGCGTGTGGTTCTCGGGAATGATGAGCAGATTGCGCGCTTCGGGGCATATTTTTTCGATAGCAGCCATCGCAGCCTGTACGGCCAGCGGCAGCATTTCATCCGTCAGGTTGTTCCAGCCTCCGGGAAAGAGGTTGGTGTCTACCGGCGCCAGCTTAAAACCCGCATTGCGAATATCCACCGAGCAATAGAAGGGCGGCGTGTGCTCCATCCACTCCAGGCGGAACCAGCGCTCAATCGCAGGCATGGAGTCGAGAATGCGCTGCTCAAGCTCGTTAATGGGGCCGGTCAGAGCCGTGACAAGATGTGGAACCATAAAGACCCTTAGGAGACGATGGTGGGTGGCTGGTGGGTGGCAATTGTAGGGTTTTGTGCGAGAAGATGGTGTTTACCCTAGGTTTCACACTAACGACGCCAGAACGCAGGGGACAGCAAAGCCATGAAACTCAGTATCTCCAGGCGTCCCAACAACATGCCCAGAGTACATACCCACATCTGAAAATCCGTCAACACCGTGTAGTTGGACACTGGGCCGATCGCACCCAGCCCCGGCCCCAGACAATGCACGCTGGCCAGCGCCGCCGAAAAGGCCGTAACGGGGTCCAGATCGGTCAGCAGCAAGACCATGCTCAATACGATGACCGTGCCACCGTAGACCAGCATATAGGCCAGCACCGAGAAAATCATGTGGTTGTCGACGACCGCACTGCCCAGGCGCACAGGCTGCACCGCGCGCGGATGAACCAGGCGGGTCATCTCGCGTCGGGCCTGTTTGACAAGTATCAGCATGCGGACCATTTTGATACCGCCACCGGTGGAACCGGCACTGGTGGCAACCCCCGACAGCAGCAGCAACAGCACCGGCAGAAACACCGGCCATGCCAGATAGTCGGTAGTGGAATAGCCGGTGGTGGACGCCACCGACACGGTATGAAACATGCCGTAGCGCAAGGCATCCAGCGGCCCGTAAACGCCTTTGATCCACAACAGAGCGGCGGCGAACAAACCGGCACCCACCAGCACATAGATGGTGGCCTTGGCTTCGGGGTCGCGCCAGAAGGCATCGAACCGCCCTTTGCGCAAGGCCACAAAGTACAGGGCAAAGTTGCAACTGGCCAGCAACATGAAGGTGAGAGCAATGAACTCCAGCAGCGGCGAGTCGAAATAGGCAAAGCTCGCATCATGCGAAGACAGCCCGCCCAGACTCACCGTGGAGAACATGTGCATCAGCGCATCCAGCGGCGTCATGCCTGCAGCCCAGAACGCCAGGGCACAGGCGATGGAAAAGCTGGCGTACACGCCCCACAGGCCCTTGGCCGTTTCCGTGATGCGCGGCGTCAACTTCGTGTCTTTGACGGGACCGGCCGCTTCGGCCCTGAACAGCTGCGCGCCCCCTACACCCAACAGCGGCAAAATGGCCACGGCCAGAATCAGAATGCCCATGCCGCCCACCCATTGCAAAAAGGTGCGCCAGATATTGATGGACACCGGCAGCTGGTCCAGGCCGGTCAAAATCGTCGCCCCCGCCGTGGTCAGGCCCGATACTGCTTCGAAATACGCATGGGTAAAGCTGATCTGGATGCCGATATGCATCAGGCCCAGCATCAGCGGCAGCATGGCGCACAGCGGCAAGACCACCCACACCAGGGTGACCAGGATCACACCATGGCGCGGCTGCAAATCCTGCTTGTGGCGGTGCAGACCGCCCCACAGCAGCAGCCCCGCCGCCATGGTGATACCCATGGCCCAGGGGTAGATGCGCCAGATGCCGTCCTGGGTGAACCAGGACACGCCAAACGGCAACAGCATGGACAGGGCGAACATCACCATCAGCATGCCCAGCACGCGCAGAACGGGAAGCAGATCTCGCATCGGGCAGCCTAGAAGAAAGTCGCGCTCACGCGGAACAGATTTTCCACATTGCGCACCAGCCGCTTGTTGGGCAGGAAAAACACCACGTGGTCCCCGCTTTCAATCACGGTATGGCTGCGCGGAATGATGACTTCGGTCGTCACTTCACTCTGCTTTTCGTCGGAAGACTTGCCTGCAGGAATGCCGCGCACGATGAGGCCTATATGCACATCCTCGGGCAGGCTCAGATCTTCCACCTTGCGACCTACGACGCGCGAGCTTTTCCGGTCGCCGCGCGCCACGATCTCCAGCGCCTCGGCCACGCCGCGGCGCAGGCTGTGCACGGCCTGCACATCGCCACGCCGCACATAGGCCAGCAGCTCGCCCAGCATGGCCTGTGCGGGCGACAGCGCAATATCGATCTGCGTGCCGTGCATCAGATCGGCATAGGCGCGGCGGTTGATGAGCGAGAGCACGCGGCGCGCACCCATGCGCTTGGCCAGCAGGCTGGACATGATGTTGTCCTCATCGTCATCGGTGAGCGCCAGAAACAGATCCACCTCCTCGATGCCCTCTTGTTCCAGCACATCCTCGTCCGTGGCATCGCCTTCCAGTACCAGCACCTCGGCAGGCAGCACCGAAGCCAGAGACATGCATTGGCGCTCGCTGTTCTCCACAATTTTGACGTGAAAGCGCCCCGGAATTTGCGACAGCTTCTGGGCCAGCCGCAGGCTGACCTGGCCGCCACCTGCCATCATGATGCGGTACACGGGGCGCGCCTCACGGCCTTGCGGGCTGTGAATGGCACGCAGCGCCTGCGGCACATGCTCGGTGGCCGCCAAGATAAAGACCTCGTCGCCAGGCTCGATACGCGTGGAGCCGTCGCAGCGCACAAAACGGTCGGGCTCATCCATGAAGCGCCGGTAAATGGCCACGATGCGCATGGCCAGATCCGGCATGCGCTCGCGCACCTGGGCAATCTGCAGGCCTACCGCAGGCGCGCCGGCGCGGGCACGCACGGAAGCCAGGGCCGCGAGACCGCCGGCAAAGGCACGCACCTGCATGGCCTCGGGATACTCGATGAGCTTGCGTATGTAATTGGTGACCGACTCTTCGGGGCAGATGATGCGATCCACGGCAAAGCCGTCCTTGCCCAGCACCGGATCATGCGAGACAAAGCCCGAAGAGCGCACGCGCGCAATCCGGGTGGGAATCTCGAACACGGCCTGGGCGATCTTGCAGCAGACCAGATTGGTCTCGTCCATGGAAGCGCAGGCAATCAGCAGATCGGTGTCCTTGGCCCCGGCCTCGGCCAGCACCCGGGGGTCTATGCCGTTGCCCACCACGCCACGCAAGTCATAACGGGCTTCCAGCTCGCGCACGGCGCGGGCATCGGTATCGATGACGGTGATGCCGTTTTGCTCGGAAACCAGGCTCTCGGCCACACTCTGGCCCACACGCCCGGCACCCACAATAATGATTTTCATGATGTTGTTTTGTTGGATCCAAGCAGTGGCGATCATGTCTGCGACCTGCCGCACAGCCATCGCCTGGCCTGCGCGGCAGCCCGAGGCTAGTTGCGCACCTCGCCGTCGCCCAGCACCACGTATTTGAGCGAGGTCAGGCCCTCGATGCCCACCGGACCGCGCGCATGGAACTTGTCGGTGCTGATGCCGATCTCGGCCCCCAGACCGTACTCGAAACCGTCGGCAAAGCGCGTGCTGGCATTGACCATGACGCTGGCCGAATCCACCTCGCGCAGAAATTTCTGCGCATGCTGGTGGTCAGTGGTCAAAATGGCCTCGGTGTGGTGGCTGGAGTATTTGTTGATGTGGGCAATCGCCTCATCCACGCCATCGACCAGCTTGATGCTGATGATGGGTGCCAGATACTCCTCGTACCAGTCCTGCTCTACCGCCTCGGCCAGTTTGGCATCCTGGACGCTTTGGAGAATCGCCAGCGCCTGGGGATCGCAGCGCATTTCCACGCCCTTGGCCGCATAGACGGCACCGATCAGGGGCAGGAACTCAGCCGCCACGCCACGCGCTACCAGCAGGCTCTCGCTGGCATTGCAGGGGCTGTATTTGTGGGTCTTGGCGTTGTCCGCCACCTTCACGGCCATGGCGATGTCGCAAGGCTGGTCCACATAGGTGTGGCAGTTGCCGTCCAGATGCTTGATGACGGGCACCTTGGCTTCGCGGCTGATGCGCTCGATCAGGCCTTTGCCGCCACGGGGAATGATCACATCCACATAGTCGGGCATGGCGATCAGCTGGCCCACGGCCTCGCGGTCCGTGGTCTCCACCAGTTGCACGCCCAGCTCGGGCAAGCCGGCCTCGGCCATGGCCTGGGCCACCAGCTTGGCCAGCGCCTTGTTGGAGTCAATGGCTTCGGAGCCGCCGCGCAAGATGCAGGCATTGCCGCTCTTGATGGACAGGCTGGCCGCTTCAATCGTCACGTTGGGGCGGCTTTCGTAAATCATGCCGAACACGCCCAGAGGCACACGCATCTGGCCCACGCGGATACCGGTGGGCTGCTGCTTGAGGCCGACGATCTCGCCAATCACCTCGGGCATGGCGGCCAGCTGCTCGCAGCCAAGGGCACAGGTTTCCAACACCTTGGGTGTCAGGCGCAAGCGATCCACCATGGGAGCCGACAGACCGTTGGCCACGGCACGCTCCAGATCCTTGGCGTTATCGATCTGCAGCGGCTCCATGTGCTCGCGCAGCAGACGGGCCAGGGCCTTGAGTGCTTTGTTTTTAGTAGCTGCAGACGCACGAGCCATCAGTGCAGAGGCCTGTTTTGCCTGAGCGCCAAGGTGATGCATGTATTCGACGGTGTTGAGCGCGTTCATGGCGCAATTTTCGCCTAGATGGACGGCTTTGCCCAGATAAACCCTGAACAGCCGCTTTTTGCAGCAGAAATCGGGCTGGCGGCGGCGGCCGGGCTTCTACACTTCAGCCAACTTCGGAGACCTCCATGAACACCATGCAAGCCACCCAGCAGCTGCAGCAACTGCGCTCTGGCTTTGAGCAGCTGGCCCTGCAGCAAGTGACCCCGGCCGCCCTGGGCCAGCAGGCCCGCGCCGCGACGGCACTGCTGCAAGCACTGCCCGGCCGCTATGCCGAAGTACTGCTCAATCTGCTGGACAGGTTGGAGTCCAGCGCCTTGTTCACCGAAGAAAGCTGCTCATTCAGTCAGAAGGACTTGCTGGACAACCTCAAGCTCTGGGGCGAAAAAGCGCAGGCCCAGCTGGATAGGCTGGCGGCCTGAACTTAGGCTGAACGCCCGGCACTTGCCAGTTGCATGGCCAGTTGCCGCAGGGCCTGCCAGCCATCGCGCGGCCAGTCCTTGCTGGGCAGGCCTTTGACAATGCCGTCCACGATATGTGCCGATTGCAGCAACTGGGTGGCCTGGGCCTCCGAGATTCGCGGCAGCAGGCGCTCGAACAAGCGCTCCTTGGGGCCCCAGATACGGTTTTCGCGCAGCGCCATGGGCAGGGGCTTGCCGGCAGCCATGGCGTCTTTGACGCGCTTGATATTGCGAATGTCCTCGGCCAGCGACCAGTGCACCAGCACCTCGGCCTCGCCTTCGGCCTGCAGCCCGTCCAGCATGCGCATGCTGCGCGCCACCTGGCCCGAGAGCACGGCTTCCGACAGCTTGAACACGTCATAACGCGCCACATTGAGCACGGCTTGCTCGACCTGCTCAAAACCCAGCTCGCCCTGGGGATGCAGCAGCGCCAGCTTCTGGATTTCCTGGTGCGCGGCCAGCAGATTGCCTTCCACCCGGTCGGCAAAGAACTGCAGCGTGCGCTGGCCTTCCTCGCCGGCGGCCACACGCTGGCCCTGGGCGGCCAGACGCTGCGCAATCCAGTTGGGCAGCATGGCCCGCTCTATGGGCTCCACCTGGATGGAGACGCCCACGCCATCGAGCGCAGCAAACCAGGCCCCCGTCTTGGTGGCCTTGTCCAGACGCGGCAAGGAAATGAGGGTCAGCGTGCTGTCATTGCCCTGGGCACTGCTGGCCAGCTGCTGCAAGGCCGTGCTGCCGTCCTTGCCTGGCTTGCCGCTGGGAATGCGAACTTCCAGAATCTGCTTGTCGGCAAACAGCGATAGCGAGCCGCCCGCCGCCAGCACCGCACTCCAGTCAAAGTGGGCGCCGGCCACGGTGTAGCTGCTGCGCTCGGTAAACCCTTGAGCACGCGCCGCAGCGCGAATCGCGTCTGCCGCTTCCTGCTGCTGCAACGGCTCATCCCCATGCAAGACATAGAGCGAACGCAGGCCCTTGGCCAAATGGGCTTGGAGCTGGTTCAAGGCAAGCTGCATGGGTAAATTTCTAGTCAAACAAGCTTTCAACGCTCTCTAATCAAGCGCATCCAGCTATCAAATCAGGATGGATTCAGGCTTTTGACGGCCGAGAGACGGCGAATCAGCTGCTGCACGATGTCCTTGCGCATATCGTTGTTCAGCATCACCTCTTCCGCCGCCTTGGAGGCGGCATTGGTCTCGTTATAGGTCACGTCGCGCTGCTGGCGAATCTGGGTGGGCGGGATCAGCTCGTCGCCGCCTGGCGTGCGCAGCGAGAAGGTGACGATCAGGCGCAGCTGCACTTCACGCACCTGGCCGGCCACGTTCGAGCCCACGATCACCCGCTCCTGCAGCTCGTTGATGATCTGGCAGATCACCTCGGCCTGGTCGGGCGAAGCCGGATCCTTGAGCACGGTGAGCTTGTCGCTGGACGACTCCAGATTGCGCATCAGATCGCGGCCCACGGGCGCGCCGCGCCCAGCCTGGATATAGATCGAGCTGAACACGAAATTGGGCACACCCCGCAGGCGAAAGCCGCAAGCTCCCAGCAGGGGAGACAAGGCCATGGCGGCCAGCAGCGTACGTTTTTGCATCAACTGTCCTTGCTATCAAAACGCCCTGCCGCACCATGGTGCCGGCAGGGCCTGGCCTCATCAGATCACCACGTTCACCAGACGGCCGGGAACGATGATGACCTTCTTCGGTGTGGCGCCGTTGACGAACTTCAGATAGTCCTCATTGGCCAGCGCAGCAGCTTCGATGGCGGCCTTGTCGGCGGCGGCGGGCACCAGAATGGCTCCGCGCAGCTTGCCGTTGACCTGCAGCATCAGCTGAATCTCGTCCTGCACCAGCGCCTTGGCATCCACCTCGGGCCAGGCGGCATCCAGCAGCTCGCCCAGCTTGCCGGCATAGCCGAGCTCGCTCCACAACACATGGGACAGGTGGGGGGTTGCGGGGTAGAGCACGCGCAGCAAAATGCCAAAGCCTTCGATCAGCGCCACCTTGGCACCGGCATCGTCCAGGGCCTTGAAGTCTTCCAGCGCGTTGATCATCTTCATGGCGCCGGAGACCACGGTGTTGTACTGCATGCGCGAGTAGTCGTACTCCACCTGCTTGAGCACGGTGTGGATTTCCAGGCGCAAGGCCTTGGCCGCCTTGCCGAATTCCACATCGTCCAGCGACTTGGCACCGGCTGCGCTGGAGATGGCAGCCGCCATGTCCATGGCCGACAGCTTGGCGCCGAAGTTGTAAACGCGGCGCAGGAAACGGTAGCTGCCTTCCACGGCGGCGTCGTTCCACTCCAGCGTCAGCTCAGGCGGCGCGGTGAACATGGTGTACAGGCGGGCGGTATCGGCGCCGTACTTCTCGATCAGCTCCTGCGGATCGATACCGTTGTTCTTGGACTTGGACATGGTGCCCACGCCCTCGTAGTCTATGGTCGTGCCCACGGGCAGCAGGCCGTCGGCGCTGTCCACTTCCACCTTGAGCTTGGCAGCAATGATCTTGCCGGTGTCGTCAAACACATGCTCCACATCCTTGGGCCAGAAATACTCCTTGGCGCCCTTGGCCGTGCGACGGCTGTAGATGTGGTTGAGCACCATGCCCTGGGTCAGCAGCTTGGTGAAAGGCTCGTCGATCTTGAGCAGGCCCAGATCGCGCATCACCTTGGTCCAGAAACGTGCGTACAGCAGGTGCAAGATGGCATGCTCCACACCGCCGATGTATTGATCCATCGGCATCCAGTAGTCGGCGCCGTCACCCACCATTTGCTCGCTGTTCTTGGCGTCGCAATAGCGCATGAAGTACCAGGACGAATCCACGAAGGTGTCCATGGTGTCGGTTTCGCGACGCGCTGGCTTGCCGCAGCAGGGGCAGACCACGCCGGCGTGGAAAGCTTCGCTCTTGATCAGCGGATTGCCGGAGCCGTCCGGCACCAGATCCTGCGGCAGCACGACCGGCAGGTCCTTCTCGGGCACGGGCTGGGCACCGCAGTCTTCGCAGTGGATGATGGGGATGGGCGTGCCCCAGTAGCGCTGACGGCTCACGCCCCAGTCGCGCAGGCGCCAGGTGGTCTTGAGCTCGCCCAGACCCTTGTCGCCCAGAATTTGGGCCACGGCCTGCACGGCATCCTGATAGCTCAGACCGTTGAGCTCGCCGGAGTTGATCAGTACACCGCGTTCCTTGTCGCCATACCAGTCGCTCCACTGCTTGTCGTCATAAGCGATCTGGCCTTCGACAGCCACCACTTGCTTGATGGGCAGGCTGTACTTGTTGGCAAAGGCAAAGTCGCGTTCGTCGTGGGCGGGCACGCCCATCACGGCGCCGTCGCCATAGCTCATCAGCACATAGTTGCCGATCCACACCTCGACTTGCGCGCCGGTGATGGGGTGGGTGACGAACAGGCCCGTAGGCTTGCCTTCTTTTTCCTTGACGGCCAGTTCAGCCTCCGTCGTTCCGCCTTTTTTGCATTCCTCGATGAAAGCAGCCAGCTCGGGCTTGCCTGCCGCAGCGTGCTGGGCCAGCGGATGCTCGGGCGCCACGGCGCAGAAGGTCACGCCCATGATGGTGTCGGCACGGGTGGTGAAAACATACATCTTGCCGTCTTGAATCAAGTTGCCGTCAGCACCCTTGATGTCGTGCGTGAACGCAAAGCGCACGCCGGCGCTCTTGCCGATCCAGTTTTCCTGCATCAGGCGCACCTTGTCGGGCCAGCCGGTCAGCGTGGCCTTGTCGTTGCCCATCTGCACATGGTCGAGCAGCTCTTGCGCATAGTTGGTGATCGCCAGGTAGTAACCGGGGATCTCGCGCTTTTCCACCAGCGCGCCGGTGCGCCAGCCACGGCCGTCGATCACCTGCTCGTTGGCCAGCACGGTCTGGTCCACCGGGTCCCAGTTCACCACCTGGGTCTTGCGGTAGGCAATGCCCTTGTCCAGCATCTTCAGGAACAGCCACTGGTTCCACTTGTAGTACTCGGGGTCGCAGGTGGCGACTTCGCGGCTCCAGTCGATGGCCAGGCCCATGGCCTGCATCTGCTTTTTCATGTACGCAATGTTGTCGTACGTCCACTGGGCAGGCGGCACCTTGTTCTTGAGCGCCGCGTTTTCCGCGGGCAGACCGAAGGCGTCCCAGCCCATGGGCATCAAGACGTTGAAGCCCTTCATGCGCAGCTGGCGCGCGAGCATGTCGTTGATGGTGTAGTTGCGCACGTGGCCCATGTGCAGCTTGCCGCTGGGGTAGGGCAGCATGGAGCAGGCGTAGTACTTTGGCTTGCTGTTGTCTTCGGTGACGCGGTAGGCGTCGTTGGCGGTCCAGTGGCCCTGCGCTGCGCGCTCGACCTCAATGTGGTTGTACTTTTCTTGCATGGTGCTTAGCGGTGGCCGGTGGCCCCATGGGCACCGACAAGGTGGAAATCCGGAATTAACCGAGGATTTTAGGCCCCCCGCCCGCTTGTGCAGCTTTAGCCCTTCATGACCGCAAAACCCGGTGCGCCTTAGCGCCGGCGTTTAGAACGTGTTCAGTGAGGCAAATCACGGAGAAAAGCGCTCTTGCGTATGCTTTGGACTGAACTTCCCTGCGGGCTCAGGCTCCAACACGGATTCTCGGTTCGCCGCCAGGTCTTTGGCCCGCGACTCCTTCTCCCTCTTCCCCCTATATATCTACCCCCAAGGAGCTTTGGTTGCTTTCCTCATGGTTTTCGCTTTCCGATTGGGACCCCGTCATGCAAACCGGCGCAGCTCTGTGCCTGCTGGCCCTGGCGGCCCTGGTCGCAGGCTGGTTGTCGCAGTGGCTGGTGCCGCGTGCGTTTCACCATATGCGCGAAACGCTCAACACCGACTGGGCCCAGGTGTTTCTGCACGACAAGGTGCTGCGCCGCCTGGCCAAGGTGATTCCCTCGCTGATCGTGCAGTTCGGCATACACGGCGTGCCTTTTATGCAGGCCAGTTGGACGAATGTCATCACCAATCTGGCCGGCAGCTTCACCATCTACCACCTGGCCCGGGCGCTGTGCAATCTGCTCAACGCCATGAACGAGGCCCATGAGCGCAAGGAGGCGCGCAAGGCCACGCCCACCCATTCCATCAAAAGCTATGTGCAGCTGGGCAAGCTGCTGATCTGCAGTTTTGCCGGCGTGCTCATCGTGGCCACCCTGCTCAACCGCTCGCCGCTGCTGCTGCTCTCGGGTTTGGGCGCCATGTCGGCGGTGCTGATGCTGGTGTTCAAGGACACCATCCTCTCCTTTGTCGCCGGCGTGCAACTGGGCAGCAACGACATGCTGCGCGTGGGCGACTGGATAGAAATGCCCCAGGTGGGCGCCGACGGTTTTGTGACCGATATCGCCCTCAACACGGTCAAGGTGCAGAACTTCGACAAAACCATCACCACCATTCCCACCTGGCGGCTGATGACGGACAGCTTCAAGAACTGGCGCGGCATGTTCGAATCGGGCGGGCGCCGCATTCAGCGCTCGCTGTCCATAGACGCCCACAGCATTCATCTGCTATCCAAAGAGGAGCGGCATACGATTTCCAGCATTGCGCTGCTGCGTGATTATTGGAGTGAAAAGACCGGCTTGCGCGCCGTGGACGATGCCCAGCCCGGCACCATCACCGCCCAAAGCGGCCATTTGATCGCCCCCGATCAGGTCAGCAATCTGGCCGCTTTCAAGGCCTATGCCTACGCCTATCTGCTGGCTCACCCGCGCATCCACCAGGGGCCGGGCATGTTTCTGCTGGCCCGCACGCTGGAACCCTCGCCCCAGGGCGTGCCGCTGCAGCTGTATTGCTATACCAACACCACCATCTGGGTGGAGTACGAAGCCGTGCAGGGCGAAATCTTCGACCACCTGATCGCCATGCTGCCGCAGTTCGGCCTCAAGCTCTACCAGCGCTCGTCGGACTACGGCATGCACTATTCCATGCCCACCCCCTGAGGCGCTTCGGGCCGCCCCGTCTCTCGCTTTGCGGGAGGGGGACGGCAGCCACGCTGCGGGGCGGCCCTTGCTTGCTGCCCCTGCGCCTCCTCACGGGTGGCTTGGCAATGTAGTAGCCCATTAACACCTGCTGCGCCCCTTGCCTGCCCACAATGGCCTGACCAGCTACAAAGGAGACAGACCATGGCAGGCAAGAAGATTTTGATGATTTGCGGCGACTACTGCGAGGACTACGAGACCATGGTGCCGTTCCAGGCACTGCTGGCCGTGGGCCACACGGTGCACGCCGTCTGCCCCGACAAAAAAGCCGGCGACCAGATCAAGACCGCGATTCACGACTTTGAAGGCGCCCAGACCTATAGCGAAAAGCCCGGCCACAACTTCACGCTCAACGCCACGTTTGCCGAGGTGAAAGTTGCCGATTACGACGCTCTGGTGATTCCCGGCGGCCGCGGCCCCGAATATCTGCGCGGCTATGAAAGCGTGCGTGCTGCCGTGCGCCATTTCTTCGACACCAACAAGCCCGTGGCCGCCGTCTGCCATGGTGCACAACTGCTGGCCGGCGCCGGCGTGCTCAAAGGCCGCACCTGCTCCGCCTACCCGGCCTGCCGCGCCGAGGTGGAACTGGCCGGCGGAACCTATGCCGACATCCCCGTCGATCAGGCCCATACCGAAGGCAATCTGGTCAGCGCCCCCGCCTGGCCGGCACACCCGGCATGGATTGCGCAGTTCCTGACCCTGCTGGGCACCAAGATTTCTCATTAAAACAAGCTCAAGCGCTTATTCATCAAGCGCTAACAGCTATTGATTCAAGAGCACACCTCTTGACTCTGCGCACACCGGGCCACACCATGGCCCGGTTTGTTTTTGAGCGAGAGTCACACCATGTGCCAGGTCTTTATCAGCGCCGACCCGCAACTGTGGGCCCACCGTGCCCGCTCCATCCGCCTGCACGGGGCGGCGACCAGCATCCGCCTGGAGAATCTGTTCTGGCAGGTGCTGGACGATATTGCGGCCCGTGACGGCTATAGCGTGCCCCAGCTCTGCACCCGGCTCTACGACGAGCTGATTGCCGAGCGCGGCGCGGTGGAGAATTTCAGCTCGTTCCTGCGCGTGTGCTGCACCCGCTATCTGGCGCTGCAGCTCTCGGGCGAGATTCCGCAGGATGTGCGGATTCCGATTCGCTCGCTCGCCGCGCAGACGCCGGCAGAGGCTGCAGCGGCTCTGCGGCATTGAGCGGCGGCTCCATGCGCACAAAGCTACAGGCCACCACATTGCAGCAACGCGAGACGGTCTGACCAGCCAGCGGACCGCGCTGCATCACCAGGCTGCGCAGCGGCCAGGCGCATTGCGGACAGACGGGTACATCCTCAGGCAACCTCACAGAAGCATTCGCCACCGGTGGTGCTGCAGCCGGGTGTTCTTCCGCCTGCGCCCAAGCAGGCTCTACAGGCCCCCGGCCTCCACGCCAGACTTTATTGGCCTGCAGCTGCTTGACATGGGCCAGATGCTGCCGGTTCGTGGCCCGCCCGGGCTGCAGGCGTACGCCCTCCAGCCGCTTCAACAGCGCCTGCATTTCGTCAAGACTCCATACCGTCTGCGTAAAGCTCTGGATATAGGCCACAAAGCCGTCGCCACGCGTGACACGGGGCGGCATCACGGTCTTGAATTCGCAGTCGCCCACAAAGGCGATGACCGAATGTACCCGCTCGGCAGAAATGCCCAGCAGCTCTTGCAAGGCCTTGGTGTGCTTGTAGTTCTGGCGCAGCGGGTTTTGGAATTTGCTGCGTTTTCTGTAGATCTGCTGCGTCCACTGTGCCTGGTGCTCGCCGCCAAAAATCCAGCCCTGGTAGTTCTTGGTCTCCAGCACAAAGATGCCGTAAGGCGAAAAAATCAGATGGTCGATCTGCGTGCTGCCATCCGCGGTGGGCAAGGTCACGTTGTGCAAATCCACATAGACCTGCGGATCGAGCTTTTTTCGAATCATGCTCTGCACTGCCCGTTCGCCCCGCCAGCCCTTGAAGCGCGGCGAGCGCAGCACGCCGGCCAGCACCATGAATGCCAGCGCCAGCCCCAGATACAAAAACAGGCCATTAAAGGCCGTGGAAAGAATCTGATTCATTGATCCCTGCATGTCAAAAACTGGCGCATACAAAAGTCAGGGATGCCGAGCAAGAGCCGCCTCGCGGCGGGGGCGCCCAGGCGGGGCCGCCTAGGCGAAGGCATCCTCCCCCTCGCGTAGAGAGAGAGGGGGAAGGCGCAAAGCGCCTCAGAGGAAGCCTCAGTTCAAAGCCATGCTCAGGCGGCGGCGGTAGCTGTTGACCATGGCTGTTGCTTCGTCCTGCTCGGCGCTGTTCTTGCCCACCAGCTCGATGCCGCCTGCCGTCTTGCCGGGCACGGCATCCTGCTTTTTGGGCTTGGGCGGCGTCAGCAGCTCGAGAATGGCCACAAACAGCTTGCGAGCGGCCTGAGCGTTCCACTCCTTGTCGCGCATGATGATTTCCAGCAGCTCGTCCATGGCCAGCGTCCACTGGCTGTGCGCCAGCAGGCCGCGGGCGCGGTCGAAGCGGGCGTCGAAATCGCGTTTGTTGGCGGCAATCGCCGCGTCATAGCGGGCGATGTCGGCGTTGTCGCCGCTCATGGCAAATTCCAAGGCCTGCAGCCACTGGTTGAGGGCTTCAAAGCGCAGCGGCTGAGGAATGCGCTTGATGGGCTCGGCCAGCAGAGCGCGGGCTTCTTCAAAGCCTCCGGTAGCAATCAGCAGGCGCACATAGTCAAAACGGGCATCGTCGTTGCCGGGGTCGCTGGCCAGGGCATCGGCCAGCTTTTGCAGTGCGGCAGCGGTGTCGCCAGACTCCAGCAGGGCATGGGCTTCGTCGGTTTCGGCCTCGGCCGCCAGCTCGCCTGCCGAGGGCAGGTGCTTGTCCAGAAACGCGCGCAGCTGGCCTTCGGTCTGGGCGCCCATGAAACCGTCCACGGGCTTGCCGTCGATCATCAGCACGCAGGTGGGAATGGAACGGATGCCGAACATGCCGGCCAGTTGCTGCTCCTGGTCGGAGTCGATCTTGGCCAGCGTGAAGCGGCCTTCGTAATCCGTCTCCAGCTTCTCCAGCACCGGGCCCAGCGTCTTGCAAGGGCCGCACCAGGGCGCCCAGAAGTCCACCAGCACCGGCACTTGCGTGGAGGCGGCAACAACTTCGGCTTCAAAATTCTCTATGGTGACGTCAATCATGTGATTCCCAAGCGATGGCTTGACGTGCAGACGCCGTGGCGGGCTGCACGCCTTGATGGTTCTCAAAACCCGGTTCCTGGCCCTGCAGCAAGGCCTTGGAGGCGATGCGCAATTCTCCACGCAAATCCGCAGTCTCAGAGCTTAGGCTGACAGGCTTCAGGTCTTTGCTCTTGAAATGGAAGCTGTCTGCGCAGGATTCAAGAGCAAGTCAGGCTGTTTTCTTTTGAAATCAAGACAGAACAAGCGCTGAAAGCTCATTTTTTGCGAGCTTGAATAGCGCGACCCGCGCAGGTGCTCCGCTATATTGGCGTTTCATGCATCCAGCCGCCCAAGGAGCGCCGTCTTGATTGAAGTGTCACAACTGGTGTTTGAGTACCCGGGCCATCGCGCGCTAGACGGGGTCAGTCTGAAGATAGACGCAGGCAGCGTGACGGCGCTGGTCGGCCCCAATGGGGCGGGCAAGTCCACGCTGATGCGCTGCATTGCGGGGCTGGATCAGCCGCTGTCGGGTCAGATCCGCGTCAAAGGCCTGTCGGTGCAGGAGCAGCCGCGCGAGGTGCACCGGCATCTGGGCTATCTGTCCGACTTCTACGGCCTGTACGACCGGCTCAGCGTGGCCCGCTGCCTGCAGTACTCGGCCCTGTCCATGGGTGTGGCCGAAGATCAGGTCGCGGCCCGCGTGCAGCAGGTGGCAGCCCAGCTGGGGCTGGCGGACTTGCTGCAGCGCTATCCCACCGAGCTTTCGCGCGGCCAGCGCCAGCGGGTGGCAATTGCCCAGGCCATCGTGCACCAGCCCAGCGTGCTGCTGCTGGACGAGCCGGCCAGCGGCCTGGACCCGGATGCCCGCAGCCAGCTCTCGCAGCTGTTTCGCCATTTGCAGGCCCAGGGCATGACACTGGTGGTCTCCAGCCACATCCTCAGCGAACTCGATGAGTACTGCAGCCACATCCTGAGCATTCGCAGCGGCCGCATTGAAAGCCATGAGGCATTGCAGGCCGGCCCCGCCCTCTCCGCGACGGAGCAAGCGGCAGAACCGTCCGTGCTGTATGCGCTGGAGATTGCAGCGCCGCTTCAGACCGCCGGCTTCGAGGCCTCGCTACGCCAGGCCCTGCAAGGTTTGACGCTACAGGACTTCGACGCCAGCGGCAGCCGCCCGATTCAGCTGTGGCTGCCCGCCTCGCCCGCCGCACGCGCCAGCTGGCTGGCCGGACTGGTTCAGGCCGGCATTCCTGTCGCCGCCCTGGCCCCGGTGCGCGAACGCCTGCAGGACCGCTATGCCCGCAACGCCCAAGCGGCACAGAACCAGGAGCAGCCATGATGCGCAACCCTGAATTTCAGCGCCAGCTCTGGCTTAACTGGCGTCCCTCGCTGCTGGCCTGGAGTTTGGGCTTCACCGCCCTGATCCTGATGCTGCCGCTGGCCCTGTCCTCGCCCCAGAATCGCGGCGGCGCGCTGGGCACGACCGCCCTGGTCGGCCTGTGGGCTGCGGCGGCACTGTACGGCAGCGTGCTGGCCGGGCGCAGCCTGGGCGAGGAAGCCAACCAAAACCCCTGGGACTGGCAGCGTCTGTCGGCCCTCTCGCCCTGGCAGATGGCTTGGGGCAAGCTGCTGGGCGCAGCCCTGCCCGCCTGGCTGTATACGCTGTGGTTTGCGCTGGCCCTGCTGTTCGTCTCCACCACCTGGGTGCCGGCACCGCACGTGGGTTGGCACACCGTGGGACTGGCCGTGCTCTGGGGTCTGGCACTGCAGAGCTGGGCCATGAACTCCGTGCTAATGAGCTGGGGCCAGCACGACATCCCCGTCAACCGCCGCCGCGCGGCGCTGCTGCCCTTGCTGCTGCTGTTTTTCCTGCCCGGGCCTTTTCTGGGCCGCCTGTATCAGCAGCTGTTCGACGACAGCGGCGGGCCCGTGCTCTGGTGGGGCCTCCATGTGGGCAGCCTGGGCATGGCCTATCTGTTTGGTGCCCAGGTGCTGGGCCTGGGTCTGCTGGCACTGTGGCGCCAGCTGTGCACCCGGCTTGATGTGCGCACCCTGCCCTGGGCCTGGCCCCTGGGTCTGGCCGTGAGCGGCTGGTTTGCCGGCGGCACTTTCAACCAGGGTCTGTCGGCCTTCTGGGCCAGCACCGCCTGGCTTGCCTTGCTGGGCACGGTCTACGTCGCCCTGCAGCATATGGATCAGCACTTGCGCGCCTGGCGCCAGGTGCAGTGGTCGGCCAGCCGGGGCCGCTGGCGCGAAATGTTCGAAGCCCTGCCGCTGTGGCCCGTCAGTCTGGCCCTGGCGTTTGCGGCTTCCGTGCTGGTGCTGCTCACGCCCGGCAAGGCAGAAATCGCCATGGGCAGCGCCTCGGGCAGGTTTGCCCTGTTTTTCTGTTTGCAGCTGCTGCGCGACTGTCTGCTGCTCACCGGCTTTGCCCTGCTGGTGGGCAAGCTCAAGTCGCCCATGACCGCCTTTGTCATTGCCTGGCTGATCATCAACATCGCCGCGCCGCTGCTGGCCTTTGGCGTGGCCGGCCATGCCGGCGCCACCCTGGTGCAACCCGTCATCGCCCTGCTGTACTCCAGCATGGATGCAGACACCGTACGCCACGGGCGGGACTGGCTGCCCTGGATGTCGCTGGGTCTGCAGACGCTGCTGGCCCTGGGCTGGGTGATCTACATCTTCCGCGACCGGGTACTGGGCTTTGCACGCGAGAGCCGGGCCCACGGAGTCTGAGCACAGCCCCTACAGCGGCCCTTGGCGGCCGCGCAACTAACCCGTTGCTGCCGCTGCCAATGCTAAAACCGTAAAATCGGGGGTTCCACTAGGCCGGGCGGCAGCGCCCTGAAGAACATGAACCCCATCCAAGTTGGCGTGGTCATGGGTTCCAGCAGCGACTGGGACACCATGCAGCACGCAGTTGCCATCCTCCAGCAATTCGGTATCGCCTTCGAGGCCAAGGTCGTTTCGGCCCACCGCATGCCGGACGACATGTTCCGCTTTGCCGAAGCTGCTGCCGATCGCGGCATCAAGGCCATCATCGCCGGGGCCGGCGGCGCCGCCCACCTGCCCGGCATGATTGCCGCCAAGACCACCGTACCCGTGCTGGGTGTGCCCGTGGCCAGCCGCCATCTGCAAGGCGTGGATTCGCTGCACTCCATCGTGCAAATGCCCAAGGGCGTGCCCGTGGCCACCTTTGCCATCGGCAATGCCGGTGCCGCCAATGCTGCACTGTTTGCCGTGGCCCTGCTGGCCAATGAAGATGCTGCGCTGCGCGCCAAGCTTGAAGCCTTCCGCGTCGAGCAGACCGAAGCCGCCCGCAATATGACGCTGCCGGTGAACGAATGAACGACAAACAAGTCATTCTTCCCGGCGCCACGCTGGGCGTGCTGGGCGGCGGCCAGCTGGGCCGCATGTTTGCCCACTCCGCACAAGCCATGGGCTACTTCACGGCCGTGCTGGACAAGGACGAAACCAGCCCCGCAGGTCTGGTGAGCCACCAGCACATACGCACCGGCTATGAAGACCCGCAAGGCCTGGCCGAACTGGCCAGTGTCTGCGCTGCCGTGACCACCGAATTCGAGAACGTGCCTGCCGCTGCGCTCAACCAGCTCGCGGCCAGTCTGCCCGTCTCGCCTGCCGGCTCCGCCGTGGCCATTGCCCAGGACCGTGCGGCCGAAAAAGCCCATTTTGTGAAGTGCGGCGTGCCCTGCGCGCCTTACGCCGTGATCGAGACCCCCGAGCAGCTGACCGCCGTCAATGACGCGCTGCTGCCCGGCATCCTGAAAACCTCCCGCATGGGCTATGACGGCAAGGGCCAGATCCGCGTCAAGACCCGCGCCGAGCTGATTGCCGGATGGGACGAGCTGGGCCGCGTGGCCTGCGTGCTGGAGAAAATGCTGCCGCTGGCCCACGAATGCTCGGTCATCGTGGCCCGTGGCCGTGACGGCACCATCGTCAACCTGCCCGTGCAGCGCAATCTGCACCGCGACGGCATTCTGGCCGTGACCGAGGTTTACGAAGGAAACCTGCCTGCAACGCAAGTGGAACAAGCGATTACGGCTGCGAAATCCGTAGCAATCGGCCTGGACTACGTCGGCGTGCTGTGTGTGGAATTCTTTGTGCTGGACAACGAGCAGCTGGTGGTCAACGAAATTGCCCCACGCCCGCACAACAGCGGCCACTACAGCCAGAACGCGCTGGACGTGTCGCAGTTTGAGCTGCAAGTGCGCTGCATGACCAATCTGCCCCTGGTGCAGCCGCGCCAGCACAGCGCCACCATCATGCTCAACCTGCTGGGCGACCTGTGGTTCAAGGACGGCGGCGATGCGCCCGTGGCTCCGGCCTGGGATCAGATCCTGGCCCTTCCCGGCTGCCATCTGCATTTGTACGGCAAGGTCGATGCCAAGCGTGCCCGCAAGATGGGTCACCTGAACATCACCGCCGCCACACCCGAGCAGGTGCGCGCCACCGCGCTGAAGGCCGCCGAAATCCTCGGCATTCCCGCGTTTTAAGAGGACGACACGTGATTCTGGATGGAAAGCTGGACGCCTCGGTACAAGCCGCCGCCGCCGCCCTGCAAAACGGGCAGCTGCTGGGCTTGCCCACCGAGACGGTTTACGGTCTGGCCGCCGACAGCGACAACGATGCTGCCGTGGCGCAAATCTTTGCCGCCAAGGGCCGGCCAGCCAACCATCCGCTGATCGTGCATGTGGCCGACGCCGGCGCCATCACCCGCTATGCCAAGGAGGTACCGGTCTTTGCCCAGCAACTGATCGATGCTTTCTGGCCCGGCCCGCTGACCCTGATCCTGCCGCGCCTGCCCCAGACTGCCAAGGCCTCGACCGGCGGCCAGGACAGCGTGGGACTGCGCTGCCCGTCCCACCCCGTGGCGCACGCCGTGCTCAAAGCCTGCCAGCAGCTTCAGCCCCCGGTCTGGGGCGTCTCTGCGCCCAGCGCCAACAAGTTCGGCCGCGTCAGCCCCACCACGGCCCAGCACGTGGCCACCGAGTTTGGCGACGCGTTGCTGGTGCTGGACGGCGGCGCCTGCGAAGTCGGCATTGAATCCACCATAGTGGACTGCACGCGCGGCGTGCCCGTGCTGCTGCGCCCAGGCTCCATCACCCGCGACGATATCCAACAGGCTTGCGGCCTGCGACCGCTCTCGAAAGATGAGCTCCCAACGCATACGCCAAGAGCATCAGGCACACTTTTGGCGCATTACGCGCCGAATGCCAAGGTGCGCCTCATGGACGCCAAGCAGCTGCAATCGGCGCTGGACATTCTGGGCAGTGAAGGCAAGCACATTGCGGTCTATCACCGCAGCCCGCTGCAATGCGCATCTCCGGCCATCACGCTGCGCGCCATGCCCCAGCAAGCCCTGGACGCAGCGCGCGAGCTGTTCGGCATGTTGCGTGACTTTGACGAAGTCGGCGCCCAGCTGATCTGGATCGAAACCCCGCCCGAAACGACAGACTGGGAAGGCGTGCGCGACCGCCTACTGCGCGCCGCCGCTGCGGGTTAAACGGCCCCAAACAAGCTCTTTAGCTAAGTTCAAAGTAAAGATACAAATTTTTATTCGTTTTCTTTATTAGCGGCTTTCTCTAACCTTTGATGCATCAACTGCAACATCAAAGGTCAGAACCATGGGTACCCGCCGCGACGCGATTGGCAAGCTTCTCTTCATCAGCTCGGCTTCTCTGGGCCTCGCGGCCTGCTCCCGCTCGGACAACTCGGCAAGCAGCTCGCCCTCGGGCAAGCTGGCCCAGAACGGCGGCAAGGTCGTGCCGTTCAACTACCCGGACAACCCTTCTTTCGATCTGATCTATCTGGCCGACCGCCTGGGTTATTTCGAGGGCACGTCCACCCGTCCCAACTACATAGGCAAGGTCGCCGCGCCGCAGATCATTCCGCTGGTGGGCACGGGCGACATCCACTTTGGCGCCCGCATGGTGCCCCTGGTGATTTCGGCGATTGCCGCCGGTGCCGACATGAAGGTGGTTGCCGCCGGCAGCAAGACGCTGCAGGAAGCGCCGCACATGAAGTACTTTGTGCGCAAGGATTCCGCCATCCGCACGCCCAAGGATCTGGAAGGCAAGACCATTGGCTTCAACAGCTTTGGTGCCTGCGCGGAGTTCGTCTCCAAGACCTATTTCCGCGAGCATGGCGCGGATGTGAACAAGATCAATTTTCTGGTCGTGCCCGACAACCAGAACGAGCAGGCCGTGCTCAGCAAGAACGTGGATCTGGCCATCATCCACCCGCCGCACTCCGGCGGCGCCGAGGCCAACCCCGAACTGCTGCGCCTGTGGAGCGACTACGACCTGGACCGGGGCCTGGGCGGCATGTCGCCCTATAGCGTCAACGGCAAGTTCGCCCGTGAGAATCCGCAGGCGGTGCGCGATGTGGTCACGGCCATCGCCAAGGCCGGCAACTGGGTCAACGCCCATACCGACGAAGCGCGCCAGTACACGGCCGAACGCCTGGGCATGGAGCTCAGACATGTGGAGCGCTATGCCTATGTGGACGACCAGATCATCACCGAGCCGCCCATCCAGTACTACATCGACATACTGGAGCGCGAAGGCAAGCTGCAGCCGGGCAAGGTCTCGGTCAAGGACGTGTACACCAACGAATTCAATCCCTTTGCCAAGGGAACGGCGGCATGAGTGGGAGCCCTGCCATCAAGATCCAGGCACGCGATGTGCGCATGGATTTCTCCATCGCCGATGACCGAGGGCGCAAGCAGCAGATCTCGGCACTGCAGGACTTCAATCTCGACATCCGCGAAGGCGAGTTCTTCACCATCCTCGGCCCTTCGGGCTGCGGCAAATCCACGTTTTTGAACGTGCTGGCCGGCCTGTCCCGCAAGACGGGCGGCAGCATAGACATAGACGGGCAGGCGGCCAGCGGCATCAACCGCCAGCAAGGCGTGGTGTTTCAGGGCTATGCGCTGTTTCCCTGGCGCAACGTGCTGCAGAACATAGAGATGGGGCTGGAGATTCGCCAGGTGCCGCGACGCGAGCGCCGGCAGACGGCCGAGCATTTTCTGCACCTGGTGGGACTGGACGGTTTTGGCCACCGCTATCCGCATGAGCTGTCCGGCGGCATGCGCCAACGTGTGGCGATTGCGCGTGCGCTGGCCTACTCGCCCAGCCTGCTGCTGATGGATGAGCCTTTTGCCGCGCTGGATGCGCAAACCCGTGAAATTCTGCAATCCGAGCTGCTGCGCATCTGGGAGCAGCACAAGACCACCATCGTCTTCATCACCCACAGCCTGGATGAAGCGATTTACCTGTCGGACCGCATGGCGGTGATGACGCACCGCCCCGGCCGCATCAAGTCCATTCTCGAAGTGCCGCTGGCCCGCCCCCGGCCTGCGGAAATCCGCCACTCGCCGGCTTTTGTCCAGCTGCGCGAGCAGGCCTGGGACATTCTGCGCGACGAGGTCGCCTTTGCCAGCGGCCACCGCCAGCAACCGCTGGCCCCCATCACGCCCAGCGCCCCCGACTATTCCCTGGCCTTGCGAGGATTTGCCGTATGACCGAGTCGACCGCCTCGGCAAGCCCCCGCGCTGCCCTCACCTTCCGCTCGGGCTTGAATTTATGGAAATTGGGCGCGAAGTGGTTGGAACGCCTGGCCTGCCTGCTCTTGTTTTTTTCGATCTGGGAGTTTCTGCCGCGTGCAGGCATCGTCAGCTCGGCCTTTCTGAGCCCGCCTTCCGCCGTGCTGGCCGCCATCGCCCAGCTGATAGAAAACGGACAGCTGAACAAGCACATCTTCGCCAGCCTGCAGCGTTCGCTGGCAGGCCTGTCGCTGGCCATTCTGGCCGGCGTGAGTCTGGGCCTGCTGATGGGTGTGATACGCCGCTTTGAAGCCTTCGTCGATCCTCTGCTGCAGCTGTTCAGACAGGTCTCGGCTCTGGCTTTGTTTCCGGTATTTCTGCTGTTCTTCGGCATTGGCGAAGCCTCCAAGATCGCCATCATTTTCTGGGCGGCTTTCTGGCCCGTGCTGCTCAATGCCATCAGCGGCGTCAAGCAGGTGGAAAAGCTGCTGATTCACTCGGCGCTGTCCATGGGTGCCACACGCGGCTTCATCTTCTTCAAGGTCATCTTGCCGGCCGCTGCGCCTTCCATCTTCACTGGCATTCGCTTGGCCGGGGCTTACTCCATCACCGCCCTGGTGGCGGCCGAGATGATTGGCTCGCACGCAGGCCTGGGCTTTCTGACGCTGAACTCACAGGAGATCTTCCAGATTCCCAGCATGTATGCCGGCATCGTCCTGCTGGCCTTGCTGGGCCTGGCGCTCAACTATGTGCTGGCCTTGCTGGAAAAGCGGCTGACGCGCTGGCGCAACGGGCTGGAGTTTCATGAGTAAGCGCAGCCCCGTCAGCACGGCGGCTGCGGCGCTCTCCTGCACTGCGGCGGTGACGGCCGTGGCTCTGGCTTGTTTCTGGCCTTCGCTGCCCGCACACTCCAGCGCCAGCCCCGGTCCGATACTGGCGCAGGCACAGCAACAAGGCGTGCTCAAGCTGGCTTTGCGCAGCTATTCGCGCCCCTCGCTGCCCCATGATCCGCTGCCGCCAGAGCCGGATGTGCTCGACCAGGCCCTGGCCCAGTGGCTGGGCCGGCAGCTGGGCGTGCGCGTACAGCTGACCTCCGTGCAGCAAGCCGATATCGCGCTGCAAGGCATGCGTTTTGAAAACGCCACCCCGCAAACCGCGAACAGCTATGCCGAGCCCGGTCTGCAACTGGTGTCGCTCAAACAGCAAGCGGCGCGCTGGCGCAGCTTTGCACCCGGCTACTGGCAGTTGTTCGAGCCAGCGGCGCGCAAGACTACGGCCGGCCCCAGCGTGTGCCTGGGCCAAGGCCTGGCTTCGGCCCAGTCCTTGCTGGCCCGAGGCTTGCAGCCGCAGATAGCACCGTCGTCCATTCACGCCATCAGCGACTTTCTGGCCGGCCGATGCGATTTGCTGGCCGATACGCCGGCCGTCATCACCCGTTTGCTGACGCAGCCATCCTGGCGCTTTTATGCCCGGCTGGGCCAGCACTTTGCACCCGATGCGCAGGCCGACATCACGCTGCGCAGCAAAGATGAGCAGTCTGCCCAATGGCTGCAGCAAAGCCTGCAGCAATGGCGCGCCAGCGGCCAGCAGCAGCAGGCTTTCAACAACCGTGTGAGCACGATTGCGCTGGAAGCGTCGCTGCTGGAAGACGGCGCCATCTGCCACTGATGGCAGACCTGGCTTCTTCAGATTTTTGATTGTTTCCTCATGTTCTCTTGCGCCTTCAAAGACGTTCTCTCCACCCTTGCAAAAACTGCGGTTGCGCGGGATCGCCAGGGCGGCCACGCAGCTCATGAAAAAGTGCTGCTGCGCGATGCTGGCCTGCTGCGCCTGGCCGTGCCGCGCCAGCATGGCGGCGACGAGCGCAGCTGGCCCGATATTTACCGCCACATCCGCGCCCTGGCAGCGGTGGACAGTGCGCTGGCCCATGTGCTGGCCTTCCACCAGCTACAAGTCGCCACGGTGCTGATCTATGGCTCTGCGCAGCAACAGCACGGCTGGCTGAGGCGCACCACGGATGAAAACGGCTGGTGGGGCAATGCGCTCAATCCGCGCGACACACGGCTGCAGGCTCAGCCTCTGCCCCACACGGCCGCAGCGTCAGGCTATGAACTCAATGGCACCAAAGGCTTTTGCTCTGGCACGCGCGGTTCCCACTACCTGACCGTATCGGCCCGCGTCGAAGGTCACTCTCAGCCGGTGCTGGGCTTGCTCGAGACCGCAGCCCCCGGCATCGCCGTCAAGGACGACTGGAACCCCATGGGCCAGCGCCAGACCGATAGCGGCTCCGTGCAGTTCACCCAGGTGTATTTGCCCGCCAGCGCCGTAATGCGCGATGAAGCGGCCAGCACCAGCGCGTTCCACACCTTGCGCAACTGCCTGGCCCAACTGGTGCTGGTCAATCTGTTTGTGGGCGTGGCCCAGGGCGCGCGCCAGCAGGCCCGTGACTATGCGCTGCAGCATGCCAAGCCCTGGATGGGCTCCACGGTGGAGCGCGCCACGGACGACCCCTATCTGCTGCGCCGCATGGGCGAGATGCAGGCCCAGATCTCGGCCGCCGCGCTGATGGCCGACCACGCGGCCGCACTGCTGCAAAAAGCCTGGCTTCAAGGTGACAGTCTCGGCAGCCAGGAGCGGGCAGCAGTGGCGATTGCCGTGTTTGAAGCCAAGGTCATGGCGCACCGCAGCACGCTGTTTGCCACGCAGGAAATGTTTGATGTGGTGGGCTCGCGCGGCACGCATGCCGATCTGGGCTTTGACCGCTTCTGGCGCAATGTGCGTACCCATACCCTGCACGACCCGCTGGACTACAAGCTGCAGGCCCTGGGCCGCTGGGCCGTGTATGGCGAAGAGCCTTCGGCACTGAACTACAACTGAGCAAACCATCACGCAAAAATCCGGGCACAGCCCGGATTTACTGATTGCTGCCAAGGCGTTTAGAAGCGGTAGCCCACGCCCAGCGAAAACACATTCGGATTGAGCTTGACGCTGATGCTTTGACCCGAGGACAGATGGATCTTGGTCTTCAAAAAGCTCTTGGAATAGGAGGCGTCCACAAACCAGCGCTCATTGAAGTTGTAGACAAAGCCCAGCTGCGCCAGCACGCCGAATTTGTCGTCCACCTTGGCCGTGGTTGGATTGGCCTGCGTACCGCCGGTCAGGCCGTTGAGCGTGGCCGTGGTCTTTTCACCAAAGAAGTGGGCATAGGTCACGCCCGCCGCCACATAGGGGCGAAAGCTGGCATTGGCCTGGTTGAAGCGGTACTGCAGCAACAGCGTGGCAGGAATCGCCTTGGTGCTGCCCAGCTTGCCCACACCGGCAATCGCACCGTCGCCCACCAGGTCATGCTTGAAAGGCGTTGCCAACGGCACATCCAGAGCCAGATTGTCGGTCACCATATAGGTGATGCCGCCTGACAGCTGGGTGCTGCTCTTGGCATCGACCTTGGTGTTGGGAAACGACGGGGCTGACAGATTGCCGCTGTCCACATCGGGGGCCAGATGGGTGACGCCCACCCGCCCCAGCCAGGAACCTGCCGTCTGGGCGCTAGCCAAGCTACAGGTAGCCAATGCCGCCACTGCCATCGCGATCCGCATGGTGTTTTTCATAGATGTCTCTCCTTGTTGTTATTGCGGAGCGGGATTACAGCCAGCCCTTTTGGGACAGCGAACGCGCGACCAGCTGGCTTAGCTGCTGGTGGCCGTAAGGCGTGGGATGGAAGCTGTCGGCAAACACATGGTGCTGCCACCAATCGGGGCTGGGCTTGCCGGGCGTCGCACTCAGAGCGGCGGCCGTGCAGGTGGGGAAGGTATAGGTGGGCAGACCGCTACCGTCCACGCCGGTGGCAGGGCACACCGGGTCCTTCACGTTGTCGAAGTCGTACTGGGCGGGGTTGCTGATCTGGCTCTTGAATTCGGTGTAGAAATCGACCAGGGCCACCTGGGATTGACCGGCCAGGCTGGCTCCCAACTGGGTATTGAACACCTGCACCAGGGAGTCGAAAGCGGCTTCCTGCTTGGCGGCTGCGGCAGCGCCCGTCTCACCGCCACCGGCGGCCTGGGCAATGCTGGCCAGGACCATCTGGAAGCGTGGCGTCTTGGTGATGGCAGGAACGTTCAACACCGCCACCCGCGTGGCGCCCTTGGCGATCACATTCTGCGCAATGGATCCAGCCAGGGTCTTGGCCAGGGTCTGGAGGTAGGCTCCAGCGGCAAGGCCGGCAAACTTGGATGCATCGCCTCCGGCCTGCGTCATCAGCGCCGTGGACGTACCCGGCGCCTTGGAATCCAGCCAGGCCACCATGGCATTGAGCGGCTGCGAATTACCTCTGGCTGCAGCAATCAGTGCGCCGATCACATCCGCAGCATCATTGGCGCCGCCATCGATGATGACCAGATCATCGGCGCTGAATCCGGCCTTGGATGCCGCCTGAATCTGCACCAGCACCGACTTCGGTGATGTCGGTGCGTCCAGCGGATTTACACGGCCGCCGCCCACCGCATAGTTGGTGCAGCTGGCGACCTCCTGGTAGGTCGTCAGGTTCTCGTCGCCCGCACGATAGTGGGCACACAAGCTCTGGCTGAACTGGTCGGCGATGCGCTCTGGCCAGATCGGGGTGGAGCCGGCACCGGTCAGGGCCGAGCCCTGCACCGTGAACTTGAAGCCGAAGGTGCCGCTGTCCGCGAGGCTGTCGCCCATGACCTTGACCGAAGTCACCTTGGCCTTGGGAGTGGTGTCTGCACCGCCACCGCCGCCGCAGGCTGCCAGCAGGCCGGCGGTTGCCAGTGCGGCAGCCAGGAGTTTGAGTTTGCTTGCCAAGATGAGGTCCTCCATCGTGTTGTTAATAGCACGGTCGTGCTTTTTCGATGTGACGCCATCCTAGCGACTCTCAATGCCAAACACACGTCGGGCAAACACTGAGAACCGGTTGACGATTTCCCGCGCTGGATTGCAGGAAAAATACAAGGTTGCGCAGGCGCCCATGCCCCGGGCGCCTAACGCCTTGACTACTGCGCTGCCGTCCAGTCGATCAGCGCATCCCAGGCCGCTCGCGCGGCGCCGGCATTGGCGTGGTTGGCCATGGCCACCAGCACATAGCGGCGGCCGTTGGCCGCATCCACATAGCCGGCCAGCGCGGTGGAGTCGCGCAGCGTGCCCGTCTTGAGGTGGGCCGCGCCGGCATATTTGCTGTTGCTGCGGCGCAAAGTGCCATCGACGCCGACGATGGGCATGGAGGCCATGAATTCCGGCATCACGGGCGAGGCCCAGGCGCTTTGCAGCATCAGACCCAGGCCGTTGGCGGTAATTGCAGCATTGCGGCTCAGGCCGGCACCGTTGTCCACGGCAGGCAGTTCGGCAGCGCCCCAGCGCGCCTGCCACCACTGGGCCAGGGCCTGGCGCGAAGCCTCGAAGCTGGCCACGCCGGTGCGCTGCATGCCCAGGGTCAGAAACACATGCTGGGCCATGATGTTGTTGCTGTATTTGTTGATGTCGCGCACCACTTCGGACAGCGAGGGCGACTCGCTCTGGAACGCCGGTTGCAGCCCGGCCGGCACCCGGCCATCGCGCACGCTGCCGGTGAGCTTGCCGCCCAGATCGCGCCACATGCCTTCAATCGCCTTGGCCGCAAAGCGCTCGGGCTGGGCCGGAGCAATCGACCAGCTCTTGTCGCCGCACTGCGCCGGATAAGCGCCCAGGAAGGCAATGCGCTGCGGATCGTTCATGTCCAGCTGCATCTTGCTGCGCCAGTCGCCACAATCAGAATTAGGAGCAGCCAGCGGCACTGCTTCCTGATTATTCATACCAAACATTGGTGGATCGTATTGAATACGAGCGACACCAGCTCCCGAATCAGGAGCAATACTCAAAGCCAAGGCCTTGTAATTAACCAGCAGCGCATCGGGCGAGGCGTTGTAGGGCCGCCAGGGTTCGTTGTCGAAAGTGGCGGCATTGTGGGCGTCCAGCTGAAAAGCGCTGCGGTCCAGAATGATGTCGCCCACAATGACCTTCACGCCCAGGCCTTGCAGGCGGCGCAGCATCAGCCACAAGCGCTCCAGCACCAGCTTGGGATCGCCCTGGCCCTGAATGTAGAGATTGCCGCGCAGCGCGCCGTTGTCCACGCTGCCGCCCAGAAACACCGGCGTGCGCCACACATAGGCCGGACCCAGTTGATCCAGCGCCGCATAGGTGGTGACCAGCTTCATGACGGAAGCCGGATTCATGGACTGGTGCGTGCGCCAGGCCAGGCGAGGCGCGGATTTTCCGTCCACATCCATGACCAGCAGCGACACGGCATCGCGCGGAATCTTGGCGCGGGCCAGCGCCGCATCCACTGCCGCCGGAATACGGGTGTCGGACTGGGCGCTGGACTGTGCATGGGCCAGCGGCATCTGCGCAAACAGCGACAGCAGGGGCAGGCTCAGCGCGGCCAGGGTGTGGCGAAGAATGGACTTGTGGTTCAGCATGGGCCGAAGTCTACGCCGGGCCTCGACAGGCCGGGCGTCGGTACACCGGGCCGCGCTAGGCCGGGCATTGCCCGCGCCCCTGGCAGGCCGGGGGCTGGCATCCGATAATGTCGGGCTCAGCCTGTCTGCAGCACAGGTCTGCACCTGTGCGCATGCATTGCGCGATCATCCCGCGCACCGAACCAGCAGCCTCGCCATGAATTTTCTTGCCCTAGACACCAGTACCGATACCCTTTTTGTTGCCGTCCAGCGTGGCGACGCCATCTGGCAGTACAGCGGTCCTGGGGCGCAGCAATCCTCATCCCAGCTGCTGCCCGCGATTCGCCAGCTGATGAGCGAAGCAGGTCTGGCCTTCAAGGAGCTGGACGCCATCGCCTTTGGCCGCGGCCCCGGCTCCTTCACCGGTCTGCGCACGGCCTGCGCCATTACTCAGGGCCTGGCTTTTGCCGCCAAAGTACCGGTACTGCCCATAGATACGCTGCTGGCCGTGGCCGAGGAAGCGCGCCAGCTGCACGGCTGCAACGAAGTCATGGCCGTGCTCGATGCCCGCATGAACGAGGTCTACCATGCCCCGTTTAGCTATGAAAACGGCGACTGGATCGTCCCCGAAGACTTCGGCCTGTGCGCTCCCGAGGCGCTGCAGGTGCCCGCAGGGCTGACGGTGGCCGGCAATGCCCAGCATGTCTACCCCGAACAGCTGGCGCCCCAGGCTGCGCATGTCCATGCCCTGCCCACGGCCACCGCCTTGCTACGCCTAGCTCCGGCCCTGTTGGCAAAAGGCTGCGCCGTGCCGGCAGAGCAGGCCCTACCCCGCTATATCCGCGATAAAGTGGCCAAAACCACGGCAGAACGCGAAGCGGAAAAAAGGGCCGCCCAGCTGGCCGATACACCCGCCACTCCCACACCATGAGCCAAGCCCCCAGTCACACCGATCGCGCAGCGCTGCAAGACCAGGCGGCGTCTCTGGTGCATTTCGAACCGCTGTCGGCGCTATGGCTTGATGTGCTGCTTCCTATCGAGGCACAGGCCTATTCCCACCCCTGGACACGCGGCAACTTTCAGGACGCCATGGTGGCCGGCTACGAAACCCAGTTGCTGGTGGACGAAAACCACCAGCTGCTGGGCTATTTTGTGGCCATGACGGTGCTCGACGAGGTGCATTTGCTCAACATCACCGTCAACCCGCTCTACCAGCGCCAGGGCTGGGCCCGGGTCATGCTCGATGCCCTATCGCTGTGGGCACGCCAGCAAAATGCGCAGTGGCTGTGGCTGGAAGTGCGGGCCAGCAATACCCGCGCCCGCGAAATCTACGCCTTGCATGGCTTTGCCGAAGTCGGCCAGCGCAAGAACTACTACCCCACCCCCGAGGGCCCGCGCGAACACGCGGTGCTGATGAGTCTGAAGTTATGGCCATGAACCTGGACGCCCGCCAGCGGGCCATGCTGGAAGCCATGGGCATTACCGTCTGGCTGCCCGAGCCGGCGCTGGAAGCGCCCGCTAGGGTCGCCGTGGCTGCCCCGGCAGCTGCTGCCTTTGAAAGCATGGTTGCCGCTTCGGCAGTGGCCTCAGCTGCGCCTGTGGTCCCGCGTACCGAGCCAGCGACACCAGTCCACCACCCGGTGCCACCCGTGGCAGAGCAGGCCGCTGCGGCTCAAGCCGCGCCCATGCCCGCTCCTGCTCCGGCCGCAGCGCCGGTGGCCAGACCGGCCCCCACAGCCACCCGCCCCGGCACGCCGATTCAGGGCAGCAGCACGCGTGCACCGCAACGCTATGTGCAGCAGCCGGCCGCTGGCCCGGCGGGCGAGCCCGGCCTGGGCTGGAAGCTGGGCCAGGCCCAGCTGGTCTACCCCGATGCAGCGCAGCCGGGCGCACAAGGCGGCTGGCTGATCTTGCTGGAGCCGCCCGCCAATCCGCTGCCGCTGACGCCCGATCAAAAGCCCGGCCCCGGCAGTGCGCAGACCGCGCTGCAAGGCGATGCCGCCAAGCTGCTGGACAATATGCTGCGGGCCCTGAATCTGCAGCAGCACCCGCGCGTCTACAGCGCGGCACTGCACCGCGCCGCGCCCGATGCCGATCTGAGCCAGGCCGAACCCGTGCAACCGGCGCTGCAAGCGCTGCTGCAGCAGCTGCGCCCGGACTGCGTGCTGGTGCTGGGCCTGGCCAGCGCCCGTGCCGTATTGGGCCGCCATGATGCGCTGGGCCGCCTGAGGGCCGAACCCCACCGCATTGCCGGCGTACCCACCGTCGTCACCTACGACCCCAATTACCTGTTGCGCGCTCCCCAGGCCAAGGCTGGTGCCTGGGCCGATCTGTGTGCCGCCCAGGCTTTGGCGACAAAATGATGACAAAGTCGCTTGGCCTGCATACCCGCTATGCCATGCATGGCAGCAAAGCATGCTGCAGTGCAACGTAGCATAATCAGCCACTTCTGATTGACGAAAGATCTCCGTGGAAGCCTACCCCAGTTGGTAGCTTTCAACTCCCGGTCGGACTGAGGGGTTGAAAGCGCGCCCCAATCCCTGCAAAAACCGCAAACCACACCGGGAGTGAGCTGATGCTCAACATCTTTACGCTGGCCAATGGCCGTCTGGTTCAGGAAGAAATCGAATCCCTGGCCGATCTTGAGCGCTTTCAGCCCATCTGGGTCGATCTGGAGTCGCCCACCCTCGAAGAAAAACGCTGGATCAAGCAGCACTACGAATTGTCCATCCCCGAAGATGCGATGGACGACGACATCGAGGAATCGGCCCGCTTTTACGAAGAAGACAACGGCGATCTGCACATCCGCAGCGACTTCTTGATCGACGATATCGAAGACCCGCGCTCGGTGCGCGTGGCCTTCATCATCAATCAGCACAACAAAAATCTGCGCAGCTGCGGCGTGCTGTTCTCGATTCACGATGAAGACGTACCCGTGTTCCGCCTGCTGCGCATGCGGGCACGCCGCGCGCCTGGCCTGATCGACGAAGCCAAGGATGTGCTGCTCAAGCTGTTCGACGCCGATGCCGAATACTCGGCCGATACGCTGGAACGCATTTACGACGATCTGGAAAAGGTCAGCCAGCAGGTGTTGTCCGGCGATGTGACCGACGAGGCCGCCAAGGACGTGCTGGGCGCCATTGCCCGCCAGGAAGACTTGAACGGCCGCATTCGCCGCAACGTGATGGATACGCGCCGCGCCGTGAGCTTCATGATGCGCTCCAAGATGCTCAATGCCGAGCAGTTCGAGGAAGCGCGCCAGATTCTGCGCGACATCGAGTCGCTGGACAGCCACACGGCGTTTCTCTTCGACAAGATCAACTTCTTGATGGATGCCACCGTCGGTTTCATCAACATCAACCAGAACAAGATCATCAAGATCTTCTCCGTGGCCAGTGTGGCCCTGCTGCCGCCCACGCTGATCGCCAGCGTCTACGGCATGAACTTCAAACTCATGCCCGAGCTGGAATGGCAGTACGGCTATCCCTATGTCATAGGGCTGATGATTGCCAGCGCCCTCGGGCCCATGCTCTATTTCCGCAAGCGCGGCTGGCTGAAATAAGCCCGCATTCGCATCAAGGTTCGCTATCAAAGAGCAAGCATCAGGCGCTTGCTCTTTTTTATTTTCAGATCGAATTTCATCTGAAATGCTCTGAGCGTAAGCACTATCAGCTTCTCATTTCATAGCATTCAAAGCAGCTCGCACAGCCGGGGAAGAATGCTGCAAGCGTAGTTGCGGGCAATTTTCTGCACAAAGGCCGGAAAGTCCACATGGGCCGTGTCGTCGGCCTTGTCCGAGATGCTGCGCATGGCGGCAAAGGCCAGGCCGTAATCGGCACAGACCTGGGCGATGGCCGCGCCCTCCATCTCCACGGCCAGCGCCCCATGGCCTGCGGTGAGCAGGTTGGCGCGCAGCGCAGCCGACTCTGCCGCACCGCTGACAAAGCGGTCACCGCTGGCCACCAGCCCCTGGTGCAGCTGCGGCGCGTCCAGCCCCATGGATGCCGCCCAGGCCGCAGCCGGCCCGGCCAGACATTCGGCCGTGGCCTGCGCCAGCAGCTGGCTCAGCGGCGCATCGCAGGCCAGCACCGAGCGGCCGTAGCCTGGCAGCTCAAAGCGCGGGAACAGCGGCGAGGCATCCATATCGTGCTGCACATAGTGGCTGGCCACCACCACATCGCCCACCTTCACCGACTGCGCCAGCGCGCCGGCCACGCCGGTAAACACAATGGCCTGCGCGCCAAAGCGCTCTATCAAGGCCGTGGCCGTGGTGGCTGCGGCCACCTTGCCGATACCGGACAGGGCGCAAACCACGGGCCGACCATGCAGTGTTCCGCGCCAGAACACCCGACCAGCGTGTGCCATGCGCTCCTGATCGGCAAGCATGTGCACCAGACCCTCTTGTTCTTCGGGCAGGGCGCTAAGGATGGCCAAAGTGGTTGTCATGGGCGTGATTTCAAGCCAGCAAAAACGGCCCTATCGGCCGCTTGCTCGTGGGAAAAATAAGAAGCCGCCATTGTGCCTTTAGAACGCATAAAAAAAGGGCACCGAAGTGCCCTGTGAATAAGCCTTGGAAGACCTAGATGAAAACGGAAGGTTCAGGCGTCGCGCAGCTCTCTGCGCAAGATCTTGCCCACGGGTGTCTTGGGCAGCTCGCTGCGGAACACGATGTGGCGCGGGCGCTTGTAGCCCGTGAGATTGGCCTGACAGAAATCGCGCACCGCCTGCTCGGTCAGCGATGCGTCTTTCTTGACGATGACCAGCTTGATGGCTTCGCCCGATTTCTCATCGGGCACGCCGACCACGGCGCATTCCAGCACGCCGGGGCAGTTGGAGACCACGTCTTCCACCTCGTTGGGATAGACGTTGAAGCCGCTGACGATGACCATGTCTTTCTTGCGGTCCACGATCTTGACGTAGCCGCGCGCATCCATGGTGCCTATGTCGCCGGTGAGAAAGTAGCCGTCGGCCGTCATGCTCTTGGCGGTTTCATCGGGGCGCTGCCAGTAGCCGGCCATGACCTGCGGGCCCCGCACGCCGATCTCGCCGGGTTGACCGGGCTCGTTCACCTCCTGGCCGTCGCCGCCGAACAGCTTCACATACGTGCTGGGCAGGGGCAGACCTATGGTGCCGGAGAAGGCCTTGGCGTTGACCGGATTGCAGGTCACCGAAGGGCTGGTTTCCGACAGGCCGTAGCCTTCACAGATGGGACAACCGGTTTTCTTGAGCCACAGCTCGGCCACCGCGCTTTGCACCGCCATGCCGCCGCCCACCGAAACCTTGAGATGGCTCCAGTCCACGGTACCGAAATCCGGGTGATTGGCCAGACCGTTGAACAGCGTGTTCACGGCCGGCAGGCTGTGAAATCGGTGCTTGGACAGCTCCTTGAGCGTGGCTTTGAGATCGCGCGGATTGGGAATCAGCACCGTCTTGCCGCCCGTGCGCATGGACAGCATCATGTTCACCGTGAAAGCGAAGATGTGATACAGCGGCAGGGCGCAGATGCTGGTGGGCTGCTCGCCGGCCGGCACCTGTTTCATCACCGGATCATTCCAGGCTTCGGACTGCAGCACGTTGGCAATGATGTTGCTGTGCAGCAGCACCGCGCCCTTGCTCACGCCCGTGGTGCCGCCCGTGTATTGCAGCAGCGCCATATCGCCCGGTTGGATGGAAGGCGCCGTGAATGGCGCACCGCGCCCCCTGGACAAGGCCGTGTTGAAGCGCACGGCGCCGGGCAGGCTGAAGGCGGGCACCATCTTCTTGACCGAGCGCACCACATAGTTGACCAGCGCCCCCTTGAGCAGGCCTAACTCGTCGCCCATGGCGCAGAGCACGATGTGCTCGATGGCGCTGCCGTGCATGCCGTCCTGCAGCGTCTTGGCAAAGTTCTCGATGATGACGATGGCCTTGGCGCCCGAATCCTTGAGCTGGTGCTCCAGCTCGCGCGCCGTGTACAGCGGGTTGACGTTGACCACCACAAAACCGGCCCGCAGCACCGCCGCCACGGCTACCGGGTACTGGGGCATATTGGGCATCATCAGCGCCACGCGGTCGCCTTGTTGCAGGCCCAGGCCTTGCAGATAGGCCGCAAAAGCGCGGCTTTGTGCATCGACCTGCGCAAAAGTCAGCTCCTTGCCCATGAAGGAGTACGCCACCTTGTCCGCGTGCTTGGCAAAAGCCTCCTCCATCAAGGCCACCAGCGAAGGGTATTGCGAGGCATCGATGTCTGCAGGAACTCCCTCTGGGTAGGCGGCTAGCCAAGAACGCTCACTCATGCTGCTTGTCTCCTGAATTTTTATGGCTCGATCAAGGCATTCTCATAAAAAGCACGGTCGTTCGATACTGTAGTAACCCTAGGGCAAGTCTCTAGCCCAGACAACAAAAAACCCGCAGGACATACCTTGCGGGTTTTGAGTGTTTTGAAGCTGCAGCGCTTGATGATCAAGCGCCAAAAGCTATCAAAAACGCAGTCTTACTTGACCAGCTGAGCCAGTTCGCCAGCGGCGTACTTCTTGGCCATCTGCTCCAGGCTGTAGCCCTTGATCTTGCCGCCCTGGCCTTCGCAACCGAATTCCATGTAACGGGCCTTGCACACCAGCTTGGCGGCTTCACGGGCTGGCTTGAGCCATTCGCGGGCGTCGAACTTTTCGGGGTTCTCAAACAGAAACTTGCGCACGGCGCCGGTCATGGCCAGACGGATGTCGGTGTCGATGTTGATCTTGCGCACGCCGAACTTGATGGCTTCCTGGATTTCTTCCACGGGCACGCCGTAGGTTTCCTTCATCTTGCCACCGTACTGGTTGATGATGGCCAGCAGTTCCTGGGGCACGGAGGAGGAGCCATGCATCACCAGATGGGTGTTGGGGATGCGGGCGTGGATTTCCTTGACGCGGGAAATCGCCAGGATGTCGCCTGTGGGCTTGCGGCTGAACTTGTAGGCGCCATGGCTGGTGCCGATGGCGATCGCCAGGGCGTCCAGCTGAGTGGCCTTGACGAAGACAGCAGCTTCTTCGGGGTCGGTCAGCATCTGGCTGTGGTCCAGCTTGCCTTCGGCGCCCACGCCGTCTTCTTCGCCGGCTTCACCGGTTTCCAGGTTGCCCAGGCAGCCCAGTTCGCCTTCCACGGTGGCGCCAATCTTGTGCGCCATGGCCACAACCTTCTGGGTCACGTCCACGTTGTAGTCGAAGGACGAAGGCGTCTTGCCGTCACCCATCAGCGAGCCGTCCATCATCACCGAGCCGAAGCCCAGGTTCAGCGCGCCCTGGCAGATGTCGGGCGTGGTGCCGTGATCCTGGTGCATGACCAGGGGGATGTGGGGGTACATCTCGGCAGCGGCCTGGATCAGGTGCTTGATGAAGGGCTCACCGGCGTACTTGCGGGCACCGGCGCTGGCTTGCAGGATCACGGGCGCGCCGACTTCGTCAGCCGCCGACATCACGGCCTGGACTTGTTCCAGGTTGTTCACGTTGAAGGCGGGAATGCCATAGCCGTTTTCAGCAGCATGGTCCAGCATTTCGCGCATCGAGATCAAAGGCATGGTGGGTTCCGTTCAAAGTTTTGAGAGGCAACGCCCCTGCCGATGCATGTCTGGCGCCCAGCTGGCACCTGAAGGTGCAAGCCTGCGCAGCCGCTGCGGCCTGGGGGAAAAAATCGACGGCTACCTTTAGGTAACCGCTTAGTAACCGGCGATTTTAACCGGCTGCCGGAATTTCCATGCGATAGCAGGTGGTGAAGCCGTAAGGAGCCGCAGCCGGCCGCATCCCCCCCCCGTGGGCCTGCATGACACGGGCCACGATTTCATGACCCAGATGCAGGCTGTCCACGGGCGCTGGCGCGGCCTGGCCGCCGGCCCGACGGCCGTCGTCGCAGACCTGCAGCCAAACCGTGCCGGTCTCTGCATCCACGCCGCCCTGGATTTCTATGCGCGTGCCCTCGGGCGTGTGCTTGATGGCGTTTTCCACCAGATTGCGCAAGGCCAGCTCCAGCAGCACGGCATTGCCCATGACAGCCAAGGCCTCTGGCGCTTCAATGGCCAGCGTGTCCTGGCGGCTCCAGGCGCTTTGGGCCTGGCCGGCCGCCACATCGCGGGCCACGGCCAACCAGTCCACGGCCTGGGCCGGTACGTCCAGCATGGTTCGGCCGGCGCGGGCCAGCGCCAGCAGCTGATCGAGCACATGGCCGGCATGCAAAGCGTCCTTGCCTATGCGCTGCAAGGCATTGCGCACGGCCACGTCATCCACCGCGCCCTGGGCCGCCGAGCGCAGGGACTGGGCCTGCAGCACGATGGAAGCCAGCGGGGTGCGCAGCTCGTGGGCCACTTCATTGGCCAGATTGCGCTCACGCTCCAACGCCGCCTGCTGCCGGTCCAGCAAGGTGTTGATGGAGCTGACCATGGGCGCCAGTTCGCGCAGCACATGGGTATCGGAGATGCGCTGGGCCTGGCTCAGATCCAGTTGTTCCACCTCGTGCGAGAGCGCATTCAGGGGCCGCAAACCCCGGCGCAAAGCCATGCCCAGCACCAGCACCACCACCGGTAGCAGCCAAATGCCAGGCTCCACCATCTGCATGGCAATGTCGTCGGCCAGAGCATCGCGCTCAGGCAGGGCAATCATCACCGTGACCTTGGCTTTGCGGTCGGCACTCCATTGGGTGAAGCTGCGCCAGGCCGTATGCCCGTCCAGCTTGAGCGTGGCAAAGCCCTGTTCGATATCAAATGCTGGCAAGGGCGCCGCGCCGGTGCGCGAGATCAGCACGCCTTGGGCATTCCACAAGGCCACGCTCAGCGACTCCTGATAGTCGTGCGCCTTCAGGCCCGGCGGCCGTTGCACGACCGTGGCCTCACCCGGCGGCACATCGCCGTTCACATGCCAGTTCAGCGTCAATGTCGCCACGCTGGCCAGATGGCCGTCGGTCAGCTCATCGGCCTCCTGCACCCCCGTCAGATAGCCCCAGCCCACAAAACTGCCCCAGACCAGGGCCAGCGCGCCCAGCATCCAGGCCAGCAGATGCAGCTGCAGCGAAGGCAGGCGCCGGGCCGGCGGCGGCAACGGGCGGCTCATGCCGGCTCCTGCGGCAGAAAATAGCCCACGCCGCGCATGGTGACGATGAGCTTGGCCCCCAGCTTCTTGCGCAAATGGTGCACATAGACCTCCACGGCATTGCTCTCCACCGCATCGCCCCAGCTATAGAGATGCTCTTCGATCTGCTGGCGCGACAGCACCCGCCCGCGCGCCTGCAGCAGCGCCCAGAGCACGGCAAATTCACGCGGGGAAACCTCCACCAGCTGCCCTTGCTGGCGAATGGTGCGCTGAGCCGGGTCGATCTCCAGATCGCCATGGCGGATCACCGGCGAGGCCTGGCCCACCACGCGGCGCAGCATGGCGCGCAAACGCGCTTCCAGCTCGTCCATGTCGAAGGGCTTGACCAGATAATCGTCCGCGCCCAGGTTCAGCCCTGCCACACGCTCATGCACCTGATCGCGGGCCGTCAGAATCAGCACCGGCGTGGCCGCATCAGGCAGGGCCGGCGCACCGGGCCTGGCGGTCTGCGCACGCAATCGGCTCACAATGGCGCTGCCGTCCCCATCGGGCAGGCCCAGATCCAGCAGCACCGCATCAAAGCGCTCCGTACTCAGCGCATGCCAGGCATCGGCCACGCAGGTACAGACGTCCACGGCGTAACCGCGCTGGCGCAGGTTCAGCTGCAGGCCCGACGCAATGCCTTCGTTGTCTTCGACCACAAGTATTCGCATGCCGGCATTGTCCATGACCGCCATGGCTGCACGCCGCATCAAAACCCACGGCTCTCTGGCCATCAAACTTTGCTGGCGGCGTGGATATGAAAAGCTATAGCATGCAGCCCAGTCACTACTTTGGCTTCTGGCCGGTGCATGCCCCATGTTCTCCTTTGATCCCGCTCTGTATGCACTGGTCAACGCCAATGCCCAGACCCCGCTGCTGAGTATCGAAACCGCCCGCTTCATCTCCGGCTGGGTCCCCAATCTCAGTCTCATCGTGGTGGCCCTGGGCTTTGTGCGCGGCTCGCCGGCCATGCGCCGCAGCCTGGTGCTGCTGCTGATGTCCATGGCCATTGCCTGGTGTATTGCCAGGCTGATCCGCTGGGGCTTTCCCACGCCCCGCCCCGCCCAGCTGAATATGGGCATGCAATGGCTGCAGCACGGCGGCCGGGCCAGCTTTCCCAGCATGCATGCCAGCGGCGCCTTTGCACTGGCCATGGCCGTGAGCCTGGGCAGCATGCGCCATCGCACCACTCTGGTCGCCTTTGCCTGGATGGCTGCCCTGGCCATGGCCTGGAGCCGCGTGCACCTGGGCGTGCATTTCCCCTCGGACGTCATAGGCGGTGCACTGGTAGGCATTTGCGGCGCTTATCTGGCCTGGTGGCTGCTGCTTGGCATACGCAAGCAGCGCGGCCTGCGCTGGAGCCGTCTGCGCCTGCGCTTTGGCCTGCAGCCGCGCTGACCCTTGCGCCCATCGGCCTGGCTTAAGACGGAGTTAAGCCGGGCTTTCTAAGGTGCGCAGCATGACGTCTGCGCCCCCTTCTCCGGTTTCTACACCCTCCCCCGCCTTTTTCTCATCGCTGTGCTGGACTCTGCTGGCCCTGGCCTGCGTGATTGCCTGGGATGCCAGCGGCTTCGACATGCCTGTGGCCCGCTGGTTTGGCAGCAGCCAGGGCTTTGCCCTCCAGTCGAACTGGTTCATGGTCCACATCGCACATGAAGGTGCCCGCATGCTGGCCTGGGTGATCGTGCTGGGGCTGACCCTGTGCATCTGGTGGCCCGCGGGGCTGATGCGCCGCCTGCCCTATTCGCGCCGAGTTCAGCTGGTGGTGTCGATCCTGGTGTCCCTGGTGGTGATGGCGCTGATGAAACGCTTCAGCGCCACCAGCTGCCCCTGGGATCTGGCCGATTTCGGCGGCGTGGGCCACTATGTCTCGCACTGGGCCTGGGGCACCCACGATGGCGGCGGCGGGCACTGCTTTCCTGCAGGCCATGCCTCGGCTGGCTTTGGCTTTATCAGCGGATATTTCGTGCTGCGCCACCACCAGCCGCGCGCCGCACGCATCTGGCTGCTGGCGGCACTGGTCGCCGGTTTTGCCCTGGGCTGGGCCCAGCAGATGCGCGGCGCGCATTTCATGAGCCATACCTTGTGGACAGCCTGGCTGTGCTGGACTTCAGCCTGGCTCTGCGATCTGGCGGCCACCGCCCACATAGGCCGTCGCCAGCATGCCGGCGCAGGCTGGCAGCAAGCCGAAATCTAGAGAAAACAGCAGCCAGCGCTTATCCAGCATGCGCTTGGCGCTATGCATCTGGAAGCGCCAAGCCTCGACGCTCAGCCTTGGCTGCGCTGGCAACGGGCCGGCGTCACCGCCGCCACATTGACTTTTTGCTGGACCAGCGTGGGATGCAGAGACTCGCCCAGCAGCAGGTTGCGGGCTAGCAAGCTGTAGCCTGCAGCGCTTTGAATGCCGTAGCCGCCTTGTGCGGCGACCCAGAAAAAGCCGGCTACCGGCGTGGGCGAGCCGTCCCAGCCGATCACCAGCTCGCCATCTTCCACAAAAGAGCGCAGACCCGCCCAGGTGTGCGAGGGGCGGCGAATCTGCAGCGTGGTGCATTCCTCTATGCGGTAAATGCCGGTGGCAATGTCCAGCTCTTCGGGCACCACGTCGTGGGGCTCCACCGGGTCAGCATTGGCCGGCGAACCCAGCAGCTGGCCGGCATCGGGCTTGATATACCAGGCCTCGTCGGCGCTGATGATGGCCGGCCAGTGCGTGGCGTCCATGCCTTCGGGGGCCGCAAAGGTAAAAGCGCTGCGGCGCTTGGGCGTGAGGCCTATGGGCGCAGCACCGGCCATCCGGGCCAGCACATCGGCCCAGGCCCCGGCGGCATTGATCACCACCCTGGCCTGGATCTGCCGGCCGTCAGCCAGGGCGATCTGCCAGACCTCATTGACCCGCACCAGACTCTGCACCTCGGCGTTGCACCACAACTGGCCGCCGTGCTGGCGCAGGCCGCGCAGAAAGCCCTGATGCAGGCCGTGCACATCGATATCGCGCGCGCCCTGGTCCAGAAAACCATCGACCAGCACCTCGGTATTGAGGCAAGGCACCATGGCCTTGAGCTGCCCGGCATCGAGACGCTGGGCAGAGGGCGAATGAACGACGGCTTCGGCATAAGCGCTGTCGATCAGCGCTTGTTGCTCGGCCGTGCCCACATAGAGCACGCCGCGCGGCGTGAGTATGGGGGCCTGTGCAAAACCGGCAGGCGGAGCATCGTAGAAAGCGCGGCTGGCGCGCGTCAGCGCCTGCACCTGGGCGGGGCCGTAATGCTCTTCATACAGAGCGGCAGAGCGGCCCGTCGTGTGATAGCCGGGCTGGGACTCGCGCTCCAGCACCAGCACCCTGGAGGCAGCAGCCTCGCCCGCTTGCACCAGCTGCCAGGCCACCGAGCTGCCGGCCATTCCGGCACCGACCACGACAAAATCCCAAATATCCTGTTCCATCTCAAGCTCCAGAGCGTCTTGCACTATTGATTCCATAGCTATCAGCGCTTATTGCAGTTCAGTCTTCGGCCAATTTCATCTTGGATTTTGCAGCCGTCTTGCGCGCCCCGGCCTTGGCTGCCTTGTCCAGATAGGGCTTGAGATAGCGCCCGGTAAAGCTGGCGGGATTGGCCGCCACGTCCTCGGGCGTGCCTACCGCCACCACTTGGCCGCCGCCGGAGCCGCCTTCGGGCCCCATGTCGATCAGCCAGTCGGCCGTCTTGATCACATCGAGGTTGTGCTCGATCACCACAATGGTGTTGCCCGCATCGCGCAGCTGGTGCAGCACCTTGAGCAGCAAATCGATGTCGGCAAAGTGCAGGCCGGTGGTGGGTTCGTCCAGGATGTAGAGCGTGCGGCCGGTGTCGCGCTTGGACAGCTCCTGCGCCAGCTTGACGCGCTGCGCCTCGCCGCCCGACAAGGTGGTGGCACTCTGGCCCAGACGGATATAGGACAGGCCCACATCCAGCAGCGTCTGCAGCTTACGCGCAATGGAAGGCACGTCCTTGAAGAAGGCGTGGGCATCCTCCACCGTCATCTCCAGGATATGGGAGATGTTCCGCCCCTTCCACAGCACTTCCAGCGTTTCGCGGTTGTAGCGCTGGCCGTGGCAGATGTCGCAAGGCACGTAGACGTCGGGCAGAAAGTGCATTTCCACCTTCACCACACCATCGCCCTGGCAGGCCTCGCAGCGGCCGCCGGCCACGTTGAAGCTGAAACGCCCGGGGCCGTAACCGCGCTCCTTGGCAGTATTGGTCTCGGCCATCAGCTCGCGGATCGGCGTGAACAGGCCGGTATAGGTGGCCGGATTGCTGCGCGGCGTGCGGCCGATCGGGGATTGATCGACATTGATGACCTTGTCGAAATAGGTCATGCCGATGATGTCGTCATGGGCCGCCGACTCGTCGCTGGCGCGGTAAAGCTGGCGCGCCACTTCGGCATACAGCGTGTCGTTGACCAGCGTGGATTTGCCCGAGCCGGAAACCCCGGTCACGCAGGTGAACAGGCCCACGGGAAATTCCACCGTCACATTCTGGAGGTTGTGGCCACAGGCTCCCACCACACGCAAGGCTTGCAGATCGGAATGCGCCTGGTCTTCGGCCGCACGCTTTTGCGCGGCACTGACGGGAAACAGCGAAGCCTTGCCCTTGCCGGTCTCGGGCTCCGTGCTTTTGCGCACCGCCGGTTGCCAGGGCATGCGACGCTGGGGCACGGGAATGCTCTGGACCCCGGAGAGATAGCGGCCCGTCGGCGAATCGGGGTTGGCCTTGACCTCCTCATACGTGCCCTGGGCCATGATGCGGCCGCCATGCACGCCGGCACCCGGGCCCATGTCGATGACCTGATCGGCCGCGCGCATCATGTCCTCGTCGTGCTCGACCACGATCACGCTGTTGCCTATATTGCGCAGGTGCTCCAGCGTGGCAATCAGCTTGTCGTTGTCGCGCTGGTGCAGACCGATGGAGGGTTCATCGAGCACATACATCACGCCCGTCAGGCCCGAGCCAATTTGCGATGCCAGACGAATGCGCTGGGCCTCGCCGCCGGAGAGCGTATCGGCACTGCGCCCCAGGCTCAGATACGACAGGCCCACGTCGTTGAGGAACAGCAGGCGCGAGGCAATCTCGCGCACCACCTTGCTGGCGATCTCGGCCTTGGCGCCGCTCAGGTTCAAGGTCTTGCACCAGTCCAGCGCCTCGCTCAGGGTGGCATGGCTGATTTGATAGATCGCCCGGGCTTGATCGCCCTCGCCCACGCGCACAAAGCGGGCCTCGCGGCGAAGGCGCGTGCCTTCGCATTCGGGGCATTTGCGGATGGTGCGCAGCTTGGCCAGATCGTCACGCACGACGCTGGATTCGGTTTCGCGAAAGCGGCGCTTGATATTGGGGATGATGCCTTCGAACGGATGGCTCTTGATAAAGGCTTCGCCCTTGCGCTGGCCGCTCTCAAAAACATAGTTGAAGGCCATGGCCTCCTCGCCCGAGCCCCATAGGATGATGTGGCGCACGTTATCAGGCAGCTCGTCAAACGGGGTTTCGGTGCTCACGCCGTAGTGCTTGGCCACGCTTTCCAGCATGGAGAAGTAGTAGTTGTTGCGCTTGTCCCAGCCTTTGATGGCACCGCTGGCCAGGCTCAGCGTAGGGAAGGGCACGACGCGGTCTGGGTCAAAGTCTTCGCTGTTGCCCAGACCATCGCAGGCTTGGCAGGCGCCCATGGGCGAATTGAAGGAAAAGATGCGCGGCTCCAGCTCGGGCAGGGAGTAGTCGCACAGGGGGCAGGCGAACTTGGCGCTGAACAAATGCTCTTTGCCGCTGTCCATCTCCAGCGCAATCACCCGGCCGCCGGCATCATTGCCGCCCGCGCGCAAAGCAGCCTCGAAGCTTTCGGCCAGGCGTTGCTTGACGTCTTCGCGCACCTTGAGGCGGTCGATCACCACATCGATGTTGTGGCGCTCGTTCTTTTCCAGCTTGGGCAGAGACTGGGCGTCGTAAATCTGCCCGTCAATGCGAAAGCGCACATAGCCCTGGGCCTGCAGCTGCACGAAGAGTTCGGCGAATTCGCCTTTTTTCTCGCGCGCCAGCGGGCCCAGCACCATGAGCTTGGTGTCCTCGGGCAGCGCCAGCACGCTGTCGACCATCTGGCTGATGGTCTGCGATTGCAGCGGCAGATTGTGGTCGGGGCAGAAAGGCGTACCGGCGCGGGCGTAGAGCAGGCGCAGATAGTCGTTGATCTCGGTCACCGTACCCACGGTGGAGCGCGGATTGTGACTGGTGGCTTTTTGCTCGATGGAGATGGCCGGCGACAGGCCTTCGATCAGATCGACATCGGGCTTGTCCAGCCGCCCCAGAAACTGGCGCGCATAGGCCGAGAGGCTTTCCACATAACGCCGCTGACCCTCTGCATACAAGGTGTCAAAAGCCAGGCTGGACTTGCCCGAGCCGGACAGACCCGTGATCACCACCAGCTGATTGCGGGGGATATCCAGGTCGATGTTCTTGAGGTTGTGTGTGCGCGCACCTCGGATGGCAATGCGCGTTTGCGCCAATGAGCGGCCCAGATAGAGGCTGTCATCTTGGTCTACAGGGTGCGAATCAGGCTTCACGGACACAGGCGCTCCAGGCGGCAGAAAACTCTCCATGATAGTCAGACAGGGCTTTGTCTGGCGAGCTTTCCCAGGTTCACGGACAATCTGCGGTTCTATTTGCCCCCACCCAACCCATGACCGTGCCACGGTGTTTGAGTTAATGTGGGCGCAAGAAATTGACTCTTGACAAAATTTGAGCGTGAAAAGAATCCAAACCTCCCCGAATGCGGGCACGCAGGGCGTAGACAAATCCTCTTCCACCATGACGCAACAAGAGCGCCGCGCAAGCGGTGCCCTGGCGCTGATTTTTGCGCTGCGCATGCTGGGTCTGTTCCTGGTCCTGCCTGTTTTTGCGCTGGAAGCGCGCAAATACCCTGGGGGTGACGACCCCGCCATGGTCGGCCTGGCCATGGGCCTGTACGGCCTGACCCAGGCGGTGTTTCAGCTGCCGCTGGGGCTGGCCTCCGACCGTTTCGGCCGCAAGCGCGTCATCGTGGCCGGACTGTTCGTCTTCGCTGCGGGCAGCCTGCTGGCCGCCATGGCCGACTCCTTGACCGGCCTGATGTTGGGCCGCGGCCTGCAGGGCGCGGGCGCAGTCTCTGCCGCCGTCACCGCCTTGCTGGCCGATCTGACCCGTGATGGCGTACGCACCAAGGCCATGGCCCTGGTGGGCGGCAGCATAGGCCTGATGTTTGCGCTGGCCCTGGTGCTGGCACCGCTGCTGAGCGCCTGGGTAGGCCTGTCCGGCATTTTCGGCCTGACCTGCGCTCTGGCTCTGGCCGGCGTGGCCGTGGTGCTCTGGGTGGTTCCGCCCGAGCCCAAGCAGCATGCCAATGCGCCCAAGGGCAAATTCAGCGACCTGCTGCGCCATACCGACTTGCTGCGCCTGAACTTTGGCGTGTTCATTCTGCATACCGTGCAGATGTCCATGTGGGTGGCCGTGCCCGCCATGCTGGTCCAGGCCGGCGTGGTCAAGCAGGAACACTGGCATATCTACCTGCCCGCCGTGGTGCTGTCGTTCTTCGCCATGGGCGCGCTGTTTTCCATGGAGCGCAAGGGCAAGCTGCGCACGGCACTGCTCGCCGCCATTGCGCTGGTGCTGATGGTGCAGATAGGCCTGGGCATGCTGGCGGCCAGCGGCACCATCCCCACCGTCTGGTGCATGGCGCTGCTGATGTTTCTGTTCTTTTGCGGCTTCAACGCGCTGGAAGCCACCCAACCCAGTCTGGTCTCGCGCATGGCGCCCGCACCGCTGCGCGGAGCCGCCCTCGGCGCTTACAACACGCTGCAGTCTCTGGGTCTGTTTGCCGGCGGCGCCATTGGCGGTGCCATCGCAAAATGGGCAGGAGCCCCGGGTCTGTTTGCCCTGACCTCGGTACTGGTGCTGCTGTGGCTGATCGTGAGCTGGCCGCTGCGCCCTGTAGGACGCCATGGCTGAGAGCATGTTTGCGCTCTCTACCCCTGCCGCCACCTAGGGAAATCTCGTATTCGGGCGCCACCGCTTGGGGCAAAATGGCGCTCTTCATTGGCTCGGGAACCTTCTTAATTGCCCGGGCCACAATTTGTAAAGGCAATATCTATGGCATCCGTCAACAAAGTCATCATCGTCGGCAATCTGGGTAAAGACCCCGAAATGCGCACCTTCCCCAGCGGCGACCAGGTGGCCAATGTGACCATCGCCACGACCGACCGCTGGCGCGACAAGAACACCGGCGAGAACCGTGAAGTTACGGAATGGCACCGCGTGACCTTCAACGGCCGCCTCGCCGAAATCGCAGGCCAGTACCTGCGCAAGGGCAGCCAGGTCTATGTGGAAGGCAGCCTGCGCACCCGCAAGTGGACCGACCAGGCCACCGGCCAGGAACGCTACGCTACCGAAATCCGCGCCGACACCATGCAGATGCTGGGCAGCCGCCAAGGCGGTGGCCAGCCACAAGGTGGCGGCTATGGTGACGAAGGCTATGGCGAAAGCAGCTATGAAGCGCCCCGCCGTGCACCTGCTCCCGCCGCCGCACCTCGTCAAGCTCCTCCTGCCGCACGCCCCGCTCCTGCCCCCATGGCTCCTCCGCCACAGCGCGCAGCCTCGGGCTTTGACGATATGGACGACGATATTCCGTTCTAAAGCGGATATCGGGCGACAAATCTCTGTCTCCTCCCCCAAAAGCGAAGCCCAGGCTTCGCTTTTTTGTTTTCCGCCGCCACCAGAGTCCGGCCGCGACAAAGAACAGACATCTTCGGTCGAAAACTGTAACAATTCACCAAGGCCGTGAGACCCGCACGTTCGAGTAGCCGCTCGAACCGGCAAGCTCCGCGCGCTCCCCCAGGGTTGCGGCCGTAAATTACCAGTTTTCAGTGATGGGCAAGCCGCGCGATGTCAGGAATAGTCCAGCATCACGCCCTCACCGCAGAAAGTGTCATGCCACCGTTCTCGCACCTGCTCTCGGAATCCATATTGCCCAGCCCCATGATGGTGGTTGAAGACGAGCCCTTGATACGCAAGCGCCTGGAATCAGTGCTTTACAGCCTGGGCTATACCGAGGATGCCCTGGTGTTTGTCGACTCGCTGGCCCAGGCCCGGGCCAGCCTGAAAGAGCATCCGGTGGCCATGGCCCTGGTCGATCTGGGCTTGCCAGACGGCAGCGGCATCGATCTGATTGCCGAGCTGCGGGCTTCAGACCCCGGCATGGGCATTCTGGTCATCTCGGCCTGGAGCACGGAAGACGTCATTCTGGCTTCGCTGCGCGCCGGAGCCAACGGCTATGTGCTCAAGGAACGCGACGACCTGGAAGTGACGCTGTCCATTCGCAGCGTGCTACGCGGCGGCGCGCCGATCGACCCCTTTATTGCCCGCCGCATCATTGCCGAATTGCAGCCGCGCGCAGCCACGCCTCAGGAGCCAGCGCCCGAGGCCGTACTCAGCGCCCGCGAAAGTCAGATCCTCAAGCTGGTGGCCGATGGACTGACCAACCGCGAAATTGCCGAAAACCTTTTTCTGTCGCGCTACACCGTGGAGTGCCACATCAAGAACATCTATCGCAAGCTGGCCGTACCGACCCGAACCAAGGCCGTCAGCGAAGCCCGGGCCCGGGGAATACTCCAGTAAGCGATGCTGCAGATGCAGCCCTGGCCGAAGGCTCGCTGCTGACCGCCAGAACACAGGCGGCCCATGGCATACCATGAACGACTACCGCCTGCAGCAGCAACCGAGCACCCATGCCTATCGTGATCAACGGCCAGCCCCATGAAGACGGGCGTTTTCCACTTCCGCTGACCGACGGTCCGCCCCATATCCTGCGCACCAGCCCGGGACAAGGCAGTCTGGACATAGGCCCCAAAGACCGCTGCCCCAAGGCCGATCTATGGGTCGATGCCCACCAGCTCCTGCGCTGGTCGTGTTTTGACGCTTTTGCCACTCCCGCGGGCTCGCCCTGGCCGCGCCACATTCGCTACACCGGCAGCGATCACGGCTTTTTCGCCTGGTCTGCCGGCCGGCCGATTGAAAATTTCAGCTGGTGGCCGCCGCTTTCGGGCGAGCTGCAGGTGGATGCCCGTGCATCGCGCATCCAGACCCTGGCCATTTATCTGCCGGCCCAGGGCGGTGGCCATTTGACGCTGCATCTGCCGGACGGCGAGAACGCTCCCCCTCTGCAGCTGAGCTTGCAAGGCGATCTGAGCAAGATCACGGTCAAGGGAGAGGCGCCCGGGCATCTGAGCCTGAGCCCGCTGACCAGCAAGCGCAGCAGCGATGCGCCGCTGCAACTGCCCGAGCTTGGCCTGTTGCAGCAGACGAGTTCTCTGGAGTTGCGCAACGGTGCGGGCAAGCAGCCCATCTGCCTACATGGCTTGAAGCAGTTCCCCCATCTCAGCTCGCTGGCGTTGTGGGGCCAGTGCGCGCACCTGGAGTCGCTGGGTTCCCTGACTGAGCTGACGGCGCTGCAACTGCGCTTTATGCCGCAGCTGGGCGGCCTGCCCGCGCTCGATAGCTGGCCGCGCCTGGAGCATTTCATTGCCTACAACGTCGAGGAAGCTGAAGGCAAACGCCTGCGCCAGCAACTCAAGGCCCGCGAGAAGCTGCGCCCGTGGCAGGACTACAGCGCGGTCAGCCAGCTGCGCAAGCCCGAATGGTGGCGCAAGGAATATGGCCGGCCCTTTTCCGGCTGGCCGGCAGCCCGCGCCAAGCTGGCCCATACGGCCTACGATCTGGCAGCAAAGGGCTTGGGCCAGGCACAAGACCTGGAGCAAGCCCAAGCCGCATTGCGCCTATTCACCGCACGCTTCAACAGCGTCAAAGGCATGGAAACCGGCGAGCGCGAAGACCTGGGTGAAGCCGTCTGGCAACTGGCCCAGCTGCCACAGGCGCAAGCCCTGGGTCTTTCCGCTGAGCTGGCCCAGCAATGCTTTGACGAGGCGAGAGATTACTGAGCCTTGTCAGGATCCACCTGGGCAATGATGCCGCCGCCCAGACAGACCTCGCCGTCGTACAGCACGGCCGACTGGCCGGGAGTGACCGCCCATTGCGCCTCGGGAAAGTCCAGTCGAAAGCCCTGGGCCGTGGCTTGCGAAATCAGTGCCGGGGAATCGGGCTGGCGATAGCGGGTCTTGGAGCCATAGGCCTTGCCTTCAGCAGGCGCGTGACCGGCGACCCAGCTGATCTGGTCGGCCACCAGCGCCTGGGACAGCAGCCAGGGGTGATCATGGCCTTGCACCACACGCAGCACGTTCTTGTCCAGATCCTTGCGCGCCACAAACCAGGGTGCGTGATCGCCCGCGCCGCGTGCCGCGCCTTTTTCCTTCACACCGCCAATGCCCAGGCCCGAGCGCTGGCCCAGCGTGTAGAAACTCAGGCCCACATGCTTGCCCAGCTTGCGATTGCGGTCGTCCAGAATGAGGCCGGGTTCCTTGCTGATATAGCGGTTCAGGAAGTCGCGGAAAGGGCGCTCGCCAATAAAGCAGATGCCCGTCGAGTCCTTCTTCTTGGCATTAGGCAGGCCGATTTCCTCGGCAATGCGGCGCACTTCGGTCTTGTGCAGCTCGCCCACCGGAAACATGGCTTTGGACAGCTGGGCCTGGTTCAGCCGGTGCAAAAAGTAGCTCTGATCCTTGCTGTTATCCAGTCCTTTAAGCAGCTCGAACAACTGGGTATCGGGGTTCTGGCGCACGCGCGCATAGTGGCCGGTGGCAATCTTCTCGGCACCCAGGCGCATGGCATGGTCGAGAAATGCCTTGAACTTGATCTCGGCATTGCAAAGCACGTCGGGATTGGGCGTGCGGCCGTTCTGGTACTCGCGCAGAAACTCGGCAAACACGCGATCCTTGTAGTCGGCGGCGAAATTGACGTGCTCGATCTCGATGCCGATCACATCGGCCACGGCAGCCGCGTCCACAAAGTCGATGTTGGACGAGCAAAACTCGCTGTCATCGTCATCTTCCCAATTTTTCATGAAGATGCCGACGACCTCGTGGCCTTGCTGTTTGAGAAGATGGGCGGTGACAGCGGAATCCACACCGCCCGACAAACCCACCACGACACGGTGCTTGTTGCTCATAGGTATGCGATTATCCCAGCGCCCATCAACTGCTGCGGGCGTGAGGATTTGCCATGGAACTGCGCCAGCTGCGCTACTTTGTACGGATTGTTGAACTGGGCTCCATGAGCCGTGCCGCTCTGCATCTAGATATGGTGCAGTCCGCGCTCAGCCAACAGATCAGCCGCCTGGAGTCCGAACTCTCCACCCGATTGCTGCAGCGCACGCCGCGCGGCGTGGTTCCCACCGAGGCGGGTCAGGCTTTTTTCCATGAGGCCCAGCTCACCCTGCGCCATGCCGAGCAAGCCATTCATGCGGCCCAGCAGGCCAGACTCTCAGGGGCGGTCAGCATGGGGCTCTCGCCCACCATTGCCTCGGTGCTGGGCCTGCCTTTGATGCGTGCCATGCGCGAGCGCTATCCCGATGTGCGCCTGCATATGGTGTCCACGCTTTCAGGGCATTTGACCAGTCTGCTCAATGCCAGACAACTGGATCTAGCTATTCTTTTTGATACGCACACGGCCAGACGCTGGAGCGTGATACCCTTACTGGAAGAACAGCTGTTCCTGATCCAGTCGCGCCAGCAACCGGTGGCGCCGCGCATAGAGCATGCCCAGCCCATCAGCCTGGCCCAGCTGCAGCAGGTGCCACTGATCCTGCCTTCCGGCAGCCACGGCCTGCGCAGCTCCGTCATGGCCTCGTTCACCACGGCGGGCTTCCAGTCCCAGATGGCCATGGAAATCGATTCTCTGCCCCTGCTCATGGAGGCTGTGGACGCGGGCATGGGCGCCACCGTCCAGCCCTGGTCGGCCGTCGCCTTGTACAAGGACGCGGCGGAGCGCTTTCAGTGGTCGCAGATTGCCGACGACACCGTCAAGCGCAAGGCCGCGCTATGCAGCCTGTCCGATGACGAACTGTCCCCGGCAGCACTGGCCGCGCGCGTGGTGCTGGTGGACTGCGCACGGCAGCTGGTGAAATCCGGTGCCTGGGTAGGCGCCACGCTTGCAGACTGATACATCACAAATTGTGATACCCCTATACCCTCAGCCGGCTGCACGGCGAAGGCGGCAATCTCTACATTCGCAGGCAACGACCTCCTTCGGGCGCGTCCTGCCTCTGTAAATCAGAGATCAACAGCGGGCACGGCGTGACGGGAGGCGAAGAACTCCCACCCACGTTGAACCGCCATGGACTACGGACCATGGCAGCCCATCATGAAAACTGAAGCCTTTGACACCGATGTGCTCATCATCGGTGGTGGCAACGCCGCTCTGTGCGCCGCGCTGATGGCGCGCGAAGCCGGCCGCCGCGTGCTGCTGCTCGAATCCGCGCCCCGCGAATGGCGCGGCGGCAATTCCGGCCACACCCGCAATTTGCGCTGCATGCACGATGCACCGCAGGATGTGCTGATCGAGGCCTACCCCGAAGACGAGTACTGGCAGGATCTGCTCAAGGTCACGGGCGGTATCACCAACGAGCATCTGGCCCGCATGGTGATTCGCGCCTCCAGCACCTGCCGCAACTGGATGCGCAGGCACGGCGTGCACTTCCAGCCGCCGTTGTCGGGCGCGCTGCATGTGGCGCGCACCAATGCCTTCTTCATGGGTGGCGGCAAGGCGCTGGTGAATGCCTATTTCCGAAGCGCCGAAAAGCTGGGTGTGGAGATTCGCTACGAATCGCCCGTTGATCGACTGGAAATTGAAAACGGCCGCTTCCAGGCCGCGTGGGCCAAGGGTCAGCGCATCACGGCCAAGAGCTGCGTGCTGGCGGCCGGCGGCTTCGAATCCAACCGCGAATGGCTGCGCGAGGCCTGGGGCCAGAACGAGCGCGGCGAATGGCCTTCGGACAACTTTCTGATCCGCGGCACGGCCTTCAACAAGGGCACGCTGCTGCTCCACATGCTCGATGAGCAGGGCGCCGACCGCATAGGCGACCCGACCCAGGCCCATATGGTGGCCATCGACGCCCGCGCCCCGCTGTATGACGGCGGCATCTGCACCCGCATCGACTGCGTCTCGCTGGGCGTGGTGGTCAATCGCGATGCCCAGCGCTTTTATGACGAGGGCGAGGACTTCTGGCCCAAGCGCTATGCCATCTGGGGCCGCCTGGTGGCCCAGCAGCCGGGGCAGATTGCCTACTCCATCATCGACAGCAAGGCCATAGGCCGCTTCATGCCGCCGGTGTTCCCCGGCGTGAAGGCCGATTCCCTGCCCGAGCTGGCGCAGAAGCTGGGCCTAGATGTGGACACCTTCATGGCCACGCTGAATGCCTACAACAGCAGTTGCAAGGTAGGCCACTTTGACCATACGGCGCTGGACGATTGTCATACCGAAGGCCTGGCCCCGGCCAAGACCCACTGGGCGCGTCCGCTGGATACCGGCCCGTTCTACGGCTATGCGCTGCGTCCCGGCGTCACCTTCACCTATCTGGGCTTGAAGGTGGACGACACCGCCGCCGTGCGCTTTGACGATCAGCCCAGCGACAACCTGTTTGTGGCCGGTGAAATGATGGCCGGCAATGTGCTGGGCAAGGGCTATACGGCTGGTGTCGGCATGTCCATAGGCACGGCTTTTGGCCGCATCGCCGGACGCAATGCCGCCCTGGCCGCCGCCGGCAAAGCCGCTATCCATGGCGCCGTAAAGGACGAGGTCTAAATCATGAGCATCCAATCCCTGCAAGAACTGGGCAAGGAAGCCCAGAGCCTGGCCGCCGGCAAGGTCATACCCATCCTCCCCGCGCCCACCGCGACCGGACCCGAAACCGCTGCCGAAAGCGAAGTAGCGCGCCAGATGCAGATCTGCAATGCCTGCCGCTATTGCGAAGGCTTTTGCGCCGTGTTTCCGGCCATGACGCGCCGGCTGGAATTCGGCAAGGCCGATGTGCATTACCTGGCCAACCTCTGCCACAACTGCGGCGCATGCCTGCACGCCTGCCAGTACGCGCCGCCGCATGAATTTGCCATCAACATCCCCAAGGCCATGGCCGAGGTGCGCGGTCAAACCTATGCCGACTACGCCTGGCCGCCGGCTCTGGGCAAGCTGTACCAGAAGAACGGCTTGACGCTGTCGCTGGCACTGGTCGCCGGGCTCTTTTTGTTCCTGGCACTGGCCGTGGCGGCGCAAGGCGGCCTGGGCCAGTTGTGGAACCGCAATCTGGGCAATAACTTCTACAACCTGTTCCCGCACAACCTGCTGGTCAGCATCTTTGCGCCGGTGTTTTTGTTCGTGGTGTTTGCCCTGTTCATGGGCGTGCGCCGCTTCTGGAAGGACGTAAAGCCCGCCACCAGCAATGTGGATGTCAGCGGCCCGGCCGCTGCTGAAGCCACGCACGATGTGCTGCGCCTCAAGTACCTGGACGGCGGCCACGGCGACGGCTGCCACAACGAGGACGACGCATACACCTTGAAGCGCCGCCGCTTTCACCACCTGACTTTCTATGGCTTCATGCTGTGCTTTGCGGCCACGGGGCTGGCGACGATTTACCACTACGTCTTCAAGCTGCCAGCACCTTACGAGCTGCCCAGCCTGCCCAAGATCCTCGGTGCTCTGGGCGGTGTGAGCCTGATGATCGGCACGGCCGGCCTGTGGCAGCTGAACCGCGCCCGCCACCCGCTGCATGGCGACGCGAAGCAAAAGCCCATGGACCTCGGCTTTATCGCCCTGCTGTTTGTGGTGGCCTCCAGCGGTCTGGCGCTGTGGCTGGGCCGCGGTACGCCCGCTCTGGCCTTGCTGCTATGCCTGCACCTGGGCGCCGTGATGGCCTTGTTTGCCACCCTGCCCTACGGCAAGTTTGCCCACGGAGTGTTCCGCACGGCATCGCTTTTGCGCCACAACACCGAAAAACGCCAACCCAGCCCCATAGGCCTGGGTGCGGATTAAAGCAATCAGCCGGACCACCGGCGCCCATCCCGACCAGGAGACATAACCATGATGAACAAACGCTATTTTCTGCGCGCCACGGCCGTGGCCACTTCCATGCTCTGGCTGGGCTCTGCCGCAATGGCAAGCCCCGAGTGGCTGCCCAACAAGCCCGTGACCCTGGTGGTGGGCTTTGCAGCCGGCGGTGCTGCCGATGCGGCGGCACGCATGATTGCCAAAAAGCTAGGCGAGAACATAGGCCAGACCGTGGTAGTGGACAACAAGGGCGGCGCGGGCGGCAATATCGCCCACCAGTTCGTGGCCAAGGCCCCGGCCGACGGCTCGGTACTGCTGTTCGGCTCCATCGGCCCGCTGACGATTGCGCCCCACATCATGAAGGTGGGCTACAACCCCTTCAGCGATCTGGCGCCCATCTCGGGCGGCGTGAACTTTCCCAATGTACTGGTGGTGCACAAGGGCGCGGGCGTGAAGACTCTGGCCGAATTCGTGGCCAAGGCCAAGAAGAGCCCCGGCAGCGTGGACTATGCATCGACAGGCGCAGGCTCGGCCTCGCATCTGGCGGGCGAGCTGTTCAACCAGCGCGCGAGTATTGAAATGGTTCACGTGCCCTACAAGGGCGGCGCGCCGGCCCTGCAGGATTTGCTGGGCGAGCGCGTCACCTCTTACTTTGCCGCTCCTCCCACGGCCTTGCCGCACATCGAATCGGGCAAGCTGATCCCGCTGGCCACCACGGGGCTGACCCGCCCGGCCTATATGCCCAACATCCCCACCGTGGCAGAGGCAGGCTATCCGGGCTTCGAGGCTTTGAACTGGTACGCTTTTGTGGCCCCTGGCAAGACGCCCACCACAGTGCTGGACCGCTGGAATCTGGAAATCGTCAAAGTGCTCAAGGACCCCGGCGTGGCCGAAGCCCTCAAGCAGCACGGCCTGACACCCCAGCCCACCACCCGAGCCGAGTTCGCGGCCTTCATGAAGAAGGAATACGAGCAGTGGGGCAAGGTGGTCAAGGAACGCAAGATCACCCAGAACTAGGGACGATGTGCCGGTACTCAGAGAGTGATGGGCTTCTTTTCCACCGGCGCGGCAAAGCCCACGCACAGACGGTTCCAGACATTGATGCAGCCGATGGCGTAGCTGAGCTCCACGATCTCGCGCTCGCTGAAATAGGGACGCAGGGCTTCGAAGTCCTGCGGCGCGGGGTGGGCCTGGCTCAGCTGCGTGCAGCGCTCGGCCCAGTTCAGCGCAGCGCGCTCGCGCATCTCGAAGAAGTCCACCTCGCGCCAAGTCACCACGCTGTTGATGCGCTGCAGATCCTCGCCGCGCGACAGCAGCTCGCGCACATGCATGTCCACGCAAAAGGCACAGCCGTTGATCTGCGAGACGCGCAGATAGACCAGCTCCAGCAGCTGCACACCGAGGCTGGAGCGCGCGATCTGGGCGTTGAGGCCGGCCTGGGCCTTGTAAAGCTCGGGGGCCAGCGCACGGAAGTCCAGGCGCGGCGTGGGAATGGCAATGGGGTTGGCGATATCGGCCATCTGAAGACTCCTTGAGGCAATGCAGGCCCGCCCCTGCGGCTGGCCCATACCTCTAAGACGCGACAGCGGCCCGGTTTGTGACAGCCGCTGCGATCCAAACCAGGAACATCAATAAAGATAGCCTCTACCGCTCTACGCAAAACAAGTTCAGAGATAAAACATTCTTAATCCATTGAATGACAAGCGGTAGCAGCTATGGTTTTTTCTGCTCTGCGGCTGATGCCCTCAAGCAGTCGAAGGCAGGATCACGCCCGTCAATTTGTCCGGATTGCGCAGCGTGTAGATGCGCTGGATCAGCCCGTCTTCGACCAGCAGCGTCTGCACCGACTCCACCTTGCCGTCCACGCAGCGCACCAGACCCGGCAGGCCGTTGACCCGCGCCAGATGCAGGGTCTGCTCCTGCCCGTCGCGGCGCAGGCGCCGGGCCGTGGCGAAGTACAGCAGCGCCAAGCGGCGCCCGGTTTCCAGCACGCGGCCAAAGGAGGCCACCTTGCCGCCGCCGTCGCTGACCAGCGCGGCATCGGGGGCAAAGAGGGCCTGGATCTGCGCCAGATCTCCGCCCTGTGCGGCCTGGGCAAAGCGGCGCAGCAGCTCGGCATGGGCTTGCGCCGGCGCATCGAAGCGCGGCCGCCCGGCCTTTACATGGGCCCGCGCGCGATGCACCAGCTGGCGACAGGCGGCCTCGCTGCGGCCCAGCGCCTGGGCCACCTCGGCATAGTCGGCATCGAAGACCTCGCGCAACAAAAAGGCCGCGCGCTCCTCGGGGGTGAGCTGCTCCAGCACGAACAGCAGGGCTGTGGAAACATCGTGGGCCCGCTCCAGCAGGTCCTCGGCCGAGGGAGCCGCCTCGGTCCAGGGCTGGACCAGCGGCTCGGGCAGCCAGAAGCCCGCGTAATGCTCGCGCTCCACGCGCAGGCGCCGCAGCCGGTCTATGGCCAACCGCGTGGCCGTGGTCACCAGCCAGGCCTCGGGCTGGGCAATGGCGGCGCGCTCGCTGTCCTGCCAGCGCAGCCAGACATCCTGCACCAGATCCTCGGCCTCGGCCCGCTGGCCCAGCATGCGATAGGCCAGACCGAACAGACGCCGACGATGACGCTCGAACTCCTGCAGTCCCGCATCGGCGGACGGCGCAGCATGGGAAGTGGGACTCACCTGAGGTCTCCTGCAAATAGACTGAGGGCCGGCCACCCAGTGTGACAGGCACCAAGCCTTAGACGCAGAACGTGCAGCTTTTGTGACAACGTTGCCAAAAACTGGCGCACGCCGAGCAAGAGCCTGGCCGGCCGCGCCGCCTCGCGGCGAAGGTGTCGTCCCGTTGCACGTCGCCCCTACGAGGGAAGCTGCACAGCAGCTCAGGGGGACCTCAATAAGCTACAGCGCACCCGTCCTTGCGCGGATCGGAGCCCGCAATGTAATGCTCGCCGTCGCGCAGCACCAGCTGGGCGCCGCCAAAGGCGAACACGCCATGGCCGGCCTCCACGCTGACCTCATGGCCACGTGCGCGCAGCTGCTCAACCACGGCGGCATCGAAGGACGGCTCCACGGCCACGCCCTTGCCGCCGGTCACGCGCCAGCGCGGCGCATCGGCCGCAGCCTGCGGGTTCTGGCCGTAGCGCAGCACGCGCAGCGCCATCTGCAGATGGCCCTGGCTCTGCATGGGGCCGCCCATGACTCCGAACGCCATTTGCGGCGTGCCGTCGGCATGCATGGCAAAGGCCGGAATGATGGTGTGCGAGGGGCGCTTGCGCGGGCCGACCTGGTTGGCATGACCGGCCTCGGTGGTAAAGCCGTGGCCGCGGTTCTGCAGGCTGATGCCCGTGCCCGGCACGACCACGCCCGAGCCGAAGCCCATGTAGTTGGACTGAATGAAGGAGAGCATCATGCCGCTGGCATCGGCCGCGGCCAGATAGACCGTGCCGCCGGGACGCGGTGCGCCATAGCTGGGCAGGCTGGCCTTGTCACGATCAATAAGCCGGGCGCGCTCGCGCAGATAGTCGCGGTCCAGCAGCTGCGCGGGAGTGACGCGCATATGCTCCAGGTCGGCGTTGTGCTGGTGCAGATCGGCAAAGGCCAGCTTCATGGCCTCGATCTGCAGGTGGACGCTGTCCACTCCGTCCAGCGGCTGCTCTCCGACGCCCAATTCATCCAGCATGCCCAGCGCCATCAGCGCCGCAATGCCCTGGCCGTTGGGCGGGATCTCGTGGATCACCGAATCGCCGAACTTCTGCGACACCGTGCCCACCCATTCGGCCTGGTGCGCGGCCAGGTCTTGCTCGGTCATCACGCCGCCGCAGGCACGCGAATGCACGGCCATTTTTTGCGCCAGCGCGCCGCGGTAGAAGGACTCGCCCATGGTCGCGGCGATCTCCTCCAGCGTGCGCGCATGGGCTTCGCTCTTGAACACTTCACCGGCTCTGGGCGCACGGCCACCGGGCAGAAAGCATTCGGCAAAGCCGGGCTGCTCGCCCAGCTTCTTGCCGCCCAGCTCCCACAACGTGGCAATCGTGGGCGAGACCGCAAAGCCGTGGCGGGCATAGTCGATTGCCGGCTGCGCCACCTGAGCGAAAGGCAGTTTGCCGAAGCGCTGGGACAGCGCCACCCAGGCCGACACGGCGCCGGGCACGGTCACGGCATTCCAGCCCTTCTCAGGAATACCGCCGAGCTGGGCAAAGTATTCGGGCGTCCAGCCTTCGGGCGAGCGACCCGAGGCATTGAGGCCGTGCAGCTCCTTGCCGTCCCAGACAATGGCAAAGCCGTCGCTGCCTATGCCGCAGCCTGTGGGCTCGACCACGGTGAGCGTCATCGCCGCAGCCAGCGCCGCATCCACGGCGTTGCCGCCAGCCAGCAGCATGGAAAGGCCGGCCTGTGCGGCCAGAGGCTGCGAAGTGCTGACCACGTTGCGGCCCAGCACCGGCGAGCGCTGCGAGGCATAGGGAAGCGCCCAATCTTTGATGAGGTTTGTCATATCTAAGTCCGATCAGTGATTCATGAGCGTCGCGCTTAAAGCTGACGCGCCCCAAGCCAGAGGCATCGAGCAAGAGCCGCCTCGCGGCGAGGATGCCGTCCCCCTTCCAGGGGGAAGCGGCGCAGCCGCACAGGGGGTTGCATATGTCATTCCAAAGTAATCCGGTTGTCCTTGATGACCTTGGCCCAGCGTGCGCTGTCGGCCTGCACCATGGCGGCGAACTGGGCGGGCGTCTGCGCCTTGGCGGGCTCCACACCCTGCTTGGCCAGGCTGGCGATCACCTCCGGATTCTGCAGAGCCTGGTTGAAAGCCTGGTTGATCTTGCCGACCAGCTCGGGCTTCATGCCAGCCGGGCCGTAGACGCCGAACCAGGTGACCGAGGAATAGCCGGGCAGGCCCGATTCGGCCACTGTGGGCAAATTGGGTGCAAGCGTGCTGCGCTTGTCACCGGTGACGGCCAGGGCACGCAGGCGGCCGCTGGCCACATGCGGCATGCCCGTCGGAATGGCGTCGAACAGCAGGTGCACCTGGCCCGCAGCCAGATCGGTGATCGATTGCCCCGTGCCCTTGTATGGCACATGGGTGAGCTGGATGCCGGCCTGCGCGGCAAAGGCGGCGGTGTTCAGGTGCACGATGGTGCCATTGCCGCTGGTGGCGTAGTTGAGCTTGCCGGGGTGGGCCTTGGCATAGGCGATCAGCTCCTGCACGCTCTTGACCGGCAGCGAGGGCGTGATCAGCAGCACGCTGGCCGCGTCCGCCGTGTGGACGATGGGGCTGAAGTCCTTGTCCGCCTTGTAGGCCAGCTTGGGCATCAAATGCGGCGAGATGGCATGCGTGCTGCTGGTGGTGAACAGCAGCGTGTAGCCATCGGCCGCCGCCTTGGCGGCTTCGGCGGCGCCTATGGTGCCGCCGGCGCCCGGCCGGTTGTCTATGACCAGTTGCTGGCCCAGCTCCTGCGATACGCGTTGCGCGATCACGCGCGCCACCAGATCGGTCGCTCCGCTGGCCGGGAAAGGCACGATCACCCGCACCGGACGGTTGGGCCAGGCGGCCTCACCCTGAGCCAGGGCCGGCAGCGCCAGCAGGCCGCAGGCCAGAGCCGCAGCAGCCCGAAACCACTGGCGGCGCATCGTTGAAACAGTAGACCGTGCCGGCATGGCAACTCCCGGTGAGATGGCAGCTTGTTCGAAAGGGGTGGCCGCTGCCTGGCGACCATCAAACAGGCCATCTTAGAAAGCCTAGACATTTGCCGCTATCGGCAAATTTGCAAGTCATCATTGCCAAAACAGCAAACCGCGCACAATGGCGATTTATTCCCAGCGATTGCCATGCTCGAGTCCCGCCATTTGCTGCTGCAAGACACTGCGCTGCGCTACTTCCACGAAGTCGCGCAATGCGGCTCGCTGACAGAAGCCTCGGCGAAATTGCATGTGGCGGCCTCGGCCATCAGCCGCCAGATTGCGGCACTGGAGGCGCGGCTGGGCACGCCGCTGTTCGAGCGCCACCCGCGCGGCATGGTGCTCAATGCCGCCGGCGAGATCCTGGCCGACCACGCCCGCCGTGCGGGTCTGGACGCCGAACGCGCGCTGGACGAGATCAAGGCCCTGCAGGGCTTGCGCAGCGGCAAGGTGCGCATCGCCAGCTCAGACGCCTTCGCCAGCGAATTCCTGCCGCGCCTGTGTGCGGCCTTCCAGCGCGAGCACAGCGGCATCGTCTTCGAGGTGATCGTTCTGCCCACGCCCGAGGTCTCCGATGCCGTGCGCGCCGGCATGGCCGACATAGGCCTGTGTTTCAGCCGGGTGCCCGAGCCCGGCATTGCCGTCGCCTGCCGCCTGGCCGCGCCCGTGTTGGCGCTGGTGGCACCCGGCCATGAGCTTGCGCAGGAACGCAGCGTGGCTCTGGCCAGGCTGGTGCGCTACCCGCTGGCATTGACGCCGCCCAGCACGGCCGTGCGCCAGTTGCTGGATGCGGCCTGCAGCCGCCAGGGACTGATGCTGTCGCCGGCCCTGGAAAGCAACCACGGCAAGACGCTGCTGAATTTTGCGGCCCAGGGGGTGGCGGTCGCCGTGGCCAGCGAAATCGCCGCCCGCCACATGGTGGCCACGGGCGCGCTCGTGGCCGTGCCACTCAGCGACCGCGGCATGGATCTGCGCGATATCGAGGTGCAGACCCTGGCCGGCCGCACGCTGCCGCATGCGGCACAGTCGTTTCTGGAGTTGCTGCAGCTGCGCCTGCCCGCCGCCTGGTAAGCGTGCATCCGGGCCCGGCAATCACCTCAGCTCATTGCGTCTTGGAGCGCAGCACCACCCACAGCGACAACGCAATCAGCCCGCCGCCTGCGGCGTGGGCGGCGCTCAGAGGCTCATCAAGCAGCAGCCAGCCCCAAAGCACGGCAAACACCGGCACGATGAAGGTCACGGTCAGCGCCTTGTTCGGCCCCTCGTCGGCAATCAGGCGGAAATAAATCACATAGGCCAGTGCCGTGCTCAGCAAGCCCAGCAGCAGCACATTGCCCCAGGCCAGCAGCGGCGCCTGCGCCAGCTGGCCCAGCATGCCGGGCTCCAGCCACCATGCCACGCAGAAAGCCGGCAGCAACACCACCAAGGCCCCCAGCTGGCTGATGAAGACGGCAGCGCGCATATCCACGACCGCATGGGTCCCGGCCAGCTTCAGCGTCAAAAAGCTGGAAAACGCATAGCAGACGGTGGCTGCAAAGCAGGCGGCAATGCCACCCAGCGCCGCCGGGGTCAACTCCAGGGGACCGGCCTGGGCCAGCACGGCCACGCCGCCGATGCCCAGCGCCACTCCCAGCACCCGGGCAGCCGTAATGCCTTCGGCAAAGAACAGGGAACCCACCACGACGGCCATCAGCGGCGTGGTGGCATTGAAGATGGCGCTATAGCCCGAGGGCAGGACCTGGGCCGCCAGCGCGTACATGAGAAACGGAATCCCCGAATTGATCACGCCCAGCAACAGCAAGGGCCACAGATAGCGGCCCAGCCGTGGCCGGTAGCCCATGGCCCATAGCGCAACGCCCAGGCCCAGGGCCGAAAACAGGCCCCGCATCACCGCCGTGGGCACCGCCCCCAGGGGGGGTACGGCCACGCGCATGAAAAGAAAGCTGCCGCCCCACAGGGCGGCCAGGGAGATCAGACGGATGAGGCTGGAGGCAGACATGGGGCGATTGTGCACACCACCAACAGCACAGCCCTGGCGCTTGCCAACGCCGTTCGGCCAACCAGGGCCGGGTCTGGCGCAGCTTTTTGGGGAACCAATCGCGGCCGCGCCACTCACAAAGCCGTTGTCTGCGTGGAGACGGTGTCAAAATCGTCCCTCCGCTCCCACAGTGGCCATGCAGCGCTGCCATCCGCAGCGGCCTGCTCCCCACTCGCTCGCCGCATGCCGTCAAGATGCACGCCGGGCATGGATGGCGCCTGGCGCGCCATCTCCCTGAGGCCAGTTTCTGGACCCTCTGCCCATGCGCCTGCTTACAGACTCTTCAGTCCTGTTACCTCGCAAGCGCAGGGATTTCTACATACTCCAGCCGCCAGGGCTCGCCCTGCAAGGCTGACGTGACGATTGGCAAGCCCGGCCCGTGCCCGGGCGAAAGGAAAGGTGCCCGGTTTTGGTGGAAACGGCGTTCAAGCTACGTTACAACCCTGCCCTCGATGGCTTGCGTGGCGTGGCCATTGTGTTGGTCATTCTTTCGCATGCCCATGCCCCCTTGTTCGACGGGGCCTTCTTCGGGGTCGACCTGTTTTTTGTGCTCAGCGGCTTTCTTATCACTTCGCTGCTGCTCATGGAATACAAGGCCCATGAGCGCATAGATTTCTGGCGCTTTTACCGTCGCCGCTTCCTGCGCCTGATGCCTGCGCTGGCCCTGTTTCTGGGCGTGTACTGCCTGGCCGCCCCCTATCTCTGGCCCGATCTGACCGATATCTACTCGGACGCCCTGGTCTCCATCCTCTATCTGGCCGACTACGGCATTGCCTTCTTCGACAGCCCCGACACGCTGCTGCACATGTGGTCGCTCTCGGTGGAAGAGCATTTCTACTTGATCTGGCCGCCGCTGCTGGTCTGGCTGCTGCGCAAAGCCGCGCCGGGCCGGGTCTGGGCACCCTTGCTGGCGCTGTGGGTGCTGAGCACGCTGTGGCGCATCTTCTGGGTGCAGCAAGGCCAGCAGTTCTACGAGATTTTTTTCCGTTTCGACACCCGTGCCTCCGGCCTGCTGGCGGGCGCTTTGCTGGCCGCCTTGATGCTGGAGAGACCGTTGTGGATTGAACGCCTCAAATCGCTGCGCGGCTACACCATGTGGTTTGTGCTGGCCGTACCGCTGATCATGGAACTCAAATGGGACGACCACCACGCCATGCTCTGGGGCATCACCGTGGTCGAATGCGCGGCCATGGTGTTGTTGCTGGCAGTGCAAAAGCCCGAGGGCGTGATCTACGAAATGCTGACCGGCCCCATCTTGCTCAAGCTGGGCCAGCTGTCTTACGGCATCTATCTCTGGCACTACCCCGTGGTGCGCTATCTGCGCGCCGATTACTCCTGGCCGGTCACCGTCATCGGCGGTCTGCTGATCTCGGCGGCACTATCGGCACTGTCGTTCTACACGCTGGAGCGCTGGGCGCTGCGCTATCGAGACCGGAGCGAAAAGCGCGCATCCCATCTACCTGCCAAGCGCAAGGAACCGCAGATGAGAGAAGCCACTCAGCACTCCTGAAGTACAACAAATTGCAAGCCAAAGGGATGTCGCCACATCCCTTTTTTGCGCCCGCCGCTGTCAGAAACCTGCGCCGGGCTGGGCCAGATAGTCTTTTTCCGCCGCCGTGCTTTCGCGCCCCAGGATGGGGTTGCGGTGGGGGAAACGGCCGAACTGCGCTATCACCTCCCAATGCTTGTGCGCGTAATCCAGCGTACCGGCAAAAAAATCGCTCAAAGCCGGGTCCGCATTGGCATCGGCAAGTGCGGCAAACGCCTGCACGCTGCGCTCCTGCATGACCGGGTCTTCGGCGTGCTCAAACGGCAGATACATGAAGATGCGCGGCACTTCGGGCAGCAGCAAATCCTCGCCCTGCTGCTGCGCCTGCAGCGCCAGCGCCAGGGCCTGCGCATCGCCCGCAAAGCTTTGCGGCGTGGCACGGTAGATGTTGCGAGTGAACTGGTCGAGCAGCACGATCAGCGCCAGCCGCTGCCACGGCCCCTGCTGCGCCCAGTGCTGCAGTGCGCCGCCCACGGCAGCTTGCACGGCCACGCCAAAGCGCTGGCGCAAGTCCTGGTCAAACGCAGGCGACTTGGTAAACCATTGCGCCTTGTGCTCCAAGGCCGCGGCATTGCTGGGCCTGGCGCTGCCAAACCAGTGACTGAGCACGGCATCCGGCAGTTGCGCATCCTGCGCGGCGGTGGTCAGTGCAGCGTGCGAGGCACCAAAGAATTCAGGGCTGGAGTTCATGGGCCCATTGTGCCGTTTGGGGCCGTCCGGCGGCATGGAAACCCTCGTGATGAATGCCGCACTTGCTTTTTTCGCAAGCACCCGCAACTGCCGGTCAACGGCAAGCAAGGCATTGCCGTTAGACAGACCTGCCTTCACCCATTGTTACCTTGGGGAATAGCGTCCCAGAGGACAATGTCCCCTTCAAAAACAATAGCGCAAATCGCGCATTACACATTGTTTTCATGGGCTTGAGTCCGTTTGATATCGAGATTGCTTTGAATAGTTCGGGAGTTCGCTTGTGGTGATGAATCGCCGCTCATGGTTGATGGTGGCCACAGCCAGTGTGGCGTTGATTGCAACAGCATGTTCGGGAAAATCCGTTCCCAGCAGTGTGAGTGTGAGCAGCGCCAAGCTGCAGGAAATGGTCGCCAAGCGCTTTCCCAAGCAGTTTCCCGTCGCCGGCCTGCTGCAGCTGTCGCTGACCTCGCCAACCCTGGCCATGCTGCCCGAGCGCAATGCGCTCAACGCGCTGATCCCGGTAGAGCTGGGCGGCAAGGTGCTCAAAGAGGCTTACAGCGGCACGCTCAATGTGGACTTCGCCCTGCGCTATGAGCCCACGGACCGCACGCTGCGCGCCCATCAGATCAAGGTCAATAGCCTGGAGATGAACGGGCTGGCGCCCGCCATGAGCGATATGCTGGCCACCTATACCAATGCCCTGGCCGAGCAGGCACTGGGCCAGGTGGTGCTCTATCAGCTCCAGGACAAGGACCTGGCCCTGGTCGATGCCCTGGCCATGGAGCCCGGCGCCATCACCGTCACCCCGCAAGGGCTGACCATCGCCCTGGTGCAGAAAGCTTCGTCGGGCAAGCGCTGATGCGGCGCTTCACAGGGGCTTGGCAATAGGCTCCAGCCCCGTGTCGCGGATCGCCTTGTACGCTGCCGGCGAGGTGTAGAACTTCAGCAACTGCTCCAGCCCCTGGGGATTGGTAGAGATGCTGGCCGTTCCGGCCGAGAACAGCGTGTAATGCTGCACCGAATGCGGCAGCGTGCCCGCGTAGCTAATGCCTTCGATAGGCAGCAGCTCGCTGACCTGCTGCAAACCGATCTCCGCCTCGCCCCGCGCCACGATGGTGCCTACCCGCTCGGTAACTATCTTTTTGCTCTTGGGCATGACCTGGTCGTGAATGCCCAGCTTCTTGAGCATCTGTGTCTCGTAATAGGTACCGCTGGCGCTGGCCGAATAGGCAATGCTCTTGGCGTTCAGCAAGACCTGGCGCAGCTTGTCCTCGGTGCTGATATCGGGCAGAGGCGCACCTTTTTTCACAGCCACGCCTATGGCCGAGCGCACCAGATCGATTTGCGTGCCCGGCTTGACCAGGCCCTTGGCCGCCAGATCATCGAGCGCACCACGCGCCAGAATCACCACATCGGCTTTCTCACCCTGGCTCAGGCGATTGGGAATGGAAGTGGGCGACGAGCCCATGGAGGAGCCATAGGCCGACTCCACCGCCATCCCTGTCTTGGCCGTGAACTGCGGCGCCAGCAGCTTGTGAGCCGCGGTAAAACCGCCGGAGGTCATCAGCCGCACCGGTTCCTTGCTGGCGGAGGTGTTGGCCGATGTGCTTGGCGGCTGATGTGCGCAACCAGCGGCCAGGGCCACGGCGGTGATCAACAGACTGCGGCGTACGGTAAAAAGCGGGAAGGAAGTCATCTTTGTCTCTCGAATACGGGCTTTGGGTCAGAATGCCTTGAAGCCCTTGTTGAATCTGCGCATGTCACTATGCTTGTAATAGCAAGCTGCGAATGCTGATTGTCAGAAGCCGCAGCTCTTGCGTCCAATACTGTTTGCCTCTCGACTTGATACGAAATTCGTCCTATGGATCTGCGCCGACTCACCTGCTTTCTGGCCGTGGCCGAAGAGCTGAACTTCAGCCGGGCCGCCCAGCGTCTGCATATGAGCCAGCCGCCGCTGAGCCAGCAGATCCGCCTGCTGGAGCAGGAAATGGGCGCCCAGCTGTTCGAGCGCTCGCGCCGCGCCGTCTCGCTGACGCCTGCCGGTCTGCTGCTGCAGGACAAGGCCCTGCAGATCGTGGAGCTGCACCATCAAGCTGGCGAGCTGTGCCGCATGGCGGCCTCCGGCCTGGCCGGGCGGCTGCGCCTTGCCTTCACGGCCTCGGTGCCGCTGTTTGAGGCCTTCTCGCACATGCTGGGAGTCTTTCGCCAGCGCTACCCGCAGGTGGAGCTGGATTTGCAGCACATGACCACGGGCGAGCAGATTGCCGCCCTCACCTGCGGCCAGATCGATATCGGCTTTATGCGGCCCTCGCCGGCGTTTCGCATCCCCGTGCCCATACGCGAGCACACGCTGTGGCGCGATGAACTCATGCTGGCCTTGCCCCGCTCTCACCCGCTGGCCGGTGCGCCAACGCCGCTGCCGCTGAGCCAGTTCGCCGATCAGCCCTTTGTGCTGCACCCGGCCGTGCTGGGCGGCGGCCTGCACGAGCACATTCTGGCCCTGTGCAGCGAAGCCGGCTTTGTGCCCCGCATCGCCCAGCCGGCGCGCGAAACCTCCACCATGCTGGCCCTGGTGGCCGCCGGACTGGGCATCTCCGTCGTGCCCAGCATCTATGCCTGCATCTGTCCGCCCGGCGTGGTGTTCAAGCCGCTGGCAGATGCCTCGCGCCATTCGCGCATTGCGCTGGTGAGCATGCAGTCCAGCCAGGCCAGCGCCTGCGTGCCGCTGTTCTGGCAAAGCGTGACCAGCCGAGAAGCCGCACAAACGCTAGGATGAGCGTCTGCCCGGTTTTCAAGGACTCTCATGACACAGCAACTCAATGACTTTTCCGTTACCCGCAAATGGCCTGCCCAGCACCCGGAACGCATACAGCTGTATTCCCTGCCCACGCCCAATGGCGTGAAGGTGTCGATTGCACTGGAAGAAATGCAGCTGCCCTATGAGGCACATCTGGTCAGCTTTGAGACCAATGACCAGCTGAGCACCGAGTTTGTGGACACTTTTCCCAACAACAAGATTCCAGCCATCATCGACCCCGACGGCCCGGGCGCCCAGCCGCTGGCCTTGTTCGAATCCGGCGCCATTCTGGTCTATCTGGCCGAAAAAACCGGCTCCCCGCTGCTGCCCGCAGACCCTGCGGCCCGCTATGAGACCCTGCAGTGGCTGATGTTCCAGATGGGCGGCGTGGGCCCCATGTTTGGCCAGGTCGGCTTTTTCCACAAATTCGCCGGCAAGGCCTTCGAAGACAAACGCCCGCGCGACCGCTATGTGAACGAATCGCGACGCCTGCTGGGCGTGCTGGAAACCCGCCTCACCAATCGCCAGTGGGTGATGGGTGAGGCTTTCACCATTGCCGATATCGCCATCTGGCCCTGGGTGCGCAACATGGTGGCAGAAACCGGCTACAACGCCTCCGAGCTGCTGGGCTGGCATGAATTTCCCCAGCTGCAGCGTGTGCTCAAGGCCTTCGAAGCCCGGCCCAGCGTGCAAAAAGGCCTGAAGGTGCCGCCGCGCGGCTAAGAGCCATTGCAGGCCGGTGGTTGTTGCAAAAGCGGCAACTACTGTCCCAGTCATGGTGTCTTTCAAAGAGGGCTGCAGGCCTTATCTTCTGCAGACACGGCTTTGCGCACAGCCAAGCCCCTCAGGAGATTCACCATGACCACCACCCACAGCCCCATTCTGGAAAGCGCCCCGCTGGGCCCACGCTGGCCCTGCCTGGACCCTTTCCTGTTCTGCGCCCACCACGATGACAGCTACCCAGCCAGCAACGGCCAGATGGGCGTGAAGGTGGCGGAGTTCGAAGACCGCGAAATGGGCAGCGACTTCAGCGCCAAGAACGGCTTTTCCATGTACCACGGCGAGCCCGTACCCGGCTTTCCCGGCCACCCCCACCGCGGCTTCGAGACCGTGACCCTGGTGCGCAAGGGCCGTATCGACCATGCCGATTCGCTGGGCGCCGCCGCCCGCTTTGGCGGCGGCGATGTGCAATGGCTGACCGCCGGCAAAGGCATTCAGCACTCGGAAATGTTTCCGCTGCTCCACAGCGTGCAACCCAATCCGCTGGAGCTGTTTCAGATCTGGCTGAACCTGCCGGCCAAAAGCAAGATGGTGGAGCCGCACTTCACCATGTTCTGGAACGAGAGCATTCCGCGTCTGGTGCATGCCGACGCCGACGGAAAGCAAACCACGGTCACCGTGATTGCCGGAGAGCTGCCGGGTGCCGACAAGCCGCTGGCCGCACCGCCAGAATCCTGGGCCTCGCAGGCGGACAGCGATCTGGCCATCTGGACGCTGGAGCTGGCGCCCGGTGCCCGCTGGACCCTGCCCAAGGCCCAAGGCGCCGAGACCCATCGCATGCTCTACTTCTTTGTGGGCCAGAGCCTGAGCCTGGGCGGCGAGGCCGTGACCCTGCATCTCGCCATGCACATTGACGCGCACCGCGATCTGGAGCTGGTGAACACGGGCAGCGATACCGTGGAGCTGCTGCTGCTGCAGGGCAGGCCGATTGGCGAGCCCGTGGCGCAATACGGGCCCTTCGTGATGAACACCCAGCAGGAGATCATGCAAGCCATGGAGGACTACCGCCGCACCCAGTTTGGCGGCTGGCCCTGGAAGGACCATGATCCTGTGCACGGAACGGAGAATCGCCGCTTTGCCCGCTACCCCGGTGCCGAGCAGGAGGATTTGCCGCCCGCGCCCGTCTCGGCCTGATCGCTGAGACAATATCCGCTTCAACGCCACGACTTGCGCTTTGCAAACCGGTCGTGGCGGTTTTGTTTTGATCCAAGACTCGCCATGAACATCATCAAAGACACTGCCGTCACCATCAACTACAAGATTCACGAGCTGCTCAAGGGCGACATCGCCATCAAGCTGCTGGACAAGGGCGATGTGGCCTACCTGCACGGTGGCTACGACAACCTATTCGCCAAGGTCGAAGCCGCTCTGGACGGCAAGCAAAAAGGCGATACCGTCACCGTGGATCTGGCGGTGGAAGACGCTTTTGGCGAGCGCGACGAGAGCTTGAAGCGCAGCATTCCCAAGGCCGAATTCCCCGCCGGCGTGAAGGTGGGCGGCCAGCTGCGCGGCACCAACGACCAAGGCCTGCCCCAGATCTACAACGTGGTGAAGATCAAGGGCCAGGAAGTGCTGCTCGACGGCAACCACCCCCTGTCCGGCATGGCACTGCGCTTTAACTGCGTGGTCAACGAAGTGCGCGAGGCCACACCCGAGGAAATCGAGCACCGCCATGTGCACGGCGGCCACGGCCACCACCATTGATCCCTGCGCCAGCTGGGGCGCGGCTTGCTCAAGCGAAGCTTGATTTAAGGTTTTTTGGCCTCTAGCCCATGCTCTGTATGCGTAAGCAGCTATCAAAATAAAACGGCACCCGGACGCAAATCCGGGTGCCGTTTTCATTCAAGGCTTGGCAGCTCAGCCCATCAGGCGTTCCAGCGCTTCGCGGTACTTGGCGGCGGTCTTGTCGATCACTTCCTTGGGCAGACGGGGAGCGGGAGCCTTCTTGTCCCAGGCCTTGCCGTTGACCTGGGCCTGCTCCAGCCAGTCACGCACAAACTGCTTGTCGTAGCTGGGGGGGTTTTCGCCCTTGGCCAGCGCGTCGGCATAGCCTTCCACGGGCCAGTAGCGCGAGCTGTCGGGGGTCAGCACTTCGTCCATCAGCACCAGCTCGCCGTCTTCGGTCAGGCCGAATTCGAACTTGGTGTCGGCAATGATCATGCCCTTTTGCAAGGCGATCTCTGCGGCTTCCTGGTAAATGCGGATGGCCGTGTCGCGGATCTGGGCAGCCAGCTTCTCGCCCACCATCTCCACGGTGCGCTCGTAAGTGATGTTTTCGTCGTGATCACCCATCTCGGCCTTGGCGGCGGGGGTATAGATAGGGGCGGGCAGCTTGGCCGCATTGGTCAGACCGGCGGGCAAAGGCGCGCCGCAGACGGCTTGCCCGGCCTTGTATTCCTGCCAGCCGCTGCCGGCCAGATAGCCGCGCACCACGGCTTCGATCAGCACGGGCTTCAGGCGCTTGACCAGCATGGAGCGGCCTTGCACCTGCTTGACTTCTTCGGGCTTGACCACGGACTCTGGCGATTCGCCGGTCAGGTGGTTGGGGCAGATATGACCGAGCTTGTCGAACCAGAACAGCGCCATCTGCGTCAGCAGCACGCCCTTGCCGGGGATGGGCTCGCCCATGATCACGTCGAAGGCCGACAGGCGGTCGGACGCCACCATCAGAATGCGGTCATCGCCCACGGCGTAGTTGTCGCGGACCTTGCCACGTGCAAGCAGGGGCAGCGAGGCAATGTTGGAAGTGTGCAGGGCAGAAGGCTGGGTGGTCATGGTCAGGATGTGAGGCTATCTGGCGTGTGGAGGCGATGGATTGACCAAATCAATTGGCAGTCCATTGCCCAGCATGTATTCAGCGAGTCGGTCGGCAGGCGCCTGAGGCCCCAAGGGCTGCCAGCGTCGCAGGCCCGAGTAGGCGGCTGCGTAAAAATGCGATTTTACTGGCCCTGAGCAGTACCGTGAGGTACACGGATTTCATTGCGCGCCCATTGCCCGTCGTTGTGTCGGCGCGGCGACTCAAAACTGCCCAAAGCCAGCCATTGTGCGCCCATTCCCGCCCCCCGCCAAATAGGCGGCCAAGCCCCCGCGTGAGCCTGCGCTATCCCGGCTTTTCGTTGCCTTGCCTTGGCACCTGGGGGCATAGTGGACCTGCAAGCAAAGACGAATGCGCATTCCGAACTGCACACCTGGAGAGTCCGGCACATGGCCGGAGCTGAAAGCTGTTTTCAACGAGAGCAAAGGAGTGTTTTGTTATGAATCTGACAATTAGCGGGCATCACCTGGAGGTCACTCCCTCGCTTCGCACCTATGTCATGTCCAAGCTGGAACGCATTCTTCGCCACTTTGATCAGGTCGTGGATGTCAAAGTACTGCTGACCGTACAGAAGCAAAAGGAAAAGGAAAAACGCCAACGCGCGGGCTGCACCATTCGCGTCAAGGGCCAGGATCTGTTTGTGGAGACCCATCACTTTGATCTCTACGCGGCAGTGGATGCACTGGCCGACAAACTGGACCGCCTCGTTGTGCGTTATAAAACGCGCCAGCACGATAGCCGTTACGGCGGCGCCAAGCGTCTGTCGGACGTTGATTTGCAACTCGCTGGAGTGTCAGTTTGATGACAGCGTGGCGCAAACCCCGTGTTTGCGCCCTTTCGAGCAGAGGCTGTGGCCTCTGCGCAACGTTCAAAGTGCCGCCCCAAGGGGCGGTTTTTGATGGCGGTCAGGGTTTCCCCACGGTTTTCAGCGCTGAGGTGCATAATTGTTGATCAAACCATGAACCGCCTAGCCTCTATTCTTCCCGCCGCTCAAGTGCTCGTGAGCGTTGATGTCACCAGCAAGAAACGCGCTTTCGAGGAAGCGGGTTTGCTCTTTGAGAGCTTGCATGCTCTGTCTCGCGCCCTGATTACCGACAGCCTGTTTGCGCGCGAGCGCCTGGGCTCCACCGGTCTTGGGCACGGCGTTGCCATTCCCCACGGCCGCATCAAGGGCCTCACGGCCCCCATGGCAGCCTTGTTTCAGCTGGCCAGCCCGATCGGCTTTGACGCACCCGATGAACAGCCGGTCAGCCTGCTGATCTTTCTGCTCGTGCCCGAAGCCGCTACTCAGAAACACCTGGAAATCCTCTCGGAGATTGCCGAGCTGCTGAGCGACAGCCAGCTGCGCGAACGCCTCAAGTCATGTGTGGATGCCCAGCAGCTGCACGGCATGATTGCAGGCTGGCAGCCTTCGGCGGCACAGCCGGTCTGACCCCAGCCATCACCTTTTTCTTACTTTCAGGGCCTTGCGATGAGACCCAGCGCCATCAATGCCGACGTGTTGTTCGAGGCATTTCGCAACTCCAGCCTGCGTTGGCAGTGGATCGCAGGGTTGGGTGCTTCAGAGCGCCGCTTTGACGAAATGGCGGTGCGCTCGGCCCGCTCGGGGGCCGATCTGGTCGGCTACCTCAACTACATCCACCCCTACCGCCTGCAGGTGCTGGGCGAGCGCGAGATCGCGTATCTGACCAATGCCACCTCGCAGGACTGTCTGCGCCGCATCGCCCGTATCGTGACGCTGGAGCCCCCGGTGCTGGTGCTGGCCGATGGCCAGGAGGCGCCCGACGAGCTGATCTCCATGTGCGAGCGCTCTCACATTCCGCTGTTCTCCACCAAGGAGCAGTCGGCCTTTGTGATCGACGTGCTGCGCGCCTATCTGTCCAAGCATTTTGCCGATCGCATCACCATGCACGGCGTATTCATGGACATTCTGGGCATGGGCGTGCTGATCACCGGTGAATCGGGCCTGGGTAAAAGCGAACTGGGGCTGGAGCTGGTCACCCGTGGCAACGGCCTGGTGGCCGACGATGCCGTGGATCTGTACCGTATCAATCAGACGACGATTGAGGGCAAATGCCCGGATCTGCTGCAAAACCTGCTGGAAGTGCGCGGAATCGGCTTGCTGGATGTACGCGCCATTTTTGGCGAGACTGCTGTGCGCCGCAAGATGCGCCTCAAGCTCATCGTGCATCTGGTGCGCAGAGAGACCATGGAGCGCGAATACGAACGCCTGCCTGCCGAGCCGCTGACCCAGGACGTGCTGGGAGTGCCGGTACGCAAGGTAGTGATTCAGGTGGTGGCGGGCCGAAATATCGCTGTGCTGGTGGAAGCTGCCGTGCGCAATACCATCTTGCAGCTGCGCGGTATCGATACCTACCAGGAGTTCGTGAATCGCCATCGCCGTGCCATGGAAAGCGGCGAGTCGTTCTAGACCAGATGCAGCTTTCCGGCCGACGATGCCGGAAAGATCTGCTGTACCTGCTGGGAGCTCAGTCCATACATGCGGGAAAACAGACCGCCCAGTACGGAACGGTATTCATTGAGCACGGGGTAGTCGCGGTTCTGAAACAGCGCCTTTTCATTGACCTCGATCTGCTCACCCACGATCTTGCCCCCTGCCTGGGCAGATAAACCTCCACCGAGAAACCAGTACGCCGTGCCATGGCCGTGGTCCGTGCCCTTGTTGCCGTTTTCGCGAAAAGTACGGCCGAACTCGCTGATGACGGCCACCACCGTGTGGCGCCAGGTATCCTCTCCCATGGCCTCGGCAAAAGTGGCCAAGCCATTGCTCAAGTCGCTCAGCCGATTGGCCAAGTTGCCGCTGGCTCCACCCTGATTGACGTGGGTATCCCAACCACCCACATCGACAAAGCCCAGATCAAACTGCTCGCGCATCAGATGCGCCATGCGCTGCGCGACCAGTCCAAAGCCTTTGGCGCTGATGGCATCACGTCCGGCCTTGTCCATTTCCTCCCGCACGCTGCGCTGCACGGCAGTCTGAACGCTGAAGCCCTCCCGCACGGCTGCATCCAGCGCCGTGCCCTGGTACATGGAGGCGATGATCTTGCTGCGGTCGCTATCCACCGCAGCCTTGCGTACCGAGGCCAACGCCATATTCGCCACCTGGGCATTGCCGCGCATGCACAGCGGCAGCTGCGCAGTGAAAGCCATGGGTGCAACGCGGCTCAGACCCCGGCTGTCTTGCTGCAGCACCTGGGCCAGCCGATTCATGAAGCCGCCCTGAAAGCTCTTGCTACCTTCCAGCGCTTGACCCAGCTCGATGGAGTCCTGGGTCTCAAAGTGGCTGCGCGAGAGGTCATTGCTCCCCGCAAACGGCACAAAGCACAGCTGCCCTTGCTCATACAAGGGCAGCAAGCTGGTCTGCAAGGCTGGATGCAGACCCCAATTTGTGTCCAACGGCAAAGCCCCATTGGCCTCGCCAGGCCGTGCAATGGCAATGTTGGGTCTCGCTTGATAGTAAAAGTCACTGTGCGTGGGCACCAGCAGGCTGTTGCAGTCATAGGCGCCACGTAAAAACACCAGCAAAAAGCGGGGCGAGCTGTTCTGCAAAGGGGCGGCCAGACCTCTGCCCAGCTGGCAAGCCAGTGGCAGCGTTGCGCTCAGGCGCAAAAATTGACGTCTTTGCATCAAAAGACTCCTTGGCACCGCCTCAGCGGAACATCATTTCGGGGGCGGACAGGAAATAGGTGTTCCAGTCCGCTGGATTCCTGGCCTGTGCCAGTGCCGTCCGCGTCGCTGCGCCCAGGGACTGCAGACGGGCTTGCACGCTGGCTTTCTGCGCGAGGTCGGGGTATGGCGGCTTTTCCAGCGGATCCTGCGCGCTAAGGCGAAACAGCAAGGCGCCGCGTGTACCGATCTGCCGCGCCACATCGAAACGGCTGCTCATCTGGCCGGAGCTGGACCAGTCCGACTGAGCTTGCGGGTAACCGTCCGGAGTTTCATGAGCATAAAATGGCTGGCCAAGCTGGTTCAGCCAGCTCTGCACAGGGCTCACATCGCTGGCCACTCGCTGATCGTAGGCCAGACGCGTGGCGCCAAGCACATAGTGCGCCGGATCTTTGAAACGCTGGCCGAAATGCTGCGCCTCAGGCGCCGTCAGCAGACTGGCCAGAGTGGCCGCAATATCGCCACGGCTGCGCTCGAAGGTCTGAGCCGTGCGCTCCACCACAGCCGGATCCGGCCTGTCACCGAGAAAGTACATCGAGAGCTTTCGCGCTATGAAATGTGCAGTCGCTGGCGCAGCCACAATGCGGTCCAAGGCCTCGTTGACCTGTGCCATGCCGCGCCGCTCCAGAGGCTTGCCCAGCAAGACCTGCGGGGTGTAGTCGTGACGATTGGGGTTGAACTCGAAGAAGCCCTGGCGCACATAGTCGGCCTGCCGCTCGGGGCGCAGCTTGGGTGGCGGCGCATCCGCTTCACGCGTAGTGAAGCCCACACCGGTCAGTACATGGGCCATGGCTTGCACATCGGCCTGGGTATAACCGCTACCCACGCCCATGGTGTGCAACTCCAGCAGTTCACGCGCATAGTTCTCATTGATATGACCGGCGGCATTGCTGGCATTGTCCAGATACTGCAGCATGGCAGGGTGGCGCATGCTGGCAGCCAGCAGGTCGCGGAAATTGCCAAGCGCATGTGGACGAATGGCCTGCTCCTCGTAGTCGCCTACCCACAGGCGCACATCTCCTTTGCGCGTGCTGACATTGAAATGATTCATCCAGAACCAGGTCATCTGCTCCTGCAACTGGTGTGGTGAATAGAGCGCGCGCCAGATCTGGCGCTTTTGTGCTTCCGAGCCAAGCTGGTTGAGCTGGCGCTGCAAGTCTTGCCGGAGTCTGGCGGCCTCATCACTGTCCTGGGTGCTGCGAATGGCACGGCGCTGCTCGGCAATCTCACGCTGGATCTGCTCCATGGGCTTCTGACTGATGCTGAGGGCATCGATGCGCTGCTGCACCTCAGCGGGCATGGGACTGGCGGATGGGGTCAGCTGCCCCATCAGCCATCGCTTCAAACCCTGCTGCTGCAACTGGGACGATTCGTGATCCGTAGCACCCCAGGTGACTCTATCCAGCCATTGCTGGCGTTGCATGGCGCTGGTTTTGTCCGGTAAACGACTGTTGCTCACCGTCTCGATAGTTTGAGGACTGAGCCGGCTTTGTGACGGCGACAACAACGGCGCGCAAGCCGCCAGTGCGGTCACAGCGATACAGGCAAGACTTCTGGTGAAAAAAATGTGCAGCTGCTGCATTGACAGGCCTCCTCAAGCCCCATGAATGACCGCTGCATCAGCAGTCATGCAGCATGTTGGCTTGGTATCCGGACAGTCGGTGTAGGGAAATGTTTTCTCAACGTAAAAGGGGCAAGACATTTACATGTCTTGCCCCTTGCAAAAGAGAACCGTTTTACTTGCTGGCGCGAACCGCGCACTCTGCGCATTGGCCGTACAAAGCCATGGCGTGATCCTGGATCACCCAGCCCTTGCCCTTGGCGATCAGGTTCTGGCGCTTCTCGATTTCTGCGTCATAGAACTCTTCCACCTTGCCACAGCTGGTGCAGACAAAGTGGTCGTGGTGCTGACCTTCGTTGAGTTCATAGATCGCTTTACCGCTTTCAAACGTGCTGCGATTCAGAATGCCGGCCTGCTCGAACTGGGTGAGCACGCGGTAAACCGTGGCCAGGCCAATGTCCGAACGCTCGTCGAGCAGCACGCGGAAGACATCTTCTGCAGTCATGTGGCGCTGGGCACCGGTCTGGAAGATCTCCAGAATCTTCAGGCGTGGCAGGGTGGCCTTGAGGCCGGTATTTTTGAGTTCTTCGATGTTCTTCATGTCAGGGTCTCTCGGTGGTCTGTCAACGCGCCAGAAGGGGCAGACAAGGGACAACAAAAAATGGCCCTGGCACCGGGGTCGTTGGAATCATCAGGTGCTCTCGGGACCAGCCGCTACAATGATTCGGATCATATCCCTATGCCATTACCCATGCATGTTCAAGCCCGTAGCCGCGCAGGTCTGCTCCTGACGTTGGCAATCACAGCGGCACTGGCCGGCTGCAACAGCCTAGACGGCGCCGCACACCGTGTCGCCAATGTCATTACGCCCTACAAAATAGATGTGGTGCAAGGCAATTTCGTCTCCAAGGAGCAGGTCCAGGCGCTGCAGCCCGGCATGAGCCGGCAGCAGATCCGCGACATCCTGGGTACGCCGTTGATGACCAGCATCTTCCACGCAGATCGCTGGGAGTATGTTTTCACCATCAAGCGCCCCGATGTGGACCCACAGGTGCGCAAGCTCACCGTGTACTTTGACGGCGACCGCTTTGTGCGCGCCGAAGGCGATGAAATGCCTTCGGAAGCCGAGTTCGTGGCCAGCCTCAAAGGCATGAAGGGCACGCCCAAGGTGCCGCAACTTGAAGCCACCGAAGCCCAGCTGGCCAAGTTCCCGACCCGCAAGTCGCCAGCGGATGCCGCCGATGCAGATGCCAACCTGCCGCCAGCCGCCAGCAGCTATCCGCCGCTGGAGTCGCGCTACTAAGCACGGCTGAGCCGCACCCGGCACGCCACTTCATCCGGACAGCAACGCCGTTCGGCACATCCAGATTTTTCATTCATCCGGCCCCGGCCGGAGACCGACGACAGACCGTAAGCGCCATGACTGCATCCACCGCCAATTCTTCCTCCGCCCGCCAGCGCGTTGCCGTGGCAGGCGCCTCGGGCCGCATGGGCCGCATGCTGATCGAAGCCATTCTGAACAGCCAGGACTGCGAGCTGGCCGCTGCGCTGGATATTGCAGAAAGCCCCGCCATCGGCACCGATCCTTCCGCCTTCCTGGGCCGCCCCAGCGGACTGAAGATCGAAAGCGATCTACGCTCTGCCCTCTCCAAGGCCGACTGCCTGATCGACTTCCCCCGCCCCGAAGGCACGCTGGAACATCTGGCGGTGGCCGCCGAGCTGGGTGTCAAAGTCGTCATCGGCACCACGGGCTTCAGCGATGAGCAAAAAAACCAGCTCGCCGCCTTTGCCCAAAAGACCGCCATCGTGTTCTCGCCCAATATGAGCGTGGGCGTGAACGTGACCTTCAAGCTGCTGGAAATGGCCGCAAAGGCACTGCAAAACAGCGGCTACGACATCGAAATCGTGGAAGCCCATCACAAGCACAAGGTGGATGCGCCTTCGGGCACGGCGCTGAAGATGGGTGAAGTGATCGCCGAAGCCCAGGGCACGAATCTGGCCGACCGCGCCGTATACGAGCGCTACGGCCACACCGGCGAGCGCGTGGAAAACAGCATCGGCTTTGCCACCGTGCGGGGCGGCGACATCGTGGGCGACCACACCGTGCTGTTTGCCGGCACCGGCGATCGCATCGAGATCGCACACAAGTCCAGCAGTCGCGCAGGCTATGCCGCAGGCAGCCTGCGTGCCGTGGGTTACCTGGCCGACAAGAAGACCGGTCAGTACGATATGTACGACGTGCTGAACCTGCGTTGATGCAGTGAACCGAAGGGGCCGCGAGGGCCCCTTTTTTGTTTGTGGAGAGATAGCGCTATGTCTGCAGGACTTTGGCAATGGCTGGCCCAGGGCGACTCCGTCACCCGTGGCACGGCGGCGGTAATGCTGATCATGTCGGTACTCAGCTGGGTCGTCATCCTCTACAAGCTCTGGTTCATGACAGTTGCCCGCCGCTGCATCCCCCAGGCCATGGAAGCTTTCTGGCAGATGCCCGACATCGCCCAGGCCCAGGCCCGCGTCCAAGTGCTGGACAGGCAGGCTCTGGTGCTGCCCATGGTCAACACCCTGTCGGCTGACACTGCCAGGCCCCAGACGACATCGGCACCGCGCCCGCTGGCTGAGCGCGCCGATGCCGGCCTGCGGTTGATGCGCGGCTTGCGCGCGGCTCTGGGCTCGGCCTCACGCCAGTTGCAGTGGGGCCAGACCTTGCTGGCAACCATAGGCGCGACGGCCCCGTTTGTAGGCCTGCTGGGCACGGTCTGGGGCATTCACCATGCGCTGGCCGTGCTGGCAGGTACCGGCCAGGTCGGGATCGAGCAACTGGCCGGTCCCGTGGGCGAAGCGCTGGTGATGACTGCCGCAGGCCTGGCCGTGGCCCTGCCCGCCGTGCTGGCCTACAACCTCATGGGCCGCTCGGCCAGCACGCTGGAGGCTTTGCTGGAAGGTTTTGCCCACGACCTGCAGGCGCAATTCGGGGCAGGCGCTTCATAAACAGGAGCAGGCATGGCATTTGGACGCATGAGCAGCCGCCAGGGTAGCGAGCCACCCATCAACGCCATCAATGTCACGCCACTGGTGGATGTGATGCTGGTGCTGGTGGTGATCTTCATTCTTGCCGCTCCCATGCTGGCCGCCAGCTTGCGCGTGCAACTGCCCAAGGCCGACGCGGCGGCACCGCAATCCAATGTGGCCCGCAGCGATGCACTGATGCTGGAAGTCAACCCGCAAGGCGAGATATGGATTCAGGGTGCAGCAGCGCCCGATGCCGCAGTCCAGCAGCAACTCAAGTCCCTGGGCCAGCGCAATCCGCAGGCCGAAATCCAGCTGCGCGCCGACACCAGCGTGCCTTATGGACGGGTGGTGCAGATCATGGGCTGGGCCCATGCCGCAGGTCTGACACACATAGGCTTTGTGACCGAGGCGGGCACCGACCTAGCGCAGTCCCAGGTTTCACATCCCTGACGACCCGTAAAAGTGGCGAGCAGCTGAAACCAGTCTCCACCGGCATTTTGCGGCCGCTGCAATCTACGCAGTTTTTGCTCCAAACCAATGAAAGCTCAAGAGTCATCCGCGATTGCCGCTATCTTTTTCATTGAGCCCTAGCCAACGATATCGACCGGAGCACAATGCATAAAGTACCTTGTTTCACAGTGGTGTAACAAAACCCGATGGGCAGAAGCAAACTCTGGCGTTACGATGTTTTCGCCAGCTTTTGAGAAGTGCCACCAAGCCACTGAACCGGCCTGATAGCGTTGCTCAAGCAAGCGGCCCCAACAGCTTTTCGCCGCAGAAGCTGCGGCATTTGGTGACTAGGAGGATTTGCATGCAAGTACAGGTTCATGCCGACGATTCCATCCAAGGTGGAGATTCTTTGGCTCAATGGGCGCAGGAGGAGATCAACGCCAAGATGGCCCGCCTGAAAGAGTATGTAGTGCGCGTAGAGGTTTTCCTCACCGGCGTTGACGCCCTCAAGACCACGGGCGGCCCAGGCAAGCGCTGCGTGCTTGAAACCCGGGCTACAGGCCGCCCCCCCATTGCCGTGAACGCAGAAGCGGAAAAGGTCAAGGATGCTTTTAGTGCCGCCATTGAAAAGCTGCGCCGTGCCGTAGAAACCGATCTAGGCAAGGTCAAGGACAAAAATTTGCGCGAGAGCGTACGTGGCGTGGATGACCCCAGTGCGGAGAACACGGCAGTCGCGTGATCTAAGGTGATTTTTGGCTTCAAGCCCTTTGAATTCAGACGCCTGCAGCTATAAAAATCACATCAAATAAAAAGGGCATGTTCATCGCGAACATGCCCTTTTGCATGGGGTACTCAGGTCGTCAAGCCGCAGTCAACGCACCTGCCTGTGTCAGCTTGTCGGCGACCAGCAGCTTTTTCATCTCGGCCTCTCTCATGATGCCCAGCTCCTCAGCCACCAGAGCGATTCGCTTGCCGTTGGCAATCGCGGTCTTGGCGATCTGAGCCGCTTTTTCGTAACCGATCAACGGGTTCAGCGCCGTCACCAGCGTCACCGATTCGGCGATGCGCTCATCCAGCAGGCCCTGGTTCGCCACAATGCCTTCCACACAGTTCACCTGCAGCGTCTTGCAGGCGCTGCACAGATGGGTCAGGCTTTTGTGCAGCGCCCAGGCCATCAGCGGTTCAAAGGCATTGAGCTGCAACTGCCCTGCTTCGACGGCCATGGTGATGGCTGCGTCGTTGCCTATCACCTCAAAGCAGACCTGGTTCATCACCTCGGGAATCACGGGATTGACCTTGCCCGGCATGATGGACGAACCGGCCTGGCGAGCCGGCAGCTTGATGTCGCCAACGCCGGCCTGCGGACCGGAGGACAGCAAACGCAGGTCATTGCTGATCTTGGAGAGTTTGACCGCCACACGCTTCAAGATGCCGGAAATATCGGCAAAAGCACCGGTATCGCCGGTGGCTGCGATCAGGTTGCCCGCCTTGGTGACAGGCACGCCTGAGATTTCTGCCAGAGCTTTCACCACAGCATCCGTGTAGCCCACAGGCGCATTGATGCCGGTGCCAATGGCGGTGCCGCCCATGTTCACCTCAGTCATCAGATAAGCGGATTCGCGCAGGCGCTTTTCATCGTCAGCGATCATGGCGGCAAAGGCGGCGAATTCCTGGCCCAGAGTCATGGGCACGGCATCTTGTAATTGTGTGCGGCCGATCTTGAGAATGTGGGCGAATTCGCTGGCCTTGGCTTCAAAAGCGGCACGCAGCTCGGCCAGGGCGATCATCAGCTTCTGAATGCCAGCATAGGTGGCAAGCTTGACGGCCGTGGGATAGGCATCATTGGTGCTTTGCGAGGCATTGACATGATCGTTGGGGTGAATCACGTCGTAGCTGCCTTTGGGCAATCCCAGGTGCTCGAGGGCACGATTGGCGATCACCTCATTGGCGTTCATATTCGTGGAGGTGCCAGCGCCGCCCTGAATCACATCGACCACGAACTGCTCGTGCAGCTTGCCGGCAATCAGATCGTCACAGGCTTGGGAGATGGCGGTGGCTTGTTTGAGATTGATGGCGGCAAACTGCAGATTGGCCAGTGCCGCAGCCTTTTTGACAAAGGCAAAAGCGCGAATCAACTCGGGCATTTGGGCAACCGAGTGACCGGTGATGGGGAAGTTCTCCACTGCGCGTGCGGAATGAACGCCCCAGTAGGCGTCGGGAGGGATGGTTTTGATGCCGATGAAGTCGTGTTCTTGACGCATGGATCTGCTTTCTTGTTTCAGAGTTGACGATGGCCACGCATGCCGGCAGCGGACGTGGCAACGCCCCGGACGAAAGCGGTGTTGGCGTTCTCGTGCCCGGGGCGTCGGCTGGATTATGAAAGCAGGATTTGCATCAATTCCAACGTTTCATGCATAACAACAAAAAACAGTTCAGCGGTTTTTCGATTGCGCTCAAAATTCAGCAAAAGTCATCAAATAATGGGCAAATGCTTTTAATCCAAGCACATGATGTTTTCATTTCGCACCAATTTGGTGCGAAATGAAAAGCAAATACGGTGTTTATTTCGATGCACGCAGGCTCAGACCTTCAAGAGAAGGTGCGTGCAAAGACGCTAGAGGGGAAGCCACGGGCTTGCCAAAGCGGCGAGGCTGACCATTGATGCTCCCCGCCTGGGTCGCAGTTTCAGTTTCCCATTGTTCGCGGGCCTGCTGCATTTCTTCGGTAGTGCGACCGACAAAGTTCCACCACAGCAAGATGGCTTCCTCCATGGGTTCACCGCCAATCACGATCAAACGGCTACCGGGAGCGCATTCCAGCGCTACGGAGCTGCGGCCCTTGGGCAGATAGATCAACTCCTCCTCGGGCAGCGGCTGGCCTTCCACCAGCACATGACCCGAGAGACTCATGACGGCATGCTCAAAATCCGGGCGCAGCGGCAAGTCGGCGCGGGCATTCTGCTCACCAGCCGCAGCGACCAGATCCACGCCCATCAACGGGCTGTGAACCTCGGCCGGAGCCGTCAAGCCCAGCGCTTCACCGGCCAGCACCGTGGCATCCAAGTCGCCTACACGGGTCTGGGGCAGATCGGGGTAATGCTGAAAGCGCGGCGGACAATTGCGATGGCTCTCGGGCAGGGCAATCCAGAGCTGGGCAGCATGCACAGCCACGGTCTGGCTTTCCTCGGAATGTGCGATGCCGTGTCCTGCCGTCATCAGATTGACTTGACCGGGGCGGATGATTTGCTCGCTGCCCAGGCTGTCGCGATGCAACACCTCGCCTTCGATCATCCAGGTAAAAGTTTGCAAGCCAATGTGAGGATGCGGCCCCACCTGCATACCGGGCGGAGGCGGCTCGGCAGGCCCTGCATGATCGAGAAAACACCAGGCACCGACCTTGCGCAAAGCGCGCTGGGGAATCGCCCGGTGGATGGGGATGCCACCCACATCGGCAATGCGGGTTGGAAGACGTTGTAAGGATGTGGCGGGTGTGCTCATGAAAGATCCTGACGGCAAGGTGTCTTGAGTGTCTGCGCAATCCCGATTTCCGGCAAACAGACGGCAGAATGTATTTTCCCCTTTCAGGCCGTTACAACGCGCCTGATGATTCAGCCATTTGGCTGACAGCCTCAAGCCTTGAGGCTGAATATCGTCAAAGGGTTTGGCAAGACATGCGCCCCAGCGCATCCACCAATTTGCAGGAGGATTCGAAAATGAGCGAACAAAACACCCAGGGCAATCAAATTTCTGCGGTCGAGGTCCAGCAGTACCCTGCACACTTTCAAGCCAAGATCACTGGCAAGGTGGAATATCGCAACGGAGATGGCCCCTCGGAAATCATCCCCCTGGGCACCGAGATGCAGGTGGATACCGCCATTGCCAGCTATGTGCTGTCCTGGGTCGACCCCGAGGATCAGCAGCCCGAAACCGCCTATCTGGCCAAGCGTGAGTTTGAACTGTATGTGGAAGTCGGTGCGCTGGAGTTGACCATCTAAACCACCGCCCGCCTCAGCCAAAGCCCTGCCCTGCAGGGCTTTCGTTTTTGTAGCGCCGACTCTAGGCCAGCTCGGTTGGAATATGGATCTCTCCTTGCAGCAGCTTGTGCACCGGGCAGGCATTGGCTACCTGCAGCAGTCTCTGACGCTGCTCTTCATCCAGCTCACCTCGCAGCGTCACGCGGCGCTTGAGCAGATTGCCCGAAGCGGGGTTGCCATCGGGGTTGAGCTGCACATCCACCTCCACACCCGTTAGCGGCCACTGTTTGCGGTCCGCATACATCTGCAACGTGACGGTGGTGCATGCCGCCAGAGCGGACAGCAGCAGCTGTATGGGATTGGGGGCCGAATCTGCGCCGCCATGCTCTTGCGGCTCATCCACATACCAGGCATGGCCCTGCGGATCGGTGAGAGTGACACGGTAAGAGGTGTCGGTGCTTTGTGCATGTGCGCTATGGACCATGAATGCAATTCTCCGAAGACAAAAGGCCTGCCTACTTTAGGACCACGGCCAGACAGCGGGTGTCAGTTGTACGGTACGGCCTTGTAGGCAATAACATCAATTTGATAGCCTCCATCGCTCTACCGCATTAGATTTCACGGTATTTTTAGCCTCAAAGCTTGGCGGATGCTGCCGCCTCGCGCGCATGCTTGGCTGCCAGCACACGTCGGCGCCAGAGAAACAAGGCCATGGCATAGCCCAGAGTATGGCCGGCCATCAGGCCAAACACCGACATGGTCAGCGGGCTGGCCACGAAGGCATGTAGACCGGATTCTGCCTCTGGCAGCGACCAGACGACTTCCACCACCCGGTAGGCAATGCGTGCCAGAAACAGCAAAGACAAGGCAATGCCCAGATGCGTGTGCGGCGTGTAGTACAGCCCTTGCGGCGTGGGTTCGAGCCAGGTTTGCAGCCATGCCCAGCGCGACAGCAGACTGCCCGCAACCAAACCGCCGGCCAATGCCATCAAGGCATGCCACTGGCCCCAGGCGGGCCAGACAATGAGGCTCAGCAGCAGGGTGTAAATGCCCATGCTCACCCATGGCCGGTAGCGGCTGGTGCGTTGGCGCCCTACCAGCCGCTTGTAACGCGAGTGCAGCCGCCAAGCCAGCAGGGGTAGCAGCACGATCAGGGTTGCGGCGGAGGAAGGATGAACAGCCATATGGGCTCGGCAAGTGCGGACAAGACCCCAGTTTCATTGCTTAGGCGCATGGCTGCAAGCGCTGATGGCACCTTGGCTTTTGCCACACCTGGAAGCCTTGATCTAACTATTATTTTTGCAGCGCAAACTGCTTGCCAAATCAACACTGGATGCTTATTCATGGCAGATTTTCCGCAACCATGCGCAGCACAAGAAAAAAAGCCAGCAAGGCGTCCCCTGCTGGCTTTTTTTGATAGCTACAGGCGCTTGTCAATCAAGCCCCAAGCCGTGTTTGCGAGTAATCGAGATTACTTGGCAGCGGCCACGCGCACCATTTCCAGGCACTTGTTGGAGTAGCCCCATTCGTTGTCGTACCAGGACACGACCTTCACGAAAGTCTTGTCCAGGGCGATACCGGCTTCGGCATCGAACACGGAAGTGCAGGTCTCACCACGGAAGTCGGTGGCAACCACCTTGTCTTCGGTGTAGCCCAGCACGCCCTTCAGAGCGCCTTGGGACTGGGCCTTCATTTCGGCGCAGATTTCTTCGTAAGTGGCTTCGCTGTTCAGTTCCACGGTCAGATCGACCACGGACACGTCAGACGTAGGCACGCGGAAGGACATGCCGGTCAGCTTCTTGTTCAGCTCGGGAATCACCACGCCCACGGCCTTGGCTGCGCCAGTGCTGGAAGGAATGATGTTTTCCAGAATGCCGCGGCCGCCGCGCCAGTCCTTGTTGGAAGGACCGTCCACGGTCTTTTGCGTGGCAGTGGCAGCGTGCACGGTAGTCATCAGGCCGCGCTTGATGCCCCACTTGTCGTTCAGCACCTTGGCCACGGGAGCCAGGCAGTTGGTGGTGCACGAAGCGTTGGAGATGATGGCTTCGCCCTTGTAAGTTTCGTGGTTCACGCCGAACACGAACATGGGAGTGTCGTCCTTGGAAGGAGCCGACAGAATCACCTTCTTGGCGCCAGCGTCGATGTGCTTCTGGGCGGTTTCCTTGGTCAGGAACAGGCCGGTGGATTCGATCACGATGTCGGCGCCGACTTCGTTCCACTTCAGAGCTGCGGGGTCGCGCTCTTGGGTCAGGCGGATCTTCTTGCCGTTGACGACCAGGGTGTTGCCTTCAACCGAAACTTCGCCGTCAAAACGGCCGTGCACGCTGTCGTACTTCAGCATGTAAGCCAGGTAGTCGGGCTCGAGCAAGTCGTTGATGCCGACGATTTCGATGTCCGAGAAGTTTTGCACTGCAGAGCGCAGCACGTTGCGGCCGATGCGGCCAAAACCGTTGATGCCTACCTTGATCGTCATAGTTGCCTCGTAGATGGTTGGATAGTGAAAAAAACAAAAACCGGGGCGATTGTGCCCGGACTGGCTAGCTGGCCGCCTCGTCCGGATGGCTCAAAGCGCGCATGGAGCAGCACTTTTGCCGTAAAAAAGGGGCACGAGGCCCCTTTTGCTTACTTGCCAGCGTTCTGCAGAGCGACCTGCACGGTGTCGGCAACATTCTCGGCGGTGAAGCCGAAGTGCTTGAACAGCACGGGAGCAGGAGCCGATTCGCCGTAGGAGTCGATACCGACCACGGCAGCGCAGCCGTACTTCCACCAGAAGTCGGTCACGCCCATTTCCACGGCCACGCGGGGCAGACCTGCGGGCAGCACGGCCTTCTTGTACTTCACGTCCTGCTTGTCGAAGGTCGTGGTGCTGGGCATGGAGACCACGCGCACGGCGATCTTGCGCTCGGCCAGCAGCTTCTGGGCAGCGATAGCCAGTTGCACTTCGGAACCGGTGGCGATGATGACCGCCTGGGCCTTCTTCTTGAAGCCGATGTCCTTGGGCTCGCTCAGCACGTAGGCGCCGCAGGCGATGTTGTCCAGCGCGTCTTCGCTCTTGGCTGCATAGGCCAGGTTCTGGCGGCTCAGCAGCATGGCGGTGGGCTTGTTCTTCTGGCTCAGAGCCACGGTCCAGGCCACGGCGGTTTCCGTGGTGTCGGCGGGACGCCACACGTCCAGACCAGGGATCAGGCGCAGCGAAGCCGCGTGCTCGATGGACTGGTGGGTAGGACCGTCTTCACCCAGACCGATGGAGTCATGCGTGAACACATGGATCACGCGCTGCTTCATCAGCGCGGCCATGCGGATGGCGTTGCGGCTGTAGTCGGAGAAGGTCAGGAAAGTGCCGCCGTAAGGGATGTAGCCGCCGTGCAGCGCCACACCGTTCATGATGGCAGCCATGCCGAACTCGCGCACACCATAGTTGATGTGGCGGCCGATCTGGCCTTCTTCGGTCTTGACCACAGCACCCTTGTCATCCACGCGGAAAGCGGGGGTGGACTTGGTGTTGGTCAGGTTGGAGCCGGTCAGGTCGGCAGAGCCGCCCAGCAGTTCGGGCAAAGCTGCCGTCAGTCCTTCCAGGGCCAGCTGGCTGGCCTTGCGGCTGGCCACGGTGGCGCCGGCGTCATGGGCGTCGGAAGCGATCTTGGCGGCGGTTTCCAGGAAGTTGGCAGGCAGATCACCGGCCATGCGGCGGGGGAAGTTGGCAGCCAGTTCGGGGAAGGCCTTGGCGTAAGCGGCGAACTTCTCGTTCCAGGCGGCTTCCGTCTTGGCACCCTGGTCCTTGGCATCCCAGTCGGCGTACACGTCGGCAGGGATTTCGAAGGGAGCGGCGGTCCAGCCCAGCGCAGCGCGGGTCAGCGCGATTTCTTCGGCACCCAGAGGTTCGCCGTGGGCCTTGGCGGTGTCCTGGCGGTTGGGCGAGCCCTTACCGATGTGGGTCTTGCAGCAGATCAGCGTGGGCTTGTCGGCGCTTTGCTTGGCGGCGGCGATGGCAGCGTCCACAGCGTCCACGTTGTGGCCGTCCACGCCCTTGATCACGTTCCAGCCGTAGGCTTCAAAACGGGCGGGCGTGTTGTCGCCAAACCAGGGAGCGACCTTGCCGTCGATGGAGATGCCATTGTCGTCCCACAGGGCGATCAGCTTGTTCAGCTTCCAGGCGCCAGCCAGAGCGGCGGCTTCGTGCGAGATGCCTTCCATCAGGCAACCGTCGCCCAGGAACACGAAGGTGTGGTGATCCACGATGTCGTGCTGAACCTTGCCTTCGGTCTTGTTGAACTCGGCAGCCAGCAGCTTTTCAGCCAGGGCAAAGCCCACGGCATTGGTGATGCCCTGGCCCAGAGGGCCGGTGGTGGTTTCCACGCCGGGAGTCACGCCCACTTCGGGGTGACCGGCGGTCTTGCTGTGCAGCTGGCGGAAGTTCTTCAGCTCTTCGATGGGCAGGTTGTAGCCCGAGAGGTGCAGCAGACCGTAAATCAGCATGGAGCCGTGGCCGTTCGACAGAATGAATCGGTCGCGGTTAGCCCAGTGCGGGTTCACGGGATTGTGCTGGAGGTGGCGGCTCCACAGCGCAACCGCCATGTCGGCCATGCCCATGGGGGCGCCGGGGTGGCCGGAATTGGCTTGTTGAACGGCATCCATTGCGAGTGCACGGATTGCATTCGCCATTTGTTGAGTGTTGGCCATCAGGGCGCTCCATCAAGGAGGGTGTAATTCGGGTAAGCCCGCCATTTTAAAGGAGGCCGGATTTTCTTAGGCAGTCTGCGGGTCAATGCACTACAGTTCCGCCCAAGAACTGCACTGTTTCGCCCGCTTTCCGGCACTCGGTGCGCACCGAAAAAACTGCTGTCTGCGCATGACTACCGCCACCTCCCTGCCCCACGCTTCGCCCTTTGTTCAGCCTCCTGCCATGCTGCTGGCCGCAGGCCGTGGCGAGCGCATGCGGCCGCTGACCGACGTCACGCCCAAGCCCTTGCTGACCGTGCAAGGCCTGCCCTTGCTGCAACACCATATGCAGGCGCTGGCACAAGCTGGCGTGCCGCGCGCCGTGATCAACACCGGCTGGCTGGGCGAGCAGATTCCCGCCTATTTCTCCAATGCTTTTGCTTTCAGCCCCAAGGCGCAAGAGCGTAAGCAGCTCTCACTTTCATACTCCACCGAGCCCGCACAGGCGTTTGAGACCGCCGGCGGCATCAGCCGCGCGCTGCCCCAGCTGGCCGAGGTGTTCTGGCTGGCCGCAGGCGATGTCTATGCGCCGGACTTTGACTTTCCCGCAGCGGCCGCCCAGGCCTTTGCGCAAAGCAGTCAGCTGGCCCATCTGTGGCTGGTGCCCAACCCGGCCCACAACCCGCGTGGCGACTTCGGCCTGAGCGAAGCGGGTCTGGCCATGGATTTGCCCGAGGGCGATACCCGGGCGCGCTACACCTACAGCACAATTGCGCTGCTCAAAGCCGAGCTGTTTGCCCAGCCCTGGTTTGACCTGCCTCCAGGCAACCCCCAAGGCCTGCGCGCGCCCCTGGCCCCGCTGCTGCGCCTGGCCATGCGCGAAGGCCGGGTGGGCGCCTCGCTGTACAGCGGACGCTGGACCGATGTGGGCACGCCCGAGCGGCTGGAGCGGCTCAACCGCCCCGATTAAAAAAACCTCTATAGCCTTTTTTGATATTGCACATGAAGCTATACAAACAATAGCAATCTGCCATCAACGGGACAAAGACCGCCGATGATTGGCATGACAAGCATCTGCTATTCTTGGCGGTCATTTTGAAGGGCCGCCAGACGCAGCATCGCTTGCGAGGACCTGGCATGCGTGATGCACATTGTTTTTTTCCTGGCCCTGGTCGCTCTGGCCACGTTCTGCCAGAACCTGACCGGCTTTGCCTTCGGGCTGATTTTTGTCGGCATCGCCGGCGCCACGCACTTGTTGAGCATCAGCGATGCGGCCAACGTGGCCTGTCTGCTGTCCCTGGTCAATGGCGTGAGCTATCTGCGCGTGCACCGCTTCACGCCCCAGTGGGATCTGCTCAAACCCATGCTGCTCAGCAGTGTGATCGGCGTGGTGGGCGGCGTGGTGTTACTGCACTGGCTCAGCGGCAATGCACTGAACGGCTTGCGCATGCTGCTGGGCCTGGCCATTGTGTTGTGCGCCCTGCTGCTGTTGCTGCAAAAACAGGCACAAGCCCAGTTGTCGGGCAGCACCTCGCTGTGGTTGGCCGGCCTGTCCTCCGGCGTGCTGGGCGGCCTGTTCGCCACCCCGGGCCCGCCCATGGTCTATCACCTGTATCGCCAGCCCTTCGACCGCCTGCTGGTGCGCCACTGCCTGTTTTCCATGTTTATCACCTGCGCTCTGCTGCGCCTGGTCATGGTGGCCGCCGACGGGCAGATCACCATGCCGGTGCTGCTGTGGTCAAGCATGGCTTTTCCCGTGGTCACGCTGGTGACCTGGGTCTGCGCCAAATATCCGCCCGCCATTCCCAGGCGGATAGTGGAGTGGATGGTCTGCAGCCTGCTGATTCTCTCGGGAGTGAGTCTGCTGGTTTCCGGCTGGCAGGCGGGCGAGCCCGAGCCGGTGGTGCCGGACAACGAGACCGCCAGCCTGCCCGTGCCATCCCATCTGGCCGCCGCCAGGCTGACGGCACCGGTCTCCACGCCGTAGTCCCCGGGCGCTATCGACATAACTTGTATATGTAAGTTGATGTACAGAGCGCTTCCGGCATTACGATAGCCGGATGACTTCTGTTTATGCCCAACGCCGCGCACGCTTGGCCGCCCAGTTGGGCGACGGCGGTGTCGCCATCATCCCCACCGCTCCCGAGTTGCACCGCAACCGTGATACCGAGTATCTGTACCGCCACGACAGTTACTTCTACTACCTCACGGGCTTTAGCGAGCCCAATGCCTGCCTGGTGCTGACCAGCGACGGCCAGAGCGTGCTGTTTTGCCAGCCCAAGGATCTGGAGCGGGAAGTCTGGACCGGCATCCGCCTGGGCCCGCAAGCCGCTGTCGAGCAGCTGGAGGTAGAACAAGCCTATTCCAGCGACGAGATCGACACCCGCCTGCCGCGCCTGCTGGAAAACCGCGACCGCGTCTGGTTCCCGTTTGCCACCCACCAAGGTCTGGCCGAGCGGGTCGAAGGCTGGCTCTCCCAGGTGCGCGGCCGTACGCGCTTTGGTGTGATCTGCCCCACGCAGCAAGGCGATCTGTGCGCCCTGCTCGACGAGATGCGCTTGTTCAAGGACGCGCACGAGCTGGACATCATGCGCCGCGCCAGCGCCATCAGCGCCCGCGCCCATATCCGCGCCATGCAACGCTCGGCGCAGATGATTCGCAGCGGCCAGGAGGTGCGTGAATACCATCTGGATGCCGAGCTGCTGCACGAATTCCGCCAGCACGGCTCGCAATACGTGGCCTACGGCTCCATCGTCGCCGCAGGAGCCAACGCCTGCGTGCTGCACTATCAGGCCGACAAGGCACTGGTTCGCCCCGGCGAGCTGGTGCTGATCGATGCCGGCTGCGAGCTCGACAGCTATGCCAGCGACATCACCCGCACCTTCCCGGCCAATGGCCAATTCAGCGGCCCGCAGCGCGCCCTCTACGATCTGGTGCTGGCCAGCCAGGAAGCGGCGGTCGCCGTCACCAAGGCCGGCAATCGCTTCAACGACCCGCACGACGCCACCGTGGCCGTGCTGGCCCAGGGCATGCTGGATCTGGGTCTGCTGGACAAGCGCAAATACGGCACGGCGCAGGACGTGATCGATTCGCGCGCCTATTTCCAGTTCTATATGCACCGTACCGGCCACTGGCTGGGCATGGATGTACACGACTGCGGCAGCTATGTGGAGCCCACGGAGCTGGGCGTGCTCAGCGAGCGCAAGGACCCGATCTCGGGCGAAATCATCGCCAACCGCCCCAGCCGCATTTTGCGAGCCGGCATGGTGACTACCGTCGAGCCCGGCATCTATGTGCGCCCGGCCCCCGGCGTGCCCGAGCAGTTTCACAACATCGGCATCCGGATTGAAGACGATGCCGTGGTGACCGACACCGGCTGCGAGCTTATCACCCGCGGCGTGCCTGTCGATGCCGATGAAATCGAAGCGCTGATGCGCGACTGAAAGCAGCACCGTCCCTATGACCCAAGCCACGGACCCACTCGCCGAGTACGCTCCCACCCCGAAGCAGAATCGGCGCGTGAGCATGGTGCTGTGGCTGCTGGGTCTGCCGGGTTTGCTGTCGCTGCCCAAGTCGGTGCTGCCGCAGTGGCTGCCCCACAGCCACGACAGCGCACAGCTGCCTCTGGCGCACTGGCTGACCATGGGCGCACTGGCCCTGCTGTTGGCCGTATCCGTGAGCGTGGGCCAGCGTCTGGGCTCGTATGTGGGCCTGAGCGCGCCCCTGCTCCATATCGGACTCAGCGGGCGCTCTCCCTGGCGGGCCATCCGTTTTCTGAGCCTGCCCGGCATTGCCGGCGGGGTTGCAGGAGCGGCCTGGCTGGTCACACTGGCCGTGCTCTGGCCCGAGAGCCTGTCCGTGGTCGATCCCGTCTATGCCATGCCGCTGCTGCCCAAGCTGCTGTATGGCGGCATCACCGAAGAGCTGCTGCTGCGCTATGGCGGCCTGTCTCTGGTGATGTGGCTGCTGTGGCGCCTGACCGGCGACTCCCAGCGCCGCCCCGGCTGGCGGCTGGGCTGGTTCGCGGTCATTGTCACGGCCCTGATCGTGGGCTCGCTACCCCTGCTCATGTCCTGGTCGCTGCTGGGCTCCATGAGCACCGGCGTGCTGGTGCAGCTGCTGCTGTGCGACATCGTCTACGGCGTCATGGCGGGCTTCATCTTCTGGCGCTATGGCATAGAAGCGGCCATCCTGGCCCATGTGATTTCCTATCTGCTTTCGCACGGGCTGGTCTGAGCGGCAGCGCGAGCGCAGCGCCATTGCCAGCTTGCGGGGCAAAACTGTTTCAACGCGGCGTTTGCCGCAACGCAGCAAGCCTGGCGTCGGTCTGGAATTTCTCCTCTGACGCTTCTATTTTTGAAGCATCTATTGCTTATGAATCAATGGCTTCAATAGATTTTCATCTTTGAACTATTGAACAGCATGCGCTAGACGCTATTGTTTCGGATGATTTCCGGGGTCTTGTAAAGCGCCCTGACTCGCACAATGATGCAGCCATGTAACCGCTTCCGTGCAAGAATTGAAACCTAATTACATCCCTTCGCTAGAGAGACATTCCATGCAAGTTCGTCGTGCTACCAAGATCGTCGCCACCCTGGGTCCGGCATCGAGTGACCCACAGCTGCTCGAGCAAATGGTGCGCGAAGGCGTGAACGTCGTGCGCCTGAATTTCAGCCACGGCAAGGCGCAAGACCATATCGACCGCGCCATCATGGTGCGTGAAGCCGCCCAGCGCGCCGGCCGCGAAGTCGCCATCATGGCCGACCTGCAAGGCCCCAAGATCCGCGTCGGCAAGTTTGCCGAAGGCAAGGTCATGCTCGAGCCCGGCGAACGCTTCGTGCTGGACGCCTCGCGTACCGAGCCAGGCGACATCAACGGCGTGGGCCTTGACTACAAGGAGCTGCCCCGCGATGTGAAGGCCGGCGACGTGCTGCTGCTCAACGACGGCCTGATCGTGCTCATCGTTGACGCCGTGCGCGGCGAAGAGGTGCACACCATCGTCAAGCTGGGTGGCGAGCTGTCCAACAACAAGGGCATCAACAAGCAAGGCGGCGGCCTCACCGCCCCCGCGCTGACCGCCAAGGACATGGAAGACATCAAGACCGCCATGTCCTTCCAGGCCGACTATGTGGCCGTGAGCTTTCCCAAGAACGCCACCGACATGGAAATGGCCCGCCAGCTGTGCAACGTGGCCGCTGCCCAGTACGGTCACAAGCCTGGTCTGATCGCCAAGATCGAGCGCGCCGAAGCCATTCCCCGCCTGGAAGAAATTCTCAAGGTCTCCGACGGCATCATGGTCGCCCGTGGCGATCTGGCCGTGGAAGTGGGCAATGCCGCCGTGCCGGCCCTGCAAAAGAAGATGATCCGCATGGCGCGCGACATGGACAAGGTGGCGATCACCGCGACCCAGATGATGGAGAGCATGATCACCAACCCCGTGCCCACCCGCGCCGAGGTCAGCGACGTGGCCAACGCCGTGCTGGACGGCACTGATGCCGTGATGCTCAGCGCAGAAACTGCGGCCGGCAAGTACCCGCTGGAGACCGTGCGCGAAATGGCAGCCATCTGCGCCGCCGCCGAAGCCGCCGAAGACCGCGTCAAGGATGCCGACTTCAGCAATGCCCACTTCAAGCGCACCGACCAGGCGATTGCCATCGGCGCCCTGTTCACCGCCCACCATCTGGGTGCCAAGGCCATCGTGGCCATGACCGACAGCGGCTCCACCGCCCTGTGGATGAGCCGTCACCGCATCCACATCCCCATCTACGCTCTGACGCCACGCCTGGCGACCCAGCGCAAGATGGCGCTGTACCGCAACGTCAGCCCCCTGCTGATGGACACCAGCGCCGACCGCGATACCGCTCTGGATCAGGCCAAGGGCCATCTGCTGATGCGCGGCATTGTGCAGTCGGGCGATGTCTACGCCATCACTTGCGGCGAGCCCATGGGCCAGCCGGGCGGCACCAACATGCTCAAAATCTGCCGGGTTGAATAAGCCCCCCTGAGCGGCTTTGCCGCTTCCCCCGAGGGGGACGGCATCTTCGCTGCGAGGCGGCTCTTGCTCGATGCCTCTGAGTTAAAGCATGCCTCATCAAAAAAAGCTGCCAGCGCTTATCAATCAAGCGTTGGCAGCTTTTTTTGATAGCAGCGCCAGGCGCTGCTCTGCATCAGTTCTCGATCTTGGCGAACTGGACAATCTTGCTGTACTTGGCGATTTCGGCATTGATGTACTTGCCGGCATCCACCTTGGGATCGGCCACCACGTTGCCGGTTTCTTCCATCTTCTTGCGGAACTCGGGCGAGGCCATGGTCTCGTCCAGTGCCTTCTTGAGCTTGGCGGCGATAGGTGCGGGCAGGCCCTTGGGTGCCATCATCGCAAACCAGCTGTTGATGTCCACATGCTTGAACTGGGGCAGTTCGGACAGAGCAGGAATATCGGGGGTGATGGCCGAGCGCTTGGCTTCGGTCGTACCCAGAGCCACCACCTTGCCGGCCTTGATCTGGGGCAGACCGCTGGACAGCACAAACATGCCGAACTCGATGTTGTTGCCCACCAGATCGGTGGTCAGCGGTGCCACGCCCTTGTAAGGGACATGGGTCATGGCCAGCTTGCCCTGTTCCTTGATCAGCTCGCCGGCCAGGTGCAAGGCCGTGCCCACGCCGGAGCTGCCGTAGCTGAATTTCTCGGGGTTCTTGCTGACCAGGCTCACAAACTCGGCAGCGTTCTTCACGCCAGCCTTGTGCGAGGCCACCAGCACCATGGGCTGGGAGCCGACCAGACCGATGGGAGTGAAGTCGCCGATGTTGTACTTCACGGCCTTGTTGATCAGCTTGGCAATGGCCAGCTCGTTGTTGGCGCCCACCATGATGGTGTAGCCGTCAGCGGCAGCCTTGGCCACTTTTTGCGCACCGATGGCACCACCGGCGCCGCCCACGTTTTCCACCACCACGGGCTGGCCCAGGCGGGTGGACAGGCCATCGGCCACCAGACGGCCCACCAGATCGGTGCTGCCGCCTGCGGGGTAGCCCACAACCATGGTGATGGCGCGGCTGGGGTAGTTGTCGGCCGCCAGCGCGGGCACGGCGGCAGAGGCAGCCAGCATCAGGCCTGCGGCCATGGCGGAGCGACGGGAGATTTTTGTGTTTTGCATGGAGCTATTCCGAATCTGTATGACGCCGATTGTGCGAACACCGAGAAAGACATTTGGTGCCGATACAGCACGAACAGGTGCTGATTGGGCACTATAAAGGCGATGGACCGCTGTCCGGCAGGTCCAGAACCCGCATGCGCTAGCCGGGCTGGGTGATATCGCTCCAGAACTGCTCGGCCGCCGCACCCAGATGGCGCTTGGGCCGGTATAGCCGCACGTCGAAGTGCACGTCCAGGCTGCTGTCGCCCGCCAGGGCCAGACGGCCGGCCTGGCAATCGCGCTGCACCATGGACCAGGGCATCCAGGCCACGCCCAGGCCTTTGAGCACGTACTCGTAATTGGCATCGGCCGAATCACATTCAATGCAGCGGCGCAGACGCGGCGTGAGCGGATTGTTGCTGAGGTAATCCTCCACCAGCCGCCCCAGGGCCATGCTGCGCGAGAACGCCAGATAAGGCACCGCGCTGGCCCCCGGCTGCTGGCTGCCGGCCAGATGGAACAGCGCCCGGCCGTCGGCATCGGCCCGCGCCACCGGCACCAGCTTGTCGTGCGCCACGGTGAGATAGCTGAACTGGCGGCCGTCCAGCCGCACGGCAATGGCCGCATGGTGGTAGAGCAGGGAAAAGCTCACCTCCCCGCGCTGCAGCATGGCCACGGCTTCATCCAGCGTGCGGGTGATGACGCGCATCTGCGCCGTCTGCAGCACCGCGCTGTAGCGGGCCAACCAGTCCGCCACGATGGTGCGTGCCAGCGTGCGGCCTGTGACCAGGGTGATCACATGGGCTTGGCGCCCGGCCACGGCCTGCAGCTCGTCGTGCGACTGGGCCAGCATGCGCACCATCTGCTCGGCGGTATCGCGAAAGGCCTCGCCCGCAGGCGTCAGGCGCACGGCGCCGCTGCCCGGCTCGATCAGCGCCGTGCCCGCCCAGGCCTCCAGCGCACGGATGCGGCGGCCAAAAGCCGGATGGGTGACATGGCGCAGCTCTGCCGCACGGGTGAAGCTGCGCTCCTGGGCCAGGAGCAAAAAGTCTTCCAGCCATTTGCCTTGCATGGCCAGCGACCCGGTCCGTCAGGCCTTGGCGGCCGCTTGCAGCATGGCACGCGTGGCCATGGCGGCCTGACGAGCCGCCGCAGCAAAGTCGTCACCCTGTGAGGCGTACAGAATGGCGCGCGAGGAATTGATGATGATGGGGCCGCCGCCGATGCGGGCCGCCTTCACCGTCGCCACGGCATCGCCGCCCTGGGCGCCCACGCCGGGAATCAGCAGGGGCAGCGTGGGGGCCACGGCGCGCACGCGCTCGATCTCGTGCGGGCGGGTGGCGCCCACCACCAGACCCAGCTGGCCGTTGGTATTCCACGGGCCCTGAGCCAGCTTGGCCACATGTTCGAACATCTGGGGGTTGCCGGGCACATCGGCCAGGGTTTGCGCCTGCAGATCGTCACCGCCGGGGTTGGAGGTGCGGCACAGCAGGAAAGCGCCCTTGCCTTCGTACTTCAGATAAGGCGTGATCGAGTCAAAGCCCATGAAGGGCGACAGGGTCACGGCGTCGGCGCCGTAGCGCTCAAAAGCTTCCTTGGCGTACTGCTCGGCAGTGGAGCCGATGTCGCCGCGCTTGGCATCCAGAATCACCGGCACATGAGGTGCCACGCGGCGCATATGCGCCATCAGCTTTTCCAGCTGGTCTTCGGCGCGGTGGGCGGCAAAGTAGGCAATCTGGGGCTTGAAGCTGTTCACCAGATCATGGGTGGCATCGACAATGGCCGCGCAAAACTCGTAGATCCTGGAGGCGTCGCCCTGCATGGCACCGGGAAAGCGGCTGGGTTCGGGGTCCAGACCCACGCAAAGCATGGATTCGTTGCGCGTGGACGCGTCGCGCAGCATGTCGAGGAAAGTCATGAGGGGCGATTTTAATTGTTCGCCTCTTCCAAGACCTGCTGCAGGTCTTGCGACAGGCCTTAAAGCAGGCATGTCCCAGCAAAGAGACACCGAGGAAGGGCCGTCCCGCACCGATGGTGTCGTCCCCCTCCCGCAAAGCGAGAGAGGGGGAAGCGGCGAAGCCGCTCAGGGGGAGATAATTCATCTCTTATGCCTTCGTTCACCCCCAAACAACTTGTACTTCTTGTCGCACTCACCCTCGTCTGGGGCCTGAACTGGCCGGTGATGAAGCTGGGCGTACAGCACTTTCCGCCCCTGTCCTTTCGCATGGTCAGCATGTGGATCGGCCTGCCCATACTTGCATTGTTTGTCGCCACCAAAGGCCTGCCGCTGACGATTCCGCGCAGCTACTGGGGCCAGCTGGCCAAGCTCACGCTGTTCAATATGGTGCTCTGGCACTGCCTGATCATCATCGCCATTCCCACGCTCTCCAGCGGTCGGGCGGCCATTCTGGGCTATACCATGCCCATTTTTTCAGCCGTCTTTGGCAGCCTGTTCTTCAAGGACAAGCTGAGCCTGCGGGCCTGGGCCGGCGTGGGTGCGGCCTTTCTGGGCGTCTTGCTGCTGCTGTGGCACGAGGTGGGAGCGCTGGGCAGCAAGCCTCTGGGCGTCATCCTCATGCTGATCGCCGCCGCCGGCTGGGCCTGGGGCACCCAGCTGCTGCGCCGCGCCGAAGCACCCGTGCCGCTGATGACGCTGTCGCTGTGGATGGTGGCCATCACCACCGTGGTGCTCACCGTGCTGGCCTTTGTCTTTGAACGAAAACAATGGCATGCCCCCGACCAGAGCGCGCTGGCTGCTATCGCTTTCAATGGCGTCCTGGTGCTGGGCTTTGCCCAGGCCGTGTGGTTTTACCTGGCCCGCAGCCTGCCGCCCGTGGCCTCCACCCTGAGCGTGATGATGATTCCCGTGCTGGGCGTCTTCGTCGGCGCCTGGTGGCTGGGCGAAGTGCTGCACTGGCAAGACTGGACGGCGGTCTGTCTGATGGTGGTGGCGATTGCGTCGGTGCTGTGGCCTAGCAAGTCCTAGTTCACAACGCGTCCGGCGCTGCCTTGCACACCGCATAGCGCAGCTCGGCCATGCCGGAGCCCATTTGCCGGACCGACTGCAATTGCAGCACCGGGCTCAGCACTCTGCGGGGGAATAGCGGCTTTCCCTTGCCCAGAGTGGCCGAGCCTATCTGGACGATGATCTCGTCAAGCAGACCGGCATCATGGAACTGCCCCGCCAGATCGCCGCCGCCCACAACCCAGATATTCCGGCCGCCGGCCGCCGCCTGCATCTGCGTAAACACCGGACGCACGTCGCCGCTGACAAAACACACATCCGCGCCTTCGATCAAGGGCAGCTGGCGGCTGGAGAAAACCCAGGTCGGCTGCGAATAAGGCCAGGCCGCTCCGGTCTCCTTCAACACCGCCTCGGCGTTGCGGGCCATCCACTCATAGGTGGAGGAGCCCATGGCCAGGGCACCCACTTCGGCGATGAAATCCGGATAGCTGGACTGGGCCAGACTGCCCAGGGGGAAAAGCCAATCGATGGAATCGTCTTCTGTCGCGAGAAAGCCATCGAGGCTGGTGGCGGTGTAGTACTGGCTTGGCATGGTGCTGCGTAGTTTGCCTTGGTGGTGCGCCTCTGCCAATCCAAGCAGCCATCAAAAACAAAGGCCTGCCGGGGCGAACCCGGCAGGCCTTCAGATTTCATAGCAATCAGCGCTTACTCAACAAGCGCTTCAGCCCGAAACTACTCAGGCGTTGGCGCGCTTTTCCAGAATTTCAAAGGCGGGCAAGGTCTTGCCTTCCAGCACTTCCAGGAAAGCGCCGCCGCCGGTGGAGATATAGCCTACCTGGTCTTCGATGCCGTACTTGGCAATGGCGGCCAGGGTGTCGCCACCGCCGGCAATGCTGAAGGCCGGCGATTCGGCAATCGCTTCGGCGATGACCTTGGTGCCGTTGGCAAACTGCTCGAACTCGAACACGCCCACAGGGCCGTTCCAGACAATGGTGCCGGCCTTCTTGAGCTGGGCGGCCAGCTTGGCGGCAGTTTCCGGGCCGATGTCCAGAATCATGTCGTCGTCAGCCACTTCGGTGGCTTTCTTGACGGTGGCCACGGCATCGGCGGCAAAGGTCTTGGCAGTGACCACGTCGGTAGGAATGGGCACTTCGGCGCCACGGGCGGCCATGGCGGCAATCACGGCCTTGGCCTGGTCCAGCAGATCGGGTTCGGCCAGCGACTTGCCGATCTTCAGGCCGGCAGCCAGCATGAAGGTGTTGGCAATGCCGCCGCCCACGATGAGCTGGTCCACCTTGTCGGCCAGGCTGGTCAGAATGGTCAGCTTGGTGGAGACCTTGGAGCCGGCCACGATGGCGGCCAGCGGACGGGCGGGAGCGGCCAGGGCCTTGTTCAGGGCGTCGATTTCGGCCGACAGCAGCGGGCCGGCGCAGGCCACGGGCGCGTACTCGGCAATGCCGTAGGTCGTGCCTTCGGCGCGGTGAGCCGTGCCAAAAGCGTCGTTCACGAAGATATCGCAGAGCTTGGCCAGCTTCTGGGCCAGCTCGGGCTTGTTCTTCTTCTCACCCACGTTGACGCGGCAGTTTTCCAGCAGCACGACCTGGCCGGGAGCGACTTCCACGCCGTCCACCCAGTTGGCCACCAGGGGCACGTCGCGGCCCAGCAGCTCGGACAGGCGCTTGGCCACGGGAGCGAGCGAGTCGGCGGACTTGAATTCACCTTCAGTGGGACGACCCAGGTGGCTGGTCACCATCACGGCGGCGCCGGCCTTCAGTGCCATCTCGATGGCAGGCACCGAGGCGCGCACGCGGGTGTCTTCGGTGATTTCACCGGCGTCGTTCAGAGGAACGTTCAGGTCGGCACGGATGAAAACGCGTTGGCCCTGGGCTTTGCCTTGGGCGCACAGATCGGAGAAACGGATGATGTTCATGCAGCAAAAAAGCGACCCACAGAGTCGCCCGTACAAAGGTTGGAAAAGCGAAGAATTGGGCACATTTTAGGGCCCTCGCCTCCATCCAGGTGCACGGCCTGCCGCTTACTCGACTCAAAATCAGGAGCATCATCCATAGGTGGTAACTGGGTTTCAGACCCACACACCTTGAAAATCAGCAAAAACAGGAGCGCAACACTCCTGTCATCGCTAGCGCTGAGGCTACCAGCCCAAACCTATATGCAGCGGCAAATAGATCGCCATGCCCAAAGCAATGGTGCCCAGGATGCTGCGCTTGTAAAAAAAGTACAGCACCGCAGCGGCCAATGCCGGCAGCCGCGCATCGGCCAGGGTGCGGATCAGCTCGCCGTTGCTCATCACGATCTCGGGCGCGATCACCGCCGCCAGAGCCGCCAGCGGCGCGTATTTGAGCCCACGCTTGAGCCAGTAGGGCAGCGGGATCTCATTCTTGGGGATCAGAAAGAAGGCGCGGGTGATGAGGGTGATCAGCGCCAGCCCTATGCAGGCGATCACGATCCAGAAGTTGCTCATCATGGCTGCTCTCCCTTGCGCTCGACGGCGGGCAATTGCTGGGCCTGCTTTTGCAGCTGTTCGGCCATCAGGCCTGCGGCCACGGCAGCGGCAATCGCCACCAGGATGTTGAGCTTGAGCGGCAACGCAAACGCGGCCACCGCTGCCGTGCAGGCCACGATGGACGCCACCCAGGTGGCGCGGTCGTTGAGCATGGACAGCAACACGCCCAGCAGTGCCAGCACCCCGGCAAAGCCCAGACCCCAGGACAGCGGGATCTGGTCGGCCAGGAAAATGCCCAGCGTGGATGGAATCTGCCAGGCCAGCCAGTTGGTCAGCGACGCGCCCCAGAAATAAGGCACTTGCTCCGCCTGCGGCTTGGCTTCGGGGTAGCGGCGCATGAAGTTCACAAAGATCACATCGCCGCTGAAATAGGCTATGCCCAGGCGGTGGCGCAGACTCAGATGCTCGAAATAGCTGCGCCACATGCTCGACAGGATCACAAAGCGCAGATTCACGCAAATGGCGGTGAACCACACCACCCACAGCGGCGCGCCCACGGCCATCAGCGGCAACACCGCCAGCTGGGCGCTGCCCGCATAGACGGTCAAGCCCATGAACAGCGCCAGGGGCACGGACAGGCCACTTTTGACCATGGCCACGCCGGTGACCAGACCCCAGGCGGCAATGCCCAGGGCCGTGCCCGCCATCTCGCGCGAGCCGACCCAGAAAAATGGGTCTTTGACTATGGATCTGGCCCGCTGGCCCAGAGTGAGGGCTGCTAAGTTCATGCTGCGGCCGAGCCCAGCACCGCACCCGCAGGCAATTCAAAGCCCCGCAAAAAGTCGCCAGCCGCCAGGCGCTTGCCGCCGGCACGCTGCAGCAGCGTCATATTGAGCACGCCGCTGCCGCAAGCCACACGCACGCCCTGGGCGTCGGCCGAAAGCACGGTGCCGGCTGCGCCGCTGCCCTCTTCGGCCCGGGCTTCCCAGACCTTGATGGCTTCGCTGCCCAGGCTGGTGGCTCCGCCGGGAAAGGGGTTGAAGGCGCGCAGGCGGCGAGCGATCAGCTCGGCGCTCTCGCTCCAGTCGATCAGACTCTCGGCCTTTTCAATCTTGTGAGCGTAAGTCACGCCTTCGGCGGGCTGGGGCGTACGGTTCAGGCCACCGCAGGCAGCCAGCTCCAGCGCCTCCACAATCAGGCGGCCACCGAGTTCGGCCAGCTTGTCATGCAGGCTGGCCGTGGTGTCGTCGGCCGCAATCGGCAGGCGCTCGATCAGGCACATATCGCCGGTATCCAGGCCTGCGTCCATCTGCATGATGGTGACGCCGGTTTCGGCATCGCCGGCTTCGATCGCCCGGTGAATAGGGGCTGCGCCGCGCCAGCGGGGCAGCAGGCTGGCGTGAATGTTCAGACAGCCCAGACGCGGCGTATCCAGCACCCATTGCGGCAGGATCAGGCCATAGGCGGCCACCACCATCACATCGGCCTGGGCCGCATCGATGGCGGCCTTGGCCGCTGCGGCTTCTTCAGGGTATTTGCCGTCCAGGCGCAAGCTCATGGGCTGGGACACGGCAATGCCGTGCTCGAGCGCGCATTGCTTGACGGGCGAAGCCTGCAGCTTCATGCCACGGCCCGCAGGGCGGTCGGGCTGGGTCAGCACCAAAGGGACTTCAAAACCTGCGGCCAGCAGGCGTTCCAGGGCGACACGCGCAAATTCGGGCGTGCCCGCAAAAATGACTTTCATGGGACTCACAGATAAATAGGGGCTGCCGCGCAGCGCGGCAAATCAGCGATGCGGCTCGCGGATGTACATGGCCTCGTCGGTAAACATGGTTTTGCGCACCACGCCCGCCGGGTCAATATGCACATGAGCACGCCGAGGAAAACCATTGTCCAGAAAACGGTAGGTCCAGATGTCGCCTTGGAAGCTGTAAACCCTCTCGACTTGCGCGGGAGGGCCAAACGTCTTGCGCACGCTGTCTCGCGTGTCCACGCCATTTCTGAGCGCAAAGAAGTGGGCCGTATCCAGTACCTGGTCGACGCGCACCAGTTGCTGGCGGGCGTCGAAATCCATGTGATAGACCTGCTGACCGGCAGGCTGGCGGCTGTAGACCAGACGGGTGCCGCCATCGGGCAAGGGCAGAACCTCGGTGGGCTTGCCCATGCCTTTTTCCACCTCGGCACGGGGCATGCCGGGCTTTTGCCACTCGGGCACCATGCAGCCCGCCAGCCCCACCACCAGCGCCAGCAGGCTGGCGAGCATCAAGGTGCGTGTGAGGGTGATGGACATGGTGAACTCCCGGGCTATCAGCCTCTGTCTGCCAGCTTCTGGGCCTTGACCAGCTTGGTCTTGATGCGGTTGCGCTTCAGGGGCGAGAGGTATTCCACAAACACCTTGCCCATGAGGTGGTCCATCTCGTGCTGCATGCAGATGGCCAGCATGCCTTCGCCTTCGATCTCGCGGCTGTTGCCGTTTTCATCGAGGGCCTTGACCTTGACGGCCACGGAACGCTCCACGCCGTCATAGATACCGGGCACGGACAGGCAGCCTTCTTCGCCCAGCTGCGTTTCCTCGCTGGCCCAGACGATTTCCGGGTTGATCAGCACCAGCGGCTCATTGCGCTCTTCGGAAACGTCAATCACCACCACTCGCTCATGCACATCGACCTGCGTGGCGGCCAGGCCAATGCCCTGGGCGTCGTACATGGTGTCCAGCATGTCTTTCACCAAGGTCTGGATGCGCTCATCCACTTGAGCCACAGGCTTGGCAACCTTGTGCAGACGGGGATCGGGAAAGCAGAGAATGGGAAGAATGGCCATGGCAAGTCGGTAAATGTGTCGTTATTGTCCCTACTTTTGCGGCGAAATGCTTTGCGCAATACCAATAAGCGTTGATCGATCAAGGCCTTGCATCGAGAATTTGCGCTGATTTGTAAGACTTGTGTGGTCAGTTGTGCCAAGATCAGCCACACCACAGCGACGTGAGGGACGCTGTCGAAAATGACGCCCGTCAGAAGGACTTTCATGACTGTATTTGCCACCGCTCGCACATTGAGCATCGGGGCCACGCTGCTTGCCGCCACCTTGACCTCGGCATATGCCCAGAGCTACCCGGTGACGGCCACCCAGCGCTCCACCGCCCAGCAAGTGGCCCAGCAAGGCATTCCCGAGAGCGAGCTGGCAGCCGGCGCCCCCGAGCACTACACCGTCAAGCGCGGCGATACGCTGTGGGGCATCTCCGGCCTGTATCTGCGCAAGCCCTGGCGCTGGCCCGATCTGTGGGGCATGAATCTGGGCGCCATCGCCAACCCCCACCTGATCTACCCCGGCCAGGTGCTGTATCTGGTGCGCAGCAACGGCTATGCCCGCCTGTCCACCACAGCCCCCGGCGGCGAGCCCGGCGTGGTGCGCCTGTCGCCTCACACGCGTGAATCCTCGCTGTCCGAGCTGGCCCTGCCCACGCTGCCACCGCATCTGATCGAGCCTTTCCTGGCCGAGCCGCTGATCGTGGACGCCGGCACGCTGCAGCGGGCACCCCGCATCATCGCCACCACCGACAAGCGCGTGCTCATGGCCAGCGGAGACCGTGCCTATGTGCGCAGCTCCGACGGCAGCCCCGTGCTCAAGCAGGCCGGTTCTCCCGCCAGCTTCCGCGTCTTCCGCGATGCCAAGCCGCTCAAGGACCCGATCACCGCCGAGGTGCTGGGCTATGAAGCCAAGTACCTGGGCCTGGCCAAGCTGGTGGATGGCGAGAGCGTGGTGCAACTGCCCCAGGGCAACGGCGGCACCGCCACCCAGGCCAGCCCGGCCACCGTGGATCTGGTCAAGGCCAAGAATGAAATCTATACCGGCGACCGCCTGCTGCCCGCGCCGCCCCAGGAGTTCATCAACTACGTGCCCCATGCACCACAGGCGGATGTGAATGCCACCGTGGTCTCAATCTACGGCGATTCGGCCGTGCTCTATGCCTCGCAAAACCAGGTGATCGCCATCAACCGAGGTCAGCAAGACGGCATGGACATAGGCACGGTGCTGGAAGTCATCAGCACGGGCGCGCGAATTGTGGACAAGACCACCCGCAGCCGCGATGTGGTGCAGTTGCCCGACGAGCGCAACGGTTACGCCATGGTCTTCAAGGTGTTCGACCGCGTCTCCTACGCCCTCATCACCACCGCCCAGCGCGGCGTGACCGTGGGCGACAAGCTGGTCACGCCCACAGACCACTGAGGCCCAGCGAGCTGCCATGGTGAACCCGGTCTCCGAACCCTCTCACCAAGGCGATGCGCTGGATGCGGAAACCGCCGCCTGGTTGCGGCTGCTGCTCACGCCCGGCGTAGGCCGCAGCACCGCCAGGCGTCTGCTGGCCAGGGCCGGCAGTGCCGAAGCCATCTGGCAGCTGCCCCATGCCACTTGGGGCGAATGCGCCAGCAGCGCACAGGTGCAGGCTCTGGCCGTGCCACCGACAGACTGGGCGCAGCAATGCACGGCCACCGCGCAATGGCTGAACAGCGCTGCACCGGGCCTGGGCCATACCCTCATCACGCTGGGCCACCCTCAGTATCCGGACTGTCTGCTGCAATCCGAAGACCCGCCGCTGCTGCTGTTTGTCCAGGGCTCTGCCACGCTGCTGCAGTCCGATGACCCCTGGTTCCCCTACCCGGCCACCCTGGCCGTGGTGGGCAGCCGCAACCCCTCGGCCCAGGGGCTGGTGAATGCCAGGCAAATGGCGCAAGCCCTGGCCGAAAGCGGTCTGTGCATTGTCTCGGGCCTGGCGCGCGGCATTGATGCGGCCGCCCATGAAGGTGCGCTGCTGGCCGGCCAGAAAGCGAGCCGGCCCCACACCATTGCCGTCGTGGGCACCGGCCTGGACCAGGTCTACCCCTCAAGCCACAGCGCCCTGGCCCGCCAGGTTGCAGAACACGGCCTGATGGTCAGCGAGTATCTGCTGGGCAGCGGCCCGCTGGCGCGGCATTTTCCGCAGCGCAACCGCATCATCGCTGGCCTGTCGCAAGGCACGCTGGTGGTGGAAGCCGCTTTGCAATCGGGCTCGCTGATCACGGCGCGACTGGCCAGCGAGCAAGGCCGCGAGGTCTTTGCCATTCCCGGCTCGATTCACGCCCCCCAGTCCAAAGGCTGCCATGCCCTGCTGCGCCAGGGCGCCAAGCTGGTGGAGTCGGCGCAGGATGTGCTGGAAGAGTTTCAGGGCTTGAATACGCGTCCAGCCCATGACAACAAAGCGCATGCAGCTATCAAAAAAGAAACGACTGCAGAGCACCCGTTGCTGGCGGCACTGGGCCACGACCCCATGTCGCTGGATGCACTGGTGGCACGTACCGGCTGGGACGCCGCCCATCTGCAGGCGCAGCTGATGGAACTGGAGTTGGATAATCGGGTCGCCCGTCTGCCGGGCGGCATGTACCAGCGGTTGACGGCGACCTAGCTGCGCAGACGCTCGGGATTGGCCTGGATTTTCTGGATGGCATCGCGCGTGGCGCGCACCGTCAGCGCTTCTTCGTCATGCACGGCCAGCAGACCGGCCTGCAGATAGGCACTCATGCGCTGCAGCTGCAGCAAATAGCACTGACCGTCGAGCGCGGCAAACAGATGCAGCTGCTTGCGGCGGCTGCGCCATGCGTATTGCACCTGGGTGCGGCTGCCGTTGTGGTCCAGCGTGAACCAGCGCCCGGCCTCCAGCGACTGCGCCCACTCCAGCATGGCCGGATCCACGGGCGCATCGGTGTTGGCAACCACATGCAGGTCGGCAATATCCACCCCCAGAATCATCTCGATGTTCTCGGGCGAGAGCGACATATCGTCCATGCGCCCATCGTCGCTGATGAAATGCTCCAGCTCGGCCAGGCGCTTGGCCATGGCGTCGATACGCTCGGCCGGAATGGCCGCCGTCTTGGAGACAAAGGCCTCGGCCAGCGTATCGGTGAGCTTTTTGATCTGGGCCGATTGCTCATCGCCCGCCACATTCACCAGCAGCAGACCTTCGCGCAAGGTCTGCAGCAGCAGGGGCAAACCCTGGATGACGCGGGCACGCTCCTGGCGCGAAGGCTTGGCGCTGGCCGACCAGACCAGCTCGCTGGCCGCCTGCTTGAAGCGCATGGCCCGGGGATCCTTGGCGCCATAGCGCACCGTGGCCATGGCCAGCACGTCCGCCCAGCGTTTGAAGAGAAACTCCCTGACCTCTTCACGCACGGGAATATCGGTGAGCATGTTGCGCAGCTCAATCGTGTACTGCACGGCCAGCGTCTCTTTTTGCTCCACCTGCTGGGCCACACTGGCAATTTTCGCGGTGGACTGGTTTTGCTGCGGCAGATGCCTGGCCAGGAATTCCTCGAACTCCTTGAGCACCAGCACAAACACCTTCTGCCCGGTTTCCGGGTACTGCTCTATCACCTGCACCACACGGCGGATTTCCACCTCCAGCGCACTGCCGCTGATGCTGCTCACATCAAAGCCCATGACGCAGGAGCCCATGCGGTCGATCAGCTTGCGCGCCGGGTGATTCAGATTGCTGAAGAACGCGGGTTCGGCCAGGGCCACACGCAGCACCGGCACCTGCAGGCGCGCAAACCACACGCGAATCGAGGGCGGAATTCTGTCTTCCGACAAAATGCTCTGAAACATCAGCGCCACCACTTCAATGGTGGCTTTTTCACCGGAAGTGCTGGCTTTTTGCTTCCACTGCGCCGAGCGTTCGCGCACCAGATCCACCAACTGACCAATGGCCGCCGGGCCATAGTCCTGGCCGTCATTGGCCAGCCCCTGCGTGGCGACATACTGGTACTGGGTGACAGCCGCCAGTTGCTGCTCGCGCAAAGCCTGCTCCAAGGCCGCAGAGGCCGGGGCCACAGGCCCGGCCGGCATGCCGGGCAGCAAGCCCTGTATGCCAATGGCCGGCTGGCTGAGCAAACGACGCAGCTGGCCCACCGCCTCTTGCGCCCTGTGCCGGGCACGGCTGAGCACATTCGCCCCCACCGCATTCGTGGCCATTCCGGCCTGATCCTGCATGGAGGCCAGCGGCCCATAGCCAGCGCCCGTCGTGGACATGCCGCTGCGGGTATCCAGGGGCATGGAGCTGGTCGTCGTCTCGCCCTCGGTGCGGCGCACTTTCAATGGTGCATCCTGCGCGCTGGCCACGCCTTTGGCATCCAGCATCTTGTGCAGGACGGCGTACTCGGACGCCATCAGCTCGCCCAGGGCGGCTTGCAGCACTTCCGATATGCGCTGCAAATGCTTGCGCTCCATGCCGCACAGCAGCCACTGCTCCACCAGCAGCAGACAGACGGCATCCACCCGAAAAATGTCCTGCGCCGACATTTCCCGGCCTTCCAGCGCCTGGATGCGCAGGCGCATGGCATCAAAGCCGGGTTGCGTGGCCTCGCCCATGGTCAATGCCATGCGCGAAGCCTGAATCTTGTTTTCCACCACATCGTCGCTGAGCAGCTCGAAAGTCAGCGGAGCAGCGGCTTTGACCGGGGCCGCTATTGCTGCCGTCGTGGCCTGTTGGCGCGCCGTCAGCTGCAGTGCTTTCAGGCTCTCTTGCTGCCAGACAACCTTGTGCTGCTGAAACGACTCCCAGGCCTCGCGCTGGTCCTGCATCTGCTTATGCGTGCAGCCCATTTCGGCAGGCCTGCCCAGGGCATCGTCGATCTGCCGGACCACCGCCGGCAGGCCCTGGCAGATGCCATGCGCCCAACGCAAGCGCGCCTGCCAACCCAGTTGAATCTGGGCTGCAGGCGCGTTGGATGAGGGCGGCGAGAGCGGCATTGGCTCAAGTGTAAGCCCAACTTCTATACGGTCGCTCCCGCATTGGGGTCGTTGGGATCCTGAGATGCCTTGGACGGAGCCTTGACCAGATCTTCGCGCTTGACGCCCAGCCACATGGCAATGGCGGCCGCCACGAACACCGAGGAATAGATACCGAACAAGATGCCGATGGTCAGCGCCAGCGCAAAGTAATGCAGGCTGGGACCGCCAAAGAAGAACATGGACAGCACCATGGCTTCCGTGGAAGCGTGGGTGATGATGGTGCGGCTCATGGTGGAGGTGATGGCGTGGTTGATCACCTCGTCGGTATCGAGCTTGCGGAACTTGCGGAAGGCTTCGCGAATCCGGTCAAAGATCACCACCGACTCATTGACCGAGTAACCCAGCACGGCCAGCACGCCTGCCAGCACCGAGAGCGAGAACTCCCACTGAAAGAAGGCGAAGAAGCCCAGAATGATGATCACATCGTGCAAGTTGGCGACGATGGCCGCCACACCGAACTTCCACTCGAAGCGGAAGGCCAGATAGATCACGATGCCCAGCACCACCATGCCCAGGGCCATGAGACCGTTGTGCATGAGCTCGTCGCCCACCTGCGGCCCCACGAACTCGGTACGGCGCAGCGTCACTTCGGCATCCTGCGACTTCAGCTCGGAGAGCACGCGCTCACTTTGCTGAGCGGAGGTCACGCCTTTTTGCACCGGCAGGCGGATCATCACATCCTTGGACGTGCCGAAGTTCTGCACGATCACATCCTGAAAGCCGAGCTTGGAGATGGTTTCGCGCACCTTGCCGATATCGGCAGGCTGGGTATAGGCCACTTCCATGACCGTACCGCCCGTGAACTCCACCGACAGGTGCAGCCCGCGCGAGAACAGGAAGAAGACGGCCAGAGCAAAAGTGATGAAGGAAACCGCGTTGAGGAACAACGCGTACTTCATGAACGGGATGTCTTTTTTGATGCGGAAGAATTCCATGATCTTCCTCCTTAGTTGTTGCCGCCGCGGCTGGCCACAGAGCGGTGTTCGTCGCCCTGAGGCTTCCAGACCTGACCAATCGACAGGCTCTTGAGCTTTTTACGGCCGCCGTACCAGAGATTGACCAGACCGCGCGAGAAGAACACGGCCGAGAACATGCTGGTCAGAATGCCAATGCAGTGCACCACGGCAAAGCCGCGCACCACACCCGAGCCAAAGGCCAGCAGCGCCAGACCGGCGATCAGCGTGGTGACGTTGGAGTCCAAAATCGTGTGCCAGGCATGCTCGTAGCCGGCATGAATCGCGGCCTGCGGCGAAGCACCGGCACGCAATTCCTCGCGGATGCGCTCGTTGATCAGCACGTTGGAGTCAATGGCCACGCCCAGCGCCAGGGCCATGGCGGCAATACCGGGCAGAGTCAACGTGGCTTGCAGCATGGACAGAATGGCCAGCAGCAGCAGCACGTTCACGCCCAGCGAGATCGTGGAGATCACGCCGAACAGCATGTAGTACACGCACATGAAGGCCGCAATCGCCACCATGCCCCAGACTACGGAGTGAATACCGCGGTTGATGTTGTCGGCACCCAGGCTGGGGCCGATGGTGTATTCCTCGATGATTTCCATGGGCGCGGCCAGCGAACCGGCGCGCAGCAGCAGCGAGGTGTCATTGGCTTCCTGGGTCGTCATACGGCCCGAGATCTGCACCCGGCCGCCACCGATTTCGCCACGGATCACCGGCGCCGTCACCACCTCGCCCTTGCCCTTTTCGAACAGGATGATGGCCATGCGCTTGCCCACGTTCTCGCGGGTCACGTCCTTGAAGATGCGTGCACCCTTGGCGTCCAGCGTCAGATTGACGGTGGGCTCCTGGGTCTGGCTGTCAAAGCCGGGCTGGGCATCGGTCAGGTTCTCGCCGGTCAGCGTCACCTGCTTTTGCACGATCACCGCCTGGCCGTTGCGGTCCAGGTACTTCTCGGAGCCGAAAGGCACGGGGCCGGTGCCCATTTCCGCGCCACGCGCTTCGGTGGACTCATCGACCATGCGCACTTCCAGCGTGGCGGTACGGCCCAGAATGTCCTTGGCCTTGGCAGTGTCCTGCACGCCAGGCAGCTGCACCACGATGCGATCCAGACCCTGCTGCTGAATCACCGGCTCGGCCACGCCCAGCTCGTTGATACGGTTGTGCAGGGTGACGATGTTCTGCTTGAGCGCCTGTTCCTGCACCTTGCGCAGCGCTTCGGGCTTGATGCTGGCGCGCAACTTGAAACCTGTGCCATCGGGCTGGGACACCGCGATCAGATCGGGGAACTGGTCCGTGATCAGATTGCTGGCCGCCTTCTGCGTGGCTTCGTCGCGCACGCGGATGTCGATGTTGTTGCCATCGCGGCTGATGCCGCCATGGCGAATATTCTTGTCGCGCATGGTGGTGCGCAGGTCGCTGGCGTAGCTTTCGGCCTTCTTGGTCAGGGCCGCGGCCATGTCCACCTGCAGCATGAAGTGCACGCCGCCGCGCAAGTCCAGACCCAGATACATGGGCTTGGCGCCGATGGCGGCCATCCATTCAGGCGAACGCGAGACCAGATTCAGCGCCACGATAAAGGCGGGATCGCTGGGATCGGGAATCAAGGCCTTCTGGATCACGTCCTTGGCCTTGAGCTGCTCATCGGGCGTCTCAAAGCGGGCACGCACCGAAGTGCCTTCCAGCGACAGGGCATCGGGCTTGAGGTTGGCGGCTGCCAAGGCGGCTTCCACCTTTTGCAGCACGGCGTGATCCACCTTGACGGTGGCTTTGCCGGAAGAAACCTGCACGGCAGGCGCTTCACCGAAGAAATTGGGCAGGGTGTAGAGCACCCCCACCAGCAGCGCGATCACGAGGATCGCGTACTTCCAGACCGGGTATCGGTTCATGATCGCGCTCTTTGTATTACAGCAACGCACAACGGGTACGCGCGCCGACCTGCAGCGCCGTACCCCCTATCGAAATCCAAAGCCGCAGGGCTTACTTGGATGTGCCCTTGGGCAACACTTGCACCACGGCAGAGCGCTGAATCTGCACTTCCACGCCGGAAGCCACTTCGATGTGCAGGAATTGCTCGCCCATGCGAGTCACCGTACCGATGATGCCGCCGGCGGTAGCGACTTCGTCACCCTTGGCCAGCGCATCGATCATGGAGCGGTGTTCCTTTTGACGCTTCATCTGAGGACGAATCATCACAAAGTACAGCACCACGAACATCAACACCAAGGGCAGCATGCCGGTCAGCGAACCCATGAAGCCACCCTCGGCGGCGGCAGCGGGGGCGGTCTGGGCGAAAGCGGAAGAGATAAACACGAACGGAACTCCGAAAAGAGTGGAATTGTCAAAAGAATGTCTGCATGCGCCAGAGTGCTCCGGCCCATGCAGCTTAGCGAAACATTGTATTCGGCCCTGTTGCACCCACCTCTCGCAGGGACAGGGCTGCAGGCACAGACAATCCCTGATGGGCGGGGCATCAGCCGGTAATACAGACGGGAGACACAAAACCATAGCGGCTAGCGCTTGTTGGTTCTCGAATGATTCGTTGTTATGCTTTTGAATTCAATCATTGTCGGCGCAACCAGCTATCAAAACAATAGCCCTGCCAGCCCCAATACAAAGGCCGGGTTGTCCCGGCCTTTGTCTGATGCGCACAGACGCGATTAGTTCACTGCAGCTTACACCGTGGCAGGCACAGGCTGCGGCTGTTCCAGCGAAGCCGGGGCATTCCAGCGGGTCATCAAGGTCTGCCACTTGATACGGGCGGCGGCCAGATGGTTCTCCTTGACATGGCCGTAGCCGCGGATGTCTTCGGGAATGGAGGCAATCTCCACGGCCAGCGCCAGCTTGTCGGCAGTCAGTCCTGCCAGCAGCGTTTCGATGCACTGACGGTATTCGACAATCAGGGCGCGCTCCATCTTGCGCTCTTCGGTCTTGCCGAACGGGTCCAGCGCCGTGCCGCGCAGGCCTTTCATGCCGGCGAGCACGCCCATGGCCTTGCGCATCCACGGGCCGTAGGACTTCTTGAGCAGATGGCCCTTGTCGTCCTTTTTGGCCATGGCAGGCGGCGCCAGGTGGTGCACGATCTTGAAGTCGCCTTCAAACATGTCGCCAATCTTCTGGGTGAAGGCTGCATCGGTGTGCAGACGCGCCACTTCGTACTCGTCCTTGTAGGCCATGAGTTTGAAGAGATAGCGCGCCACCGCTTGCGACAGGCGCGTGCCCTGGTTCAGCGGCGCCTCCGCTGCACGCACCTGGGCCACAAAGTCCTGGTAGGTCTGGGCGTAGGCGGCATTCTGGTAGCCGGTGAGAAATTCCACCCGCTTGGCCAGCATTTCCTCTAGCGAAGGCTTTTTGACGAACTGGATGACCTGCGAAGCCTGATACAGGGCGCGCACCGCATTCAGATCGTGGGCGCAGCGGCGTCCCCATTCGAAAGCGGCCTGGTTGTTGGCCACCTGCACGCCATTGAGTTCCATGGCGCGCATCAGCGAGGCATGGGTCAGCGGCACGCGGCCTTTTTGCCAGGCGTAGCCCAGCATCATGGGGTTGGCATAAATGCTGTCGCCCAGCAAGGCCGAGGCGGCTTTCTCGGCATCGAAGCTGCCCACGCTGTCCTGGCCCACGGTTTGCGCCAGCACCGCGACGCAGCGGGTATCGGGCGATTGCCAATCCGGATTGCCTACAAAGGCGGCCGTGGGCGAGGCATGGGTGTTGAGCGCAATAAAGGTGCGGCCTGGCTGCATAACGGCCATGGTGGTGGGCGTGGCCGCCACGATGGGATCGCAACCGATCACCAGATCGGCCTTGGCCATGTCCACCTTGGTGGTATAGATGGCCTCCGCCCGGTTGGCGATCTGGATATGGCTCCAGGTGGAGCCGCCTTTTTGCGCCAGACCTGCCGCATCCTGGGTGATGACGCCCTTGCCTTCAAGGTGGGCAGCCATGCCCAGCAATGAGCCGATGGTGATCACGCCCGTGCCGCCCACGCCGGCCACCACAATGCCCCAGGCCTGCTCGGCCACGGGCAGCACGGGATCGGGAATCGCGGGCAAGGAGTTCAGATTGCCTTTTTTCTCCTTCTTGGGCTTTTTGAGCGTGCCGCCCTCCACCGTCACAAAGCTGGGGCAAAAGCCCTTCACGCAGGAGTAATCCTTGTTGCAGCTGTTCTGGTTGATGCGGCGCTTGCGGCCGAATTCGGTCTCCACCGGCTCCACCGACAGGCAGTTGGACTGCACGGAACAATCGCCACAGCCTTCGCAGACCAGCTCGTTGATGATCACCGTCTTGTCGGGCGTGCTCATGGTGCCGCGTTTGCGGCGGCGGCGTTTTTCGGTGGCGCAGGTCTGGTCGTAGATGATGGCCGTGCAACCCTTGAGCTCGCGGAACTGGCGCTGGATGTGGTCCAGCTCGTCGCGGTGGTGCACGCTCACGCCCTCACCCAGCTTCGCGCCCGCGTATTTCTGCGGTTCGTCGGTGACGATGACCAGCTTCTGAACGCCTTCGGACAGCAGGCTGTTCATGATCTGCAGCACCGAATGGCCCTCGGGCCGCTCGCCCACGCGCTGGCCGCCCGTCATGGCCACGGCGTCGTTATAAAGCAGCTTGTAGGTGATGTTGGTACCTGCCGCAATGCTCTGGCGAATCGCCAGCAGGCCGCTGTGGAAGTAGGTGCCGTCACCCAGGTTGGCAAAGACATGCGCCTCCTTGGTGAACGGCGCCTGCCCCACCCAGGTCACACCCTCGCCGCCCATTTGCGTGAAGGTGCTGGTATTGCGGTCGGGCATCCAGGTCGTCATGTAATGGCAGCCGATACCGGCCACGGCGCGCGAACCTTCGGGCACGCGGGTGGAGGTGTTGTGCGGGCAGCCGCTGCAAAACCAGGGCGTGCGGTCGCCCGTAGGGTCGGCCTTGGCCGCATTCATGGCGGCTTCGCGGGCATCGAGCACCGCCAGGCGCTGCTGCATGCGCACCTCGATATAACCGGGCACGCCCAGTTTCTTCAGGCGCTGGGCAATGGCGCGCGCAATGATGGCCGGCGTCAGATCGGCATTGGGGCGCAGCAGCCAGTCGGTGCTGGGGTTGGGCAGCGACCATTCGCCGCCATGCTCGTCGCTGAACTTGCCCACCACATTCGGGCGTACGTCGGAGTTCCAGTTGTACAGCTCTTCCTTGATCTGGTATTCGATGACCTGGCGCTTTTCCTCCACCACCAGAATTTCCTGCAGGCCCCGGGCAAAGTCGCGGGTGATGGTGGCTTCCAGCGGCCAGACCACGTTGACCTTGTGCAGGCGAATGCCCAACTGATGGCAGGTGTCTTCGTCCAGGCCCAGATCGGCCAGAGCCTGGCGCGTGTCGTTATAGGCCTTGCCGCTGGAGATGATGCCGAAGCGGTCGTTCGCGCTTTCAATCACGTTGTGGTTGAGCTTGTTGGCGCGCACATAGGCCAGGGCTGCATACCACTTGTAGTTCATCAGACGCTGTTCCTGCTCCAGTGGCGGATCGGGCCAGCGAATATGCAGGCCGCCGGGCGGCATCTGAAAGTCTTCGGGCAGGATGATGTTGACGCGATCGGGATCCACCTCGATGGAGGCAGAGGACTCCACCACCTCCTGAATCGTCTTGAGACCCGACCACAGGCCGGAGAAACGGCTCATGGCAAAGGCATGCAAGCCCATGTCCAGAATGTCCTGCACATTGCTGGGAAAGAACACCGGCGTGCCGCAGGCCTTGAAGATGTGATCGCTCTGGTGGGCGGCCGTGGAGGACTTGCTGATGTGGTCGTCGCCCGCAATCGCAATCACGCCGCCATGCTTGGCCGTGCCCGCCATATTGGCGTGCTTGAACACGTCGGAGCAGCGGTCCACCCCCGGGCCCTTGCCGTACCAGATGCCGAACACGCCGTCGAACTTCTTGGAATCGGGATAGAGATCAAGCTGCTGCGTGCCCCAGACGGCCGTGGCGCCCAACTCCTCGTTGACGCCGGGCTGGAAGACGATGTGGTTCGCCTCCATATGCTTTTTGGCCGCCCACAGGGACTGGTCGTACGTGCCCAGCGGCGAGCCGCGATAGCCGCTGATGAAACCGGCGGTATTGAGCCCGGCCATGGCGTCGCGCTGGCGTTGCAGCATGGGCAGACGCACCAGGGCTTGTACGCCGCTCATAAAGGCACGGCCACGCTCCAGTGTGTATTTATCGTCGAGCGTGACGGATTCGAGTGCTTTGCGCACTTCGTTCGGTAGTGGGGCATTCATGGCTTGTCTCCATGTAGGTGGCCGGACGTCGTGCGCCAGCCCTGTCTAGGGGCCGGACCGCGTCCAACTCGTTGTCATTGATAGTGAATTGCCGCTTTCAAGTGTAGAGGTGGGAGCCGGATAAGTCTTTGCTTTCTTTGCTCAATTTCAGCTATCCTGAGCAAGATTCTTTCTTTAAGAAAAGCTTTTGTGAACGATCTGGACAAATTCGACATTGCCATACTGGCCCATCTGCAAGCCGATGCACGACTGACCAATGCCGAACTGGCCCAGCGCGTAGGCCTGTCTGCCGCGCCCTGCTGGCGGCGCGTGCGAGCGCTGGAGGAAGCCGGCTATATCCGCGGCTACCACGCCGATATCGACCGCCACAAAATCGGCCTGGGCGTGCTGGCTTTTGTGCGGCTGGATGCGGTGCAGACGGCCAAATCCCTCACCCAGGAAATGGAAGACGCCATTCGCAAGCTGCCCGAGGTGGTGTCCTGCCACTACATCAGCGGCACCGGCACCTTCGAGCTGCAGGTCGTCACCAAGGATCTGGACAGCTTTGCCCAGTTTGCGCGCAACACGCTGCTGAGTCTGCCCAATGTGAAAGACATGCAGACCAGCTTTTCCCTGGGTGAGATCAAGTCCAGCCCGGCCCTGCCGCTGGCCCATCTGGGCGCGATGGCCGGCCAGGCGCCGGGAGTCACCAAGGCGCCAGTCAAAAAACGCAGCTAAAGCATTGACTGCAAAATTAATAGCAACAAGCGATTGATATGCAATGGCTGCAAGCCAATCATCTGCAAATTACACCTTCATTAGTTCACATCAGAACTTTTGACCGCAAAATGCAGATCAATGGCTGACGATCCTCATCCCCCACTCGCGACACCATTTTCTCCAGAGCCGCAATGCTCTGCCAGCCCGGCAGCGCCGGATCCGGGCCCCGGCGCCTCGGGCATCCTGCTGGAAGATCCCTCGGGCATGACGGCAGCCGACAGGGCGGGCGCCGCCCAGGCCGCCCAGGAGGAGCAGGCCAAGAAGTCGGCCGATGCCGTCTGGGCGCCGCTGTCCGGCCCCACCTTCCGCATGCTGTGGCTGATCTGGATGGCGGCCAACACCTGCATGTGGATGAACGACGTGGCCGCCGCCTGGTTGATGACCTCGCTGACCACCTCGCCCGTGCTGGTGGCCCTGGTGCAGTCGGCCTCCACCTTGCCGGTGTTTCTGCTGGGCCTGCCCAGCGGCGCGCTGGCCGACATTCTGGACCGGCGCCGCTACTTCATCGTCACCCAGTTCTGGGTGGCTGCCGTGGCCTTGCTGCTGTGTCTGGCCGTGCTCTCGGGCCAGATGACGGCGCATTTGCTGCTGGTGCTGACTTTTGCCAACGGCATCGGTCTGGCCATGCGCTGGCCGGTGTTCTCGGCCCTGATTCCCGAGCTGGTGCCCAAGCACCACCTGCCTTCGGCCATGGCGCTCAACGGCGTGGCCATGAATGCCTCGCGCATCATCGGCCCACTGCTGGCCGGCGCCATCATTGCCAGCCTGGGCAGCGCCTGGGTGTTTGTGCTCAATGCGGCGCTGTCCATCGTTTCCGCCTTTGTGCTGATTCGCTGGAAGCGCGCCCACAAGGAAAATCCGCTGGGCCGCGAGCGCCTGCCCTCGGCCATGCGCGTAGGCCTGCAGTTCATCAAAGAGTCACCGCGCATGCACGCCGTGCTGGCGCGCACCATCTCCTACTTTCTGCAGGCCACGGCCGTGATGGCCCTGCTGCCGCTGACCGCCCAGCGCCTGCACGGGCCGGACGCCGACGGCGGTGCCAACACCTTTACGCTGCTGCTGGCCTGCATGGGCGCGGGTGCCATCGTCGGCGCCTTCTTTCTGCCGCGCCTGCGCCAGGCGTTTTCCAAAGAGCGGCTGGTGCTGCTGGGCTCTGTGGTCCAAGCCCTGTCCACGCTGCTGGTGGCCTTCTCGCCCAATGTCTATGTGGGCGCCCCCGCCATGTTCTTGAGCGGCGTGGCGCTGATCATTACCGCCAATACGCTGGGCGTTGCGGCCCAGATGGCGCTGCCCAACTGGGTGCGGGCACGCGGCATGTCCATCTATCAAATGTCCATCATGGGCGGCACGGCGGCGGGCGCGGCGCTCTGGGGCCAGGTCGCCACCATGAGCGACGTGCGCACCAGCCTGACAGTAGCCGCCGTGTTTGGCGTCAGCTCCATGCTGCTGGTGCAAAGACTGATCAAAGACCGGCAGATCGAAGAGGATCTGAGCCCGTCCAAGGCCATCAAGCGCCCCGAATTCGATGTGCCGCCCGAGGCCGGCCGCGTGGTGGTGATCATCGAGTACCTGATCGATCCGGACCGGGCCAAGGATTTCCGCGCCCTGATGCAGGAAAGCCGCCGCAGCCGCATGCGCCAGGGCGCGCTGTCCTGGCATTTGCTGCACAGCATGAGCCGCCCGGAGCGCTATCTGGAGCAGATCGTTGACGAATCCTGGACCGAGCACCTTCGCCGCTTTGACCGCGTCACGGCCGACGACGTGGCGCTGCGCGACCGCAAACTGGCCTACCACCGGGGCAAGGAGCCGCCGCTGGTGCAGCGCTACTTTGCCGACTCGGAGTAATCGCGCCCCATAAAAAAGAGCTGCCAGCGCATTAATTTCTTAGATTTCAGATAGAAAACCATCTGAAATCATTGAAATTCAAGCGCAAGCAGCTCTTTTTATATGAGCAGCTGACTAATGCACAGACCTCAGCGCAGATGCGGTGCGCTGCCCGCCTGGCTCTTGGGCCAGAAGGCCCACAGGCGCAGGTTCTGCTTCACACGTCCGGCCAGATCTCCGGCTTCCGGACCCCAGCCCATGAAGAAGTCGGCACGCACGGCACCCAGAATGGCGCTGCCCGTGTCCTGGGCAAACACCAGTCGGTTGAGCGCCACGGTGGGCCCGGGAGTGGACAACCAGACCGGCGTGCCATAGGGAATGCTGTTGCGATCCACGGCAATCGAGCGTCCGGGCGTCAGCGCCACGCCTTGCGCGCCCTTGGGGCCGAATTGCGCATCCAGGGGGTTGAGTTCTTCCTCGCGGAAGAACACATAACGCGGGTTGCTCCACAGCATCTCGTTCACGCGCGAGGGGTTGGCGGCAATCCAGGCACTGATGCCTGGCCAGGTGGCATCGCGCACCAGATTGCGGTCCAGCAGCCAGCGGCCCACGCTCTTGTAAGGCTGGTCGTTGGTGCCTGCATAAGCCATGCGCACCATGCGCTGACGGCCATCGGGCTCGGTCAGGTTCAGACGGCCCGAGCCCTGGATGTGCAACACCATGGCATCAACAGGATCGCGCAGCCAGGCAATCGCACGCCCCGAGAGAGCGGACTGCGCTTCAGGCAGCGACTCGATCTGCTGGCGCGTGTACCAGGGCTTGCGCTTGCCCAGGCTGGCCGGCGTCTGGTAGAGCGGCACGTTGAAGCCATCGCCCTGCACCCGGCGCGCGTCGAACACGGGCTCGTAGTACGAGGTCAGCAAGCCGTCGGGGCCACCCGTGCTGGCCTCGATGCGATAAGGCTGCAGCTGGGACATCATCCAGTTGCGCTGTTCATCCTCGCCGGCAATGCTCAGGCGGCGCACCTCGGTGCACAGGCCCGCAAACACGGTATTGGGGCGCTCGCAATTCTTGATCCAGCCATTCCAGGCTTCGGTGAACGAATCCTGTTGCACGCCAGGCAGTTCGGACCAGTCCACCGGCACCCAGCGGCTCTTGGTCGGCGTGTTGGTGGCAATCGGCGGGCGTGGCGTGGCGGTGCCGCCATGGGGCTGCAAATCCGGAACCGGCGAGGGATCGTTCTGCTGCGGGGTGGTGGTGCAGGCCACCAGGGTCCCTACAATCAGCGCCATCAAGGCATGGCGCAGGAGATGGAAATTCATGGGTCTGATTTTGCTCGAAGCACTGCTGGCGTTGGCGATATTGGTCGCTATTGTGTGGTGGACCATGTTCTCTGGTCGCAGCAAGGGTGAGTTGCCCTCTCAAACCGCTGCACCTTCACCGCTGGAAGACGCCGGTAAAGAGCAAGCAGATGTGCCGCCCAAGCGTTAAAACAAGCGCTTTTCCGACAGCAAGGGTATAACAGACCCGTAGCGACCACACCGGCTATCTGCTGGCCGATGAGAGACATAGTCTTACGAATTTTCGTCCTGTGGCACTGCTACGCTTGAGCTTTGATGGCTTCAGACTTGAAGCCCGTTTGTCTGACCCTTTCAAGGGCCGCCAACACAAGGAGTTTTCTATGCGTAAAAATCTGGCCGTAACGGCTGCTCTGGCCTCTGCACTGTTGATCGCCGGCTGTGCCAACACCGGCGGCATGTCCGACACCACGCGCCGCACGGCCACCGGTGCGGGCGTGGGCGCACTCGGCGGTGCAGCCATTGGCGCCATCGCTGGCGGCCATGCGGGCCAGGGAGCCCTGATCGGCGCCGGCGTGGGCGCTCTGGGCTCCTACATCTGGTCCAAGAATCTGGAAAAGCAGAAAGCCGAAATGGAAGCCGCCACCCAGGGCACCGGCGTGGGCGTGACCCAGACCGCCGACAACCAGCTCAAGCTGGACATTCCCAGCGATATCTCGTTTGACACCGGCCGCTCCGACATCAAGGGCAACTTTGCCCCCATCCTGGATCGCTTTGCCGACGGCCTGCGCAACAACCCCAATGCGGAAGTGCGCATCATCGGCCACACCGACAGCACGGGCTCCGACGCCATCAACGACCCGCTGTCGCTGCGTCGCGCCGAATCCACCCGCAACTACCTGACCATGCGTGGCGTGGGCGGCACCCGCATTCAGGTGCAAGGCATGGGCTCGCGCCAGCCCGTGGCCTCCAACGACTCGGCTGACGGCCGCGCACGCAACCGCCGCGTGGAAATCTTTGTGGGCGAACGAGCCCGTTAAGCATAGTGCCCAGGCCCAAAGGAAAGCCCCGCCAAAGCGGGGCTTTTTCATGTGCAGGACCAATGGGCAGCACAGATAACCGGTTCTCCCCGGACCCAAGGCATAGGCTCAGGGGGTTCTTAAAAGATTCGCCAGTTCCACCGCCGATTTGACCTGCATCTTGTCGAACACGCGGGCCCGGTGCACTTCCACCGTGCGCACGCTGATATCGAGCTGATCGGCAATCAGCTTGTTGGGCACGCCTTCCACCACCAGGCGCATCACGTCCTGTTCGCGCTCGGTCAGTTCCTTGAGTCGGCAGCGCACCGCCTCCCTCGCCTGCTTGGCCTGCAGGAACTCGCCGGATTTGGCCAGCGCCTGCTCGATCCGGTCGACCAAGGCGTTATCGGAAAACGGCTTTTCACAGAAATCAAACGCACCACGCTTGACCGTATCCACGGCCGTGGGCACATCGGCATGGCCGGTGAGGAAGATCACCGGCATGGCATCGGTCTGGCCGCGCTCGAGCATGAGGTTGAACAGCGACAGGCCGCTCATGCCCGTCATGCGCATGTCCAACAGCAGGCAGCAAGGGCGGCGCACTGCGGACTGGGTCTGCAGCATGAGCTCGAAGGCTTCGGCACTGGGATAGCATTCGCTGAGCAGACGGCGCGAACGCAGCAGCCATGCCAAGGCTTCGCGCACATCGGCATCGTCATCCACAATGTAGACAGTGGCGTCAGTTACTGGTTCCATGAAATCCTGGCTCTCTCAGAGTTCCCTGTGGACCGGCAGCGTGAAAACAAACTCCGTGCCCTGGGGAAGATGCCGGCGGTGGCTCAACCGTCCGCCGTGTTGCTCCACCACGGTGCGGCACAGGCTCAGACCAAGCCCCATGCCCTCGACACGGGTGGTGTAGAAGGGGGTGAAAAGCTGCTCGGCGATCTCGTCAGAAATACCGGTTCCGCAGTCCACTACCGAAAATTCTACCCAACGTGACATATCCGCTTGCTCTTGGCTGCTTGCGCGCAGGGTGAGCACCCGCATAGCCAGCTCGATTCCGTCCATGGCCTGCATGCCGTTGCGCGCCAGATTGAGCAACACCTGCTCCACCATGGTCGGGTCGCAAAGCACGGACGGCAGGCCGGGCTGCACCTGCAGCTGCACCTTGACCCGCAGCTTGTGCGCCTGCAGATTCACCAGAGGCAAAACGGCCTCAAACAGCTCCGTCGCCGTCACCACTTCGCGCGAGCGATCGCGGCGGCGCACAAAATCCCGCACGCTTTTGATGACACGGCCGGCACGGTCGGCCTGGTAGCTGATGCGCTCCATAGCCATGCGCATGTCCTGCTGCTGTTGGTGCAGCTCGCGCGGGTCGGGCTCGGCATCGCTGCCCGAAACCCCCAGCATATTGAGCGCGCCCGTGGCATAGCTGGAGATGGCGGCCAGCGGCTGGGTCAGCTCATGGCTGAGCAGCGAAGCCATCTCGCCCACCGTGGCCAGACGGGCCGTGGCCTGCAGGCGCTCGTGCGAGGAGCGCGAAAGCTCTTCCATGCGCCGCTGCTCACTGATGTCGATGAAGGCGCTCATCCAGCCCGTGTGCAGTCCCTGGGCATTGATCAGCGGTGCTTCAAAAATCAGGACCGGAAAGCGCGAGCCATCCTTGCGCATGAACACGCTCTCGGCCCCCTCCCGCGGCGGCGGGGAGATGCCGGAGAGCCGGTGGTCGCGGCGCAGCATATATTCCTGGGCCAGCTCGGGCGGCCAGTAGGGGGCCACGTTCAGCCCCAGCAACTCGTCCGCCGTAAAGCCCACCATATTGCAGAACGCGGGGTTCACATAGGTGATGTGGCCGGTGAGGTTGCGCGCCCGCATGCCGGTGACCAGAGAGTCCTCCATGGCCTTGCGAAACGCCAGCGCATCGCCCAGGTCGCGCTCGGCGCGCAGACGGCGGCGGTTGTCGCGCACCAGCACCACCACCACCGAGATCAGCGCAATCGACATCAGCGTGACCAACGCCGTCATCACATTGGGGAAGACGCTGGGCGCATGATGCCAGCTGTCCATGCGCAGCACCAGGGTGTTGCCCGGCAAGTCCAGCAGCTGCTGCGCCGTGAACATGCGCGAGCCGCGCCAGGCCGCTCCGACCAGGGCCAGCCGCGTGCCATCCGGCTCGGTGAACGACACTTCCTGGGTGCGCGGCAAGGATTTGCCCACCTGGGACATCAGAATGCCTTGCAGGCTGTAGGTTCCCACCACATAGCCCACGATCTGGCCGCTTTGCGTCAGCGGCAGACAGACATCCATGGTCTCGGTGCCCAGCCCTTCTCCCTGAAGCTGAAAGCGGCTGGGCGAATAAGTCGGGCCGTTCACCCGCCGCGCATGCGTGCAGGTCAGAGAATCGCCCAGCAGGCTGTTGCGCGAGTGCTCCTCGTCTTCCCATTGCACGGCGCGGTACGGGGTTTCGGCATGGGCGCGCACATGAAAGTCTGCATTGCGCCACTGAATGCGCATCAGCTCGCGGCGCACCTGCAGCAGCTCGGCGGCGCGCACCTTCCAGCCGGCGATCTCGTTGTCGGGCGCGTTGAGCGCCAGCAAATCCTGCAGATTGCGGTTCAGCGACGCCCGTATATCGCCCACCGCATTGGCGGTGTCGCGCTCCAGCTTTTCCTGGACCTGGCTGGCTTCATAGCGCCCGGCCAGCCAGACCATGGTGACCAGCATGCTGACCACCAGGGCCACCAGCAGCGTCCACAGCGACCAGCGCCGCCACGCCATGCGCCAGCGACGCCAGGGCCAACCTGCCGGATGCTCGGAGGAAAGATCGGTAGAAAGAATGGAATCGGAACTCACAGCACGCGATGGGATAAAGCGGGCAATTGTTGCCGCACTTGGCTCAGGCGTTGCCGAGAAAGCTCGCCCATCACCACCGCCGCGCCTTCAGCCTGCAGAGCCTGGACCTCTCCCCAGGGGTCAATCAACAGGCTGTGGCCCCAGGTGCGGCGCCCGTTTTCATGGACTCCGCCCTGGCCCGGCGCCAGCACATAGGCCAGATTCTCCACGGCGCGTGCGCGCAGCAGCAACTCCCAATGCGCCTGGCCCGTGGTGTAGGTGAAGGCGCTGGGCACCAGCAGCAGGTCTGCGCCCTGGGCGCTCAGGGCCCGGTACAGCTCGGGAAAGCGAAGGTCATAGCAGACACTAAAGCCCAGACGCCAGCTCTCGCCGTTTCGCGCCTGTATGTCGCAAACCACGGGCTGGCCGCCAGCCTCGACGACGGCGGCCTCGATATAGCGCTCGCGGCCATTGTCGAAGTGAAACAGATGGATCTTGTCGTAGCGTGCCACACATTCGCCCTGGGGCGAAAACAGCAGACTGGTATTGAGCACATGCTGCTCGTCAGCGGCCTGCAGCGGCAGCGTTCCGCCCACCACCCACAGACCCAGCTCTCTGGCGCTGCGGGCCAGAAAATCCTGTATGGGGCCCTGCCCGAACGCCTCTTTGTATGCCAGCTTGTCCGTGTCGCGCGCGCCCATGCCGCAAAAATACTCGGGCAGCACCACCAGCTCGGCGCCCAGAGAGGCGGCCTGCTGCATCAGCAGTCTGGCCGTGTCCAGATTGGCGGGTACGGCCATGCCGGACACCATTTGCAAAGCAGCAACTTTCATGGGGCTTCCTCTGTTTTGGGCGTAGCGGCATCGGCAGCGCCACCGCCTTTGGCTGCACGTCGTGGCAACTCGATCACCTGTGGATCATCCCAGCTGCCGCGAATCTGGAACTCCTTGGTGGCCGCTGCAATCAGCGGACCACGCAAAACCATTTGCGCCAGAAAACTGCCCAGACCGATCATCGGGTTGATGGCCGTGGCCACCAGCGATGCCGTCAGCGCATTGATCTCGGGCACGACCACCACATGCAGATCCTGGGTTTCCTTGTCGATATCGGCGCTGCCTTCCAGCAGCACGGCGGCATTCACGCCCTTCATCTGCATATTGTTGGTGCGCGCAATCCCGTTCTGGATATTGACATCGCCGCGCATGAAATCAAACGAGAAACCGTTGCGAAATACGTCCCGGAAATCCAGCGTCAGCCGCCGCGGCAAGGCCTGCAGGCTCAGCACGCCCAGCAGCTTGGCCAATCCCGGCTCGGCCTTGAGAAACTGGCCTTTTTGCACATCGAGATGCACGCCGCCAGACATGGTCTTGAAATCGGGCGTCATGGGCGAGCCGGTCCAGCTGATCTCACCCTGCATCTTGCCCTGACCGTTGGCCACCACGCCCGGCATTTCAAAACGGTTCAGCAGCTTGCCCACATCCCGCAGATTGAGCTGGAACTGCATCTGGGTGTGACCCGGATGCTTGCTGTCTCCGGCCCGCAGCGCCCAGCGCCCCTTGGCCGTCAAGCCGGCCTCTGGCGTGGTGATGTCAAAGCGCGAAAGCTGCCATTCCCTCAGGCCGGGGCTGCCCGCCACCAGCAGGTTGCGCGCCTGCACATCCAGACGCCCCAGCGAGCGCTTGCCCAGCAGAAAGTTATCCACCGATATCTGCAGCGCAGGCAGCTCTCTGGGAGAGGATTGCTCGCGGGAGACCTCCAGCTGGGCGTCGGCTTCGGCATCCGGAATCACCAGACGCGACAGGCGCGCAATCAGCTGGCCCGAGGGTTCCGCCAGCGTTGCTTGACGGTATTCGATCTGGCCCGCCAGTTCGCGCGCATCCACCTGGCTTTGCCACACGCTGCCGGCATGCGTGAGCTGGGCCGAGACATCGTGCAGCTGGCGCCCATGGATCTTGAGTTCCCCGGTCTTGAGCGTGAGCTGGCGGGGCAGATAGGAGAGCCAGTCGGCAGCAGGCGTGGGCGAGGCGGCTGCGGAGGCCGCAGGTTCGGCTGCCGCAGGTGCGGAAAGCAGCTTTTCCCAGGCATCCACGTCCACCACCGGCAGCTCCACCCGCGCCTGCAAGCCGCTGGCCGGAAGGCTGACGGTTGGCGCGGCCAAGGCCTTGGCGCTGCCCAGCAGCTCCACGCTGCCGCGCAGCAGACGGGCTTGTGCACCGCTGATGTCGCGCTCAAGCAGCGCTGCCGCTGTATCGCCCCAGCGCACGCTGATCTGATCGGTGCCGGGCTCGGGCGTGGGAGCCGTCAGGCGGTTCACACGCAGCGGCAAAGCCGCTTCGCCAGCCTTGGCAAAGGGCGCGGGCAGATTAACGGCCATGCCCTGCAAATCGCTTTGAAAGCTGATGTCGGGCTCGCTGTGCGCAATTCTGAGCTGCAAGCCGTAGCGCGCCTGGCCCTGCATATGGCGGGCCAGTTGCGGCAGCAGGCCCAGCTCCTTGGCCTCCTGCAGACCTTGGGCCGTGGCCGTGCCCTCGATGCGAATCTGCACCGGGCTGCTCACAGTCCCCATCTTGCCCGCACCCGCTTTGACCGGCTCTGGCTTCATGCCGCCTTCCAGCCTGACATCACCGCCCAGCGCCGTGGCCTGCACACCAGCCAGCGCAAAGCCGGTATCGGAGAACTGCACAGCCCCGCGCACCTGGGTCAGCGGCGGCACGCTGGGCATGAGATTGACGGTGTTTCCGGCGAACTGCAGCTCACCCTTGACCTTGCTGCGCTCCATGTGCAGCGTAGGCAGGAACAAATCCAGATTGAGCCTGGCACTACCCGTGGCACGGCTTTCGTCCAGCACATGACCGGTCAGCGCCGCCAGGGCCGAACCCTGCACCACGCCCAGCATCTCGCTCAGCGCGCCATGGGCCTTAGCGGCGACCTTCACCTCGGTGGTATTCCAGTCCGCGATGCTGGCCTGGGCCTCGTCCACCACCACGGCGCTATCGCCCAGAAAGCCTTTGGCATTGCGCACGGCCATGGAGTTTCTGTCGAACACCAGCTCGCCAGACATGCGCGTCAGCGCGGGCCAGGGCTTCTCGCCCGCGCCCAGCAAATGGGCTGGCACATAACGGTAGTTCACATCGCGCACCTGGGCGCTGATGTGAAACTCCCCCTGGCCGGGCTTTTCGAACGGCACCAGATCCAGCTCGCCCTTGACCTTGAACTTCACATTGCCGGCCTGCCCGGAGGCCACGGCCTCACGCACATAGCGCAGGGCATCGCCGCCCAGATCCAGCGGCAGATAGCGGTAAATGCGCGCACCGTTGGCCCGGCTCAGCTGCCCCTGCAAGTCCAGCACGCCGGGAAACTGCGGCTGGGCGGCCGTGCCCGCCCCGGTCTGCCACTGGGCCTGGGCCTGGCCCGCCGTGTCCTCGTTGGCAAAGCTCAGCTGAGGCACTTGCACCTTGATCGCCCGCCCCTGGCCTTGGGTCGGAGTCTGCCAGCGCACCGTGGCATCCAGTTGCTGGAAAGGAATCTCCGGCAGCTCGAACACGCCGGGAAAGCTCAGGCTGGCCCTGGCCACGCTGGCGTCCTTGCTCAGCTGCGCCTCACCGCTATCCTGATCGAAGGAAAAACGGCCGCTGATCCCGCTCATGCCGGGCACGCCGTAGCTGGCAGGCTCGGGCGACGGCTGGGAATGCAGGGTGAGTTTTTCCACCCGACCCGACGACTTGAACTGCAGCGGAGCCTGCGGGGGCCCACGCCAGCTCAGCTGCCACTGGCGCAGCAGGCCGCTGGGGGTGATGGCCGCCATCTGATCCTGCAGCGCCTGAGGCACGGGCAGACGCTGCAGCAGCTGGGCCGCAATGGCCAGATTGATTTCATCGGCCTGGATTTCGCCGCGTTCGCCCAGCGGACCCTGCTCGGGCGTGCCCAGGGGCAGATAGTTCAGGGAGAGATTGCCGCGCGGCCACTGCAGACCGTCGTCAGCGGTAAAGCTGAAATTCTCTACCGAAGCCTGATAGCCGTTGTGCTCGCGCACCCGCAAGCGACCTTGCAGCGCCTGCAGCTGCAGGGGCTGCGGCCTGTCCTTCCACTGCAAGGCCAGGGATTCGATGGACACATCGGCCACCAGGCCTACCGGCTTTCCGCGGCCGATTTCCACCCAGGCGCGCAGGGCGCCACGGCCTTGCTGCAGCTGCCAGTCAGCCGTATCGATATAGGGACCGGCCTGGGACAGGTCTATCTGCGCGAAGTCCAGATAGGTCTGGCCGCTCCAGCGATCCAGCTGCCCTTCATGCACGGAAAGCAGCGGCTCCTTGTAGTTGCCCATGACGGTAAAACGCTGGCCCCAGGCCTCGGGCGGCGTGGCGTCGAGGCGCAGCGAGTGGCTCCAGGCCTTGTTGCGCAGCACCAGATCCACATCGGTCAGCAACAGCGGCGGGGTCTGGCGCAGCTCGTCCACCCATTGCAGCCGGCCGTGGCGCAAGGCAATTTCCGGCTGGGAAAAGATCCAGTCTGCAGCCGAATTATTGCCGCTGACCCTGGTATCCATTGCGATGCCAGCTATGAAAATATGACCGTCTGCCGCGCGGCGAATCGTCAGATCCGGAGCTTCCACATAGATCTGCTCCACCCCCAGCGTCAGCAGCGAATGGGCGGAAACGCCTATCACCACGCGCGACAAATGCAGGGCTTCGCTGCCGCTGGCGGGGTCGTGCAGCACCACATCGCCGAGTTCGAAACGGGGAATGATTCCATCGCGCCGGGCCGACAACGAACCGATGGTGACCGGTACACCCAGGGTACGTGAGGCCAGGGATTGCAGCTCGGGGCGCCACTCGCTGATTCGCGGCACAATCCAGCCATGGAGCACCCCCCACACGGCGGCCACCAGAAGCCATAAGCTCAAAATCACACCAAGTGACCACCGTGCCAAGCTGGCCAGCCTATGGGTTCGGCGAGTTGGGTGCGGTTTCGGTTCGATCATCTGTGGCTTGAGCAATGGCGGGAATTATGACCGGCCCCCTCATCGGCAATTCGGTAACCAAGCGTTGCCTTGGGGGTCATCCGCCTGCATGGCCAATTTTTCGCGGTCCGTATGCAGTTCCCAGAGTACGCAATGGCAGACAACGCCTTGAATATTTCTTCCCTGGCCCAGTATTCACGCTTTCAGCAGCGGCTGCACCGCCGTTATGAAAACTGGTTTGATGCTCTGCCGCCGGGGGCACCCGACAAGGCCTTGATGGAGCAGGCTCTGGCCACGCTTGCCCAGCGCGGTCTGGATCTTTCGGCCAGCCTGCGCGTGCTGCGCCAGCTGGTGATGGACAGGCTCATCACCCTGGATTGCGAGCAAAACGCTACGCTTTCCGTAGTGACCAAGGCTGTCACCGAGCTGGCCGAGCTGGCATTGGACCGTGCTTGCACCCAGGTCAGAGCCGATCTGGATGCCCGCCACGGTGCGCCGCAAGGCCCGGACGGCCAGCCCGTGCAGCTGTGGGTCATAGGCATGGGCAAGTTCGGAGCGCGCGAACTCAATGTCTCCAGCGATATCGACCTGATCTACGTCTATGAAACAGACGGCGATACCGCTGGCCAGCGCGACGGCCGAGGCGTGATCTCCAACCATGAGTACTTTGGCCGCGCCGTCAAAGGCATTTACGGCCTGATCGGCGACACCACCGAGCACGGCTTTGTGTTTCGCGTGGACCTGGCGCTGCGCCCCAATGGCAACTCGGGTGCGCCCGCTGTCTCGCTGGCCTCGCTGGAGGAGTACCTGCAGATCCATGGCCGCGAATGGGAGCGCTTTGCCTGGCTCAAGAGCCGTGTGGTCGCCCCCTATGCCGCCGTGCAGTCCCCCCATGTCCAGGCCTTGCGCAACGTGGTACTGCCCTTTGTGTTTCGCCGCTATCTGGATTATTCGGTGTTCGATTCGCTGCGCGTGCTGCATCGCCAAATCCGCGAACATGCGGCCAAGCGCAGCGCAGGCCATCCCGAACGCGCCAACGACGTCAAACTCTCGCGTGGAGGCATACGCGAAATCGAATTCATCGTGCAGCTGCTGCAGGTGGTTCGCGGCGGCCAGTTCCCCGAGCTGCGCTGCCGCCCCACGCTGGAAGCGCTGCACCGTCTGGCCCGGGCCGATCTGATGAGCCAGGACATTGCCCAGGCGCTGACCCAGGCCTATGTCTTTCTGCGCCAGGTCGAGCACCGCATCCAATATCTGGACGACCAGCAAACCCATGTGCTGCCCACCCGCGATGACGATCTGCTGTGGATTGCCCGCACCATGGGCTTTGCCGACACCCGCGGCTTTCTGCACCAGCTTGACGAGCACCGCGAGCGCGTGGCCGAAGAGTTCGATACCTTGCTGGGCGGCGATGTCCAGCAGTGCAACAGCGGCCGCTGCGGCGGTGGCAAGGGTGCCGCCAGCAATACACCCACGCCGCAGGAGATTGAGAACCTGATCGAGCTGCTGCCGCCCGCCCTGGCCGGGCAGGTGGCGGACTGGCGCAACAACGCCCGCATCACCGGTCTGCGCGACGAAGCGCGCGCCCGCCTGTTCCGTCTGGTCGAGCGCACCTCGCAATGGGTGGAAAGCGCCCAGGTACCCGAAGAGGCGGCCCGGCGCTTTCTGCAGTGGCTGGAGCCGCTGCTGCGCCGCGAAAGCTACCTGGCTTTACTGCTGGAGCGTCCAGCCGTCCATGAAAGATTGCTACACCTTTTGGGTGCCGCACGTTGGCCGGCACGCTATCTGCAACAACACCCCGGCGTGATTGACGAGCTGGCCAGCGATGCCATTCTCAAGGAGCGCTTCATCGCCGCCGATTTCGAGCGCGAACTGGCCCTGCGCCTGGCCGCCCTGCAATCGACGGGCGAAGACGACGACGAGACCCTGCTCAATCTGCTGCGCCGCGCCCACCATGCCGAGGTCTTTCGCACCCTGGCCCGCGACATCGAGGGCCGCATCACCGTGGAACAGGTGGCCGACGACCTGAGCGCCCTGGCCGACTGCATACTGCGCGTCACCGCCCAGTGGTGCTGGGCACGCCTGAAGAACCGCCACCGCGATTCGCCCCGCTTCGGCATCATTGGCTACGGCAAGCTGGGTGGCAAGGAGCTGGGTTACGGCAGCGACCTGGACATCGTCTTTGTGTTCGACGACGACGACGACCGCGCCCCCGAGGTCTATGCCGCTTTTGTGCGCAAGCTCATCAACTGGCTCACCGTCAAGACCGGCGAAGGCGATCTGTTCGAGATCGACACCGCCCTGCGCCCCAACGGCAACTCCGGTCTGCTGGTGACCAGCTTCGAGTCCTACGCCAACTACCAGCAGCAGCGCGGCAGCAACACCGCCTGGACCTGGGAGCACCAGGCCATGACCCGCGCCCGCTTTGTGCTGGGCAGCCGCGACTTTCCGCCGCCGCCCGGCCAGCCCATGACCGATATGCATCTGCACGAGCGCTTTGACGCCGTGCGTGAAGCCGTCATCACCGCCCCGCGCGACCCGGTTTCCCTGCGCAGCGAAATCGAAACCATGCGCGAGCGCGTGCGCAGCGCTCATCCGGTGCGCGGTCAGCTGTTCGACGTCAAGCACAGCGCCGGCGGCATGGTGGATGTGGAATTTGCCGTGCAATACCTGGTGCTGTCGCAATCTGCAGCCCACCGCGAGCTGATTGCCAACGTGGGCAATATCGCCCTGCTGCAGCGCGCAGAAGATGCCGGTTTGCTACCCAAGGGCGTTGGCTACGAGGCCGCCAAGGCCTACCGCGAGCTGCGCCGCCTGCAGCACGTGGCACGGCTGGACGAGCAACCGGGCCAGCTTGAGCCTGAACAGGCCCGCCAGCCACGCAATGCCGTGCTGGCGCTCTGGAACGCGGTGTTTGCCAAAACAGGCGATTGAGCGTTTTCCCAATCCATCCACAGCTGGGCCACGGCCGCGCTGCGGATGTACGGATCCCCGCCCAAACCGCAGCCCTGACACTCAAAGAGTGAGCACTCTCACGATTCGTCAAAAGCGGCCTACAGCGCGGCCGCCATCAAGCTCTAAACTGTTACAACTTGAGCGCCACAGAGGCTTGAACTTCTGCAAGAGTGACGCATCTATCAAGCATGTGTTGGATTGACAGGACAAGCACAACCTAGTTTCATGTTGCGAAGACTTTGGGTATAGCCCAATGAAGGCCCGGAGCGCTTCTCCTCCCTCCCTCTCTTAATTCGTTTCGGGATGCTTCGCAACTTTTTTAACAAGCAAAGAAAAAAGGCCGCTGCACAGCGGCCTTTTTCTTGGGTACGCACCCCGCTCAGTGGGGCACGGTCGCGACAAAGCTGGGGCGAGCGCCGATCTTGCTCAGCAGCGTGTCCAGATTGGGGTGATCGGCACGCCAGTCCAGCTCGGGAAAGCGGAAATCCAGCCAGGCCAGAGCGCAGCACACGCTGATATCGGCCAGCGTCAGATGCGTGCCGCCGCAGCAAAACGGCTTCTCGCCCAGGCCGTGTGACATGACTTTCAGCGCCGCCTTGATCTTGCCCAGCTGGCGATCCATCCAGGCCTGAGAGCGCTGCTCGTCGGTGCGGCCGGGCCAGGTGGCTTCCAGGCGTGCCAGCGCGCCCGCATCCAGCAGTCCATCCGCCAGCGCTTCCCAGGTCTTGACCTCGGCCCGCTCGCGGCCGGTGCCCGGAATGAGCTTGCCCACGGGTGACAGGGTGTCCAGGTATTCAACAATGACCCGCGAGTCGAAGATGGCTTCGCTGCCCTCCATGATCAGACGCGGCACTTTGCCCAGAGGATTGCCGGTACCGGGCGTGCGCTCGGCCTCCCAGGGGTTTTCCTCGACGAATTGGTAGTCCAGCTTTTTTTCAGCGAGCACGATGCGGACTTTTCGCACGTAGGCACTGGAGGTTGAGCCTATCAGTTTCATAGCAGCTATCCCATGACACAGGTCACCGGCGACAGACCGGTAGTTGGATTCTATGCGCTAGTTCTGCGGTCATGAGCGCTGCCCTGCGCACAGGGAGCGCCCGTGGATGGCGACGGATTGCCAAGCACATGAGCAACCCAGCGCAGCGTGCGCTTGATGCTGCGCACCTACAATTGCGCCACCATGAACCTGTCCTCCCTCACCGCCATTTCTCCGCTGGACGGCCGCTACGCCGCCAAGCTGTCTGCACTGCGCCCCATCATGAGCGAATACGGCTATATGCACCGCCGTGTTCAGGTGGAGGTGACTTGGTTCATCGCCTTGTCGGATGCAGGTTTTGCCGAATTCCCCCCACTGTCCGCCGAGTCGCGCGACTATCTGCACGGCTTGGTAGCCAATTTCTCCGAAGCCGATGCCGACGCCATCAAGGCCATCGAAAAGACCACCAACCACGACGTGAAGGCCGTGGAATACTGGATCAAGGCCCAATTTGAAGGCCGCGCCGAGCTGCAAAAGTCTGCCGAGTTCGTGCACTTTGCCTGCACCAGCGAAGACATCAACAACACCAGCCACGCCCTGCAAATCCGCGTCGGCCGCGACACCGTGCTGCTGCCCGCCGTCGAAGGCATCATCGCCAAGCTGCGCGAGATGGCCCACCTCTACGCCGAAGTGCCCATGCTCAGCCGCACCCACGGCCAGACCGCCTCGCCCACCACCGTGGGCAAGGAACTCGCCAACGTGGTGGTGCGCCTGCAAAAGGCCGCTGCCAACATCGCCGGCGTGAAGATTCTGGGCAAGATGAACGGCGCCGTGGGCAACTACAACGCCCACCTGTCGGCCTGGCCCGAATTTGACTGGGAAAACTTCAGCCAGAACGTGGTGGAAGCAGCCGAGCCCAAGGGCCTGGGCATCAGCTTCCAGCCCTACTCCATCCAGATCGAGCCCCATGACTACATGGCCGAGCTGTTTGACGCCATGGCCCGCACCAACACGATCCTGATCGATCTGTCGCGTGACATCTGGGGCTATGTGTCCCTGGGCTTCTTCAAGCAGCGCCTGAAGGCCGGTGAAATCGGTTCTTCGACCATGCCCCACAAGGTCAACCCCATCGACTTCGAGAACTGCGAAGGCAATCTGGGCATGGCCAACGCCATGCTCAAGCACCTGGCCGAAAAGCTGCCTATCAGCCGCTGGCAGCGTGACCTGACCGACTCCACCGTGCTGCGCAACATCGGCGTGGCCTTCGGTTACACCACGCTGGCCTATGCCTCGCTGATGACCGGTCTGAACAAGCTGGAACTCAACGAAGAGCGCCTGCAGGACGATCTGAACCACGCCTGGGAAGTGCTGGCCGAGCCCATCCAGACCGTGATGCGCCGCTATGGCGTGCAAGGCGCTTACGAAAAGCTCAAGGAAGTCACGCGCGGCAAGACCGTGCTGGCCGAAGACCTGCACAAGCTGATCCACAGCCTGGAAATCCCCCAGGCCGACAAGGATCGCCTGCTGGCCATGACGCCTGCCAGCTACATCGGCAAGGCTGCCGAGCTGGCCAAGCGCGTCTAAGCTTCGCTACGCAATCCATAGCTGCAACCGCCTGACAACAGGCAGTTGCAGATAGAAAGAGCTGCCAAACCCTGAGCAATCAGGCGCAGGCAGCTCTTGTTTTTACATCATTGTTTTTGGACTGCCTGCGGGCAGCACTGCCTACCGCCATGGCCATCAAGTCCACCATCTTCAAAGCCAATCTGTCGATTGCCGACATCGACCACAACTACTACGCCGACCACAACCTGACTCTAGCTCGTCACCCCAGCGAGACCGACGACCGCATGATGGTGCGCCTGGTGGCCCTGGCACTGAACGCCTGGAAGCTGCAAGACCTGTGCAACGGCGACGGCACGCTGGGCTTTGGCATCGGCCTGTCCGACCCGGACGATCCCGATGTGCACATCACCGATTACACCGGCCAGAAACGTCTGTGGATCGAAGTCGGCCAGCCCGACGAAAAGCCCATCACCAAGGCCTGCAACAAGTCGGACCACATGCTGGTCTACCCTTTCCACCATTCGTCCCACATCTGGTGGAAAGGCCTGGAAGGCAAGCTCAACCGCCAAAGCAAGCTGGAAGTGCATTACATCGACGCCGAAGTCGCCCAGCAACTGGGCAGCCTGGCCGAGCGCAGCATGCAGCTGCAAGCCACGATTCAGGAAGGCCAGCTGACCCTGTCCAGCAATCTGGGCACGGTGTTTGTCGAGCCGGTTCGCTGGAAATAAGCGCTGTTATCCGCGCGGCCGACGATTCTCGGTCGCGCGCTCCGCATAGCGGTTAAAGCGCCAGGAATCCCCTTCTGCGGTGATCCGGCGCCAAACCACACGTTTTTCAGCCGGCTCCATGGCCGTCCAGAACTGCACCTCGTCAAAGCTGCGGCCGCAGCCCTTGCACTTTGCATCGCCCTGGCTGGTCGAGCAGATCGCAATACAGGGCGTGTCGGGCATGGTGTCGTACCAGACCAGCCAGGCCGCCATGGCGTGAGACGGAAAGCCCACCGTATTCACTTCCACCTCGCGGCTCACAATCATCAGCCCATACACCTCGGCCAGCGCCCGCACCTCGGGGCTGAGCAAGACACCATCCGGCGATGGAGCGCGCGCGCGCCAGTAGTTGATGGCGGCTTCGATATCGGTGATGTGAATGGCTGCGTGCATTGGCTCAAAAAGGACTCTGAGCCGGAATCATAAGCCGCGCTATCTTTGCCTGCAGCAGCAAGGTTGCTCATCAATTAATAGCATAAAGCGCAGATTCCTTCTACACCCTCAGCGTTTTTCACGATATAAAACCTGTGAACATCATGGGTTTTATGCCTTGCCATGCAGAGTTGACTGTGATGAAATCCGCAGCTTCGAAGGGGAGTAGCTCCTCACTGGCTTTTTGCCGGTATCGGATGGTCGTCAATACGAAGCCTCAGGCTTCCGGCCCTCCGGGTTGCAGTCACGCTGCAATCGAGCAAGACCTTTGATGGACCTGATGACGGTCGATCAAGGCGCACTCCCCCGAGCATGGTTTTCCTCGCCCGGATCAAGCACTTGGCCTGACGTCACATTGGTAATTTGATGTTGATGGCAAGCGCGGTTATTCTGCGATCACTGTCTGTCAGCGGCATTCGACAACGAGGAAACAACACATGGATCTGGACTTTCTCACCCACACGCCGTTCTGGATTGCGCTGGGGCAAATCATCATCATTGACATCCTGCTGGGTGGCGACAACGCGGTCGTGATCGCGTTGGCCTGCCGCAAGCTGCCGCCTGAGCAGCGCCGCAAGGGCATCATCTATGGCACGGCCGGTGCCATTGTGTTGCGCGTGATTCTGATCGCCTTCGCCATGACGCTGCTGGCCTTGCCTGCGCTCAAGCTCATCGGCGCCCTGCTGCTGGTGTGGATCGGTATCAAGCTGATTGCCCCCGATGAGGAAGGCCATGACAACATCCAGGGCAGCGACAAGCTGTTTGCCGCCATCAAGACCATCATCGTGGCCGACCTGGTGATGTCCGTGGACAACGTGATCGCCATTGCCGGTGCAGCCCAAAGTTCGGGTGAACACCAGATGCTGCTGGTGGTGCTGGGTCTGCTGATTTCGATCCCCATCATCGTCTGGGGCTCGCAGCTGGTGATCAAGCTGATGGAACGCTTCCCCATCATCATCGTAGTCGGCGGCATGCTGCTGGGCTGGATTGCTGGCGGCATGCTGGTGACCGATCCGCTGTTCGTGAACACTGAAAAGTGGACCTGGATGCCCAAGCTGGGCACGCTGGACGAACAAGGCCTGGCCCAGATCTCCACTACCTTGTACTGGATTGCCCACGTTGGCGGCGCCCTGCTGGTGCTGGCCCTGGGCAAGTGGGTGGCCAGCCGCCGCCCCGCAGCTGTCGCGCACAGCCACTAAGCACAGGCCCAGCCTGGCTAAAACCTGAGGCTGGTGAAGGGCTGCTATACAAGCCGGCCCTTCACGCTTCACAATAGTGTCGGAAGCCTCCTACAGGAGGCTGTATTCCCTCAACACCGCTCCAACAAGGACGCATCTTGACCCCCATCATTGTTTACGTGGATGACGCCGCATACGCCCTGCCCATGCTTCAGGCTCTCGCGGGATCTAGCCAGGCGGCTTCTTCCCACTGGCTGCTGGTTGCCTGTGCCCCGCGCATGACCCACCGTGTGAGCAAATGGGTCAGCCACCGTGCCCGCGAAAACTGGCGCGGCAAATGGGCAGACAAGCTGTTTGCTGCCGTGCTGCCCGTCATGTCCGTGCCCGGCGCCAAGGTCACCCCCGTGCTGGCCAAGGGCCCGCTGACCGAGCTGATTGCCGAGCTGCAACAGGAACACGGCGCAGCCCAGATCATAGACGCCCGCCGCCCCAAGCAGGAAGCCATGCAGGTCGCGCCCGCCAAGACCGCCGATGCTCCCAACGCCTCGGGTCGCCGTTGGAATCTGCCCGGCACCATGGCTGCTCTCGGCGCCATGCTGGGCTTTGTGGTCGAGGAATCGCTCTCGATCTGAGCCCTTTGGCAAACTAATAGCGACTGATCTCCAGGCCTTGTGCGGTGAAAGCTGCACAAGGCTTTTTCATGCCCCAGGCACTCGCCGCTGCTATGCTGAATCTATGAAAATCATCGTCAAATGGCTGCTTTGTGCAGCCTCTTTGCTGCTGGTCACCTATGTGTACAGCGGCGTTCAAGTACAGGGCTTCAGCTCGGCCATGATCGCGGCCCTGGTCATCGGCCTGCTCAACACCGTGATTCGCCCCATTCTGGTGGTGCTGACCCTGCCGGTGACCATCATCACCGTGGGTCTGTTCCTGTTTGTGGTCAACGGGCTGATGTTCTGGATGGCCTCAGGCATCCTCGGTGGCTTTCATGTCAGCGGCTTTTGGGCTGCCATGCTGGGTGCGCTGATCTATTCGGCGCTGGGCCTATTTGTGGATGCTCTTGTCGCTCGCCTGTTCCCGGAGTAATTCCTGCACGGCACGCAAGCGCGTGTCGATGATGGACGCCTCAAAGTAATCGGCCTGGCCGCCCGCCTTGCGGGCCATGTCCTGCGCCGCCTTGAAGCGGTCCACCGCCGCCGCGTAATCGTAACGCGCCACCTGCGCCTCGGCCTCGGCCCGCAAAGCCCGCAACTCCTGTCCCTGGGCGCGCCATACGCGCGCCAGCGTCTGCCAGGCTCCGGCATCGCGCGGATGATCCGTCACCCAGGTCTGCAGCGGACCGGCCATGTCGCTGGACTGATTGAGCTTGAGCAGGATGTCGGTACGCAACAGCATCTCGGGCCTGCGCGGAGCAACATGCTCGACCACATCCACAGTAGCCAGGCTGGGCCCGGCCAGGTTTCCACTGGCCGTGAGCTTGGGCACCTGCACGGCCGCAGTCGCGTGTCGCTGGGGTAGTGCATCGAGTGCCGCCTGCGCATTGCCCGCCTTGTACTCCAGCTCCGCCTGCAGCCACTGGGCCTGCAGCAAAGCCTCGGGGTTGCCGGCCACCGCCGTCAGCAAGCGCTGTGTCATCTCGCGGGCGGACTTCCACTCCCTGAGCTCCATCGCGCTCAGGCTGGCGGCATAAAGCTGACCCACCTGCTCCACCTGGCTGGCATTGCCAAAGCTGCCGGAACGAGGCAATTCCATCCACTGGCGGCGCACGTCCACCCCGGGGTTGGACAGGATGCGCGCCCGCGCAGCCATCATGGCGTGGGCCAAGGTCGGCACAGGCGCATTGGCGCGCTTGCCGGCCGGAATGCGCGAGTCCATGTCGGCAATCCGCTGCGTGGTCAGCGGGTGGCTGCGCAAATAAGGCCAGCTACCGTTGTCATTGAGGCGGCTGGCCTGCTCCAGCTTGCCGAACATGCTCACAAAACCTTGTGGTGCAAAGCCCGCAGGAGCCATCAGGCTGTAGCCCACGCGGTCGGCTTCGCTTTCCATGGCGCGCGAGAAATTGAGCTGGTTTTGCATCATCGCCGCCGGCCCGCCCATCATGATGGCCATGGCCGCATCGGGGCTGCGCGTGGCCGCCAGCGCCCCCAGCAGCATGGAAGCCAGCATCAGCGGCGCCTGCTTGCCCTGCTGGGCCAGCATGCGCGCAATATGGCGCTGGGTGATGTGACTGGTTTCGTGCGCAATGACCGAAGCCAGCTCATCCCCGCTGCCCACCACGCTGATCAGCCCCAGGTACACGCCCATATAGCCACCAGGCAGCGCAAAAGCGTTGACCTGCCTGTCCTTGCCCAGCAGCAAAGTCCAAGCAAAGCGCTCTTCCAGCTCGGGCGACAACTCGCCACGCTTGCGCGCCGCATCCTGCAGATGCAGCCATATGCCTTCCACATACTCCTGCAGCACCGGATCATCCAGATAGTCAGGATCGCGGTACAGCTCCTTGACGATGGAGTCGCCAAGCCGGCGCTCATCGCCCGTGGTGATGGACGAGGCACCGTCGCCCAGGGTGGGCAAACCAGCGGCCTGCACAGGTGCCGGTACCAGGCTTGCACACTGAATTGCTATCAGTATGGAAGCTGTTAGCGCTTTAAAAATATGGGGTTGACGCAGTTTTTTCATCACAATTGGCATGGCGATCACAGCATTGCCAGCATTCAGCCGTCTGAGCTGCCAGCAGTTCAACACCCCACTATGATGCCCTGATTGATTTGCGCTGCCCGGCCTGGCGGCTTATCCCAGAGTAAAGCCGGGCCAGAAACACCGCTGGACTCGCGCGTGCGCCCAGCCCCAACACGAAAGAAAAACCCTCATGTCCTCTCTTACCCACTTCGACGCCCAAGGCCAGGCCCATATGGTGGATGTTGGCGCCAAACCCAGCACCCACCGCGTGGCCGTGGCCCAAGGCCAGATCACCATGAAGCCCGAAACGCTGGCGATTGTGCAAAACGGCACAGCCAAAAAAGGCGACGTGCTGGGCATCGCCCGCATCGCCGCCATCATGGCCGCCAAAAAGACCAGCGACCTCATCCCTCTATGCCACCCCCTGGCCCTGACCCGCGTGGCCGTAGAGTTTGAGCTGCAACCCGAATCCCACTACATCCTCTGTACCGCCACCGTAGAAACCATGGGCCAGACCGGCGTAGAAATGGAAGCCCTGACCGCCGTGCAAGTCGGCTTATTGACTATCTACGATATGTGCAAGGCAGTGGATAAGGGGATGGTGATGGGAGGGATCAAGGTAATGGAGAAGCGGGGGGGAAAGTCGGGAAGCTGGGTGGCTTGACAAGTTGATTATGCGAGGCAGCGATTTTAGAAATTTCTTGCTTCGACTCTAAAAAGAATCTATTGGCACAAAGCCTACGGGCAAAGCTGTCTCAGCATCGATCAGTACCGTCCAAGCTGTTTTTCGGGCGATTAGAGGCAAGCTTCGCAGAGTATCAGGATGACGCCCTGTTAGATTAATCGCGTGCTCGATGATGTGAGATTGAGCTGGGAAGCGCTCCTTGAGTTCAGTCACCGATTTCGATTCCTTCAAAATATCACCACGAGCTATTTCATAGGACTGCCATAGGGCAGGTTGTGCAGCTTGGGGAATACCTGCCAACGCCAATATAGTTGAGTTATAACTTTCATTGGCACTTTTGAAAGAACGCAAAGATAACAGAGTGGGCCCGGTTAGTGGCGAAGACTGTAGCTCAGCTGGTGCTTGAGTCAACGTAGCCAAGTCAACGTCCACGGCATGCACTACGGCCATACGATGGTATTCAAATACCAAGTGTATAGGACGTGCCGTAAAAACGGCCCATATCCCATAAGACAGCGCAGCCAGTTGAAGCAAACCCACCACGGTGAAGTCCATCAGCAAATGACGAGGTGTTTTGGTGCGGTCGAATATCACTAGCGTGATGAGAGGACCCAGCACCACGTCTACTAACACGACCCATAAAAAAAGTTCGCGTCCACCGGAAAGTTCACGGTACGGAAATGGGTACCACAGGCCGAACACTAACAAGGCTGCCAAGGTAGCAACCAATAAGCTAATAGCCAAGTGAATGGTGCTGGCGCGCAGGCGCCATCTCAAAGAATGCATTTTTTGCGCTCATCAACCAAGTGGATACCCTTTGATTTTTACTACGGGTAGAGGGAGACGGATCATGGGCAAGAGATTAAAAAGCGAGGCATTTTCTGGCCACTAAGCAGTAATGCTTTAGGACAAAAAAAGACGGCCATCAGGCCGCCTCTTCGTCGCACAAAACTCTTTTAGGCAGCGCGGCAAGAACCTGGCAAGAACTTGGCCAAGATTGGAACAGTTCCGCCCGGGCCACACAGCCAGCTGTTCACAACGCCACCGGCCGCTGGTGGAATACATGTAGAAAAGGTCGTTTGGGTTGAAGCAGAGCAAGCCTCCATCACCAAGGCTCCACCTTCAGCACCTGCAGCCGCGTTTTTAATATTTCTCGTGGTCACCGTAACCACAGCATCAGCTGTTACCGGTGTGGCAGTCAAACCTGTAGTTTGAATCGATGCCACGTACTTGGTACCAGTAGAGCCATCGGTCGTGGCAGCGTATTCACAACCCCATCCATTGGCAGCGACCGTCTGGCCAGCAGGCAGGCTTTGGATCGCTTCAGTGATGGAGGTTCGGCACGCAGAGCCAGCCAATATTGCTTCAGAAACCTTAGCACGGATCGTGTAGTCCTGATAAGCCGGCAAAGCCACGGCAGCCAAAATACCGATAATCGCCACAACGATCATCAGCTCGATCAGGGTGAAACCCTTTTGAATGGAACGCTTCATACGAAATTCCTTGGTTGAAGAAGTATGTTCCTTTCAAGCAATCGTCGTGCCAAGTGTTGAGCACAGACAGAGGGACTTCTGTACTGACATTTTTCGCCGCGCGACAGTTGCCAAAAAGTGCCTCTTTTGACTTATCCAGGCAACGATGGTGACAATTTTGTAAGTATCAGCCTACGCATCTTTGAATGTCGATGCCAAGGTACGCCATCACCCCACCACAAACTGCATGCGCGTCCCTGCCAGCTCCATGGTGTCGCCATTGAGCAGAGGCACGGGCAGCGGGCCGACTTCCTGGCCGTTGAGCTTAAGCGATGCGCTCTCGCCTTCCATGTGGGTCAGCACAAAGCCATGGGGCTTTTGGGTGATGGAAGCGATGGTCACACCCGGGCGGCCCAAGGTGGTAACCACTTTATAGAGTGAGACTTCCTTGCCTGTCATGCTGCCGCTGAGCATTCGCACCACTGCATGCCGCTCGGGCAGCATGGACGACATGCCGTGCTGTGTAGGCGCAAAGCCGGTGAGCTCGCCAAAACCGGAAGGCGTGCTGAGTCTGCTGTGCACGTCATCGGCGCTCTCCGCCATGGCGGAAGAGACGGCGGCAATGGCTTCCAGTGCGGCAGAGGTGCGAGCGGGCTCTTCGCCGGCGCTTACAAAGCGGATTTTGTAGCGTCCGATATCCAGCAGATCGCCATGCACCAAGCTGTGACGCTGCACGGATTTGCCGTTGACATAGGTGCCGTTGGTGCTGCGCAGGTCTTCGATCGCTACAGCGCCGTCGGCCATGGTGATCACGGCATGCTCGCCGCTGACGGCAAGGTTGTCGATCACGATGTCGTTGTATGGACGTCGGCCCAGAGTGGTGCGCTCTTTGGTGAGCGGTACTTCTTTGACCACAGCGCCATCGATAGAAATGACCAAGATCGGCATGCTCGAAAGCTCCTGAATGCAGCGGGACAGACCCGAGGATAGTTTGGCAGTTACTGTTTGAAACAATGACCACCTCATGGGTGATTCTATGAAAACAGCCCCTGTTGCGAACCGGACCCCGCTTCAAATACAGCAAAAGCCTGCACAGTCGACTGACTGTGTATGCTCTTTGACACAGTCATTCTCAACGGAACATCGGGTAATGGTCAAAACAAGCTTGTGCTTGGAGATCCTGGGCCTTGCGCGACCCGGTGGGCATTCTCCATCAGCACCACGCTGATGTTGTCTCTGCCGCCCGCAGCATTGGCGGCGCTCAGCAAAGCCGTGAGCAGTTCCTGCAGTGAAGACTCCGCAGCGAACAAGGCTTGGAGCTGGGAGTCATCGAGCATATCGGTGACGCCGTCCGAGCACAGCATGAGGCGATCTTGCACCTGCAACGGCCATCGGTTCAGTTCGGGATCGACAGACATCTGCACCCCCAAAGCCCGCGTGACGAGGTGACCCAGGCCCGAAGCCTGGGCATCTTGCGCGCTGAGATGACCGGCGTCCATCTCCTGCTGGACCAGGGAGTGGTCCCGGGTAAGGCGAGTCAGCTGACCGGTACGCCATGCATAGGCCCGCGAGTCACCGAGGTGGGCAATCACCGCATGCCCTGCAACGATGGCAGCAGCGACCACCGTGGTGCCCATGCCCTGGCAACCAGATGTTTCCCTGGCGGCTTCACGGATTGCGGCATTGGCCAGGCACAAGGCCTCTTCCAAGTCCTTGGATGCGGCCTCCAGCTCCACATCGACACCGACCAGTTCCTCGTGCGTGTGCTGCATGGCTGCGGGTATCACGCTGACGGCCATGGCGCTGGCGACTTCCCCGGCGTTGTAACCGCCCATGCCATCGGCCAGCACGGCCACAGGCCAGGGGCTGGCTTCAGGGTGGATGCTGACAGCATCCTCGTTATTGGTACGCACCAACCCCGTGTGCACGCGCGCAATCATGCGCACAGCAGGCCATGCGGCAGGCGGTCTGGGGGGCTGTGCAGCAGGCATGACAAACAGGGTACGAAACATGAGCGTAGTCAGAGCAGGTCTTCAGCGTAACGTAATTGCCAAAGTCCAGCCAGCCCCAGTGCCAAAGACAGATTAAGCCGTTGCTCCTCGGCAGCAGCATGGGTGATTACTTCAATATCAGGAGCGCATTGTGCTTTGATTGATTAATTTACAGGCGGCTTTGTATTTAAGAGTCCAATTAAACAAGCGCTATCAGCTCACTTTTTAATCGTTCGATTTCGAGACTGGCACAGGCATACCCGATTTGAAGCGGCGGGCTTATGCTCCAGAAGCTGGGGCGGCATTGCGGGCCTGCCACATTTTGCCCACGGCAACCACCAGCAAAGCGCCTGCCACCGCAGCCGCATGGGTAAGCCAGGGATGAGCCTGAATCAGGCCCTCCAGCACATGATCGCTGGCAAGCGTCTCTCCGGCCACCCAGCCGATCAGCGCAGCCCCCAGGGTGACGATGGCGGGAAAGCGCGCCATGAGTTTGATCATCAGCGTGGAGCCGAAAATCACCAGCGGAATGCTGATTGCCAGGCCCAGCACCAGCAAGACCAGATTGCCCTGGGCTGCGGCTGCCACGGCAATCACGTTGTCCAGGCTCATCACCAGATCCGCCAGCAAGATGGTACGGACTGCGGCCATCATGCCCACCTTGACGGCATCTCCGCTTTGCTCGCTTTCATCCTCGCCCTTGAGCAGACCGACACCAATCCACAGCAGCAGCACGCCACCCATGATTTCCACCAGCGGGAGCTGCATCAGCTTGGCAGCAACCAGAGTCAAGGCAATGCGCAGCACCACGGCCGCGCCAGAGCCCAGCATGATGGCTTTGCTTTGCTGATGGGCAGGCAGGCCGCGCGCGGCCAAGGCGATGACTACGGCGTTGTCACCAGACAGGATGATGTTGATCCAGACAATTTTGAGCAGCCCGATCCAGAAATCGGCTCCAAGCATGGCGTCCATGGCGATTCACTTTCTTGTGGCTCCCACGGCCCCCATCCGGCGAAAGCGGACGGACAAAGGCCCGACAACAGCATCGGGCGTTCCGTGGATTTCTGAGGAAAGTGTAGACCTGCGGCGGCAAAAGCCGCTACGGGCCTGTTGCTGCTGCCGCCATGGGAATGTGTGCGTGCCCTGCAAGCCTGCAGACAACAGCGTATGGCAGCCACAATGCAAAACGCACTGCGCGAGCAGTGCGTTTTGGGGAGCCTCGCTCAGCAGATCAGGCCGCGACTTGCTTGCCAGCCGAACGGGCTTGCATGAGCTTGCCCAGGCCAACCACCAGCACGGCGCCGGCTGCGGCAGCAGCATAGTGCAACCAGGGGTGAGCCATGGTGTAGCCGTGCAGCAGATTGTCATTGACGATGGTTTCACCACCCACCCAGCCGATCAGGGCGGCACCCAGGGTGATGATGACGGGGAAGCGATCCATCAGCTTGATCATCAGCGTGGAGCCGAAAATCACCAGGGGGATGGAAATGGCCAGACCCAGAATCAGCAAAACCATATTGCCCTGGGCTGTTGCAGCCACGGCAATCACGTTGTCCAGACTCATCACCAGGTCGGCGATCAAAATGGTACGAATGGCAGTCACCATGGAGCCATGGCCCTTGGAGTCGCCTTCGCCCTCTTCTCCACCGGTCAGCAACTGGTAGCCGATCCACAGCAGCAGACAGCCACCAATTACCTGCAGGAAAGACAGCTCCAGCAGCTTGGCTGCCACCACCGTCAGCACGATACGCAGCACCACGGCGGCGCCGGAGCCAAACATGATGGCTTTCTTTTGCTGTTCAGGAGGCAGGGAACGGGCAGCAAGCGCGATGACCACCGCATTGTCGCCAGAGAGAATGATGTTGATCCAGATGATCTTCACCAGGCCGATCCAGAAATCGGCAGTGTTGAGAAATTCCATTGTTACTCCACTGTTTTGAATATGAAAGCGCCGCATTGCGCGGCGCTTTCTTTTATGAGTGGAGGCAGTGTAGAGGTCTCAAACCTCTTTGCCAGTTCGTAATACTGCGTAATACCCGCAGTATTACAAACTCTCAGGACTTACTTCAGCAAGCCTTGCAGCAGGCGGCCCATCTCGGATGGGTTGCGTGTGATGGTGAAACCACACTCTTCCATGATGGCCAGCTTGGCATCGGCCGTGTCGGCGCCACCGGAGATCAGGGCACCTGCGTGGCCCATGCGCTTGCCGGGAGGAGCAGTCACGCCAGCGATGAAGCCCACGATAGGCTTCTTCATGTTGGCCTTGCACCACATGGCGGCTTCGGCTTCGTCCGGACCACCGATTTCGCCAATCATGATGACGGCGTCGGTATCAGGATCTTCATTGAAGGCGCGCATCACGTCGATGTGCTTCAGGCCGTTGATGGGGTCGCCACCAATGCCGACAGCGGACGACTGGCCAATGCCCAGTTCGGACAGCTGAGCCACGGCTTCGTATGTCAGCGTGCCCGAACGGGACACCACGCCGATACGGCCCTTCTTGTGGATGTGACCGGGCATGATGCCGATCTTGATCTCGTCAGGCGTGATCAGGCCGGGGCAGTTGGGGCCCAGCAGCAGGGTCTTCTTGCCGCCGGCAGCTTCCTTGGCACGCATTTTGTTGCGCACTTCCAGCATGTCACGGACGGGAATGCCTTCGGTAATGCAGATGGCCAGGTCCAGATCAGCTTCCACAGCTTCCCAGATGGCGGCAGCAGCACCTGCGGGAGGCACGTAGATCACGGACACGGTAGCGCCAGTTTCCTTGGCAGCATCCTTGACCGAACCGTAGATTGGGATGTCGAAAATCTTTTCGCCAGCCTTCTTGGGGTTCACGCCCGCGACAAAGCAGTTCTTGCCGTTCGCGTATTCCTGGCACTTTTCAGTGTGGAATTGACCGGTCTTGCCAGTAATGCCCTGGGTGATGACCTTGGTGTCTTTGTTGATAAAGATCGACATATGTGTATCTCCGAGGGCTTTTACTTAACGGCAGCGACGATTTTTTCAGCCGCTTCAGCCATGCTGTCGGCAGCAATGATGGGCAGACCGGAGTCAGCCAGAATTTGCTTGCCCAGCTGTTCGTTGGTGCCCTTCATGCGCACAACCAAAGGCACTTGCAGGTTCACGGCCTTGCAAGCGGTAACCACGCCGTTGGCAATGGTGTCGCACTTCATGATGCCGCCGAAGATGTTGACCATGATGCCCTTGACTTCAGGGTTCTTGAGCATGATCTTGAAGGCTTCAGTCACCTTCTCGGCCGTAGCGCCGCCGCCCACGTCCAGGAAGTTGGCTGGCTCGCCGCCGTACAGCTTGATGGTGTCCATGGTGGCCATGGCCAGACCGGCGCCGTTCACCAGACAGCCGATGTTGCCGTCCAGGGAGATGTAAGCCAGATCGAACTTGGAAGCTTCCACTTCGGCTGGATCTTCTTCGTCCAGATCGCGGTAAGCCACGATTTCTGGGTGACGGAACAGGGCATTGGGATCAAAGTTGAACTTTGCATCCAGGGCCATCAGATTGCCCTTGGAGTCGCAGTTCAGCGGGTTGATTTCCACCAGCGATGCATCGGTGTCCATGTAGCACTTGTAGATCTTGGCGAAGATGTCTACGGCTTGATCAATGGAAGCGCCGGTCAGGCCAATGGCTGCAGCAACCTTCTTGCTTTGCTCGGCAGTGATGCCGGTCAGCGGATCGATCATCTCGGTGATGATCTTCTCGGGAGTGGAATGCGCCACTTCCTCGATGTCCATGCCGCCTTCGCTGGAAGCGATCAGGGCAACCTTCTGTGTGGCGCGGTCAGTCACCAGCGACACATAGAGTTCGTTCTTGATGTCGGCGCCGTCTTCGATGTACAGGCGACGAACCTTCTGGCCTTCAGGGCCGGTCTGGTGCGTGATCAGCTGCATGCCGAGGATTTGTTCGGACAGGGCCTTCACATCGTCGATGCTCTTGGCAACCTTGACGCCGCCGCCCTTGCCGCGGCCGCCAGCGTGGATCTGGGCCTTCACCACCCACACAGGTCCACCCAGCTTTTGCGCAGCTTCTACAGCCTCTTGAACTGTGAATGCAGGAATGCCACGGGGGACGGGCACACCAAATTGACGCAAGATTTCCTTGCCTTGGTATTCATGAATCTTCATGAGTTTGTCTCTCTGAACTGAGGGGAAATACCCGCTTGCCACGGACTCGAGTGGTCAGACAAGTCGGGTTCGTATGACATGGCGAGCAGCAATGTACCATGCTGCACCGCGCAAAACGACACCTGAATATGCGCAGAATCCACAATTTCCTACATCTTTGCCGTCTGAGCAACCTGGCTGCAATGCATTGATATCGTTGGACAAATCCAGTTACACGATATTTCCGGGCTCCGCAACTATCTTATGTCTTATATATAAGGCTATTGAGACCGCCAGCCGCCACGCCGGGCAGACGCCTATGCATCAAAAACTGCCCAAAGCAGAGAAGCCTGCAGGGCTACTGCCGGAACAGTGTCGGTTCCTACATACAAATTCAAGCCCGAAGACAAAGAATCACGCTTTTGCACGCCAGCCCAGGGTTTAAACGACAATAACGGCCTAAAAGCGGCAATGGTGCCGCAGGCAGCGGCATAGACCAACAAATGCGCGCGCCGTGCAGGAGAGAAAAGCGATGGCTAAAGTCTTTATCGACGGAGAAGCAGGAACCACAGGTCTGCAGATCCGCGAACGTCTGGTCAACTTTGCTGGCGTAGAGCTGGTGAGCATTGCGCCCGAGCTGCGCAAAGACCCCGCCGCCAAACGCAGCCTGATCGCCGGCGTGGATCTGGTCATTCTGTGCCTGCACGATGATGCCGCGCGCGAAACCACGGCCATGGTGGACGCCATCACGGCTGAAACAGGCCGCGCCATCAAGATCATTGATGCCTCGACCGCCCACCGCACAGCCCCCGACTGGGTCTACGGCTTCCCCGAGCTGCGCGCGGGCCAGCTCGATGCCGTCAAGACCGCCACCCGCGTCTCCAACCCTGGCTGCTATGCCACGGGCGCCATCGCCTTGCTGGCACCGCTGGTCGCCGCGGGTCTGATTCCTGCCGACTTTCCGTTGAGCCTGCCTTCCGTCTCCGGCTATTCGGGCGGCGGCCGCCCCATGATCGAAGCCTATGAGGCCGGCACTGCCGCACCTTACGAGGCTTATGCCCTGGGCCTGGGTCACAAGCATGTCCCCGAAATCCTGCACTACACCGGCATGACGCGCCGCCCCGTGTTCATCCCCGCTGTGGGCAATTTCCGCCAGGGCATGCTGGTGCAACTGCCTCTGCATCTGGATCTGCTGCCCGGCGCCCCCAAGGCCGCCGATCTGCACGACGCACTGACCAGCCACTACGCCGCCACCAACACGCCAGCCAACTGGGTCAGCGTGCTGCCGCCCACGGACGACAACAAGCTGGCTGCCGATACGCTGGCCGATACCAACAAGCTGGAACTGCGCGTCTTCGCCAACGAGCAATACCGTCAGGCCGTGCTGATCGCCCGTCTGGACAATCTGGGCAAGGGCGCCAGCGGCGCGGCCGTGCAAAACCTGCAAATCATGCTGGGTCTGTAAACCTCCGGCACTTGCAACAAAACGGCCCTGGTGGCCGTTTTTTGTTTTCTGTACTAATCTAGCTGCGACGGAAGCAGGCCTCGCCTGGACCATACCCACATCCGCAGCGCATGAGGTGGTGGCCGACACCCAACCACACTTGGACTGCCTAAGATTTGAGCAAAACCGAAACAAGGCCGTCCATGATGAAAGCTGCCTCTGATTTTTTGTGTTTTGGCCCATATCGCCCGCTGCACAAGCTTACTGCACTCCTGTTTTTTGTAGCAGGCAGCGTGCATGCACAGGCTTCCGGCGATGCAAAGGCGGGCGAATCCATTGCCAGCAAAGGGGTGCCGCCAGCGGTTGCCGCATGCACCAGCTGCCATGGAGCCAAGGGCGAAGGTCTGGCGGCCTTTCCACCGCTGGCCGGCCAGGGAGCCGCCTATCTACAGGCGCAGCTGGCGGCCTTTGCCTCAGGCACGCGGAAAAATGCGGTCATGGAGCCGGTGGCCAAAGGGCTGAAAGCGCAGGACCAGGCCAATGTGGCAGCCTACTTTGCCAGCCTGCCCTCCGGCATCGCCTCCCCCAAAAGCGTGCCCGTGCCCGACCCCAAGGATGTCGGCGCCTGGCTGGCCCTGCGCGGGCGCATGAATGACGGCGTACCCGCCTGTGCCAGCTGCCACGGCCCCCATGGCGAAGGCGTAGGCAGCAACTTTCCCGCCATTGGCAAGCTCAACGCGGCCTATATGCAGTCGCAGATCGATGCGTGGAAGCAAGGCAGCCGCAGCCCCGGCCCGCTGGAGCTGATGCAGCACATTGCCAAAAAGCTCAGCTCCCAGGATGTGGAAGCCATTGCGCAGTACTACGCCAAGCAATCGACGGCAGCGCCCGCTGCCAGCAAGTAAGGGAGGCCGCCATGAACCAGCACCCCAGCAGCGCCGAGCAAACCGAGCGTGAAGAACGCAGAGAGTTCGCTGCCCTCCAATGGTTTGCCGTGGTCGTCACCCTGATCGTGGTGATATCCGCTCTCGTGATAGGGCGTCAAATCGGCGAAGACGTGCAAAACGACGCCCCACCCCTGCACCCGGCGCGCATGACCACCAACGCAGCAGATGCAGCCGGAGCCGCCACAACCGCCAATGCCTCGGCAGGCAGCACCGGTGCAGCGCCACCGCCGGGCGCTCAAGCGGCCTCCAGCCCAGGCCCGGTCAAAAAAACCGCCTTCGTACCACCGGCCGCAGACCAGATTCCCGAAGGCCCCATGGGCGACGTCATCCGCCAGGGCGAGCAGATCTTTTTGCACACCGGGGCCAATGCCAAAGGCTTTGTGGGCAACACGCTCAACTGCGTGAATTGCCATCTTGATGCCGGTCGCCTGGCCAACTCTGCGCCGCTTTGGGGGGCCTATCTCAGCTACCCCGCCTACCGCAGCAAAACCAAGAGCGTGTCCACCTTTTCCGAGCGCCTGCGCGGCTGCTTTATGTACAGCATGAACGGCAAGGCACCACCCGACGGGCATGAGGTGCTGGTCGCCCTGGAAACCTATTCCTACTGGATGGCCAAGGGCACGACCGTGGGCGAAAAACTGCCGGGCTCGGGCTTCGTCAAGCTGCCCGCACCCGAAAAAGCAGCGGATTACGCCCGTGGCAAAGCCGTCTATGAGGCCCAGTGCGCGCTATGCCACGGCGCCAATGGCGAAGGCCAGCGCAGCGGCGATATCCAAGTCTTTCCGCCGCTGTGGGGCGCCCAGTCATACAACTGGGGTGCAGGCATGGCCGATCTGCACAATGCCGCAGGCTTTGTGAAAGCCAATATGCCGCTGAGCCGTGGCAACACACTCAGCGATCAGCAAGCCTGGGACGTGGCCCAGTTCATTGACAGCCAAGAACGCCCGCAGGACCCTCGTTTTACCGGCGATGTGGCCAGCACGCGCAAACAGTTCCATGACACCGAGAACTCCTTGTACGGCACCATGGTCAACGGCAAGCTACTAGGCCAAGGCATTCGATAAGTCGTCTGGCGGCCTTTAAATTTCATAGCATCCTGTGATTTATTCACAAGGCGTAGCGGTCATTTTCGACTGTTTTTCGAACTCCACCTGGTGAGCAAACCGGCACCAAGGTGCGAAAACACCAGAAATTGACCTCTCACACCCTCCAAACAGCCGAGTCCCAAATCGCCATCTGCATCGAAAATGGCTGCAAATCCATTCCATCGAGACACGGTCATGAGCGACTCCAAGCAAGCGATTCAAAGAGATCCCGCTGCCCCCACGCCCAAAGCGGACACCAGCGTTCTCTGGTCCGATGCCAGACTGCTGGGCTACCAACCCATGGACCTGGTTCACGAGGAGTTTTACGACGTGGCCCTGGGCCTCATAGGCTGCAGCGATGACACCGCGGCGGCGGCGCTGAAGGCCTTTGCCGAGCATGCGCAAAGCCATTTTGATCAGGAAGACGAATGGATGCTCTCCACCGGCTTTCCGCCGCGCGATTGCCATATTGACGAGCATGCGGCCGTGCTGAAGTCAGTGCACGAGGTCAGCGAGATGCTGGCCCAGGGCCGCGCCGGCGCCCAGCTGGTGCAAAACCTGGGAAGGCAATTGTTCTCCTGGTTCCCAGGCCATGCAGACTATCTGGACTCGGCACTGGCCGCCTGGATGACCAAGAAGACCATGGGTGGCAAGCCCGTTGTGCTCAGGCGCAACGCGGGGCTTCACGCCGCGAAAAATGCGTAAGCTGCCAAGCTATCTCGCGCCGAGCAAACCCCAACCAGACTGGTATTTTCCTCTCTGGGTCACGTAAAAAAGGCCAGCAATTGCTGGCCTTTTTTATGAAGCGATTGAAACTGGCGGCCCTGGTTTCCTCAACTGATGGCTGCTTTTTTCTCCGCTTATGCGGTCATGTAGATGATTGGAATAAAAGGGATTTCATCCCTTTTTGAATCAATGAGGTGTTAACCTTTGGCCCCGAAAAGTGGGGCAAGTTGCACCTAAAAGATGGGATGCCTCATCACTTGCTCTTTCGCTCTGGTCCTATGCATGGACCCGCAAAGCGATGCACATCAACACGTGCGCGCATCAGCTTTTAGCGCCTCTAAAAAGCGGCATATGGCATGTCCATCCTCAGATTCAGCCCCATTTTATGGAAAAGCCCATAGGTGAACCGCTTCGGGTTTTAAGGAGGCTCAGCGCTCTAAGAGGATAACCCTTGGCGATGTCAAAGCAAGGTATCACCTGAGAAACGTGAGCAAGCGGTGAGAGGGTGCAGCAGCACCATCGGAAGTCTACGTAGGTCTCCGTCGGAGCACCCCGCCTGCCGAGGCGAGGCAAACTTCTATCGGCAATTAGCCAGTCAGGCTATTACGGTAGCGAGGCGACTTAAACCAAACGGCCGCCGCAGAACCCGTGAGGTTCACCAGCCCGCAACGGCCTCTGCATTCAGCTTTTTTACGAAAGAGTATCTAGGGTTTACTCAATTGCGACTTTGCCCTCTTTCACAAGCTTCGAAAACTTCTGGGTCTCTTCACTAATCTGCTTGGCCATCTGCTCTGGAGTATTACCGATGGGCTCGGCACCAATCTCTTCCATCTTCTTGTGGAATTCCGGCGAGTGGATGATTTTTGCCATCTCAGTATTGAGCTTCGTCACCACGTCCTTGGGCGTCCCTGCAGGTGCCAGAACTCCAAACCAGGTGCCCAGGTTGAAGCCTTTTAGACCAGCTTCGTCCAGAGTCGGTACATCGGGAAGCGCTGGTGAGCGCTTGTCTGTGGTGATAGCCAACGCGGTCAGTTTGCCCGCTTTGATGTGGGGAAGCACCGGCGTGATGGTGTCGAATGACATCGAAATTTGCCCACCGAGCAAGTCGGTTGCCAACGGGCCGCTGCCCTTGTAGGGCACATGCAGAAGCTGCGCTCCCGTCATGTTCCCAAACTGGGTGCCAATCAGGTGCTGAGCCGTGCCATTTCCGTTGGAGCCATAGCTCAGCTTACCTGGCTGGGCTTTCGCTAACGCTACGAGCTCAGCCACATTCTTGGCAGGAACACGGGGATTAACAACCAAGACATTCGGAACCATCGCGATAACTGTGATGGGGGCGAAGTCTTTCTGGAAATCGTAAGTAAGCTTCGGGTAGACACTCGTCGCAATCGTGTGATGTACCGCGCCAATTAGCAGTGTGTAGCCGTCGGCCTTGGACTTGGCGACCATGTTTGCACCCAGAGTGGCTCCCACACCAGGTCTGTTGTCCACGATGACTGGTTGACCCCAGCTGCGCGAAAGGCGCTCGCCAAGCGTACGTGCCAGCACATCGGTGGTTCCGCCTGCTGGGAACGGCACGATGAGGGTGATAGGCTTGCTCGGGAAGCTCTGCGCGATGGCTCCAGTACTGGAAAGTACTGCTGCCATGGCAATAGCTGGCAAGAACTTGATGCGGAAGGTACGCTTGTTGCTCATGCTTGTCTCCTATTTACTTATGAAACAGACTCTATGGCCCGTTGAGGGAAGAACTCGCTGTCCGGGTGAATGCATGGTTAACTCAGATTCAACAGTGGCAGCAGTTCCGGGTAGGCATGTCACCGTGGGTGACATGCCTAAACACGAGCGGATTACCTAAGTTGTCGAATAGATGAGCGCCCAGCGAAGGTAGCAGCGGCTCCGAGCTCGCTCTCTATGAGTAGCAGGCGGTTGTACTTAGCCATGCGGTCTGACCGGCACAGAGACCCCGTCTTGATTTGGGTTGCGGCCGTACAGACGCTCAAATCCGCGATAGTGGTGTCTTCCGTTTCTCCAGAGCGGTGCGAGACCACAGACGCAAAGCCGGCACGCTCCGCCATGTCGATAGCGGCCAGCGTTTCGGTCAGAGTGCCAATCTGGTTTGGCTTGATAAGGATGGCGTTCGCAGCGCTGCGCTCAATCCCCTGACGCAGAATCTCGGTGTTGGTGACGAACAGGTCATCACCAACCAATTGCACCTTTTTCCCAAGCTTGGCAGTCAGTAGCTCCCAACCCGTCCAATCACCCTCCGCCATACCGTCTTCAATGGTGACGATGGGATAGCTGTCCACCCAATGGCCGAGAAAATCTGCGAATTGCTCCGAGCTGAACTGCTTACCCTCTGATGCCAGCTTGTAGACGCCCGAGGAGAAAAACTCCGAGCTAGCAACATCAAGGCCCAAGGCAATGTCGTTTCCTGCGTTGAAGCCTGCCAACCCGATAGCCTCCAGAATGACTTCAATCGCAGCCTCGTTGGAAGGTAGGTCGGGGGCGAATCCACCCTCATCTCCGACAGCGGTCGACAGGCCTCGCTTCTTGAGGATTCCCTTCAGCGCATGAAACACCTCTACGCCCCAGCGCATGGATTCTCCAAAGTTGGGAGCCCCAACGGGAAGAATCATGAACTCCTGCATGTCCACGCTGTTGTCTGCGTGTGCGCCCCCGTTGATGATGTTCATCATGGGCATAGGCAGTCTGGGCGAGCGGCCGTTCGCGAGGTGGCGGTATAGCGGCTCGCCTGCTGAAGCGGCGGCGGCATGGGCGGCTGCGAGCGACACGGACAGCAGCGCGTTGGCGCCAAGCTTGCCCTTGTTGGGCGTTCCGTCAGCCTCAATCATGAGCCGGTCAATGTTCGCTTGGTCACGTGCATCCTGTCCAACCAGCACGCGATTCAGCTCTTCGCTAACGTGCGACACGGCCTTGGTGACGCCTTTGCCGCCGTAGCGCTTGGAGTCACCGTCGCGCAGTTCAATGGCCTCACGTGAACCGGTCGACGCCCCGGATGGTGCAGCCGCAAATCCGCGCTTACCATCAGACAGTACGACTTCAGCGGCCACCGTTGGATTGCCCCGCGAATCCAGTATCTCGAATCCAGAGATGCTCTGTATCACTACCATATTTACCTCAAGGTACTTGCGCAATGCGCAGCAGGTTCGTGGAACCTGGGGTGGCAAAGGGCAGACCGGCGGCAATCACGATTGTTTGACCAGGCTGCGCCTTCAGAATGCGGATGGAAGCGTCGACTGCGACATCGGTCATGCTGTCGACCGTGGGTACGTCGTCGCTAATCACTGGCCTCACCCCCCAAACAAGGGAAAGCCGACGCGCTGTAGACACGTGGGGCGTCACGCCCAAGATTGAACCTCTGGGCCGTTCCCGAGCCATGCTGAGCGCCGATGTGCCCGAGCTCGTGTACGCGACCATTACCGCTACGTCCAACAGGCCTGCAATCGAACGTGCTGCCCAACCAATTGCATCTGCGGTCCGGGCAGCAGGTGGCGTATGGGTTGCATCCAACGAGGCTCGGTACTGCGGGTCAGCCTCGGTCTGCACAATGATGCGGTTCATCATTGCAACAGACTCGACTGGGAACTGACCGGAAGCAGATTCAGCCGACAACATCACCGCATCTGCCCCGTCATAGATGGCTGTTGCCACGTCAGAAGCCTCCGCGCGCGTTGGCACAGGGGCGCTCACCATGGACTCGAGCATCTGCGTGGCAACAATCACGGGTTTGCCCAACCTTCGGCAGGCGCGGACGATTCGTTTCTGTATTGCGGGAACCTGCTCTGCAGGCATCTCCACGCCGAGGTCTCCGCGGGCAACCATGACTGCATCCGTCGCAGCCAGGATGGCATCCAAGCTGTCGATGGCAGCCGGTTTCTCAAGCTTCGCAACGATGGCAGCACGACCTTGAACAATCGCTTTGACTTCTCCAATATCGGCGGCACGCTGCACGAACGACAAGGCAACCCAGTCGACACCGAGCGAGAGTCCGAAGTCCAGGTCAGCGCGGTCCTTTTGGGTCAGTGCGGAAAGCGGAAGTACCACCCCTGGCACATTCACACCCTTGCGTTCGGACAATATGCCGCCGGTGACGACGCTGGTCACTGCGAAGTCCGGCCCCGCCTCATCTACACGAAGCCTCAAACGTCCATCATCGAGGAGAAGGTCCACACCTGAGCTGAGTGCCGCAAATATCTCGGGATGCGGCATCGACACCCTAGTCGCATCGCCAGGAAGACTCTTGTCTAGGTCCAAACGGAACGTGGCGCCTTCGGCAAGGCGAACAGGGCCATCCTTGAACGTGCCGACGCGAAGCTTAGGTCCTTGCAAGTCCAAGAGCACGCCGATAGGCCGGCCAACTTCTGCCTCGATGGCGCGAATGGTCTCATATCGGCGTCGATGGTCCTCGTGGGTGCCATGGCTGAAATTCAGTCGAAAGACGTCAGCACCAGCGTGCACCAACGCCTCAATCGTTTTGCGTTCGGAGCTGGCAGGTCCAAGCGTGGCGAGAATTTTTGCATTGCGCAAACGAAGCATTTACGAGGCTCCAGGTTGAGGGCTTTCGATATAGATGGCCCGAAAATCATTTACGTTGGTGCATGTCGGTCCGGTAACCACAGAGTCGCCCAATGCCTCGAAGAAGCCATGTCCATCGTTCTCGTCTAGGCGGTCTCTAGCGCGGAGACCAAGTGCCCATGCTCGGCTGAGGGAGTCGGGGGTGAGCAATGCGCCGGCAATTTCTTCCTGGCCATCCACCCCATCTGTGTCTGCCGCTAACGCATGCACTCCAGGCTCGGCGTTCAGCGCGACACCCAAGGCCAGGAGGAACTCGACGTTGCGTCCGCCTCGCCCTTTCCCACGCACCGTGACCGTCGTCTCGCCTCCAGACAGAAGCACACATGGAACTTCAAAAGGCAATCCTCGACGAGCTACCTGGCTGGCAATGCCGCCCAAGACACGCCCAACCTCTCGAGCTTCGCCTTCAATGGCATCGCCCAGAATGTGCGCTGCAACACCTGCCGAAGATGCAACCTTCGCAGCAGCTTCCAATGCCATTTGTGGCGTAGCAATGAAGCGTGTCTCAATGGACGGTAGATGAGGGTCGCCTGGCTTAATGGACTCCCCAGCTCCGCTTTCCAAGAGGGCGAGTGCAGCGGGTGGTACATCGATGGAGTAGCGTCGCAGGATGGCGAGCGCATCTGCGCAGGTGGTTGGGTCGGCGACCGTGGGGCCGGATGCAATGTCCCTAGCGTCGTCTCCTGGCACATCGGAAAGCAGCAGATTGACCACACGGGCGGGGTAGCAAGCAGCGGCGAGCCGCCCCCCTTTGATGGCTGAGAGGTGCCTCCGAACGACATTCATCTCGCTGATGCTTGCCCCACTGCGGAGCAATGCGCGATTGACCGATTGCTTGTCTGCCAGTGTCAGCCCAGGCAGAGCCAACGGAAGCAACGATGACCCGCCCCCGGAAACAAGACAGAGCACGAGGTCATCGGCAGTTAGACCTCGTACCATTTCGAGCATCCGGGCTGCTGCTGCCTCGCCCGCTGCATCCGGCACAGGGTGTGCAGCTTCAACAATCTCGATGTGTTGGCACGGCTGTGCGTAACCGTATCGAGTGACGACCAAGCCGGATAACGGGCCCGACCAGTTCGCCTCGACAGCCTGTGCCATGGCGGCCGATGCCTTGCCTGCGCCAATGACGACCAGCCGTCCCTGCGGAGCTGGTGGCAAATGAGGAGGAACGCACAAAGCAGGCTGCGCTGCTGCCACCGCTGCGTCGAACATCGCACGCAACAGTTGCTGAATTTCGCTGGACTTCATCTCATGTCTCCGTCCGTTCATAAGCCGGCCGCTCTTGATGGCGGCCGTAGCAGAGCTGGCAGCGCAGCAAGCGCCGCCAAGCTATCGGCTATTGATACGCCCAGCAGGGCGTAGACATTGGAGAGAGCGCGTCAGCCGGCTGCGAGCGCGTCGCAGACAGCCCTGGTAACCTGAACAGTGGTGGCCTTGCCACCCAGGTCGCCGGTGTGGAGCGATGGGTCTGCCGTGACCTTCTCAACAGCGCTCATTACGCGTTTCGCCGCCTCAAACTCACCCAGGTGCTCGAGAAGCATGACGACCGACCAGAACGTACCAACAGGGTTAGCCAAGCCCTTGCCCATGATGTCGAATGCTGAGCCGTGAATTGGCTCAAACATGCTGGGATAGCGCCGTTCAGGGTCGATGTTGCCAGTGGGCGCAATACCCAAGCTACCGGCCAGCGCAGCGGCCAAGTCGCTCAGGATGTCGGCATGCAAGTTGGTAGCGACGATGGTGTCCAGCGTCGCTGGTTTGTTCACCATGCGAGCCGTGGCGGCATCCACCAGTTCCTTGTCCCACTTGACGTCAGGGAACTCCCTGGAGATTTCCAAGGCAATCTGGTCCCACATCACCATGGCATGACGTTGCGCATTGCTCTTGGTAATGACCGTCAACAGTTTGCGGGGACGCGACTGTGCCAGCTTGAATGCGAAGCGCATGATGCGTTCGACACCAGCACGAGTCATCATGGACACATCGGTTGCTGCTTCGATAGGGTGTCCTTGGTGCACTCGGCCGCCCACGCCGGAGTACTCGCCCTCGGAGTTCTCGCGCACGATGACCCAGTTCAGGTCCTCGGGCTTGCAGCGCTTCAGTGGAGCATCGATGCCAGGCAGGATGCGCGTGGGGCGCACGTTGGCGTACTGGTCGAATCCCTGGCAAATTTTGAGACGAAGACCCCACAGCGTGATGTGGTCAGGAATATCCGGGTCTCCGGCGGAGCCAAAAAGGATGGCGTCCTTGCCGCGCAATGCGTCCAGTCCGTCCTCCGGCATCATCACGCCGTGCTTGCGGTGGTAGTCGCCGCCCCAGTCGAAGTCTTCGAACTCGAAACTGAACGCCTTGCTCTGCTCAGCCAGCACCTTCAGGACTTGTTGGCCTGCTGGAACGACTTCTTTGCCGATGCCGTCGCCAGGAATGGTTGCAATTTTGTACGTCTTCACAAGGGTCTCCGATAGGTTGTCGATGAGTGACTGTATGCACTTCAAAGCCTAGAATTCACCCTTCAAGTGAATCCATTGTTTACTTCAAGCTAACTATCTTTCGGCCTCATTCAAGGGAAATATGACTGCCTCCATCCAGCCTGCTGACCTTGGTTTCTTCTCTGTTCTCGCTGGCGCAGGCAGTCTGAGCGCTGCAGCACGAGAGCTGGGCATTACGACGCCCGCCGTCAGCAAGCACCTTGCGCTGATGGAGAGCAGACTGAACACGGCACTCGTCATCCGGACAACAAGGCGCATGAGTCTGACCCCTGAGGGTGAGGTGTACCTAGAGCATGCTCGTCGCATCCTGGGTGAGATTGACAATATGGAGCACCTGCTAGGCCAGGGCAAAGCCACGCCAAAGGGGCTATTGCGGGTGAATGCGACATTGGGCTTTGGCCGTACGCACGTATCGCCGCTCATATCCAAGTTTGTACGCAAGCATCCTCAGGTAGAAGTGCAGCTTCAACTTTCGGTGAACCCGCCCGCGTTGACAGACGACTCTTTCGATGTGTGTATTCGATTCGGCCCACCGCCAGACGCAAGAATTATTGCCAAACGCATTGCACCAAATCGCCGTCTGCTGTGTGCATCGCCTGCTTACCTCGCGGCACATGGGACTCCCAAAGTACCCAATGACCTAAATAAACACAACTGCATTGGTATTCGCCAAGGTGAAGAGGCCTATGGCGTGTGGCGGCTCACCAGTGGACGCGGAGGAAGCGCGACGGTTGACACCATAAAGACACGAGGGAACCTCACAACAAACGACGGAGAAATTGCCGTGAATTGGGCCTTGGACGGGCACGGTATCTTGATGCGCGCCGAATGGGATATTGAGCGGTACCTACGTAGCGGCCGTCTCGTTCAAGTGCTTCCGCAATGGCACACACCAGATGCCGATATTTACGCGGTATATCCGCAGCGTCACCAACTGGCCACTCGCGTCCAGGCGTTCGTGGAGTATGTAACCCAGGCATTCAAACGATAGTGTTCTCAACGCAGTTCACCAACTGCAACATCCCGGAGTTGAGTGTGCTCTATGAGCAAGTCACGTCTAAAGACCTAAGCGCTTGAAATTAAAGATGGTGGCAAGCGGTAACGCTTGCAGGAGTCACCGCAGTTTTGTGACTCTTTGAATGCGTGGCTCCAAAGTCATCAACTTGCACAGTGTGAAATAAAAAAGCCGCATGAAGCGGCTTTTTATGAGGTGGCTCATTAAGTGACTGTTAGGCAATAACTATTCGAATTGTTTGACGATAAGAATCCCAGTTTTGGCCTACCAAAATCCCGCTTATTGCATCCACCTACAACATCATCAAACGTCGATATTGCCCGCGCGCAAGGCGTTGTCTTCGATGAAGTTACGGCGTGGCTCTACTTCGTCCCCCATCAGCATGGTGAACACGCGGTCGGCTTCGATGGCGTCGTTGATTCGGACCTGCAACAAGCTGCGGACGTTGGGGTCCATGGTGGTTTCCCACAGCTGCTCGGGGTTCATTTCACCCAGACCCTTGTAGCGCTGGCGACCCGTGGTGCGCTCGGCTTCCGAGATCAGCCAGGTCATGGCCTGACGGAAGTCGCTCACTTTTTCGGTCTTGGCCTTGTCGCCTTCGCCGCGCGTGACCTTGGCGCCTTCATTGAGCAAGCCGTTGAAGTTCTGTGCCTCGGCAGACAGCGCGGCGTAGTCATGGCTGCGCACGAACTCCTGTGTGAGGATGGAGCTCCTGATGTTGCCGTGATGGTGGCGGCTGATGCGCAAGATGGGGTGCTCGCTGTTCGGGTCGATCTCAGCTGTCACGGCGGCAGGCACGCCGGTGGCGGAGAGTTCGCGCAGCTTGGCTTCCAGCACGGCAGCGCAGGCCTGGGCGTCTTCCATGGTGTCCAGCGTGATCTGCACGCCGTCGGCAATGGCGCGCAGGGCTTCGGCATCCATGAAGTTGGACAGGCGCTCAATCACGGTTTCGGCCGCCAGATGCATGTCGGCCAGCTTGGCCAGCTCTTCGCCGTCAACGGTGCGGGCGTTGGCGCCACCGGTGTCCACGCTGGCGTGGTTCAGCGCAATCCTGAGCAGGTAGCGGTCCAGTGCCGGGCCGTCCTTCAGATACAGCTCTTCCTTGCCATTCTTGACCTTGTACAGCGGTGGCTGGGCAATGTAGATGTGGCCGCGCTCGACCAGATCCGGCATCTGACGGTAGAAGAAGGTCAGCAGCAGGGTGCGGATGTGGGCGCCGTCAACGTCGGCGTCGGTCATGATGATGATGCGGTGGTAGCGCAGCTTGTCGACGTTGTAGTCGTCGCTGCCGCTCTTGCCCGATTCTTCGCTGGCCTTGCCAATGCCGGTGCCCAGAGCGGTAATCAGGGTGATGATTTCCTGGCTGGAGAGCAGCTTTTCGTAGCGGGCTTTTTCCACGTTCAGGATCTTGCCGCGCAGGGGCAGGATGGCCTGGAACTTGCGGTCGCGACCTTGCTTGGCGGAGCCGCCGGCGGAGTCACCCTCGACGATGTAGATTTCGCACAGCGAGGGGTCTTTTTCCTGGCAGTCGGCCAGCTTGCCGGGCAGGCCCATGCCGTCCAGCACGCCCTTGCGGCGCGTCATTTCGCGGGCCTTGCGGGCCGCTTCGCGGGCGCGGGCGGCTTCCACGATCTTGCCGCAGAGAATCTTAGCGTCACCCGGCTTTTCTTCCAGGTAATCGGTGAGCAGCTTGCCGACGATGTCTTCCACGGGCGCACGCACTTCGGAGCTGACCAGCTTGTCCTTGGTCTGGCTGGAGAACTTGGGCTCAGGCACCTTGACCGACAGCACGCAGCACAGGCCTTCGCGCATATCGTCGCCGGTGACGTCCACCTTGGCCTTCTTGGCCAGTTCGTGGTCGGCAATGTATTTGCCGATCACGCGGGTCATGGCGGCGCGCAGGCCGGTCAGGTGGGTACCGCCGTCACGCTGGGGAATGTTGTTGGTGAAGCACAGCACCTGCTCGGCATAGCTGTCGTTCCACTGCATGGCCACTTCCACACCGATTTCGGTGCCGGGAATGCCGCCATAGGAATCCGCAGGACGCGTGCCCACGGCATGGAAGGTCGTGGGGTGCAGCACTTTCTTGGTGCCGTTGATGAACTCCACAAAGCCCTTGACGCCACCGGCGCCCGAGAAGTCATCTTCCTTGCCGTCGCGCTCGTCCTTGAGGCGAATGCGCACGCCGTTGTTCAGGAAGGAGAGTTCGCGCAGGCGCTTGGCCAGGATTTCATAGCGGAACTCGAAATTTTCCTTGAAGATTTCCTGGTCGGGCAAGAAGTGCACCTTGGTGCCGCGCTTGTCGCTGGGGCCCAGCACGCGCATGGGCGAGACTTCCACGCCGTCCACCACCTCGATCAGGCGGTTTTGCACAAAGCCGCGCGCGAAGTCGATCTCGTAGCGCTGGCCTTCGCGGCTGACGGTGAGCTTGAGCCAGATGGACAGCGCATTCACGCAGGACACGCCCACGCCGTGCAGACCGCCCGAGACCTTGTAGCTGTTCTGGTTGAACTTGCCGCCGGCGTGCAGCTCGGTCAGGGCGATTTCGGCCGCCGAGCGCTTGGGCTCGTGCTTGTCGTCCATCTTCACGCGGGTGGGAATACCACGGCCGTTGTCGATGACGGACAGCGAGCCGTCGGCATGGATAGTGACCAGAATGTCGTCGCAGTGGCCGGCCAGGGCTTCGTCGATGGAGTTGTCCACCACTTCGAAGACCAGGTGGTGCAGGCCCGTGCCATCGGAGGTATCGCCGATGTACATGCCGGGGCGCTTGCGCACGGCTTCCAGGCCTTCAAGAATCTGGATCGCGCCTTCGCCATAGCCTTCGCTGGCACCGGGCTGCTGGGAGTCGATCTTGGGGGCCTGCTCCGGCTCGGGAGTGCCTTGAGGTTCGGGCAGCGTGTTGTCAGCGGTCATGAAAGAAAGCCTTGCGATCCGGTGGAGGCTTGTAGCCTCCCAAAAGAAAATATCAGTCAAATAGCCTTGTAGCGCTTATTCATCAAGCGCTACAAGCTATTGAATTATGAGCATTAGCAGTCAGCAAACCCGCGCTTAAATGCGCATGGGCATGACGACGTACTTGAAGCTGTCGTTCTCGGGGATGGAAACCAGCGCCGAGCTGTTGCCGTCCTGCAGATCGATCTTGACCATGTCCTGGCTCATATTAGTCAGCACGTCAATCAGATAGGTCACGTTGAAGCCGATCTCTATGGTGTCGCCACCGTAGTCGATATCGAGTTCGTCCATGGCCTCTTCCTGCTCGGCATTGTTGGATGCCACGCGCAGCGTGCCGGGCTCCACCGACAGACGCACGCCCTTGAACTTGTCGCTGGTCATGATGGCCGTGCGCTGCAGGCTGGCCAGCAGCGGGGCGCGGCCCAGGGTGACGCTGTTTTGATGGTTGCGCGGAATGACGCGGTTGTAGTCAGGGAACTTGCCTTCGACCAGCTTGGTCACGAACTCCATGCCGCCAAAGGTGAACTTGGCCTGGTTGTTCGCGAACTGCATTTCGATCACGGGCTGGTTGTCGCCGCTGGCATCGGACAGCAGGCGCTGCAGCTCCAGCACCGTCTTGCGCGGCAGGATCACTTCCTGCTTGGGCACTTCCACATCCAGCGTAGCGCTGGCCCAAGCCAGACGGTGACCGTCGGTGGCCACCAGGCTCAGTTGCTTGCCTTCGGCCACGAACAGGATGCCGTTCAGGTAGTAGCGAATGTCCTGCACCGCCATGGAAAACGACACCTGGCCCAGCAAATCCTTCAGGACTTTCTGCGGCACGCTGAAGGCGGGGCCGAAAGCGGCCGATTCCTGCACCAGCGGGAAATCTTCGGCCGGCAGGGTTTGCAGCGTAAAGCGGCTCTTGCCGCCCTTCAACACCATCTTGGACTGCTGAGTCTCCAGGCTCACGGTCTGGTCGCCGGGCATGGTCTTCAGAATGTCGATGAGCTTGCGGGCGCCCACCGTGGTGGTGAAGTCGCCGGTATCGCCGCCGAGTTCGGCGGTAGTGCGGATCTGGATTTCCAGATCGCTGGTCGTCAGCTGCAGGGCGTTGCCGGTCTTTTTGATCAGCACGTTCGCCAGGATGGGCAGCGTGTGGCGGCGCTCAACAATGCCTGCCACCTGTTGCAGAACCGCGAGGACTTTGTCTTGTGTGGCTTTCAGGACGATCATGTCAACCTCAGTGATTTAAGTGCGCATCTTGTAAAGCGGCGGCGCCCGCAGGGTGGTACGGGCTCTCCCTCATGCCGCTTGAATTCCCCATTTTGCCGTGTGCGTTTGACATTCATGGGGGAGTTTTCATCAACCCTTGAGCGTCTGCTCCAGCACATGCAATTGCTGGTTCAGCTCGGTATTGGTCTGACGCTCGGCCGCGATCTTGCGCACGGCGTGCAGCACCGTGGTGTGGTCGCGACCGCCAAACAGCTCGCCGATTTCAGGCAGGCTTTTTTGCGTCAGTTCCTTGGCCAGGTACATGGCAATCTGGCGCGGCCGGGCAATGCTGGCGGGGCGCTTCTTGCTGTACATGTCGGCGACCTTGATCTTGTAGTAATCCGCCACCGTCTTCTGGATGTTTTCCACAGATATCTGACGGTTCTGGATGGACAGCAGATCGCGCAGCGCTTCGCGTGCCAGCTGAATCGACACTTCCTTCTGATTGAAGCGCGAATAGGCCAGGATCTTGCGCAGCGCGCCTTCGAGCTCGCGCACGTTGGAGCGCACGTTCTTGGCCACGAAGAAGGCGACTTCCTCGGGCATCTCGGCGTTCTCGGCGCGGGCCTTGTTGATCAGAATGGCCACGCGCATTTCCAGCTCGGGCGGCTCGATTGCCACCGTCAGGCCGGAATCAAAGCGCGAAACCAGGCGTTCGTGAATATTCGCCAGTCCCTTGGGGTAGGTGTCGGACGTCATCACGATGTGGCTCTTCTTGGCCAGCAGGGCTTCGAAGGCATTGAAGAATTCTTCCTGCGTCCGGTCCTTGTTGGCGAAAAACTGCACGTCGTCGATCAGCAGCAGATCCAGCGAGTGGTAGCGCTCCTTGAACTCGTCAAAGGTACGGCGCTGATAGGCCTTGACCACATCCGAGACGAACTGCTCGGCATGGATGTAGAGAATCTTGGCGTCCGGCTTGTCCTTGAGCAACTGGTTGCCCACGGCATGCACCAGGTGGGTCTTACCCAGACCCACACCGCCGTAGATGAACAGCGGGTTGTACAGATGGCCGGGCGAACCGGCCACATGCATGGCCGCAGAGCGGGCCATACGGTTGGCCGTACCTTCGACCAGCGTCTCGAAGGTGAGCGCGGGGTTCAGGCGGGTGCGGAAGACGGGGGCTGCGCTTTCTTCGTTGCTGACCGTGGGCACGGAGACGGAAACCGTCTCGGCCGGCGCACTGCGCTCGCCCGATGGCGGGCGCACATAGGTGCGCACCACGCTTTCGCGGTGGGCCATGGCCAGCTCCAGCGTCACGGGCTGGCCATAAAGCGACTCCAGCATGGCCGAGATACGGCCTGCATATTGGGCACGGATCCAGTCGAGCTTGAAGCGGTTGGCCACGTAGACCGTGACCTTGGAAAAATCTTCAGCAACCAGCGCCGTCAGCGGCTTGATCCAGGTGTTGAATTGCTGCTCGGGCAGCTCCTGACCCAGTTGCTCAACGCAGACCTGCCACAGGGCCTGGCCTGCGTCGTTCGTATGTTCCTCTGTCATTGTCAAAAGTCTAGTTGTGGATAGGAGGAACAGTTGCGGGGTAGCTATTGTAGCTTTTGCGGAAGTTATCCACACGGTTTCAGAAGGCTGTCCCCCGCCGCGGTGCGGGATAGCCCACCTATCCTACTGGATTGACAGGGCCATGACGGCACGGCATTTGTAAAGAAAGCCGGCCCCGGTTTGAAACCCTGCCGCGTCTCTGGCAATGTGGGCTTATCTCCCCAATCAAATTCTGGGGTCATTGCATCAAAGCGCCAACACTGTGATAATCGCGGGTTTCCCTGAATGTGTTCAGGGTGATATGACCCGGGCGCCAATTTTGGGCGCATTTTCCACCTGCTTTCGGGCATGCGGCGAGTGCTTTTGCTCCACAAGTTAACCGTTTTGCCGCAACACATGCTCGCATGTGAAAAAATACCCGGCTTGGCGGCGACAGTGTGCGGCGCAAAACCTGGATGGCGGGGCGCAGACGTAGCGCTTTGCCGACGCAAATACTGAACCTTCTCAAGGAACCAACATGAAACGTACTTACCAACCTTCCAAGACTCGCCGCGCCCGTACCCACGGTTTCCTGGTTCGCATGAAGACCAAGGGTGGCCGTGCCGTGATCAACGCTCGCCGCGCCAAGGGTCGCAAGCGCCTGGCCGTCTAAGGCCGGCATTGCTCGGCGGTCTGCTCCTTCGCTGTATTGACGGCCTCTGAACGGGGCTTTCCTATGCAACGACTGAAAACACGTCCGCAGTTCCAGGCAACCATGTCGGCGGGCACTATTGCCCGCACGCCTCACTTCGCTTTGCATCGCATGGTGCTGAGTGCGGGAGTGGATATGGCTGCCAACCCCGATACAGGGCCCGGATCGCAAGATCCGCAGGCCCTGTTTGGCATTGGTGCTGAGCGCGAGCAAGCCTGGCTGGGCGCCATGGTGCCCAAGCGCTGGGCCAAGCATTCGGTGACGCGTCACACGATCAAGCGCCAGGCCTATGCCGTGGCGCAGGACCATGAGACAGCGCTGCATGGCGCCTCTCATGTGGTGCGGCTGCGCTCGGGCTTTGACCGCAAGCAGTTCGTCAGTGCGAGCTCGGATGCGCTCAAGGCCGCCGTGCGCACCGAGCTGCAACAGCTGTTCGGCTCTGCCTCGCGCCGCATTGCACGCGCCAAGGCCGAGGTCGATACGCCTGCCGATGCCGATAAAAAGTCGGTTCCAGCCCAAGATATCAAAGCGCAAGAAGCTTCTACTTTGATAGCGCCCGGCACGGGAGTTGCATCATGATGCAGCGCCTACTCATGGCTGTGGTGCGAGGCTACCGGCTGATGCTCAGCCCCTGGCTGGGCTCGGCCTGCCGGTTCGAGCCGACCTGCTCGGCCTATTCCCTTCAAGCGCTGGAGCAACACGGCGCTGCGGTAGGCTCCTATCTGACAGTGTGCCGACTGGCGCGCTGCCATCCGTGGTGTGACGGAGGGCATGATCCTGTGCCACAGCAAAAGCCCAGGCTGTTTTCCTTTCTGGATTCAGCCCCGGACTCTTCCGCGACCACCCAACCTTCCTCACCTAAGAAGTCTTCATGAACGATATTCGCCGCACCATACTGTGGGTGATATTTGGCTTTTCCATGGTTTTGCTCTGGGACAAGTGGCAAATCCATAACGGCAACAAGCCAACCTTCTTCCCCCAGCCCCAGGTCGCCAGTGCGCCTGCGGCTGAGACAGCCAAGCCTGCGAATGTGGGAGTGCCTTCCGCTGCGACCGCCTCCACCAGCGACGTGCCCAACGATGCAGCGGCCACGCCCGCCGCAGCGCCCGCCACACCTCGCCAGAACGTGACCGTGTCCAGCGACGTGCTGCGACTGACGTTTGACAGCGAAGGCGGCACGCTCAAGGGCTCCGAGCTGCTTAAGTACTCGGACACCACGGATCAGAACAAGCTGATGGCCGTGTTCGAGGAAAACGCCAAGCGCGTGTACCTGGGCCAGACGGGTCTGACCGGCGCCGCCGGCAGCTTCCCCAACCACAAGACACCGATGACCGTGATGCCTGGCGAGCGCGAGCTCAAGGATGGCCAGGACAGCGTGCAGGTTCGCTTCGAGTCGGCGCCCGTGGGCGGCGTCAAGCTGATCAAGACCTTCACCCTGAAGCGCGGCTCCTACGCTATCGACGTGCAGCACGATGTGGTCAACACCGGCACGGCGGCCGTGGCTCCCCAGTTGTATCTGCAACTGGTGCGTGACGGCAACAAGCCCGAGCACGAGTCCACCTTCTACTCCACCTTCACCGGCCCTGCGGTCTATACCGAAGCCAAGAAGTACCACAAGGTGGAGTTCAAGGACATTGCCAGCGGCAAGGCCGAAGTGGACAAGTCCTCCACCAACGGCTACGTGGCCATGGTGCAGCACTACTTTGCCAGCGCCTGGCTGCTGGCAGACGGCATCCAGCGCGACAACCGCGTGGCCAAGGTCGGCGACAACCTGTTTGCTGTGAGCATGGTCACCCCCCTGGGCACCGTGGAACCCGGCCAGACCAAGACCGTGTCCGCACGCCTGTTCACCGGCCCTCAGATCGAACCCATGCTGGAGTCGCTGACTCCCGGCCTGGAACTGGTCAAGGACTATGGCTGGCTGACCATTCTGGCCAAGCCCCTGTACTGGCTGCTGGCCGAGCTGCACAAGTTCATCGGCAACTGGGGTTGGTCCATCGTGGCCCTGGTGGTGCTGCTGAAGATTGCTTTCTACTGGTTCAACGCCAAGGCTTACGGCTCGATGGCCAAGATGAAGGCCATCAACCCCAAGATTCAGGAAATGCGCGAGCGCCTGAAGGACAAGCCTCAGCAGATGCAGCAGGAGATGATGCGCATCTACCGCGAGGAAAAGGTCAATCCTATGGGCGGCTGTCTGCCCATCATCATCCAGATGCCGGTCTTCATGGCTTTGTACTGGGTGCTGCAGTCCAGCGTGGAAATCCGCAATGCTCCCTGGATTGGCTGGATCCACGATTTGTCGATGCCCGATCCGTTCTTCATCCTGCCGCTGTTGATGACGCTGTCCTCGCTGCTGCAAACGGCACTGAACCCCGCGCCTCCAGATCCCATGCAGGCCAAGATGATGTGGATCATGCCGCTGATGTTCAGCGTGATGTTCTTCTTCTTCCCCGCCGGTCTGGTGCTGTACTGGCTGACGAACAACATCTTGTCGATTGCACAGCAGTGGCTCATCAACACACGCATGGGTGTGCCGCCTCAGTTCAACCTGCCCAAGTTTGGCAAGGCTGCCGAGAGCAAATAAGCTGCGCTGCTGAAGCGACCAAGCCGCCACCCGCCAGGGTGGCGGCTTTTTTCATGGGCGATTGATTAAAAAACAGGCAACCCAATTACATGATTGTTTTTGACCTATAACCCATATATATCAAACGCTTGAAGCTATTAAATAGATAGCAAATATAGGCGCCCACGATATGCCCCACAGCCACCTCAAAGCCTGGTGCGGGCTATCATCGCGGCGCTGTTGTACCGCTTATCTTCTGGAAAGACTCTCCACCCATGTTGCCCCGCCATAACGACCCCATTGCCGCCATCGCCACCGCACCAGGGCGCGGGGCCGTGGGCATTGTGCGGGTCTCGGGCAAAGGCATTGCGGCGCTGGTGAAAACACTGTGCGGCAAAGATTTGAAGCCGCGCGAAGCCACGTACCTGCCCTTCAAGGACGCGGCCGGCGCGCCCATAGACCACGGTCTGGCCATTTACTTCCCCGGCCCGCACAGCTACACGGGTGAAGACGTGCTGGAGCTGCAGGCCCACGGCGGCCCGGTGGTACTGCAGCTGCTGCTGGCCCGCTGCCTGGAGGCTGCGCAACAAGTAAGTGAACACTCCGATGCAGCCACATTGCCCGGTTTACGCCTGGCCCAGCCCGGCGAATTCACCGAACGCGCTTTTCTGAATGACAAAATCGACCTGGCCCAGGCCGAGGCGATTGCCGATCTGATCGACGCCAGCACCGAAGCCGCTGCGCGCAGCGCCAGCCGCTCGCTGTCGGGCGCGTTCTCCCAGGAAATCCATGTGCTGCGCGAAGCGCTGGTGCATTTGCGCATGCTGGTCGAGGCCACGCTGGACTTTCCCGAAGAGGAAATCGACTTTCTGCAAAAAGCCGATGCCTTTGGCCAGTTGGAGCGCCTGCGTGCCCAGGTGGCCACTGTACTCAGCAAGGCGCACCAGGGTGCCCTGCTGCGCGAAGGTATCAAGGTGGTGATCGCCGGCCAGCCCAATGCCGGCAAAAGCTCGCTGCTCAATGCCCTGGCCGGGGCGGAGCTGGCCATCGTCACCCCCATCGCCGGCACCACCCGCGACAAGGTGCAGCAAACCATTCAGATCGAAGGCGTGCCCCTGCACGTGATCGACACCGCTGGCCTGCGCGACAGCGACGATGAGGTGGAGCGCATAGGAATTGCCCGCGCCTGGGACGAAATCGCCGCCGCCGACGCCGTGCTGTTTCTGCACGACCTCACCCGCATGGAGCAGGCCGACTATGTGGCCGCCGACGCGGCCATTGGCCAGACGCTGCAGCAAAAACTGCCCCATCAGGTGCCCGTCATCCATGTCTGGAACAAGACCGACACCGCCGCCGCAGGCGTGCTGGAGCGCTGCGCGGCGGCTGTGGAGACGGCCCAGGTCGCCCTGTCGGCCCGCACCGGCGACGGACTGGATGCGCTGCGCCGCCATCTGCTGCAAGTGGCTGGCTGGCAATCGGCCCCCGAAGGCCTGTACCTGGCCCGCGCCCGCCATGTGGAAGCGCTGCAGGCTGTGGCCGCGCACCTGGAGATGGCCGACGAGCAGCTCGCGGCCCAGGCAGCTCACCTGGACTTGCTGGCCGAGGAGCTGCGTCTGGCCCAGCTGTCGCTGAACTCGATTACCGGCGAATTCAGCTCGGACGACTTGCTGGGCGTCATCTTCAGCTCCTTCTGCATAGGAAAATAAGAGCGGCTGGCGCTCATTCCATCTTGATTTCAAGACATTTCATGCCTGTAATCCAACAATGGATTGCGTTTTATGCTCCTATTCAAGGAGTATTTAAAACACCTGGCATGCCGGCACGTATGGCACGGGAAAAGTCCACGCTGGCCGCCACATCGCAGTCCAGGGCCGCAGGCTGCCAGGCCTTGGCCCGCTCGGTGATATCGCCCGCCAGGCGCAATTCATCGAGTGAATAACCGGGCGTGAGCACACCCAGGCTGTTCAGATATTCGGGCAGATAGCCGGAGGCCAGCAGCCGCCAGTCCAGCGGCAACGTAGCCCCCACACGCCGCGCCAGTTGCCAGACGATGGTGGTGCAGTTGGCCGTGAGCGTGTTGTAGAAACGCGGTTTGTCGTTGAGCGAATCGGCCTCGCGCGCATAAGCCATGAACAGCTCGCGCATCACGGACTGGCGCATATTCAAGCGGTACAGCCTGAGCTGTTCGCCCCGTACATTGGTGCGAACGGCCAGGATATCACGCTCATCCGCTGCGATCAGCGCCAGCTCGTAACGCCGGAAAAAACCGGCCAGCGCATCGAACTGCTCGCCTTTTTGCTTGCGGATTTCAATGGAAAAGACGACATGCTCTCCGTTGTTGAAGCCAAAAGACACCAGCGTGTGCGCGATTGCCGGCCCCATCCAGTACGAAGTGGCCACGTCCACACTGGCCAGCTGTGCCAGCTCATAGCGACGTGATTCCCAGCGCACGTCATAGTCCTCATCGCTGCGCCAGCGGAAGTTGCGCACATTCTTCAAAAGTACGCGCTGGCGCGAATCGGTCAGAGCGCCATCGGCCTGCAGCTGCATGTGCAGGGCCACATCGTCTGCCCAGTCGCGCCTGCCGCTGGGCACGATCTGCCGCCACCATGTCAGCATCAACAGCAGGCTGACCACCCACAAAGCGGTGCTGACCGCAGGCAGGCCTCGGCCCAGCCCCCAGAGGCCGCAGCCAGCCAGCCACAGCAGCCAGGCCGCCATCCAGAGCAGACGCAACACCGCGTTGCCAGGCCCCTGGAACCAGATGGTCCCCAGGCCCCACAGCGCCGCTGCAGCCAGCAGCAGCATGAAAACAGTCATGAGCAGCAAGTCGGTTCCGCTCCTTTTTCACGAACAAGGCCTTTACGACGGCCGATGCAGCCGGAGTGTGCGGCGTTTGCGCCAGACAATGCAGCTTGATGCAAGTTTTGCTACAAAAAACAGCAGTTACCGGATTGGCGAAAACGCCACGCTGGCTTAGCATGCCTGCCAGCCACCGCTTGCGGCCTGTACATCTGCTTTCAATCTTCGAGATCACCGCCGTCCATGTCCACCATTGCCAAGCACCACGACCTGTCCGCCCTCATGCAAGCCATGACCTCGTCCATGGCGGCTGACAGCGCACAAAGCGTGTTGCATGCGGGGCAGTGGGAAATGCTGGCCCCCTATCTGGTGCCCGTCAACCTGAGCGTCAGCGAAACACTGTTTGCCGAAGGCGCGCTGGACCGCAACCTGTACCTGGTGGAATCCGGCTCCCTGAGCGTGCATTACCAGGATGCCAAGGAGCGCATCCGCCTGGCCCTGGTCGGCCCCGGCGCCGTGCTGGGCGAAGGAGCCTTCTTTGCCCACCGCCCCCGCCGCGCCACGGTACAGGCCTCCACGCCCAGCCGCCTCTGGTGCCTCACGGCTCTGCGCTTTTCGGAACTCTCCAACCGCCAGCCGCCGCTGGCACTAGCTCTGGTCGTCATGGCCGGCCAGGTGCTGGCTCGCCGCGCCAGTGACAGCCGCCGCCGCATCGCCAGCACCTGAAGTCTGCGTGGCAATGAGACTACGCCTTCAAGCTTCAGCCAGCAGCGTTATTGCCGACATACCCAGTATGGGGTAATCATGGCTCGGCATCCACCAAGCCGTTGGCCGACTTCCAGCTAGTTGGTGGACGCGGACCTTTGATGCACATCGGATGAATGTGCACATTGCTGCAAATAAAGGCGGCTCACCCACGGGAACAGGCAAAATATCTTCGTTTGTAAAAATGGGTTTAAAAGAGGGCAGCATGTCTTTGTTCCAATGGCTCACTCGCAGGCCGCGTACAGAGGGCAGTGCCATACGCACTGAAGCACCCAATGACCGCCATGACTCGGAACATCCGCGCAGCGAACGCTCGGCACGCCGCGAGCAGCTCTATTCCGTCGTCCGCGATGCCATGGTGCGCGTCAGCATTCTGTCGGCAGGCTATAAGTTCAAAGTGCTTTCGCTGGATAACGCGGGCCAGCGCTTTGTAGTCATGGTGGATCTGGACCATGCCTATGCGGCCGAGCCCGCACGCCTGCGAGAAATTGAGAGCTTGATTGCCGAGCTGGCCAAGGCCCGCATGGCGGCCATCGTGCACGCCGTGTACTGGCGTGTGAGCGAGCAGCTCAAACCCGTAAAGCCACCAACAGAAGCCACCGCCGGCCAATCACCGCTGAACTCGGCCGTACAGCAGCTGCATCAGGCCCGCGCGGCAAGGGCAGCCCAGCCCGCACGCACTTTGCCGCGATCCTTCGAGCCCATTGATGCGCAGGAGATGGATGCCTTCAGGCTGGCCGTGGCAGCCTCGGGAACCATTGATGTGCAGCACTCACGCCAGTCATTTACCTCACACGGCCAGCACCGCTCCGGCCCGCTGCTGGGGCCCGGCACGCACGGGCACGAAGAGGCTCGCAGCGACTTCCACGCCTCGGATATGGGTTCTTTGGGTGTGACCCAGTACGGCGAGCTACGCTAGCCGGTCGCCAGGCACTGCGCCGGACTCAATGCCCGGCGAAATCCACCAGCGTGAACAGCGACAGGCCTTTTTCGCGCAGATGGGCAGAGCCGCCCAGTTCGGGCAAGTCCACAATGGCCGCGCCTTCGATGACGGTGGCGCCCAGCTTTTCCAGCAATTTCTTGCCTGCCATCATGGTGCCGCCGGTGGCAATCAGATCATCGATCAGCAGCACCCGGTCACCGGGTTTGACGGCGTCGGTATGCAGCTCGACCGTGGCGCTGCCGTATTCCAGCTCATAGGTCTCCTCCACCGTGGTGAAAGGCAGTTTGCCTTTTTTACGAATGGGCACAAAGCCGACATTGAGTTCGTGGGCGATCACGGCCCCCAGGATGAAGCCGCGGGCATCCAACCCGGCAACTACATCGGGACGCAGATCGCGATCCATGTAGCGGTGTACAAAAGCGTCCGTCATCACGCGAAAGACCTTGGGGTCTTGCAGCAGGGGCGTGATGTCACGAAATTGCACACCGGGCGCTGGCCAGTCGGACACGGTGCGAATGTGGGCGCGCAGATAGTCGTTAACGCTGGTGTGGGATTGCATGGCGCTGAGAGTGATCGCTTAGGGGGAAGTCAGTGTAGTAGCTGGCATCCACCAGAAGGCCCAAAGGGATAAACGGCAAGCACCCGGCCCGGTGTGGCTCGCCTGCGCTGGCTAGAATCCTAGATATGAATTCTGATGCCGCCCCCACCCGTCCCGACGACGCTCCGAATGCCCTGCGCCTGGCGCGCGAAGCACTCGCCATCGAAGTTGAAGCCCTGCAGGCCATGTCGCAGCGCCTCAACGGCGATTTCACCCAGGTCGTGCAGCGCATTCTGCAGATTTCGGGCCGCGTGGTGGTCATGGGCATGGGCAAAAGCGGCCACGTAGGCCGCAAGATTGCCGCCACTCTGGCATCGACCGGCACGCCCGCCTTCTTTGTGCACCCGGCCGAGGCCAGCCACGGCGATCTCGGCATGCTCACCACGGACGATCTGGTGCTGGCACTGTCCAATAGCGGTGAGACCGATGAGCTCACGGGCGTGCTGCCCGCGATCAAGCGCCAAGGCATTCCTCTGGTAGCCGTGACCGGCGGCCTGCGTTCCACACTGGCCAAGCACGCCGACTGGGTGCTGGACACCCAGGTAGAGCGCGAAGCCTGCCCGCTGAACTTGGCGCCCACGGCCAGCACCACCGCCCAGCTGGCCATGGGCGATGCCCTGGCTGTGGCCCTGCTGGATGCACGCGGCTTCGGTGCCGAAGACTTTGCCCGCTCCCACCCGGGCGGCTCGCTGGGCCGCAAGTTGCTCACCCATGTGCGCGATGTGATGCGCAGCGGCAAAGACCTGCCCTTTGTCACCCAGGATGCCAGCTGCATGGATTTGATGCGCGAGATGAGCGCCAAGGGCCTGGGCTGCTCTGCCGTGGTCGATGCACAAGGCATGCTGGTGGGTATCTTTACCGACGGCGACCTGCGCCGCTGCGTAGAGGCGGGCATCGATCTGCGCGAGCGCAAGGCCGGTGACGTCATGCATGCCAATCCGCGCACCATCAACGCCGATCTGCTGGCCGTGGCCGCAGCCCGCGTGATGGAAGAGCAAGGCATCACCACCGTGCTGGTGGCCGACGCGCAACAGAGCCTGCAAGGCGTGGTGCATATTCGTGATCTGATGCGAGCCAAGGTGATCTGATGCAGAAAGCAACCCCAACTCCCCGCCAGCAATGGGCTCCCGAGCTGTTGCTCAAGGCCCAGGATGTGCGCGTGGCTTTTTTTGATGTGGATGGCGTGCTCACGGACGGCGGCCTGTACTTCAGCTGCGAGGGTGAGGTGCTCAAGCGCTTTCACACGCTTGATGGCCATGGGCTCAAGATGCTGCAAAAAGCCGGCATCACTCCCGCCGTGGTGACGGGGCGCGACTCTCCCGCCCTGCGCCTGCGTCTGCGCAATCTAGGCATTGAGCACGCACGCTTTGGCACCGAGGACAAGGTACCGGCAGCCGAGTCCATACTGGCCGAGCTGGGCCTGCAATGGAGCCAGACCGCCGCCATGGGAGACGACTGGCCCGACCTGCCCGTGCTGCAACGCAGTATTTTTGCCTGTGCCCCCGCCAATGCCCATGAGGAAGTCCTGGCCGTGGCCGATCACATCACCACGCGCTGCGGCGGCGATGGAGCAGTACGCCAGCTGTGCGACCTGCTGCTGGCGGCACGCGGCGCCTATGCCGGCCTGCTGGCCGATTACACATCATGAGCACCTCATGGCGACGCTATAGCGACAGGGCCACGCTGTATCTGCCAGCGCTGCTCATGGCACTGCTGGCCCTGGGTACCTGGTGGCTGGTACGCAATGCGCCTCAGCCGGTAAGTTCGGGCGTGCAAAAAGTGCGCGTGCACGAGCCCGACTACTTCATGAAAGATTTCTCGATCAAGAATTTTGAGGCATCCGGACGCCTCAAGACCCGCTTGACGGGCACCCAGGGTCGCCACTATCCGGATACCGATACGCTGGAAGTGGATGAAGCGCGCATGCTCAGCATCACGCCCGATGACCGCACCTCGGTAGGCAGCGCCAAGCGTGCTTTGAGCAATGGCGACGGCTCTGAAGTCCAGCTCTTTGGCGACGCCGTAATCACCCGTGAGGCTGTCGCGGCCGCCCCGGGTAAAAAAGCGGTTCCGCCCATGCAGATAGCCAGCGAATTTCTGCAGATCTGGCCCAATGAAGAGCGCATCAGCACCCACAAGCCCGTGGTCATGACCCGTGGTGAAGATCGCTTCACCGGCGACAGCATGGAATACGGCAATCTGGACCAGGTGCTACAGATGAATGGCCGGGTCAAAGGCTTCATCCAGCCCAGCAAGCGCTGACCGGTCATGACCCACATCAGCTCTGCCCAAACCCGCCCTTTGGTCTACATCACAGGCGCATCCAGCGGTATTGGCCAAGCTCTGGCCCTGCGCTATTACCAGGCCGGCTATACCTTGGCCTTGGTCGCGAGGCGCACGCAGCTCATGCAGGAATGGGCTTTGGAACAGCAGCTGGAGCCCCAGCGCTACGCACTCTATGCTGCCGATGTGGCCGTGATTGACAGCGCCTGCGCAGCAGGTCGCCGCTGCCTGGAGCAGCAAGGTTTGCCGGACATCGTCATCGCCAATGCAGGCATCAGCTGGGGCGTGGACACCGCACTGCGTGAGGACCTTGAAGTCATGCAGCAGGTACTGGCCGTGAACACCACGGGCATGGCGGCCAGCTTTCAGCCTTTCATCACCCCTATGCTAGAACGCGGCTCCGGCAGCCTGGTCGGCATTGCCAGCGTGGCAGGAATCAGGGGATTGCCAGGCCATGGTGCATATTGCGCAAGCAAATCTGCAGCCATTGCATACTGCGAAAGCCTGCGTGGAGAATTACAGTCATCTGGCGTGCAAGTAATCACTTTGCTGCCGGGATATGTGGATACGCCACTGACCAAAAATAATCCCTACGCCATGCCTTTCTTACTCAGTCCGCAGGTATTTGCAGCACGAGCTTTCAAAGCCATAGAGAAAAAAACCAGCTATGCCACCATCCCCTGGCAAATGGGCTTGGTCGCAAAGATAATGCGTTTTCTGCCAAATACAATTTGGGACAAGCTCCTTGTAGGAAAAAGCCGCAAACCTCGGTATCTACAATCCAACAAGTAAGTCATTGCGCGCTTAGAGGCCTGGATTTCAAGCGGCGATTACCCAAAAGATAAAGGCACCAAATGGTGCCTTTATCTTTTTGATGCAGCACAAACTGCATCAAAAATTATCATTCGCCTTGGTTATTACCACCGCCATAACCGCCACGGCCACCGTGACGAGGACCGGAACCATAGGGGCTGCGGAAGCCTCCGTCACCCCGGCCATAGCCACCGCCATCACCGCGGCCGCCCCCATATCCACCACCACCGCCACCCTCGTTGCGGCCGTAGCCGCCATCGCGACCACCACCATATCCGCCACCGCCGCCAAAGCCACCAGGGCGGGGAGCGCGCGGTTCCATGGGACGAGCCTCATTCACTACCAGGCTGCGACCACCCAGCGGTTGGCCATTCATACCTTGAATCGCCGCCAACGCCTCAGATTCGCTGGCCATTTCCACAAAGCCAAAGCCTTTGGAACGTCCTGTATCACGCTCCATCATGACGCGTGCACTGGTAACTGCGCCAAATTGGCCAAAGGCCTGCTCCAAGTCGTTGTCACGCACACCATAAGGAAGGTTGCCGACATAAAGCTTATTACCCATAACTCCTCAACTCCTCAATGCTTTCAATTTGGCGATCAATTTCAGGATTTCAGCATCCAGTTGCTTGCGAAAGCGCATGCACAGACCCAAATGCCGATTCATTTCCGAACGGGGAATGCTCCAGAAACAATTATGAAGCAGGGCTGGCAGAAAAATAAATGCTCCAAATCGAGGGGGTGACAGCGTTTGGGCAAAAAAAAAGGGATCCGAAGATCCCTTTTTATCTAGTAAGCCAGGTTGCCCGTTGCTTAGTAGCTGTTGCGACGGCCGTAACCACCGCCATCACCACGGCCGCCGCCGAAGCCGCCGCCGCCGCCTTCACGGCCGCCACCGAAACCGCCGCCGAAGCCGCCGGAACGGGGAGGACGGGCTTCCATGGGACGTGCTTCGTTCACAACGAGGTCACGGCCACCGTGGTTTTGACCGTGCAGGCCTTGGATAGCAGCTTGTGCTTCGGCATCGCTGCCCATTTCCACAAAACCGAAACCCTTGGAACGGCCGGTGTCGCGCTCCATCATGACCTTGGCGCTGTTCACAGTGCCGAATTCGCTGAAGGCTTGCTCCAGATCTTGGTCGCGGAAAGAGTAAGGCAGATTGCCGACGTAAAGCTTGTTGCCCATGATGGACTCCTGAAAAAACATGAAAACGCGATGGAGCCCTAGGGAGTCAACAACGGATGACAACGTTAGAGACGCAAACGCACTCGCCTATGAAGAAATAGTATCTCTACACAAAGACTTCGTCATTATGTGGCAGAAGCTTTGTCCATGTTTTACGAAAAGGCTAAATTTCATGCTCGTAACAACATCAAGCGCCTGGGATTTACCCTCAAATGTAAAAATGGAATAAAAAAACAGCTTTTTGTCTTACATAGATCAAATGTTAGAATAAAACCCTACTGTCCCTGGGGAGTAGGCCGTCCGGCAGGCAATTCACGCTGCCGGATGCATGTGTCAACAGACTTGAGCCTTCGTGGCTTATGGCATATGCGGCCTGCGGTGCAACACCGCAGTGCGACCGGCCGAGACCATTGACCGTGCGCCAATCCCATAACGATTCATGGGCCGGAGTTGGTGCGTGGTCAATGCGTTTTGGCATCACTCCGGCCCGTCATACCCCTCATGATTGAAGCTTTCCTTGTGTCCACCTCCAGCGTCACGCTGGCCGAGATGGGCGATAAAACGCAGTTGCTTTCCCTGGTTCTCGCAGCCAAATACCGTAAACCCATGCCGATTGTTCTGGGCATTCTGGTGGCCACCCTGGTCAATCACGCCCTGGCCGGTGCCGTGGGCGCCTGGATTGCGTCGGTGCTGGGCGCAGATGTGCTGCGCTGGATTTTGGGCATTTCCTTTATCGCCATGGCGGCCTGGATGCTGATTCCGGACCAATTCGACGACGAGTCCGTGGGCAGCAACAACCGCTGGGGCATTTTCGGCACCACGGTCATGCTGTTCTTCCTGGCCGAGATGGGCGACAAGACCCAGCTGGCCACCGTGGGACTGGCTGCCAAATATGTAGGCGAATACTTCTGGGTGATTGTGGGCACCACCCTGGGCATGATGCTGGCCAATGCGCCCGTGGTCTGGTGGGGCGACAAGATCACCCAGAAGCTGCCGATCCGCCTGATTCACCGGGTATGTGCGGCCATCTTCCTGGTTCTGGGTCTGGCTGTTTTGTTCGCTCCCGCCATCCAGGCTTTGGTATAGTGAAACCACTACGCGCCGATTTGCTACAGCTTGCGGGCGCTTTATAAATCCAGCTAAAGACCCGTCCGCGAAGTGACAGTACACCGACCCGGCCTCGTTTTTAGCGATGCCGGGTTTTTTCATATGTCCTTCATCGCCACACCTCAATCCATGCACTTCGATGAGCCGCTGCCTTTGCAGAGCGGCAGCTCCATCGCCAACTACGACCTCGCCTTCGAGACCTACGGCGAGCTCAATGCCGACAAGAGCAATGCCATCGTGGTCTGTCATGCGCTCAACGCCTCCCACCACGTAGCGGGCAGCTACGAGGGCCAGCCCAAGAGCGAGGGCTGGTGGGACAACATGATCGGCCCGGGCAAGCCGGTCGATACCCGGCAGTTTTTTGTCATCGGAATCAACAACCTGGGCTCGTGTTTCGGCTCTACCGGCCCCATGCACACCAATCCAGCCACAGGCAAGCCCTATGGCGCCGATTTTCCCGTGGTGACGGTCGAAGACTGGGTGGACGCACAGGCGCGTTTGCTCGATCGTCTGGGCATACACAAGCTGGCCGCCGTGCTTGGCGGCAGCCTGGGCGGCATGCAGGCACTGTCATGGTCGCTGCGCTATCCGCAGCGCATGGGCCATGCCGTGGTGGTGGCCAGCGCGCCCAATCTGAACGCGGAAAACATCGCTTTCAACGAAGTAGCCCGCCGCGCCATCGTGACCGACCCGGATTTCTACGGCGGCCACTTCTACGAGCATGGCGTGGTGCCGGCACGCGGCCTGCGCATTGCCCGCATGATCGGCCACATCACCTATCTCTCCGACGATGTGATGAACCAGAAGTTCGGTCGCCAGCTACGTGACGGCCTGGACCTCAAATACAGCACGCAAGAGGTGGAGTTCGAGATCGAGAGCTATCTGCGCTACCAGGGAGAGAAGTTCAGCAGCTACTTCGATGCCAACACCTATTTGCTGATCACCCGCGCGCTCGATTACTTCGACCCGGCCCGCGCCCATGACGGCGATCTGACCCAGGCGCTGGCGCTGGCCAAGGCCAAATTCCTGCTGGTGAGCTTCACCACCGACTGGCGCTTTGCCCCGACGCGCAGCCGCGAGCTCGTCAAATCCTTGCTGGAGAACGACCGCGACGTCAGCTATGCCGAGATCGACGCTCCCCATGGTCATGATGCATTTTTGCTCGATGACCCACGCTACATGAACGTGATGCGCTCCTATTTTGATGGCATTGCCAAAGCTTTGAACACCGCTACCCTTGCCACGGAGGCCGCATGACCGAACTGACCACCATGCATGCAATTGCCAAGCTCGTGCCCCAGGGCTCGCGCGTGCTGGATCTGGGCTGTGGCGACGGCGCCCTGCTGTCGCATCTGGTGCGCGAGCGCGGCTGCACCGGCTATGGCGTGGAGCTGGACGATGCCAATGTGCTGGCCTGTACCCGCCGCGGCGTGAATGTGCTGCAGCTCAATCTGGAAGACGGCCTGGCCGTGTTTGGCGACAACAGCTTTGATGTGGTGCTGCAGATCGACACGCTGCAGCATTTGCGCAATGCCGAGGTGATGCTGCAGGAAACCGCCCGCATAGGTCGCGCCGGCATCGTCGCCTTCCCCAATTTTGCGCACTGGCAAAACCGCATGTCCGTGCTGCGCGGACGCATGCCGGTCACGCGCCGCCTGCCCTACCAGTGGTATGACACGCCCAATATCCGTGTCGGCACCTACAAGGATTTCGAGGTGCTGGCCACCAAGAACCGCTTGCGCATCCTGGACTCCTTTGGCCTGCAAAACGGCCAGGTGGTGCGCAGCCTGCCCAATCTGCTGGCCACCACGGCCGTGTTCCATTTCGAGCACGCCTGAAAGCATCAGCCTTGATAGCTGTCAGCCCATGACCCATATGGGCTTCACGGCTGTTTGAATCTGAATCGGCAGCTGACGCGGCAGGGAGTGCATACCAAGGCCTGCGGTGCAGCCTAGAAGGCTTGGCGCAAAATAGGACGTATTGCGGGACCTTGGCCCGCACCCTTATTGAAGGAGCCGACCATGAACGCACGCACTCCCGCCCAGCTGCTGCAAGCAACCGAAGCGCTGCAACACATCACCACCCAGTGGGACCAGCAAATCGTCCCCGAGCTGAAGAACTACATCGCCATTCCAGCCAAATCGCCGATGTTTGCGCCCGATTGGGAGCAGCAGGGCTTTATCGCCACCGTGATGCGCAATGCCGCAGCCTGGGTGGAGGCGCAAAAAGTGGCCGGGCTCAAACTCGAGGTGATTCAGCAGCCGGGCCGCACGCCGGTGCTGTTCTTCGAAGTCGATGGCACAGCCGACCAAGCGGCCAGCAATCCCACGGTGCTGATGTACGGCCACCTGGACAAGCAGCCCGAATTCGAAGGCTGGCGCAGCGATCTGGGCCCCTGGACGCCCAAGTACGAGGACGGCAAGCTCTACGGCCGTGGCGGTGCCGATGACGGCTACGCCGTCTATGCCAGCATTGCCGCCATCCAGGAGCTCAAGCGCCAGAGTGTGCCGCATCCGCGCATCGTCGGCCTCATCGAAACCTGCGAGGAAAGCGGCTCGGCCGACCTGCTGCCCTATGTGGAAATGCTGCGCCCCCGCCTCGGTGATGTGGGCCTGGTGATCTGCCTCGATAGCGGCGCCGGCAACTACGACCAGCTGTGGCTGACCACCAGCTTGCGCGGCATGGCCAGCGGCACGCTCAAGGTGCAGATCCTGACCGAGGGCATTCACTCGGGCGATGCCTCGGGTGTGGTGCCCTCCTCGTTTCGCATCCTGCGCCAGGTGCTGGACCGCCTGGAAGACAGCAAGAGCGGTCGCCTGCTGCCTCAGAGCTTTCACTGCGAGGTGCCGGCCGAGCGTCTGCAACAGATCCGCGCCACGGCCGACATTCTGGGCGAGGACACCTATGCCCGCTTTCCCTGGGCGCACTATGACTGCGGCGGCTCGGCCCGCGTCTCCCTGCCCACCACCACCGACCCCGTGGAGGCGCTGATCCGCCGCACCTGGTCGCCCACGCTCAGCGTGACCGGCGTGGACGGCATTCCCAGTCTGCAGAATGCCGGCAATGTGCTGCGCCCCTACACGGCCTTCAAGCTCAGCCTGCGCCTGCCGCCGCTGGTGGATGCCTCGGTCTGCGTGCAGGAATTGAAGACCCTGCTGGAAGACAACGCCCCCTACGACGCCAAGGTGACCTGGGAAGGACTGTCCAGCTCCAGCGGCTGGAATGCGCCGGGCATGGACAGCTGGTTTGAAAAAGCCCTCAACAGCGCCAGTCAGGCCCACTTTGGTGCGTCTTGCGGCTATATCGGCCAGGGCGGCACGATTCCGCTGATGAACCAGCTGAGTCAGGGCTTTCCCAAGGCCCAGATGATGGTCTGCGGCGTGCTCGGCCCCAAGAGCAATGCCCACGGCCCCAATGAGTTTCTGCACGTGCCCTACGCCAAAAAGCTCACCGCCTCGGTGGCCGAAGTGATTGCCGCCATGGCGCGCGCGCAAAGCGAGGAGCCCGGAGAAAACACGCCTGTGGTCTGAAGATCAGGTCATCTTCATTTTTGAAATGAAAACAGCTGCTGGCGCTTGTACATAGAGCGCAAGCAGCTATTTTTTTGATAGATCTACTTGGCCCCAACAGGTAAGCCCGTGTTGACGCTAGGCACCCGTCCCGTCATCCTCGCAGCCTTGGGCGAACACCGCCTTCACACCGCCTGCGGACGCAGGAGAGCCAGGAAAGCCGAGCGTGACGCTGACACATCCCACACAGACTGCCATGCGCATCAGCCATATGCTGGCGCCAGACGGTACGGAGCTGGCCCTGCGCGACTGGCCGCTGCCGCCTTCGGAGCGCCCGCGCGCCACGGTACTCATCGTCCACGGCCTGGGCGAGCATTGCGGCCGCTACGACCTGCTGGCGCGCCACCTCAACGAATGGGGCTTTGCCGTGCGCAGCTATGACCAGTACGGGCACGGTCTCTCGGGCGGGCCGCGCGGCGGCCTGAGCAGCGACACGCGGCTGCTCGACGATCTGGCCGCCGTGATGGATGCCACCCGCGCCAGCCAGCTGCAACAGCTGCCGCTGGTCTTGCTGGGCCATAGTCTGGGCGGTCTGGTCGCTGCAGATTTTGTGGCCTCGGGCCTGCGCCATGTGGATGCGCTGGTGCTCTCCTCGCCGGCACTGGCTCTGCATTTGTCGGGTGCTCAGCGGCTGCTGGTCAACACCTTGCCCAAGCTGCTGCCCAAGCTGCAGATCAGCAACGGGGTGAAGTCGCAATATCTGTCACATGATCTGGCCGTGGTTCAGGCCTATGACGCCGATGGGCTGCAGCACCGGCGCATCAGCGCCAGGCTGGCGCAGTACATGGCTGAAGGCGGCCCGCGCGTGCAGGCCAGGGCCAGGGCCTGGTGCGTGCCCACCCTGCTGCTGTGGGCCGGGCAGGACAAGCTGGTGGACCCCGCCGGCAGCCAGCTGTTTGCCGAGCATGCGCCGCCTGCCGTGCTGCAGGCTGAGCGCTTTGGCGAGGCCTATCACGAGATCTTCAATGAAAGCGAGACGCTGGCCGCGCCCGTGTTCTCACGCCTAAGGCACTGGCTGGATCAGCAGTTCGCGCCCGCGTGAAGTTCACAGAAACGAGGGCGGCTGCTTGCGGCCTTTTTCCACCGGATTGGCTCTGAGCTTTTCTGCGGGATAGGGGCGCAAAAATTCCTTGGCCTTGCTGACCTTGGCTTGCAGCCAGGCGTCATAAGCACCTTCGTTGAGGATGGCAGGCATGGCCTTGTCATTGCCGTGGTGGCCGTAGCGGTTCATCAGCGCATGGGCATTGGCGTTGATGGTGATCAGCGCATAGCTGGTGATGATCTCGCCGTCCTCCCCCACCCAGCGCGCCCAGACGCCTGCGGCACCCATGGGCTGGTTATCGACGCGCGTGATGCGCGTGGGCAGTGCCTTGCCGGGACGCATATCGTCGACCTGAAACGACTGAATGGGAACAATGCAGCGCTGGCCGTTGAGCCAGGCATCGCGAAACGCCGTGCCCGTGGTCAGATTGTCGATCTTGGCGTTGACCAGCTTGAGCGCGCGCAGGCGGCCATCGGACGCGGATTTGACCCAGTGGGGCACCAGGCCGAACTGGGCGGGCACCAGCACCCGCTCCACGGTCAAAGGAGCGCTCTCCTTGGGCTTGCCTTCGGGTGCCTCTGCGGCAGCTGGCGTATCTGCCGCGGCCTCTGCAGGAACGGCGGCCAGCTCGGCAGGCAGCTTTTCAGCCACGGCAGGATCGCGACCCAGCAACACGGCCGATGCGTCGGCCGCGGCGTTGACGATGATGTAACCAAGCTTGCGCGGGGTGATGTGGCGCTCCGGCAGGGGCTCGGGCGCATCCACGCGAAAGGCCTGGCGGTACAGCTCGGCATCGTGGAGGGAAAGGTGAAAACTGCTCATAGAAATCTCAATTTATTGCCCGCTCAATCAAGAGCCAGCAAAGACAGGGCCGCAACAGAGGCGGTCTCGGCGCGCAGCACACGGCTGCCCAGGCCAGCGGGTGCCCAGCCCTGCTCCAGCGCCCAATCTTCTTCCTGTGCGGTCAACCCGCCTTCGGGGCCGTGCAGCACCCACACGGCAGACGCATCGCCGGCCGCAACGCGCAAAGGGCGGCTGCCGTCGCGCAACGACAGCAGCAAGCGGGCCGCATCGGCAGCCGGTGCATTCTTGCCCTTGAGCCAATCGGCCAGCGATTGAGGGGCATGAATGACGGGCACCTGATTGCGGCCGCATTGCTCGCAGGCCGAAACAGCAATCGCCTGCCAGCGCTCGATTTTCTTGTCGGCGCGCTCGCCTTTGAGCTTGAGCACGCTGCGCGCGGCCATCACGGGCTGAATACTGGCCACGCCCAGCTCGGTGGCTTTTTCCACCAGCCAGTCCATGCGCTCGTTGGCCGGCATGCCGACCACCAGATGCACGGCACGGGCAGCCTCGCGCTCCACGGCGCGGTGCGCCTCAATGCGCACTCCTACATCGCTGCGGCCCATATGGGTGATGACGGCTTCAAATTCGCCGCCGCTGAAGCCCTGACCCGTCTGCCCTTCAAACAGGGTGACGGTGTCGCCCGGCTGGTGGCGCAGCACCTGCACATGGCGGGCTGCGCCCGCGGGCAGATCCAGTTCGGCGCCCAGGTGCAAGGGCGTGGGGCAGTGAAAACGGGGCATGAATTTCAAAAGTGAAGCGGCTTGCGCTCGTTGATCAATGACTTCAGGCCAATTCGAAACTGAAGTTCATATTGAACAAGCGCTAGCCGCTATGGTTTTATATAGCTTACATCCGGCCGTAGGCGTAGCCCACCTGGGCCTGGATGCCTTCGATCTCATCGATCAACTTCAAGAAGGGGCCTAGCGCGCGGTAGCGGTTGCAGGTGGAGCGGATGTAGTGGATGAAGCGCGGTGCATCGGCCAGGTATTTGGGCTTGCCGTCACGCAGGGTAAGGCGCGCAAAGATACCAGCAACCTTCAAATGGCGCTGCAGACCCATCCATTCCACCCCACGGTAGAACTCGCCGAAGTCATCGCCCCAGCCGCTGGCGCTGTTGGCGCCCACGAGACCGGCCTTGCGGGCTTTTTCCCAGTAACGCACGGTGATGTCGATGATGAATTCCTCTTCCCAACTGATGAAGGCATCGCGCAGCAGGCTGGCAATGTCATACGTGATGGGACCATAGACGGCATCCTGAAAGTCCAGCACTCCCAAAGGAGCGCCTGCGGCCACCGGCTGCATCAGATTGCGCATCATGAAATCACGGTGCACATATACGCGGGGCGCCTGCAGATTGTGAGCCACGATCTGGTCAAATGTCTTGGTCAGCAAGGCCTGCTGCTTGTCATCCAGCGTGAACTGGCGATGCTGGGCGATATACCAGTCGGGAAACAGCTGCAGTTCGCGGCGCAGCAGGGCTTCGTTGTATTCAGGCAACTGGCCGACATTGCCGGCCTTGGAAGCCAGCTGCCATTCCAGTAACGCTTCTGTCGCAGCGCGATACCAAGCCTCTGCATCCTGCGGCTTTTCGGGGTTCAGCGCCTCGATCACGGTCTGGCTGCCCAGGTCGCTCAGCAGCATGAAGCCATGCTGGGCATTCCAGTCCAGGATTTGCGGCACGCACAGGCCGGCACCTGCCAGCAGGGCCTGGATTTTGACAAAGGGCGCGCAATCTTCCTTGTCCGGCGGCGCGTCCATGACGATCAGGCTTTCGCCGCCCACGCCATCAAGGCGCAGATAGCGGCGAAAGCTGGCATCGGCCGAAGCGGGACGCAGGGTTTCAGGGCGCAGCTGGTGGCTGGCGGCCAGGGGGGCCAGCCAGGCATCGAAGGCTGCATGGCGGTCTGCGTCAGCCCAGACAACGGCGGAGGTGGAGGTGATTGAAGCGGTCATGGATAATCGGATTTTACAAACCGATGCCATAGCACCTGAAGTCAGAGGTGCTAGGCTCTGTAGTTTTCCCCATCGTCTGCCTGCGCGCGCGCGCTTTTGATCACCGTGCCCTCCCCATCCAACCCGCGAGATTCTTTGCCAGCCCAGCCGCACAGCCCCCGCCGGGCCGCTATGGCACGGCCGGTCATCCGCCCCCTGGCCTGGGCCGTGGCTCTGGCCTGGTCGGGTGCGGGCATGTCGGCCTACGCGCAAGAGGCCGCGCCTTCGGCCCAGCCCCCGCAAGTCAGCCAGGTCACGAAAGCTCCAGCAGCGCCAAGCACGGCGTCCGATGGCCTGGCCCCGCTGGAGCTCAAGTCCAGCAATCTGCTGCAGGAGACCTACTCCAAAGAGGTGCAGGACCAGCAGCCCACCTACATCAAAGGCGATGCGCTCTCGGGCCAGCCCGATATCAAGGCATCCGTCACCGGCGAGGCCGAAATTCGCCGTGGCGACACCATGATCCGCGCCGAGCGCCTGGACTATGCCGTGCCCGATGACCGAGTCAACGCCGTGGGCTCCGTACACATCAACCAGGCAGGCAATGTCTATGAAGGCACTGCACTGGACCTGCAGATGGACGCCTTCAAAGGCCAGTTCGACAACGCCAACTACCGTTTTCTGGCAACCGGGGGTTATGGCGAATCCACACGCGTGGACTTTATCGACAGAGACCACGCCGTCGTCCACAACGCCACCTACACCACATGCCAGCGTGACGACGAAGCCAGCTGGACGCCGGCCTGGCAGATGAAGGCCGAAACCATAGAGATGGACATGGCCGAGGATGTAGGCGTGGCCCATAACGCGGCCCTGCAGTTCAAAGGCGTGACCATTTTGCCCGTGCCGCGCATGAGCTTTCCGCTGTCGGACAAGCGCAAGTCGGGCCTGCTGCCGCCCATGTTCGGCATGGACAAGCTGGGCGGCTTTGAACTGACCCAGCCTTATTACTGGAATATTGCCCCCAACCGCGATCTGACGGTGACCCCCACCGTGATGACCAAGCGCGGCTCCAATCTGGCCGGTCTGTTCCGCTATCTGGAACCCAGCTACTCCGGCGAAGCCTATGCCAGCTATATGCCCAAGGACAATCTGCGCGACCGTTCGCGCTGGGCGTACTCCTTGCAGCACCGCGGTACTTTCGATACCCAGCTGGGAGGACTGGGGCTGAACCTGGATCTGAACCAGGTCAGCGACAACGACTACTGGCGCGATTTCCGCTTGGCCCCGGTCAGACTGCGCCAGCGGCTGATCACAAGCACCGGCGGCCTGAGCTGGGCCAAGGGCGACGGGGTGCTGAGCCTCAATATGACGCGCTACCAGACCCTGCAAGACCCTGCGGCGCTGATTGCCCCGCCCTATAGCATGATGCCCCAGCTGCAGTACCGCTATACGCCGCTGGATCTGCCGCACGGCCTGGATTTCAGTCTGGTGGCGGACACCACGCGCTTTGAACTGCGCAACCCCCTGGCTGGCCAGCTCTTTAACAATGGCCAGCGCAGCTATTTACAGACGCAGCTGAGTCGCCCCTTTCTGTCGCCAGGAGGCTTCATCACCCCCAAGCTCATGCTGCATTCGGCTCTGTACCAGACCGACCAGTTGATGAGCAACGGCAGCAAGAACGCCAACCGCAACCTGCCCACCTTCAGCCTGGACAGCGGCTTGGTGTTCGAGCGCGACACCTCCCTGTTCGGCAGCAATCTGCTGCAGACCCTGGAGCCGCGCGCCTTCTATACCTATACACCCTACCGCGACCAGAGCATGCTGCCGCTGTATGACACGGCGCGCAACGACTTCAACTTCGCCAGCATCTTCTCGGAAAACGATTACGGCGGCCAGGATCGCATTGCAGACAACAATTTGCTGTCGCTGGGCGCAACCTCGCGCTTCATCGATCCGGACACCGGTGCCGAAAAATTCAAGCTGGCCATTGCCCAGCGCGTGCGTTTTTCCGACCAGAAGGTCGCTTTGGGCCCGGTGGCCACCAAGGGCCTGTCCGACATTCTGCTGGGTGCCAGCATCAACTGGACGGACAAATGGTCCACGGAAGCCACCACCCAGTACAACAAGGACCTGAACCGCACCGTGCGCACCACGGCCACGGCGCGATACAGCCCCAGCCCGTATAGAACTTTCAATATCGGCTACCGTACCCAACTGGATACCACGACCAAGAAGCCGACCAGCGAGTTGATCGATGTAGGCTGGCAATGGCCTATCAATGATCTCTGGGGCGATAAAGGCCGAGATCTGGGCAAGGGCCGGGGCCAGGGCGGTGGTCGCTGGTATACCGTGGGTCGCCTCAACTACAGCATCAAAGACAGACAATTGGTGGATACCGTGGTGGGCTTCGAATACGACGGTTGCTGCTGGATTGGCCGCGTGGTGCTGGAGCGCCTGCAAAGCTCGGTCGTGCAGTCCAATCTGCGCCTGCTGTTCCAGGTCGAGTTTGTGGGCTTCTCGCGCCTGAGCTTTGGTGCCGATCCCACGGCCAGCCTCAAGCGCAACGTACCCCGTTATGAATATCTGCGTGAAGCGGTCTCCCCGCCTAGCCGCTTTACCAATTACGACTGATCAAGGCTTTTTTTCATGCGTTTTTTCTCCAAGACATCGTGCGCCGCCGCTGTCGCCGTCGCCATGCTGGCCATCGGCGCTCAAGCCCAGACTATGCGTGCCCCCGGCCAGGCCAAGAAAAGCGATGCAGCGGTTTCCCGCGCCCTCGATGCCACGGCCCAGCCCGCTGCTGCGCCTTTGCGTGATGCCGGCAAAAGCGGTGTTCGCTCCGCCGACTACATCGTGGCCGTAGTGAATTCCGAGCCCATTACCAACAACGAAGTTCGCGCCCGCATGGCGCGTGTGGCGCAGAACGTGAGCGAACAAGGCGGCCAGCTGCCGCCTGATGCCATCTTGGCGCGCGAAGTGCTGGAGCGCCTGGTGGTGGAAAAAGTGCAGCTGCAGGAAGCCAAAGATTCCGGCATCAATGTCGACGACCTGACCATCAACCAGGCCATCGCCAATGTGGCCCGCCAGAACAATACCGATCATGCGGGTCTGATGGCCCGTTTGAAGTCCGAGGGCATCTCCGAAACCCAGTTCCGTAGCGAAATCCGCAACCAGATGCTGATGCAGCGCGTGAAAGAACGCGATGTGGACAATCGCGTCAAGGTCAGCGACGCTGATATCGACCGCTATCTCAAGGAACAAAAGCGCCCTGGCGATGCCCAGGCGAGCTCGGCCGTGAATCTGGGTCACATCCTGATCACCGTGCCCGAGAATGCCAGCCCCGCCGTGGTTGCCGAGCGCGAGGCCAAGGCCAGGAAGGCAGCCGAAGCTGCCACCGCCAATGCCGACTTTGCCGCCGTGGTCAAAGATTACTCGGATGTACCCAACGGCCAGGGCGGCGGCGCCATGGGCCTGCGCCCCTTGAGCGACTATCCCGAGCTGTTTGCCAAGGCAGCAGGCGCTGCGGCCACCGGCGCCGTGGTCGGCCCTATTCGCTCGGGTGCAGGCTTTCACGTGCTGAAGGTGCTGGAAAAGTCCCAGGGCGGACTGCCTGTGATGATCACGCAAAACCATGCACGCCATATTCTGCTGCTGGTGGGCGACGGCATGAATGAAGCCCAGGCCGCCAAACGCCTGGAAGACTACAAACGCCGCGTGCAAAGCGGCCAGGCCACCTTCGAGCAACTGGCTCAGGAGTTCTCCAAGGACGGCAGCGCCCGCAGCGGCGGCGATCTGGGCTGGTCCTCTCCCGGCCAATTTGTACCGGAGTTCGAACGCGTCCTGGATGCGCTGCAACCCGGCGAGATCAGCGACCCCGTGGTCTCGCGCTTTGGCGTGCACCTGATCCAGCTGGTCGAACGCCGCCAGGAAAAGCTCACCCCACGCGAGCAGCGTGAAATGGTGCGCAACGTGGTGCGCGAACGCAAGGCCGAGCAGGACTACGGTACCTGGCTCAAGGAATTGCGCGGCCGCGCCTATGTGGAATACCGCGAGGCTCCGCTGTAACAGGCAGCCCCCTAGATGACCCTGCCCTGCCGTCAATCAGCACAGCAGTGTCATGATCATCCCCATTACTTTCTAAGCGGTGCTGCGGCACCGCTTTCTCATGGCAATGAAACATATTCCCCGCAAGCGCTTTGGCCAGAACTTTCTGACCGACGGCGCCATCATTGACAGCATTGTCGACGCCATCAACCCCCAGGCGGGCGAGCCCGTGGTGGAAATCGGCCCCGGCCTGATGGCGCTGACCCAGCCCCTGGTCGAGCGCGTGGGCAAGCTCACTGTGATCGAACTCGATCGCGATCTGGCCGCACGCCTGCGCCTGCGCTCCGATCTGGATGTGGTGGAGTCGGATGTGCTCAAGGTGGACTTTCGCGCCATCGCGGCACGCCTTGGCGTGGCCAAGCTGCGCGTGGTCGGCAACCTGCCCTACAACATCTCCAGCCCCATCTTGTTTCACCTGCTGGAGCAGGTGGATGTGGTGCAGGATCAGCACTTCATGCTGCAAAAAGAGGTGATTGATCGCATGGTGGCCGATGCCGGCACGGCCGCCTATGGCCGCCTGACGGTGATGCTGCAGTGGCGCTACGCCATGGAGAGCGTGCTCTTTGTGCCGCCCGGCAGCTTCAACCCACCGCCCAAGGTCGACAGCGCCGTAGTGCGCATGATTCCGCGCCAGACCCCGGCCCAGCTCGATGCCAAGCTGCTGGAGACCATGGTGCAGGTCGCTTTCAGCCAGCGCCGCAAGATTCTGCGCAACACCCTGGGCAAATGGCTGGACGAAAAAGGCTTCAGCGGCGAATTCGATCTGCAGCGACGCGCCGAAGAAGTACCCGTGGCCGAATACGAGGCGGTAGCTGCCCAGCTATCGCAAAAATAAGAGCTGCAGGCGCTTGATACTCAAGCGTTTCAGATCTCATTCAATGCAAAACGCCCGCTAATCAAGCGGGCGTTGCTATTAATGCTGCGTGCTTACGCGCTACAGAAACGAGTAAAAGCAGCGAAAAGCCGTCTTGCGCTCGCCCCAGAACTCGGCCGTGTCGCGGAACACGTCCAGCAGCTGCTCGCGCGCCTCCTTGTCGAACTTGGGCGCCGTGGGAATCTGGTCCAGCACCACAATGAAGCCCGGCTGCTCGCCGGCCTTGTGGATGGGGTCCGTCATCACGTCATAGAGAGCATCGAAGTTCTTGCCGAAGTGCGCTGGCAGGTGGAATTGCGTGGCCAGCAGCTCCATGATGTCGGCCTTGCTCTGGGCATGAGCCAGGTTGGCATACAGAAAATGGGATCCCAGAGTCTCCGCGGCCTTTTGCAGATCGGGAATGCGATAGGCGCGAATGGACTGCACGATGTTCGGGCGAACATTGCGCAGCGGGGTTTCTGAGGCTTTACGAAGTGGCGTGTCCATCTCCGTGATTCTTTCTAAAAACATCAAAGCAGGTGGCAGATGGGGTACTGACGGCTGTTGTAAGTCAGAGGCGCGACTCGCGTCAACGTCTTCCAGCCTCTCCAGACTAGCAGCAACGGAGGGGCTCATTCGACGATCTGCTGAAAACTGTTGTAATGATCGCCGGTGTAGAAGCACGCATCGGGTCGCTGTGGCTGCTCGCCACCGCAGACTATGCGGCGTGCACCGCGATTCTTGGCCCCGGGCGTACGCACCGTGTACTCACGGTAATAGCCTCGGGATTGACGGGGAAGTATGCGCTCACGGTTACCAAAAACCGTGCCGTCCTTGTCGCTACTGAAAGGGCCGCCCTGCAGGATGCGGGCATAGGTGCTGCGGCCATCACGCGGCAAGTCGGCCAGGGCGATTGCCGCCAGGCCAGACTCCGCCGCCACGGGCTCTACAGCCTTGCGCGCCTGCGCAGCCGGGGAGGCCAACACAAAAGCAGCACCCAATACGAGTGCTAAACCGGTCTGGTACAGCTTGGCGGCAGTGGCCTTCAGCATTCAAAACACCTTTCAGAATCTCAGGGAAGGCCTGAAATTTCGACCCGTAAGTGTGACGGATAGCCCTCAAAAATGCAAGTTATGCCCAAATTTTAAGCAAAACTCCATGTGATGCCAGCCCGGCAGCCGCAAGGCTTGCCGGGCTGGCCTTGAGAGAGGCGGGTCGCTCTCAGCGACCGACGTTGGCATCCGCCACGGTCAGGGCCGTCATGTTCACAATGCGGCGCACCGTGGTGCTGGGAGTCAGCACGTGCACGGGCTTGGCCGCACCCAACAGGACCGGGCCGACCGCAATGCCGCCGCCCGCCGCCTGCTTGAGCAGGTTGTAGCTGATGTTGGCCGCATCGATATTGGGCGAGACCAGCAAGTTGGCATCACCGAGCAGCGTGCTGTTGGGCATGAGCTTGGCGCGGGCCTTGCCGTCCAGGGCCACATCGCCGTGCATTTCGCCATCCACTTCCAGCCAGGGTGCCTGCTCGCGCAGCAGTTCCAGGGTCCGGCGCATCTTGATGGCGCTGGGCTGGTTGCTGGAGCCGAAGTTGGAGTGGCTCAGCAGCGCGGCCTTGGGCTTGATACCGAAGCGCATCATTTCCTCGGCGGCCATGATGGTGATCTCGGCCAGTTGCTCGGCGGTCGGGTCGTAGTTGACGTGGGTGTCCACCAGGAAGACCTGGCGCTCGGGCAGCAGCAGACCGTTCATGCAGGCATAGGTGGTCACGCCGCTGCGGCGGCCGATGACCTGATCGATATAGTTCAGGTGCACATTGGTGTTGTTCCAGGTGCCACAGATCAGGCCATCGACCTCGCCCTTGTGCAGCAGCATGGAGCCGATCAGCGTCAGGCGGCGGCGCATCTCGATCTTGGCGATCGGAGCGGTAATGCCCTTGCGCTCCGTCATGCGGTGGTAGCTCTGCCAGAAGTCGCGGTAGCGCTCGTCATGCTCGACGTTGACCACATCGTAGTCGCGCCCTTCCTGCAGACGCAGGCCGAACTTCTCTACACGCTGGGCAATGATGCCGGGGCGACCGATCAGCGTGGGGCGGGCAATGCGCTCGTCCACCACGATTTGCGCAGCGCGCAAGATGCGCTCTTCCTCGCCTTCGGCGTAGGCAATGCGCTTCTTGGACGCCTTCTTGGCGGCCATGACGATGGGCTTCATCATGGTGCCGGAAGCGTAGACAAAGGTCTTCAGATGCTCGCGGTAGGCATCCATGTCCTCGATGGGGCGCTTGGCCACACCGGCAGCAGCCGCAGCCTCGGCCACGGCAGGCGCCACGATCAGCATCAGGCGCGGATCGAAGGGCTTGGGAATCAGGTACTCGGGGCCGAAGCTCAGCTCTTCGCCCACATAGGCGGCTGCCACTTCTTCGCTCTGCTCGGCCTGTGCCAGCGCGGCAATCGCGTGCACGCAGGCAATTTCCATCGAGGTGGTGATGGTGGTGGCACCGCAATCGAGCGCACCGCGGAAGATATAGGGGAAGCACAGGACGTTGTTGACCTGGTTCGGGTAGTCCGTGCGGCCCGTGGCGATGATGGCATCGTCGCGCACTGCCTTTACATCTTCGGGAATGATTTCAGGGTTGGGATTGGCCAGGGCGAAGATGATGGGCTTGGCCGCCATCTTCTTGACCATGTCTTGCTTGAGCACATTGCCCGCCGACAGACCCAGGAAGGCGTCGGCACCTTCAATCACTTCACCCAGGGTGCGCAGCGGAGTGTTCTGGGCAAACAGCGCCTTGTCCGGATCCATCAGCTCGGTACGGCCTTCGTAGACCACACCGGCGATATCGGTCACAAACACGTTTTCGCGCTTCAGGCCCACTTCCAGCAGCAGATTCAGGCAGGCCAGGGCAGCAGCACCTGCGCCCGAGGACACCAGCTTGATCTCCTCGATCTTCTTGCCCGCCACCTTCAGCGCGTTGACCATGGCGGCCGCCACGGTGATGGCCGTGCCGTGCTGGTCGTCGTGGAAGACGGGAATATTCATGCGCTTGCGCAGCTCGCGCTCGACGAAGAAGCACTCGGGCGCCTTGATGTCCTCAAGATTGATAGCGCCAAACGTAGGTTCCAGCGCGGCAATCACGTCCACCAGCTTTTGCGGGTCTTTTTCATCGATTTCGATGTCGAACACATCGACGCCGGCGAACTTCTTGAACAGAACGCCCTTGCCTTCCATCACCGGCTTGGAAGCCAGCGCGCCGATGTCGCCCAGACCCAACACGGCTGTGCCGTTGGAGATCACGCCGACCAGGTTGCCGCGGCTGGTGTACTTGTAGGCAGCAGCAGGGTCCTTGACGATTTCTTCACAGGGAGCGGCCACACCGGGCGAATAAGCCAAAGCCAGATCGTGCTGGTTGGCCATGGGCTTGGTCGCCATGATCGCCACCTTGCCGGGCTTGGGGAACTCGTGATATTCCAGTGCAGACTGGCGCAGCAGCGCGCGCTTATCAATCGATGTAATTGGCTTGGTGTCGGACATCAGCAGTCTCCAGCTCGCAAAGTAAGCCATCCGCAGTGAGGGCTCTCTCTGGCCTGACGGCCCAGCCCTTCTCAGCGCGCGGATGATAGGTCTCGAATCGGCCATTGTAGGCCGAGTGCTATCAAAAAAAGAGGCGTAACAGTACACCGCTGCGGGTCAAACTGCTGTGACTTGTAGGCGAAAGAAAAAGCTGCTCATTTCCACTGCGCCAGCCGGGTGCGGCGATGCTGCCCAAGGCCTTGATGATCTGGCCTGGGCAGATGGGTCAGGCGCGCTCAGTCCGTGGCCTGCAAGGCGTCGCCCAGAGCATTGACCAGACGCTCGATCTCGGCTTTTTCGCTGATGAAGGGCGGAGCCAGCTGAATCGTGTCGCCGCCATAGCGCACATAAAACCCGGCATCCCAGCACTTCATCGCAATCTCATAAGGGCGCTTGGCCGGCTCGCCGGGAAGCGGCGCAATGCTCAGCCCCGCCGCCAGCCCGATATTGCGGATGTCCAGCACATGTTTTGCCCCCTGCAAGCTGTGCACGGCCTGTTCGAAAAACGGGGCCATGGCCTTCACACGGCCCGGCCCGTCTTCCTGCTCCAGCAGCTCCAGCGCCGCCAGCCCGGCAGCGCAAGCCACGGGGTGAGCCGAATAGGTATAGCCATGGGCAAATTCCAGCATGTATTCGGGCCCTCCGGCCGCCATGAAGCTGTGATAAATCTCGCCCGTCACCACGCAGGCCCCCAGCGGCTGGGTTCCGTTGGTTACCTGCTTGGCGATGTTCAGGATGTCGGGCGTCACGCCAAAGGCCTCGGCCGCCGTCATGGCACCGACACGGCCAAAGCCGGTGATGACTTCGTCAAAAATCAGCAAGATGCCGTGCTGGGTGCAAATCTCGCGCAGCCGCTGCAGATAGCCGGCCGGCGGTATCACCACACCGCCCGAGCCCGACATGGGCTCGACGATGACCGCGGCGATATTGCTGGCGTCATGCAGGGCGATGATGTCCAGCAGCCGGTCGGCCAGCGCGCGGCCGTCGCTGTGGGCTATGGTTTGCGGCATGCCTTTGCAAAACGAGCCGGGCGGAGGCTGGGTATGGGGCAGGTGATCGGCCTCCACGCCCTGACCGAAGGACTTGCGGTTGCCCGACATGCCGCCCACGGAAATGCCGCCGAAATTCACGCCGTGATAGCCTTTTTCGCGACCTATCAAACGGGTTTTGCTGCCCTGCCCTTTGGCCCGCCAGTAGGCACGTGCCATCTTCAGCGAGGTGTCCGCCGCTTCCGAGCCCGAGCCGGTAAAAAACACATGCGACAACCCCTCAGGCATCAGGCTCTTGATCTTGTTGGCCAACGCAAACGCCGCCGGGTGGCCGAACTGGAAGGCCGGTGCGTAATCGAGCTGCAGCGCGGCCTTGCCCACGGCCTCGGCAATCTCGCGCCGACCATGACCCAGGCCGGAACACCACAGACCCGAGAGTCCGTCGAAAATCCTGCGCCCGTCGGCATCGGTGAAATATGCCCCCTGCGCGCCGGTGATCATGCGCGGGTTGGCCTTGAAGTTGCGGTTGCCGGTGAAGGGCATCCAGTGGGCTTCCAGCCACTGCGCATCCCGGCGCACTTCGGTATGGGAGGTCTCGGGTCGGGCGTCGGCAAACGGCATGGAAACTCCTGGGCTCAACAAGCGCCCCATGTTGCCCTGCCAACCCGGTTTGCGAAATAGCCGCAAACCCATGGCTGCTGCCTGTCACGACCCCCTTTCACCTATAAATTCTTAGTTATCCACAGATAAAACCAAACAACAAACAAAACACCAACAATCAAATAACAGGACTGTTAACAACATTTGATGAACATCTTCTTTTCAAAGAAGAATCAACAGAAATTCATCACAAGATAAGAAAATATATTCAACAGGTTTTTAAAAAGCTTTTACTCATATTTATCAACATAAATTACACAGCATGTATCAGCTGCCGTGGCCGCCGCAGTCGGCCCATGCGGCCAGGGTCTGCAACAGCCACGGACCAAAGTGTTCAAAGCGCATCACCGCCTCCTTCAAGCCGCGCCGGCCGCCAGTTGGCCTTCGTTTTTATCGCGTTTTTTCAGACCGCGATCCCAGGCTTTCTCGTGAAAGAAAAACGCCACCGCCTGAACCGTAGGTTCCAGCAGACTCAGTGTCAGCGATGCCCACAGATTGCCGGTGACGGCATAGGCCACGCAGGCGGCCACCACCACGTGAATGCAGTAATAGCTGCCCGTCTTGGCCAGCGTGGTCTGGTGGGTGCGCAAGGTGTTGGTCAATCGTGTCATGGAGGCCCTTTCTGATAGCAGTTTCCTTGATGGTAGGTGGACGCTATATATTTCTCCAATTGAGAATCATTACCATCGCGATAGTCAACAAAGCCGCAGCGCCCGGCTTTGCCGCGCAAGCTTGCTAAGCTGGGGCAGAGAAATACAAGGCAAACAAGCCTTCGGCGCTTATCCCAAAAGCGTGACCAGCTATCCATCTTGAAAATCAAATGTCGGCAAGCCACAAGTCATCCAAGCCGCCAGCAGCTCTGTCCATGCGCCCTCTTATTGCTGCAGATATCGACGCCGTGATGCGCATACAACGGCAGTGCTATGGCGAGCATTTTGCGGAGCCGCGCGCCGTGTTCTTGCGCCGCCTGCAAACGGCTTGGCACTGCTCCTGGGCTGCCGTGCGCGGCGATGAGGTGATTGCCTATCTGGCAGCCTACTGGTCGCGTCCCGGGGCCATCACGCCGCTGAACGGCGACTTTGCCGAGTACCAAGACGCCAGCGTGCTCTATCTGCATGACATGGCCGTCTCGCCCACCGCAGCAGGCCAGGGCGCGGCAGGGCGGCTATTGGCGGCCGTGTATCAGCAGGCCCGGCAACGCAACATCAGGCAGGCGGCCCTGGTGTCAGTTCAGGGCTCACAGGCTTATTGGGAACGTCAAGGCTTTCGCGCCACACAGGTGACAGATGCGGCACAGCAACAACATCTGGCCACCTACGGAGAGGGTGCGCTGTACATGGTAGGAAATATCCTACATCTCTGACAGACGAGATTGGGATAATGCCCGCCATGCCCAATCGCTGGAAACCCAATGTCACTGTGTCGGCCATCATCGAGCGCGATGGCCGCTTTTTAATGGTGGAAGAAAACACGGCGGATGGACTGCGTCTGAACACGCCTGCCGGTCACCTGGACCCCGCTGAAACCCCAATCGAAGCCTGCGTGCGCGAGGTGATGGAGGAGACCGCATACAGCTTCACGCCCCAGTCGCTGGTCGGCATCTACATGAACCGTTTCGTGCGCACGCGTACCGGTGCCGACATCACCTATATGCGCTTTGCCTTTACCGGCCTGCTGGGCCAGCACCATGCCGAACGTCTGCTCGATGACGGCATTGTGCGCAGCGTCTGGCTGACGCTGGACGAGCTCAAGGCCAGCGCCCATCTGCACCGCAGCCCCATCGTGCTGCAGTCGATTGGCGACTATCTGGCAGGCCAGCGCTTTGATATCAGCCTGATCCAGGCAGACCCCAGCATCTACAGCGCCCCGGCACCCACACAGCCCGTGCCAGGCAATGCACCGGCCACGCTGGACGAGGTTCTCGCCCACGATCCCGCCTGAAGCAAAACCGGCTGCAGCGCTTGATGTTCAAGCGCCAGCAGCTATGTTTTCAGGAAAACACTCAGTCTGCTGGCTTGCGGCCTGCGGTGCAGGCCGGCGGGCTTTTGTGCACGTCACGCCACAGCAGCATTTCGGCCAGGCGCTCTGATTTTTCATCATCAAAACCCAGGTGCTGCGAGCGCTCTGCGGGATTGGTCCAGGTGCCAAACAAGATGTCCCACAGCGGCAGGCCGTAGTTTTGCGCATGGTGGCCGTACTGGTGATGCACGGTATGCATTTCGGGCCGCTGCAACACATAGCCCAGCCAGCGCGGCGTGCGCATATCGGCATGGGTGAACAGATCAAATCCTGCCGTCAGCGCCAGCGCCACCGCGGCTGCCGCAGGGCTGGCCCCCAGCACCCAGTAGCTCGATAGCGTGCTCAGCATCACGGCAGCGGCCGAGTCCATGGGATGGGCATAAAACGCGGTCAGCGCTTCGACCCGGCGTGCGCTGTGGTGCAGCTGATGGAAGCTGCGCCACAAAAAGTCAGAGGCATGGGTGGCCCTGTGCCACCAGTAAAAGACAAAGCTGGTCAGGAAAAAACTCAGAAAACCCACCAGCAGCGGATTCCAGCGCGCGCCCACCTCCAGCAGGGCATGGGCACGTATGCGGTCTTCCAGAAAATAGCCCAGCGCCAGCGCGCTGAGCATGGTCAACGCTCCCAGTCCCGCGCTATAGATCAGCCAGCGCCGGTTGCAGAGATTGCGCGATGCAGGCGCGATCACCTCGCGTGTGAACACGGCGACAAACATCAGCGCAATCAGCGGATAGACCAGATACTCCAGCACGGTGGCAACTCCCTCGCATTTCAGCGACCCAAACGTTGCCAGCCAGTCTATCTGCTGTGCCCGCGCAGCGGTTTAGCGGGGTATCACGAACTCTTCCAGCGGCGTGTCATTGGGCGCGGCCAGCTGCTTCTTCAGGGTCTCGCCCATGGGCAGGTTCAGGTTCACGTTCTTGGGCGCAATCGGCTGCATAAACCACTTGGCATAGAGCTTGTGCATCTCGCCCGAACGGATCAGCTGCAGGATGGCGCCATCCACGGCCTTCTTGATCTGCGGATCGTCCTTGCTGAACTGAATCGCAATCGGCTCGGCACCAATCACCTCGCCCACGATCTTGTAGTCCTTGGGGTTCTTGCTCTGGCTGATGACGCCGGCCAGCAGGTTGTCGTCCAGCACAAAGGCATCGACGCGGCCTGACTCCAGCAGCATGAAACTCTCGAAGTGATCCTTGCTCATCAGCGTCTTGAATTTCAGCTCATTCTCGCCCGCGTACTTGCGCAGAATCTGCACAGCCGTCGTGCCCGTGGTGGCAGCCACATTCCGGCCTTGCAGCTGCTTGAAGGAGGTGATGGGCGAATCCGCGCGCACCGCCATCCGCACCTCGCTCACATAAGTGGTCAGGCCGAAAGCCACCTGCTTTTGGCGGTTGAGGTTGTTGGTCATGCTGGCGCAGTTGAAATCCGCCGTGCCGTTGTGGATCAGCGGCATGGTGTTCTGCGCCGTCAGCACCATGGGCTTGATCTGGGCCTTGGGCGCAATCGCCTGCACCACGCGCTCGCACAACTCCATGTGATAGCCGACAAACTTCTCGTTGGCCCCCAGAGCATAGACCATGGGCGAAGCCGCCTCGCGCACGCCCAGCACCACCGTGCCGCCGGCCTGCCAGCGCTGCAGCGTGGGCGACTGGCTTACATCCACTGTCGTATCGATGTTGGCACCAATCGGCTCGGCCTTGCCCGGCTTGCCTGCTGCCAGGGCCGAAGCCGCGCAAACCAGGGCCGCAGCCAAACCAACCCATTTCAAGGACTTGCTCATCACCCACTCCAAAAAACAAAAGCGCCGAGACCCATGGCCATCGGCGCTGATTCACCAACCCAATCCGGCAAAGCTCTCCCCTGGCACAGCACGGGAGGTCGATGACTTGATTGTCGTTGCTGGCTTATCGCTTTGAGTGGAATGCTTATGCCTGCCCTTGCGGTTTCACGAGGTCCAGCCCATCAACTCGCACAGGCGCTGATGGGCAGCGCTTTGCGCATCGGCAGGCTGCTGGTTCTTGGCCTGCAGATAGCGCTCGGTAAACACGCCCAGATAGCTCTCCAGCACCTGGCCTGCACGCACATCGGCCGCATCGCCCACCAGCTCCAGACACAGCGCCGCCACCTCGCTGGTGCAAAAGTGATCGTCGCGCGTGGAGCGGCGCAGCCGGTAGCCGGAGACCTGATCGGGGTGCAGGCTCAGCACCGGATAGCCGTCCAGGTACGGGCTTTTGCGGAACATCTTGCGCGCCTCGTGCCAGGTGGCATCAAGCAAGATGAACAAGGGCCGCTTGCCCGGCTGCAGCACCGCCGTCTCGCCGTCCAGTGCCTGCACGGAGCGCCCTTCTTCGTGCACAAACTCGCGCGGGAAAACCACATAGGGCTGCCACTGCGGGTCGGCCAGCAAAGCCTCGAGTTGCGGGTCGATTTCCGTGCGTGCCCAGCCAAAGGCAAACGTGTCCTGCACCACATCGGCAATCAGCCAGCCGGTGTTGCTGGGTTTCAGGGGTTCGGCGTCGTGCATTAGCACGCACATGCCGGCCCGCGTTGCCTGCTGCGGGCGCAGCGCGCACATGCAGTGCGAGGGGCGCAGGCGGCAGCCTTCGCAGCGCTCGCCACGCGGGCCGCCACGGGCCAGAAACGGCCGCGTACTGCGTGCCAGTCTTGCGGTGCGCAGACGCGAAACTGCATGCGGCTCCACCTCAGACTCAACCGCTTGCAAATGGCTCAGAGGAGGCTGCGGAACAAGCATTTCAGCAGAAGGCAAAGGCGTGGAAGCGGACGGCAAGAAAGCGGACACAAGGCGTACCAACAGATTCAGTCACAAGGGCGGCCATTGTGCGCGCGTTCGCAAGCCTGTTCATTCGCCTGCAGCTTTGCGGCTACGGCACAGCCAGTGCCGCCGGCCTAGCTGCACTCGCCCGGAGGAAAGCCCAGATCGCGGCCAAAGGTGAAGGCCGTGGGCTTGACCGCCGCCAGACCCGTGGCGATGACGGAGCGGAAACGCTGGGGATCGCAGTTGAAGCGCGTGTCCAGCACATAGTCCTCGGACTCGGCCTTGATCATGGCATCGCGCCATTGGCTGGTCGCATTCAGCACCGGGCCCGACACCATGGGGGCCTGCACCATGAACTCCATCAAATGCATGGCACGCGAGCCTTCCGCATGCAGGTACACCACGGGGTCTGCGGCATTGCCGCACAGGCTCAGGCAATCGGCGTAGTAGCCGCCGCCCAGCATCTGCTCGTATTTGCCAAAAGTCAGCTCATTGAGCGTGATGGGCGGCTCGCCCGCAAAGCCACCAAGCAGCGGGGCCAGCGAGAGGTTGCAGCTCGGTGCAATCGCCACTTCCACGCCATTGACCACCTTGTCGGCATCGTCGGTGAGCAGCGTGACTTCGCAGCCATCGCTGCGGAATTGATGGCGGTGAAATTCGGAGCGCATGGCCGGGCCCGCGATTTTTTCCACATAGGCCAGGTTCATGCCAACCGTCTCCAGGCTGAACAGCTGATCAATGACGCGCTTGTCTCCCGGCGCAGCGGCTGGCGTTGCAGCGGTGTTAGCGGGCTCTGGCGCCGCTGCAACTGGCGGCTGGGCCGCAGGCGCTGCCGCATCCTTGGAGTCGGTGCAGCCGGCCAGCAGGGCCGCCGCAGTCACCACGCCCATCAGCAGCGGCTTGATTCTTCTATTTCGCATTCCCGTCTCTCGTCTTTTGCAATGATCCGAAATATAGGCTGCTGCCTGCAAAAAACCAAGCTGCGCAAGCCAAGATCAGCCGCCCACGCACTCCAGCTCGAACAGCGGCAGCTCGGCCTTGCGGCTCAGCCACACGCCGCCGCCCAGCTCCTTGAAATGGGGCTGCAGGCCGCGCCGGTACAGCTCGGCACGGTGGCGGTACAGGCGCGCATCGGTGAGGTCTTCGTCAATGATGTCGCGCTCATAGTCCTCGCGCGCCACGGCCTCGATATACAGGCCGCCGCTGGACAGCGCGCCCAGATTGCCCAGGGCCTTCTTCAGATCGGCCGGGCTCAGATACGGCAGCACGCCCTGGCAGATCACCAGATCAAAAGGCTGCCCATCCTTGGGCCGGTAATCCACCACCGAGCCCTGCTCCCAGCCATAGCGCTCGCACAGATAGGGGCTGAACTCCACACCGTGATAGCTGGCACCCGGAAAGTGCTGCAACACCGGCTCGCGCCACAGGCCGATGCCGCAGCCCACATCCAGCACGCGGCGCACCGGCACACGCAAATAGGCAAGATACGAGCAAACAAAAGCACCCAGCCGCCGCGCGTGCTCGGGGTCGATCACGCTGGTCTTCTTGTCAAAGTAAAAGCGCTGGTAATACGCCTCGTCAAACCACTCGTTGCTTGCTGATTGCACGCAGCCTCCCTGAAATATCCAATGAAAACGGCGCCGCAAAGGCGCCGTTGTGCCCAAGCCGCCTACACGGCGGCGGCTCGCTTTTAAACGCGGCCCACCACGGACCAGCCCTTGCGCTGATCCTTTTTGTCGTTCTCATAGTCCCACACGGTGCCGCAGCGCTCGCAGAGATAGCGCGTAATCGTCACGCTGTGGGAGCCACGCTCTTCATTGCGGTTGCCGCGCTGCATCAGCTCGGCATGGCCCGGGGCCTTGCGCCAGTTGCGCTGAATACCGGTGCAGGGTTCGCACAGATGCTCTTCAGAAGGTTTGGTGGTCTTGTTCATGTCTTGATCGTTCAGTAATTGCCGCCATTGTGCCGCCCAGACCGCATTTGCACCGGCCCATCCCACATCGCCACCCCTGCCCACTCGGGCATGCCGGGAATTTGGCACATTTGATGGAATAAAAATCGGCTGCAGCGCAATGCAGACAATCTTTTTAAGCTATCAAAATTATTCTTACAGCCATGTTGGCAACAAGGTAAAGCCAGGTAAAGACCCGGCCACACACAGCAACGGCCGGCTGCTGCCGCTTAGCATTTGCGCGTCATCAGGAATGCGCACCATGCCCACAGCTCCATACGACTTTGCCGCTTCGGCACCAAGCACCTTTGCCCCACTCTCGCGGCGTGCGCTGATGCGCCACGCCAGCCATGCCGCCTGGGCACTGCCGCTATGGGGCACTCTGGGCGGCTACAGCACCCTGGCAGGCGCACAGGCCCGCAATGCCAAGGCCGTAGAAAGCTGGACCCAGGCCCGCTGGGCCAGTGGCGGCACGGCCGGCATAGGAGCCGCTGCGCGTGCCGTCAAACCGTTTGCGGCCACCGCCGTCTCCAGCAGCTGCCAGCTAAGCTGCGAGGCCACCATAGGCCCTTGCCACACCCAATCGCCAGAGCGTCAGGACATCAGCGACGGCTGGAACGGCCTGCCCATGCTGATGCAGCTGCGGGTGGTGGATGCCCAATGCCAGCCGGTGGCGGGCGCAATCTTGGAGGTCTGGCACACCAACCACACAGGCGGCTATTCGGGCGATATACACCCCATGTGCAACAACAACGCACAAGACAAGAACCGGCAGTTTTTCCGCGGCTGGCAACGCACGGATGAGCTGGGCGTGGTGCACTTTGACAGCTGCTTTCCCGGCTGGTACGGCGGGCGCGCCAACCATGTGCATTTGCGCGTGATGAAGGGCAGCTACGACGGGCGCGACCGAGCCCCGTCCTGGCTGGTCAGCCAGCTGCTGTTTCCCGATGCTCTCAACACATCCATCTTTGAGCAGCAGCCGCTGTACATCGCCAAAGGCCTGCCGGACACCACGCTGGATACCGACAACGTCATAGGCAACGAGAGCGACAAATCGCCCTATCTTTTCGACATCCAGAATGTGGGCGGCGTGATGCTGGCCAGCAAGACGCTGGTCATTCGCAGCAATCTGGACGACGCGGTGTGTCAGGCCAGGGGCAAGCGCCCGTCCGGCCCGCCACCAGGCAGCCGGGGACCGGGGCGCGGCATGCGGCCGCCTGGCGAGCCGCCACGCCAGCCCTGAGCCTCGCTCACGCCCACGCACAAATAAAAAAGCGGCCCGTGGGCCGCTTTGTTTTTACGCCTTGGGCTTGCGATAAGCCAGACAGATCTTGTTGCCGTCCGGGTCACGCAGATAGGCCAGATACATGGCGGCAGCGCCTTCGCCGCGCCAGCCCGGTGCGTCTTCGATCGACACGCCACCGGCCTCCAAACCTGCCGCATGTGCGGCATCGATCTGCTCGGGCGACTGGGCGCCAAAGCCCACGGTCGCGCCGTTGCCTGCCGAGGCAGGCTCGCCATTGATGGGCGTGGAGATCGCAAACGTGCCCGTGGGGCTGCGGTAGAAGAAGCGGTTGCGGTTGGCCACGCCGGGCGCAATGCCCAACTGACCCAGCAACGCGTCGTAAAAGCGCTTGCCGCGCTCCAGATCATTCACACCCAACATGATGTGGCTAAACATGGTGTTCTCCTTGAGGGGCCCGGATTCGGGCGAAGATGGGGAAATCGCCGCGCCATCGTAACGGGCTTTTGAGCCAACCCTGTCTCCTTGCATTCACCACTTGCCATGCTGCCTGCACACTTCACTCCCGTCCCTCTGGAAAAAGCCTACCGCCTGCTCAACCACGGCCCCACGGTCATCGTCTCGGCCCGGCATGCGGGTCAGAGCAATGCCATGAGCGCCGCCTGGGCCTGCGCACTGGACTTTGCGCCGCCCAAGGTCACCGTCGTGCTCGACAAGGCCACGCGCACCCGTGCCCTGGTCGAAGCCAGCGGCCTGTTTGCCCTGCAACTGCCCACCGTGCCCCAGGCCGCCATGACGGTAGGCATTGGCACGGACAGCGCCGTGACCGAGCCCGAAAAGCTCGCCAAGCATGGCGTGCCGCTGTTCGAGGCCCCGGGCTTAGCCCTGCCCCTGGTCGCGGGCTGCGCCGCCTGGCTGGTCTGCAAGCTCATACCCGAGCCGCACAACCAGCAGACCTACGACCTGTTCATAGGCGAAGTCATCGCCGCCTGGGCCGACGAACGCGTGTTCCGCGACGGGCACTGGGAGTTTGATTCGGCACCGGCCGAGCTGCGCACGCTGCACTATGTGGCGGGTGGGCAGTTTTTTGCGATCGGGAAGGGAGTGAACGTACCCAGCTCCACGGTACAGGGGTCTCCGTAGAAACGCCCCTCAGTCCTCCTCTAAAAAAGGCCACCAGCTATGGAATTTGATAAGCCACGACTTCACCGCCTCCCAACCGTCGAATGCGAAGGGCTGGTGCTGCGCGCCTTTGAAGACAGCGATGCGCGCGCCATGACGGCAGCCACCTATGAATCGCTAGCCACCGTGGGCCGCTGGATGGACTGGTGCCAGCCCGGCTTTTCAGAAGCCACCGCCCTGGCTTGGTTTTCCATGTGCCGCGAAAGCCTAGCCAGCGGCAACGCCCATGAATTTGGCATCTTCTCAGCAAAGGGCGAACTGCTGGGTGGAGCAGGGCTGAACGCCATCAATCACGAGCACCGGTTCTGCAACCTCGGCTACTGGGTCAAACAATCGGCACAGCGCCAAGGCATCGCCTTGCGCACGATGCAGACGCTGCTGCCCTACGCATTTCAGACACTGGGCATGCAGCGCGTGGAAATTGTGGTGGCGACGGGCAATACCGCCAGCGAGAGCGTGGCCAGGAAGTACGGTGCCACACGGGAATGCATGGCCCGCAACCGGCTACAACTACATGGCAAAGCAGTGGCAGCCACGGTGTTTTCCGTCGTGCCAGATACAGGGAAAATTGCTGGCTAGCGCTTATCCATAGCGCGGCAAAAGCCTGCTCCGCTGCACCGGCAGGCAATTAGGCTTCCGGCACGCCACACACACTCGGGTGCAGATGCGAAAATCCCGCCCTTTCTCATTGACTTCCCTCTCTCTATTTTTTTCCTTGCCCACCATGTCTGCTTTTTTCTCACTCTCCCGAATCGCTTTGGCTGCCGCAGTACTGAGCGCTGCAGCAAGCGGCGCTTACGCGCAAAACCAGGCGCAGACCCAGACCCCAGCCACCAGCGCGGCGGCAACCACCGTGGCTGCGGCCAAACCCGTGGCCGTGAAAGTCTTTATCGGCGCCATGTTTGAAATCGGCAATAACACCGGTGACCGCGCGGGCGAGTTTCAGCTGTGGTTCGAGCGCTACTGGAAAGACGCCACGCCCATCAACGTGCCCGGCGCACTGAGCCCGGTGTTCTGCAACGCCGACGGCGTCTGCGGCAGCGTGCTCGGCATGGGCAAGGTCAACTCCTCGGCCTCGGTGCAGGCCATCGTGCTGAACCCGCAGTTCGACTTCTCCAAGGCCTATTACGTGATCTCCGGCGTGGCCGGCACGCCGCCAGCGCGCGGCACCATAGGCGACGTGACCTGGGGCAGCTGGCTGGTCGACTACGACCTGGGCCACCGCTGGGCACCCGAAGAAGGCAAGCCCGGCGCGCCCGTCTTCATGCCGCGCAAAGGCTACGAAAACTACCGCCGCTTCCAGCTCAACCCCACCCTGGTGCAATGGGCCATGCAGCTGACCCAGAACACCCAGCTGCAGGACTCCGAATCGGCCCAGCGCTACCGCCTGCGTTACCCCCAGCCACAGGCACGCCGCGCTCCCCATGTGGGCGTGGGCACCCATGTGTCGGGCGACACCTTCTTCCACGGCCCCGGCCTGTCGAACGAAGCGCAGTACATCGTCAAGAGCTACGGTGCAGACGACTACGTGGCCACCGAAATGGAAGCCGCCGCCATCGCCCTGGTGCTGGCCCGCACCCACGGCACGGACCGTATCCTGAGCCTGCGCGGCTCGGTCAACTTCGACCAGGGCAACCCCAACGAAACCACGCTGGCCCACCTGGACCCCGCGCCCGGCGAAACCGCCGGCGGCTTTGCCGAAACCGTGGCCAATGTGACGAAGGTCGGCAGCATCGTGGTGGACACCATCGTGCGCGACTGGGCCACCTGGCAAAACGGCGCGCCCGCGTTGAAGAAGTAAGCCTGCGCCTTCGCAGCTGAGCGTGCAGCCCGGCTGCTGGAGAGTGCATCAGGCACGGCGCTGGGGCAGCTCGCCCTTTTGTGCCAAATCTGCCTTTAGCGCTTGTGCATCAAGCGCAGACGGCTATCAAATTTGATATGCCCTGACATTGCCCGCTAGCGGCCTGACCAGACATGCCGGGTCTCGCCCCGGTGGGCGAGTTACTTTCTGACGCGCCAGAAAGTAAGCAAAGAACGCCGCCCTGCTGTCTGCGTCCCTGCGTTTCGCTGCGGGCGCAGCCAAAAGGGGTGGGAGCGGACGGTCTGCGAGATTTATGAGCGAAATAGGCCTTCAGCCGAATAGCTGCTTGCGCTAACAGCTATTAATTTCATAAAGAAGCTATTCCGCCCCGGTAATCGTCCCTTATGCCCACTCCGGTGACGGCAGCCTCTTGTTGCGCGCAGCGGCGCCGAAGAGTGCAGCCACATGGTGCTCAAATTTACGGCAATGTGTTGGCCTGGGATTCATACCAACCTCTTCCCAAAAAACACATTCAAAGTAATCAAACTTGAATTGCTTTATATGTTGCGCGAGTTGCAGCCACATAAACCAATCTGGCCTCCAGCGCCCCATCCTTTTTCACGTCCTTGGCTTTGCGCTCTGCGTCAGAAGCAACCACCGCCACCACCGGCCACTCCAGCCCCTTGCTGGCATGCATGGTCATGAGCTTGATGGAGTCGTGCTCAGGCTTGAAGTCACCGGACTTTTCCCGCACGCGATGCGGCAAGGCTTTGCGGCGCAAGGCGTCTGCGCAAACCCATAGCTCGTCCTTGTGGCGACACAGCACGGCCATATCGCCCCAGGCATGGCCTTGGGCATGCTGGTCGGCCAGCAGCTCGGCCACGCGGGCAGCGCGTTCGGGCAAGGTAGGCAGGTCGATGACGATGGGATCCGGGCCTTCGCGGCCGCAGCTCAGAGGTTTGAGCAGGGGAATGCTGTCTTCATCCTTGGCATCTTCGGCCGTGAGCATGTCGCCCGCCACACGGTGGGCCAGTTGCAGAATCTGGTGCGTGTTGCGGTAGTTGATTTTGAGAATGGTGGTGCGGCCGGCCGCATGTATGCCCACGCTTTTGAGGCTGAAGTTGCGCTTCTGGCCCCGGTCGTAAATGCTTTGCGCATCGTCATAGAGCAGCAGCAGGCTGTCGGTACTGGGGTCCACCATCTGGGTGACAAGCTTGAGCCATTCGGGCGCAAAGTCATGGCCTTCGTCGATGAGGATGGCGTGGTACTGGCCGGTGGGAATCAGCTTGTCCTCCACGCCCCGGATGACGCGCCGCACATATTCCTCCATCAGCTTGCCTGTCGGCCAGCCGTGGGTGTCTTCGGGCAGCAGCTCATGGGCCACCAGTTGCTCGCGGCACCATTTGTGGAAATGGCGCACATGGACGCGGTCCTGCAGGCCCTTGGCCTCCATGCTGGCCGCCAGTTGCACGCCCAGCGGCTCGTTGTAGCAAAGCACCAGAATCGGCTTGCTGTCCGGCACGTCCGCCTGTTGTTGCGTGCTGGCCAGATACTCGGCGCGGTAACCCAGAATCATGGTCTTGCCCGAACCTGCCACGCCGTGGATGACGCGGTGGCCGTCGCCCAGGCTGCGCGCCAGCTGCTCCTGCTGCAAGTCCATCACGCGCATGATGTCGGGCAGCTCATCCTGATTCCGGGCGCTGTCGTCAAACAGGCTTTGCTGCTGAGGCACGCGCACTTCGGGGAACAGAATCCAGCGGATGCGCTCCAGCTGCGGCACATTGATGTCTGGGCCAAAGCGGTGCGGAAACATATTCCACAGCTGCTGCTGAAAGACTTCGGCATCGACGTTTTCCAGCATCTCATCCTGGCAGATCACCAGATGCCCGGCAATGGCATGGCCCAGACCGGCATCGTTGAACTGCTTGCGCGTGATGCGGGTGAAGACCACGCCATGGCCCCAGGGAAAAGCCAGCTTGCCTTGGTGCGGGCCGTCATCAGCAACCAATTGCGGATCGCGCTCCAGCGCATTGATAACCTGAATCGCGCAGTGGCGCGCCTGCTGCAGCGGGCTCATGACCACCTTGGCTCGGCTGCTGCCGGCATCCAGAATTTCAAAATATTCGCGCGTGGCTTTGCGAATGGTTTCCAGATGCCAGTCCTTGGTTTCCAGAATCAGCGCACCCCGGCGCGGATGCACCAAGACAAAATCGGGCCGCGTCTGTTTGGGGCCGATTGGCACATCCCACCACAGCCAATAATCGTCTTCCAGCTTTTGCTGCAAACGCTGGGCCAGACGCTTTTCACCATGTGTCATACGCCCCGCGCAACTGCCGAATGCGGGTATCAGTACCGCCATTGCCTCCACCCTCACTTGTATCTTGTTGTTTCAAGGATGGGTGTTTATAGCCTATGGCCCAGGCATCAGTCTTTCAGCGAAAGAATCTCCATCGGGCGAGAGATATCAATCCATTCACTCATTACGGTCTCGCGTTTATCGGTCAATTGCCATTGGCTATTGAATTTGGATTTTCTTTGCTTGCAAAGCATGGCTATCCAGCCGTGAGGGATCGATAGCCGGCCGCTAAAAGCCAATCGGGCATGCGATTCAAAAATAATCACATGCCCGATCCATCTCAAACCAAGGCGCGTCAAGCGCCATCAGCTATCAATATTCCAAGCAAATCTTGCCGAAATGCTTGCCTGCTGCCTGGTGCGCAAATGCCTCGGCCATACGCTCCAGCGGGTAGCTGCTGTCGATCACCGGCTTCCAGCCGAACACTTCCAGCGCGCGCACCATGTCCTGCTGCTGCTCGCGGCTGCCGACGATCAGGCCTTTGAGGATCTGCTGCTTGCGCATCAGCTCCAGCGTGGGCACGGCGCCAGCAATGCCGGTGAGCACGCCGATCAGCGCAATATGGCCGCCGGGGGCACAGGCGCGAATCGATTGCGGCAGGGTGCCGGGGCCGCCGACTTCGACCACGATGTCAGCACCGCGCCCGCCGGTGGCGGCCAGGACGGCGTCGCCCCATTCAGGGGTTTCGCTGTAGTTGATGACGACATCGGCACCCAGGGCGCGCAGACGTTCGGCCTTGGCGGTGCTGGAGGTGGTGGCAATCACTTTGGCCCCCATGGATTTGGCCATTTGCAGCGCCAAAATCGAGACCCCGCCGGTGCCCAGCACCAGCACGGTATCGCCGGCCTGAATGCCGCCATCAACCACCAGGGCGCGCCAGGCCGTCAGGCCGGCCGTGGTCAGCGTAGAGGCTTCGGCATGCGTCCAGCCCTTGGGCGCACGGGTAAAAGAGGTGGCGGGCAGGGTCACGGACTCGCGGGCAAAGCCGTCCATGCCGTCGCCGGGCACCAGCTGAAAGTCAGTCGGCACCTTGCGGCCGGCCAGCCATTGCGGGAAGAAGGTGGAGACCACGGCATCGCCCACGGCAAATTCCGTCACGCCACCGCCCACGGCGGTCACCACGCCCGCGCCATCGGCCATGGGAATGCGGCCGTCGGCAGCCGCGCCGGGGCGGCGAACCACGCCCAGATCGTGATAGTTGAGCGAGCTGGCGTGAATGCGCACCTGGATCTGTCCTGCAGCAGGGGCAGCAGCGGCAGGCAGGTCGGTGATCTTCAGGTTATCCAGGCCACCGGGGGCGGCAAGTTGCATGGCTTTCATGGCTGTCCTTGTGAAGAAGAAATGCAGAGGCTGTGCATGGTGCCGTCAAAGGATGAAAAACGCCAGAACCTACATATTTGTTTGATAGTATTAAAAATGTAAGTAATGCATGAATGCTTGCCTGGCGCTAGGATGTAGCGTATCTGGAAATCAGGAAAAGAGGTGCTTGTGAAACGTTTGAACAGCAAAAGCGGTTGCACTGTGGAGGTGACGCTGTCTGTCATGGGCGGCACCTGGAAGCCCATCATCCTGTTCCATCTGCTGCACGGCAAAAAGCGCTTCAGCGAGTTGAGCCGCTCGATAGGCGCCATCACCCAGCGCATGCTCACGCTGCAGCTGCGCGAGCTGGAAGACGCGGGCATTGTGCTGCGCACGGTATATGCCGAAGTCCCGCCACGCGTGGACTACGAATTGACCGAACTGGGCCGCAGCCTGAAGCCTGTGCTGATTGCCATGCGCAACTGGGGCCAGGAATATGTCAAGGACCGTCTGCATGACGACACCCCGCCCGCCAGCTGCACCGAAAATTCAGAGCAAAAAGCGGCCTGAGCGCAGACGCAATATCCGCTTTCAGCTATCAAAAAAGCAAAGCCCGTCAGCGCATCGCGCGACGGGCTTTGTTGCGGGCTGAGCAGGCTTATTTGCCGGCCGTCAGCGCGCTGTAGCTATTCATCAGATTGCGGTAATCGGGGATGTGGTTGGAGAACAGTGTGCCCAGGCCTTCCACGTCATTGCGCCAGTCGCGGTGCAACTCGCAGGCCGCGCCAAACCAGGTCATCAGCTGGGCACCGGCTTGTTCCATGCGGCTCCAGGCGGCTTGCTGGGTCATGGCGTTGAAGGTGCCGGAAGCATCGGCAATCACAAACACCTCAAAGCCTTCTTCCAGGGCGGCCAGCACGGGGAAAGCCACGCAGACTTCAGTCACCACACCGGCCACGATGAGCTGCTTTTTACCCGTGGCTTTCACGGCCTTCACAAAGTCTTGGTTGTCCCAGGCATTAATCTGACCGGGGCGGGCGATATAGGGTGCGGTAGGGAATTTCTCCTTGAGTTCGGGCACCAGCGGACCGTTGGGACCGTTCTCGAAACTGGTGGTCAAAATCGTGGGCAGCTTGAAGTATTCGGCCATGTCGGCCAGGGCCAGCACATTGTTCTTGAACTTGTCCGGATCGATATCGCGCACCAGGGACAGCAGACCGGTCTGGTGGTCCACCAGCAGCACGGCGGCATTGTCTTTGTCGAGGCGAACGTAGGGCTTGTTGCTCATGGGAATCTCCTTCAGGGTAGATGACGGGACCAGGGAAATCAGGCGCGCAGGGAATCGAGCACTTCGTGGTTTTGCACCACTTCCTGTGCCTTGGCATAGCTTTCGATCAGCAACTGGTAGTTGGGGAAGATGCCGGTATAGGCCTGGGCCCACTCGGCCGCATCAGCGCGGTTCCAGGTCTTTTGCAGCTCGGAGGCCACGGCCGCGGTATCGATGGGCACCACGCCGGCCTGCAGCATGCGCGCCAGGGTGATTTCTTCGGCCATCTTGGAGTAGGTGCCCGAAGCATCGATCACCGCAAACACCTGGTAGCCGTCCGCCACGGCGGCAATGGAGGGAAACGCCATACACACGCTGGTGATGGTGCCGGCAATGATCAGCTGCTTCTTGCCCGTATTCTTGACGGCCTGCACAAAGTCCGGGTTGTCCCAGGCGTTGATTTCGCCCTTGCGAGGCACGTAGATGGCATGGGGCGCGTTCTGGTGAATCTCGGGAATCAGCGGGCCGTTGGGGCCCTGGGGCACCGATGCCGTGGTGATCACGGGAATCTTGGCCAGGCTGGCGATCTTGGCCAGCGTGCTGGCCAGGCGGCGCAGCGTGGTGAAAGGCATGTCCTGCACGGTCTGGAACAGACCGCTTTGGTGATCGATCAACAGCATGGCCACGTTGTCGGGATCGATCACGGGCTTGGCACCGTTGAAGTTGGCAGGAATCGCAGCGGACGGGATGCTCATGGCAGTCTCCTGGAGGTGGAAAAGGACAGGGGGAGGGGCAGGGATAAAGCGGGTGAGCCTGGAGATCGCAGACCTGCGCTGCCGCGCAGGTCCGGGCGATGCATCAGTGGTTCAGTCCAGCCTGGGGCGCATCGCGCACCACGGCTGGAATACGGCCAAACTGGCCGCTGCGGAAATCGTCAATGGCCTGCTCGATTTCCTCGTCAGTGTTCATGACGAAGGGGCCGTGACCGACCACGGGTTCGTCAATCGGCTCGCCGGAGAGCCACAGCAGCGTGACCTCGTTGTTGGCTTCGAGATGCACGGTGTCCTCAGCACGATCCATATGCACCAGCTGACCGGCACGCGCCACTTCTTCGCCATTGATCAGCACCGTGCCGTGCAGCACCACCAGCGCCAGCGTGTGGCCGGGCTGGGCCTTCAGCTCGGTCGTGGCACCGGCCTTGATACGCACATCCCAGACATTGATGGGAGTGAAGGTATGGGCCGGGCCGTGGGCCTTGCGGTCTGCCCCGTTGTAGTCCCCTGCGATGACGCGCAGATGACCGGCACCGCCGGGCAGCTCAACCTGCGTAATATCGGCATTGAGCAGGTTCTGATAGCCGGGAGCGCTCATCTTGTCCTTGGCAGGCAGATTGACCCACAGCTGCACCATCTCCAGCGCGCCGCCGCTGCGGGCAAAAGCTTCGGAGTGAAACTCCTCATGCAAGATGCCCGAGCCCGCCGTCATCCACTGCACATCGCCGGGACCGATGGTGCCGCCTGCGCCGGTGGAGTCGCGGTGAGCGACTTCGCCTTCATAGACGATGGTCACGGTCTCGAATCCACGGTGGGGATGCGTGCCCACGCCGCGTCGGCCGCTGGTGGGGGCAAAGCTTTGCGGACCGGCATGGTCGAGCAGCAAAAAGGGACTCAAAGCCTTGCCGTGGTCGCCGTAGCTGAACAGCGAACGCACGGGAAAGCCATTGCCCACCCAGTGGGGACGGGGGGCTTCGTAAACACCCAGAATTTTCTTGAGCATGGCACTTCTCCTGTTGCGGCAAACACGGCGTTTTTCACCGGTTGCCTGCTTTGGGATCGGAAGCCAGTCACCACCTGTGCCTGACATCACCGATCCGTTGAACATGGAGAGAAGTATGAATTCGGAACAATGATTTGAGTAGTCGGCAATAATTGCTCTCAGAGTTCTATTTTTGAAACAATGAAACTACCCGACCTCAACGAGCTGTACTACTTTGCCCAGGTGGTGGAACACGGCGGTTTTGCGCCTGCAGGCCGCGCCCTGGGTCTGCCCAAGTCCAAGCTCAGCCGCCGCGTGGCCTTGCTGGAGGAGCGGCTGGGCGTCCAGCTGCTGCTGCGCTCCACCCGCAGCTTTGCCGTCACCGAGGTGGGCAAACGCTATTACGAGCACTGCCGCGCCATGCTGACCGAGGCCGAGGCCGCCGAGGAGTCGGTGGCGCTGATCCAGTCCGAGCCCTGCGGCCTGGTGCGCCTGAGCTGCCCCGTGGCCTTGCTGGCCGCACGCGTGGGCGCCATGCTGGCCGACTTCATGCTGCAGCACCCGCGTGTGCAGCTGCAGGTGGATGAAACCAATCGCCGGGTGGATGTGGTGGCCGAAGGCCTGGATCTGGCGATTCGCGTGCGCCCGCCGCCGCTGCAGGACAGCGATCTGGTACTGCGCACGCTGGCCGAACGCCGCCAGTGCCTGGTGGCCGCACCAGCGCTGCTGCAGCAATGCGGTCAGGCGGCCGGGCCCATGGATTTATCGCACTGGCCCAGCCTGGATATGGGCACGCCACAGGAAGCGCATCGCTGGCAGCTTTACGGCCCCGACGGCAACCGTGCCGAGATACGCCACAGCCCGCGCTTTGTCACGCAATCCATGCTGGCGCTGCGCGATGCCGCCATGGCCGGCGTGGGCGTGGTGCAGCTGCCCAGCATGTTTGTACGCGACGATCTGCGCAGCGGCACGCTGGTGCAGGTGCTACCGGGCTGGGAGCCGCGTGCCGAGATCATCCACGCCGTCTATGCCTCGCGCCGGGGGCAGCTGCCTGCGGTGCGGGCACTGCTCGATCATCTGGCGACGGCCTTCAAAGCCATGGGTGAGGAATAGCGGCAGGGCCTGGCGCCGGGCGCCTGCCATTCACCTGCACGTGCTGTTTCCTTTTTGGACGGCGCAGCATCCAGCACAATGCAGTCCCGTCACGGCACCGAGCTAAAAACTTCAGTCCAACTCGCCGGTAATGCTTGATATACGGACGTAGCGCTAACCTTTTTAATAGCAAAACCCATGAGCATCCATAGCTTTACCCTGCCCTTCTACACCATTGGCGAATTTGACGGACTGAGCGGTGACGACACCACGCGCACCGCGCACATCGACTTCCCCCAGGCCTTCCAACCCGTGGCCGCCACGCTGCGCTCTGCCCGCCAGTGGCTGCTGGAGCAGCACGCAAATACCGACATGGAATGCGCTGCCGAGCTGCCGCTGCGCGGCTTTTTCAGCTTCGACGGCCCGCAAGGCAAGCAGGGCCAGAATGTGGACAGCGTGCAGCTGGTGGCCATTGACGAGGGCTTTGTGCTCCGCACCAGCCTGGACAACGGCGTGTGCGTTGAAACCGATGTGCTGACGCTGGACGGCATCGCCTGACAGCGGGCGGCGCATTCAGGCCACATGCATGAAAAAACAGCGGCCAGCCCTTGATCAACAAGCGCTGGCCGCTATTGTTTTAGAAAATTCAACTGCTTCAGCTCAGCACCGCTGCGATATCCTCGGCCAGCTTTTCCGGCTTGTCCTGGGGGGCATAACGGCGCACCACCTGGCCGTCACGGGCGATCAGGAACTTGGTGAAATTCCACTTGATGGACTTGGTGCCCAACACGCCCGGCGCTTCGCTGCACAGCCAGCGGTACAACGGGTGAGCGCCATCGCCGTTGACCTCGATCTTGTGCATGAGCGGAAAGCTCACGCCAAAGTTTAGCTCGCAAAAGCTGGCGATTTCATCGTCCGAGCCTTTTTCCTGGGCGCCAAACTGATTGCAGGGAAAGCCCAGCACCACCAGGCCCTGGTCCGCATACTTTTCATGCAGGGCCTGCAACCCCTTGTACTGCGGCGTGAAGCCACAGGCACTGGCCGTGTTGACAATCAGCAATACCTTGCCCCGGTACTGCGACAGGGGCACGCTCTGCCCCTTGATGTCCGTGGCTTCAAAGTCGAAAACGCTTTGTGCTGTGCTGCTCATGCGGCCCTCCCGTTTGGGCTGATGTGAAGCGACAAGCTTACGTCATGGTGCAAAGCACTGTTACCGGCACAGCTCGCGCGGGCTGCCTGCCGCAATCGGGCTAAGCCGTTTTGCCACCCGCCAGAGCCGAGCCCGCAAAATACCGGGGCTGTCTGCGTAGAAAAGACCGCCACCCCAAGCAAACTGCCTTGATTTTGGGCATTCTTTGCGCTTTCGCCAATCCGCAGCCCAGTGCTGCCCTGCTCCGTGCGCCTGTCCGTGAACGATTTCAAAGAAAAACTGGTGGCCTCCATAGCTGCGCTGTGGATGCGCTGGCGCGCCAGCGCCCTGGGCCAGCGCATTGCCGATCTGCCCTGGTGGCGCCGCCTGCCCACAGGGCGTGAATGGCTGTGGTTTGCGGCGGCAGTGCCGGCCCTGTCCCTGCTCTATGTGCTGCTGCTGATTCCCTTCACCCCCAGCATCAGCGACCTGCGCAAGGCCAAGCTGGAGCAGCCGGCGCAAATCCTCAGCGCCGACGGCAAGCTGATCGGCGAGTTCAAGCGCAGCAACCGCCAGTGGGTGCCACTGGCGCAGATTTCGCCCTCGGTGGTGAAGGCGCTGGTGTCTACCGAAGACCACCGTTTCTACCAGCACCACGGTATGGATTTCACGCGCACCGTGGGCTCGATGATTCATACGCTGGGCGGCAATCCGCAGGGCGGCTCCACCATTACGCAGCAGCTGGCGCGCAATCTCTACCCCACGGAAATCGGCCGGGCGCGCAACCTCAACCGTAAATTGAAGGAAGCCATCACGGCCTTCAAGATCGAGGCGCTCTATACCAAGGACGAGATTCTCGAGACCTATCTGAACACCGTGCCTTTTCTCTACAACGCCTATGGCATAGAGATGGCGGCGCGCACCTATTTCGACAAGCCGGCGGCCAAGCTCTCGGTGCTGGAAAGCGCCACCCTGGTGGGCATGCTCAAGGGCAATGCCTATTACAACCCGGTGATGAATCCGGACCGCGCCATCTCGCGCCGCAACACGGTGCTGGCACAGATGGTCAAGCGCGGCGAGCTCAAGGACGATGAGTTCGAACGCCTCAAGAAACGCCCCATGCGCCTGAACTTCGAGCGCCAGGAAGAGCCCACGGGCATGGCCCCACATTTTTCGCAGCAGCTGCGCAAATGGCTGATCGCCTGGGCCGACAAGAACGACTACAACATCTACACCGACGGCCTGATCGTGCGCACCACGCTGGATTCGCGCCTGCAGAACTGGGCCCAGCAGGCGGTGAACCGCCAGATGCAGACGCTGCAAGGCATTACCAACAACAACTGGAACCACGCCGACGGCTGGAATGCCAACAACCCGCTGGTGGTGCAGCTGGTGCGCGAAAGCGATGCCTTTCGCAAACGCATGAAGAGCGCCAAGACCGAGGACCTGAGCGAGCAGGAGGTCGTCAAAAAACTGCTGGCCGACAAGAGCTTCATGAAGGAGCTGCGCACGGACAAGACGCGCATACAGGCCGGCTTTGTGGCCATGGACCCGCGCACCTCGGCCGTGCTGGCCTGGGTGGGCAGCCGCGACTATGCGTTGGATGCCTTCGACCATGTGGCGCAGGCGCGCCGCCAGCCCGGCAGTACCTTCAAACCCTTTGTCTACGGCGCCGCCCTCAAGGACGGCCTAAAGCCCGAGGACAAGCGCCGGGACGAGGCGGTGGAAATCGCTCTGCCCGGCGGTGAGATCTGGCGCCCCTCCGATGCCTCGGCCCCCACGGGCGTGGAACTCACGCTCAAGGACGCCCTGGCCTATTCCAAGAACACGATTACCGCCAAGCTGATGCAGGAAGTCGGCCCGACCTCCGTCATCAAGCTGGCGCAAAGCCTGGGCGTACGCCAAAGCCCGCTGGAGGCCGTTCCGGCCCTGGCTCTGGGCGCCAGCCCGGTCACGCTGCTGGAGATGGTCAACGCCTATGGCAGCCTGGCCAACCAAGGCGGCTATATACCGCCGCAGTTGGTCACCCGCATCGAGAATTCCGACGGCGAAGTGCTGGCCGAATTTGCCCCACCCAAGCCTCAGCAGGCCTGGGATGAGGAAGAGAACTACGCCCTGGTGGACATGTTGCGCGGCGTAATCGACAAAGGCACGGGCCGCGCCATTCGCCGCCAGTACGGCATACGCGCCGATGTGGCCGGCAAGACCGGCACCACCCAGGGCAATGCCGACGGCTGGTTCATCCTCATGCACCCGCAGATCGTGACCGGTGCCTGGGCCGGTTTCAACGATGCGCGCATCACCATCAAGAGCGATCTCTGGGGCCAGGGTGCGCGCAGCGCCCTGCCCATGGTGGGCGACTTCATGCACCGCGCGCTGGCCAGCCCGCTGCTCAATGCCAAGGCCCAGTTTGTCCAACCCGAGTCCAGCCATTGGTGGGGCAATCTGGTGGACCGCCTGCGCGAGAAGCTGCAGCAATGGGCCGGAACCGATGAGGACGCCGGCAAGGACGAGGGCAAGGCCCCGCCACCCGCCAGGCCGCAGCCCGCCGACACCCCGGTGGAGATTGAGGAGAGCACGCCCGCCCTGCCCTCTTCCAACGCTCCGGCAGCGCCGACGCCGGCTCAGGGTCAGGACGGCCCGGATCTGGATACCAGCCCGGGTCTGGCTCCGCCGTCTGCACCACCCTCTCCGCTACCGTCTTCGACGCCATCGCAGTCGGGGTCGTCCACGCCGCCCGGCTGGAGCGATGTGGGCACGCAACTGCCGCCCCTGGCTCCGTTACCCGTCCCGGCAGCACCGCAGTAAGCGCTTGATTTCACGACAAAGGGCCAGGCTGCAGGCGCGCCTGCAGCCTTTTGTCCTACTGGGCTGTTGAGAAGCTGTTCCAATACCGGCCTGGCCTTGCCCTGTGCGACCTATCCGGTTCACCTGTGCGAGGCCTTCTTGCGCGCCCTCACTACCGTGGAGTGTGCCGCGCCGAACCGGAGCCTCCATGACCGCCAATACACCAACGCTCGTCACCTTCGCCATCTACCTGCTGGCCATGTTTGCCATCGGCTGGATGGGATACAAAGCCACTTCCAGCCTCTCCGATTACATTCTGGGCGGACGCAGCCTGGGGCCCGTGGTCACCGCGCTCTCGGCTGGTGCCTCGGACATGAGCGGCTGGCTGCTGATGGGCCTACCGGGTGCCGTGTTCGTGCAAGGCCTGTCGGCCTCGTGGATTGCCATAGGCTTGTGCCTGGGCGCCTGGCTGAACTGGCGTTTTGTGGCGGCGCGCCTGCGCGTCTATACCGAGAAAGTGGGCAATGCGCTGACGCTGCCCGACTACTTCACCAACCGCTTTGAAGACCGCAGCAATCTGCTGCGCATCGTCACCGCCATGGTGATTCTGGTGTTCTTCACGATTTACTGCGCTTCGGGCGTGGTGGCCGGTGCCCGCCTGTTCGAGAGCATGTTCGGCATGGACTACCAGACCGCCCTGTGGGTGGGCGCCATCGCCACCATGGCCTATGTCTTCATCGGCGGCTTTCTGGCCGTGAGCTGGACGGACACCATCCAGGCCTCGCTGATGATCACGGCGCTGATTCTGGCGCCGCTGATGGTCATCTACGCCGACGGCGGCGTGGGCGCCAGCACGGCCATCATCGCGACCGCCCGCAGCGGTGCCTTCGACATGTTCCAGGGCCAGACGGCGATTGCCGTGATCTCGCTGCTGGCCTGGGGCCTGGGCTATTTCGGCCAGCCCCACATCCTGGTGCGCTTCATGGCGGCGGAATCCCTCAAGACCATTCCCCATGCCCGCCGCATCGGCATGAGCTGGATGGTGCTGTGCCTGGGTGGCGCCGTGTCCGTGGGCTTTTTCGGTATCGCCTTTTTCGGCAGCCGCCCCGATCTGGCCGTGGGCGTGAACGGCAACGCCGAAACCGTGTTCCTGGAAGTCGCCAAGCTGCTGTTCAACCCCTGGATCAGCGGCGTGCTGCTGGCTGCCGTGCTGGCCGCCGTGATGAGCACCCTGTCCTGCCAGCTGCTGGTCTGCTCCAGCGCCCTGACGCAAGACATCTACAAAACCTTTTTGCGCAAGCAGGCCGGCCAGAAAGAGCTGGTCTGGTTCGGCCGCGCCATGGTGTTTGCCATTGCCGTCATCGCCATCGTGATTGCGCAAGACCCGGACAGCAAGGTGCTGGGCATGGTCAGCAATGCCTGGGCCGGCTTTGGTGCGGCCTTCGGCCCGCTGGTGCTGCTGTCGCTGCTGTGGGGCCGCATGACGCGCAACGGCGCCCTGGCCGGCATGATCGTGGGCGCCGTGACGGTGCTGGTCTGGCAGAACTACCAGTGGTTCAAGCTCTATGAAATCGTGCCGGGCTTTGCACTGTCCAGCCTGGCCATTATCGTGGTCAGCCTGCTGGGCAAAGCGCCTTCGGCCGAGGTGCAGAAAACCCATGCCCAGGTGAACGCCGAAATCGCCGCACACGGCGAGTAAACACTCGCCATACGCTCGCAAAAAAGCCCCGCCTGCATGGTTGCCGGTGGGGCTTTTTTTATGGGGCTTGTCCAATTGCAGCAACAGCCGCAGCGGTGTTTAACGCGTGTGGCTGATGTTGGTATCGATGGTGCCAAACACCGTGACGCCGCTTTGACTGCTTTGGCCCGATTGTGTGGGGGTGGTGCCTGAGCAGGCGGTCAGTGCGGCCGTCAGCAAGGCGGCGGCTGCCAATGAAATCCAGGTTCGCATGTCTCTCTCCAGTACGCCCGACTCGATATTCGGGACCATTGCCCCATGGTAACCCCTGGAAAAATACCCCAGGTCGGCGCAACGAATCTGGGGTATTTCAGAGTGTAAACACACTCAAAACTTGGCTTAATTTGTGCTCAAGATCAATGCAATCAAACGTATGAAGCTATCGAATCAGGAGTTTCTTCAAGCTTCCAGATACAGCTGCGCCAGGCGCTCGCGCGCGGCACGGTCCACACCCAGCACCTCGGTCAGATAGCGGTCCACCGAGCCGCTTTGCGCGCGCACCACATCGACCGAGGCCATCAGATAGGAAGGCTGCACCCGCCACAAGGCGTCCAGCACCTCTTCGGACATGTTGCCGTACATCGACGCCGGACGTTTGAACAGCTGGTTGGTCAGCAGATAGTCTTCCATGATCTGCTGCTCATCCACACCCAGTGCGGTCAGCAGCAGCAAGGCGGCCCAGCCCGTGCGGTCCTTGCCGGCCGTGCAATGAAAGACCAGCGGCTCATCGCTGACCTGCAGCAGGGCAAAGAACTCCGCAAAGCGGTGGCCGTAAACGTTCACAAAGCTGCGGTAAGTGTCGTGCATCAGCTCCTCGGTGGTGCCTGCCGTCAGCTCCTCGCCTTGGCTCATCATGGCCTGGGCACGCTGCACCACGGTGGGCTCCACCACCAGGGCATGGCGGGCAATGCTGGGCCACTGGTATGCCAAATGCAGGCTCTCGCCCGAGCCGCGAAAATCGGCGCTGCGCTTGACGCCCAGGGTTTGGAGCTGGGCCAGATCCTCGGGCGTCAGGTGAGCCAGATGGGCCGAGCGATACAGCTTGCGCCAGTGCAGGCTGCGCCCGTCCAGCCCCCGGTAACCGCCCAGGTCGCGGAAGTTGGAAGCACCAGACAGGGCAATGGGGCGGCTGAGGTCTGGGGCCTCAGCGGTTGCGACCGAGGTCGCCAGCAGATCGTCGTTCAGTTGCATAACAAGATTTATAGCTGATTGCCGAGTAGCGCCTGTGTCGCAAAGGTCACCCAGAAAAAGCAGCGGGCAGGCATGGGCAGCATCGAGCGGCACAGCCGGGCACAAAAAAGCCCCGTGCAGCTCAGACGGCTGCACGGGGCTTGATCGCACCGGTAGGCTGATCAGCTCACATGCTTGCCGACGATGCCGGCGAGTTCGAACATGCTGACCTGATCCTTGCCGAACACGGGCTTGAGCTTGGCATCGGCGTTGATGGCGCGCTTGTCCTTGGCGTCCTGCAAGCCGTTGGCCTTGATGTAGTCCCACAGCTTCTTGATTACTTCGGGGCGCGATGTCGCCTCGCCGCCGATCACCGCAGCCAGCTCGGCACTGGGCTTGAGCGTGGCGCTTACGGTGCGGGGCTTTTTGACGGCTGGAGTCTTGGCAGCCGTCTTGCTCGCCGCCTTGGTGGTTTTTGCAGCCGCTTTTTTGGCTGCAGCGCCCGTCTTGCTTGCGCCAGCAGCTGCAATCTTGGTAGCAGCAGCACCGGCGGTCTTGCGAGCCGGGTACTTGCTTTCGCGCTGCTCGAACTCGAAGTTAACCTTGCCCGCAGCCGCATCCCAGACCAGGAAGGCCTTGAAGTTGCGGCGGGTGCGGTTGGAGACGAACTTCTCCAGCAGATCGGTCTTGCCGGTGGAGAGCAGCTTGATCATCTGCTCGCGCTCTATGGGCTGCTGCAAAATGATCTGGCCGCTCTTGAAGTCGCAGCTCGGTGTGGGCTGCTCCTGCGTAGGCACGGCCTTGCCGCAGACATAGTTGGCGCCATGCTCAAACACGGACGAGCCGCACTTGGGGCATGGGCCCAGAGACTGCTGACCGGAGAAGTCCACGATTTCGCCGGACTCTTCTTCCTTGTCGTCGCCAAAGTCGAACTCGAACTTATAGTTGCCGTTCTCCTCGTCGCGAACGATGGTCACTTCGGCCGTGAACGGCCAGCCGGCCTTGGAGCGGAAGCCTTCCAGCGGGCCGATGCGGCGGTCGCGCAGCAAGGCCTCGGCCTCAGCGGTTTCAAAGGTGCGGCCGGCAGGCGATTTGGTGAACGAGAAGCCGCAGCCTTCGCTGGAGCCATTGGCACCCGTGCAAGCGTAGCGACGGTAGTTTTCCTTGACCACGCCGCCGCAGTTGGGACATGGCGTTTGCAGCGTGGCGTAGTCACCGGGAATGGTGTCGCGGTCGTATTCCTTGGCTTTCTTGACCAGCTTTTCGGTCATGGCCTGAATCTGCTGCATAAAGGCTTCGCGCGAGAGCTGGCCTTTTTCCATTTGCGAGAGCTTGAACTCCCACTCACCGGTCAGATCGGCGCGGCACAGCTCCTCAACCTGCAGGCCGCGCAGCAGCGTCATCAGCTGAAAGGCCTTGGCCGTGGGAATCAGCTCGCGGCCTTCGCGCAACATGTATTTCTCGGTCAGCAAACCTTCGATGATGGCCGCGCGCGTGGCAGGCGTGCCCAGGCCTTTTTCCTGCATGGCTTCGCGCAGCTCTTCGTCGTCGATCTGCTTGCCGGCGCTTTCCATGGCGCCTAGCAGCGTGGCTTCGGAGTAGCGTGCGGGCGGCTTGGTTTTCAGGCCCTTCACATCGGCATGGTCGGTGCGCGGCTGCTCGCCGGGCTTCACCGCGACCAGAGGCTGGCCCTTGTCGCCTTCCTTGGCGTCTTCCACCTCGTTGGCGGCTTCCTTGCCGTAAATCGCCAGCCAGCCCGGTTTGACCAGCACCTTGCCTTCGGTCTTGAAGCTGTATTGATCCACCTTGCTGATGCGGGTGGTGACCTGGTACTCAGCGCTGGGGAAGAACACGGCCATGAAGCGGCGCACGACCAGGTCGTACAGCTTTTGCTCGGCCTCGGACAGGCCCGATGGCGCCTGCAGCGTGGGGATGATGGCAAAGTGATCCGACACCTTGCTGTTGTCGAAAATACGCTTGCTCGGGCGAATGTAGTTATCGTTGATGGCCTGCTGGGCAAACGGCGCCAGATGGCGCATGCCGCTGGTGGCCAGCATGTCGAAAGTCTGCTTGGCCACGGGCAGGTAATCCTCGGGCAGGGCGCGAGAATCGGTACGCGGATAGGTCAGCGCCTTGTGGCGTTCGTACAGGCTTTGGGCCAGGGACAGCGTGGTCTTGGCCGAGAAACCGAACTTGCCGTTGGCCTCGCGCTGCAGGCTGGTCAGATCGAACAGCAGGGGCGAGGCTTGCGTGGTGGGCTTGCTCTCTTCCGTCACCGTGGCGGGCTTGCCCTTGACGGCGGCGGCAATGGCTTCGGCCTGGGCCTTGTTCCACAGACGGTCGGCCCGGGCCTCGGGGTCTTCGCTCTTCCTCCACTGCGTGTCAAACCACTTGCCCAGGTACTGGCCGGCTTGGGCGTCGAACGTGCCGTGCACTTCCCAGTAATCACGGACGATGAATTTGCGAATCTTTTCTTCGCGCTCCACCACCAGCGACAACGTGGGTGTCTGCACCCGGCCCACCGTGGTCAGGAAGAAGCCGCCGTCACGCGAGTTGAAGGCCGTCATGGCACGCGTGCCGTTGATGCCCACCAGCCAGTCGGCCTCGGAGCGGCTGCGCGCGGCACTGGCCAGGCCTTGCATCTGCGCGTCGCTGCGCAGATTGTTGAAGCCGTCACGGATGGCTTGCGGCGTCATGGACTGCAGCCACAGGCGTTTGACGGGCTTGCCCAGACCGCCCTTGGCGCCGCCTGCGTATTGCTCGATCAAACGAAAGATCAATTCCCCTTCGCGGCCCGCGTCACAGGCGTTGATGAGTTCGGTCACATCCTTGCGCTTGGCCTGCTTGACCACGGCGTTCAGACGCGTCTTGGTCTTGTCCACGGGCTTCAAGTCAAAGCGCGGGGGAATCACCGGCAGGTTGGCAAAGCTCCATTTGCCACGCTTGACGTCGAATTCCTCGGGCGCCTGAATCTCCACCAGATGGCCGACCGCACTGGTCACCACATAGCTGTCCGATTCAAAGTAGTCATCGTGTTTCTCGAACTTGCCTGCCACAGGGGTCAGTGCACGGACGATGTCCTGTGCAACAGAAGGCTTTTCTGCAATCACCAGGGTTTTAGTCATTGTTTGTTCTCGTCGTCTTTAACCGCCTGCGCTCCGGTGTGGCGCTCAGGCTCATACAATCCGCTTCTCACGCGCGCGTACGCGCACATGTGTGCATATTCAAAGTATCAGAGAAATCATGCCCCGCACATCCCTGGCCCCTTCTGGGGGCCGTCGCATCCAGACTCGACGCTCCGGCGTGCATGGCAAAGGCGTTTTCGCCGTGCAGGATATTGCCGAGGGCGAGACGATTATTGAGTACGTGGGTGAAGTGATTGGCTGGCAGGAGGCACAGGATCGCCACCCGCACGACCCCAGCCAGCCCAACCACACGTTTTATTTCCATGTGGACGAAGACCATGTGATCGACGCCACGCACCAGGGAAATTCCTCGCGCTGGATCAATCACAGCTGCGGACCCAATTGCTATACCGACGAGCAAGACGGCCGCATCTTCATCGTGGCGCTGCGCAATATCGCAGCCGGCGAAGAGCTGAACTACGACTACGGCCTGATGGTGGAAGAGCGCTACACGCCCAAGCTCAAGGCCGAATATGTCTGCTGGTGCGGAGCATCCAACTGCCGGGGCACCATGCTCGCGCCCAAGCGCGGCTGGCGCCCGCCCATGCCTGGGGATCAATAGCGTCCCTTGATGCCCCTCTCTGCTTCACGCAGGGGGACGGTGCCTTCGCTGCGGGGCCGCCCTTGCCGGGCAACTCTGAACTGGGGCATGCTTGTTTTAGCCGCCTGCGTTGATGCAGGCCACTTTATGGACAACTGAAATGACTCAGCCCATTCACTGGAATGCCGAAGCCCTGTGGCAGCACATTGCCCCCCAGCTGCCAGGCTTCAGCGTGGAAATTCTGCCCAGCGTGGACTCCAGCAACACCGAACTCATGCGCCGTGCGCGCGACGGCCAGACCGATCCCGTTCTCTTGATTGCAGAGCAGCAGACGGCCGGTCGAGGCCGCCTGGGCCGCCAATGGGTTAGCGGCGTGGGCGATTCGCTGATGTTCTCTCTGGGCCTGCCCCTGACGCCCAGGGACTGGTCTGGCCTGTCTCTGGCCGTTGGCCTGAGCGTGGCCGAGAGCCTGCAGCCCCAGCTGCCGGCCGCGGGCAGCAGCATTCCCAGAATCGGCATCAAATGGCCCAATGATTTGTGGCTGGAAGGCGACCGCAAGCTGGCCGGCATCCTCATCGAAACGGCCAGCTTTGTGGGCAGCCATCAGCACGATGTGCACGCACCGCGCTATGTGGTGATCGGCATAGGCATCAATATCCGCCCCCGACCCGGCGACGGCATGCGCACCACGCCGGCCTGCCTGCAGGAGTTCGATGCCGCGCTGGATGCGCCCACGGCCCTGGCCTGCATCTTGCCCAATCTGGTGGCCCAGGTGCAAAGCTTTGCCCAGAGCGGTTTCGAGCCCCTGCTGTCGCGCTTTGCCCAGCGCGATCTGCTGGCCGGACGCGAAGTGGTGCTCAGCGACGGCAGCACCGGTCTGGCCCAGGGCGTGGCTGCCGATGGCGGCTTTCTGGTACGCACCGCCAGCGGCGTACAGGCGGTGACCAGCTCCGAGATCAGCGTGCGCCCGGCCAGCAGCCCGCTGCAGGCCTGAACCATGCTGCGACTTGTTTTTTTGCTGCTGGTACTGGCCAATGCCGGCTATTACCTCTGGAGCCACGGCCACTTGGCTGCGCTGGGCGCACAGCCGGCAACTCAATCCGAACCCCAGCGCCTGCAGCAGCAGATTCAACCCGACGCCCTGCGCGTGCTGCCGCCCGGTGAAGTCCCGGCTCCAGCCCTGCTCCCTGAAGTCAAGCCGGTCACAGAAGCTGAAAGCAAGCCGCAAGAAGAACCTCAAGAGGATTCAAAGCCCCCCAAGACCGAGCCAAAAACCGAGCCCAGGCCCGAAGCCAAAGCAGACACCAAGGAGGCCGAGAGCTGCTATCTGGCCAGCAATCTTGACGAGCGCCAGGTCGGCCATATCCGCCGCGCCCTGACCGCCAAGCCCAAGAGCCAGTGGGAGCTGATACCCAGCCATCAGGGCGGTCGCTGGATGGTGTACATGGGCAAGTTTCCCGATGCCGAGTTTCTAGACCGCAAGCGCGTCGAACTGCGCCTGATGGACATCGAATTTGACCGTGCCGGCGGCGCTCTGGAGCCCGGCCTGTCCCTAGGGCGTTTCTCCAGCGAAGAGGCCGCACAGCGCCAGCTGGCCACGTTTGCGCGCCAGGGCGTGCGCACCGCCCGTGTGGTGCAGGAGCGCGCCGAGCTGACCACCTATGCGTTGCGTCTGCCCAAGGCCACGGCCAGCTTCAAGCAGGAAGTGACGGCCTTGCTGGGCAAAAATCTGGAAGCCAAGGCCTTGCGCTCCTGCCCCAAGTAAAGCCCAAGCGAGCCACCAAGAAAAAGGCCTGCAATGCAGGCCTTTTTCAATGAAATCGACTGCTAGCCCAATCAATAAATGGGCTAGCAGCTATCACTTTTAGTCGATCTGAATATTGGCGGCAGCAGCCACCTTCTTCATCTTGGCCACTTCGCTAGCGATCTGCTTGGTGAAAGCAGCGCTAGAGGTGCCCGAAGGGTACAGACCTTGCGCGGCCATGCGTTGCTGAACTGCGGGGTCCTGCAGCGCGGCGACGATGGCTTTTTGCACGCGTTCCACTTGTGCGGCAGGCGTGTTCTTGGGGGCCACCAGGCCGAACCAGGAAGGATCGTTGAGGTCGGGATGACCGGTCTGGGCGTAGGTAGGCACATCGGGCAGCACGTCCAGGCGCTCGTGCCAGGACACGGCCAGGGCGCGCATCTTGCCTGCCTTGATGTGGGGCAGAGAGGCCGCAACCTGGTCGAAGTACACGGGCACCTGACCGCCCAGCACGTCGTTGATGGCAGGGCCGGCACCACGGTAAGGGATGTGGTTCATCTCGGTGCCTGTGCTCTTGAGGAACTGCACGCCCCACATGTGGCCGATGGTGCCGTTGCCAGGCGTGGCATAGGACACCTTGCCGGGGTTGGCCTTGAGGTAGGCCACGAATTCGGCAAAGGTCTTGACGGGGATGAGCTTGGGGTTGATCACGATCACGCCCGGAGCCTTGACGATTTCCGTCACGCCCACAAAGTCCTTGGTGGCGTCGTAAGGCAGCTTCTTGAACACGGCAGGGTTGACGCCGTGGGTGGACAGGGTGGCGATGCCGAAGGTCACGCCGTCGGTGGCACGGGCCACTTCAGCCATGCCGATGGAGCCGCCTGCACCGGCCTTGTTCTCGATCACCACGGCCTGGCCGCCCAGCAGCTTGGGCAGCACGTCCTGCATGTTGCGGGGAACCATGTCGGTAGCGCCACCGGCGGGGAAAGGCACGACGATGCGCAGAGCGCGCGAAGTATCCTGGGCCATAGCCAGACCAGGCAAAGAGGAAACCACGGCGGCTGCAGCAGCGGTGTGAATGAAATGACGACGTTGCATCAGAAAGGCTCCCGGATCCAATGAAATACCAAAAGCTTGCCTCCGGGGTGCGCACACCCTACGGGCAAGTCCTATAAAAATTCATTTTAGGGTAAGCAAGTATTTGCCTAGTACGCAGTTTCCGATATGCGCTGCGCAATAAATCGCACCGTAAACCGGGCGCCGCAGGGGTTTTGCCCCGGATTGGCGTCTTCCAGCAGCACTTGTGCACCATGTTGGCGCGCAATCTCCTGGACGATGGGCAGACCCAGGCCCGAGCCGTCGGCCTCGGTACCCAGCACGCGGTAAAAAGGCTGAAAGACCAGTTCGCGCTCGGTTTGCGGCACGCCGGGACCAGAATCCTCGACCTGCAGCAGCAGCACCCGGGCAAAGTGGTCTGCCAGCACGCGCACGGTGACCACGCCGGGTGCGCTGCTGCTGGAGGGTGTGTAGTTGATGGCGTTGTCCACCAGATTGCGTATCAGCTCCATCAGCAGCGTGGGATTGCCGTTGAGCCAGACGCCTGGCGTGCCAGCCTCTGCGCCTTCATAGCCCAGGTCTAGGTGCTTGTCCATGGCGCGCGGCAGGCAGTCCAGCACCACTTCGGCGGCCAGCTCCACCAGATTGCAGGGCTGCATGGCGGGCACGGCGCTTTCCGCCCGCGCCAGCGCCAGCAGCTGGTTGACGGTGTGCGTGGCACGAATGCTGGAGCGGCCGATCTGCATCAGCGAGCGCTTGATTTCCTCAGGGCTTGTGCCTTCGCGCTGGGCCAGATCGGCCTGCATGCGCAGCCCTGCCAGCGGCGTCTTGAGCTGATGGGCGGCATCGGCCAAAAAACGTTTCTGGGTAGCGATGGAGTCGTCGAGTCGCTCCAGCAAATCGTTGACGGAATCGACCAGCGGCACCACCTCCAGCGGCACATCCTTGTGGTTGATGGGCGAGAGATCCTCGGGCTTGCGGGCCCGTATGCGCTCTTCCAGCCGGTGCAGCGGCTTGATGCCGCGCGCCAGCGCCAGCCACACCAGCAGCGCCGCCAGCGGCAGGCTGACGAACTGCGGCAGCATCACGCCCTTGATGATTTCCGTGGCCAGCACGCTGCGCTTTTCGCGGGTCTCGGCCACCTGCACCAGAGCGTGCTGCTCCCCGGGCAGCGGCATGCGCACCCAGATATAGGCCACGCGCAAATCAATGCCCTTGTACTCCTCGTCGCGAAGCAGCACCGTGCCGGTGGCCGGTGCCTCTTCCGTTTCCGGCGGTCTGGGCAAATCGCGCTCACCGGCCAGATGCTCGCCCTTGGCACCCAGCACCTGGAAAAACACCGTATCGGAATCATCGGCACGCAGAATCTCGGTGGCCGACTGCGGCAGATTGAACTGCACCTTGCCGCGCTGCACGATGACCAGCTGAGCCAGGGCCTGGGCGTTGTACTCCAGCGCCCGATCGAAAGGCTTGTTGGCCAGGCCCTGGGCCACCAGCCAGGTCAGCGCCAGGCTGATGGGCCACAGCAGCAGCAATGGCGTGAGCATCCAGTCCAGGATTTCGCCAAACAGGGATCGCTGCTCACGCTGAAAGATCTTCATGGACAAGCGCTACGTAAGGTCAGAGGCAGCCAGCAAGGGCCGCCCCGCAGCAAAGGCTGCCGTCCCCTGGGGGAAGCGGCGCAGCCGCTCAGGGGGAAGATATTTTTTCAAGGCAATAGCCCAGGCCGCGCACGGTGGCGATGCGAATCGGCCCCTTCTCGATCTTCTTGCGCAAGCGGTGGATATAGACCTCGATGGCGTTGTTGCTCACCTCCTCGCCCCACTCGCACAGGCGGTCCACCAGCTGGTCCTTGCTGACCAGGCGACCGGCGCGCTGCAGCAGCACTTCCAGCAGACCGAGTTCGCGGGCCGACAGCTCAATCATCTTGCCGTCAATCGTGGCCACACGGCCGGCCTGGTCGTATACCAGCGGCCCATGCTTGATGGTGGAGCTGGCGCCGCCCATGCCGCGACGCGTCAGCGCCCGCACGCGCGCTTCCAGCTCGGACAGAGCAAACGGCTTGGCCATGTAGTCGTCGGCGCCGTAGTCCAGGCCTTGCACGCGCTCTTCGATCGAATCGGCCGCCGTGAGAATCAGCACCGGCAGCGCATCGCCGCGGCCGCGCAGGCGCTTGAGCACCTCCAGCCCATGCATCTTGGGCAGACCCAGATCCAGAATCAGCAAATCAAACTCGCTGTTGGTGAGCAAGGCGGCATCGGCCTCGCTGCCGCTGGCCACATGGCTGACCACGGCACCCGAGCTGCGCAGCGTGCGCAGCAAGCCATCGGCCAGCACCTGGTCGTCTTCAGCAATCAGTATGCGCATGGGGTTGTCTCCTGGTTATGTATGGCTGCCGCAGGGCAGGCAGTCTGCAAATCTGCGGCGCCTTTGCTGCCATTGTAGAGAGCGGCCCGCCGTCTGCAGACTCAACGGCAGCGCTTCAATAGCCTTCGGCATAGGCTTCCAGACCCAGAGCCACCACCGTGGCCACATCCTCGCCCACGGCCTCCCTAAATTCGGCCTGTGCCTGCGCGACGGCATCGTGAAAGGCTTTGAGCCATGCCAGCCCGCTTTGCGTGAAGCGCACCCGCTTTGCGCGCGCATCGCGCGCGTCGATTTCGCGCGTCACCAGACCCCAGGCCTCGCACTGGGCCACCAGGTCGGCCATGGCCTGTTTGCTCATGCCGGCCTTCTCGGCCAGATCGGTAAGCCGGTCTCCGGCCAGCGACAAATGCCTTGTGATGTGGATATGGGCAGCGCCCACCTTGTCGCGCGCCGCCAGATTGGACAGCGCCAGCGGCACCTCCAGATCGCGCGCCATGAGCTGCAGCACGCGCGCATCGAACCGGCGCATGGCATGGCCCAGCAAGCGACCCAGATGGGTTTGCCGCCAGGCATCGTCGGCAGGGGTCACGGGGGCGATTTCGGTCATTGATTAATAGTAAGGCAAACTGACTAAATATTTCAACACATGGCAAGTACAAGCCCATAAACTACTGTTCAAGCATCCAGTTCTGAAGCCAATACAGAGCTGACCCCAGACCGCCGCACCACCGACCCAGGAGCTAGATATGAACGCCACAGCCAAGTCCGCAGACGCCAACAGCGAAAAAGCCAAAGCACTGGCAGCCGCACTCGCCCAGATCGAAAAGCAGTTCGGCAAGGGCACCATCATGAAGCTGGGCGAAGGCGAAGCCATCCAGGACATCCAGGTGGTTTCCACCGGCTCTCTGGGTCTGGACATTGCTCTGGGCGTAGGCGGCCTGCCCCGCGGCCGCGTGATCGAAATCTACGGCCCCGAGTCCTCGGGCAAGACCACGCTGACGCTGCAGGTGATTGCCGAGATGCAAAAGCTGGCCGGCACCTGCGCCTTCATCGACGCCGAACACGCACTGGACACCGGCTATGCTCAGAAGCTGGGGGTGAACCTCAATGAGCTGCTGATCAGCCAGCCCGACACCGGCGAGCAGGCACTGGAAGTGGTGGACAGCCTGGTGCGCTCCGGCGCCGTGGATCTGATCGTCATCGACTCGGTGGCCGCCCTGACCCCCAAGGCCGAAATCGAAGGCGAAATGGGCGATGCCCTGCCCGGCCTGCAAGCGCGTCTGATGAGCCAGGCCCTGCGCAAGCTGACCGCCACCATCAAGAAGACCAACTGCATGGTCATCTTCATCAACCAGATCCGCATGAAGATCGGCGTGATGTTCGGTTCGCCCGAAACCACCACCGGCGGCAATGCGCTGAAGTTCTACGCCTCGGTGCGCCTGGATATCCGCCGCACCGGCACCATCAAAAAAGGCGACGAAGCCATCGGCAACGAAACCAAGGTCAAGGTTGTCAAGAACAAGGTTTCGCCTCCATTCAAGACCGCCGAGTTCGACATCCTGTTTGGCGAAGGCATCAGCCGCGAAGGTGAAATTCTGGACATGGGCGTGACCGCCAAGATCCTCGAAAAATCCGGTGCCTGGTATGCCTACAACGGCGAAAAAATCGGCCAGGGCCGCGACAACTCACGTGAATTCCTGCGTGAAAACCCCGCCCTGGCTTTCGAAATCGAAAACAAGGTGCGCGACAGCCTGGGCATTGCTCTGCTGCCCGGCGCAGGCAACAGCGATGTGCCCGAAGCCAAGCCCGCCAAGAACGGCAAGGGCAAGGTCGACAAAGACGGCGTGATCGCGGAATAAAACGCGCTGCGCACGGCAATGGCGCCTCTGAAACGGAGCGCGCCAGTTTTGAAATCTGGGTCTTGCCGCCCTACAGGTTGCCATCTTTGCGCAGGTTCGTCCTGCGCCTTTTTGTTTCTGGAGAACTGCTGACATGGGCTTTGCCAAGCTCTCGCTCAAGGGTCGCGCACTCAAGTTGCTGTCGCAACGCGAACACTCACGGCTGGAATTGCAGCGCAAGCTGATCGGGTATGTGGAGGAAGGCGATGACCTGAACGCCATTCTGGATGAGCTGGAAAAGCGCGGCTTCATCAGCGTGCAGCGGGTGGTGGAGTCTGTGATCCACAGCAAGGCGCGCCGCTATGGCTCGGCGCGCCTGGTGCAGGAGCTCAGAACCAAGGGGCTCGATGACGACACCCTGCGCAGCGCCGCCGAGCAGCTGCGCGATACCGAGCTGCAGCGCGCCCATGCGCTCTGGCTGCAGCGCTTTGGCAGCCAGCCGCAAACGCCGCAAGAGCATATGAAGCAGATGCGCTTTCTGGCCTCTCGCGGCTTTAGCGCCGAAATTGCCAGCAAGGTGCTGCGCGGCAAAGGTTTTGAAGAAGAGTGAAGCCGGGCGGGCTAGCCCATGCGTCGGGTTGCCATCCAGCAGATCAGCGAGCCCAGCGTCACCAGGGCCACGCCCTGCCAGAAACTCCAGCCCGGCAGCACCTGCAGCAGCGCACTAGCCATGAGGGCCGAGAGCACGGGCGTGAAATACGAGGCGGCGGCCATGATGGCCAGCTTGCCGTGCTGGATTCCATGCTCCCAGCAGCTATAGCCCAGCGCCGTCAGAGCCCCGACCAGAAAGACCTGCACGCCCGTGATCACAGACCAGTCCATGGTCTTGTCGACATCGAGCATCAGCCACTTGATCCAGAGCGCCAGTGCCGTCCACAAAACAAACAAGCCCACCGCGTTGAAGCCGCCGCCAAAACGTCGCGCCAGCAGGCTGTAGGCAGGCCATAGCAACGCCGCCGCAAACGCCATGCCATAAGCCACGGGATTGCCCTGCACATGAGACCACATGGAGCGCGCACTGAAGGCGTCTCCAGCCAGCACGCGCGCCAAGCCCCACAGGCATAGGGCCACGCCGGGCCATAGCCACCAGCGCGCGCTTTGCTGCTTGCACAACACGGCCAGCACAATGGTCAGACTGGGCCAAAGATAGTTGATCAGTCCTATCTCCATGGCCTGGGATCGGTCGTCTGCCAGGCCCACGGCCACCGACAGACAGATTTCGTACACCACGAACAAAGCGCCGCAGCCCCAGAAATACACGGGATGCATGGAACGCCATTGCCTAGGCCCTTGAATACCACGCGTCAGCGCGATACACACGGCGGCCATCGAATAAAGACAGGCTGCGCCGCCTACGGCCCCCAGGGGTTCGGCAATGGCACGCATCAGCCCCACGGTACAACTCCAGCACAGCACCGCCAGCAAGCCTATGGCTGTGGCCCGGGTCTGGACACTTGAAGAGGAGGAATTCATGGCGGGATACTCTTGAATCAATAGCTGCTTGCGCTTTGAGAATAAGCGCAAAACCGTTATTTGACTGGATATTTTGACTGGCATGAGGAGTTGCTGAGCGGCCCGGACTGAGGCCCGCCGATAGACCTGACAAGACATCAGGGGCGTTTGCGGGCTCTACCATCCAAGCGCGGTGCGGGCCGTATAGTGCGCCCTCTTTCTTCGCCCCTTGCAGCGCAAACACCATGAAATCCTCCATCCGTATCGTCGACGTGGATCGGCTCGAAACCTGGAGCAAATACAAAGCCGGCATGTGCGACAGCTGCGCCGCCAATTGCTGCACCATGCCGCTGGAAGTTCAGCTGCCGGATCTGGTGCGCCTCGAGCTGGTGGACCCGTTTGAAGTGGAAAACGTGGAGCCCAAGCTGATCGCCAAGCGCCTGCTAAAAGCCAAGCTGATAGACCACTACAACCCCAAGCACAATATCTTCACCATGGCGCGCCGCGCCGGCGGAGATTGCAATTTTCTCGACAAGAAGACCCGCCGATGCACGGTGTATGACAAGCGGCCGGAAACCTGCCGCCTGCACCCCAAGAAAGGCCCCAAGCCCGGCTTCTGCGCCTACGGGAACAGGGCGCTTTCCTGAGCAGTAAAAGCCTCAGAGGCTTTCAGGTCCGCGCCATGGCGGGCAACCAGATGCGCGCCTGCAATCCGGGTTGACGGTTGTGAAAACTGAGCTTGCCCCCGTGCAGCTGCACGATGGCCAGCACGCTGGCCAGACCCAGCCCATAGCCCTCTCTTTCGGAGTCGGCACGGAAGAAGCGGGTAGTCATTTTCTCCAGTGTTTTTTCGTCCACACCAGGGCCCTGGTCCTGCACGGTGATCTCCACGCCCGGCGCACCGCCTTCGCTGCCATGCTCGGCCGCCACACCGGCGTGCAAGCGCAAATCGGCACCATGCTCGCTGCCCGGAGCCGAGCCGTATTTGATGGCGTTATCCACCAAGTTGGCCACGGCACTGGCGATCAGATCGGCATCGCCCAAGGCCATGGGTTCGCCATGCACATCGAGATGCAACACCCCTCCCGCATCCTCGACCAGAGGCTCGTAGAAATCCACCACATCCACCAGCAGGGCCTTGATATCCATGGGCGCAAAGTTCTGACGACTGGCACCACTTTCCACCTCGGCGATCTGCAGCAGTTTCTCAAACACAATGCCCAGTTCCGCCACTTCTTCGGCCACTTTTTCCAGCACCGCAGACTGATCGACCTGGCCCGCCTGCTGCGCATTTCTCAAACGCAACAGAATGCGGGTCAGCGGCGTTCTGAGGTTGTGCGCAATCGTGTTGGAGACGTGACGTATGCCCTCCATCAGCTGCTCCAGCCGATCCAGCATGGTGTTGATGTCGCGGTTGAGCAAGGTGAACTCGTCATCGTTGCCCGTCACCGGAATGCGCTGCCTCAAATCACCGGCAGCGACACGCGACATGGTGCTGCGAATGTCGGCGGCTCGCTCTTCCACCACGCGCCTGAAGATCAGCGCACCGATGACGGCCATGATGCAGGCCGCAATCGCGGCCATCAGGCTGGCCTGGCCGAACAGCTCCTCCAGATTGCGCTGCACCTGCATATCACTGCCCACGGCCAGCAGATTGCCATTGGAAAGTTCGGAGACAGCCACCCGGCCGACGATCAGGCGCCCGTTGCGCTTGACGGTCAGCTCGCGCACCCCCATGGCGGTCAGGCGACGTGGCGGAAACACCTGCGCATTGGCCATGATGGGCGTGCCCTCAGGGTCCATCAGAATCAAGATTTCCGTGTCGGTGTTCACGCCATCGAGCAGGGTCTGGCGAACTTCAGTCTCCAGCGCATCCTGGCCATATTTGGCCAGATGCTCGGTCAGGCGACGCAGATGGTTCTCGGCCTGTTTGTCGAACTTGATGCGCACCACGCCCACCGTCTGCACATAAAAAACCGACAGCACAATCGCCATGGTCAGCACCATGAGCGCGCCATAGCTGAGCGCCAACCTGAAGGCCAGGGAGCTCCACGGTTTGACGAGGCGCATCAAACCACCTCGGGCAGTTCGTGGGGCTTGTCCGAAAGGCTGTAACCCACGCCACGAATGGTGTGAATGAGTGCCGGTTCAAAACCTTTGTCCACCTTGCTGCGCAGACGGCTGATGTGCACGTCGATCACATTGGTTTGCGGATCAAAGCGATAGTCCCACACCGATTCCAGCAACATGGTTCGCGTGACGATCTGGTGGGCATGCTGCATGAGAAATGCCAGCAGCCTGAATTCGCGTGGCTGCAGCATCAGGGGCTGGCCTGCGCGCTCCGCACTTCGGCTGAGCAAATTGATGCGCAGGTCGGCCACCCGCATCTCGCGCGTAGGTGCCGGAATTTGCGCGCGGCGCACCAGAGCTTCCAGCCGTGCCGAAAGCTCGGAAAACGCAAACGGCTTGGTCAGGTAGTCATCACAGCCGGCCTTCAGCCCTCGCACTCTCTCATCGGTAGCAGACAGTGCACTGAGCACCAGGACAGGCGTCTGTTTTCCCATGGAGCGCAGCGTCTGCAGAATCTGCAGGCCGTCAAAGCCATTGGGCAGCATGCGATCGAGAATGATCACGTCCCAACTCTCGCCCACGGCCTGGGCAATGCCTTGCACCCCGTCGCCGCAAACGTTCACGTAAGCGCCTTGCTGGCGCAAGCCTTCAGCGATGTACCGCGCATTGAGCGCATCGTCTTCGATGATGAGGTAGCGGTACATGCGATGTCTGTCGGTTGCCGGTTGCAAACAGACACTATACGGGGATGCAGCCGCATCCGCAGCGCAAGTAAATGTGATGGAGGATGCGGGTGGATCGGCAGGTTCTGGCAGTTCCACGCAAACCTCCCCTCTGGCCAATCAAGGCCGCACTTGCGGCAGATCGCCGCTGGCCACACGCACTTCCCACTCAGCGTCCAGCATGTCCTTGACCAACTCCAGGTGCTCCAGGCGGTGCTCGGTAATCGATGCCAGGGCATCCACCAGCTCCAGAATGGTGCCCTTGCCCAGCTTGTAGCCGTCCTGCGCCATCTGGTGCAGGGGCGAAATCTGGGCCAGTCCCACTTTTTCATAGTCCAGCACCGCGCTGCGACGGATACGCAGCTGCTCCAGCGCACGCTGCAGCTCGGACTGCGCAGCCAGCAAGGCGGCATCGCGCCGCAGCTCCGCCTGATCCGCCTCCACCTTGGCGCGGTCTATGACGCCTTTTTTGCGATCAAACAGCGGAATTTCCACCTGGATGCCGACTTGATTGAAGCTGCCATCGAGGCTGTTGCGTATGCGGGCCACACCGACTGTGGGCGTGGGCAAGGCCTCGCGCTCTTCCAGCCGGATTTTCTGTCTGGCCTGATCCAGCGCCGCCTGCGCCGCGCGCACCATGGGCAAACGCGTCTGCGCCTGATCCCACAAGCTGCCATACGCGGCTGGCGCATGGGTGGCATCGGCCTTCAGACTGCCCACCACGCGGGCCTGCCACTGGGGCAGATCGGCCAGCGCAGCCACGCGCGATGCAGAGTCTCGCAGCGCCGCCTGTGCCTTGCTTACCTGCATGGACATCTGGGCTTGCTGCAGGCTCAGACGCGCCCCGTCATAGCGGCTGCGCGTTCCGGCTTCAATCTGCCCTGTGACGATGAAGGCCGCTTTGTTCAGCTCTTCCTGCGCATGCTGCCATACCGCCAACCGCTGCTGGGCCACCAGCAGCTCGTTGAACACATGGGCGGCATCGTTCATGCTGCCGGCAGCAGCCAGATCGACATTGGCGGCGGCCGTCACCTCGCCCTTGCGCGCGTTTTCGATGCGCATGCCGCGCTGGCCAAAAATGGGCAAGGGCTGCTCCACACCCCATTCACGCTCGCCACGCTTGTTGCTGTAGTGCACGGAGGGGTTGGGGAAAGCCGATGCCGTGCGACTGTCGGCCTTGGCCAGATCAAGCTGCAGGCGGTCTGCAGCCAGGCCACGCTGGTTTTGCACCACCAGGCGCAGATATTCTTCCAGACTGACGGCCTGTGCCGGAGCCGCCACACCGCTTGCTGCAGGCAATGCCGACAATGCAGAGGGCTGAGCCTGGCTCCAGACCGCGCCGGAGAATGACGCAGCCACCAGTCCCATGGTCAGCCATTTATTCATTTTGTGCGCTTTCATCGCGTTCTTCCTGCGTCATCATGTTCTTGGGACCCAGCAGGGCATACAGCACCGGCAGCAGCACCAGCGCCACCAGAGGCAAAATCACCATGCCGCCGACAATCACCGAGGCAAATGGGCGCTGTGTCTCGCTGCCAACGCCCGTGGACAAGGCCATGGGCAGCAGGCCCAGCAGCGCCAGCAAAGCCACCAAGATGATGGAGCGCATGCGCTCTGCCGTGCCCTCGACCAAGGCCTGCATCATGGGCATGCCCTGGCGGCGAAATTCCTCCACGGAAGAAATCACCAGCAGCCCCGCCAGAGCCACCTGGCCCAGCAGCGCAATAAAGCCAATCGCCGCGCTGATGGACAGCTCGATATGCGCCAGATGCAAGGCCGCAATACCGCCCACCATGGTGAAAGGCGCGCACAGCAAGATGATGCCGGCGCTACGCGCCTGCCCCAGCGCACCGAACAGTAGGGCATAAACAATGAGCAGAGACAGGGGCACCACGATCTTCAGGCGCGAAGCCGCCCGTTGCTGGTTTTCCCACTCGCCACCCCAGATGGCCTGGTAGCCGTCAGGCAGCTTTACATGCTCCTTGAAGGTGGCCAGCGTGTCCTTGACCACCGAGCCTATATCGCGCCCTTCCACGTTGAATTTGAGCGCCATGTAGCGCGCATTGCCTTCACGGAAAATGGAGGAGTTGCCGATCTTGATGCTGACCGCACCTACCGAATGCAGGGGCACGGAGCCGCCATCGGGCAAAGGAATGGCGATGTTGCGAATGCGCTCTTCATCCATGCGGTCCACATAAGGCAGACGCACACGCACCGGCACGGGGAACTCGCCCTCCCACAGCGTGGTGGCTACATTGCCGGCCAGGGCCACTTCCAGCGTCTTTTGCGCCGTCTCCATGGCAATGCCCTGGCGTGCCAGAGCCTGGCGATCAAACTCCACATGCACCTGAGGCGCGGGCGCATCACGGTACAGATCCAGGTCCACCACACCTTCAATGGGTTTGACCAGAGATACCGTCTGCTTGAGTATGGAGCGCAGCGTAGGAATGTCGGGGCCGAACAGCTTCAAAACCACCTGACCACGCGCACCGGAAGTGGACTCTTCCACGCTATCGCGAATCGGCTGGGCGAAGTTGAATGCCACACCGGGAATTTCACCCAGAGTCGCCCGCATTTCCTCGATCAAAGCCGGCTTGTTCAGCCCTTTGCGCCATTCGCCATGGGGCTTGAGTCGCACCAGGGCCTTGGCAAGATTCAGGGTTTCGTTATCGGTGCCCGATTCGGGTCGCCCCTGCTCCGTGGTGACCGTGATCACTTCGGGAAAGACTTTGAGCCGCATGCGCACTTCGCGCAGCACTTCCTGGCCTTTTTCCAGAGAGATGGAGGCCGGCATCTGCACCAGCACATAGGCATCGCCTTCATCGAGCTCCGGCAGGAATTCGGTACCCAGCCATTTGGCCGAAACACCGGCCACCACCAGCACGCTGACAAAGGTGATCAACACCATGGAGCGGCGGCTGGCCGCAGACAGCACCTTGCCTATCCAATGCTGGTAGCCATGCTGCATGCGGTCGAACACCTTGGGCTCATCCACGATCACATGCTGCGGCTTGAGAAACAGCGCGCACAAAGCGGGCACCAGACCCATAGCAAATACCAGCGCGCCCAACAGCGCGAAGCTATAGGTCATGGCCAAGGGACGGAAGATGCGGCCTTCGATGCTTTGCAGCGAGAAAACCGGAATCAGCGCGGCAATCACGATCGCCATGGCAAACAGCGTGGGCTTGGCCACGGCGACTGCCGAATCCACGATGATGTGGCGCATGTCGTTGGCAGTCTGCGGCCTGCGATGGCGAGCATTGCGGATGATGTTCTCGGCCAGCACCACAGCGCCATCGACCATGATGCCGAAGTCAATCGCGCCCATAGAGATCAGGTTCGCCGGCATGCCCAGCCAGTGCAGGCCGATGAAGGCCACCAGCAAGGACAGCGGAATGACGGTGGCCACAATCAGCGAGCCGCGCAGACTGCGCAGAAACAGCCACAGCAGCGCCACGATCAGCGTGGCACCAAACAGCAGATTGTGCTGCACCGTCTTGAGGGTATGGCCCACCAGATCCGAACGGTCATAGTTGGTCACCATCTGCATGCCGTCGGGCAAGCCACCCTGGTTGAGCTCTTCCACCTTGGCGTGGATATCGTCCAGCACCAGCGAGGGATTGGCACCGCGCTTGAGCAGCACAATGCCTTGCACCACATCGTTCTGGTCATCCATGCCCACCGAGCCCTGGCGCGGTGTATGCGACTGCGAGACACGGGCCACGTCGCCAATCGTGACGGGCGCGCTGCCACGCATGGCCACCACGACTTCCTGAATTTCCTGCGGCGTGCGCAGCAAGCCAATGCCGCGAATGATCAGCGACTGCTCGCCGCGGCGCATGAGTCCGCCACCGACGTTGCGGTTGGACTTGGACAAGGCATTGCTCACATCATCCAGAGACAGGCCCAGGCTGTAGAGCTTGTCGGGGTCCACTTCCACATGGAATTCCTTGACGAAGCCGCCAATGCTCACCACATCGGCCACGCCCTGCACCTGCTTCAAGACCCGCACCACATGCCATTCCTGCTCGGTACGCAACTGCGCCAGCGTGTGCTTGTCGCTTTGCAAACGGTAGTAGAAGATCTTGCCCAGCGGCGTGTAATCGGGCGCCATTTCAGGCGTCACACCGTCCGGCAGATTGGCTTGCGGCAGCCGCTGAGAAACTTCGGCACGGGCGTTGAAGCTATTGGCCTCGTCGTTGAAGACCAAGTTGACCATGGCCAGACCAAAGTAACTCTCCGAACGCAGCGAAACCAGTCCCGGCGTGCCGTTGAGTTCGCGCTCCAGCGGCTGGGTGATCTGGCGCTCGACTTCCTCCGGGGCCAGACCCGGCGCCTGGGCAATCACGCCGACCTGCACATTGGTCACATCGGGGTAGGCCTCGATGGCGGTTTGCAGATAGGAGTACACGCCATAAATGGCAATGGCCAGGGTGGCACAAACAGCCAGCAGGCGTCGATGAACGACAAACGAAATGAATGAACGCAGCATGTGTGAAAACTCCTGCCGCGATTACAGCAACTGCGCCGCAGCGCCATCCAGCAGCAGACCGCCACGCACCACAATTTTCTCGCCCACCTTGAGGCCGGAGATCACAGGCACCATGCCCCGAAATGGACGACCCAGGTTGACCGTTCGGGCCTCGAATCGGTTGCCGTCGAGCTGCACAAACACCACGCTGCGGCTTTCGTCCTTGATCAGCACCGCCGAGACGGGAATCAGCATCTCATGCTGATTGGACAGTTGCACGCCCACACGGGCCTGCATGCCGGGGCGCAATGCGGAGTTCTGCTCGCTCAGCTCCACCACCACGGCGGCACGGCGGGATTCCTTGTCCAGCGTGGCCCCCAGGTGGCGCACGGTTCCTTTGATCGGCTTGGGCAACTGTGGTATTTCCACCGTCACCGAACTGCCCAGGCGAATGCCGGGCAGGTCTGTTTCAAACACTTCGGCCACCACGTTCATGGACTGAGGATCGCCCACCATGAACAGCGCGGAACCGGGCTCTACCGAGGAGCCTACGATGGCTTTTCGCTCCGCGACAATGCCAGCACGAGGAGCACGCAGATCAATGCGATCAGCACCACCGGAGCCCAGCAATGCAGCTGTACCCTGCGCGCGAGAAAGCTCTTGTGATGTCTCGCGCAGCTTGGCCTGCGCAGCACGCAGATCCACTTCCACACCCACCCCTTTGTCGACCATGTTTTGCTGGCGCTGGGATTCGACCACCGCCACATCGTGCGCGGTCTTGGCTGCGGCCACTTCATAGCGTGTGCGCAGCGCATCAGGGCTGACCAGGGTGGCCAGCACATCGCCGGCCTTGACCATATCTCCCACGTGCGCATTGACGCTGACCACACGTGCCGTCACGGGAACGGAAACCGAGGCCACGCGATCTTCCGCAAAAGCCACATGTGCCGGAGCCCAGGCCGTTTGCGCTCCGGTGGGATCGGCCACCACGGCAATCTCCAGCATCTTCATGGACTCGGGCCTGACTTGCAGCACGCCCTTGGGCAGGGCGGCTGCAGGCTTGGGCGAGTCTTCCTTGGCATTCGATGAATCACAAGCTGCAAGCAGAGCGGCAACCGCCATGGCCGCCACACCGATTGCCAATCTGAACTGAGCGCGCTCCGGCATATGCGCAGCTCGTGCAAATGCTGCAAGGCTTTTCTTCATCTCTTGACCCTTTGTTCTGACTTGAAAGTGAAGCGCTGCATGGCTAGGCGCTCACCACTCCGTGATGGCAGAAATCCTAAAAAACCGGCACTCATGTGTGGGTGACGCCTTGATTACCGTTTGGTAAGCGCTTTGCCCATCAAGCCTCTCGCATGCCGCAGCCACTGTGCATTCGTACAGCTAGGCTGCTTTTCCATCAAATCCGGTGGAATGCCTTGTTTTTAAGCAAGTCACAGAAAAGTGGGTGCACTTTAGTGCATCAATCTTCGGGGCTCAGAGAATTCTCTGTATTTTTTCGTACAAGAGTATTTTTTGCAGCATTCAGAGTCCACTACGCTCCAAAAGCTCATGCCTATAGAAAAACCATAAAAAATGACTTTTGTTCAATAAATACATTTGAATAAAGCTATCAATTTTGATTTTTCAAAGTTATCCATTCGGTGGACATCTCGATAGAGTGGGCTTCGTAGAACGCAGTTAGGCACTTTCTTACCGCTAGGCTCATACAAACGACCCTCAACGAGGAAAGCGTGCACAACTTTCAGCTGCAACCGCGCAGCAAACAAAGATAAAAAATCTGTGGATAAATGACATGTGATAGTGCAGTGCAGCAGAGTGATTTCTCTGGAACAAGCTTACCCACAGCACTGGAAAACTGAAGTCAACACAGACAATTCACAGCCAACTCTGTTTTATAAAAATCTTTTTGTTCATAAAAATTTAACAATACTTTCAACAAAGAAATCAACAGAGATATCTACAAGATAAGAACAGACATACAAGCACTCCATCCTGTGGATAATTTTCTTGACAACTACCGCATCTGGAATCCACAACTAGAATGGATAACCAAGAAACAAGAGGTGGACAAACATCGGCGATGCAGAGTCCGAAGCGAAGCAGGCATCAGATGTATCGCCCTCAGTAAGGCATACAGGATCGCTGTTTTGTATGCTGTATTGCATAAGAAAAACAATATTATTTAATACATATCACTGTACGAATACTTATAAAACGCCAAGACAAGTGTCTTTGCGTTCCAGATAACGCTGAAATGCATGAAAAAAAGTGGGCTCAAGAGGCCTTGAATTCCTTTGATGCCGTGGTCGGAGCCATGCCAGGTTTCCGAAATCGTGAGGGGCAGCGAAAAATGGCCGCCCAGATCGCACAGACCCTGAGCCAGGCCCAGCTGGGAAAAGTGGATGAAGATGGGCCCGAGCCCAAAAAAGCCATTGCCGTCGTCCAAGCCGGCACCGGTGTGGGCAAATCGCTGGCCTACAGCATTCCGGCCATCAGCATGGCTTTGTCACGCGGTACGCGGGTGTTGATTTCCACAGCCACGGTGGCATTGCAGGAACAGCTGGTGAACAAGGATTTGCCAGCCTTGGCCGAGAAGCTGGAACAGCCTTTCAAATTCGCCCTGGCCAAGGGGCGCGGCCGCTTTGTCTGCAAGCTCAAGCTGGAGCGCCTGGCCAGTACCGGCGAAACCCATGACGAAGCCGACGACCTGTTTGGCGAAGAGGAGGCTCAGGCCCGCGCCAGTCGTCCGCAGCACGAGTTGCAGGCGCGCATGCAGTTCTACAAATCCATGGCCGATGCGCTGGCAACCGAAGCCTGGAATGGAGACAGGGACGCGCTGGAAACGCCGCCCGAAGCCGAGGCCTGGAGCCCTGTTGCAGCCGAATCAGCCTCTTGCACCGGCAAGCATTGCCCGGCCTTCAGCAATTGCGTCTATTACGAGCGACGCAAGGATCTGGTGGCCGCTCAAGTCATTGTGGCCAACCATGATTTGCTGCTTTCATCGCTAGGCTCCAAGCTGCTGCCGGAGCTGGACAACTGCCTGCTGGTGCTCGATGAAGCCCACCATCTGCCTGCCACGGCTCTGGACCAGTTTGCCGGCGAGATGGACTTGTCGCGCCTGGGCTGGATAGACAAGCTGGCCAGCCGCGCCCTGCGGGTCAATGCCGTGGCCGAGGTGGAAGAGCTGGCCGATGTGCCCAAGCATGCCAGCGGGCTGCGCCAGCAGATGCAGGAGATGGCCAGGCTGGTGATGGAGCAGTACGGAGAGGCCCTCAAATCGCAAAAGGACAGCTATGGCCCTGCCAGGGTACGAGCCAACCGCGGCCTGCTGCCAGAGCCGCTGCTGGAGCCTTTGAGCCAGATTGCCCACCATGCCGACGGCTTTCTGGATGCGCTGCGCGCCGTCTCCAAGGCCTTGCGGGCAGAGATCAAGGACAAGCCCGAGGAAGCACGTCGACTATCCACCATTTACGCCCAGGTCGGCGCCCTGGCGCCTCGCCTGGAAGCCATCTTCAACACCACCCAGTTGCTGCTGCAGCAATCGCAGGACGAGGCAGACAGCAAGCCTGTGCCCAATGCCAAGTGGTTCACGCTGGAGACGGATGGCGAATACATCGTCGTCAAGGCCCATGCCAGCCCGATACAGCCCGGCTCCACCCTGCGCCAGCATCTCTGGTCCCAGGTGCGCGGTGCGGTGCTCACATCGGCCACGCTGACCAGTTGCGGGCATTTCGATTTCTTTTTGCGCGAGGCCGGCCTTGCGAACGACGCGGCCGTCACCACGCTGGAAGTGCCCAGCCCCTTTGACTATGCCCGCCAAGGCACGCTCGTGGCCCGGGAAACGGTCTCAGACCCGCGTGAAGCGGCCCGCTTTACCGAGGAGATGGTGGAGGCCCTGCTGACCGATCTGAGCCGCGTACAGGCCGGCGCGCTGGTCCTGTTCACCTCACGTGAGCAAATGCGCCAGGCGGTGGAGGCACTATCGACCCATATGCGCAACCAGGTGCTGGTACAGACCGCCCTGCCCCGCCCCACGTTGCTGGCTCGCCACCGCGATGCCGTGGAACTGGGCGAGCCTTCCATCATCTTTGGCATGCAGTCGTTTGGTGAGGGCCTGGATCTGCCCGGTGCTTTGTGCGAATCCCTGTTCATCACCAAGCTGCCTTTTGCCCCGCCCGACGACCCGGTGGGTGAAGCGCGAGCCGAGTGGCTGCGCAGCAGCGGCCGCAATCCCTTCAACGAACTGGTGGTGCCTGCCACCGCCATTCGCCTGGCCCAATGGGTGGGCCGCGCCATCCGTACCGAGGAAGATCGTGCCCATGTCTACTGCTACGACAAGCGGCTGACCGGCACCAGCTATGGCCAGCAGCTGATCAACGGCTTGCCGCCTTTTACCTTGCAGCGTCAGCCCGTGCGATAAGCACTTGCACAGCAGGCCGGTTCAGGGAAGATCGGCTTGCGGGCATGAGACAAGAGGCTTGCCGGCCTCAGCCTGCGTTTTCATGCCGTGTTTCGTGCAGGGGACAAAACGGCAGCAGCAAGCCTGAGGCGGGCTTTAGTCAGCTCCTGCTCGCCTTTTCCCGCATGCCTTGCGTGCATGCAGATGCACCAAGCGCTTTTGCTCACTATTTCGAAGCCGATCGCGAGATCGTGATGGGGGCTCCAGGTCCAGGGCTTTGCCCAAATCAGAAGATGTTGTCGGTTCATGAACAACGAGCCCTGTTGCCTCTGCAGGGTGTAAGTTTTCTAACAAAACTGCCCCAGACATCGAGCGCTTCCAATGCTTGGTGCTGGTCTCGCTACACAGCGCCTGATGTCTTGCGCTTCAAAAATCTCCAGCTGAAATCGCCATCGGGCTTTCCACCGGTGATGAAGAACTGAATCGGACATGGACGAAATTCAGTCATTCATCAATGACATGGGCGACTTTTTTAGCCTGGGTAAAGACTGCAATCTTGTACCGACCCACTGAGTCTTCACATAAAAATTCAATAAAAACAATCATCTACAAAGATCATTGAATTTTTTTGAACACAAGTAGCCCATGCTGGAGATCACTTGGATCGCCAAAACAAGCGTTTTTCAAGCCCAGGGGACTTACCCACCGCTGTGCAGAACATTCTGTGGATAACTTCCTATTCAAAGGCTTTGCCAAAGAGATTTATCCCCAGCTGCTTTAGTGCAGGGAGCGCATCTTACGTCAAATTTTTCAGATGCGGCGCGTGTATTTCGATAAAGCCCTTGATTTCCGCAATTGCTCTCGCGGCAGCGTGTTTGAAGCGCGATATCGATTGCTGAAGAGCGGCTGTTTTCATGCTGAACGGCGTTGGACTCTAGTTGTTCTTTAAAAGTCTTATAAAAAAATAGTCGTAGTAATAGAGCACAGGTTTTTCTGTTGATAACTCTTGAAAACCTATAAAAATCAAACCCGTTTTCCAAGAATAAGCATGTGTACAGAGGGCTGTTCCTGCTGTCTTACATCCATGAATAGTTTTGCTGAAACCGGCTTGTCTGTGGAAAACATGAATTTTCATACGCAGATATCCACAGTTTTATACGAATTGAGTTTTTGTTTGTTAAACGCCTTTAAACGTTGATATATATAGATTTTTAGCTATTGTTTTGATAGTTAATGACTCAGACCACTGCGATTGGACACATGGCATGGATCGGATGTGATCACCGATCAAGCGTTTTCCGTCAAACCGGAAGGCGTTTTTTTTTCCTAAGCCATGGCTGCCCTGTGAAAAAATGCCTGTGGTTGTTATTTCTATTCCTAATTTTTTTAATTAGTAGTAATAGTAAGTACTCTACTTAAGTGTGAATAAGATTAAAAAACACTTATAAATCAATCCATTAGAATGAGTGAAAGTCTGTGACCGAACCCCTGCTGCTGCTGTCGCTGTTTTGGGTACAACTTTGAGATGCCTTTTCTTTCTGTGGAAAACATTGAAATAAGCCAATTTTTATCACCATGTTTATACACAGGCTGCTTGATCTTCTGGGGACACAAAAAAGCCACCCGAAGGTGGCTGGAGCAGGACGGTGGCGATGCCGGTTTCAAAAGCTGCGTGCGTAGCGCAGTTGCAAAAAGTTTTCTCCTGGATTGGGCTGTCGGATACCGGCGTTGGAGTAGTGCGCCAGCCGCAAGCTGATTTCGTTTTTCAGCTGTTCACCAAACAGATAGCCCACGCCGATGTGGGTCGCAAAGTTGTAGCGTGTGGAGAACGTGGTGTGATCGCTGATATAGCGGCGGTTGCTTGCCAGGCTGACGCCCAGCCCGGCTTCGGCAAACCAGGGAGATTGGCCCATGGATGGACGCCAGCGCAGCACGGGTTGGGCTCCCAGAATCCAGGTGGCTTTGTCCTCGCCCTGATAGGGAGCAGACCAGCGGCTGACCCATAGATCCCAGTGGCCTGTGACCAGTCCTGAGCCCAGTTGCCAGCTCCAGCTGCGCCAGGGCAGGGTGAGCCCCAGAGTCCAGCTTTTGGCGGCCTGCTCGGCCTGACCATACTGCAGGTAAACGCTGGTTTGCTGCGCCGGGGCTGTTTGTGCAAAAGCTGTGCAGCCGAAGGCGCCAAGCATCAGGATGATGTGGTGGCCTGCTGTCTTTTTTGGCTTATTCATATGAACTCCCTCCAACGTTGCATCAATCGGGATGGAGTGCAGATAGCTTGCCTGGTGCTGGCTATTGCAACTGCTGTGGATATGAATTTAGGAAGCTGTGCCCAGTTTGGCTGTCAGCAAGCAGGGGGCTCTGAAGTCAGCCAAGGTGCGGTGAGCTGTCGCACGGGCCATGAAAAAAGCCCCCGGCCTTGGAGGCCAGAGGCTTTTGAGAGCAGGGCGAGCGCCTGGGCGCTGCCGGCTTGCTTATTTAGCTGCAGCTGGTGCGGGTGCCGGGCGTTCCTGTCCGGGCTTGCCACCATGATGGCCATGGTGACGCGGGCCGTGGTCCTTGTGCATGCGCAGGCTGGCTGCATCAAAGGTCTTTTGCTGGTCTGCGTTGAGCTGGGCGTAAAACGCCTTGGTGGCTTCTGCGCGGCGGTCCATTTCGGCATTGCGCTGGGCACGCAGTTCACGCATCTTGTCGATACGTTGGGGCGTGGTCAGCTTGGCAAAGGCTTCGCGGTCCATGCGGGCAGGGCGCTCGCCAGCGGGTTTCATGGTGCTGGCATACGTTGTCCAGGCTGCTTCCTGAGCGGCAGTGAGCTTCAGATCCGCCTTGAATTGGGCCATGCGCTTTTGCATCTGCTCCTGGCGATCGCCACGCTTGTCGCTGCGATGCTTGCCTTGTTCATGTGCGGTCTGGGTGGCGGCAGCTTTGTCGGCTGCGGGTGCTGCCGTCTGGGCAAAGCTGGGCAGGCTCAGAGATGCGAGCAGGGCCGTGGCAACGGCGGCACCGGTGAGAGTCTGGCGAAAGCGGGTCATATCAATTTCCTTTCAGAAGAAGTGCAAGCACTGGCCGCTAGTTCTTGCGCATCAATTGGCGTTCGGCAGCGGATGGGGCAAGTGTGAGCTGCTCATGTTTCTGCTGCGTGAGGTTTTGCAGCCGCTCTGTAAAGTAATAAGAAGTTTGCCCTGCTGCAACAAGCGCTTGCTTGGGCACAATGCATAGGTGGGCTGCCCGGGTTGTGACCGGATGCAGCCGGAATTTCTGCACAAGTTTGATTGAAGGTTTTTGATGTTCAAAAACATGATTGTTTATCGCATTGCCGAAAGCTGGCAGGGCGATCTGCAGGCGCTGGAAGATGCGCTGCAAAAGACGGTGTTTGCCGAATGCGGCGCAACCCAGGAGCGCTCGGTAGGCTGGGCGCCGCCGCGTGGCGAGCAGCATGGGCCGCTGGCCGAATCGGTGGCCGGCCAATGGGTGATGCGCTTCATGAGCGAATCCAAAATGCTGCCGGCCAGCGTGCTCAACCGCAAGGTCAATGAAAAGGCCGCGCACATCGAGGCCACCGAGGGCCGTAAGCCCGGCAAGAAAGAGAAAAAAGAGCTCAAGGACGAAGCCAAGCTGGATCTGCTGCCCATGGCGTTTACCAAGCAGGGCAGCATGTGGGTGTGGATTGATCCGCAGGCCCGCACGCTGGTGCTCGATACCAGCGCCCAGGGCCGTGCCGATGAAGTCGTGACCTTGCTGGTTGAAGGCCTCAGCGGATTTTCTCTGGCGCTGGTGGATACACAGACCAGTCCGCAGGCTGCCATGGCGCACTGGCTGATGACGCAGGAGCCACCTGCAGGCTTTACCGTGGATCGTGAATGCGAGCTCAAGGCGGCAGACGAATCCAAGGCCGTGGTGCGCTATGCACGCCACCCGCTGGATATCGACGAGGTGCGCCAGCACATAGAGCACGGCAAGCTGCCGACCAAGCTGGCCATGACCTGGGACGACCGCGTGAGCTTTGTGCTGTCCGAAGGTCTGCAGATCAAGAAGATTGCGCTGCTCGATGCCGTGATGGATGGCCAGTCGCAAGACGATGGCGGCTTTGATACCGATGTGACCATTGCCACGGGCGAGTTGTCGCGCCTGATTCCCGATCTGATCGAGGCTCTGGGCGGCGAAGGCCGCACGGGGCTGGGCGATGGGTTACCGGCTTCCCTGCAAACGGCTTTACCCGCCGCTGAAACCTTGCCTGTGCGTCTGGCCCAGGGTCGCCCAGCTGGCAAGGGCACGGTGACTGGTCCTGCCACGGCACCGGTGGATTCGGCTCCCGAAGAAGCACCGTTTTGATGGCGATCTAGATGCTATTGATTCAATAGCTTTATGCGTTTGATTTTTCTCGATTTCAAATGATTCTTGTCTTGAATCGTTTGTTTATAAAGCGCTGGCAGCTATCAAATCAATAAACAACAAAGGCCTGCCGGATCACTTCGGCAGGCCTTTTTGCTGAGTCGACTAGAGACTTACACGCGCTCGAAAATCGCGGCAATGCCCTGGCCGCCGCCAATGCACATGGTCACCAGCGCGTAGCGGCCGCCCGTGCGGTGCAGCTCGGCAATCGCCTTGGTGGTGATGATGGCGCCGGTCGCACCCACGGGGTGGCCCAGGGAGATGCCCGAGCCATTGGGGTTGACCTTGGCCGGATCCATGCCCAGCTCCTGGATCACAGCGCAGGCCTGGGCCGCAAAGGCTTCGTTGGCTTCGATCACGTCCATGTCCTGGATCTTCAGGCCGGTACGGGCCAGCACCTTCTGGGTGGCGGGCACAGGGCCAATACCCATGTAGGCAGGCTCCACACCGGCGTGGGCATAACCCACCAGGCGGGCCAGGGGCTTGGCACCGGCGGACTTCAGGGCCTGCTCGCTCATCATCAGCACGGCAGCGGCGCCGTCGTTGATGCCGGAGGCATTGCCGGCGGTGACGGTACCGCCTTCTTTCTTGAAGGCGGGCTTCATGCCGGCCAGGGTCTCCAGCGTGGTGCTGGCACGCACATGCTCGTCGGTGTCGAACCGCACCACGCCCTTGCGGGTGGCGATTTCCACGGCCACGATCTGCTCCTTGAAGCGGCCGGCTTCAATGGCGGCTGCTGCACGTTGCTGGCTCAGCACGGCCAGCTCGTCCTGCATGGTGCGGCTGATCTGGTAGCGCTCAGCCACGTTCTCGGCCGTGATGCCCATATGCAGTTTTTGCCAGGGGTCGTGCAGGATGCCCAGCATGTAGTCGATGCTCTTGGTATCGCCCATGCGTGCGCCCCAGCGCGAAGCCATGTCGAAGTAAGGGCCGCGGCTCATGGATTCGGAGCCGGCACCGATCGCCACTTCGCAGTCACCCAGGGCAATCGCCTGGGCGGCCGAGACAATGGCCTGCAGGCCGGAGCCGCACAGGCGGTTGACGTTGAAGGCCGGCGTTTCGATGGGGCAGCCCGCATCGACGGCCGCCACGCGCGACAGGTAAGCGTCCTTGGTGTCGGTGGGAATCACATTGCCCATGACCACATGGCCTACGGTGTCGGCCGCAATGCCGGCGCGCTCTATGGCCGCCTTGACCACGGTGGTGGCCAGTTGGGTGTTGGGTACGTCCTTGAGTCCGCCACCAAACGTGCCTATGGCGGTACGGGCGGTGCTGACGACGAAGATATCTCTGGTGCTCATGCTCTGTGTCTCCTCCATTGCAGGGCAATGGCAGTGCGGGCTGCGAAGGTGAGCCCGTCAAACAGAACATTCTGCAGTACTTGTGTTGTTCAGCACAATCACCTGCGTGCCAGCCAGCGCCACCAGGGCTGTTGAAGCCCTGGTCTATGCGGCAGCGTTGTTTCGAGGCGCCGACCGCCTTGGAGTCGGGGAGGATGCGGTGTCTGCGCTGGCCAGATCGTCGAGGATGGGGCAGTCGGGCCTGTCATCCCCATGGCAGCAGTGCACCAGGGTTTGCAGCGTGCGCTGCATGGATTGCATGGCGGCAATGCGCTCGGTCAGTGCCGCAATATGTTTCTGCGCAATGGTCTTGACCTGGCTGCTGGCGCGGCCCTGGTTGTGCCACAGGCCGAGCAGGGTGCCGATCTCTTCCATGGAAAAGCCCAGATCGCGGCCGCGGCGAATAAAGCGCAGGGTATGTACATCGGCCTCGCTGTACTGGCGGTAGCCGCTGTCCGTGCGATACACGGGGCGCAGCAGCCCTTGGGCTTCGTAATGGCGCACCATGCGGGCTGATACTCCGGCGCGGCGTGCAGCCTCGCCTATCACCACAGGCCAGTTCTGAGCGCTTTTAGCAGTAGGGTGGGGGCTTGGCATGGGTTGTCCTCAAAAAGCGCGCCAGCGGCCTTTTTCAGGGCTTGCTGTGCCGCTGGCGCTGGGGGGCTGTCAGGTGCTTAGGCGACTTTGTAGCCTTCTTCGGCAATGGCGGCCGACAGGGCTTCGCGGCTGGCGCTGCTGTCCACTTCCACGCGGTTGGCGCTGCGGTCGATCTTGATCTGGGCCTGTGCGTCCACGCCCTGGATGGCGTTGGTCACAGAGCGCTCGCAGTGGCCGCAGGTCATGCCTTGAACTTCAAAAACTTGTTGCATACATAGCTCCTTTGAACGGTAAGCCACCGGGCTGGTGGACTCCATGGCCTGAATCATCAACTTTGACATCATGGCAAGGTCAAGCCGGGTACAAGACGCTGTTGCCAGCGAGGTTGATCTGACGCAACAAAGCTTTCTCGCACTCAGACATTGCCCGTGTGGCAGTGGCCTGCCGCTCAGAGTACGCAGTTCCCGATATGAACATTTCCCTAGTTTCTGACAAGCTGAAACAATTTGTGTTTCTAGTGTAAAAGACAGGTCGCGGCCGATACGAGCCAAGACAAGAGGGAGCTTTGATGAATATGTTGGGAATGATGCGCGGCTTCACCATACGCACGCGCATGCTGGGCGCCATTGGCGTGGTGATGGTTTTACTGGGTCTGCTGGGCGGCGCCGGCATGCTGGGCATGTTCCGCATCCAGAGCCTGAGCCAGGATTTCATGAGTGGCCCCTATGTGAAGATGGGACACATGGCCCAGTTGCGCAGCGAGCTGGGTAGCGTGCGCGCCTCCGAGAAGGACATGATCATCCAGTACGAGCGCCCCGAGGAAGTGCGCAAGGCGTATGAGCGCTGGGCGGGCTTGATCGAGCAGACCAAGACCACGCTGGGCCGCTTTACGAGCGACCGGGATGCTCAGGACGATGTGCTTGCCGAAAGCATCATTACCCGCATCGACAACTACCGCAAAGCGTTCGAGCCGGTGGCCCGTCAGCTGGAGGCCGGAGGCTATGACTCGGCCACCATCGCCAACCGTACCAGTGCCAAGGCGCTGGCCGAAGTGATGGAAGCTGAAAAGCTGCTGGCCCAGCTCGATCAGATGCTGCATCAGCTGTCGGACGTGCAGGCTGCCGGCGAGCAGGAGGTTGCTAGGCAGACGCGCTGGCTGTTCATCGGAGCCGTGTTGCTGACTCTGTTGGTGGTGATTCCGCTGACGCTGCTGAACATGCAGTCGATCTGCGCGCCGCTGGTGAGTGCGCGCCAGATGGCTTTGACGATTGCCAATGGCGATCTGTCGCAAAAAGTGGCGGTGACGGGCAAGGACGAGCTGTCCGATCTGCTGCGTGCCCTCGATCAGATGCAGCAGGGCTTGAGCACCATGGTGATTCAGGTGCGCGATGCCAGCAGCAATATCGCAACCGCCAGCCAGGAGATTGCCACCGGCAATCAGGACCTGTCGGCCCGCACCGAGCAGACGGCCAGCAATGTGCAGGAAACCGTGGCTTCGCTGTCCCAGTTGACGGCCACGGTGCAGCAGACGGCAGCGTCTTCCCAGCTGGCCAATCAGCTGGCCTCGTCGGCATCGGGTACGGCACAGCAGGGCGGTCAGATCGTGGGCCGGGCCGTGGTGAGCATGCAGCAGATTTCCAGCTCCAGCCGCAAGATCGGCGACATCATCGGGCTGATTGATTCCATCGCCTTTCAGACCAATATCCTGGCCTTGAATGCTGCCGTGGAAGCGGCCCGCGCCGGTGAGCAAGGCCGAGGCTTTGCCGTGGTGGCCGCCGAAGTGCGCAGCCTGGCCCAGCGTTCGGCACAGGCGGCCAATGAGATCAAGGGCCTGATCCACACCAGCGGACAGGCCGTGGACGGCGGCGTGCGCGAGGTGGAAGACGCCGGCAAGACCATGAAGGAAATGGTGGAGAGCGTGCAGCGCGTGGGCGACATCATTGGCGAGATTTCCGCGGCTGCCAGCGAGCAGTCCATGGGCATCGGTCAGGTCCATCAGGCCGTGGGCGATATCGAACGCATGACGCAGCAAAATGCCGCGCTGGTGGAGGAGTCTGCTGCCGCTGCCCAGTCGCTGCGCGAGCAGGCTTCGCGATTGGCGCAACTGGTCAGCCAGTTCCGTGTGGCCGCAGGTTCCGAGCTTGCACCCCTGCGTTCGGCGCGTGGCTCCATGCCCGCACCGCGTCCGGGGCTGGCACCTGCTTCGCTGGCCGATCGCAGCCTGACAGCCCAGAAGGAGCAGCCTTGGCTCGAGCAGTTCTGAGCTGAACCAAGCACCATGAAAAATGCCCGGATGCAGTGATGCACCGGGCATTTTTTAATGAACGTATAGCTATACGAATAGAAGCTGATAGCGCTTTGTTTTCAGGCCTTACCAGCCTTTTTTAGCTAAAAAATTTTGCCTCAGGCTGCTGCGGGATAGTCGGTATAGCCGTCTGCTCCGCCGCCGTAAAAGCGGCTGCTGTTCCAGGCGTTGAGAGGTAGGTTCTCGCGCAGGCGGTGTACCAGATCGGGGTTGGAAATAAAGGCTTTGCCAAAGGCCACCATGTCGGCGTAGCCGCTCTCCACGGCCTGCATGGCCAGCTGGCGGTCATAGCCGTTGTTCACCATCCATGCACCCTGGCCGCCGGCATCACGGTAGGCGGCCTTGAGGGCCGCGTAGTCGAAGGGGCGCTCGTCAATCACGCGCGGGCCGCCGGTAGCGCCTTCGATCACATGGATATAGGCCAGGCCCAAGGGTGCCAGCTGGCGCACCAGGTACTCGAACAGGGCTTGCGGATGGACATCATCAATATCGTTGGCGGGTGTGACCGGAGAAATGCGGATACCGACCTTGCCGCTGCCTATGGCATCGGCGACGGCACGTGTGCATTCCAGCATCAGGCGAGCGCGGTTTTCCATGCTGCCGCGCAGAAACTGGTCCAGCAGATAGCCGTTGGCTCCGTGCAGTTCCACGCCGTCAAAACCTGCGCTTTCCACGGCCGCGACGGCGGCCTGGGCAAAGCTGCGAACAATGCCTGGCAGCTCTTGCTGTTGCAGCGCACGCGGCACTGAGGTGGGCACAAAACCGGCTTCACCGGTTTCGCGGTTGATCACATAGGTTTTGGATTTTGCAGCCACATCCGTGGGGCCTACAGGCGCCTGGTTGTCGGGCTGTACCAGGGTGTGCGAGACGCGGCCCACATGCCACAGCTGGGTGACGATGCGCCCGTTCTGCTGGTGCACGGCATCGGTGACCTGCTTCCATGCCTTGAGCTGCTGCTCGGCATACAGGCCGGGTACATCGGCATAGCCCTGGCCCTGGGCGCTGACGGCCGTGCCTTCGCTGATCAACAGACCCGCCGTGGCACGCTGGGCGTAATAGGTGCTCATCATCGCCGTAGGCACGGCATTGGGGGCGCGGTTGCGTGTCAGCGGTGCCATGGCTATGCGGTTGGGCAAGGTCATGGTTCCGGCGGTAATGGGGTCGAACAACGAGGTCATGCAGAGCTCCAGAAGACAAAAAGCCCGGTGTTGTTCGCCGGGCTTTTCAGTTTGCGCGCGCTTGAAAAAGCTTACTTGAGCAGGCCTTCTGCCCTCATCGCGGCCTGCACCGCAGGGCGGGCCAGCACGCGTTCGCGGTAAGCGAGGAGGTGTTGCAGGCCTGAGATGTCCAGACCCACAAACTGGGCCCAACCGGTGACGGTGAATAGATAGGCATCGGCCACGCTGAACTGGTCGCCCATCAGGAATTCCTTGTTGCCCAGTTGCTCATCCACCCAGGTCAGGCGTTTGAGCACGTTGGCGCGCACCACAGGCTTGAAGTCATCGGGCGTAGCTGGATTGAACAGGGGGGCGAAGCCCTTGTGCAGCTCGGTGCCGATGAAGTTGAGCCACTCTTGCAGGTGGTAGCGGGCCATGGTGCCGTTGGCGGGTGCCAGATTCTTCTCTGGAGCCTGATCGGCCAGGTACTGGACGATGGCCGGACCTTCGTGCAGCGTGTCTCCGTTGTCGAGCACCAGAAAGGGCACATAGCCCAGCGGATTGATGCTGTAGTAGTCCGTACCATCCTGCAACTGGTGGCTCTTGGTGCTGGCGAGAATGGCTTCATGCGGCAGACCTGTTTCGTGCAACACGATATGCGGAGACAGGGAACAGGCGCCAGGGCTGTAGTAAAGCTTCATGTCGAGTGGCTTTCTTTCAGTTGAAAAGACAAGCCTCCATGCTAAACCGTAAGCATGTCGTCTGCATGCCTGGTTCAGGAGGCCGTAGTCTGCAGCCGGTCTGCGGCCCACAGCACTTGTTCAATCAGGGCTTGCATGCCGGAGATATCCTGGCTTCGGGTCAGCTGTGCTTGTGCGTCAAATGCATCGGCCGCATGTGCTACCGCATGGCTGCGCGGGGCCAGCCAGCACTGCAGATTGAGTAGCAGAGGGGCCAGGTGCGATTGGGCGCGCAGGCCGCCCAGGCCTCCGGGCGAGGCACTGGCCATGCCGACCACGGTATCGCGAAAAGGCAGCACGCCATCCGACCATTGCGCATCGCCTTTGATCGGGCTGGAGGCCCAGTCGATGGCGTTCTTGAGCAGGGCGGGATAGCTGCCGTTGTACTCGGGGCAGCAAATGATCCAGGCCGCATGGCGGTGTAGGATCTGCTTGAGGCGGATCACGTCGGCGGGAGTGCCCTGTGCCTCCAGGTCGGCGTTGTACATGGGAATATCGAAGTCCGACAATTCCAGCAGGCTCACTTGCGCGCCCAGTTGCGTTGCCATCTCCGCTGCGGCCTTGGCCAGTTTGCGGTTGTACGAGTCCTGGCGGGTACTGCCCGCAAAAATCAGTATTTGCATGCCAGCCATTGCAGCACAGGCAGTACGCATTTTTCCTGCTTCAAATGCCGTATCAGGGCAAGTGCTAGGTCAAGGGTTTCAGCGGCTGTTTCACGTGAAACAGGGCTGCAGACCCCTGGCAGGGCATTGTTGGTCCATTGGTGGGAAAATTGCGGGCTCCCCGCTGGGCTGGGCATCTGTACGAAGGATGTTCGTCCGCCATGAGAGCCGAAGCATGGGCGCTTCGTTGCGGGGTCCAAGGGCCGGGCGTGGCCCGGAGCAAGAACATGTTGTACCCACAGGAATTTGATGTGATCGTGGTCGGTGGCGGCCATGCCGGCACCGAGGCCGCGTTGGCGGCTGCGCGCATGGGCAGCAAAACGCTGCTGCTTACCCACAATATCGAAACCCTGGGGCAGATGAGCTGCAACCCCAGCATCGGCGGTATTGGCAAAGGCCATCTGGTCAAGGAACTCGATGCCTTGGGCGGCGCCATGGCGCTGGCCACGGACAAGGGCGGCATTCAGTTCCGCATTCTCAACAGCTCCAAAGGCCCGGCGGTGCGCGCCACCCGGGCCCAGGCCGACCGCATTCTGTACAAGGCAGCCATTCGCGAGATGCTGGAGAACCAGCCCAATCTCTGGCTGTTCCAGCAGGCGGTAGATGATTTGATGGTGGAGGGCGACCGCGTGGTCGGTGCCGTCACCCAGGTGGGCATACAGTTCCGCAGCCGTACCGTGGTGCTGACGGCCGGCACTTTTCTGGATGGCAAGATCCACGTCGGACTGAACAACTACGCTGCAGGCCGTGCCGGCGATCCTCCTGCCGTGTCCCTGTCGGCTCGTTTGAAGGAGTTGAAGCTGCCCCAAGGGCGCTTGAAGACCGGTACGCCTCCGCGCATTGACGGCCGTTCCATCGACTTCAGCCAGTGTGACGAGCAGCCGGGCGACGGCATGCCAGGTGGCGTGAACGAGGGCGAAGTGCCCGTGTTCAGCTTCATGGGAAATGCGGCCATGCACCCCAAGCAAATGCCTTGCTGGATCACGCATACCAATGCGCGCACGCATGAGATCATCCGCAGCGGCTTTGACCGCAGCCCCATGTTCACCGGCAAGATCGAAGGCGTGGGCCCGCGTTACTGCCCCAGCGTCGAAGACAAGATCAACCGTTTTGCCGACAAGGAAAGCCATCAGATTTTTCTGGAGCCCGAAGGCCTGACCACTAACGAGTTCTATCCCAACGGGATCTCGACCAGCCTGCCATTCGATATTCAGTACGATCTGGTGCGCTCCATGAAGGGGCTGGAGAATGCCCACATCCTGCGCCCCGGCTACGCCATCGAGTACGACTACTTTGATCCACGCTCGCTCAAGAGCAGTTTCGAGACCAAGCAGATCCAGGGCCTGTTCTTTGCCGGTCAGATCAATGGCACGACGGGCTATGAAGAAGCCGCAGCCCAAGGTCTGTTTGCCGGTCTGAATGCGGCGCTGCAGTGCCGAGGCGAAGGTCCATGGACGCCCGGGCGTGACGAAGCCTATCTGGGGGTGCTGGTGGACGATCTGATCACCAAGGGCGTGACCGAGCCCTACCGCATGTTCACCAGCCGTGCCGAGTTCCGTCTGCAGCTGCGTGAAGACAATGCCGATATGCGCCTGACGGAAGAGGGGCGCAAGATGGGTCTGGTCGGCGACGATCGCTGGGAAGCTTTCAGCCGCAAGCGCGATGCTGTTTCACGTGAAACAGAGCGCCTCAAATCTACTTGGGTGAACCCACGCATTGTTTCGGCCCAAGAGTCCGAGCGCGTGCTGGGCAAAGCCATGGAGCGGGAATACAACCTGTTCGATCTGCTGCGCCGCCCCGGTGTGGACTATGACAAGCTCATGAGCCTGAATGAAGGCAAGTATGTGTCGGCCGATGTGCAGCCGGAAGTGCTGGGCTGCCTCAGTGCCTCTGTGATCGAGCAGGTGGAAATTACGGCCAAGTACTCCGGCTATATCGACCGCCAGAAAGACGAAGTCGAACGGGCTTCGCATTTCGAGAAGCTGCGCCTGCCGCTGGACTTTGATTACATGCAGGTTGCAGCCCTGTCCTTTGAAGTGCGCCAGACGCTGCAAAAGCACAGGCCCGAGACCCTGGGTCAGGCTTCGCGTATTTCGGGCGTGACGCCTGCTGCCATCTCCCTGCTCATGGTCCACCTCAAAAAAGGCGGTTTCAAGGGCTTTGCTGCAAAGAATGAAGAGGCCGCTGCATGAGCCAGGCATTGCGCACCCAACTGGAAGCCGGCGTTGCCAGCCTGCAACTGGAGCTGACACAGACGCAGATCGATCTACTGATGAACTTTCTCGATCTGCTGCAAAAGTGGAACAAGGTCTACAACCTGACGTCGGTACGCGATCCGCAGGAGATGCTGACCCACCATCTGCTCGACAGTCTGGCCGCCGTGCCTGCGCTGCTGCGCCATGTGAAGACGCTGCCGGTGGAAGAGGGCCAGCGTCTGCCCTTGCTGGATGTGGGCTCTGGCGGCGGCCTGCCCGGTGTGGTGTTCGCCATCTGCTGCCCGCAGATCGATGTGAGCTGCGTGGACACCGTGGGCAAGAAAGCCGCCTTCATTCAACAGGTGGCGGCATCGCTGCGCTTGCCCAATCTGCACGGCATTCATGACCGGGTCGAGAACCTCAAGACGCTGTACCCCGTGATCAGCTGCCGGGCCTTTGCCTCGCTGCTGGACTTCACCACCTGGTCGCGCAAGGCACTGGCGGCCGATGGCATCTGGTTTGCCATGAAGGGCAAGCACCCCGAAGAAGAGATGGCGGCCCTGCCTGCCGACGTGAACGTGTTCCACGTGGAACCTTTGCAGGTACCGGGTCTGGATGTGGAGCGCTGCGTGGTCTGGCTGCGCGCTGCGGCCTGACTTTTTACAAACGTTTATCGGCCGCATCTCCGTGCAGGGGGTGCGCAGGTAACGGCCCTCGCATAAACTCCATGTTTTCCATCGCGCAGGGTTTGAATGTTTGGCATCTCTGATTACGGTGCGTTTGTTGCGGCAGTCACCGTTTTTTTGCTGATTCCTGGGCCGGGAAATCTGGCTCTGATCACCTCCACAGGCAAAGGCGGGGTGCGCGCCGGCATGGCGGCCTGCTTCGGAGTCATTGCCGCAGACCAGGTGCTGATGTGGCTGGCGGTGGCCGGAGTCGCCGCCGTGCTGGCCGCCTATCCCGCCGCTTTTCATGCCGTGCAGTGGATTGGCGCCGCATACCTGGCCTGGCTGGGCTACCGATTGCTCACCGCCAAGCCCGGTGACGCCCCCCCGATACAGATCCAGCCGCGCCAATATTTTCGTCAAGGCGCCTTGATCACCTTGATGAACCCCAAGGCCATTGTTTTTTATATGGCTTTCTTCCCCATGTTTGTGGACCCCGCCCGTCATCAAGGCCTGCTGACCTTTGGCGTGATGGCTGCCACCGTAGCCGTCATCACTTTCATTTACAGCGCCATCGTCGTGACGCTGACCCGGCTGCTGGCAGATCGCCTGCGTGCCAATCCTGTGGTGGTGAAGTGGCTGGAAAAAACAGCCGGTGTGTTTTTGATCGGTTTTGGCCTCAAGCTGGCCTCCAACTAAAAAGTGAAATCCATGGCCAAAATTTTCTGCGTTGCCAATCAAAAGGGTGGAGTAGGCAAGACCACGACCACGGTGAATCTTGCAGCCGGTCTGGCCAAGGTGGGCCAGCGCGTGCTGCTGATCGACCTGGACCCGCAAGGCAATGCCACCATGGGCTCGGGCGTGGACAAGCGCGCGCTGGAGCTGACGGTGTACGACGTGCTGCTGGAGAATGCCTCTATTCAAGAAGTGGCGCTCAAGTCCGAGCAGGTAGGCTATGACGTGCTGGGTGCCAACCGCGAACTCTCGGGTGCCGAGATCGAGCTGGTCTCGCTGGAGCGACGCAACGAGCGGCTCAAGAGCGCACTCCAGGCGGCCGAGGCCGACTATGACTTTGTGCTCATCGACTGCCCGCCCTCGCTGTCCATGCTGACGCTCAACGGCCTGTGCTCGGCCCATGGCGTGATCGTGCCCATGCAGTGCGAATACTTTGCGCTGGAAGGCCTGACCGACTTGGTCAACACCATCAAGCAGGTGCATGCCAACATGAACCCCGATCTGCAGATCATCGGTCTGCTGCGCGTGATGTTCGATCCGCGCACCACGCTGCAGCAGCAGGTCAGCGATCAGCTCAAGGAGCACTTTGGCGACAAGGTGTTCGATACCGTCATTCCCCGCAACGTGCGTCTGGCCGAAGCGCCCAGCTATGGTCTGCCCGGTGTGGTGTTCGATGCTTCGGCCAAGGGCAGCAAGGCCTTCATCGAGTTTGCCGAGGAAATGGTGCGCCGCATCAAGAAGATGTGAATGTTTCACGTGAAACTGGCCTCACTCTCTTATCCATCAAGCGCAGTCAGCTATGACATCTGATGCATTGAATCCTCAGGATGTCTGGCTGCTGCCCGGCTGGCAGAACTCCGATGACGGCCACTGGCAAAGCCTGTGGCAGCAGCGCTACGGCTACCAGCGCCTGGAGCAGCACAACTGGCAGCATCCGCTGCGCGGTGACTGGAGCATTCGCCTGCAGGAAACCGTGCTGGACGCACCTCGCCCCGTGACCTTGGTGGCCCATAGCCTGGGCTGCGTTCTGGTGGCCTGGTGGGCCGCGCATTCCCACGCCGCCAAGACCCGGGTGCGTGGCGTGTTGCTGGTGGCCCCCGGCGACACCGAGCAGGACAGCCTGCGTGCGGCCGTGCCGGGCTGGTCGCCTGTGCTGCTGCAAACACTGCCCTTCCCGTCGATACTGGTGGCCAGCGAGAACGACCCGCATTGCTCTCTGGAGCGTGCCCAGACCATGGCCCAGGGCTGGGGCAGCCGCATGGTGAATGCGGGCGCAGCAGGTCATCTCAACACGGCCAGCGGATTAGGACTCTGGGACAGCGGCCATGCGCTGCTGCACACCCTTTAAGGAAAGATCAAGCAATGGTGACAAAGAAGCCCAAGGGCTTGGGACGCGGCCTGGAGGCCTTGCTAGGCCCCAAGGTCAGTGAAAAGGACGATACCGGTGCCAAGGCGCAGGCCAGCCTGCCCAGCGTTTTGTCGCTGGAGGTGATGGTGGCCGGCCAATACCAGCCGCGCACGCGCATGGATGAAGGCGCGCTGTACGAGCTGGCCGAGAGCATCAAGGCCCAGGGCATCATGCAGCCGATTCTGGTGCGCCAGCTGGTCAAGGGCAGCAACGCGGGCAAGTACGAAATCATTGCCGGCGAACGCCGTTTCCGTGCTGCCCGTCTGGCCGGTCTGGCCGAGGTGCCGGTGCTGGTGCGCGAAGTGCCGGACGAAGCCGCTGCCGCCATGGCGCTGATCGAGAACATTCAGCGCGAAGACCTCAACCCGCTGGAAGAAGCGCAAGGCCTGTCGCGTCTGGTCAAGGAATTTGGCCTCACGCACGAGCAGGCGGCTCAGGCCGTGGGCCGTTCGCGCAGCGCCGCCACCAATCTGCTGCGCCTGCTGAATCTGGCCGAGCCCGTGCAGACCATGCTGATGGCCGGCGATATCGACATGGGCCATGCGCGTGCCCTGCTGACGCTGGACCGCGCTACGCAGATCACGGCCGGCAACCAGATTGCGGCCAAGAAAATGTCGGTGCGCGAGGCCGAATCGCTGGTCAAGAAGATCGGTGCCGAGTTCAGCCTGACGCGCCAGAACGTCAAGAAAGACGGCAAATCCCGTGACGTCAAACGCGTCGAGGAAGAGCTGTCCGATCTGCTGACGGCCGAGGTGGAAGTGCGCATCAAGAAGACGGTGCGTCGCCACGGCAAGACGCAGGAGCTGGGCGAAATCGCCATCCAGTTCGGCTCGCTGGACGAGCTCAACGGTCTCATCGAAAAGCTGCGTGGCCAAGCCTGAACGTTTGACCACGCCACGGCTGGTGCTGCGGCAGTGGGAGCCGCAGGACTTCCAGGCATTCGCGCAGCTCAATGCCGACCCCGAGGTCATGCGCTACTTTCCCGCCACGTTGGACAGACAGTCCAGCGATGCCTTGGCCACCCGCTGTCAGGCCTTGATTGCCGAGCGTGGCTGGGGCTTTTGGGCTGCCCAAGACATCGCTACGGGCCGCATGGCGGGAATGATAGGCCTGCATATTCCGACGGCGGATCTGCCTTTTTCGCCTTGCGTGGAAATCGGCTGGCGGCTGGCCAGGCCGTTCTGGGGCCGAGGTCTGGCGACCGAAGGGGCGAAAGCCGCGCTGGATTTTGCCTGGAATGTGCTGCAGCTCGACGAGGTGGTTTCGTTCACGGCGGTGCAGAACCTGCGGTCTCAGGCCGTGATGCAGCGCCTGGGAATGCAGGCCGATGCCCAGACCTTTATGCACCCGGCCTTGCCAGCGGACCATGCACTGGCCGAACACTGTCTCTACCGTATACGCCGCCGCTGAGGTCGCAAAAAAGGCATCCCACTGGATGCCTTTTTTGCATCTGCGCGGGCCGCTTCAGCTCCTATAACCGGGGTCGATGCGATCGAGTTTGCGCAGCAGCGCCGGCCAGGCAAACTGCCCGCCCAGGCCGCCGGTCTGCACCTGCATGGCATGGGCCACGCCTTCAATGATTTGCGGATTCACCTGCGTCAGCTCGCTGCCGCCGGACTGGGCGGCCAGCTGGATCTGGCAGGCGGACTCGAACACATACATGGACAGAAAAGCATCGGCAATCGTGGCACCGCAAGTCAGCAGACCGTGGTTGCGCAGCATGAGAAAGTTGGCCGTGCCCATATCGGCCTGCAGGCGCGGTGCCTCGGCTTCGCGAAAAGCCACGCCCTCGTAGTCGTGATAGGCCAGAGAGGCCAGGACAAAAGTGCTTTGCTGGCTGATGGGCAGCACACCGTTTTTCTGCGCCGCCACGCCCACGCCGGCCCGCGTGTGGGTGTGCAGCACGCATTGCACATCGGGGCGTACGGCATGCACGGCGCTGTGGATGACGAAGCCGGCCGGGTTCACGGGAAACGCGGACTCCATCAGCTTGGTGCAATCCATGTCCACCTTGATCAGGGACGAGGCGGTGATTTCGTCAAACATCAGCCCATAGGGGTTGATCAGAAAGTGGTGTTCGGGGCCGGGCAGGCGGGCGCTGATGTGGGTGAAGACCAGATCGCTCCAGCCGTATTGCGCCACCAGCCGGTAGCAGGCGGCCAGGTCCACGCGCAGCTGCCATTCTTCGGGGCTGACCAGATGCTGCACGCTGGGTATGTTCAGGCAAGTGGAAGTCACGGCTTGTCTCCTTCATTGTGGTGCTCATCAATGTAGGGACTCGGCGCGCCTGGGTCTGTTGATTAGGTGACAGAGAGGCCCATAAAAAAAGGAGCTGGCAGCACCAGCTCCTTATGGATCTCAGATTGAAATCGGTCTGCAGTTCAGAAAAGACTGGCGCAAGCCGCTATCAAATCTGTATTACTTCACTTGCCCGCGCGAGAAGTCCTGAATCATGCGTGCGGCCAGGTACAGGCGCGGTGCAATGGTGTTGATCTGCACGTACTCGGCATCGTTGGAGTGGGCGCCATAGCCCGAGAGGCCAAAGCCTTCGATTACGCCGCCCTTGGTCTTGAGCGCTGCAAACGCGGCATCCGTGCCGCCGCCGGTGGCCCTGTCCATGACCTTCATGGGCAGCTGCAGCTCCTTGTCGTAAATGCCCTGGGCATGCTTGGCCAGCTTGCGGGCCGTGTCATTGGCTTCCAGCGGTGGGCGGCGCACTTCGAACTTCAGCTCTACCTTGCTGGCGGGCAGCAGCTTGTTGCCTATCTTGTCGCGCATGGCTTTTTCCAGCGCCGTGAAGTCTTCCACGCGCAGGGCGCGGGCATCGGCCTGAGCGGTCGATTCTGCGGGAATCACATTGCGGTTGGTACCGGCCTTGGACACTGTCCAGTTGAGCTTGAGGCCTTGTTCGGGCTTGGACAAATCCTTCATCTGCAGGATCTGGTGCGACAGCTCGTACAGCGAATTCACGCCGTCCTCGGGTTTGGCGCCGGCGTGCGACGATTTGCCCAGCACTTTCAGATAGGCCGATCCAATGCCGCTGGTTGCCAGGCGCAGGCTGCCGTCGGTGCCGCCGCCTTCGAACGAGAACACGGCGTCCTGCTCAGCACCCAGGCGGGTGATGGTGCTGCGTGCGCCGGGCGAGCTGATTTCCTCGTCGCCGTTGATCAGCACGGTCAGCGTGCCGAAGTCATCGATGCCCAGGGCCTTGAGCAAGGGCATGGTGTGCAGAATCAGCGCCACGCCTTGCTTGTCGTCGGCAATGCCCAGGCCGTAGGCCTTGTCGCCGTCGATGCGGAAGGGCTGATCCTTGATCATGCCGGGTAGATACACCGTGTCCATGTGGGCGATCAGCATGATGCGGCTGCTGCCCTTGCCCTTGAATTCGGCGTGCACCATGGGGCCGATCTTCTCGGGTGTGTCGTCCAGGCGGTACACGTCCGTGGGCGTGATGACTTCCACCTTGCCGCCCTGGGCGCGCAGCTTGCCGGCAATGTATTCGGCAATCTTCTTGACGCCTTCCACATCCTTGCTACCGGATTCGATATGCACCAGATCGCGCAGCGTATCGAGCAGCGGTTGCTGCTCTTTTTGCGCCAGCTTGAGCATCTCGCCCTGGGGCGCGGCATGGGCTGCACCAAAGGCCAGAGCCAGTGCCAGAGGGGTGGCGCGAAAGAGGGTGCCAGCTGCCGAGGCAGCGCGATTCGAATTCCAACGCATAAGGAATATGTCTCCTGTCAGGGTAGAGGGGGTGGCTTGATGTGCTTTGCTTTTGATAGTGCACAAGCCAGTCTTTGCAAGGGCTGTGTGTTGCCTTGACCTGTTGCAGCTTAGCAGCCGCGCTCATGCGTCGGCGGCTGGATGAATCAGGGTAAACACTGGAAATTGCGACGCCATGAAAAAAGCCCTGCGGGCTGGGCACGCAGGGCTTTCGGAAATCCGCCAAGGCCGTCAGGCCGCGGCCATGGCGATCTTGCTTTTCTTGCTCACGCCGTCGCCCACGATGACGGCAGACACCACGGACAGAGCCAGCGCAATCGCCGAGCCGTAGAACACGGTGTTGTTCATCTGGTGGTCCAGCATGTAGCCGAACACGGGGGCGGCCAGGCAAAAGCCCAGATCCAGACCCGAGTACACCGTGCCGTACACGCGGCCCGTGGCGCCGGGAGGCGCAGCGCGCTTGATCAGCATGTCGCGCGAGGGGCCGGCCAGGCCGGTGCCCAGACCGGCGAGGGAGGCCACGACCACGGCTACCATGCCGGGCAGCCAGCCGGTGCCCACGATGAGCAGCAGCAGGGCCGAGCCCAGCATGCAGATGGAGATCACCTTCTCCAGCCTTTGCACGCGGCCCACCAGAAAGCCGCCCACCACCATGCCTGCGGCGCCGCACAACATGTAGCCGGTCACGATCAGCGCCGTCACGCTCAGCGGCAGGCCGTACATGGCCTGCATGGCGGGGCTGGCAAAGCTTTGGATGGCGCTCAGGGCGCAGGTGCTCCAGAAGAAGAAGGAGAAGCACAGCCACACCGATGGCAGCTTCATGAAGGCCATGGGGTGCTCCTGGGCCACGGCGGCAGCGCTGGCAGCCGTCTTGGGTGCGGCAGCTGCGTCCGCAGGGGCGGCACGGTCATCGAGCGCATCGCGGTTGAGCACCATGATGACCAGCACCGCCACGGCCCACAGGGCGCCGCAAAAGCAGGCCGTGCGCCAGGAGCCGGTGGCGGTGGTGATACCGGCCATGAACAGCGGCGCGAGGGCCCAGCCTATGTTGCCCGACAGGCCGTGCACCGAGAACGCATGGCCTATGCGCTGCTGCGACACGCGCTTGTTGAGAATGGTGAAGTCCACCGGGTGGAAGGGCGCATTGCCCAGGCCCGCAAAAAAGGACGCCGCCAGCAGCATGGAGTAGCCGGTGGCGGTGCTGGCAATCAGCCCGGCCACGGCAAAGCTGGTGAGCGCGGCAAACAGAATGGGGCGGGCACCAAAGCGGTCCACCGCAAAACCGGCCAGGGCCTGACCCGTGCCCGAGACGATGAAGAACAGCGAAACCAGCACGCTCAGCTCGGCATAGCTGTAGCCGAAATCCTTGATCAGCCAGGGAAACAGCGGCGGCAGCAGCAGGTGAAAAAAGTGCGAGGAGCCATGGGCCAGACCGATGAGGCTGATGGTGCGCACATCGCTGCGCACCGTGTCTGGCGCCTGGTTTTGAAGTGTTGTGGAGGCGGGGCGGTTCATATGACGCATCTTAGGCAGACAGGTGTCGTCTTGTATGCGATAGTCTGCCAATTACTATCGTGAACATGCCAAGCATCTCCACTGAGCCGCTGCGGGCCGGCAAGGCCACGGCCTATGTCGATACCATCACGCCCCACCTCTATGTGCCCACGGCGCAAAGGCCGGTGCGTGCCAAGTGCCGTTGGCTGGAGATGGATACCCAGGTCAAGCCCCATAGCCATCCCTGGGGGCAGCTGGCGATTTCCAGCACAGGCACCATCCGGCTCACGGTGGCGCAAGGCACGTTCATCGTGCCGCCTTCGCGGGCGCTGTGGGTGCCGCCCGGCATAGAACATGCGGTGACCATGGTGGACAGCGCCGATCTGCGCACCATGTACTTCTACCAGACCGATGGGCGCTGCGGCCCCGACGTAGGGCCGCAGGAAGAAGCGGCCTGGCGCCAGTGCCGGGTGCTCAATGCCTCGGCCCTGTTGCGTGCCGTGGCGCGCGAATTGCCCACGCTGCCCGATGACAGCCTGAACCTGTCCGAGCAGGACAGGGCGCGTGAACACCATCTGAGCGCCTTGCTGCTGGACGAGCTGCGCCGTGCCAGCGCCGTGCAGCTGGGCGTGAACCTGCCCAAGGACAAGCGCCTGCGCCTGCTGTGCGAGGCCGTGCTAGCCGATCCTACGCGCTATGTGACGCTGGAGGACTGGGCCCGCGATACCGGGGCCAGCCCGCGCACCGTGGCGCGCTTGTTCAAGCAGGAGCTGGAATGCACTTTCACCCACTGGCGCCAGCAGGTGGTGCTGGCCCATGCGGTGAGCCTGGCGGCGCGCAACTGGCCGATTCAGCGCATTGCCGCAGAACTCGATTACAGCCCCAGTGCCTTCAGCGCCATGGTGCGCCGCACCGTGGGCATGCCGCCGGCGCGCTTTTTTGGCATGCACGCGCAAAGTCTGTAGCTGCTGGCGCTTTATTGGATTCGATTTCAGGTCTGTTCATTGCTGAATAGCTTGATTTGTATGCGTATGCCGCTTTGCAATTAATAGCAAAAATGCCAAGCGAAAAAAATCTTTGCGCAAGCATGGAATGAAATCGGCTGCCATGCGCTCTTTAGCTTCATGATCTCCTCCGCCGAGTCACGCTACAACCAATGGGTGCGTGATCACTATCGCTTTCTGCTGCGCAGTGCCTGGGCGCTGACGGGCTCGCGCGCCATTGCCGAGGATGTGGTGCAGGACTGCTTTACCAGCGCCTGGCGCTTTCGCAGCCAGCTGCGCGACCCCTCCATGGCGCGGGCCTGGCTGTTCCAGATCATGCGCCGCCATGCGTTTCGCCACTTTGATCCAGCGCAGCATCAGGCCCAGGGCCAGGAGGCCTTGAGCGAGGAAGCCGTCAACCACCACGAAGCGCTGGACGTGCAGCTGGATGTGGTCAAGGCCCTGGCCCGCATCGCTCCGATTCACCGCGAAGTGCTGGTGCTTTACTACTTTGACGACATGGCCACGGCCCAGATGGCCGAGGCGCTGGATATTGCTCCCGGTACCGTGCTCTCGCGCCTGGCGCGGGCGCGGGAAGCGCTCAAGACCGCTTTGCAAGAGCCTGCACGTACCGTCACCACCCCGACTTCTGCCGCCAGCGTGATACCGCTGCGAAAGCGCACTCCATGAACTTCAACGATCGCCCTGACGACACGGCTTTTGACCTGCGTGCGCGGGCCGAGCTGGCGCTGGCTTTTGCGCCCGACGAGCCGCCTGCCCATCTGCTGCGCCACACGCCCTGGTATGCGCGTCGTGGTCTGCAAATCCTGCTGGCTGCGGTCATCGTGTCCAGCACCGCCCTGGGCAGCGTGCTGACGCTGCGCCCGCCCGAGATGGTGCGCTCGGCCATAGAGCATGAGTACTACGAGCGCACGCTGCGCGGCAACTTCATGGCCGAGGCCGAGATTGCCCGCCACCTGGATTGGCCCACACAGCAAAAGCTGCCGGGCTTCACCCAGCTGATGCGACCCTGCGATATCGACGGTGCGCGGGCCTACCACCTGACCACTTTTTTTGAAAAAGGCGGCATCGTCACCGTCTTGGCCTTTGACCAACCCCTGCACCTCCCTGACGGACAGGGCTGGTGGGCCAATACCTATTGGCAGGTGGTGCGCTCACGCGAAGGCCGTCCCCTGGTACTGATTGCCCAGAAGAAGCAAGCCCTGGCTGTGGCCTCACGGGTGCTGGGCCAGACCAGCAGCTGAATCCCGGTTTTTGCCCCGTTCCTTCACCACGATAAAGAGGAGACATTCCATGCCACAAACTTCCACTTCCTTGCCGCGCCGCCGCCTGCTGACAGGCAGCGCCAGCGCGCTGGCCGCCGTGGGTCTGGCCAGCTTTCAAAGCCAGGCACTGGCCCAGGCCGCCCCTGCGGCAACTCCGGCCGCCAAGCCGCTGCCCGGCTTTGCCAGCTTCAAGAATGCGGATGCCGTCATCGTGCACAGCAGCACGACGATAGAGACCAAGCGCTCCGCTTTCGGCACCAGCGTGATCACACCCAGCAACCAGCTGTATGTGCGCAACAACCTGCCCACACCGCCCGAATCGATTGTGGCCGACCGCGATGCCTGGCAGGTGCAGATTGCCGGCGTCAAGCAGCCCCGCCAGCTGACGGTGCGCGAGCTCAAATCCATGGGCCTGGAGACGGTCACCATGGTGCTGCAATGCTCGGGCAACGGCCGTGGTTTTTTCCCCAGCAAGCCCAGCGGCACGCAGTGGACGGTCGGTGCTGCCGGCTGCGTGGTCTGGAGCGGCGTGCCCGTGCGTGAAGTGGTCAAGGCCCTGGGCGGTGTGGCCGATGGTCTGGCGTATATGACCGGTACCGGCGGCGAAGTGCTGCCTGCAGGTCTGGACCCCAAGAGCGTGATCGTGGAGCGCTCGGTTCCCGTGGCGGCCATGCAGGATGCGCTGCTGGCTTGGGAGATGAATGGCGAGCCGATTTCCCTGGCCCACGGCGGCCCGCTGCGCCTCATCGTGCCTGGCTATACCGGTGTGAACAACATCAAGTACATCAAGCAGCTGGCCTTCACCGCCAAGGAGAGCGAGGCCCACATCATGTCGCACGGCTATCGCATCTCCCCGCCGGGCAGCAAGGGCGACCCCAGCCAGCCTTCGGTGCAGGAGATGAGCGTCAAGTCGTGGATCAACAGCCCTCTGCCCGAAGACGGTGCCCAGGCTCCCGGCCTGGTGCAGATTCATGGCGTGGCCTTTGGCGGCATGAACGGCATCAAGGGTGTGGAAGTCTCCACGGACGGCGGCAAGACCTGGAAGGCTGCGCGCCTGGTGGGTCCTGATATGGGTCGCTACGCCTGGCGCCAGTTCGTGCTGCAGGCCGCCTTGCCCAAGGGCAACCATGTGCTGGCCAGCCGCGCCACCGACGACAAGGGCAATGTGCAGCCCGAAACCCGTGGCGAAAACCAGAGCGGCTACAACAACACCAGCTGGGCCGATCACGCCGTGACGGTGAACGTCGCCTGAGACTTGACTTGAGAAGAATGCGCCCCGGGCCTGGTGCCGGGGCGTTCCGTATTTGACTGATTGCGCCCCATAAAAATGATGAAGCACACCTACACTCTCGCCGCCCTGTTGTTGACCGCCATGAGCGGCGCGGCCCAGGCCGATGAAGCGGCCCAGCTGGCCCGCGGCAAAACGCTGTTCACCACGGCCACGCCGGCTTGCGCCCTATGCCATACGCTCAAGGATGCGGGCACCGAAGGCGCCATCGGTCCGGTGCTCGATGAGCTGCAACCCGATGCCGCCCGCGTGGCGCGTGCGCTCAAGGATGGCATTGGCGCCATGCCTTCCTTCAAGGCCACGATGAGCGAGGCCGACATTGCCGCCGTGGCTCTTTACGTGAGCCAGGCCAGCCGCGCCAAGTAAACGCGAGCTTGTGGTCAGGCGGCCTACGGTCAGGCTTTGCGTGTGGTTTGCAAGGCCTGATCTTCGCCATCCAGCGGTATGGCATACACACGCACGCAATGCCTTCCCGGCCCCTGCAGCTGCACCGTGGGCTCCACGCCGGGTAGCGCAAAATCCAGACTCACCAGCCAGCTGCCGGGCCGCATTTCCGTGGCGGCCTTCATGGCTGCGCGGCCCATGCTCTCGGGCCGTTGAAACAGATAGACCAGCTGATAAGGGCTCCAGTCGGCCAGCCAGATATCGCCGCGCCGCACGCGGGCAAAACGGCAGCGCAGCGCGCACAAAGCCGCCAGCGGCCAACTCCATTCCAGCCCCTGCAGACGCGCCCCGGGAAAGGCGCTGTGCAGCGCAATGAGGCCGTCGCCCATGCCGCAACCGGCATCCAGCACCAGCGCGCCTTCAGCCAGTTCGATATGTGCGGGCAAGCCCTGCAGTGCATCGCGTGGCGTGGGAAACACCGGTGCATCGCGCCAGGCATTGAGCGGATAGACCAGCAGCAGCAGCGTCAGGGGCAGCAACCAGCCCCAGGCCGGAATGGCGTCGGCAGAGTGCACCAGAAACGACAGCGGAAAACCCGCTGCAATCATCAGGCGTCGCCACCAGCTGCTGCCCCATAGGCTGGCAGCCGTGCTGACCGCACAGGCCAGCAGCAAGGCCGCCCACCAGGCAAACAGCTGCACACCCAGCAGCAACAAGGCCCAGGCCAGGGCCCAGGTAAGCAAGGCCGGCAAAGGCCAGGGAAGAGCGCGCAGACGTTGAATAAGGAGAGCAGCCATAGTGGCCGATGGTGCATCAAGTCACGGGCGCTAAAGCCTGGATAAAAGCCATTCAGCCAAAAAAATCATGCCGCCACATGCGCATAGCGGCGCTGCGGGCGGACGCGGTTTTTGTAGCTGCAGCGCGCACATCCTTGTAAGTAAATTACTTGTTACATACATTGTTTGCGTAAAATTTACGCAAACTACCCCTGTATACTTTTTGAAAACATAGACATCTGAGAGGCGATTCATGCGTTTTGCATTGACCAGCGTTTCCCTGACTGCCGTGCTGCTGACAGCCTGCGCCGCCCAGGCGCCGCATGAGCAACTGGCTCCGGCATCTCCCACCGTGCGCCTGTGCGAGGGCAATAACTGCTCCGAGCTGCCGCGCAATGTGCAGACCTTCAAAGGCGAGCCCGTGAATGTCGAAGCCGAGCGCCGCCTGGCCGCGCTGACGGCCCGTGCCGAAGCCGATCCGCGTGCCGCCTATGACCTGGGCCTGCGCTATCTGCGTGGCGATGGCGTGGAGCGCAACAGCTACCAGGCCATTGAGTGGATGCGCAAGGCTGGCGATGCCGGCCATGGCCCGGCGCAATTTGCCCTGGGACGTTTGTACTTCCTGGGGTTTGAGGAAATGGGCCCGGATCCCGCCGAGGCCGAAGCCTGGCTGTCGCGTGCGGCTGCCAAGGGCTACAAGGATGCCAAACGCCTGCTGCCGCAAGCCCAGGCCGCCAAGCGCAATGCCCAGCAGCGCTACCAGATCATGGAAGACGACCGCAAGTCCTGGAGCAGCTGGTATGCCGGCGCACCTTACTACTGGGTCTGGGGGCCTTCGGGCTGGTATCTGCGCTGATGCCCTGGCGGCTAGGCTCTTTATTTTTGTGAAGCAATAGAAAGCAATTTATGTCCAAGAAGACAACTCTGCGTCTGGCCGCTCTGGCCGGTGCCCTGGCTCTGGGTGGCTGCGTGACGCCTGGCGGCGGCACCATCAGCACCGGAACGGCTCCCACGGCCGCCACAGGCGCTGCCGGCGGTGCCAGCAGCGTGAATGCCAACCAAGCACTGGAGCGCTGCGATGCGCCTCTGGGCACGCTGGCCGTAGATGACGGGCGCGGCAAGGACTGGTATGCCAGCTTTGGTGCAGCCACCAAGATCACCACCATCGAGCCGCTGATCCGCCTGGCCGTGCAGCAGTCCAACTGCTTTGTGATCACTTCCATCGGCAACAACCGCACCGAAAGCAAGATGTCCGCCATCACGGACAAGCAACGCAATTCGGGCGAGTTCCGCGCCGGCTCCAAGCAGCAAAAAGGCCAGCGCGTCGCGGCTGATTACTACATGGAGCCTTCCATCGTCATCGACAACGACGCCACCGGCCAACTGGCTGCTGGTGTGGGCGGCCTGTTCGGCAATGTGGGTTCGCTGATTGGCGGAGCCATGCAGAGCAAGGCCTCGGTGGTGACGCTGAGCATGTTCGACATCCGCTCGGGCGTGCAGATCTCGATTTCCGAAGGCAATGCCACGGCCACCAACTTCGGTGCTGCCATGGGTGCATTCGGCGGCGGTGCCGTGGCCGGTCTGGGCGGCTTCTCGCGCTCGCCCGAAGGCAAGGCCACCGTGGCAGCCTTTATGGACTCCTACAACAACATGGTGATCTCGCTGCGCAACTACAAGGCGCAAGAGGTCAAGGGCGGTCTGGGCCGTGGCGGCCAGCTCAAGGTCGGCAAGTAATTTCGCCGGCGTATCCGCAACAAAAAAGGGCCTGAATTTCAGGCCCTTTTTGCATTGTGCAGCGCATGTGTAATGCGGTTGAAGCTATGTTTACTGAAGCTGGAAGATCTTGCCGGGATTCAGGATGTTCTTGGGGTCCAGCGCCTGCTTGATGGCACGCATCATCTGCACCGCGCCGTCACCGGCTTCTTCAAGCAGAAAGCCCTGCTTGTGTATGCCTATGCCGTGCTCGCCCGTGCAGGTGCCGCCCAGGGCGATGGCCCGCTGCACCAGTTGCTGGTTCAGGGCTTCGGCCTGCTGGCGCTGGGCGTCATTGGCGGGGTCGATCAGATAGCCGAAGTGGAAGTTGCCATCTCCCACGTGGCCCACGAGGAAGTAGGGGATGCCGCTGGCATCGGCCTCGGTCACGCATTGCAGCAGGGCGTCGGCCAGGCGGCTGATGGGCACGCAGGCATCGGTGGTGATGCAGCGGCAGCCAGGCACGCTGGCCACGGCGGCAAAGTAGGCATTGTGGCGCGCCGTGAAAAGGCGGGTGCGGTCTTCGGGGCGCTCGGCCCATTCAAAAGCATTGCCGCCGAATTCGCCCGCAATGTCTTGCACCATCTCTGCCTGCTCTTTCACGCCCGTGGGCGAGCCGTGGAACTCCATCAGCAGCATGGGTTCTTCGCGCAGCGTGAGTTTGCTATAGGCGTTGACCATGCGCACCGAGTTCACGTCCACCAGCTCCACGCGGGCGATGGGAATGCCCATTTGAATCGTCTGTATCACCGTGTGCACCGCCGCTTCAATGCTGGGGAAGGAGCAAATGGCGGCAGAGACGGCCTCGGGCAGCGGGTACAGGCGCAGCGTGATCTCGGTGAAGATGCCCAGCGTGCCTTCGCTGCCGATCAGCAAGCGCGTCAGGTCGTAGCCGGCCGCGCTTTTTTTGGCGCGGTTGCCGGTGCGGATGATTTCACCGCTGGCCGTCACCACTTCCAGTGCCAGCACGTTCTCGCGCATGGTGCCGTAGCGCACGGCATTGGTGCCGCTGGCGCGGGTGGCAGTCATGCCGCCCACGGAGGCGTCGGCACCGGGATCGATGGGAAAGAAAAAGCCTGTGTCCTTGATGGCATCGTTGAGAGCCTTGCGGGTGATGCCCGGCTGCACGGTCACGGTCAGATCCTCGGTGTTGACCGAGAGAATCTGGTTCATGCGGCTCACATCGATGGTGATGCCGCCTTCTACCGCCAGCAAATGGCCTTCCAGCGAAGAGCCGGCGCCATAGGCAATCACCGGCACGTTGAATTGCTCGCAAAGCTTGACGGCATCCTGCACGTCCAGCGTGCTCTGGGCAAACACCACGGCCGCAGGCGGCGGTGCGGCAATCGAGCCTTCATCGCGGCCGTGCTGTTCGCGCACGGCCAGCGACGTAGAGCACTGGCTGCCAAAACGCGCTGTCAGCGCTTGCAGGAATTCATCGGAAACAGGGCGCTGTGCCCATTCGGGCAGCAAGTCGGTGGTGGCGTTCATCGTCAAAAGAATACCACCGCAAAACTACCTGAGCAGGCTGCTGCGTACCTCTCGCCGCCTTGTTTTGCGAACGCTAGAAGCGTCAATTTCTTGGCATGTCCTTGGATCAAACCGGCTGCGAATTTGCCAGGCTGCGGCTTGCGGCTCAAGCGTTCAATGCTTCAAGCAACAGGCTTGGCCAACTGTTGCTCATGCTTGCCATCGGCGGCGGTAAAGGCCTTGAGCATGTCGGCCGGAGCGCTGCTGATCTTGCGGCTGGCCTGGTGCGTTGGCGCGCCATGTCGATACGTGCTCTGGGCCAGGGCCGCGCCGCCAACGCCAAACGTCAGTACCGAAAACAGAACCACGCTCAGCACCTCAAACGGTGTGTCCTGGTAGTGGCGAAAAAGATGTTTTTTCATATCGAATTCTCCGGTTGGGGGTTCTACAGATGTCCTTTCGCTGTGCATCCGTGCTGCGGACTGCAGAGGGCCGATTGCAACGCGCTTGCTTGCGCAAAGCCAGCACTATTGCCGCTTGTTGCGCCTGTCTACATTTACCAGCGGCATGTAAAGCGCCGGCCAGTCTGCGCAGGCGGTCTGGCGCTGCATAGATAAGTTCGGTTCTAGCTAATGAGAAATAACTGGTTTGTTTTTCACGGCCGCCTGTCTACATTGCAAAGCATTACGGCGTGCGCTGCAGAGCTCGCTTCAGACCACAAGCAGCTCGGAGGGCGATGCCATGCGCGATGCAGATCGCAGATCATTCATACGGGGACTGGCCGGTGCCTCTGCCGCCGCACTGTGCGGCACGGCCCTGTCAGCCCATGCCACGCCGGTATCGGCCTGGCCGTCCAGACCCATCAGACTGGTGGTGACCTTCCCACCCGGAGGCTCCAGCGATATCGTGGCGCGGATACTGGCGCCTTTGTTGGCCGAGAAGCTGGGTCAGGCGGTGGTCATAGACAACAAGCCAGGCGCTGGCTCGTCGATTGGTGCGCAGATCGTGGCCCACAGTCCCGGCGATGGCTACACCTTGCTGGTCTCCAATTCGGCGGCCCTGTCCATTGCGCCTTCGCTGCTGCAAAAGCCCGGCTATGACGCTTTGCGCAGCTTCGAACATCTGGCCTATATCGGCGCAGTTCCCACGGTGTTTGCAGTTCATCCTTCGGTGCCGGTCAAGACCCTGGCCGAACTGTCGGCCTGGATCAAGGAGCAGCCGGCGCCCGTGGCTTTCGGCAGCGGCGGAGCAGCTTCGGTAGGGCATTTGATAGGCGAGCAGTTTGCGCAGACGCTCAAGCTCTCCATGGAGCATGTGCCTTATCGCGGCGCAGGCCCTATGCGTGCCGATCTGCTGAGCGGACATATCAAGTTGGCCGTGGATGCGCTGCCGCAGAACATAGCGCTGCACCAGCAGGGGCGGCTCAAGCTGCTGGCGCTGACCTCGCCACGCCGCGTGGCCCAGGCGCCCGGCGTTCCCAGCGTGACAGAGTTGGGGCTGGCGCAGCTGGTGTCCGAAAACTTTGTCGGTATCTCGGCGCCGGCAGGCCTGCCCAGAGAGCTGGGCGAAAAAATCACCGAAGCCGTGCGCCAGATCGCGGCCCGTCCGGCCTTTGTCCAGGCGCTGCAAGCCCAGGGCTTTGTGACCCGCGACATGGAGGCGGCGGCCTTCACCCGGCTGATTGCCGACCAGCATCTGGCATGGGCCGATGTGGCGAAGAAAACCGGTGCCAAACTTTAAGCAGACAAGCATGACGACAAGCTCAATCTCTCCTCGCAAAAACCGCTACGCGGTGGTGCTGTTCGGCCCTGAAGGCCAGGGCAGTTTCAATGAGTCCGGCCTGCAGGGCGCGCGCAAGGCGCAAGCCGCTGGCTTTGATGTGGATGTGCTTTGGGTAGCCGGACAATCGGCCGAGCAGCGGGCCCAGGAAATGGCCGTGCTGTGCGGCGGCCGCTATGCGCTGATACTGGCCCACGGCGGCCAGGGCGACGGTCCGGTGAAGATCCTGGCCCAGCGCTGGCCGTCACAGGCGTTTGTGGTCACCCAGGGCAGCTGGAGCGCAGCCAATGTGGCGCGTTACGAGGTCTTGCAGGAGCAGTCGGCATTTCTGGCCGGTGTGCTGGCCAGCCAATGGAGCAAGACGGGCGCTGTAGGGCATTTTTCCGGCGAAAAAGTACCGCCCGGACTGCGCGGCCGGGCCGCCTATGCGGATGGCGTCAGAAGCGCGGGATTCAAGGGCCGGCTGCTCACCCAGTTCTGCGGCCACCAGCACCAGCCGGACTGGGCGCAGCAGTGCATTGGCAGCATGATTGAGCAGACGGGGCTGGACATTGTGTTTGCCATGATTGATGGCGGCCGACCCGGCGTTACGCAAGCCTGCCGTGAACATGGCGCGGCCCAGATCGGCAATGTGCTCGACTGGGTGGAGCGCGATCCTGAAGTGTTTGTGGCCTCGGCCATTTGCAACTCCGGCGAGGCCTTGTTTCGCGCAATTGAAGACCATGAAAACGATGTGCTGCATCTGGGCGGCTACCGCGCCTTCGGGCTGGAAGAGCCCGACCTGGTGCGGCTGGCGCTGGGCGCGCGCATCGATGCCCAAAGCAAGCTGCTGGTGGAAGAATGGGCGCATAGGCTGGTGCGTGGTGAGCACGAGATTCAGCTGAATTACAGCGGCGCCGAATTCCCTTTGCCGCAAGCCGAACTGGCAGCCTGATTGCCGCCCATGAGGGTGGGGTGTTCCTTGCGTCAAGCACAATCAGCGCTAGCACTGCATTGATTGAAAAAGGAAGACATATGGGCAACCGCCTCACACAGATCGCCACCCGCACCGGCGATGACGGAACCACGGGCCTGGGCGACAACAGCCGGGTATCGAAGAACAGCGGGCGCCCCCATGCCATGGGCGACGTGGACGAGCTGAATTCGCATATCGGCCTGCTGCTGTGCGAGCCGCTGGCCCAGGATGTGCGCGATCTGCTGGTCGATATCCAGCACCAGCTGTTCAACCTGGGCGGCGAGCTGTCCATGCCCGGCTACGAGCTGCTCAAGGACGATGCTTTGCTGCAGCTCGATAACGCGCTGGCCCACTACAACGCGCAGCTGCCGCGCTTGCTGGAATTCATCTTGCCGGCCGGCACGCGCGCTGCATCGCAAGCCCATGTGTGCCGCACCGTGGCGCGCCGCGCGGAGCGCCATGTGGTGGCGCTGGAGCAGGCCGAAGCCATGCGTGCCGCGCCGCGCCAGTATCTGAATCGCCTGTCCGATCTGCTGTTTGTGCTGGCCCGCGTGCTCAACCGCGTGGATGGTGGCGACGATGTGTATTGGAAGAGCGAACGCCTGGCGCGTAGCCAGGCCGAAGATGTTTGAAATACGACTTTAAATACATGAGCAGTTAGCGCAGGTGCTTCAATGATTTCAGATGAAAATCAGTCTGAAATTATTGAGTGAAATGCGCTAGAAGCTCATGAATCAATAGCGTTGAACTCCAGGCTCAGCGGGCCATGGCCGCCTTGTAAAGGCTTTGCTTGGGAGATGCCATCAGTCGGCGCAGCATGGGCTCGAATTCGCTGATCGGCAAGGTCTCGGCCTGAGGGTCGAAAGCCGGGTTGTCATACAGCTCGCAGAACTCGGCCGTGTGCGCGTAATGCGGCTGGTCCTTGAACTGCTCGCGCATGTCCGGATCCATGCCCAGGTGATGGAAAAAATAGTGGCCCTGGAAGATGCCGTGGTGCTTGATCATCCAGTGATTGGCTTCGCTCACAAAGGGCTGAACAATGGCGGCGGCAATGTCGGGATGGTTGAACGAGCCCAGGGTGTCGCCTATGTCGTGCAGCAGGGCGCAGACCACATATTCCTCATCCCGGCCGTCGCGCAGGGCGCGCGTGGCGGTTTGCAGCGAGTGGGTATAGCGGTCCACCGGAAAGCCGCCGTAGTCGCCTTCCAGCAGCTTCAGATGGGCCATCACTCTATCGGGCAGGCCGCGCGTGAATTGCGCAAACTCGCCGCCTATCAACTGCCAGTCTTCACGCGTGCTGTCTTGCATGCGGATGAAATTCGCCCGAGCATTCATGCCTGTCTTTCGTGGGTGGTTGTGGTCCCACTGTAGAGCGCAGGCCGGGCTTGCGCTGTCAACGGCATGACATGCGGCGGCCTCAATAAGTCTCCAGATGCAGGCGTCCTTCGCGCTTGAGTCTGGCGCCCAGATCGTCCCAGGCCAGGCCGGCCTGCTGGGCCACATCGCGCAGTGCCAGCACCACGCCTTCCTCCATGCTCTTGAGTCCGCAGACATAGATGTGGGTGTTGTCGTCGCGCAGAAGCTGTGCCAGATCCGTGGTCCGCTCGCGCATGGCATCTTGCACATAACGCCGGGGTTGGCCGGGCACGCGCGAGAAGGCGAAATTGTGGTCCATGAAGTCCTTGGGCAGATTCTGCAAGGGACCGAAGTAAGGCAGCTCCTGGGGCGTTCGCGCGCCGAAGAAGAGCATCAGCTTGCCGCCTTCGAACTTGCCGCTCTTGCGCAGTCGGCGGCGCCACTCCGTCATGGCGCGCATGGGGGCGCTGCCGGTGCCGGTGCAGATCATCACGATATGCGAGCGCGGGTGGTTGGGCATGAGGAAGGAGCTACCGAACGGCCCTATGACCTGTACCTTGTCGCCCACCTGCACATCGCACAGATAGTTGCTGGCCACGCCGCGCGTGGGCCGGCCCTCATAGTCTTGCGTCACGCGTTTGACGGTCAGCGCCACGTTGTTATAGCCAGGCCTCTCGCCGTTGCGGGCGCTGGCCACCGAGTACTGGCGTGCCACATGGGCTTTGCCATTGGCATCCACGCCGGGCGGGATGACGGCAATCGACTGCCCTTCCAGCACCGGAAAAGGCATGGCGCCGAAGTCCAGAACGATATGGTGGGTCTCGTTGTCGTAGCCGGCCTCGGTGCAGTTGATATTGCCGGCCACTGTCACCGTGATGGGGTTCTTGGGCCCGTACAGATTGGTATAGGCATGCGCCGCAGACCAGGGCGGCGTGGTGGCTCCATAGGTGGCTGCGCGAAAGCTGCCATCCACGGCCGTGGTGTGGGCGGCAGCGGCTGAACTGCTGGCAGCGGCAATCACAGCCTGTGTCATGTCCTGCACATAAACCGGGGCTTCCTGGGCGGCGGCCAGGCGTTCGGGTGGCAGCTCGGCAGGCAGGCTTTCCCAGCCGTACTGATCGGCCAGCGAATACGGCTCGCTGGCAGGCACCTGGCGCCAGTTGTCTATGGAGCCCGTGGGGCAGGGCGAGATGCAGGCCATGCAGCCATTGCACTTGTCGGCCATGACCACGTAGTTGGTGTCGTCATGGGTGATGGCATCCACCGGGCAGGTGGCTTCGCAGGTGTTGCAGCGTATGCAGATTTCCGGGTCAATCAGGTGCTGATTGAGAATGCCATTGGCGATCAACGTGGTGCTGCTCATTGTTTTCTCCTGACATGGCCCAGAACTGGCACGACCCAGGCGAGAGGTGCCGAGCAAGAGCCGCTGCGCAGCGGCTCTGGGGTCAATTGAACCTCACGTATTCAAAGTCGATGGGCTGGCGGTTGATACCCATGACGGGCGGAGCAATCCAGCCAGCGAATTTGCCTGGCTCCAGGCAGCTGCCCATGAGCGAAGCCACAAAGGCGCGGTCGTCGTCGGTGGGTAACCATTCCTGCTTGCGGGCTTCCCATTCCTGCGCGTTCACGGGGCGGCCATCGGGGCTCAGACGCACACCGGCCAGCGCGCCGATCTGGCGGTTGAAGGCCTTGTGTGGCACGATGAGGCGAAAGTCTATGCCGGCCTTTTCCATCACCTTGTTCCATCGGCCCACGCCGGCATTGCTGTCCTTGATGTAGTCGTCGCGCAGCACCTCGTTCAAGGCGTTGAGCATGGGCACTTCCTTTTCTTGCAGCTTGCCGTCCACCACTTCCAGCACCTTGTATTGCTGGCCGTGCAGCTTGTGGTCGTCGTCGCGCTTGCCTTCCTCGTAGCGGCCCTTGAGTCCCGAGCTATAGAAGGTGGCGGCATTGCTGGATTGGTCGGCGCCAAACAGGTCGATGGTGACGCTGTAGTGGAAGTTCAGATAGCGCTGAATCGTGGGCAGATCGATCACGCCCGCCGCGCGCAGTTTGTTCACGTCATCGGTCTTGAGTTCGTTCATGACCTGGCAGGTTCGGGCCAGCACGCGGGAGATGCCGGATTCGCCCACAAACATGTGGTGGGCCTCTTCGGTGAGCATGAACTTGGTGGTGCGCGCCAGCGGATCAAAAGCGCTTTCAGCCAGTGCGGCCAGCTGGAATTTTCCGTCCCGATCGGTGAAGTAGGTGAACATGAAAAACGCCAGCCAGTCCGGGGTTTTTTCATTGAAGGCACCGAGGATGCGCGGGTTGTTTTCATCGCCCGATTGGCGCTCCAGAAGGGCCTCGGCTTCCTCGCGGCCGTCACGGCCGAAATGCTTGTGCAGCAGATAGACCATGGCCCAGAGATGGCGACCTTCTTCCACATTGATCTGAAAGAGATTGCGCAGGTCGTACATGCTGGGCGCGGTCAGGCCCAGATGGCGTTGCTGCTCCACCGAGGCGGGCTCGGTATCGCCTTGGGTGACGATAATGCGGCGCAGATTGGCGCGGTGCTCGCCGGGCACGTCCTGCCAGGCTTTTTCGCCCTTGTGATCGCCAAAGTGCACGCTGCGATTGGCGTCGCCGGGATTGAGGAAAATGCCCCAGCGGTAGTCGCGCATCTTCACGTAATCAAACTGTGCCCAGCCTTGCGGATCCACGCTCACGGCGGTGCGCAGATACACGTCGTGATTGGTCGATCCTTCGGGGCCCACATCGTCCCACCAGCGTATGAAATTGGGTTGCCAGCTTTCCAGCGCGCGCTGCAAGGTGCGGTCGCCGCTCAGGTCCACGTTGTTAGGGATTTTTTCGCTGTAGTTGATGCTGTTCATCGTGCTATCTCCTGAAGGCGGTGGAAGTCAAACGCGGTTGAAGTCAAAGCCGGCTTTCTGGCCAGACCCGTAGACCTTGAGCGCGCCTTTTTCACCCACGGCATTGGGGCGTATGAAGATCCAGTTCTGCCATGCCGACAGACGGCCGAAGATGCGCGTGATCATGTTCTCCTTGCTGGCAAAGCGCAGATTGGCTTCCAGGCCGGTAAGGGCGTCGGGCGACATGGCGGCGCGCTCCTCGATGGCGATGCGAATCTCGTCTTCCCAGTCGATGTCGTCCAGTGCCGCCGTGACCAGGCCCAGCTGCTGCGCGGCGTCGCCATTGAGTGCCTGGCCGACTGCGGCGCGGGCCGCGTCCAGCGGAGCGGCTTCTTCGTAGAAGCGGCGCTGCAAACGGCTTTGCTCATTGACCAGGGGCAGCAGGCCGAAGTTGAAGTCATCGAGCTGAATCACGGGTTCGCGCTCGGGTTCGTCGGGCAGCACCAGCATGTAGGCGCGGTCGGCGCAAAAAGCCAGCTCGGCCAGCATGCCGGCAAAGCAGGAGCCGGGCTCGATCAGCGCGAACAAGGAGCGTGAGGACACATCCAGCCGCGCAAACGTGCGGCGCAGCAGGCCTATGGTTTCGCGCACCAGCCAGTGCTCCTGATGGGCCAGCAAGACCTGGTCAGTAGCCAGCACGACGGCGGCATCGCCTTCGGTTTTCAGCAGCCAGGTACCGATGTCGGGTTCGTTGGTGCGCAGATGAAGAATGGCGTCATCAAGCTCGCGGCCCATGGCCAGCGGCCACCAGTGCACACCGGCTGCTTCAATGCCTTGAATGTCGGCAGGCTGCGGGCCTTGCGGTGCTTTGACGGTGAGGGTGGCTGCGCGCTTGCTGCGGTCGATCTGCACGTTCACATGCGCATAGCCCATGCCGTCTGCGCTGGCGGTACGCTCTATTTTTGTGAGCTTTACGCCGTTGCCTGTCGCCGGGCGCAGGCTGTTCTTTGCCAGATTCTCCGCGCGCTGCGTGACCAGTTCGGCAAACTGCGCCGGCTTGGCAATCGCATCGGCCAGCCGCCAGTCCACCGCACGCTGGCCGCGCACGCCTTCCACGCTGGTGCAGAAGATGTCGGCCAGATCGTGGCGCACATGGCGCTTGTCGGTTACACGGGTCAGGCCGCCGGTGCCCGGCAGCACGCCCAGCAGCGGGACTTCGGGCAGGGAGACGGAAGAGGAGCGGTCATCGATGAGCACGATGTCGTCGCAGGCCAGGGCCAGTTCGTAGCCGCCACCGGCGCAGGCGCCGTTGACGGCGGCGACGAACTTGAGGCCGCTGTGCCTGGAGCTGTCTTCCATGCCGTTGCGGGTTTCGTTGGTGAACTTGCAGAAGTTCACCTTCCAGGCGTGCGACGAGACGCCCAGCATGAAGATGTTGGCGCCGGAGCAGAAGATGCGCTCCTTGCCGCTGGTGACGACCACGGTTTTGACTTGCGGATGCTCGAAGCGGATGCGGTTGAGCGCATCGTGCAGCTCGATATCCACGCCCAGGTCGTAGCTGTTGAGCTTGAGCTTGTAGCCGGGGCGTATGCCGCCGTCTTCGGCAATGTCCAGCTTCATGCGGGCGATGGAGCCTTCCACTTCAAATGACCAGTGACGGTACTGGCCCGGTTCGGTGCGGTAATCGACGATGGCTTGCGGCTGCATGTTCGCCCCCAGGTGAGATGAAAGATAGTGCAGAAAATTTCCCGGTGTCGGCACAATTATGCAGATTCATCGGAAAATTGCACGCGGAATCACGCACTATGATGCATGTTTTGGCTAAACCTAGGGTATTCCTGATGCCGCGGGACTCAGGCGCTTGGCAACGCAGTTCAGGCCTTTTTATGCCTCTAGTTCAATAACTGAAAGCGCTGCCAGCTATGAATTCGGGAGTGAAGGTGTGATCTCGCTGATGCAGTCAGGGCGGTTCAAGCTTGCACCGAAGCGGGGGCCGCGCCTGGCAGGCGTTTTCCCTGCAAGCGGCTCCATCAATTCCCGAATATGGGCTGGCGGGTGCTGGCGGCTTGCACAATAGCTGCACCATGCTGACCTTTTCAGACATCCAAGCCGCCGCCACCCGCCTTCAGGGCGCGGTGCTCCAGACCCCTTGCGTCGAATCGCGCACGCTCTCGCAAATCACGGGAGCGCAGGTCTATCTCAAGTTCGAGAATCTGCAGTTCACCGCCTCTTTCAAGGAGCGCGGAGCACTCAACAAGCTGCTCATGCTCACCGCTGCGGAGCGCGCCCACGGCGTGGTCGCCATGAGTGCGGGCAACCATGCTCAGGGCGTGGCCTACCATGCCCAGCGGCTGGGCATGCGGGCCGTCATCGTCATGCCGCGCTTCACGCCGGGCGTGAAGGTGGAGCGCACGCGCGGCTTTGGTGCCGAAGTGGTGCTGCATGGCGACACGCTGGCCGAAGCCCGCGCCCATGCCTACCAGCTGGCGCAGGAGCAGCAGTTGACCTTTGTCCATCCCTATGACGACGAAGCCATTGCCGCCGGTCAGGGCACACTGGCTCTTGAAATGCTGCAAACCCAGCCCGACCTGGAAACGCTGGTCGTCGCCATTGGCGGTGGCGGCCTGATTGCCGGCATTGCCACGGCAGCCAAGGCCGTCAAGCCCGGCATAGAAATCATTGGCGTGCAAACCCAGCGCTTTCCGTCCATGCTCAATGCCGTGCGCAACACCGATCTGCCCATGGGTACGTCCACGATTGCCGAGGGCATTGCCGTGACCCAGCCCGGCGTCATCACCCAGGAAGTGGTGAGGCACTGCGTGGATGATTTGTTGCTGGTGGATGAAGGCGATATCGAGCAGGCCGTGCTCATGCTGCTGGAGATTGAAAAAACCTTGGTCGAAGGTGCGGGTGCTGTGGGCCTGGCCGCCTTGTTGCGCTACCCAGAGCGCTTCAAGGGCAAGAAAGTGGGTCTGGTGCTATCGGGCGGCAATATCGACCCGCTGCTGCTGGCCGCCATCATCGAGCGCGGCATGGTGCGCTCCGGCCGTCTGGCCCGCATCCGCGTCAGCGCCCGCGATATTCCCGGCGTGCTGGCCCACATCACCGCCACGGTGGCAGGCGCTGGCGCCAATATCGAAGAGGTGCACCACCAGCGCGCCTTCACCATGCTGGCCGCGCAGAACGTGGAGATTGAATTTGTGTTGCAAACACGCGGTCAGGCCCATGTGAGCGAGGTGCTGGAGCAACTGCGCCGCGCTGGCATGGAGGCCGCCCTGGTGTGAATGGAGCAGGGCGGCGTTGCTCATATCGACAAGGACGCGACCTTCTTCATCAACGGTGTCACCAGATCCATGGGCAGCGGGAAGACCACGGTCGTGTTCTTGTCCGCGCCGATCACGGTCAGCGTCTCCAGATAGCGCAGCAAGATGGCCTGGGGCTCCTGCGCCAGCACTTTCGCCGCCTGGAACAGTTTTTCCGAAGCTTGCAACTCGCCCTCGGCATGAATCACCTTGGCGCGGCGCTCCCGCTCTGCTTCGGCCTGGCGCGCAATCGCCCGGATCATGGATTCGGTCAGATCGACTTGTTTGATTTCCACATTAGAGACCTTGATGCCCCAGGTGTAGGTCTGTGCATCCAGTGCCTGTTGAATGTCCAGGTTCAGTGATTCGCGCTCCGCCAGCATCTCGTCTAGTTGGTGCTTTCCCAGCACGGAGCGCAGCATGGTCTGTGCGAGCTGGCTGGTCGCCTCAAGGTAGTTGACCACCTGGATGACTGCTTTTTCGGCATCCACCACGCGCAGATAAATCACGGCATTGACCTTGACCGAGACGTTGTCGCGAGAGATCACGTCTTGTGCCGGAACCTCCAGCACCACGGTGCGCAAATCCACCCGCACCACTTGTTGAACGGCAGGAATGATGAAGATCAGTCCCGGCCCCTTGACCTTCCAGAAACGTCCCAGCGTAAAGACCACACCGCGCTCGTATTCGCGAAAAATCCGGATCGAGGCAGACGCCAAGCCGATCACCAGCAACAGGACAATCAGCCAGCACAAGAAAGAAGCACTAAGCATATAAGCCATCCTTTCGGAGGTGGACTTCGGCGCTGCGTTCTTGCGTTGAACTGTCCGCGATAAGCGTGCCGGATCGTCCACAGACTCAGCATATTCCCTTGCTCCCGGGCGCGCACTGATCTGCGCATGGTCGACATAGAAGCAGTGCTGTTAGGCCGTCGCAACGGCCTGCAATCTCGATACCTGCATGGCCGGCGCTATGGCTTTCCCTGAGCGTTGGCGCGAGAGCTGTACCTAGAATGGCTGCAGAATTTGCTTGTTTCACCGCCTGCTTTCAGGAGGAGCATTGATCGCATGTCAGATGATCCCGTTTCCCATTCCGAACCCATGGACGCGGCCGAGGCTGTCGTGCCCTATATCCCCGTCGTGCTGCCCGTGGCCGGGGCCGTGATGATGTTTTTGCTAGCCTTTATTGCCGTGCATATGGCTTGAAGCCTGGCTCTGGCCGCCAAGACCCCGCGCTGCGGGGTTTTTTTACGCCTGCATGGGCAGCATAGGCATGCTCTTAGTTGCATATTTACATGCATAAAACGCATGGGTATTGCATCTGAAATGCTGACAAAAAAATCGCCTCTCCCTAGAATCGATGTCCCATTGCCATGGAAGGCATGGCTGCTTTGTGCTTTTAAGGACTAGTGACAGTCCGGTTTTAGGCTAGCGGTCATGCGTTGTGCTCCTTTTCTCAAGCCTTTTTTCAAAGACGCAGCCGCCCCGGTGGTTCTCTGTTTCTTTGAAAAACTGGTTTTTAATTAAAGGAACTTCCCCATGAACGCACCCGTGATGCAAGGCCTGACGCTGCAGGCCCCCGACTACGTCAAAAACCCCAAGCTCATTGCTTGGGTGGCTGAGATGGCTGCGCTGTGCAAGCCCGCCAAGATTCACTGGTGCGATGGTTCGCAAGCCGAATACGACGCGCTGTGCCAGGAACTGGTGGACGCCGGTACCTTCAAGCCTCTGGCCAAGCGCCCAGGCTCTTTCCTGGCCTGGACCGATCCTTCGGACGTGGCCCGCGTGGAAGACCGTACCTATATCTGCTCCGCCAAGAAGGAAGACGCCGGCCCCACCAACAACTGGATGGAACCTGCGGAAATGCGTGCCACGCTGAACCCGCTGTTCGACGGCTGCATGGCAGGCCGCACCATGTTTGTGGTGCCTTTCTCCATGGGTCCTCTGGGTTCGCCCATTGCCCACGTGGGCATCGAGCTGTCCGACAGCCCCTATGTGGCGGTCAACATGAAGATCATGACCCGCATGGGCAAGGCCGTGTATGACGTGATCGGCACCGACGGCGAATTCGTGCCCTGCGTGCACACCATCGGCGCACCTCTGGCCGCTGGCGAGAAGGACGAAACCACCTGGCCTTGCAGCAAGACCAAGTACATCGTTCACTACCCCGAGACCCGCGAAATCTGGTCTTACGGCTCCGGCTACGGCGGCAACGCTCTGCTGGGCAAGAAGTGCTTTGCGCTGCGCATTGCATCGACCATGGGCCGCGACCAGGGCTGGCTGGCCGAGCACATGCTCATCCTGGGCGTCACAAACCCCGAAGGCAAGAAGTACCACGTGGCTGCCGCCTTCCCCTCGGCTTGCGGCAAGACCAACTTCTCCATGCTGGTGCCGCCCAAGGCCTTCGACGGCTGGAAGGTCACCACCATTGGCGACGATATCGCCTGGATCAAACCCCAGGCTGACGGCTCGCTGCGTGCCATCAATCCTGAAGCCGGCTACTTTGGCGTGGCTCCCGGCACCAATATGCTGACCAACCCGAACTGCATGTTGAGCCTGGACAAGAACGTGATCTTCACCAACGTGGCGCTGACCGACGACGGCGACGTGTGGTGGGAAGGCATGGAAAAAGACCAGGGCAAGCTGCCGGATCACCTGATCGACTGGCAAGGCAAGGACTGGACACCCCAGATCGCCAAGGAAACCGGTGCCAAGGCCGCTCACCCCAACGCCCGCTTCACCGTGGCCGCCACCAACAACCCCGCGCTGGACGAAGCCTGGGACGACCAGAAGGGCGTGAAGATCGACGCCATCATCTTCGGCGGCCGTCGCTCCACCACCGTGCCTCTGGTGACCGAAGCCCGCAACTGGACCGAAGGCGTCTACATGGCTGCCACCATGGGCTCCGAAACCACGGCCGCCGCCTTTGGCGCGCAAGGCGTGGTGCGTCGCGACCCCTTCGCCATGCTGCCGTTTGCCGGCTACAACATGAGCGACTACTTCCAGCACTGGCTGGACATGGGCGCCAAGATCGAAGCCCAGGGCGCAGCCCTGCCCAAGATCTTCACCACCAACTGGTTCCGCAAGAATGCCGAAGGCAAGTTTGTCTGGCCCGGCTACGGCGAAAACATGCGCGTGCTCAAGTGGATGATCGACCGTCTGGAAGGCCAGGCTCAAGGCGAAGAAACCGCTTTCGGCGTGGCTCCCCAGTACGCTGAAATCAACTGGAACGGCCTGGACTTCAACGCCGAGCAGTTCGCCAGCGTGAGCAATATCGACAAGGCTGCCTGGGCCGAAGAAATGAAGCTGCACGGCGAGCATTTCGACAAGCTGGCCTACAACCTGCCCAAGGCCTTGCTGGATACCAAGGCCCAGCTGGAAGAGCGTCTGGCCGCCTGATTCAGTCGTCGCTGAATGCAAAAGCCCCGCAGGTGTGCAAGCCTGCGGGGCTTTTTATTGGGATGCAGCGAATCTGATAGCTTATGACGCAGATTGGATATGCGGTTGAGCCCGATTTCTTGTCAAACCAGACGTTAAAAAGCCGCTGGCCTTATGGGCAGCGGCTTTTGTAGCGCGTGAGGCAGATCAGTTGCGCTGGCGATCCATGGCGCGGGCCAGATCGGCCATCAGGCGGGCGTCTTGCAGCGCGGCGTTCCAGACACGTTCATCGGAAACGGCTTGCTGGCGGCTGTCCACCCAGGCGCGGTAGCCGGTGCGCACCATGCGCAGGCTGCGGCGGGCAGGGGAGGAGAACAGGGCTGCGCCGGCAAAGGCCATGGACCACAGCACCATCCAGGCGGCCAGCATGTGGCCATCGGTCCAGGATTCGGTGATCTCGTGCACTGCGGCAGCCAAAGCCACCATCACGATGGCCAGCAGCAGCCAGTGCGACTGGGAAGACTTCTGAGGCTGGGCAGCAGCGACCAGACGCTCTTCTTCGGTTTGATAGATTCGCACCACACCTGGGTGCTCGACAGAGTAGGAGTTGTATATAAAGTTGCTCATGGCAGAAAGCCCTGTGGTCCAACGCTTGTGGCGAAATGCCGGGGGACTGATATGAACTATAGGGTTTACCCCACATGCATTCAAATTTATATTTTGAATCTGTAGCATTCACAGTAGTGATGAATTGCTTGTTATGACCCCACTGAACTTTCGCTCACTCGATCTCAACCTCCTGCGCGTGTTTGACGAAGTCATGTCCGAGCGCAGTTTGACCAAGGCCGCGCACAAGCTGTCCATCACCCAGCCGGCGGTGAGCAATGCCATGCGGCGCTTGCGCGAGGTGCTGGGCGACGAGTTGCTGGTGCGCCAGGGCCAGGGGGTGGAGCCCACGCCGCGCGCCCAGGCCTTGTGGCCGGTGATACGCGAAGCGCTGCAGCATCTGGAAGGGGCGCTGTCGCCCGATGATTTCAATCCCGAGACCGCCCACACCACGTTTGTGCTGGCCATGGCCGATGCCACGGCCGCCACGTTGATCCCGCCGCTGTACCCGATTCTGGAAAAAGAAGCCCCCGGCGTAGGCATACGCCTGCTGCCGCTGGTCACGCGCGATCCGCGTGCTCTGCTCGATGCCGGCGAGGCCGACATGGCCGTGGGCTACTTTCCCGCCGTGCTGGCCGATCTGACGGCCCGGGCTCAGGCGGGTGCCCTGGTGGCCTTCGACAACCGGCGGCTGTACGAGGGTGAATACCTGTGCGTGATGCGCAAAGGCCATGCGCTGGAGCATGTGCAACTCACACTGGATAATTACTGCGCGGCCCGCCATATGCTGGTGAGCTTTTCGGGCCGCTCGTTCGGCTTTATCGACGAGGCCCTGGCCTCACTGGGCCGCTCGCGCGAGGTGGTGCTCACCGTCAATCAGTTCTTCACCGCCGGGCGGGTGATCATGCATTCGGACCTGCTCACCATCTTGCCGCGCCACTTTGTGCCGGTGACGGGCATGGAGGAGCAACTGGTGCTGCGCGAGCTGCCTTTTGACGTGACGCCCGTGCATGTGGATGCGCTGTGGCGCCGTCGCGGCCCCCACCCTCAGGCCTATGACTGGCTGCTCAGGACGCTGGCACGCGCGGCGGCAGTCACTTTTTCCAACGACCATGCACCGGTGCCGCCGCACGCTTGAATACACTGACAGCCATGAAGATCCAGCTGTTGTCCGACCTGCACCTTGAAGTCCATCCCCAATTCGAAGCCCAGCCGGCTGCTGGCGCCGATGTGCTGGTGCTGGCGGGCGATATCGGCTCCTACCAAAGCTCTACCCAGGTGAATGGAGAGAATTTCGGGCTGGAGCGCTTTTCGCCGCTGCCGCAATACGCGGGCTGGCCCGCCCCCGTGCTGTTTGTGCCCGGCAACCATGAATACGATTCCCAGGACTTTGACGAGGCGCGCCTGCGTCTGCGCCAAACCTGTGATCGCCTGGGTTTGATCTGGCTGGATCGTGAAACCGTGGTCATGGACGGTGTGCGCTTCATAGGCACTACGCTGTGGAGCGACTTTGACGCCATCGCCATGAACGAGGGCGTGAGCGACACCACCCGCCTGCACCGGCTGCGCGACAAGGCTTTTCGCGCCGCCAACTTCTATCTGCGGAAAACCGGCGGCAGCCGCCATGGGGAGCCGTTTCTGGCCGAACCCATGCGCGAGGAGTGTCTGGTCTGTCAGGACTGGTTGCGGGCCGCCTTGCAGCAGCCGTTCGACGGGCCGACGGTAGCCGTCACCCACTTCGCGCCCAGCCTCAAAAGTGCCGATCCGCGCTACGGCCTGGTGCCCGGCACGGCCGGCTTTTGCAATGTGATGGACGACTGTCTGCCTTATGCCGATCTGTGGCTGCACGGCCATCTGCATTGCCCTAGCGACTACGTGGTCAGTGGCCGGCATGATGACGGCCGGGCCTGGCGTTGCCGCGTGGTGGCCAATCCCCTGGGCTATGCGCGCAAAGGCGAGCAGATCGGATTTTTGCCGACAGCAACAATTGACTTGAGTTAAGTCAAGACTGTCATACTGCCAAAAGCTTAGGCTTGAATCATCAACATGGAGGACCCGGTATGAAGATCTTGCTCGCAGTCGACGGTAGCAACTACACGCAGAAAATGCTGGCCTATCTGAGCTCGCATCAGGAGATGCTCAGCGCCAGTCGTGAATACACCGTGATCACCGTTCAGCCCCTGCTGCCCCCGCGTGCACGTGCGGCCTTGGGCAAGGAGGTGGTGGAGCAGTACTACGACGAAGAAGGCCAGAAGATTCTGGAGCCCGTGCTCGCGACTTTGCAGACACATGGCGTGAGCGCGAAAAGCGTGAGCAAGGTCGGTCCGATTGCGGAGACCATCGTCAAGTACGCGCAAGAAGGTCAGTACGACCTGATCGTCATGGGCACCCACGGCCACAGCGCGCTGGGCCGTCTGGTCATGGGTTCGGTCAGCTCGCAAGTGCTGGCGGGCTGCACCATTCCTGTGCTGCTGATCCGCTGATGGTCTGACGATCTTCAGATTTCATAGCTGCTGGCGCTGATTTTCAAAACATTTCAAGCATATAGCGTTATGAAATCAAGCAAGAGCAGACGGCAATAGCTACAAAAACCAAAGCACCTCTGTTGAGATCTGAAAAGCCGCGCCGCTAGGCACGGCTTTTTTCATGGCTGAACCAGCAGCGTGCGTGCGCTGTCCAGCAGCGCGTCACTGACATGGGAGAGCACGCGCGACTCCAGATTCCAGCAGTGCCAGAACAGCGCAATCGCCAGCGCATGGCCGGGTGCCACTTCCACCAGAGCGCCGCTGTCGAGATCGGGCTGCACCAGCAGTTGCGGCAGCACGGCCACGCCCCAGCCGGCGCGCACGGCGCGTACCTGGGCTTCGCAGCTGGGCAGCAGAATCTGATGGCGCAGCGAGACGTTTTTCAGGCCCAGGCTGCGCGCCACGAATTCGGCCTGCATATCGTCCTTGCGGTTGAAGGAGAGAAACGGCAGCGTGTTGAAGTTCTTGCGCGTCAGCCCCTGCGGCAGCTTGTCCTGCGCAAACGCTGTGGCCGCCACGGCCACATAGCGCATGGCGCCCAGCGGCCGCACCGTGCAGCCGCGCAAGGCCTGCTTGAGGGTGGTCACACAGCCCATGACCTGGCCGGAGCGCAACAACTCCTGGGTGAAGTCCTGGTCATCCACCAGCACCTCCAGAGGCAACCCGTCCTTGACCAGGGCGTCCAGCGCCGTCATGGCCCAAGTGGCAATGCTGTCGGCGTTGATGGCAATCGAGATGGTCTCGCCCGCCAGGCTTTGCCCGGTCTGGGGTGCCAGCTCCTGCAGCTCGCGTGCCACATCGGCCCGCAGCAGGCGCAGCTGCTTGGCATGCTTGAGCAGCAGCCGCCCGGCACTGGTGGCCTTGGCGGGGCGGGTGCGCTGCACCAGCACCGAGCCTACTTGCATCTCCAGCGCACGCAGGCGCTGCGACACGGCCGATTGCGTGATGTGCAGCTTTTGCGCAGCGCGCTCAAAGCCGCCTTCTTCCACGATGGCGGCCAGGCATTCGAGTGCCGCCGGGTCCCAGGAGGTCATGGCAATCCCATAAATGAAACTGATGAATCTGCTGAAAATTTAATAGTGCTTTTGATTGACGACAAGAGTGCAGACACTGGCCGCATGAACATCATCGTCTTGGGCGCCGGCATCATCGGCATCAGCACCGCCTGGCATCTGCGCGAGCGCGGACACGAAGTCACCGTGGTGGACCGCCAAAGCGGCCCGGCGCTGGAGACCAGCTTTGCCAATGCGGGGCAAATCTCCGTCAGCTACTGCGAGCCCTGGGCCAACCGCCAGGCGCCGTGGAAGGCGCTCAAATGGATGTTCGACAAACAAGCGCCGCTGCTGTTCCGGCCCCAGCTGGACATGGCCCAGTGGCGCTGGTGTCTGCAGTTTCTGGCCCAGTGCAATGACAGCGCGTTTGCGCGCAATGTGCAGCAGATCGTAGCCCTGGGTGCCTACAGCCATGTGGCGCTCAAGGACGTGGTGCACAAGACCGGCATTGAATTCAACCGCCTGGAACGTGGCATTGCCCACTTCTACAGCAGCCAGCAGGCTTTTGACGAGGCCGCCGAAGCGGTGGAGCTGATGCGCCGCCACGGCGTGCAGCGCCGCCTGGTCAGCCGCGACGAGTTGCTGAAAATCGAGCCGGCCTTCAGCGCTTATGGCGAGCAGATTGCAGGCGGTACCTTCACCGATAGCGACGAGAGCGGCGACGCGCGCGCGTTCACCGAAAAGCTGGCTCAGCTGTGCGCTGCGCGCGGCGTGAATTTTCTCTACGACACCCAGATCGAGCAGTTGCAAGCCGCGCAGCCGGGCAAGCCGGCCAGCGTGCGCATTCGGGCTCATCACACTGCGGCCAACCGTCTGTTGACGGCGGATGCCATCGTCGTGGCCTGCGGCAGCTACACGCCGCAATTGCTCAAGCCGCTGGGCGTCAAGGCTCCCATTTATCCTGGCAAAGGCTATAGCGCCACGCTGAACATTCTGCAGCCCGAAAAAGCGCCCTGGGTCTCCACCATAGACGACAGCCGCAAGATCGCCATGAGCCGCCTGGGCAACCAGCTGCGCGTGGCAGGCACGATAGCCATCGGCGGCTACGACCTCGGGCTGGACAGCGCCACGGCGCGCGCGCGCTGCCATATGCTGGTGCAGCGCATCGAGGAAATCCTGCCCGGCGTATGCGATACCCGTTTACCCGAGCAAGGTGGCGACCCGCAGTTCTGGTGCGGTCTGCGGCCCGCCACTCCGACGAACATTCCCTGCATTGGTGCTACGGCGGCCCAGGGTATCTGGATCAATGCCGGCCACGGTACGCTGGGCTGGACGCATGGCGCGGGCTCGGGCAAGGCCCTGGCGGCGCTGATCAGCGGCGAGCGGCCCGCATTGGACTTCGGCTTCTGGGGCCAAGCCAGCAGGCCGCAGCGTCAGCAGCAGGCGGTGCTGACGGCCTGAGGGCTTCAATTCACGGGAAAACCCCGATCTGCATGCGTTGACGCGTGGTTTATTCGAGAGAATAATTACCACGTTAACTAAATATCAACCATGCAGACTCAGCCCATTCTTCTGAACGACGGATTGCCGCTGGCCACCGTGTACGGTGTGCTGCTCAATGACCGCGCCACCGTGGAGCGCTTGTCGCCCGAGTTCGACAGCGCGCCCTACAAAGCTGCGCCCCAGGCGCCCGTGCTCTATATCAAGCCGCGCAATACTTTCGCGGTCGATGGCGCTGCCGTGGCCGTGCCCGCTGATCCCGGTGTCGTGCGCATCGATGCCACGATAGGCTTGGTGATCGGCAAAGCCGCAACGCGCGTTTCTGCCGATCAGGCGCTTGGTCATGTGGCCGGTTTTGTGCTGGTCAGCGATGTGACGCTGCCCCACGAAAACTACTACCGTCCCGCCATACGCCAGCGCGACCGTGATGGTTTCTGTCCTGTCAGCCGCATGTTTCATGACGAGGCTGGTTTTGATCTCGATGCAGCCACGCTCAGCATTGCCATCAACGGCGAGCGCGCTTACGAGCGCAGCTTTGCCACACTGGTGCGCCCGGCCGCGCAGCTAATTGCCGATGTGACGGAATTCATGACGTTAGCCGTGGGTGACGTGCTGCTGCTGGGTCCGGGTGAAGGCTCGCCGGAGGCGCGCCCTGGCGATGTCGTGTACATCAAAGTGCCCGGTCTGGGCGAGTTGACGCATACGGTGATTCAAGAGGTGCAGGCATGAAGCACGGACGCATTGTTTTTGAGGGCCGGGTGCTCCAGGTCACCGAGTCTTCTGACGGTCAAGTGCTGCTGCCCGACGGCCGCTCCGTGGCTGAAACCGAGCTGCAATGGCTGCCGCCCATGGAGTTCGGCACTATTTTTGCGCTGGGTCTGAACTACGCCGATCACGCCAAGGAAATTTCGTTCAACAAGGCGCCAGAAGAGCCGTTGGTTTTTCTCAAAGGCCCGAATGCCCTGAACGGCCACCGTGGCCGCACGCGCAGGCCGGCGGATGTGAGCTATATGCACTTCGAGTGCGAGCTGGGCGTGGTGATTGGCAAGACTTGCCGCCATGTCAAAAAAGAAGACGCTTACAGCGTGGTGGCCGGTTACGTGACCGCCAATGACTACGCCATACGCGACTATCTGGAGAACTTTTACCGCCCCAATCTGCGCGTAAAAAACCGCGATGGAGCGACGCCCGTAGGCCCGTGGTTTGTGGATGCTGCCGACATTGCCGACCCCATGAATCTGCGCCTCAGAAGCTGGGTCAATGGCGAGCTGAAACAGGATGGAAACACCGCCGACATGGTGCACAGCATTCCCGCGCTGATTGCCCATTTGTCCAGCTTCATGATGCTCAATCCCGGCGATCTGATTCTGACCGGCACCCCCGATGGTGTGGCCGATTCCAGAGTCGGTGACGAGATCGTGACCGAGATCGAGGGCGTGGGCCGGTTGGTGAATTTCATAGGTGGCGACGAGCTGCTGGCCCAGGCTTAACTAGCAAGAATTCAGGAGACAACCCATGCGCATCGATCATCTGATCAACGGCAAATCCGTGGCGGGCAAAGACTATTTCGAAACCGTGAACCCCGCCACACAAGAGGTGTTGGCCGAGGTGGCTTCGGGCGGCGAAGCAGAAGTCAATGCTGCGGTGGCTGCGGCCAAGGAGGCCTTCCCCAAATGGGCCAATACGCCGGCCACAGAGCGCGCCAAGCTGGTGCGCAAGCTGGGCGATCTGATTGCCCAGCATGTGCCCGAAATCGCCCGTACCGAGACCGATGATTGCGGCCAGGTGATTGCGCAAACCGGCAAGCAATTGATTCCGCGCGCCGCCGACAACTTCTACTACTTTGCCGAGATGTGCACGCGGGTGGACGGCCACACCTATCCCACACCTACACACCTGAACTACACGCTGTTCCACCCCGTGGGCGTGTGCGCGCTGATCTCGCCGTGGAACGTGCCTTTCATGACCGCGACCTGGAAAGTCGCACCCTGTCTGGCTTTCGGCAATACCGCCGTGCTCAAGATGAGCGAGCTGTCGCCCATGACGGCAGCCCGTCTCGGTGAGCTGGCGCTGGAGGCCGGCATTCCGCCGGGCGTGCTGAACCTGGTGCACGGCTATGGCAAGGATGCCGGCGAGCCGCTGGTGGCGCATCGTGATGTGCGCGCCGTGTCATTCACCGGCTCCACGGCCACGGGCAATCGCATCGTGCAATCTGCGGGCCTCAAGAAGTTCAGCATGGAGCTGGGTGGCAAAAGCCCGTTCGTGATTTTTGAAGATGCCGACTTCGAACGCGCGCTGGATGCGGCCGTGTTCATGATCTTTTCCAACAACGGCGAACGCTGCACGGCGGGCAGCCGCATCCTGGTGCAAAAAGGCATTTACGCGAAGTTCGTCGAGCGCTTTGTGGAGCGTGCCAAACGCATCACCGTGGGCGATCCTCTGGATGAGAAAACCATCGTCGGACCCATGATCAGTCAGGGTCATCTGGCCAAGGTACGCCACTACATAGAACTCGGTCAGAAGGAGGGCGCCAACATGCTGTGTGGCGGCCTGGAGGCTCCCGTGGTGGCCGACCGCGTGAAGAAGGGCAACTATGTGCTGCCCACGGTGTTTGCCGATGTGGACAACCGCATGCGGATTGCGCAGGAAGAAATCTTCGGCCCCGTGGCCTGCATCATCCCTTTCAGCGACGAGGCCGAGGCCATCCGTCTGGCCAACGACATCCAGTACGGTCTGTCCAGCTATGTGTGGACCGAGAACATCGGCAAGGCCCACCGCGTGGCTGCGGCAGTGGAAGCCGGCATGTGCTTTGTGAACAGCCAGAACGTGCGCGATCTGCGTCAGCCTTTTGGCGGCACCAAGGCATCGGGCACGGGTCGCGAAGGCGGCAGCTGGAGCTATGAAGTGTTCTGCGAACCCAAGAACATTGCCGTGTCCATGGGCAGCCATCACATCCCACATTGGGGCGTGTAAGCGTGATGCATGGCGCATTGCTTTTGATAGCGGTTCGCGCTTATTCATCAAGCGGTTGAGGCATAAAAATCCAAAACTAGGAGACAAGAATGCAACGTCGTGATTTTCTGCACGCAGGCACTGCGGCCGCGCTGGCATCGGCTGCCGGCCTGTCGCTGGCCCAGACCGGTGCTTGGCCGGGCAAGCCGGTGCGCATCGTCGTCCCCTTCACGCCCGGTGGCACCACGGACATGGTGGCGCGCCTGGTCGGCACCGAGCTGAGCAAGCAGCTGGGTCAGTCCGTGATCGTGGAAAACAAGCCCGGCGCCGGCACGGTGATCGGCGTGGACTATGTGGCCAAGCAGCCCGCCGACGGCTATACCCTGGTGTGCGTGGCCAACAGCTTTACCGCCAACAAGACGCTGGTCAAAAGCCTGCCTTATGACACGGTGCGGGATCTGAAACCGGTGGCGCTGATGGGCCTGTCGGAACATGTGCTGGCCACCCATCCTTCGAGCGGCATCAAGACCCTGGCGGACCTGAAGCAAGCCGCGCTGGCCAAGCCCGATGCGCTGACCTATGCCTCGTTCGGCAACGGCACCTCGGCCCACTTGTCGGGGGCTTTGCTATGCCAGATGCTGGGCGTGGACATGGTGCATGTGCCTTACAAGGGTCAGGGGCCGGCGCTCACGGATTTGCTGGGCGGGCAGGTCATGGTGATGTTCGGCAACTGGTCTGAATTCCGGGGGCACATCGAAAGCGGCAAGCTCACGGCCATAGGCATGGCAACGGCCAAGCGTTCGCGCTTTGCGCCCCAGGTGCCCACGCTGGCAGAGCAGGGTGTGGCGCTGGAATCCAACTCCTGGCAGGGGCTGCTGGCACCGGCTGCCACGCCGGAGGCGGTTGTTCAGCGCCTGAATGCCGAGGTGAACAAGGCGCTGGCCAGCCCCAATGTGGTGGAAGTTTTTGCCAAGAGCGGCGTGGTGGCGCAGCCGGGAAGCGCGGCGCAGTTCAGTGGTTTTGTGAACAGCGAAATCGGCAAATATGCCGAAATCATTCGCCGCGCCAACATCACCATGGGTTGACGCAGCTTGCGTGAGGCGCTGGCATTGAAATTCAATGCCAGCCTTCACGCAATAAGCGCTGACAGCTATTGTTTTGATAAGGAGACATCATGGGGACGCTTGCATTGGCCGCCAAGATCACGCATGTGCCGTCGATCTACCTCAGTGAGATTGACGGTCCGCGCAAAGGCACGCGCCAGGATGCGATTGACGGTCTGAAGGAAATCGGCCGCCGCTGCCGCGCGCTGGGGGTGGACACGCTGGTGGTGTTCGATACGCACTGGCTGGTCAACGCCGGCTATCACGTGCTTTGCGGCCCGCACTTTCAGGGCTCCTACACCAGCAACGAGTTGCCGCATTTCATCAGCCATATGCCGTTCGAGTTTCCCGGCAACCCGGAACTGGGCAAGCTGCTGGCAGCCGAGGCGAATGCCCTGGGCGTGGAAACACTGGCCCACGATGCCACCACGCTGGAGCCTGAATACGGCACGCTGGTGCCCATGCGTTACATGAATGCGGATCAGCAGTTCAAGGTGGTGTCGGTCTCTGCCATGTGCATGGCCCATTACCTCAACGACAGCGCGCGTCTGGGCTGGGCGATTCGCCGTGCCATCGAAGAAAAATACGATGGCACGGTGGCCATTCTGGCCAGCGGCTCCATGTCGCACCGCTTTGCGCAAAACGGCCTGGCACCCGAGTTTGCCTTCAAGATCTGGAGCCCTTTTCTGGAGCAGCTGGACAGAGAGGTGGTGCGCATGTGGCAGGCGGGCGAATGGCAGGCTTTTTGCGGCATGTTGCCCGAGTACGCAGCCAAGGGCCATGGCGAAGGTTTCATGCACGACACGGCCATGCTGATGGGCGCTCTGGGTTGGTCGGAGTACGACGCTGCGGCCGAGATCATCACCCCGTATTTCGGTGCCTCCGGCACGGGTCAGCTCAATGCCGTTTTCCCCATCACGCCGCAAAGCGGCGATGCCATTCCTGCGGCCCAGGCCAGCCATGCCAGCATGGCAGCCGCCATGGGCAGCAGACTGTGACAAGGATTTGATTTCATGCCCCATGTCGTCATTCTCTATACCTCCAATCTGGACGCGCACACCGATATGGGCGCTCTGTGCCGCAAGCTGGCCGACACCATGCAGACCGTGCGTTCTGAAGACGGAAGTCAAGTCTTTCCCTCCGGCGGCATACGTGTGTTTGCCTACCCGGCGCCGCACTCGGCCGTGGCCGATGGCGGAGCGGCGGGCCAGGCCGCCGGCGGTGATGGCGACTATGGCTTTGTCTACCTCAATCTGCGCATGGGCAGAGGGCGTTCCGAGCCTGTGAAAAAAAGCGCCGGAGATGCACTTCTGGATTGCGCAAAAGCGCATCTGAAGCCCTTGTTTGAGCAGCGTCATCTGGGTCTGACCGTGCAGGTGGATGAATCACCAGGCCAGGTCTACGACGGCAAGCACAGCACGCTGCATCCCTTGTTTGCAAAGCTTTGAATATGTTTAGCGCTGAACTGATTTCACAACTGGCCCAGGAGCTCGATGCAAGCGAGAAATCGCGCGTGCAGATCGAGCATTTTTCCAAACGTTTTCCCGGCATGAGCATAGAGGACGGCTACCGCGTCTCGCGCGAATGGGTGGGTATGCAGCTGGCTGCCGGACGCAAGGTGATAGGTCACAAGATCGGCCTGACCTCGCGGGCCATGCAGATCTCCAGCCAGATCGACGAACCCGATTTCGGTACGCTGCTCGACTCCATGCTCTATACGGCGACGCCGGGTCAGGTGCTGGAGATTCCGCTGCACAACTTCATCGCCCCGCGCGTGGAGGTGGAGCTGGCCTTTGTGCTCAAAGCGCCGCTGCTGGGCCCGGGCTTGTCCGGTGGCAAAGAAATCACGCTGCAGGATGTTTTGGCCGCCACCGAGTACGTGACGCCGGCCATAGAGATCATTGACTCGCGCATTGAGCAGCTGGACCGCCACACCCAGAAGATGCGCAAGGTGTTCGACACCATCAGCGACAACGCCGCCAACGCCGGCATTGTGCTGGGCGCCAAGCGCGTAGCTCCGGCTACGGTGGATCTGCCCTGGTGCGGAGCCATCCTACGCCAGAACGGCGTGGTGGAAGAGACGGGGCTGGCCGCTGGAGTGCAGGGGCATCCGGCGATCGGCGTGGCCTGGCTGGCCAATAAATTGGCCCCCTGGGGCGAGTCGCTGCAAGCCGGACAGATCGTGCTGGCAGGCTCGTTCACCCGCCCGGTTGCCGCACGCCAGGGCGATGCATTCGAGGCCGACTATGGCGCACTGGGCAAGCTGCAGTTTTGCTTTGTCTGACTTAGAAATTAGCTGCGGCCAGCGGTCGTGAGGAGAGAGAAATGTTGTTGAAATTGCGTGATCCCAGCCTGCTCAAAAACCTGTGCCTGATCGACGGTCAGTGGCAGACCGCCGATGCGGGCGCCACTCTGGATGTGCACAACCCCGCCACGGGCGAGTTGCTGGCCCAGGTGCCCAAAATGGGCGAGGCTGAAACCCGGCGCGCCATTGATGCGGCGCAGCAGGCCTTTGTGCTGTGGAAGGCGAAAACCGCCGACCAGCGTGCGGCCGTCTTGCAGCAGTGGTTTGCGTTGCTGATGCAACACCAGGAAGACCTGGCCCAGATCATGACGGCCGAGCAGGGTAAGCCGCTGGCCGAATCGCGTGGCGAGATCGCCTACGCAGCGTCCTATGTGCAATGGTTTGCCGAAGAGGCGCGCCGTGTTTACGGCTCCACCGTGCCTTCGCCCTGGGGTAATAAAAAGATTGTGGTGACCAAGGAACCGGTAGGCGTGTGTGCTGCGATAACGCCCTGGAATTTCCCGGCCGCCATGATCACGCGCAAGGTGGCACCGGCCCTGGCCGCCGGCTGCACCATCATCGTCAAGCCTGCGCAGCAAACACCGCTGTCGGCGCTGGCCCTGGCCGAGCTGGCCCAGCGCGCCGGCGTGCCTGCCGGGGTTTTCAGCGTGATTACCGGCTCGGCGCGGGCCATTGGCGGCGTGCTGACGGCCAGCCCGGCGGTGCGCAAGCTCACGTTTACCGGCTCTACCGAAGTCGGGCGTGTGCTGGCCGCGCAATGCGCGCCCACGCTCAAGAAAATGTCGCTGGAGCTGGGCGGCAATGCACCGTTCATCGTGTTCGACGATGCCGATCTGGACGCTGCCGTGGAAGGCGCCATGGCCTCCAAATACCGCAATACCGGCCAGACTTGCGTGTGTGCCAACCGCCTGCTGGTGCAGGACGGCGTGTACGAGGCCTTCATGCAAAAACTCAAGACGGCGGTGCAGGCACTGAAGGTGGGCAATGGTGCCGAAGACGGCATCACCCAAGGCCCGCTGATCGACGATGCGGCGGTGGAAAAAGTCGAAGAACTGGTGGGCGAGGCGCTGGCCAAAGGCGCGCAAGTCATCACCGGCGGCAAGCGCAGCGCGCTGGGCCGCAGCTTCTATGAACCCACCATTTTGGGCAATGTCCAGAGCGGCATGCGCATCGCCAAAGAGGAGGTGTTTGGCCCCGTGGCACCGGTGTTTCGCTTCAAGAGCGAGCAAGAGGCGATTCGCATGGCCAATGACACGGAGTTCGGCCTGGCAGCTTACTTCTATGCCCGCGATGTGGGCCGCGTGTGGCGCGTGAGCGAGGCGCTGGAATACGGCATGGTGGGCATCAACAGCGGCATCATCAGCACGGCCGTGGCGCCGTTTGGTGGCGTCAAGCAATCGGGCCTGGGGCGCGAAGGCGGGGCCGCAGGCATTGAAGAGTACGTAAGCACCAAGTATCTGTGCATGGGGTATTGAAATGACAATGCAAACACCGATCAACGTCTTCAAGCGCGCGATTGCACAAGGCCAGCCGCAGATCGGCCTTTGGCTGGGTCTGGGCAGCCCGTACACGGCGGAAATCTGTGCCGGTGCGGGTTTTGACTGGCTGCTGATCGACGGCGAACACGGCCCCAATGACACGCTGACCTTGCTGAGCCAGTTGCAGGCAGTTGCCACTCATCCGGCCAGCCATCCGATTGCGCGCATTCCCATGGGCCATGGCGAAATCGGCGAGATGTTGATCAAGCAGTATCTGGATCTGGGCGTGCAGACGCTGCTGGTGCCCATGGTCGATAACGGCGAGCAGGCCGCGCGCATTGTGCGGGCTTCGCGCTATCCGCAAGACGATGGCAAGGGCGGCATACGCGGCATGGCCGGCGCACGCGCATCGGCCTGGGGCCGCCGTGCCGACTACTACCACGAGGCCAATGCGCAGGTGTGCATGCTGCTGCAGGTGGAGTCGGTGCAGGGGCTGAAGAATCTGGATGCGATTGCCGCCACCGAGGGCGTGGATGGCGTGTTCATCGGCCCTGCCGATCTGTCGGCCGCCATGGGCCATGTGGGCGATCCCGGCCATCCCGAGGTACAGGCCGCTATTGCCGATGCGATTGCGCGCATACGCCGGGTAGGCAAGGCCGCCGGCATTCTGACGCCTAACGAGGCGCTGGCGCGCAACTATCTGGCGCTGGGCTGCAGCTTTGTGGCCGTGGGCCTGGATACCGGCCTGCTGGTGCGCGCCACCAGCGCCCTGGCGGCCCAGTTCAAGGATGTGAAGCCCGTGGCGGCCAGCAGCACCTATTGAGCTTCGGATGGTGCACCTGGGTCGCTTTGCGCCGGAACGCAATAGTGACCTTGAGTTGCGGAGTACGTCAAACTACTTACATACAATCGGGTGAGTTTTCTATCCCTGTCATGACTCAGCACAACACCATCCACGCCGTTGAACCCATGCGCTCTTTTGCGCGCTCCCTGCCCATGGCCTTGCTCAAGGCCCGTGAGTCGGTCATGGTGCGCTTTCGCCCCTCGCTGCGCGCCCATGGACTGACCGAGCAGCAATGGCGCGTGATCCGGGCCATGTCGGCGTCCGATCGCCGGCTGCGCCCCATGGATCTGTCGCAGATGACCTTCATCAGCATGCCCAGCCTCTCGCGCCTGCTCAAGACGCTGGAAGGCCGCCAGCTGATCAAGCGCGGCCGCCATGTGGGCGATCTGCGCGGCTCGGAGTTTGGTTTGACGCCTGCGGGCCATGCCATGGTGGCCGAGATTGCCCCGCACTCCGAAGAGATCTACGCCGAGATCGAGCGTCTGGTCGGTAGCGAGGAAGTGGCGCAGCTTTATCAGCTGCTGGAGCTGGTGGTGCAGCGCCTGGGCGTGCCTAGCGAGGAAGACTTGGGCGCGGACTGAGGGAATCGGGCTAAGCGCCACGGCACAATGCCGCCATGAGTTCTGCGATTGCCGTCATCGACTTTGAAACCACGGGCATGAGCCCGGCCCAAGGGGCGCGGGCCACGGAAGTGGCCATCGTGCTGCTGGAGCAGGGCCGCGTGGTGGATCGCTTTCAAAGCCTGATGCAGACCGAGGCCTGGATATCGCCCTTCATCACCGATCTGACCGGCATCACCAACGCCATGGTGCGCAGTGCGCCGCCTGCGGCCCAGGTCATGCGCGAGGCTGCGCGGTTTGTGGGCAGCGCGCCCATGGTGGCGCACAACGCCTCGTTTGACAGCAAGTTCTGGCAGGCCGAGCTGGCGCTGGCCGGGGTGGCCGCCGCCCAGCCTTTTGCCTGCACGGTTTTGCTCTCGCGCCGCATCTACCCCGAGGCACCCAGCCACAGCCTGGGCAATCTGGCTCGTCATCTGCACCTGCCGTCAACCGGGCGTGCCCACCGAGCCCTGGCCGATGCCGAAATGGCCGCAGCCCTGCTGGCCCGCATGCAAGAGGATTTGAGCCAGCGCTATGCCTTGCCACGGCCGGAGCACGAGCTGCTGATGCAGCTGCAGCGCTGCACCCGCGCCAAGATGGGCGGCTGGCTGCAGCAATATGCGGCGGCGCTGGCCCAGACCCGCTTGGGCTAACGTTGGTGTGGTGCTCACTTTATGAGAGCTTATTGCGCTTTTATAAATTGATTTTCAGATGAATTTTCTTCTGAAATCAAGTGTTAGTAAGCGGTATCAGCTATCAAATCCACTAGCTTTGAGAGTTGGCTGCGCGCATGCGCTGCCGCGTAAGCCCTTTTCATCAGCGCCATGCCGGCATCGCACCGATAATCGAGGTGTTTGACGGAGCTCAAGCTCCGTTGTCTTTTTGGATTCGCCGCGCCTTTGCCGGGTTGCGGTTCTTGCATCAGGCTCTTGTGAATTCCGCTCTGACCACTTCTGGCCTGCGTTCGGCCCCTGCTTTCTCGCAGCGCGAGTTTCGCGATGCGCTAGGCCAGTTTGCCACCGGCGTGACCATCATCACGGCGCGTGGGCCCGAGGGCCAACCGGTGGGCACCACCGTCAGCTCGTTCAACGCGCTCTCGCTCCACCCCTCGCTGGTGCTGTGGAGCCTGGGCCTGGGGGCCAAGTCCCTGCCCATCTTCCAGAACTGCTCGCACTACGCCATCCATGTGCTGGCCGCATCGCAAAAGCCGCTGGCCGAGCTGTTTGCGCTCAAGGGCGCGGATCGTTTCAGCCACACGGCACACCATGACTCCGTGCATGGCGTGCCCTTGCTGGACGAGTGCACCGCGGTCTTTGAATGCCGCAACCGCAACCACCATGAAGAGGGCGATCACCTCATCTTCATCGGCGAGGTCGAGCACTGCGAGCACCACCGCGAGCGAGCGCCGCTGCTCTACCACGCAGGGCATATGCATACCGGCGGCCTGATGGGCTGAGAACTTTCAAAGGCTTCGCAAGAAGCCTTTTTGCTATGCCAAGCCTTGTCATGACTGGGAACTGCACCTAGTCACATTGAACGATACGGTCCGCCCGGCAGCGTCATAGATTGTCCGAAATCAGAAACAAGTTCTGGTGGCTGCGGTTTGTCGGCATGAACCAAAGCCTTGTCTGAATCTCTGCAATGCTTTGGAGGCTAGCCATGATCGAATGTGAAGACAGCATCGTCCGTACCCAGGCCCAGGTGGCCACCACCGGCCAGAGCGGCATACGGCTCAAGCGCATCTCGCCAGCGATTGGCGTGGAGGTGTCTGGCATCGATCTGCGCCAGCCCCTGAGCGCTGCGCAGGCCGGCGAGCTGCGTCAGGCGTTGGTGGCGTACAAGGTATTGGTATTGCGCGCGCAGAACATCACCGCAGGCCAGCATGTGGCGTTTGCACGGTGTTTCGGCGAGCTGGAGCGGCACCCCGTCTTGCCCCCGCATCCCGATCATCCCGAGCTGGTCCTGCTGGGCGGCAACCACAAAATGCCAGGCACCGAGAACGTCTATCACACCGATGTTTCCTGGCGCGAAACCCCGTCGATGGCTTCTATTTTGCGCTGCGTGGAATGCCCGGAAGTGGGCGGCGATACGGTCTGGATCAATATGGAGCTGGCCTACGAAAAGCTGCCAGAGGCGCGCAAGCAGCAGATTGCTAAGCTGTTTGCCGTGCACGACATCCTGCCCTCCTTCGGCGCCCGTATGACACCCGAGGAACAGGCCCAGGCCCGTGCCAAATACCCGCCCGTGGTGCATCCCGTGGTGCGCACCCACCCGGAAAGCGGCAAGAAAATTCTGTATGTGAACGAGACTTTCGTCACCCACTTTGCCAACTTCACGGCGCACTTCGACAGCTTTCGCTCGGCCAACGAAATCCATGCCCAGCAGCAGGATCTGATGGCCTATCTGCTGCGCCAGCCGGCGATTCTGGAGTACCAGATGCGCCTGCGCTGGGAGCCCGACACCATCGTCATGTGGGATAACCGCGCCACCCAGCACTATGCGGTGCAGGACTATTTTCCCGCCGTGCGCCGCATGCATCGCGCCACCGTCATCGGGGACAAGCCGTTCTGAATCCGGCTAGTGGCCCGCGATAACCGCGGTGGCGGCCGGTTCTGTCGGTCTTGGTTAGAGTCGGTACTCCAACCAAGAGCGAGACAGATATGCAGCACAGCGATTTCGACTATGACTTTCTGGTGATTGGTGCGGGCTCCGGCGGCGTGCGCGCCAGCCGCGTGGCCGCCAGTCTGGGGGCGCGTGTGGCGGTGGTGGAGTCGGGCCGGCTGGGCGGTACCTGCGTCAACGTGGGTTGCATTCCCAAAAAGCTGCTCAGCCATGCCGCGCATTTCAGTCAGGTGGCCGAGGAGGCCAAGGGCTTCGGCTGGCAGCTTGCTGCGCCGCAGTTCGACTGGAGCACGCTGATTGCCAACAAGGACCGCGAAATCGAGCGGCTCAACAGCGTCTACGACAAGATGCTGCAGGGCTCGGGCATCACTATCATTCGCGGCCGTGCGGCGCTGTCGGGCCCCCATAGCGTGGTGGTGGACGGACGACAGACTCTGACCGCCCGCCATATCCTGATCGCCACGGGCGGCCAGCCCAGCCTGCCCGATATTGCGGGCGTGGAGCACGCCATCAGCTCCGATCAGGCCTTTTACCTGCCGCAACTGCCCCAGCGCGTGGTGATGGTGGGCGGCGGCTATATCGCCGTGGAGTTCGCTTCCATTTTTAATGGACTGGGCGCAAAGACCACCTTGCTGCACCGCAACCAGCAACTGTTGCGCCACTTTGATACCGACCTGGGCCGGGTGCTGGCCGAAGAGATGCAGAGCCAGGGCGTGGGGTTTCAGTGGAACGACGCCATCGTCGCCATAGACAAGCAAGCCGACGGCCTGCACCTGCAGCTGAAAAGCGGCCAGAGCCTGGTGGCGGACTGCGTGATGTTTGCCACCGGCCGCAACCCCAACACTGGGGGTCTGGGCTTGGCCGAAGTGGGCGTGCAATGCAATGACAAAGGCGCCATTGAGGTCGACGAACACTTCACCACCCAGGTGCCCTCCATTCATGCCGTGGGCGATGTGATCGACCGCATGGCGCTGACGCCCGTGGCGCTGGCCGAGGGCACGGTGCTTGCCCATAGGCTGTTTGGCCAGGGCGGCAAAAGCGCGCCCGATTACGCCCTGGTGCCCACGGCGGTGTTCTCTCACCCCCATGTGGGAACCGTGGGCCTGTCGGAGGCTCAGGCCCGCGAGCGCGTGGGGGCGGTACAGATTTTCCAGTCCACGTTTCGCCCGCTGAGCAACCGCATGGGGGCCGAGCCGGAGCATGTGTTTCTCAAGCTGGTGGTGGGATCGGCCGATCAGCGCGTGCTGGGCCTGCACATGGTGGGCGAGGGCGCTGGAGAGCTGATACAGGGCTTTGCCGTGGCCTTGCAGTGCGGCGTGACCAAGCAGCAGCTGGACGCCACGCTGGGCGTGCATCCCACGGTGGCCGAAGAGTTCGTGACCATGCGCGAAGCGCTGAAGTCCTGAGTCTGAAATGGAAATGGGCCTTTGAGGCCCATTTCCTTATTCATCAGGCGCCAAGCGCTACCGATTGCGTAGCGATTTACGAAACGCGCGGCGCGTCCGGCAGCTCGATCTTGACTTCCAGCACTTCCAGGTTTTCCTGGCGCTCCAGCTGGACCTTGATGTCGCTGGGATTGATATCCACGTATTTGGAAATCACGGCCATCAGCTCTTTTTGCAGGGCCGGCAGGTAGTCGGGCTTGCCGGAATTCTCACCACCCACGCGCTCACGCGCCAGGATGATCTGCAGGCGCTCCTTGGCCACCGACGCTGACTTCTTCTTCTCTCCGAGCAGAAACGACAACATGGACATAGGGCTTACCTCCCGCCAAAGATACGCTTGAAGAAGCCGGGCTTGATGGCTTCGGTAAAGCGCATGGGCTTGTCTTCGCCCAGGAAACGGGACACCACATCCTGATAGGCCTCGGCCACGTCAGAACCTTGCATGTGCACGGCAGGAATGCCCTGGTTGGAGGCCTGGAGCACGGTTTCCGACTCGGGCACCACACCGATCAGCTCGATGCGCAGAATGTCCTGAATGTCTTCCAGCGACAACATCTGCCCATCCTGCACGCGGTTGGGGTTGTAGCGGGTGATGAGCAAATGCTCCTTGAGCGGCTCGCCGGCAATGGCCTTGGCGGTCTTGGAGCTGAGCATGCCCAAAATACGGTCCGAGTCGCGCACGGACGAGACTTCGGGGTTGGTCACCACCAGCGCCTCATCGGCGTAATGCATGGCGAACAGGGCACCGCTTTCAATGCCAGCGGGTGAGTCGCAGATGATGTAGTCGAAGTCCATGCCGGACAGATCGTCCAGCACCTTCTTCACGCCTTCTTGCGTGAGAGCGTCCTTGTCGCGGGTTTGCGATGCAGCCAGCACGAACAGGTTGTCGCACTGCTTGTCCTTGATCAGGGCCTGGTTGAGGTTGGCCTCACCCTGGATGACGTTGATCAGGTCATAGACCACGCGGCGTTCGCAGCCCATGATCAGATCCAGATTGCGCAAACCCACATCGAAATCAATCACTGCGGTCTTGTGGCCACGCAATGCGAGGCCTGAAGCGAAGCTGGCGCTGGTGGTTGTCTTGCCGACCCCACCTTTGCCAGAGGTCACGACGACGATTTTGGCCATGTTTGCACGATTCCTTAAAGACAGATGAATGCGAGTTGATGGGGCACCCGGTGTGTCTTGTTCACACCGGTTCGATGATGATTTTTTCACCCTCCAGATGTACCTTGGCAGCTTTGCCGGCAAGCTCTGGGGGTAAGTCGGTTTCAATTGTGCGGTAGATACCTGCGATGGACAGCAATTGCGCCTCCATGCAAGTGCTAAAAATTCTGGCCTGGGTATTGCCGCTGGCTCCAGCCACGGCCCGGCCGCGCAGCGGCGCGTAGACATGGACGTTGCCGTCGGCAATCACCTCTGCACCATAGCTGACCATGGCCAGCACCACAATGTCGGTTCCCTTGGCATAGACGCGCTGACCCGAGCGCAGCGGCTTGTCCACGATCACGGCATCGGCCAGCGGCGCCGGCACTTCCACGGGCACTTCGACCTCGCGGATGATTTCGCGGATCTCAGGCTCCACCCGGCGGGCGGGAACGATGTCGGGCGCCGCCGTCAGGCCCAGGGCATGGGCGTCGGCCATCTGCTTTTCATTGCCGCCGCGCACAGCCACGGGCACGGTGCGGTGGGCGCGCAAGGCAGCCACCAGGGCGGAAAAGTCGATTTCCTCGGCGGCATCGGCCACATGGGACAGATCGATCAGCACCGGGTCGTTGTCGAAGAAATCCGGATCGTCGACCAGCCGTTTGGCCAGATCGTCGATCAGCGCGTGCACATTGGTCTCGCGCAGCACCATGGACAGCACGGGCAATTGCGCACTCTTGAGGTCAAAGCTGGGGCGCAATGCGCCGTTGAGTTCAACTGCCATGGATGAAGAGGGCGCCACAGGGACGCGCTATGAGGACGCCAAAGTGTACCTGTGTCCCGCGCGCGAGGCGGTAGCCAGGGTGCTTTGAGTAGGGCTCTCCACAACACTTACATCAACTCAACGCGGATTCGGACTTTGTCACATGGATGAAAATACAGGTATGACCCCTGAGCTTTTGATCCAAGGCGCATGTGCCAGCATCACTTTGCGTCGTCCCGAAGTTGCCAACAAGCTGCTGCCCGAGGACTTGACGGTACTGCGTGCGCAGATCGACCAGATCAACGCCAGCCCCGGCGTGCTGGTGTTGACGCTGCAATCCGTGGGCAAGCATTTTTGCAGCGGCTATGACATTGCCGAGATCGCCAACAGCCAGAACGCGGGCAGCTCGTTTGGCGAAATGGTGGATGCGCTGGAGAACTGCCGCGCTGTGACGATTGCGGCGATTCAGGGCGGGGTGTTTGGTGGTGCCACCGATATGGGCCTGGCCTGCGACTTTCGTGTCGGCGGGGCGGCCAGCCAGATGTTCATGCCTGCCGCGCGCCTGGGCCTGCATTTTTACCTGTCGGGGCTGGAGCGCTATGTCACCCGTCTGGGCGTGGATATGGCCAAGCGCTTGTTTCTCACGGCCGAGAAGCTGGATGCCCGGGCCATGAAGGACTGCGGCTTTCTCACTCATCTGGCAGACGGCACCGATATCGGCGCCGAGCTGCAGCGCCTGCAGACCACGCTGGCCGGCATGGCACCGTTGGCAATGCTGGGCATGAAAAAGCACCTCAACGCCATCGCGCGCGGCGTGCATGACAAGGCCGGCATTGATGCGGCGGTGCAGGCCACGATTGCTTCCGTCGATCTGCAGGAGGGCGGTGCGGCCTGGCGCGAGAAGCGCCAGCCGCAATTCACGGGGCGTTAAGCCGTGGTTTCGGTCTTTGCCAGATGTTCTCTGGCAAAGGCCTCGTACCAGTCCAGGCAGCCGGGGTTGGCCATGGCGTCCTTGTTGACGACCTTGGCCAGCGGCTGGCCCAGCAGCAGCTTCTTAATGGGCAGCTCCTGCTTCTTGCCGCTGAGCGTGCGCGGAATCTCGGCCACGGCATAGATGGCGTCGGGCACGAAGCGTGGCGAGAGGGCGGTGCGGATGGCGGCGTTGATGCGTGCGCGCAGACCCTCATCGAGCACCACGCCGGGGCGCAGCGCCACAAATAGCGGCATATGGCTTTCGCGCCCCAGATATTCGAGATCGACCACCATGCTGTCCAGCACCTCGGGCAGGGCTTCCACGGCGCTGTAGATCTCGCTGGTGCCCATGCGCAGGCCGTGGCGGTTGATGGTGGCATCGCTGCGGCCGTAGATGATGCAGCCGCCGCCCGCCAGCAGGCGAATCCAGTCGCCATGGCGCCATACCGGGCCCATGGCTGGCGAACCGTCGCCGCCGCCGGGCTGGCGGCCGTGGCCGGCCGGATACATGTCGAAATAGCTGCTCAGATAACGTTTGCCGTCGGTATCGCCCCAGAGATACAGCGGCATGGAAGGAATGGGCTGGGTGCAGACCAGCTCGCCCACTTCGTCCATCACGGGTTGACCCTGTTCGTTCCAGGCTTCGACGGCCGCACCCAGCTGGCGGCACTGCATGATGCCGGGAGTGAGCGGCAGATCGCGGTTGCCGCCAATAAAAGCGCCGGCAAAGTCGGTGCCGCCCGAGAGGTTGTTCCACCAGATGTTGGCGTGGCCCAGTTTGGCGAACTGCTCCGTGCCCCATTGCTGCACTTCGGCAGACAAAGGCGAGCCGGTGCTGCCCAGGCCGCGTATGCGCGAGAGGTCGCCACAGCCAGACAGATCCACTCTGGCCTTCATGCAGTTGGCGTAGAAGGCCGCACCCGAGCCAAAGCTGGTCACGCCGGTTTCGGCCGCAAAGCGCCACAGCGTGGCCCAGTCGGGCTTTTCCTTGCTGCCGCCGGGGCTGCCGTCAAAGATCACGCAGGTCGTGCCGCCCAAAAGGCCGCTGACCTGGGCATTCCACATCACCCAGCCGGTGGAGCTGTACCAGTGGTAGCGCTCGCCCCAGCTATTGGGCTCGTAGCTGCAGCCTATGTCGTTGTGCAGGGCCTTGAGTTGCAAGGCCACCATTACCATGCCGCCATGGCCGTGAACAATGGGTTTGGGCAGGCCGGTGGTGCCGCTGGAGTAGACGATCCACAGCGGGTGGTCGAAGGGCAGCCATTCGGGCTCGAAAGCCGTGGTTTCAGCATCATTTCTGGCGGTAACGCTGGCGTAGTCTGCGGTATCAGCTATCTTTATCGAAGTATTGAGATTCGGCACCAGCACCACATGCTGCACGCTGGGCAGGCCGGTGCGCAGCTCCTGCAGCACCTCGCGGCGGTCTATGTCCTTGCCTGCGTAATGCACGCCGTCCACGGCAATCAACACCTTGGGCTCAATTTGCTTGAAACGGTCGAGCACGGCATGGGTGCCCATGTCCGGTGCGCAGATGCTCCACACCGCACCCAGGCTGGCGCAAGCCAGAAAGGCGACGATGGCCTCGGGAATATTGGGCAGATAGGCGGCCACCCGGTCTCCCTTGCCCACGCCTTGCGCGCGCAGGTGCAGGGCCAGCGCAGCCACCTGGCGGCGCAGCTCGGGCCAGCCCAACTCGCGCTGCAGGCCTTGCTCGTTGCGGCTGACGACGGCGGGCATGCCTGCCGCATGGGCGGCGTCCACATGGCGTAAGACCTGTCGGACGTAATTGAGCTGCGCGCCCGGAAACCAGCGGGCGCCCGGCATGGTGTTGCGTGCCAGCACGGCGCTGTGGGGCGTGGGGGACTGCAGCTTGAAGTAATCCCAGATGCTTTGCCAGAAGGCATCCAGATCCGTGACCGACCAGCGCCACAGCGCGTCATAGTCGGCAAAGCTCAGGCCGTGCTGCTCTTGCAGCCATTGCTGGTACAGCCGGATCTGAGGTACATAGGCGGGAATTGATGAGGCGGGGGAGGTTTGGGGGGCGAAGTCCATGGCATCAGCCTAGCGCCGGGGGCGGCGGACGTCATCCGGGCTCGCCCCCCGACTTGTCACCTGTGCAGCACGGCTGATCGTGCAAACGGATAATCGGGGTCTGTCTTCACCGTCAACGGCGCTTGCCTGCGACCTGCACCCCATGTCCGCCTTGCCTACCCGTGTGCTGGCCGTCATCCCGCCGATGACGCAGCTGAACACACCTTATCCCTCCACCGCCTATCTGACGGGCTTTCTGCGTTCGCGCGGCATTACGGCCGTGCAGGAGGATCTGGCCCTGGCTCTGGTGCTGGAGCTGCTCTCGCCCCAAGGCCTGCGCGCCGTGGCCGAGCGCATCCAGACGCTGCCCGCCAAAAAGCACACGCCGGCCGTGCAGTCCTTTGTGGAGCAGCAGGATCGTTATCTGGCCACCATAGGCCCAGCCATCGCCTTTTTGCAGGGCCGCGACAGCACGCTGGCGCACCGCATCGCCGGACGCCACTACCTGCCCGAAGGCCCGCGTTTTTCCACGCTGGATGTGTATGAGGACGAGGAGGGCGGGGATCCGCTGGGTTGGGCTTTTGGCGCTTTAGGCCTGCAGGACAAGGCCAAGCACCTGGCCACGTTGTATCTCAACGATCTGGCCGATGTGCTGCGCGACGCAGTGGACGAGCGCTTTGAATTCGTGCGCTATGCCGAATCGCTGGCCGGCAGCCAGCCTACCTTCGATCCGCTGGCCGATGCGCTGGCCGCGCCGCCCAATCTGGTGGACGACATGTTGAGCGCGCTGACGCTGGCGGCAATCGAGCGCCACCAGCCCACGGTGGTGCTGCTGTCCGTGCCGTTTCCGGGCTCGGCCTATGCGGCTTTCCGCATTGCCCAGACCATCAAAAAGCACCACCCGCAGATCACCACGGTGCTGGGCGGTGGTTTTGTCAACACCGAGCTGCGCGAGCTGGCCGAGCCGCGTGTGTTTGATTTCTTCGATTTTGTGACGCTGGATGCCGGCGAGCGCCCGCTGCTGGCGCTGCTAGAACATTTGCGGGGCGAGCGCGGTAAATCACGTCTGGTGCGTACTTTTGTGCGCGGTGACGATGGCGCTGTGCAATACGTGAACATGATGGAGGCCGACATTGCCTTTGCCGAGGTCGGCACGCCCACCTGGGACGGCCTGCCGCTGGACAAATACCTGTCGCTGCTGGACATGCTCAACCCCATGCACCGCCTCTGGAGCGACGGACGCTGGAACAAGCTCACCGTGGCCCATGGCTGCTACTGGAAGAAGTGCAGCTTCTGCGATGTCAGCCTGGACTACATAGGCCGCTACGAAGGCGCCAGCGCCGAAGTGTTGGCCGACCGGATTGAAGCCATCGTCGCCGAGACCGGCCAGACCGGCTTTCACTTTGTGGACGAGGCCGCGCCGCCCAAGGCGCTCAAGGCCTTGTCGCAGGAGCTGATTGCGCGCAAGGCCGGCATCTCCTGGTGGGGCAATGTGCGCTTCGAGAAAACCTTCACCCCCGAACTGGCCGAGCTGATGGCCGACAGCGGTTGTATCGCCATCTCGGGCGGGCTGGAAGTGGCTTCCGACCGCCTGCTCACGTTAATGAAAAAAGGCGTGTCGGTGGACCAGGTGGCGCGCGTGACCAAGGCCTTTTCCGAGGCCGGCATTCTGGTTCATGCCTATCTGATGTACGGCTTTCCCACGCAGACCGTGCAGGACACGGTGGATGCGCTGGAATACGTGCGCCAGCTCTTCCTCAACGGCTGCATACAGAGCGGCTTCTTTCACCGCTTCAGCTGCACCGTGCACTCGCCGGTAGGGCTGAACCCCGAGGAATACGGCATCGAGCTGCCGCCGCTGCCGCCCGGCGACTTTGCCAAGAACGACCGGCCTTTCATCGACCCCACGGGCGTGGATCACGACGCTTTGGGCGGGGCGCTGAAGAAGGCCATCTACAACTTCATGCACGGCATCGGTCTGGAGGAAGACGTGCGCATGTGGTTCCCGTTCAAGGTGCCCAAGCCCACGGTCAAGCGCGACCGCATTGCGCGGGCGCTGCAGCAGAAATAACTGCTTTTGATAGCTGTCAGCGACTGTCCTTTGATGGGTTGAGGCTTTTATAAAGCTGAAGTCAAAGCCAAATAAGCGCTGATAGCTCCTGTTTTGATAGTCATACCGCAAGCCGCGTGGTGTTCGCACCAGTGGTAGCGCTTGTGCTGCGCCAAAAATCGGCGCGGCTTGCATAATCGGCACCGTTTTAAACCTCCAGGAGAGATGGGATGGGAATTTTTCAATGGAAAGAGCGGCCCTCGGCGGCGCTGGATGCAGGGGGCGTGATCGGGCCGGATGAGCGTCTGCCCTGGCCCCAGACCGGGCTGATGGGCGTGCAGCACGTGATCGCCATGTTTGGCTCCACGGTGCTGGCTCCCATCCTCATGGGCTTTGACCCCAACCTTGCCGTGCTGATGAGCGGCATAGGCACGCTGATCTTCTTTCTGATCACCGGCGGCAAGGTGCCCAGCTATCTGGGTTCGTCCTTTGCCTTTATCGGTGTGGTGAACATTGCAACCGGCTATGCGGCCAGCCAGGGCGCCAATGCCAATGTGGGGCTGGCGCTGGGCGGCATCATTGCCTGCGGTGCCGTCTACACGCTGATTGGCGTGCTGGTGCAGGTCGTGGGCACGGCCTGGATAGAGCGTTTCATGCCGCCCGTGGTGACGGGTGCCGTTGTGGCCATCATCGGTCTGAATCTGGCCTCCATTCCCATCAAGAACATGGCGGCCAACAACTTTGAAGCCTGGATGCAGGCTTTGACCTTTGTGTCCGTGGCCCTGGTGGCGGTGTTCACGCGCGGCATGCTGCAGCGCCTGCTGATTCTGATCGGCCTGCTGGTGGCCAGCGTGCTTTATGCCGTGTTCACCAATGTGCTGGGCTGGGGCAAGCCGGCGGATCTGAGCGGCGTGTTGAACGCCGCCTGGTTCGGCCTGCCCACGCTGCATACGCCGGTATTCAGCAGCAATGCCATGCTGCTCATCGTGCCCGTAGTCATCATCCTGGTGGCCGAGAACCTGGGCCACATCAAGGCCGTGACCGCCATGACCGGCAAGAACCTGGACCAGTACATGGGCCGGGCCTTCATCGGCGACGGCGTGGCCACCATGGTCTCGGGCGCTGCCGGCGGCACGGGCGTGACCACCTATGCCGAAAACATCGGCGTGATGGCCGCAACCCGCATCTACTCCACCGCCGTGTTCCTGGTCGCCGCCCTGCTGGCCGTGCTGCTGGGCTTTTCGCCCAAGTTCGGCGCGCTGATCCAGGCGATCCCGCTGCCCGTGATGGGCGGCGTGTCCATCGTGGTGTTCGGTCTGATCGCCGTGGCCGGTGCCAAGATCTGGGTGGACAACAAGGTGGACTTCTCGGACACCAAGAACCTGATCGTGGCCGCCATCACCCTGATTCTGGGCACGGGCGAATTCACGCTCAAGTTCGGCGAATTCGCGCTGGGCGGCATCGGTTGCGCCACCTTCGGCGCCATCATCCTGTATGCCTTGCTCAACAAGGGCGGCAAGCCGGCCTGAAACTCAGGGCAACTCCGGGGGAGTGCCGATCTGTAATCGGGGATCATTCCCCTGACAGCAGCGCGGGGCCTTTCAGGGATAACCCGGGAATCGTGTTCCACGCTGTTACTATTTCCCGCTGGAGACGCCGCCCCTGACCGGGGCGGTTTTTTTTGAGGCGTCAGTTGAGCGCTGTGAGTACAGGCCTGCAAAACCACCGCGAGCGATGGAGGAGGCCGGGCGTGCAGCTGGAACCTCGTAGTTGGAGCATGCAATGTCCATCGCAGATCGCGTACGTTATCCAGAATTCCTCTCGCGTGTCATGACCGCACAAGAGGCCGCCGGCTTGATTCCCCACGGTGTCAATGTCGGCATGAGCGGCTTTACCGGAGCCGGTTACCCCAAGGCCTTGCCGCAAGCCATTGCGCAGCGCGCCAAGGCCGAGCACGCGCAAGGCAAGCCTTACAAGATCAACGTCTGGACCGGGGCCTCAACGGCCGCCGAATGCGACGGTGTGATGGCCGAGGCCCATGCCCTGGGCCAGCGCCTGCCCTTCAACACCGACCCCATCGCCCGCAAGGAAATCAATGCCGGCGAGATCGATTTCATCGACATGCACCTGTCCCATGTGGCTCAGCACGCATGGTTCGGCTTTCTGGGGAAGATGAATATCGCCGTGATCGAGGTGCTGGGCGTGACGGCCGACGGCCTGCTGATCCCCTCGACGGCGGTGGGCAACAACAAGACCTGGCTGGAGATTGCCGACAAGGTGATCCTCGAAGTCAACACCCAGCTGCCGGCCAAGATGGAAGGCATGCACGATATCTACTACGGCACGGCCATTCCGCCGCGTCGCGTGCCCATCAACATCACGCATGCCGACGACCGCATCGGTGAGCGCTACCTGCGCGTGGACCCATCCAAGGTCGTGGCCGTGGTGGAGACCCACAAGGGCGATCGCGACAACGTGTTTGCCACGCCCGATGAGAACTCCAACAAGATTGCCGGCTACATCATCGACTTTCTCGTCCATGAGATGAAGATGGGCCGCCTGCCCAAGGAAATGCTGCCCATTCAGTCGGGCGTGGGCAATGTGGCCAACGCCGTGCTGGCCGGCCTTTTGACCGGTCCGTTCGACAATCTGCTGGGCTTTACTGAAGTGCTGCAGGACGGCATGCTCGATCTGCTGCGCGCCGGCAAGATGAGCAAGGCCTCGGCCACGGCAATTTCGCTGTCTGCTGCGGCCTACAAGGACTTCGAGGACAACATCGACTTCTACCGCGAGCGCATCATCCTGCGCCCGCAGGAAATCTCCAATCACCCCGAGCTGGTGCGCCGCCTGGGCATCATCGCCATGAACTCGATGATTGAGGCCGACATCTACGGCAACATCAATTCCACCCATGTGATGGGCACGGGCATGATGAACGGCATCGGCGGCTCGGGCGACTTTGCCCGCAACGGCTATCTGTCGTTCTTCGTCACGCCTTCCGTGGCCAAGGACGGCAAGATCAGCTGCATCGTGCCCATGTGCTCGCATGTGGACCATACCGAGCACGACACGCAGATCATCGTCACCGAGCAAGGCCTGGCCGATCTGCGCGGCCTCTCGCCCAAGCAGCGCGCCAAAGTCATCATCGACAAATGCGCCCATCCCGACTATCGCGATCAGCTGCAGGATTACTTTGACCGTGCCCGCAGCAAAGGCCCGCAGCACACGCCGCACATTCTGACGGAAGCACTTTCCTGGCATCAGCGCTTCATGGACAAGGGCGACATGCACGCCTGAACGCACACCTAGTCCGCTTGGTGCTAGCTCTTGGCTGCACCAACGCATTAGCATCAAAGGACGCCCTGAAAACAGGCGTCCTTTTTTCATGCACCACCACAGGAGCAGTATGGCGATCTGGACAAAAGAGTTGGATTTGAAGGCGCTGAACGCAGGCAGTGCCAACACTGCAATTTCCCATCTGGGCATTGAGTTCACGGAGTATGGCGACGACTATGTCTGTGCCCGCATTCATGTGGACGAACGCACCTGCCAGCCCTACGGCATCCTGCATGGCGGAGTGAGCGTGGTGCTGGCGGAAACGCTGGGCTCGCTGGCTGCGGCCTGCTCGATTCCCGAGGGCTACCGCTGCGTGGGCCTGAATGTCTCGGCCAACCATGTGCGCGCCGGGCGCAAGGGCAGCTGGATCACCGCCACCGCCCGCCCCACCCACCTGGGCCGCACCACCCATGTCTGGGGCATAGAGCTGCGCGACGAAGACGGCAAACTCACTTGCAGCTGCAGTCTGACCATGGCGATCCTGCCGCCCGAGCAGGCCAGCCGCGTGAGGCTGGATGCGGAATCGCTCGCAAAATAAGAGCTGCTTGCGTAAACGAATAAAGGGCCGGAAGGTTGTTTTGCTTTAAACGCCCAACAGGGTGGAGAGTTGTTCGGGCCGGGCTTGCAGCTGTGCCGATTCCGCCTGCAAGGCCAGCCGGCCTTTTTCCATCACCACCACATGATCGGTATGGGCCAGCACTTTCTTGTAGTCGCGGTCCACGATCAAGGTGGAGATGCCGGTCTGGCGAATCTGTGCGATCACGCGCCAGATTTCGGCCACCACCAGCGGGGCCAGGCCTTCGGTGGCTTCGTCAAGAATCAGCAGGCGCGGGTTGGTCATCAGCGCGCGGCCAATCGAGACCATTTGCTGCTCGCCCCCCGAGAGCTGATTGCCGCCGTTGGCGAGGCGCTCCTTGAGGCGGGGAAAGGTCTCCAGCACGCGCTCATAGGTCCAGTTTTTCTGGCCGTCGAGGCCGGCGCGGGCGCTCATCAGCAGGTTCTCCTTGACCGAGAGATTGGGGAACACGCCGCGTCCTTCGGGCACATAACCAATGCCCAGGCGCGCCATTTTTTCGGGCGCTGCGCCGGTGATGTTCTTGCCGTCGGCAAACACCTGGCCTTCACGTGCGGGCACATAGCCCATCAAGGTGCGGATCAGCGTGGTCTTGCCCATGCCGTTGCGCCCCAGCAGGCCCACGGCCTGGCCTTGCGGCAACGCCAGCGAAACGCCGTGCAGGATATGGCTGTCGCCGTAATAGGTATGGATTTGCTGCAGGCTGAACATGGCTTGCGCGGCCGCTGTTCCGGGTTTTTCTGCGAGGGTTTCAAGCATGCTCTTCCTCTCCCAGATAAGCGGTGCGAACCACGGGGTCGACACGTATCTGTGCGGGCGTTCCGGTGGCAACCACCGCGCCGTTGACCATGACGGTGATGCGATCGGCAATGCGGAAAACCGCATCCATATCGTGTTCCACCAGCAGCACGGCATGACCTTGTTTAAGCTGCTGCAACAGCGTCAGCATGCGCTCGGTTTCCTCGGCCCCCATGCCGGCCAGCGGCTCATCCAGCAGCAGCACCTGGGGCTCGGTGGCCAAGCACATGGCGACCTCCAGCTGGCGCTTGGCACCATGGCTCAGGCTGCCGGCAACAGTCTGTGCCTGATGCTGCAGCCCTGCACTGGCCAGCGCGGCATGCGCGCGCTGCAGACTGGCGTCGCAGTGCTGCGCGCTTTCCCAGATACGCCAGGGCCGGGGTCTGGCCTGGGCTTGCGCGGTGAGGCGGCAGTTTTCCAGCACCGTGAATTCGGGAAAGATGGTGGTGCGCTGGTAGCTGCGGCCCACGCCGGCCCTGGCACGCTGGGGCTGGGGCATCTGGGTTACGTCCCGGCCTTCGAGGTGAATGCTGCCGCTGCTGGCGGCCAGCTCGCCCGAGAGCATATTGATCAAGGTGGATTTTCCGGCGCCATTGGTGCCTATGACGGCATGGACCTCGCCTTCATGCAGATCGATATCCACATGGCTCACGGCCACCAGCCCGCCAAAGCGGCGGGTCAGGGCGCGTACGGAAAGCTTGGCGGCTGGGTTGTGGGCATCAGCCATGGTGCTCTCCTTCTTCAGTCGCTGCGGGCGCTTTTTCGCTCTGGGCTTGCGCCTTTTTCTGCCATTTGTCGTTGATGCCTACCAAGCCCTTGGGCAGCAAGGCCACCAGCACGATGATGGCCACGCCCAGGCTCAGCTGCCAGTGGTCGGCCGCATTGCCCACGATGGCGTGGGTGCTCAGCACCTCCTTGAGCAGCACAAAGGTGATGGTGCCCAGCACCGCACCGCGCAGCGAGCCCACGCCGCCCAGAATCAGCATCAGCAAGACCTCGCCCGAGTGGTGCCAGGCCAGCAGCTCGGGGTTGACCACGGCATCGCGTGAGGCGAGCAAAAAACCCGCCACACCGGCCAGCGCACCGGCGATCACAAAGCCGGCGAGCTTGTAGCCGTAAGTGGCAAAACCGGCGGCACGCATGCGCTGCTCGTTGACGCGGATGCCGGACAACGCGTGGCCGAAGCGCGAGTGGCGCAGCATGGCGATGAAGGCATAGACCAGCACCAGGGCAGCCAGCACCACGTAGTACTGGGTGCTGCTGCTTTCCATGTCCAGGGGCCCTAGCGCAGGGCGCTGCATGAGGTAGATGCCGTCGCTGCCGCCAAAGTAGCCCACGTCATGCACCACAAAGAAAGCCAGCTGGGCAAATGCCAGCGTGACCATGATGAAGTACACACCCTTGGTGCGCAGGCTGAGTGCTCCGACGACCAGCGCATACAGGCCGGAAGCGCCCACCGCAGCGCCCAGCATGACGAGAAAATTGCTGCCGTCGGGCCCTGCCGCCTTCACGGCCGCATAGGCGCCCAGGCCGAAGTAGGCCGCATGGCCCAGGCTGACCAGACCCGCGCCACCGACCAGAATATGCAGGCTCAGCGCAAAGATGGACAGGATCATGATCTTGACGACCAGATCGGACAGATAGCTGGACCAGAAGGGCTGGGCCACGGCCAGCAGCGCTGCGCAGGCTAGCGGCAGCACCACACCGACCCACACGCTTTTGGAGCGAATAGGCCGGCTCTGCTGGGTCACCGCAGGTGCTTGCGCATAGGCCTGGTTGGTGTTGGGCAATGGCGTGGAAGAAGAGTTGCTCATATCGGTGATCCGTAGCACTTCTCGTGAAACTGGCGCAATCTGGACAAAGGACGCCGAGCAAGGGCCGCCCCGCAGCGAGGGCGTCGTCTCCCTCCAGCGTGTAACGCTAGAGAGGGGGAAGGAGCGAAGCGACACAGGGGGTGCTTCATCTCTTACCCATGAGGCCTTCGGGCCGCCACACCAGAATGATGGCCATCAGCAGATAGATGCTCATGCCGCTCAGCTCCTGAAAGAACACCTTGCCGAAGGTATCGACAAAGCCCACCAGCAGCGAGGCAATCAGCGCTCCGGTGATGGAGCCTATGCCGCCGATCACGACCACCACAAAGCAGATGATGAGCACGCTGGAGCCCATGTTCGGGTAGACCGAGCTCATGGGGGCGGCAATCATGCCGGCCAGTGCCGCCAGGGCCACGCCCACGGCGAAGACGATGCGGTACAGGCGTTTGATGTTGATGCCCAGGCCGCGCACCATGTCGCGGTTGCTGGCGCCGGCGCGGATCATCATGCCCAAGCGCGTGCGGTTGACGGTGTAGTACATCAGCAAGGCCACCACCAGGCATGCCACGGCGGCAAACACGTTGTACCAGGGGTATTGCATCATGCCCATCAGCGGGAAGCTGCCGGCCAGCCAGGCCGGTTTTTCCACGCCGTGCACATCGTTGCCGACCAGGATGGCGCGCAGACCTTCGAACACCAGAATCAGGCCGTAAGTCATCAGCACTTGCTGCAGGTGATCGCGCTCGTAGAGAAAGCTGAAGAAGGCCCATTCCAGCAGATAGCCCAGGGCCACGGCCAGCAGCACGCCGACCAGCAGCATGGTGATGAAATGCTGGCCCAGATAGGGCGCCAGAGAGAAGGCCACATAGGCGCCAATCATGTAGAAGCTGCCATGCGCGAGATTGATCACGCCCATGATGCCGAAGATCAGCGTCAGCCCCGAGGCCAGCAGAAACAGCAGCAGCCCGTACTGAACCGAGTTCAGGCACTGCACGAGGAAGGTGGCTAGATCCACGGCAATCCTTTGGGTCGATAAAAAGGCTTATGCGGCGAGCACGGATCGCCCGGCAGGGGGCAGACCGCGCCCATGACCGTGATTACATACGGCAGCCGCGTGCGGGGTCGGCCAGCGCCTTGGAGGCAATGCCGATCTTCTTGTTTTCCTTGCCGCTGACCTTGCGCAGATAGATGTCCTGCACGGGGTTGTGGGCCTTGCTCAGCGTGAAGTCGCCGCGCGGGCTGGGGATGGTGGCTTTTTCCAGCGCCGTGCGGAACACATCCTTCTTGGCAATATCGCCGCCCGCGGCCTTCAGGCCCACGGCCAGCATCTGGGCCGCGTCATAGCCCTGTACGGCATAGACATCGGGCTGCAGCTTGAAGCTCTTGGCGTAGTTGGTGCGAAAGGCCGTGTCGCGCGGCGTGCCCAGTTCGTCGGCATAGTGCAGCGTGGTCAGCATGTTCTGCGCGGCTTCGCCTTGCGCTTCCAGCGTGCCGTCGGTCAGAAAGCCCGGGCCGTAGAGCGGAATGGTTTTGGACAGGCCGGAAGCATGGTAATCCTTGACGAATTTGACGGCTCCTGCGCCGGCAAAGAAGGAGAACACGGCATCGGGTTTGGCGGCTGCAATTTCCGTCAGCAAGGCCTGAAATTCGACATTGGGGAAGGGCAGGGTGAGTTGCTTGCTGACCTTGCCGCCGTTCTTCTCGAAACCTTCCTTGAAGCCGTTCACCGCCTCCTCGCCGGCGGCGTACTTCCAGGTGATGGTCATGGCGTTCTTCTTGCCTTCCTGCTTGGCTGCCACCACGCCCATGGGGTAGGCGGTTTGCCAGTTGCTGAAGGAGCTGCGGAAGATGTTTGGCGCGCACATGGGGCCGGTGACGGCATCGGCTCCGGCATTGGGCACGATGAGCACGGTGCCGCTTTCCTTGGCGGCCTTGGCCATGGCCATGGCCACGCCGGAGTGCACCGTGCCTATGATCACGTCGACCTTGTCGCGTTTGATCAGGCGGTTGACGTTGTCGGTGGCCTTGGCAGGATCGGATTCGTCATCGACCTTGAAGAACTCGATCTCGCGCCCGCCCAGCTTGCCGCCCTGCTCTGTCACATGCATGCGAAAGCCGTTCTCTATGGCATTGCCCAGGGCCGCATAAGTGCCGCTGAAAGGCAGCATGAAGCCGACCTTGATCTTGTCCTGCGCGAATGCGTTGCCGCCGGTGGCGGCACAAGCGGCCAGTGCGATGGCGCTCCAGCTTACCCATTGCTTGCTCATGTTGGTCTCCAGGTGGTTGGAATGAATGCTTAGAAACTCACTGACAACGAAGCCGACGGTCTGCGGCGCAGACGATACCGTGGCACTCTAACAACTTTAGGTTTAAAGCAATACGAGCAATTGCCCTTAGTGATTCGTGACCGAAAACGGGAGCTGGCTTCAAATTGAATATTTCAAAATTCATAGCTGACAGCGCAATCTGCATCAGCACTCATTCGGATTTTGATTCCAGATCGCGCAAGCGAAAGCGCTGGATTTTTCCTGTGGCAGTCTTGGGCAGCTCGGTCACAAATTCGATGAAGCGCGGGTATTTGTAGGGTGCCAGCCGCTCTTTGACAAAAGCCTTGAGCTCCTGCTCGGTGGTGCTCTGCCCTGGCTTGCAGACCACAAAGGATTTGGTCTTGGTCAGGCCGTCGGCGTCGGTCTTGCCGATGACGGCCGCTTCCAGCACGGCCGGGTGCTGCATCAGCGTGGCTTCCACCTCGAAGGGCGAGACATAGATGCCGCTGACCTTGAGCATGTCGTCGCTGCGCCCGGCATAGGTGTAGTAGCCATCGGCATCGCGAACGTATTTGTCGCCGCTTTTGAGCCATGCACCCTGAAAGGTGTCGCGAGTCTTGTCGCGGTTGCTCCAGTACATCAGCGCGGCGCTAGGGCCTTTGATGTAGAGGTCGCCAATCTCGCCATCGGCCACGGGTTTCCCATCTTCTGCACGCAGTTCCACCTCGTAGCCCGGCACCGGCTTGCCGGTGCTGCCGTAGCGTATGTCGTCCGGCCGGTTGGACAGAAAGATATGCAACATTTCGGTGGAGCCAATGCCGTCGATGATGTCGGCGCCGAAGTGGGCCTTGAAGCGCTGTGCAATCTCGCCGGGCAGGGCTTCGCCGGCGGACGAGCACATGCGCAGGCTGACCTGTTCGCGGGCGGGCAGATGGGGCGCGGCCAGCATGCCGGCAAAGCCCGTGGGTGCGCCGAAGAACACGGTGGGCTGGTGCTGGGTCCAGCGCGCAAAAGTCGCGTCTGGAGTGGGGCGCTCGGCCATCAGCACCACGCTGGCGCCAACGCTCAAGGGAAAGGTGAGGGCATTGCCCAGACCGTAGGCAAAGTAGAGTTTGGCGGCGGAAAAGCAGACATCGCTTTCCTGCAAGCCCAGCACGGGCGTGCCGTAGAGCTGGGCCGTCCAATAGGGGTTGGCGTGGGTGTGCACCGTGCCCTTGGGCTTGCCGGTGGAGCCCGAGGAATACAGCCAGAAGCCGGGATCGTCGCCCTGCGTGGGGGCGGGATGGGGCATGGGCGAATGGCTGGCCAGCCAGGGCTGCATGGACTCGAAGGTGGGTGGCAGCTCGGGCCCGGCTTCCTGGGGCTGGGCCACCCAGATGTGGTTAACCTCATGTCTTGCCTTGGCCAGGGCCTGCTCAAGCATGGGCACCATGGCGCCATTGGTCAAAATGGCTTGCGCCCGACAGTGCTCCAGCATGTAGGCATAGTCCTCTGCCGTGAGCAAGGTGTTGACGGCCACCGGCACCACGCCTGCGTACATGGCGCCCAGAAACGAGATCACCCATTCGCGCATATCGTGCATGACCAGCAGCACGCGCTCCTCGCGGTGCACGCCCGAGGCCACCAGGGCCTGGGCCAGGCGGCGGGCCTGCTCTTCCAGCTGGCCGTAGCTGAGCGTACCGTGATCGTCGGTGTAGGCAATCTTGTCGGCGCGCTGGGTGTTGAGCGCCAGCAGATGCTGGGCGAAATTGAATGGCTGGCTGAAGTCGATCATGGTCTTGCTCCTGGCGCTGGCTGCGGTTGCGGCTTCAGTTGTCTAGGGCTTGCTGTACGGACGGTTGTGCCTGGATGGCGGTTTTGCGGTGATAGAAATCCAGCGCCCGCAAGCCGCCGAGTTCGGCGCCGCCACCGGCTCGCCCCGGCCCGCCATGCTGGGATTGGGGCATGACGTTGCCGTGACCGGTGTGCAGCTTGGCAACTTCGGGGCTGACCACGTGCACGCGGCCGTGGGTTGCTGCCAATTCAATAGCGGTCTGCGCAAGTGCATAGTGCGCTTCACCGTAAATCGAGGCCACGAGCGAGCCTTGGCCGCGGTGGGCCAGGGCCAGGGCGTGCTCCAGATTGCGATAAGGCATCAGCGTGGCCACGGGGCCAAAGACTTCAATGTCATGCACGCTGGCGGTGGCGTCCGGGTCCTGGCAGCCCAGCAGCACGGGCTGGGCGCAGGCGGCGATGGCGGGATCTGCATCCACCAGGGCGTTGTGGCGTGCGTCATGCAAGGCGGTCGTGTGTTGCAGCAGCTGGGCCAGACCTTGTTGCACCACCGCGTATTGCTCGCGACTGACCAGAGAGCCCATGCGCACGGAGTCATTGCGCGGATTGCCTGCGACGACCTTGGTCAGCTGTGCCGCAATGGCCTGGGCCACGCTGTCATACAAGGCCTGTGGCACCAGCACCCGGCGTATGGCCGTGCATTTTTGGCCGGATTTGACCGTCATCTCGCGCGCCACCTCGCGGGCCAGCAGCTGCACCACCTCGCTGTCGGCCGCATGGCCGGGCAGCAGCAGGGCGCAGTTCACGCTGTCGGCTTCGATATTGCTGCGCACCGAATGGCGGGTGATGGCGCTGTGGGCGCGAATCGTGGCGGCGGTTTCTGCCGAGCCGGTAAACGACATCACGTCCATGGGCTGGAGCTGATCCAGCAGGCCGGCCGAACTACCGCAGATGATGGACAGAGCGCCGGGCGGCAGGACGCCGGAGTCCACCACGTCCTTGACCATGCGTTGGGTAAGCCAGGCCGTGGCCGTGGCCGGCTTGATGATGACGGGCACGCCAGACAGCAGGGCGGGAGCGGCTTTTTCCCACAGGCCCCAACCCGGAAAGTTGAAGGCATTGATGAGCAGCGCCACGCCCTGGGTGGGCACCTGGATGTGCAGCGACTGAAACGCGCCTTCCTTGGCGAGAGCCACCGCTGCGCCATCGCTCAGATGCCGGGCCGAACCCAGCGCCGTCCCCCATTTGGCGTACTGGCTCAGGGTGTAGATGCCGCCGTCCACATCCACGGCCGTGTCGTTTTTCACGGTGCCGCTGTTGGCCATGGAGATGTCGTAGTAGGCATCGCGGTTGGCTTGCAGCACGGCCGCCACCTTGGCCAGCAACTGGGCTCGCTCTGCATAGCTCAGCGCACGCAAGGCCTTGCCGCCGGTTTCACGGGCAAAGGCAAAGGCGGCGGCCAGGTCCAGTCCGCCGGCATCGACCCGTACCAGGGCGGTCCCCAGTACAGGGTCTTTCAAGACACTGCCCGCGCCGCTGCCGGTTTGCCAGCGGCCGGCGACGTGATTGGCAAGAAGTTCTGTCATGGGGTCTGCCTGTGGTTGTTGCTCAGGGCTCGGTGCGGCTGCACCGTAGTGCTTGTGGGGGTGGTTCCAGAGGATGGCTGAGGCCTTGAGAGCGGCTTCAGACTGTGCTGGGAATGTGGGGGCGGGTCTTGATCTGCATTTTTTGTCTCCAGCAGCTCGGCTCTGAGCTGCATCAAACTCTCATTGAGAAACATGCAATATTGTGCGTGCATGCAAAAGATAAATAGGAGAGAATGCAGTGTCAAGCAATATATTGCATGATTCGCGTTAACCCCGACTGTTTATCATTCACGCCCTCTGGGGAGCTTTATGGATCAGTTTGTTATGGCGTCTGCATTGGCTGCGGATGGGGATGAGGCGGGCAAAAGCCCGCTGTTGCAGGCATTGGGCGAGCGGGTGCGTAATCTGCGCGCGCGCCGTGGGTTGACCCGCCGCAATCTGGCGTCTACAGCCCAGGTTTCCGAGCGCCATCTTGCCAATCTGGAATACGGCACGGGCAATGTCTCCATCCTGGTGTTGCACCAGATTGCGCAGGCGTTGCAGTGCTCGATGGCGGAGTTGCTGGGCGATATCACCACGGCCAGCCCCGAATGGCTGTTGCTGCGCGAGCTGCTGGAAGGCCGGCCCGAAAGCGAGCTGCAGCGCGTGCGGCTGGCGGCCAGCGAGGTGCTGGGCATGGCGCCCGGTAAGGACACGCACCGCAGCACCCGCATTGCGCTGATCGGCTTGCGCGGTGCGGGCAAGTCCACCCTGGGTCGCATGCTGGCTTTGCACCGGGGTGTGCCGTTTCTGGAGCTGAATCAGGAGATCGAGCGCGTGGCCGGCTGCAGCGTGCGCGAGATCTACGACCTCTACGGTGCCAGTGCCTACCGCCGCTACGAGCGCCGTGCGCTGGAAGAAACCGTGCAGATCTACAGCGATGTGGTGATTGCCACGCCCGGTGGCGTGGTCTCGGATGCCGCCACCTTCAACGAGCTGCTGTCGCATTGCACCACCGTGTGGCTGCAAGCCGATCCCGAGGAACATATGAGCCGCGTGGTGGCGCAAGGCGATACCCGCCCCATGGCGGCCAACCCCGAGGCCATGGATGATTTGCGCCGCATTCTGGACGGCCGATCGGCCTTTTATTCCAAGGCCGACTTCACGCTCAATACCAGCGGCCGCACGCTGCAACAAAGTCTGGACGGACTGAAAACCCTGCTCAAGCGCTGAGCGTCCTGCCCGAGCGCTGGCTTGGTCAGACCGGCAGCGCGCGCTGCAGGATGGCGTCCACATCCAGCATGGCCGCGTTGAAGGCGCCGACCACCATGGCGCCGCGTTGCTCACCCAGGCGCGTGCTCACAAAGCCATCGGCCATGAAGTCTGGTGCGTGTTGGCGCAGCAAACAGCCCTGGGCCAGCAAGACCAGATCCTGCACCAGGCGACGGGCTTGGGGCTCCAGTTCCAAGGCTGGTGCCGACAGGCTCCGAGTCAGCGAGTGCGCCAGCTGAGTCAGCTCGGCATCGCCCGCCGCCATGGTGATCAGGTCCTGCAGCAGCAGGTGTGCAGCCTCAGGTTCGCGGCCCATGGCGCGCAGCACATCCAGGCACATCACATTGCCTGAGCCTTCCCAGATGGAGTTCACCGGGGCTTCGCGGAACAGGCGCGAGACTATGCTTTCCTGCACATAGCCGTTGCCGCCAAAGACTTCCATGGCTTCGCCCGTTAGCTCTACCGAGCGTTTGCAGACCCAGAACTTGGCGGCAGGCGTCATGATGCGTTTCCAGGCGCGGGCCAAGGCGTCGCCGCTGGCCTCGGCCTCATAAGCCTGGGCCAGATACATGGCCAGTTGCAGCGCGGCTTCGCTCTCCAGCGCCAGATCGGCCAGCACGCCACGCATCAGGGGTTGATCGGCCAGCAATTTGCCGAACACCATGCGCTGGCGTGCATAGGAAATGGTCTGCACGGTGGCCGTGCGCAGTATGGCCGCGCTGCCCAGCACGCAGTTGAGGCGCGTGTAGTTGGCCATCTCGATGATGGTGGGTATGCCGCGCCCTTCTTCGCCCATCAGGATGCCGTAGGCATCTTGCAACTCCACTTCGGCGCTGGAGTTGCTGCGGTTGCCCACCTTGTCCTTGAGGCGCTGTATGCGCACCGGGTTCTTGCTGCCGTCCGGGCGCCAGCGCGGTACGAAAAAGCAGGCATGGCCACCGATTTCTCCGCCAGGCGCAGCCATGCGCGCCACCACCAGATGTGCGTCGCACATGGGGGCCGAGAAAAACCATTTGTGCCCGCGCAGCAGGTACTCGCCACCCCGCCCGCCGGCAGCGATGGGCGTGGCCAGCGTGGTGTTGGCGCGCACGTCGGAGCCTCCCTGTTTTTCCGTCATGCCCATGCCGATCCAGATAGATTTTTTCTGGGCCAACGGCAGGTCGCGCGCATCGTAGTCGTGGCTGAACAGCTGGGCTTGCAGCTGCTGCCATAGCTGCGTCTCTTTTTGCAGCACGGGAATGGCGGCCGTGGTCATGGTGGCCGGGCATAGCGTGCCTTGTTCCACCTGGCCATGCAGGTAAAAGCCGGCTGCCCAGGCACTCCAGCGGCCTGGGCTGTCGCTCTCGAACGGCAGGGAGATCAGGCCTTGCTCACGGTACAGCGTCATCAGGCTGTGCCAGCTGGGGTGAAACTCCAGGGCGTCCAGTGCGCGGCCGCGGGCATCGAAGCGGTGCAGCTCGGGTGCATGGCGATTGGCCTGCTCCGCCTGCAGCCAGGTGGTCTTGTTTCCCAGCTGGGTGGCAAAGTGCAGCAGCGGGGCGGTGAAGTCTTGCGCCCGCTGGCGCTGCAGGATTTCCTGCAAGGCCGCATCGGCCTGTACTAGGTTGTAGCCTGTCAGCTCGTCGAACTGATTGAAGACATCGTGGGTATCCAGGGCGTGCATGAGAGTGCTCCAGAAGCCGGTTCACACAGCAAACTCCCAATATAGAGACAGTGCCTGGGCGCCATGAAGCGGGTTTTCCTAGCGACGACGTGCTTGCTCGTACAGACGCTGGACCAGAGGCACATTGCTTTCCAGCTGGCGTATGCGGTTGGGGCCTGTGGGGTGGGTGGAGAGAAAGCCCACGCCGTTATTGCCCGTGGCCTGGCCCATTTTTTCCCATAGCGTGACGGCGGCCTGGGGATTGAAACCCGCGCGGGCGGCCAGTTCCAGCCCGACAAGATCGGCTTCGCTTTCATCATTGCGGCTGAATTTCAGACTCAGCAGCTGTGTGCCCACCCTGGCGGCGGCATTGCCCAGATCGCCCAGGCCCAGCAGCTGCGCACCCAGGGACAGTCCCAGACCTGTGGCCTGGTTCTTGGCCAGTTGCTCGCGCGAATGCTCGCGCAGTGCATGGGCCATTTCATGGCCCATGACCATGGCGATTTCATCGTCGCTCAATCGCAGCTGGTCGATGATGCCGGTGTAGAAAGCAATCTTGCCGCCGGGCATGCAAAACGCATTGATCTGCTTGCTGTTGATCAGATTGACTTCCCAGCGCCAGGCTTTGGCTCGCTCGTTCCACTGCGCTGTGTAGGGAATGATGCGCTGGGCAATGGCGCGCAGGCGCTGCAGCTGGGCATTGTTGCCGTCTACCAGCGCGCCCTTGGCTTTGGCCTGGCCCAGCAACTGCTGGTATTGCTGCGTGGCGGATTCCTCCAGGGCTTCTGCCGGCACCACATTTCGCAGCAGGGAGGGGGCTCCCACATCGACCTGGGCCATGGCGGCCGGAGACGCGATGGCCAGCGAAGCCGCAGTCAGCAAAAAGCCGCGTCGGCCCTGGTGCAGGGAGCAAAAACAGTGCATGGTCTGTGAGGAAGATGGGCTGTGCATGGACAAAGTCTATGTCAGCTGCAAGTCACGGTTGGCTAATTCGTCAAGCTGCGGCTTCACGCTCTGCTTTCACCACAATCCACAGCCCGCCAATGACGGCCAGCAGGCCCAGAGCGGCCCACCAGGCCGGGCGCTCGCCCACCACCAGCAAGGACAGGGCAAACGCGGTGATGGGCTCGGCCTTGCTCAAGGCCACGCCGGTGGCGGCCGACATGCCGCGCAAGCCCATGGAGAACAGCAGATAGGCCACACCGGTAGCCACCACGCCCAGATAGACCACGACGGCCCAGCCGCTGGCGCTGGTGTGCAGCGGCCCGCCCAGCCATGCGGCCAGCGGCAGCGACATCAGGGCCGCACAGCCAAACACCCAGGCGTTGACGCGGGCCACCTGGCCTTCAAGCACCAGGGCCTGATTGACCAGCGCATATGCGGCATAGGACATACCTGCCAGCAGGCACAGGGCCATGCCCAGCCATGGCAGCTGCTGCGAGTCTGCCGAGGCCAGGGCCATGACCACGCCACCGCTCACGCCCGTGCAGGTACCCAGCCACCACAGCGGGCTGGGCATGCGCTTTTGCACCACGGCCTGCATCAGCCCGGCCCAGATGGGGCCGCTGCCAATGGCCAGTGCCGTGCCCAGGGCCACGCCACAGGCGCGCACGCCGGCAAAGAAGCTGAGGTTGTAGACGGCCATGCACAGCCCGCAAAACAGCAGACGGCTCCAGCGGGTGGGGGCGGCGGGCCTGCGGTTTTGCCCGTCTGTCACGGCGGCCAGAGCGATGAAGAACAGCGCCGCCATGGCCATGCGCAAGCCGCCAACCCAGTAGGGCGACAGATTGGCCGGTGCAAAGTGCTGGGCCGTGCCCGTGGTGCCCCAGAGCAAGGCGGCGAGCAGAACCAGACCCACGGGGCCGGAGGAAGAAGAGAAGGGGGCGGGAGACGCCGTGGTGCTGGCAGACATGATGTGGCAATCATGCAGTGAGCCGCTGCCGAAACTGTAGAGAAACGCTGGAAGTGAGGCGCGGGTGCGGGCGTCAGCGTGCGCTGCGCAGCTGGCGCGATGTCACCCCGCGTTCGCGCCTCAGGGCGTAGGCCAGTGCGCTGGCCGAGGCGTAGCCGCAGCGCAGGGCCGTGGCCTCCAGCGAGGCGCCTTGCGTGAGCTGTCGCACCGCAGCATCCAGGCGCAGATTGCGCAGCCAGGCCTGAGGCGTGCAGCCTGCCAGCTCCACAAACCGGGCATGGAACTGGGCCACGCTCAGGTGGGCCAGGGCCGCAAGGCGGGCGGTAGGCCAGTCCTCATGCAAGCCGGCCTGAACCTGATACTGCAGAGACTGCAGCTGAATGCCGCGGCGCTGCAGCAGGCTGGGCGCTTCAAGCACCAAGGCCATTTGTGCCGCAGCAGACAGGGCAGAAGCCGGGTAGCGCAGCGGTGGCGGAACGGCAAAGCGGCGCAGCCTGTCCAGCCCGGCGGCATCGGGTGCGTCAATCACGAACACCCGCGTCTGCGGCTGGGCCAGATAGCCGTGATCCATGCCAGCAGGAATGACCATGCCGCAGGCGTTGTCCACATAGCTGGCCCGGCCGCCCACCTCCAGCTCCAAACGGCCTTGCAAGGCAAACAGCATTTGGGCGTGACCGTGGGCATGAGCCTGATGCTCCGCGCTGTAATGGCGCACCGAACTCTGCGCTTCAAGCAGCGCAGGTGCAGCGGTCGGGGGGCGGAATGTCATGGCGTAAACAAAGCTTTACAGGCACAGAGGCAGTGCCTGGATGGTAGCGCTGGGCGGGCAGGGCCGGCAACCGATAATGCCCACTGCCTCAAAGAGCCAGACCATGACCGAGCCGTCCCCCAAAACACAAGCCAGCCCCCATTGCACCGATGCTCCTGCGCCCGCCAAGCGCAGCTGGGCTCAGGCCCTCAAGGTCTATGCCGAACCCACCAGCCTGCGCATGCTGGCCTTGGGCTTTTCTGCCGGCCTGCCTTTGCTGCTGGTGCTGGGGACCTTGAGTTTCTGGCTGCGCGAGGCAGATATCGATCGCACGACTATCGGTTTTCTGAGCTGGGTGGGCCTGGCCTATGCCTTCAAGTGGGTGTGGTCGCCGCTGGTGGACCGCTTGCCTCTGCCCTTCTTCACCAGGATGCTGGGCCGCCGTCGCAGCTGGCTGCTGTTTTCGCAGTTGCTGATTGTGGCGGGCTTGCTGGGCATGTCCTTCATGGACCCCAAGCAGGCCTTGCAGCCGCTGGTGATCTGTGCGGTGCTGGTGGCTTTTGGTTCGGCCACGCAAGACATTGCGCTGGACGCCTACCGCATCGAATCGGCCACGGTGGAAGATCAGGCCGCCTTGGCCGCCACCTACCAGACCGGCTATCGCCTGGCCATGATCTGGGCCGGCGCGGGCGTGCTCTGGGTGGCTTCTCAGGTGCAGGGCGACACCAAAGGTTATGTGGTGCAGGCCTGGCATGTGGCTTATAGCGCCATGGCGGCCAGCATGCTGGTGGGCATGTTGACGGTGTTGTTCTCGCCCGAACCCCAGGCCAGACCGATTGCTCCGGCTCGCAATGCGGCGGAGTGGCTGCGCGGTGCGCTGGTTGAGCCGTTTGCCGACTTCATTCGCCGCTACCGCTGGCAGGCCTTGTTGCTGCTGGCGCTGATCGGTCTGTACCGGGTCAGCGATGTGGTGATGGGCATCATGGCCAACCCTTTCTATGTGGACATGGGCTACAAGAAAGAGGAGGTGGCGGCCGTCACCAAGGTGTTTGGCGTGATCATGACGCTGGTGGGCGGCTTTGTCGGCGGCACCATGGCCGTGCGCTGGGGCGTGATGCGGGTGCTGATGCTGGGGGCGATTCTCTCGGCCGCTACCAATGTGCTGTTCGCCTGGCTGGCCACGCGGGGCCATGATCTGACGGCCCTGGTCTGGGTGGTCAGCGCCGACAACCTGGCCGGCGGCATTGCCTCTGCGGCCTTTATCGCCTATCTCTCGGGCCTGACCAATGTGCAGTATTCGGCCACGCAATACGCCTTGTTCAGCTCCATGATGCTGCTGGCCCCCAAGTGGCTGGCCGGCTTTTCTGGCGTGTTTGTGGATGCCTATGGTTACGAAGCGTTCTTCCACACCACGGCCTTGATGGGTTTGCCGGTGCTGCTGCTGTTGTTTCTGGTATCCAGAGTGAAAATAGGCTCTGGCGCTTGATTAGAAAGCGCAATTAGCTATTGTTTTTGATGTATCGCACGCGTTTACCCAACTTTACGTGCGAGACAACTGCAGCTGACGCACGGATGGAAACATTCAACCTTGGACCCAATACAAGGCGCGAGCATGACTACACTGCCCCCTATGAGCACGCACCAACTGCTGATGATTGAAGATGACACCCGCCTGGCGCAGATGGTGGGGGACTATCTGGGTAACAACGGGCTGGAAGTCAGGCACATGGCCGACGGCAAAAGCGGACTGGATTGCTTGCTGCCTGGCGATGGCAACGGGGCCGAATTGCCGGATCTGGTGATACTGGATCTCATGCTGCCCGATATGGACGGGCTGGAGGTTTGCCGCCGCATCCGTGCCATGCCGGGCGCTGCAGCCCAGGTTCCGGTATTGATGCTGACGGCCAAGGGCGACCCCATGGACCGCATCATCGGTCTGGAAATCGGCGCCGATGACTATCTGCCCAAACCGTTCGAGCCGCGCGAGCTGCTGGCCCGTATTCGCGCCATCCTGCGTCGCAAGGGCAGCGATGGCCCAGCGCCCAGCACGGCCGTCATGCGCTTCGGCAGCCTGGAGATTGACCGCGATGCGCGCACCGTGAATGTGGGCAGCCAGGCCACGGATCTGACCTCCTACCAATTCGATCTGCTGGTGGCGCTGGCCGAGCGCGCCGGCCGTGTGCTCACACGCGACCAGATCATGGAAGCGGTACGTGGCCGTGAACTGGAGGCGTTCGACCGCTCCATTGACGTGCACATGGGCCGCATCCGGGCGGCCATCGAGGCCGACCCCAAAAACCCCAAACGCATCTTGACGGTGCGTGGTGTGGGTTATGTGTTTGCCAAGCAGCAAGACTGATGAAGCTGCTGCGCATTTTTTCCCAGCGCCTGTATCTGCGCATCTGGCTGGCCGTGGTGCTGGGCATGGCGGTGCTGACGCTGGCTGTCGCATGGGCCTGGAAGATTGCCGAAGAGCAAAGAGCGCAACAAACCAGTGCCACACCTCCCTCGCGCGAGATGGTGATGCGGGGCCCCGATGGCGAAGTCATGGCCGAAGGCCGTGCCATCCGTATACCCGGCCCACCTGGCGATGGCGTGCGCTTTGAAATTGCCGGCAGTGACGGCAAGCCCTACGAATTGTGGCTGGCCCCCCGTGAATGGCGTGGCGAAGGCCGTCCGCCGCCACGCGACAGTGCCGTGGCCTTCTGGCTGCGCCCGCCCTTCGGTTTTTTATGGATGTTGGGCCTGGTCGGTGTGGCCGTGGCGGTGGGCGTGTTTCCCATCATCCGTCGCTTGCTCAAGCGACTGGAGCATCTGCAAAGCGGCGTGAAGCGTTTTGGTGAAGGCGATCTGTCGGTGCGTGTGCCTGAGCGCGGCCACGATGAAGTCGCCGATCTGGCCCACCAGTTCAACGCGGCAGCGGCGCGGATTGAGACGCTGATGACCTCGCACAAATCGCTGCTGGCCAATGCCTCGCATGAGCTGCGTTCGCCGCTGACACGCATACGCATGGGCCTTGAGTTCATGGGAGATGACCCGGCCAGCGCACGCGCCAAGGCCGAGATTCAGCGCAATATCAGCGAACTCGATCAGTTGGTCGACGAGATTTTGCTGGCCAGCCGCCTTGATACGCGTGAGGTGGATGTAGGCACCACGGAGTCCATCGATCTAATCGGTCTGGCCGCTGAAGAGTGCGCACGCATCGATGCCGAGCTGGATGTGCAGGCCGATGGCTCGTTGGAGGTGCAAGGCATCTCCAAGCTGCTGCGCCGCGCCTTGCGCAATCTGCTGGAAAACGCACGCCGCTATAGCCAGGGTGAGATCACGCTGATACTGGCCCGACAGCACCGCATGGCCGTGATTCGCGTCGAAGACCGAGGCCCAGGTGTGCCCGAGGGGCAGCGTGAGCGCATCTTTGAAAAGTTCTATCGTCTGCCCGGTGCCAGCGAGCGCTCGGGCGGCGTAGGCCTGGGGCTGTCCCTGGTGCGCTCGATTGCTGAGCGGCATGGCGGCAGCGTGCGCTGCGAAGACCGGCTGGACGGCAAGCCGGGGGCCAGCTTTGTGATCACCTTGCCCTTGATCTGAGGAAAAACGCCCCGCAAGCACAGGCGGGGCGTGTCGTATGAGGTCAATGTGGCGGTATGGCTGGCCTGCCGATGGAGACGTAGCCCAGACCGTGGCTGGCGGGCAGTGCGGGATCGAACAGATTGCGACCATCAAAAATGACCCTGTCGCTCAGGGTCCGGGCCAGTAGTTCGAAATCTGGGGCGCGAAAAATCTGCCACTCGGTAACTATCGTCAGGCACTCTGCGCCTTGTACTGCGGCCAGCGGGCTCTCCACCAGTTTCAAGTCCGGGCGTTCGCCATAAATGCGTTGTGCCTCCTGCATGGCCACCGGGTCATAGGCTTGCACGGTGGCTCCAGCCGCCCATAGCGCCTCCAGCAGATTGCGGCTGGGTGCTTCGCGCATATCGTCGGTGTTGGGCTTGAAGGCCAAGCCCCAGACGGCCACGGTTTTCCCCCGCAACTTGCCTTGATAGAAGGCGCTGATACGTTCAAACAATACATTGCGCTGTGCCTGGTTGCGCTCTTCCACGGCATTGAGCAGCAGGGGCTCGAAATCCACTTGCTTGGCTGTGTGAATCAGGGCTTTCACATCCTTGGGAAAGCAGCCGCCGCCATAGCCGGCACCGGGGTAGATGAAGTGGTAGCCAATGCGCGGATCGCTGCCAATGCCGCGGCGAACGGCTTCCACATCGGCGCCCAGGCGCTCGGCCAGGTTGGCAATCTCGTTCATGAAGCTGATCTTGGTCGCCAGCATGGCATTGGCGGCATATTTGGTTAGTTCGGCACTTTTCACATCCATGACCACGATTCTGTCGTGGTTGCGGTTGAAGGGTGCATAGAGTTCGCGCAGCTTGGCTTCGGATGCCGGGTTGCCGGTACCGATGATGATGCGGTCAGGGCGCTGGCAATCAGCCACGGCAGCCCCTTCCTTGAGAAATTCCGGATTGGAGACCACATCAAACCGGTGCTGCACGCCGCGCTCTGCCAGGTCTTGTGCCATCACGGCCGCCACCTTGTCTGCCGTGCCCACGGGGACCGTGGGTTTGTTGATGACGATGCGCGGGCCGTTCATGTGTTGCGCAATGGTCTTGGCCACCGCCAACACATATTGCAGATCGGCGCTACCATCTTCATCGGGTGGCGTGCCTACGGCCAGAAAAATCAGTTCGCTGTGGGCCACGCCGTCTGCTGCATTGGTGGAGAACTGCAGGCGACCCAGCCGCTGACTGTGGATGACGAGTGTGTCCAGACCCGGTTCGTGAATCCGGGATATGGCCGACCTGAAGGGCCGCGACCTTGATCTCATCCACATCCACGCACAGCACCTGATGACCGACGTCGGCCAACACGGTGCCTTGAAACAGACCGACATAGCCGGTACCAAAGACAGTGACTTTCATACGCAATAAAAAGAGCGATACCAATCGACAAACCGTTGCACACCGGTTACGACCGGCATGGCAGGAGCAAAGTCGATCCAGGCTTGCAAGGCTCGGGTGTCGGCCGAGGTGCTGTGCATGTCGCCCGGCTGAATGGGCAGCATGCGCTTTTGGGCGGTGGTTCCCAAGGCCGCTTCCAGTGCGGCGATGTAATCCATCAACACCGTGGGAGAGTTGTTGCCGATATTGAAGATCCGGTATGGCGCCGTGCTGGTGCCCGGATTGGGCTGGTGGCTGTTGTAGCTGGTATCGGGCGTGGCAGGCTTGTCCAGCACGCGCATGATGCCTTCCACGATATCGTCGATATAGGTGAAGTCGCGCACCAGTTGACCATCGCCGTACACATCGATGGCCTCGCCAGCCAGGATGGCCTTGGTGAATTTGAACAAGGCCATATCCGGCCTACCCCAGGGCCCGTACACCGTGAAAAAGCGCAAGCCCGTGGTGGGCATGCCATACAAATGTGAATAGCTGTGGGCCATCAGCTCATTCGCCTTCTTGGTGGCCGCGTAGTAGCTGATGGGGTGATCGACGGCATCGCTCTCGGCAAACGGCATCCTGGTGTTGCCGCCATAGACGCTGGAGCTGCTGGCGTAGACCAGATGCTCGACCTGATGCAGGCGACAGCCCTGCAAGATATGGCCAAAGCCCAGCAGGTTGGAATCCGTGTAATCGTCAGGCTGGCCAATGGAGTAACGCACACCGGCCTGGGCTGCCAGATGCAAGACTCTGGAGGGCTTCACCTCGGCAAACAGCGTTGCCATCGCTTTGCGGTCGGCCAGATCCAGCTCGGCAAAGCGGAATTGGCTGTTGGGCCGAAGTTGATCCAGCCTTGCCTGCTTGAGAGCGACGTCGTAGTAGTTGTTGAGGTTGTCGATGCCCACGACGGGAATGCCTTGTGCCAGCAGACGCTGGGCGCAATGCATGCCGATAAATCCGGCGCAGCCGGTGATCAAGACAGGATTCATGGTTGTGCTTTGGATGCAATCCAGACGTATTGGTATTGCGCAGGCCTGCCTGGGACTGGCATTTTTTCATAGGGAATGCTCAGGGCCTGTACCGGCGTGGCCGGCAACACGGTGAACACGCCGCTCCACCAGTTGGGCACTGGTTTGTCCAGGCGGGTGATCAGCAAGATGCCGCTTCCCGGATGCGCTGGATGTGTCTTGGCTTGAGCAAGGCATTGCTGCACTTGTTGGCCATCCGGGCATCCCATGGCATATGTGGCGGGAAAGCGGGAGTGCAGCATGGCCGCGAGCATGTGATCCGATCCGACAATCAGCCCTTGACCGGTATAACCTGAGGCACTGAGCTGCCTGGCCAGTTCCTTGATGGGATGGTTGAGTTCATCCGGGGCATTCTTCCAGCCTGCATACCAGGGGCGCAGCGTGGCCATGGTCAGAAAAATAAGAGAGAAAGCCAGTGCAATCGTGGTGAAGGTCTTGCCAGCTTCTGGCTCAAGCAGGGCAGGGCGCCATACATAGAGGGCGATAGGCAGGCAAGCGGTGAGCGGCAGGATCCAGCGCTGCTTGAAGTCAGTCACATCGGCTGCCAGCACCATGCCGAGCAGACACAGCGCAATGATGAGCAGATAGCGCTGAAAAAGTGGCAAGGCCCAGGAACGGGATGGCAGAGATGCCGTTGCTTCAGGTGTGTGTTTCCCGAGCTGGGAGCGGTAGCCGACTGCAACGGCCAACAGCCACAGGCCCAGCGTGGAGAGCAAGGCCTTGGTCAGATTGCCCAGTCCTTTGAGGTGAGACGTTTCGGTCGTGATGGACATTTTCTGCACCGTCTCTGCGGTAGCCATACCCCAATGCGATGCCAGCCAGAACGCGTGAGGTGCAAGCAGCAACACGCCGGTCAGCGGGGCCAGCCACCAGCCCCGGCAGAGCAGCGCTGAACGCACGCGTGGCACCGACATGGCAGCCACGAACAGAGCGCCAATCAACATGGCATAGCTGTATTTGGACAGCATGCCCAGGCTGCAAAAAATGCCGATCAACACCAAATTCACGGCCTGCGGCCGCTGTATCTGTCTTAGCACTGCCCACCACAGGCCCATGGTCATGGCGGTCACCATCACGGTATGGGTTTGATCGCGCAGGGAGTCCCAGCCAAACGGGGGCATGAGCAGCAGGCCGGCTGCGGTCCACCAGGCCCCTTTCTCATTGAACAACTGTCGGCCGGCCAGCCAGGCGAAGCAGTAGGTCAGTGCAATCAGTGCGTGCTTGAGCACTGCCAGCGCCAATGCCGAAGGGCCAAGCAATTGGCAGACTGCCCACTGAATCCATGAGTACAGCGGCGGCTGAGGGCCGTAGCCTAGAGAAAGATTTTGGGCCCAGAGAATCTGCTCGGATTCATCCCATTTCATTCCCGATGAAATCAGTGAACGGGATGCAATATGCGCAAAGCTGAGCAACAGCAGTCCAATCCAGGGCCTGGAGTAAAGCGCTTGTTGCCATTCGGGGCGGTGAATGGAATTGGTGGATGCCATATTCATTGGCAAGAGGCCCAATATTTTGGGCGCTCGCACTTGCTTTTTGCAGTGCGCTGCAAAACAAGGCGTGCCCAGTGAGAGGTGGCTATCGAGGGTGTTAAGTTAGTATAGGTGACTGTTACCCCAACGCTGAGCCTGACCTCCGTGCACGATTTAATTCCCGAAGTTTCCATCGTTGTCCCGATTTATAACGAGTTCGATAATCTGCCCGATCTGGTAGCGCGCATTGATGCCGCCATGCGCACACAGCCGCTGAGCTACGAACTGATTGCTGTGGATGACGGATCCAATGACGGAAGTGCCAAGCGTTTGCGCGAAATTTCCGAGACTCACCCTTGGGTGCGTGCAGTATGTCTGGTGCGCAACTATGGCCAGTCCAGCGCCTTGCAGGCCGGTTTTGACCGTGTGCGCGGTCGCTATGTGGTGACTCTGGATGCCGATCTGCAAAACGAGCCCGGTGATATTCCTTTGCTGCTGGAGCGTCTGGAAAATGAGCCCGACCTAGACATGATCTCGGGCTGGCGCAAGAACCGCCAGGACAAGGCTTTGTCGCGCCGCTTGCCGTCGGTACTGGCCAATCGTCTCATCTCCAAGCTCACCAATGTGCAGTTGCATGACTATGGTTGCGCGTTGAAGGCATACCGCCGTGAAATCATCGACCGTATCCGCCTGTATGGCGAAATGCATCGCTTCATTCCATCACTTGCCCGTGATGCGGGGGCGCGGATTGCTGAGGTTCCGGTTCGGCACCATGCCCGCACTCACGGCGTGTCCAAGTACGGTATCGATCGCACATTCAGGGTGATTCTGGATCTAATTTTCATTGTCTTTTTCATGCGCTTTCGTCAGCGCCCCTTGCATGCCTTCGGTGGTTTTGGCCTATGGCTTGCCACACCTGGTGCGCTGATTCTGATGTGGCTGTTCGTGGAAAAACTGATGGGTGAAGACATTGGCGGACGGCCTTTGCTCATGGCGGGCGTCATGCTGATGCTGATGGGCATGCAGTTCATTGCCGCGGGTCTGATTGGCGAGCTGCTGACGCGCATCTATTACGAATCGGGTAGCGGTCTGCAGTATTACGCCAAGGAATACGGCGCAGCGACGGTTGAAGAGCGCCGCAAAGTTGCTTCATAAGCATGTCTTGGGTGGTGATGGCAGCCAGGGCCAAGACGTGAAAAAGAGTCTCAAATCGGGCCTTCGGCTGTTGGTCGGACTGTTGCTGCTGGCGGGCATTGTCTATGTGGCGGATCCTTTGTCGTTGCTGCAGCGACTGCGTCATGCCGACAAGTGGTGGCTGTGCGCAGGGCTGTTGGCTGGCATTGCCTCCAACCTGGTTTCTGCCTGGCGCTGGCGCGAGTTGGCCCAGTGGTTTGGTGCCCGGATGTCCGTCCCCCATGCCTTGCAGTGGTATTTTCAGGCCATGGGCCTCAATGTGCTGCTGCCGGGTGCTGTGTTGGGGGGGGATGTTTACCGCGCCGTCATGCTTCAGCGCAGTGCTGCAGCCAATCAAGGTGCCGGAATTTCTGTATTCCTGGATCGCATCAGCGGCTTGTGGATGCTGTGCGCTATCGGTGCTGCTGGCGCGGTACTGAATGCATCGGTACTGGCACCTGTGCTTCATCTTCCTACTGAGTACTTTGCCGTAGCTTGTGTGGCCATCGCCGTGATATGGCTGGCTATGCCGATGGTGCTATTGAACTGGCTCAAGAAAAGCTCTGCGCTATCCAGGCTCCCTACATGGGCCAAGCCGCTACAGGCAGCGGTGGCGCAAGAACATAGCGCAAAGCTTTTGTGGGTGCAGGCACTTTTGTCTGCCTTGGTTCAAGTTTTCTCTGCTACGGCATTGGCATGCGGAGGAGTGGCCTTGGGCCTCAATCTGCCCTGGAGTGTCTGGGCATTTGCCATCGCGCCCATTTTTCTGATGGCTGCCTTACCTGTCAGCGTCGGTGGCTGGGGTACGCGTGAAGCGGCCTGTGTCGCTGCGCTGGCGCCTTTTGGCGTGGCCGCAGCCTCGGCAATAGGTGTCGGGCTGCTCTATGGATTTTTTGCCCTGGCCCAAGGCGCGCTTGGCGCCTTGGTGCTGGGTTTGCCAGCAAAAACTCAGAAGTGATTTTTCTCTGGCTGCGCAGCAACCGGGTTCTGCGCCACCAGACGGCAGATCGCGCCCCAGAGAGCAACCAGACTGAAGATGTAGAACATGTTTCCGCTGTTGTGGGCGAAGAAGACCTGAGTCCAACCGAAGCCGAAATACGCGAGCGGCAGCAGGGATGCTGCTGCACGCAGGGCAAACAGCTTGGGCTTTACCTCTTCGCTGACCAGGGCCAGACGGCGCGAGCTGGGCCAGAAAACGCACAGAGGTACTGCGTAGAACAAGAGCAGCAGTAGCAGCCCCAGCATTCCGCGTTTGACCCACATGTCCAGAATTTCATTGTGTGCATGGCCATATTCCATGACTGATGGATGCGCCAGGTGCTTGTCAACCATCTCTTGCTTGGCTTGAGCATAGCCGGACAGGCCCCAGCCCGCGAGCGGACGTTGTTCAATCAGATGCAGTGCCAGGCGCCACTGTTCCAGCCGCTGACCCACCGAGGTCTCTGCATATTTCTGAGGTTCCTTGAGGTACAGGGAAACTTCTGACACCGCTTCGGAGCCGCGCTGCTCCAGCTTGTTGTATGCCGGCATTGCCAAGGCCAGGCCAATGACAACCATGAGAACTGCAGACACCGTGGCCAGTCGCTTGAAGCCATTGAGCCAGGCCATGCACCACACGGCCACGATCAGCATGGGCACCACGACCCAGGATCCGCGGGAATCTGACAGAAAAGAGGCGTAAATGGCGCATGCTCCGAGGATGCCAAGAGCCGTCGTTTGAGATTTGCTCCAGCGGCCAAACAAGGCCAGCACCCATGTAGCGAAGCCCAGATACATGGCGATGCCACCAAACTGTATGGCATTGGTAAAACCACTGACTCGAGGCATCTTGAGCACGCCGGCCTGATAGGCAGCAATCGCGAGTGCTCCGGCCGCTCCGCAGGCAAGACCCCACACCACAGCGCTCATACGAACGCCGGTTTTGCTGAGATACCAAAGGCTTAGCGCTGCGAGCGCATATTTGGCTCCATAGCCCCAGCCTGCAAAAGAGAACCAATGGTCAAGCGATATGCTCCATAACAGGCCCATCAGCAGAAGAATGCCCAGCAGATAGGCCGTGCCCTGTGGCATCCGAGTGGCCGGGCGTGCAAGCAGGCAACCCGCCAGGGTCAAGATGGCTATTGCGGTTGAGCCATATGAGTATCCGGACGGAAGGCAGAGGCTGAGTGCAAAAAACACAAAGCAGGCGACGTCCAGGGCGTACGAGAGCCCGTGGGCCAACGGCGTGTGCGGTTGTAATGAATTGCTTTGCGGTTTCATGTTTATATGGGTCTTTTGACGGCTCCCAAAGGGTGCCGGGCTCACGGCACTACACTTCAGCCGTCTTTATTGGGTGCGAAGTGTATGCCGTCATTGCCTATCGTCTATATCAATCTGGCCAAGGATGTGGAGCGCCGCGAGCGTATGGAATCCCAGCTGGCAAACATGGGCTTAAGCGCTTCACGTTTGCCTGCTGTTTGGTGGAATGATTTACCGGCTCAAATTCAGTCGCAGTATTTTTGTGAACAGCTGAATCAAGACCAGTACTTTAAGCCCATGGGCAATGGCGAAAAAGGCTGCTATTGCAGCCACTTGACGGCGTGTGAGAAATTGCTGGGCAGCGATGCGCCCGCCCTGGTCGTGTTTGAGGACGATGTGCGTTTATTGCCAGCGCTTCCCCAGGCATTGAATGCGATTGCAGCGCTGTCGCAGGATGCCAGCTGGGACATGATTAAGTTGTTTGGACGTGAGAAAGAGAAGATCGCATCCAGAGCGCCTTTGGGCGAAAGCGCTTTGGAGCTTATTTCTTACCAGCGCATTCCCAGTTTTGCTGCCGGTTACGTGATCAGCAGGGCTGGAGCTCAAAAAATGCTGGCCACGCGTAGGCCGTTTGGCAGGCCTGTGGATGTGGATATCCGCTTCTGGCTTGAAAACGGATTGCGGGTCTTTGGGGTCTATCCGTCGGTGATTGCACTTGACGATACCAGTGAGGTCAGCAGCATTTGGGCGCAGCGTGAGGCTCCTGCCGATCTGGCTCAGCGCTTGCGCAAGTTCAAGATGAAATTGCAACTCACATGGGCCAATTCACGGGCTACGCCACCCCATGTCTCCGAGGTGTTGAAGGCTAAGTCCTGAGCAGCTTGCGATATCCCTGCCACATGTGATCACGTCCGTAATGCTGGGTTGCCTGCAGCCTGGCGGCTTGGCCCAATTGCTGGGCATGATCCGGGTTCTGAAGTAATTTCTGCAATGCATCGGCCATGGCGTTTGCGTCGGACTCGGGCACCCGCAAGCCCGTGACGCCGGGTTCAACCACTTCGCGTGCACCGATCACATCGGAGACAACGCAGGCGCAGCCCGCGGCCATGCCTTCGACCAGCGCCAGAGGCATGCCCTCCCAGTGGGTGGACAGCACAAAGATCTGAATTTGAGTCAAACGCTGAGGCAGATCAGGCACATTGCCCAGGAATTGAACCTGCTGCTCCAGATGCAGTTGTTTGACCAGGTGTTCTGCCTTGGTTCGCAGATACTTTTTTCCTGCGCCGGCCAGGTACAGCTGTGGCTTGAGGCCGCGCTCCTTGAGGACCGCCAAGGCTTGAATGAGCGTGGTTTGATCCTTTTGCCGTGCAAAGCGTGAGGCCATGATGATTGCGGCTTCTCGCTGCTTCCAGTGAAGAGGGATGGCACTGTCGGGGAAGCGAGCCAGGTCTATGCCATTGCACAAGGCAATGCATTTTTCGGGCGGAAAGCCTCGTTCCACTAGGCTGGTACGCACGCCTTCCGAAACACCGATGTGAGCCTGTGTGAATGGCTCGAGTGCCAAGGCCTGGCGCAGACGGCGATCGGTGTAGCGCTCCCGCGAGTTATGTTCGACATGGAAGATATGGGGCACGCCTTCCAGGGCTGCCGCCTTGCGGCCCCAAATATGGTCACTGAAACCATGGGCGAAGACGACATCCGGCTTCCATGAGCGAATGATTTTTCGCAGCTCCCATACGGTCAAGGCATGCAGCCAGTTGGACACCACAATCACTTGCAGGCCCTGGTCCCTCAAGGCCTGTATCTTCTCGTCGGATGTGCTGCGCTTGCGTCTGAGTACCAGCAGAACCTGGAAGTCGGAGCTTCGCTGCGCGGCGAGGCACAGATCAACAGCGACCTGAGTCGCTCCAGAAAACCCCCCCGTCACAAAATGCAGCAGTCGCTTGGGTGGGTGGCTTGCAGGTTTTTGCGTATCCGAGAAATCGTGGTTCATGGGTTCTGACGGACAATCCGTGTGCGACAAATTTTGTGTTTTCAATCCAAGTATCCAGCGACGCTTTTCCATCATGACCCGGATTCCAGCCTGCCTGTTCAAGGGCGTATTGCAACTGGTTCAGCCCAAAGTGCTGAACTCCTCTGCAGAGTACAGATTGCCCCGCTCAGTAATGCTGGAAGGCCGCCTTGATCAACGGGAAGGTGAGGTAAAAATTCCCAAGCTGCTGTGGACTTATTGGAATCACCCGCAGCCGGATGCGTTTGTGAACGAATGCATTCAGAGCTGGCGTCTGCAATGCCCGGATTATGAAGTCCGTCTGGTGCATCCCGGCAATTTGGATCAGTACGTGCGATCCGGGGAGCTTCCCGCGCAATTTGCACAGCTGCATCCCACCAAGCAGTCCGACTGGCTGCGTCTGTATCTTGTTGCCTGCTACGGTGGTTTTTGGCTGGATGCCAGCACCTTGCTGACCAGTTCTCTGGACTGGATGCAGGCTGGAGCGGATCCACGCTCCGAGTTCACTGGTTTTTACCTTGAGAAATTCACCAAGGACGCTCAATTTCCGGTGATTGAAAGCTGGGCATTCGGCGCCGTAGCTGGCTCGCCCTTCATCACAGCTTGGCAGAAAGAGTTCCACCTGGCTTTGATTGAAGAGGGAACGGATGCCTATCTGCAACGTCACCAATCCATGCCGGGCTGGTCTGAGATTCAGCAAAATATCGAAGACCCCCGCTATTTGCTGATTCACATCACGGCCCAGCAGGTACTGCGTGGCCAGCAATTCTCGCGCATGGCCTTGTTCAAGGCCGAGGACACGGCTTACTACTATCACCGCGCTTTGCGCTGGAAGTGGTACCTGCTTTACCCACAGCTATGTCTGGTCGCTGCACCCAGGCAAAGTGCTCCCATCGTCAAACTGCGCGGCGGCGAGCGTCGTCACTTCACGGAAATGTTTGCCTCGCATGGCGGATCCGTGCCTGGCAGCACCTGGCATCAGGCCTTGCACCCTCAAGAAAAAAGGCCTTGAAAAGGCCTTGAGGTGAGGTGTGTGCAGTTGGCTCAATGACCGCCCGAGAACACTTCGCCAGCCTTCAGACGGTAGACCGTGCCGCAATAGGGGCACTTGGCTTCGCCGGTTTTGGCCACGTCCAGATAAACCTTGGGATGGGTGTTCCACAGCTTCATGTCGGCTTTGGGGCTGGGGCAGAACACGCCGCCTTGGTGGTTCAAATCCTGGGCGGCCAGTTCGATGACGGCATTGGTAGACATGCTAGGTAATCTTTCTCAGAAATTTCAGTGGGGATGGTAATCGGTTCGACGCTGCCAACGGGTGCCTGAGCAAGGGGAGACCAGCCAGCATCATCTCGCAGCGAAGGCGCCGTCCAGCGCCTTAGGGGGGTCAGACCAAAGTCAGCCAGTGAGCGTACTTGGGGTTGCGGCCGTTGACGATGTCAAAGAAGGCCTTCTGGATTTTTTCGGTCAGTGGGCCGCGACGGCCTTCACCGATCTGGATGCGGTCCACTTCGCGGATGGGAGTCACTTCGGCGGCGGTGCCGGTGAAGAACAGCTCGTCGGAGATATACAGCTCATCGCGGGTGATGCGCTTTTGCACGACTTGCAGGCCCAGGTCTTCGCAGATGTGCATCACGGTGTTGCGGGTGATGCCGTTCAGGGCACCGGCCGACAGATCGGGTGTGTAGACCACGCCGTCCTTGATGACAAAGATATTTTCGCCCGAGCCTTCGGACACAAAACCGGAGGCATCCAGCAAGATGGCTTCGTCGTAACCGTCGTCCAGGGCTTCGGTGTTGGCCAGTATGGAGTTGGTGTAGTTGCTCACCGCTTTGGCCTGGCTCATGGTGATGTTCACATGGTGGCGCGTGAAGCTGGAGATCTTGGTGCGGATGCCGCGCTCCATGCCGTCTTCGCCCAGATAGGCGCCCCAGGCCCATGCGGCCACCATCAAATGGATGGTGTTGCCCTTGGGGCTCACGCCCAGCTTGCGGTCGCCAATCCAGGTCAGTGGGCGCAGATAGCAGGACTTCAGGCCGTTGGCCTTGACCACGTCCACCTGGGCCTGATTGACCTGGTCCTGGGTGAGGGGGATCTGCATGCGCAGGATCTTGGCGCTGTTGAACAGGCGCTTGGTGTGATCCTGCAAGCGGAAGATGGCCGTGCCTTGTTCGGTCTCATAGGCGCGTACGCCTTCGAATGCGCCGCAGCCGTAGTGCAGCGTGTGGGTCAGCACATGGATCTTGGCATCGCGCCATTCCACCATCTGGCCATCCATCCAGATCTTGCCGTCGCGGTCGGACATCGAGGGAACAACAGGGCTCATAAAACCATCCTCTAAGGGCTTGTGTGCGGACGGACGCCAGCGCTGAAGTGTTCAGCTGCGGCGTTTGTCTCCGTAAGCCCTTATTTTAGGATGTCGCAGAGCCTGGAGTCTGGGCGTTTGTTTCCGGTGTGGGCAAAGCGGCTGCATCCTCCTTGGGCTCGGGGCGTTGCAGCGACCATTTCACCAAGCGGCCCGAGACAAATTCGCAGGTCACATGCGACTGGCTGCCGTCGGTCCAGCGGTAGATTTCAGGATCCTTGCCTTCTTCGGACAGGCGCTCGCCCAGCGAGCGTGTCATGGCCACCACGTGCACCAGGGGCACTTTGGGCTTGAGCTTGGCATTGAGCATGACGGCGCTGCCCACATAGCCCATGGGGCGGTTGGCGGCTTTCTTCATGACGGACATCAGCCGCGTGAAGTGCAGCAGCAGCCACATGATGATGCCGCCGGCCACGGCGGCCACGCCTGGCCAGCCCGCAGACCGATGGGCCGCAAGCACCAGAATGAGCAGGCCCACAGGAATCAGAATATTGCGCAAATTCATGGGTGAGATTGTCTTATGCAAGCAGAGGTCGGAGTCTGCGGTCAGTGCGTATGCCCCTTGATTCAACTCGGAGGGGCGGGTGATGGATTCCAAAACAGGAGCGGGTGGCGCTTTCAGAAGTTGAGAATTCAGTCGTTTTGTATTTGAAATTCAATCAAATCAAGCGCTGATAGCTAGCCTTTTTAAGAATCAAGCAATGCCTCTCACGATATTCATGGCTTCGTCCACGCGCTCCACCGCATGAATGGTCAGGCCGGGAATGGCCTTCTTGGGCGCATTGGCCTTGGGGACTACAGCGACAGTGAATCCTAACTTTGCTGCTTCCTTCAGGCGCTCTTGCCCACGTGGCGCGGGGCGCACCTCGCCGGCCAGGCCGACTTCGCCAAAGGCGATAAAGCCCTTGGGCAGCGCTTTGCCACGCAGACTGGAAGTGATCGCCAACATCACCGCCAGATCAGCTGCCGGCTCATTGATGCGCACGCCGCCCACGGCATTGACGAACACATCCTGATCGGCACAGGCCACGCCCGCATGGCGGTTGAGCACGGCCAGCAGCATGGCCAGGCGGTCCTTGTCCAGGCCGACAGACAGCCTGCGGGCCTGCGGGCCGCCTTGATCGACGAGTGCCTGAATTTCCACCAACAGAGGGCGCGTGCCTTCCAGCGTCACCAGCACGCAGCTGCCGGGCACGGGCTCGCTGTGCTGGGAGAGGAAGATGGCGCTGGGGTTGCTCACGCCCTTGAGGCCTTTTTCCGTCATGGCGAAGACGCCAATCTCGTTCACCGCTCCAAAGCGGTTCTTGATGGCGCGCACCAGGCGGAAGTTACTGTGTGTATCGCCCTCGAAGTAGAGCACCGTGTCCACCATATGTTCCAGCACGCGCGGGCCGGCCAGGGCGCCGTCCTTGGTGACGTGGCCTACCAGGATGATGGTGATGCCCGTGGTCTTGGCCGCACGTGTCAGATGCGCAGCGCATTCGCGCACCTGGGCCACCGAGCCGGGTGCGGACGATAGCTGGTCCGAATACACGGTCTGAATCGAGTCGACCACCACCACGGCCGGCTGAGTCGCTTCCACCGTGGCCAGGATTTTCTCCAGCTGAATCTCGGCCAGCACATTGACCTGGCTGTTGTCCAGCCCCAGGCGTCGCGAACGCAGGGCCACCTGGGCACCGCTTTCCTCCCCGGTCACATACAGCGTGGGCAGGCCTATGCGGTGCAAGGCATCCATGGCCTGCAGAAGAAGTGTGGACTTGCCTATGCCAGGGTCTCCGCCAATCAGGACCACGCCGCCTTCCACCACGCCGCCGCCCAGTACCCGGTCCAGTTCCTCGATGCCGCTGGGCGTGCGCGCCACGTCCTGTGCTTCGATGGCCGACAGCGGCGTGACGGGCTGGGCATTGGCCAGGCCTGCGTAGCCCTGGGGCTGGCTCAGCCGGTTCTTGCCGCCCGAAGCCGATTCGGCCACGGTCTCTATCAGCGAGTTCCAGGCGCCGCAGCTAGGGCATTTGCCCAGCCAGCGCGGGCTGGTGCCGCCGCAGGCATTGCAGGTAAACGTGGTTTTTTCTTTGGCCATGGGCGGCCACTATACAGAGCGCAGATTGCCGCTAGCCACTGGTAGGCGGGCGACAAATTTCAGAGCCAATAGCCATAAAAGCAATGAGTTCATATAACCAGTGCGCATGACAAGAGAATATCGGCTACAATCCATCCATCGATACGGCAACGACATAAAGCTGCCAAGTCAGAGAAATTACCGCGCGATGGAGCAGTCTGGTAGCTCGTTGGGCTCATAACCCAAAGGTCGGAGGTTCAAATCCTTCTCGCGCAACCATCAAAAAAGCCTTCTGGAAACAGAAGGCTTTTTTCGTTGTGCACTTCACAGTGGCTAAGTCCCACGCCGATCAGGGCGTGCCGCCTTGCCGCAAAAAAAATCGCCCCTCTTCCGAAGAAACAGGGGCGATGTGCAAAGGGAAGGCGCCAGGCGCCCACCGCTGATGCTTATGGGTACAGACCGCGCATTTCGCGAGCGTGCAGAATGCGCTTGCAAGCCACGATGAAGGTGGCGGTACGCAGCGACACCTTGTTTTCCTGGGCCACTTGCCAGATGCCAGCGAAGGCCTCTTGCATGATGCGCACCAGGCGGGCGTTGATTTCGTCCTCGGTCCAGAAGAAGCTGGAGAAATCCTGCACCCACTCGAAGTAGGACACGGTCACGCCACCGGCGTTGGCAATCACGTCGGGCAGCACCAGCACGCCCTTGTCGGTCAGGATGTCGTCGGCTTCGGGCGTGGTGGGGCCGTTGGCGCCTTCGATCACGATCTTGGCCTTGATCTGAGCGGCGTTGTCCTTGGTGATCTGGCTTTCCAGCGCAGCAGGGATGAGGATCTCGCAATCCACGGCCCAGAAATCCTTGGTATCCATGGCTTCGCCACCGGCAAAGCCGCCCACGCCGCCATTGGCTGCCACGTGCGCCAGCAGAGCCGTCACATCAAAGCCGTTGGCGTTGTAGATGGTGCCGGTATGGTCTTGCACGGCCACGATGTTGGCGCCGGCTTCAGCAAACAGCTTGCCTGCAGTACCGCCCACATTGCCAAAGCCTTGCACGGCCACGCGTGCGCCTTGCAAGGGCAGGCCGGTCAGCTTGGCGGCTTCCACGCCCACGGTGAACACGCCGCGGCCTGTCGCTTCCACGCGACCCAGCGAGCCGCCCAGATCGACCGGCTTGCCGGTTACCACGCCAGTGGAGGTGGCGCCGGTGTTCATGGAGTAGGTGTCCATCATCCAGGCCATGATCTGGCCGTTGGTGTTCACGTCGGGAGCAGGAATGTCCTTGGATGGGCCGATCAGCAGACCGATCTCGCTGGTGTAGCGACGTGTCAGGCGTTCCAGTTCGGAGGTCGAAAGCTTGCGCGGATCGACGCGGATACCACCCTTGGCACCGCCGTAAGGCACGTTCACTGCGGCATTCTTGACCGACATCCAGGCCGACAGCGCCATGACTTCAGACAGCGTCACGTCCTGGTGGAAACGCACGCCGCCCTTGCCGGGGCCGCGGCTCAGATTGTGCTGAACGCGGTAGCCCTCGAAGTGGGCGATGGTGCCGTTGTCCATCTCGATGGGCACGTCGACGATCAGAATGCGCTTGGGGCGCTTGAGGGTCTCGACCCAGCGGGCGAGCGAGCCCAGATAAGGCGTGACGCGATCTACTTGCTGCAGATAGTTGCCCCAGGGGCCGAGGTGCTCGGAATTCAGATAAGAAGGCAGAGCGTGTGCGGAAGAGTCTGTGGCTTGCATGATTTGGGCCTGGTTGACTGAGGTGGAACGGGCCGTTGTGAGGCCTCGCTGTCCGGGATCTACAGTGTGCGCGGGGCTGTGTGGCTTGTCCAAGGCTTGTTGCTTGGGGTCTTATGCATTTAATGCATAACCCTGAAAAACCGTCGATGCTGCCCAGTGTTGGCGGGGGAATGCGCAACCGGGCGCGGAATTTGCCATCATTGCTTCCATGTCTGAAAACAACGATTGCCAAGACGGCTGGTGCGGCCCCGCCCCTTTTGCCAACACCCCGCCCATGGGTTTGGCCCCCGAGTTGCGGGACGTGCAGGATGTGCTGCCCGATTGGGCGCAGCTGGCTCCGGCCCTGCATGAAGATGCCTATGCCACGGCCGATGCGCTGTGGTGGTCACGCAAGCTGGGCGAGAAGATGAGCCTGGGCGCGGATGTGGCAGCACTGATGCGTAGCGAGGAAGATGCACGCGCTGTGCAGTCCGCGCTGGCCGGCGTCTGGGGCTGGTGGCCCGCAGACCGGGCCCCGCGCTACTGGAAGTCCGGCGCTGCCAACCGCCAGACGGCCTTGCTGCATGTGCCCCTGCCCGAGTCCGGCGTGCAGCAAGGCCTGGCCTGGGCTGCCGCCCCGCAAACCGTATTCAATCTGCGTGGTGCAGAGGCGGAAATCGCCTTACGCATAGGCCAGGACATTTCTGCACAGCAAGCTGCCGCCCTGACTCCCGAGAGCGCTCTGGCCCTGGTGGACGGTGTGGCCGTGGCCATTGAATGGGTGGATGTGCGCTGGCGCGACGGCTTGCAGGCGCCGGCCCTGGCCTTGCTGGCCGACGGCCAATGCCATGGCGGTCTGGCGCTGGGCGAATGGCTGCCCGCCACATTGCTGGCGGGCCGGGATTGGGCGCAGCAGGTCTGCACCGTGGCCGTGAACGGTGAGGCGCCCCAGCGTTTTACCGGCACGCATAGCCTGGGTGATCCGGCCTGGTTGCTGCTGGACTGGATGCAGCATGTGGCGCGCCGCTACGGCAGCGTGCCCGCAGGCACGGTGGTGACCACGGGCAGCTGGTGCGGCTGTCTGAAGCTTGACGCGGGGGACCGCCTGACCGTTGCTTTCGAGGGCCTGGGCCAGCTGGGCTGGCAGTTCTAAGCCGGTTTGCTCATAAAACAGAAGCCGCTTGCGCCAATGATTGTTGGATCTTGATGCGAAAACACGCTGCATTCAAATCAAGCTGAGCGCCAGCAGCTTTTGAAATAATAGCAAGCCGCTTCACTTCACCTGGATTTTCTCCAGCGCCGGCGAGCCCGCAGGGTATTGGAGTTCCAGATTGCCCAGCACCTCGCGCAACAAGGTGGCAATCATCAGATTGCGGTGGGTTTTGGAGTCGGCGGGAACAATGGTCCAGGGAGCCCAGGGTGTGTGGGTGGCGGCCAGCAGTTTTTCATAGGCCTGCTGATACTCGTCCCACTGGGCGCGCGCCTTGAGGTCGCTTTCGTCAAACTTCCAGTGTTTGCAGGGGTCGTCCAGCCGCTCTTGCAGGCGCTGGCGCTGCTCGTCCTTGCTGATGTGCAGCATGAACTTGACGACCAGGGTGCCGTTTTCGCTGAGCATGCGCTCGAAGTCGTTGATCTGGGCATAGCGCTGGGCCTGCTGCTCGGGCGTGATCCAGCGGTTGACCACGGGCACCAGCACGTCTTCGTACTGGCTGCGGTTGAACACCACGATCTCGCCCGCGCCCGGCACCTGCTGGTGGATGCGCCACAGATAGTCATGGGCTTTTTCGGCATCGGTGGGCGCTTTCCAGCCCACGGTGTGCACGCCCAGCGGCGTCATCTGGCCGAACACGCCGCGCAGCGTGCCGTCCTTGCCGGCCGCATCCATGCCTTGCAGTATGACCAGCAGCTTGAAGCGCCGGTCGGCATAGAAGATGTTCTGCAGACCATCGAGTTCCCGGGCCAGCGTGCTGACGCTGTCCTTGTCATGCTGCTTGCCCTGGCCGGCCGAAAACGGCTTGGCTCCGGGCTCGAAGCCGGCCAGCTCCACGGCGGGCGGCGCATCGGCATCCTGCTTGCGGCTGTCGCGCGGCACGCCGGGCTGCCATTGCTGCCAGAGCTTGCGCAGGGCTTTGTGCTTGCTCTCGAAAGGATAGACATTCTCGGCAGAGGGCGAGGGCTGTACCGGCTGGCTGGGGGTGGACATAACGCAGCTCCATGAACAAGGTGGATGAAAGCGGTTGCTATGAATAATCTAGCTGTATGTGATTGGTTGGTAATGGCTTCAGGCTGATTTAATGCCTAATTCGGCCGCTGCGGCACTCCCTGCTCGCGCAGCAGCTGCACAAAGCGGCGGGCGGCCAGGCCTTGCGGGCTTTCCTTGGACCAGACCCAGTCCACGAACAGTGTGGTGCCATTGCTCAGGTTTTGCACGGGAATTTCCAGCAGCTGACCGGCGGCAATGCGCGGCTCGACCAGGCCCTTGGGCAGCCAGCCCCAGGCCATGCCCGCGCCAATCAGCGACAGTGCGGCCTGATGGCTGTCGGTGCGCCACAGCTGGCGGGCAAAAACAAAGCGCGGGTCGGTCTGTTGCGGATCGCGGCTGGCCACCAGCACCTGGCGGGTCGCGGCCAACTGTTCCACGCTGAGCCGGGCGCGCTTACCATGCTCGGCCAGCGCCTGCTGCCAGGGGGCGAACTGGGGGGACATCACGGCCAGCAGCGTCTCGCGCCCCATTTCCTGAAAGCCTTCGCGCCCGTCAATGGCCGGGCGTTCAAACACCAGGGCCAGATGGGCGCGGCCTGCGTGCAAAAGCTGCAGGGCATCGGTCTGCGGTGCGGTCAGCACTTCAATCGGCAGGGCGGGAAACTCCTGCACCAGGGCGGCCAGCGTCTCGGTCCAGGGGGTGGAGAGCAGCTCGGGCGCAATCGCCAGCGTCAATCTTTCTTCCAGCCCCTGATGCAAGGCGCTGGCCTGCCAGTTGAGCTGCTGCAGCTGCTCGGCCAGCAGACGGGCCTGCGGCTCCAGCGCCCGGGCGGCAGCCGTGGGCCGGGGTTCGCGCCCGCTGCGGTCGAACAGCTGCAAATCCAGTTCGGCTTCGAGCTGGGCCACGGCCATGCTCACGGCCGAGGGCACGCGCCCCAGCTTGCGGGCGGCAGCGGAAAACGAACCTTCATCGAGCACGGCAAGAAACAGCGGAACCTGGTCGGCAGCGAATGGCATGGCGTTATCTATCAGGAAAATTGAAAGGAGATGACTTTTATCTTCAGTTTTCAGAACATACACTGCGGTCCATGTCTCAACAAGCCTCCGCGATGGCATCCGCTTCTTCTTCTGCCGCTCACACTGTTCATGCTTCTGCCAATGGCGCCGCGCCCACCAAGGCCACTGGTCTGCAAGGCCCCAAGCGTCGCATCATCTATGTCTCTTTGTACGAGGCGATCGCCATCGCCGTCTCCAGCCTGATCTTCATGGCCATCGGCCAGAAGGCCGGCGACTCCAGCGTCATGGCCGTCGCCGCATCGGTGATTGCGATCTGTTGGAACCTGAGCTTCAACCACCTGTTTGAAAAATGGGAAGCACGCCAGGCCGTCAAGGGCCGCTCCGTGCTGCGCCGCGTGGTGCATGCGATTGGCTTTGAGGGCGGCTTGGCGCTGGCCCTCATCCCGCTCATGGCCTGGTGGTTCGACGTCTCGCTGTGGCAGGCGACGGTGATGGAAGCCGGCCTGCTGGTGTTCTTCATGGTCTACACCTTTGCCTTCAACTGGGCGTTTGACCGCCTGTTCGGCCTGCCTGCCTCGGCCCAGAATCTGTCGGCCTGAGTCAAGTAAAAAAATCCAGCTGCAGCGCTTGATGGTCAAGCGCAGGCAGCTATCAAAAAAAGCGTGCACCCTGTCAAGGTGCACGCTTTTTTCGTTGGGGAGCAGTGACAGGAATCAGCGCAACCAGCTGATGAAGCCCTGCAGCAAAAAGGCGTTGATGATGTCGATGAAGAAGGCGCCCACCAGTGGCACGATCAGAAAGGCCTTGTGCGAGGGGCCATACTGGTTGGTCAAGGCCTGCATATTGGCCACGGCCGTGGGCGTGGCACCCATGCCAAAGCCGCAGTGGCCGGCGGCCAGTACGGCGGCGTCGTAGTCTTTGCCCATGACGCGGAAAGTCACCAAGGTGGCGTATGCGGCCAAAAACAAGGTCTGCACCAGCAAAATGACCATCAGCGGTGCGGCGAGATCCGTCAGCTCCCACAGTCTGAGCGACAGCAGGGCAATGGCCAGATAAATCGACAGGGCCGCGCTGCCGAAGACGTCGATGGCCCGGTCAAAGACCTTGATGCCGAACACATAGTCCAGCGCATTGCGAATGATCACGCCGCCGCCCAGGGCCCAGACAAAGGTGGGCAGCTTGATAACGCCCTGGGTCAGCGAGGTCATGAGTTCGGCAAACGCCAGGCAGCCGGCAAACAGCGCCAGGGTTTCCACGGCGGCGTCGGCCGTGATCAGGCGAGGAGCCTTGCTGGAGGATTCGAAATTGGCCACATCGCTGCTCTCGCTCACTGCGGGTTCTTCGGTGCTCAGCTGCTGGGCCTCGGTGCGGGGCTGGGCCAGTTGGCGGCTGGTGATCAGCCGCTTGGCCAGCGGGCCGCCGAGCAGGCCGCCTATGACCAGGCCAAAGGTGGCGCAGGCAATGCCCAGTGCCGTGGCACCGGTGAGGCCGTATTCGTTCTCCAGCATTGCGCCGTAGGCGCCGGCTGTTCCATGGCCTCCGACGAGGGTGATGGAGCCCGCGACCAGGCCCATCAGCGGATCTTGTCCCAGCAAGGTGGCCATGCCCACGCCCACCACGTTCTGCAAAAAGATGAAACCGGCGATCAGCCCCAGAAAGACCAGCAGTGCCGTGCCGCCTTCGCGCAGTTTGGAGAGGTTGGCGCTCAGGCCAATGGAGGAGAAAAACACCAGCATGAAGGCGTCTTGCAGGCTGGACTCAAAACCCAGGGTCAGGCCCGTGGTTTCATGGAGCAGGAAAATCGTTGCCGCTGCCACCAGTCCGCCGGAGACGGGCTCGGGGATGTTGAAGTCGCGCAGAAAGCGGATGTGCCGCGTCATCAGCTTGCCCAGCAGCAGCACCAGCACGGCAAAAATAAGGGTGTAGTACGCGCCAAAGCCGACGTGCATGTAGGTTCTCCAATCGTTGCCTGTCCCTCAACGGCAGGCGGTGATTTTTTGGGGGAAGTCCGGGGCTACGGCTTGAACCGTGCATCGGACTCGCAAAAAAGTGTTCGGGCTGGTTTGGCCAGTGCCTCGAAACAGGACCTGCGCTTTGATGGCGCCAGCATGACAGCCGTCCATGGCGGGTGCAACCGGCATTCATCTGGCATCGGTGTGGTCTAGCGGGCGAATATGCTTGAAACCAGATGGCAGCGTTCGTCGTTGACGATATTCCCTGGGCAAAGTTTGGCGTTTGCGCAAGAAGATGCGGCGCGGCTCCAGGCCCAGGTCGTGCGATGGACGCATGGGGGTTTAAGGCGCATTCACCAGCGCCCATGGTGCAGATCGGCTGCATGGACATAAAATGCAGGGCTTCGCCCCAAGGAGCGCTGCAGCTAGCTGGTTGATGTCCAACCAGTGCGTCAGGCTTGGGGTCAGCAGTTCTGGTCTTGTTACCCAACTGCCTCGCAACAACGGCGCTCACCTGTTATTTCTGATTCTGGTTTTCACACAGGTGAGCATGATGTCTGCTGCAATCCCCGCCACTGCTATTTCTTCCGTGCCCCCCATGCGCCTGTCGGGCCTGGAGCCCGTGTTCATCGGCGAAGACACGCTGTTCGTCAACGTGGGCGAGCGCACCAACGTCACCGGCTCCAAAGCCTTTGCGCGCCTGATTCTCAACGAGCAGTACGAAGAAGCGCTGGCCGTGGCCCGCCAGCAGGTGGAAAACGGCGCTCAGGTGATCGACGTGAACATGGACGAGGCCATGCTGGACAGCAAGGCCGCCATGGTGCGCTTTCTGAACCTGATCGCCTCCGAGCCCGATATCGCCCGCGTGCCCATCATGGTGGACAGCTCCAAGTGGGAGGTGATCGAAGCCGGTCTGCGCTGCATCCAGGGCAAGGGCATCGTCAATTCCATCTCGATGAAAGAGGGCGTTGACGAGTTCAAGAAGCACGCCAAACTCGTCAAGCGCTATGGCGCTGCCGCCGTGGTGATGGCCTTTGACGAGAAAGGCCAGGCCGACACCTTCGAGCGCAAGATCGAGATCTGCGAGCGTGCTTACCGCATCCTGGTGGACGAAGTGGGTTTTGCCCCCGAGGACATCATCTTCGACCCCAATATCTTTGCCGTGGCCACCGGCATCGAAGAGCACAACAACTACGGCGTGGACTTCATCGAAGCCACGCGCTGGATCAAGCAGAACCTGCCGGGTGCCAAGGTGTCCGGCGGCGTGTCCAATGTGAGCTTCTCCTTCCGCGGCAACGACCCGGTGCGCGAAGCGATCCACACCGTGTTCCTGTACCACGCCATCAAGGCCGGCATGGACATGGGCATCGTCAACGCCGGCATGGTGGGCGTGTATGACGACCTGGAGCCGGTGCTGCGCGAGCGCGTGGAAGACGTGGTGCTCAATCGCCGCCCCGACGCCGGCGAGCGTCTGGTGGAAGTGGCCGACAGCGCCAAGAGCGGCGCCAAGGACGAAAGCAAGAAGCTGGAATGGCGCGGCACGCCCGAGCACCCCAGAACCGTGGGTGAGCGCCTGTCGCACGCTCTGGTGCACGGCATCACCGACTTCATCACCGAAGACACGGAAGAGGCTTATCAGGCCATCGTGATCCAGGGTGGCGGCCGTCCGCTGCATGTGATCGAAGGCCCGTTGATGGACGGCATGAACGTGGTCGGCGACCTGTTTGGCGCCGGCAAGATGTTCCTGCCCCAGGTGGTGAAATCGGCCCGCGTGATGAAGCAGGCCGTGGCCCACCTCGTGCCCTATATCGAGGAAGAAAAACGCCAGCAGGAAGCTGCCGGCATGGACGTGAGCAGCCGCGGCAAGATCGTGATCGCCACCGTCAAGGGCGATGTGCACGATATCGGCAAGAACATCGTCACCGTGGTCTTGCAGTGCAACAACTTCGAAGTCATCAACATGGGCGTGATGGTGCCCTGCCACGAAATCCTGGCGCGAGCCAAGGCCGAAGGCGCGGACATCATCGGCCTGTCGGGCCTGATCACGCCCAGCCTGGAAGAGATGCAGTACGTGGCAGGCGAGATGCACAAGGACGACTATTTCCGCATCAAGAAGATTCCGCTGCTGATCGGCGGCGCCACCTGCTCGCGCGTGCACACCGCCGTGAAGATTGCGCCCAAGTACGAAGGCCCGGTGCTGTATGTGCCCGATGCCTCGCGCAGCGTGAGCGTGGCGCAAAGCCTGCTGGGCGAGAACAAGGAGGCCTATCTGCAGGAAGTGCAGGCCGACTACGACAAGGTGCGCACCCAGCACGCCAACAAGAAGAAGACGCCGCTGTGGCCTTTGGAAAAGGCCCGCGCCAATGCCACGCCCGTGGACTTTGCCGCCCACCGGCCCGTGGCACCGCGTGCCCAGGGCCGCCGCGTGTTCAAGAACTTTGACTTGGCCGAGATTGCCCAGTTCATCGACTGGGGTCCGTTCTTCCAGACCTGGGACCTGGCAGGTGCCTATCCCGCCATCCTCGACGACGAAATCGTGGGCGTGGAAGCGCGCAAGGTGCAGGCCGATGCCCAGGCCATGCTCAAGAAAATCATCGAAGGCCGCTGGCTGCAAGCCAATGGCGTGATGGGCCTGTTCCCCGCCAACCGCGTGGGCGACGACATCGAGTTCTACACCGACGAGTCGCGCAGCCAGGTGCTGATGACCTGGTATGGCATGCGCCAGCAAACCGAAAAGCAGGCGATTGACGGCCCGGATGGCCGGCCCGTGATGCGCCCCAGCCGCTGCCTGTCTGATTTTGTGGCCACCAAGGAATCGGGCATTGCCGACTATGCGGGTCTGTTCGCCGTCACGGCCGGTATCGGTGCCGAGAAAAAGGACAAGGAATTTGAAGCCGCGCTGGACGACTACAGCGGCATCATGTTCAAGGCCTTGGCCGACCGTCTGGCCGAAGCTTTTGCCGAATGCCTGCATCAGCGCGTGCGCAAGGATTTGTGGGGCTATGCCGAGGATGAAACACTGAGCAACGAAGCGCTGATCAAGGAAGAATACAAAGGCATTCGTCCTGCGCCAGGCTATCCGGCCTGCCCCGACCATACGGCCAAGTGGGACCTGTTCAAGACGCTGCAGGCCGAGGAAGTCGGCATGACGCTGACCGAAAGCCTGGCCATGAACCCCGCCTCCAGCGTCAGCGGCTTTTACATCGGCTACCCCGAAGCCACATACTTCAACGTGGGCGAAATCGGCGAAGACCAGTTGGCCGATATGGCTGCGCGTCGAGGTATGGATATCGAGGAGCTGCGCAGGTATCTAGCCCCGAATCTGGCTTGATTTTTCTTGCAGTCATGAGGCTGCAAGCCTGATTTGCTCTGATCTCAGACGGCTTTATGCAATGGCAGCCGTCTGAGCTCGGGCCAGATCAGCCAATCGCCTCGACTCGGTTGCGGCCGTTCTCTTTGGCCAAATACAGCCCTTCATCGGCTCTTCTGAGCAAATTTGACATCTCTCTGTCTTTGGCGCCTTTCACGGCCACGCCTATGCTCAAGGTAAAGGGGATGGCTCTGTCTTCTGGCCAAGAATAGGAAAAATCTCTGTCAGAGATTTTCTTTCTCAAATTTTCAGCTATTTCCAGCGCCTCTTCTTTATCGGTATTAATCAGGCAGGCCACAAATTCTTCGCCACCGAGCCTGGCAACAATATGCTCTTTTCCTATCGTCTCGCGGGCGATGGATGCAAAGGCTTTCAGCACATCGTCTCCGCCCTCATGACCATAAGTGTCATTGACCAGTTTGAAATTATCCAGATCCATCATCAGTATGGAGAGCGGATTTTCTGTTTCAAACAAGCTCCTGGCCACATCATTGAATTCGCGGCGATTAGGCAGTCCGGTTAAATCATCGACCGCCGCCTGACGGTGCAGAAGATCGACCAAATGGACCTTGTCCGTGATGTCTCTGATAATCGCGGTGAATTCCACCAGTCCATTCACGGTAATCTTAGAGATGGCAATTTCTACCGGGATACGGCTTCCGTCCTTATGAAGTCCGTAAATCCGGTTTCGCTCGTCCATTTGTCTGGAACGCACCGGAGAACGCGCAAACTGATGCACATATCCCCGGTGACCTTCGCGGGCCGCAGGAGGAAGCAATACTTCCAGCGGCTGGTCCAGCATTTCTTCCTGGTCGTAGCCGAACAAGCCTTCCGCAGCCCGATTGAACAAGGTGATGTGATGCTGCTGATCGATGGTGATGATGGCGTCGTATGCGGCATCCACAACCGAACGGAAACGTGATGTGCTGACTTCAAGATCATGCATCAACAGCATTTTCTTGGTGATTTCAATTCCGGTGAGAAAAACCCCTTCGGCCGTTTCGGAGTTGGCTGATTTCTTGAAAGGTTTCAAAGACAGACGCCACCAGTGCGTTCCATCTTTCAAATCATAGGCTTGCTCCAATTCATGAGAAACACCATCTGCCAGGCAATTGATAACTGCTAAACGCAGTTCTCGTCTTGCATAATTGGGAACGATTGTTTCTAGCGAAAATGGATAGCGGTGAATGGAGTTTCTTTTAGCCCCCATCATGTCGAAGAATATTTCGTTGCAAGAGCTGACGGCCAAACCCTCTTCATTCACGCGAATCAAAGCCACGCTGGCTGCGATTCCATTCATGAAATCTTGTAATTCTTCACCCAGTCTATCCATAGCAAATCCTTAAATATCGAATCGGAAGCATCGCACATGCCAACGATAGCCACCTTTTCCCACCCCGACGATTAAAGTGCAAAATTATATGGACAGTCCACGTCTGATACCGAAAATCAAGCGCTCATGTTTTGTCATGACGCTGTTGCAAAAATCCGCTTGAAGCCAGGTTTCGCCGGCTCAGATCGGTGGATGCTGGGGCAAGTGTCTGAGCCTGGCCCGGTTTGGGGGCGTGGAGGAAGGATGGCGGCGCGAGCGTGCAGCGCATGGACTGTTGCGCATCGGCCTCGTTAGTCTGTAAGGATTCCCGCACCCATGACCACGCAAGAGCAGCGCCAGCGTGTCATACGGCTGGCGCGAATCTGCGGTGTCAGAGCATGGATGGCCCCGCAGGGGCTTGCTCATCGCCCGGGTCAGGTGGCTGCCGGGCGGCGTGGAGGTGACAAGAGCGCCGAGCTACCGCTTTTCATTGAGCGAGTCTCTCGGCGCATTGCGCAGACTTTGAAGATTGTGATTACAGCCCCAGCTTCTTGGCCACGTAATCCGCGTCCTTGTCGCCGCGACCCGAGAGGTTGACCAGAATGTGCTGGTCGCGGCCCAGCTTGGGTGCCTCACGTATGGCCCAGGCCACGGCATGGGCGCTCTCCAGTGCGGGGATGATGCCTTCCACGCGCGACAGCGTCATGAAGGCGTCAAGGCAGGCCTTGTCGTCCACCGATTGGTAGTCCACCCGGCCCAGATCCTTCAGATAGCTGTGCTGCGGGCCCACGCCGGGGTAGTCCAGGCCCGAGGCAATGCTGTGCACGGCGGCGGGCGTGCCGTCGGCGTTTTCCAGCACATAGCACTTCATGCCGTGAATCTCGCCGGGCTTGCCCACCGAGAGGGTGGCGGCATGGCGGCCGGGCTTGTCAATGCCTTCGCCTGCAGGCTCCACGCCCACCAGGTGCACGGAGGCATCGTTCAGAAAGGCCGTGAAGATGCCCATGGCGTTGCTGCCGCCGCCCACGCAGGCGGCCACATGCTCGGGCAGCTTGCCGTGCTTGTGCTGGAATTGCTCGCGGGCCTCGCGACCCACGATGGACTGGAAGTCGCGCACCATCATGGGGAAGGGGTGGGGGCCGACCACCGAGCCAATGGCATAGATGGTGTTCACGGGGTCTTGCAGATAGACCTCGAAAGCGCTGTCCACCGCTTCCTTCAAAGTGGCAGCGCCGCGCGTGACGGGCACCAGGGTGCAGCCCAGAATGCGCATCTTGGTGACGTTGGGGTGCTCTTTCTCTATGTCCACCTGGCCCATGTGAATCTCACAGGGAATACCCACCAGAGCGCAGGCCGTGGCCAGAGCCACGCCGTGCTGGCCGGCTCCGGTTTCGGCAATCACTTTTTTCTTGCCCATGAACTTGGCCAGCAAGGCCTCGCCCAGGCAGTGATTGATCTTGTGCGCACCGGTGTGGTTCAGGTCTTCACGCTTGAGGTGAATCTGCGCGCCGCCCAATTGATCCGACAGGCGCTTGGCGTGAAAAATCGGGCTGGGGCGCCCCACATAGTCGGCAAACAGGGCGGCCAGCTCGTCCTGAAAGTCCTGGCGCTTGACGATCTCGTCATAGGCCTGCGAGATTTCATCCATGCACTTTTTCAGATCGGGCGGTACCAGCTGACCACCGTAGGGGCCGAAAAAACCGTTGGCGTCCGGCATGGCCGCGGGATTTTTGCTCATTGCTTGTCTCCTGGTGTCATGGTTCTGAGACCGTCTTCATATCACAGCCGCTGTGCGCTGCCGATGCAGACAAGCCCGAGCCTGTCAGAGCAGAAATGGACGCCAGCCTACATATCACAAGCGTTTACAGCTATTGTTTTGGTATTTTTGGCCGTCCGCGGCGGCCTGCAACACAATAAGGCCATGAAAGCCAGAACCGTCCGCGACATTGTCTTTGCGCATGCCATAGAGACTGCAGCGCCCCATGAGAGTCTGCCCACGGCCGCGCGCTGCAATGCCATCACGCAAGAGAGTCTGCATGCCCTGGGCAAGAGTGGCGATGGCAGCACCGCCTTTGCCGCATTTCTACAGGAGCGCGCCAAACGCATCATTGCCAATGCGCAACTGCCTGCCGACATCCGTGCGCTGTGGCTGCGCTCGGCCGGTGTATCGCGTTGGGCGGTCATCGGCATTCTGGCGGCGGCGCTGGTGCTGGGCTATCTGGGCCATGCCATCACCGATCCGCACCGGGTCGATCTGCTCTCGCTTTCGCTGGTAGGCATTGTGTTGTGGAATCTGCTGGTCTATGGGCTGCTGATCGTCGGAGGCCTGCGGGCGCTGGTGAGGCGCAAGCCCGAGGTGCTGCTGCCGCTGGCGCCTACACAGGCCCATGCCGCCAACGCGGGCGAGGCGGCAAGGGCCCCCAGCGGCTGGCTGCAAAAGCTGGCTGCCAGGCGCGCACAGCTGACGGCCGGTACCGGCCTGCGCAAGCTGGCGCTGACCTTTGAGCGCAACTGGTGGCAGATCAGCCGCCGCCAGCGCCATGCGCAATGGCTGCTGTGCCTGCATCTGGGCGCGGCCATGCTGGCGCTGGGCGCGCTGGCGTCGCTGTGGATCACGGGACTGACCCGCGAGTATCAGGTGGGCTGGGAGAGCACGTTTCTCTCGCCTGCGGCCGTTCAGACCTGTCTCAACATTCTGTTTGCCCCGGTTCACTGGCTGGTGGGCGCCCCCCCCTGGAGTCTGGAAGAAATCCGTGCCCTGCAAGGCTGGGTGCCCAGCGGCACACCCGAGGTGGCGGCGGGCCTCGTTCAGTGGCTGGAGCGCCCCACGGTGGGCGAGCGCTGGGTGCAGCTCTATACCTTGCTGCTGTGCATCACGGTGATAGGGCCGCGTCTGTTGCTGGCGCTGTGGCAGGGCGTGCGCTTGGGCTGGATGAAACGTCATATGGCCCTGCCTTTGCAGCAGCCGTATTTTCAAAAACTGCAGCGCGACTGGGCGGGCCGGGCCACGCAGCTGCTGGTGCAGCCCTATAGTCTGGACCTCACCCCCGAACGCGAAGCCGTGTTGCGCAACCATGTGGTGCAAAGCTATGGCGCCGGCGCGCAGCTGACGCTGCTGCCTGCGCTGGCCTATGGCTCGCCTTTGCCGCAGGCGCTGGATGGTACAGGCCAGCAAGTGCTGCTGCTCAATCTGGCCGCCACGCCCGAGGCGGAGATTCACGGCGCCCTGCTCGGCCAGGTCTTGCATTACTGGGGGGCACAGACGGACGTCTGGCTGTGGGCGCAGGACTTTCGTGCCCGCAACACCGGCGCACCAGGCCGAGTGCAGGAGCGTGAGCATCTGTGGCAGGACTTTGTACGCCGCGCAGGCCTGCATGTCACGCTGATTCCCGCCGCCGGAAACTGAATATGTCCACAGAAAATACCGCCGTGGCTCTGGCCACAGACCCCGAGCAAAGCATTCAATGGTGTCTGCTGTCGCACACCAATATCGGCAAGACCACGCTGACCCGTACCCTGGTTTCCGACGACGTGGGCGAGATCGAGGACGGAGCCCATGTCACCACCCAGTCGCAGCGCTATTTGCTGCAGAAAACGCAGCAAGGCGATGAGCTGTGGCTGTGGGATACGCCGGGCTTTGGCGATTCCGTGCGCCTGTATGAGCGCCTGCGGCAGCAGGGCAATCCCCTGGGCTGGTTTCTCAGCAATGTCTGGGATCGCTGGCGCGACAAACCGTTTTTCCTGAGCCAGCGCGCCCTGCTGGCCGCGCGCGATCATGCCGATGTGATGCTCTATCTGGTCAACGCCGCCGAAGACCCGGCCGATGCCGGTTACTGGAGTGCGGAGATGAGCATCTTGCGCTGGCTGGGCAAGCCCGTCATCGTCTTGCTCAACCAGATCGGCAGCGACACCACGCAGCAGCAGACCGCCGACGATCTGCTGCGCTGGAAGCAGGCCACGGCCGCCTTCAAGGACACTGTGCAGGACGTGCTGGTGCTCGATGCCTTCACCCGCAGCTGGTGGCATGAGCGCCGGATGATGCAAAGCATTGCCCCGCTGCTGCCGCAGGCCAAGCAGGCTGCATACGAGCGCCTGCTGCAAGAGCGTGCCCAGCGCCAGGCGCAGCGGCAGGCGCAAAGCCTGCAGGCCATGGCCGAGCAGCTGATCGCCTCGGCCCGCTTGCAGGAGCGCATGGACCCGGCCCAGGGCAAGCTGCTGGCGCGTGCCTGGCACAGCCTGAGCAGCCTCACCGCCAAGCTGGGCAAGAGCCAGGGTGATGCCGAGACTCTGGAGCCGCAGGCCAGGGCCGCCGTGCAGCGGCTGATGCAGACGCTGCGCCAGGCCGATATGCAGACCACGCAGCGCTTGCTGGAGATCCATCAGCTGGACGGCAAGGCCGCCAGCCAGATCGAGGAGCAGCTGCAAAACCAGCTCAAGGTGAGCACGCCGCTCGATCCCCAGGCCGCCAGCCTCTGGGGGGCGCTGACGGCGGGTGCTGCCACCGGCCTGGGTGCGGATCTGGTGGCCGGCGGCCTCACGCTGGGCACGGGTGCCTTGCTGGGGGCTCTGGTGGGTGCGGCCACGTTTGCGGGCGCGGCCTGGGGTGCGAACAAGATGTTTGACCAGCAGGCGCAGACTTTTCAGCTCTCGAGCGACTATCTGAACGCCCTGGCGGCCCAGGTGCTGCTCAAGTATCTGCTCATCTCCCACTTCGGACGCGGTCGCGGCCGTTACACCAGCCCTGCGGCTCCGCAGCCATGGAGCGAGGCCGTGCAGACTGCCATGCAGGCGCAAGGCGAGGAATGGTCACAGCTGTGGGACAGCTTGCGTGCTGCCGATGCGTCGGCCGATGCCGGCGCAGTCCAGACCGATGTGGAGCAGCTGTTGCAGCGCGGGCTGCAGGTGGTGATGCAGCAGCTCTACCCCACGCTGTCAGACACTTTTTGACGCTGGCACTCTTGCGGATTGAAGCAGGCTGGCGCAGCATGTCAGCGGCCGCGCCAGGTCTGGCGCGGCATTCCACCAAACCGGGAGTGCATTGATGCGCAACACATGGACTTTGTGGCTGGCTGCAGCCTTGATGGGCAGTTCCTTGACCAGCTTCGCCCAGACACCGGCGGCGCCCGCTACCGCACCGGCAGCCAAGACGGCCCCCGCGCCTGCGGCCAAGACGCCGCCTGCAGCCGCTGCCATGCCAGCGACCAAGGCCGCACCGGCATCGGCACCTGCAGCGGCCGGAAAGCCCGCAGCAGCGGCAGCCGCCGCGACGCCGGCACCAGCGGCCAAGACGGCAAAAACGGCTGCAGCAGGCGGCGGTGCCGGCAAGGTCTGGGCCAATGAGGACAGCAAGATTTACCACTGCCAGGGCAGCCGCTTTTATGGCACGACCAAGAACGGCAAATATATGACGGAAGCCGAAGCCAAGGCCGCAGGCATGCACGGCGCCAACAACAAGACCTGCGCTTAAAGCACTGTCATTCCTCTCGACGCGCTTGTCTGCCTGAGCAGCAAGCGCGTTTTCTTTTTAAGGTAAAACCAGGCGGTAGCCAGCATGCGCCAATCGCCAGCTGCTATCAATGACATAGGGAGTGACGAGGGATGATGTGGCTGGTTGGCTTGATGATGGTGTTGATGGGCTTGGTGTTTCTTTGGGCGTTTTCGGCGGTGCTGATCTCCATCCTGGTCGGTCTGCTGGCAAGCGCCTTGCTTTGGCTGCCGTTGCGCTGGTGGCGCAGAAGGCAGTTGCAGCATGCATTGGAGCTGAACCCGGCGCTGGATCTGCAGCAAGAGGCGCAGAAGCATCCGGCCCTGTTTTATGTGCTCTCGACCCTGGTGGTGCTGCTGGGCTGCGTCATCATGCTGACCACCCTGGTCCATCTGCCGCAGCGCATGTTCTCGCCCGAGCAACTCTCGCTGGGTGCTGGCATCGCGCTGGTCATCAGCCTTGCGGCGCTGATCAAGCTGGCAGGCAATCTGCTCAGCCTGGGCAAGGATGCGCAGGCTGCAGCTGACATCAAGGCGGGCTGGTCGCTGGCGGCGGGCATTGTGCCCATGCTCGTGGTGATCGTGCTGATCTTTTTCGCCCCTCATACCGCTGGCTGGATGGTCTGGCGCGAGGAGTGGCGCGGCTATGACAGCACGCAGCTGCGCATTTCCTTGAAACGCAACGATGCCGAGCACCAGCGCGCCGCACTGCAGCTGGTCCGGCCCGTGCTGGAGCAGGGCAGCCGCATCTTGAGCCACCGTGCCAGTTCACGCAGCGGCAGCAGCTACACCCTGAGCGCCGCCTTGCCTGCGCGCTATCGTTTTCATGAGGGTGCGCTGGAGCTGCAGCTGGCGGGGCTGATGCCGCAGGAGCAGCTCAATGTGCACCTGCAGGCCCTGGTTTCCGTGGTGGAAGGGGCCGAGGCCGGCAGCTTGCAGCTGGCCTACGCCCAATGCCTGCCGTCACCGGAATGGCTGGGCAGGCAGCGCTTTTTCGGCCGCGGCCAGCAAGCCATGTCATCGCTGCGCGGTTGCGTACAGACCCGTCAGTCCGAGCTGGCTGCCGTCCTGCCTTTGCTGCAGGGCAATCTGCAGGAGGTGCAGATAGGCTGGCGTCACTTTCGCCCCTGGTTGAGCCTGCCGCGCTGGCAGGCTGCACTCCTGCCTGAAGACGAGGACGCGCTGGAGCAGCTCGATACCTTGCGTTAAGAGTCGCTGGTCGAGCCGCTGTCCGGCAGTGCATCCACCCACTGCCCAGGCTCCAGTCCTTCAATCGAGTAGGGGCCGATCGCCATCCGTACCAGGCGCAGCGTGGGGTGGCCCACGGCAGCCGTCATGCGCCGCACCTGGCGGTTCTTGCCTTCGCGAATGATCAGCTCAATCCAGCTGTCGGGAATGTTCTGGCGCACGCGGATCGGCGGCTTGCGTGCGGCCATCAGAGGCTGGGGATCGAGCAGGCGGGCCTTGGCGGGCAAGGTCAGGCCGTCATTGAGCTGCACGCCATCGCGCAGGTGCTGCAGTGCGGCAGCGTCGGGCACGCCTTCCACCTGCACCCAGTAAGTCTTCTCCATCTTGTGCCGCGGATCGGCAATGCGGGCCTGCAACTGGCCGTCATTGGTCAGCAGCAGCAGGCCTTCGCTGTCGGCGTCCAGCCGGCCCGCCACATACACGCCGGGCACATCAATCCAGTCCTTCAGCCCTTGCCACTTGCCCTCGGGCGTGAACTGGCTGAGCACGCCATAGGGCTTGTGAAAGCACAGCAGTCTGGGGACTTCGGGCCGGGGCGCGCTCTGGCGCACGACGCTGCTGCGCGGGTTGGGTGAGCGGTTGAAGGTGCGGCTGGGCGGGGTGGGACGTGGCATGCCGCGAGCTTAGCGCCTGAGCCAAAGCTGTGCCCGAAGAGCAGAATTGGAATCAAACAGGCTGTAGCCTATATGAGGAAAGCGCAGGCAGCTATGTATTTTGATAGTCGGGCAAGGCGGCGCCCTGTAGCGGCTGGGGATAGATCTCGCGCACGCAGTCCAGCCAGGCCCGCGCCGCCCGCGACATATGGCCTGAGCGCCATAGCAGCACCACATCCCAGGCCAGCTCCGGCTCGGTCAGCGGACGGCTGGCCACGCGTTGCGGATCGAATTTGGCGATCACATGTTCGAACATCACGGCCACGCCCACATCCTGTGCCACCAGATCGCCGATGAAATCCCAGTAGCGCGTCTGCAGCTGTACCCGGGGCTCGAAGCCAGCGGCCGCGCACTGCTGCTGCACGGCGTTGTGCAGGGCGAAGTCGCTGGTGTAGAGCACAAAGGGCAGCTCGCGCAAATCCTGCCAGCGCAAAGGCTGTTCGGCGTTGCCGACGCGATGGGCGGCCAGGGCCACGCGGGTTTTCTGGCGGGCGAAGGTATAGCTTTCCAGCCCGGTATCGGCACCTGTCTCGGCCGCGTCGAGCAGGCCCAGGGCCATGTCCAGCGAGCCATCAAGTACGCGCTGGCGCTGGGCGCGGGCACCTTGCTCGTCCACATGCAGACGCACGCCGGGGTGGCGTTGCTGGAACAGCGCAATCACCGGCGCCATATAGTGGCCCGCCGTGGGCATGATGCCTACCGACAGCTCGCCACGCGCAATGCCGTCCACCTCGGCCACTTCCTGGCGCAGCAGCTGGGCCTGTTCGAGCAGCGTCACGCCGCGCTCGAACACCACCCGGCCCGCATCGGTCAGCTGCACGCCGCGCCCTTCGCGCAGCAACAGCGGGCCGCCCAGCTCGTCTTCCAGTGATCTGACCATCTTGCTGATGGTGGGCTGGGTCACATGCAAGACCTCGGCGGCACGGGTGAAGCCGTTCTGGCGCACCACCTCGACAAAGTAGCGCAGAGCCCGCAAGTCCATGGGAATGCCTTTTTTGCATCGAAAAAATGAGAATAATTCATTTCACGAATATGAGTAAAAACCCTAGGATTGCAGCATGTCCTCGTTTTCTCAAATCCCGGCACTGCGTCTGCCCAGCCTGCTGCCCAAAGTCAAAGTCGTGGCTCAGATTGCGGTGCTCAGCGCCATCTGGGTCGTCATGGATGCGCTGCGTCAGCACTTTGGCTGGAGCATGCCCGCCGGGCTGATGGGTTTTGCGCTGCTGGCCCTGGGCCTGTTCTCGGGGCTGATCAAGCTGCAATGGCTGCAGAGCGGAACCAACTGGCTGATGGCCGAGATGCTGCTGTTCTTTGTGCCGGCCATGCTGGTGGTGACCGAATACCCTGATCTGATTCGCCACCAGGGTCTGCGCATTCTGGCCGTCATCGTGGCCAGCACCGCCTGCGTGATGGCCGTGACGGCGCTGGCGGTAGACCGGGTCTACCGGCTGGAGCTGTGGCTGGCGCGGCGAAAATCCAGCCGCCGTCTGCATGCGGGCGGCAAGGCTTGAAGAGCATGTTCTCCAATGAAGTCATAGGCGTGCTGGCCTTGGTGGCAACGCTGGCCTGCTATGCGCTCAACAAGCGCCTGTACCGCCAGCACCCCCATGTGCTGCTCATGCCCATCATCGCCACGCCTGCGGTCTTGATAGGCCTGGCCCTGCTGACCCAGGTGAGCTTTCCGCAATACTATGCCCAGACCCATTGGCTGGTCTGGCTGCTGGGCCCGACCACCGTGGCCTTTGCGCTTCCGCTTTATGAGCATCGCAGCTTGCTGCGCAAGCACTGGATGTCGATTGCCACCGGGGTCATCGTGGCCAGCGTGGTCTCGATAGCTAGCACCTTGCTGCTGGCCCATGAGTTGGGTCTTTCGCAGGAGCTGCAAAAAGGCCTGGCCGTGCGTTCCATCACCACACCGTTTGCCATCGAGGCCGAAAAAGTGCTGGGCGGCCCCACCGATCTGGCGGCCCTGTTCGTGCTGCTCACCGGCGTCAGCGCCATGCTGCTGGGCCAGACCGTGCTGCGTTTTCTGCCTCGTATCCGCAGCAAACTGGCCACCGGTGCCAGCTGGGGCGGCGCCGCCCACGGCAGCGGCGTAGCGCGTGCCCGCCAGGCCGGCGAGGTGCAGGCCGTGATGGCCTCGCTGGTGATGATGATTGCCGGCGCGCTGAACGTGCTGGCCGCACCCTGGGTACGCATGCTGTTCTTCTAAAACAGGAGCATCTGGCGCTTATCCAATCTGCATCTACGGCCGAAAACATTAAAAAATCAGACCAAAGGCAGCGTTTTCTCTTCAGGGGGGCGCTGCCTTTTTTCATGCTCGAGCCTAGAGCTTGCCGGCGCCATGAAAGATGACAGGAATATCACCGTGCTGTCCTGATTCTGTGGGGGTCGGCTGTCTAGGATGAAGCCATCTACTCCTCACCTGCCAAGGCATGAGAGAGCTAGGTTTCATCAACTTCAATCAGGAGGTCGCACCATGTCCCAACGTCATCTCTCCATCTCTTTGCTGCTTGCCAACGCTGCTGCGGTTGTGGCTCTGGGTCTGCCTGGCATGGCTTCTGCGGCCTATGAGCACGCGACCACCACCGAAAAGGGCGTCGTGGTGCATCCACAGCATTTCATCAGCCAGAAGACCCGCGCCCAGGTCAGGGCGGAGACTGAGGCTGCCATGCGTCAAGGTCTGCTGATCTACGGCGACGGCAACTACCAGGTGCAGCTTCCTGCAGCCAAGGGCCCCGGAAAAACGCGCCAGGAAGTCATCAGGGAGCTGCTCAATGAAACGCCGGCACAACGTGAGGCCCGCATTCGGGCCATGGCGGGTTAGGGCCAGATAGCCCCACCGGCTAGCTAGCCGATTCAGACAGGAAAAGGCACGGCCTCCAAGCCAGGAGGCTGTGCCTTTTTGCATGGTGCAAGCCTCAGGCCAGGGTGTAGGCCGTCTTCACCGTGGTGTAGAACTCCTGGGCATAGCGCCCCTGCTCACGCGGCCCATAGCTCGAACCCTTGCGACCGCCAAACGGAACGTGATAGTCCACGCCAGCCGTGGGCAGGTTGACCATCACCATGCCGGCCTGGCTGTGGCGTTTGAAGTGGGTGGCGTATTTGAGGCTGGTGGTGGCAATGCCGGCCGACAGGCCGAACTCGGTGTCGTTGGCCACGGCCAGTGCCTCCTCGTAGCCGCTGACGCGGATCACGCTGGCCACGGGGCCGAAGACTTCTTCGCGGTTGATGCGCATGCCGGCTTCGGTGTCCACCAAGAGAGCAGGCTGCATGAAAAAGCCCTCCTTGCCGCTGCCGGTGTGGCAGGCCACACGGGAGCCGCCAGCCGCCAGGCGGGCACCTTCGGCCTTGGCGATTTCTACATAGCTGAGGTCTTGCTCCAGCTGGGCCTGGCTGACCACGGGGCCGATGTCGGTGCCTGCAGCACGCGCATCGCCGACCTTGATTTTTGCCATGCGGGCCTGCAGCGCTTCGACAAAGGCCGGATAGATCTTGTCGGTGACGATCAGGCGGCTGGACGCCGTGCAGCGCTGGCCGGTGGAGTAAAAGCAGCTTTGTGCGGACAGCTCCACGGCCTGGTTCAGGTCGGCATCGTCCAGTACCACTTGCGGGTTCTTGCCGCCCATTTCCAGCTGCACCTTCTTGCCCGATGCCACGCAAGCCGCCGCAATGCCACGGCCCACGCCTACCGAGCCGGTGAAGCTGATGGCGGCAATGCCAGGGTGCTGTACCAGGGCTTCGCCGATCACACGGCCACGGCCCATGACCAGGTTGAAGACACCGGCGGGGATGCCGCTGCGGTGGATGATGTCGGCCAGGGCCCAGGCGCTGCCGGGAACCAGATCGGCGGGCTTCAAGACCACGCAGTTGCCGAAGGCCAGGGCCGGGGCGATCTTCCAGGCCGGAATGGCGATGGGGAAGTTCCAGGGCGTAATCAGGCCGACCACCCCGATGGGCTCGCGGGTGATCTCCACGCCAATGCCGGGGCGCACCGAAGGTACGGTCTCGCCGCTCAGGCGCAGGCATTCGCCGGCAAAGAACTTGAAGATCTGGCCGGCACGGGCCACTTCGCCAATGCCTTCGGCGCGGGTTTTGCCTTCCTCGCGGGCCAGCAGATCGCCCAGCTCTTCCTTGCGGGCCAAGATCTCGGAGCCGATCTTGTCCAGGGCGTCGAAGCGGGCCTGGATGCCCGATGTGGACCATGCCGGGAAGGCGGCCGTGGCAGCGGCCACGGCCGCTTCCACATCACTGGCATCTCCCTGGGCGTATTCGCCGATGACATCGGACAGATCACTGGGGTTGAGGTTGGGGGCGTAGCTTGTGCCAGCCGTCCATTGGCCGGCAATCAGATTGTCAAAACGAGACATCACAGCCCTTTTAACGCGCCCAGCGCAGAACCAGAGGGTCGAGTCGGCGCGCAATGGCGATGAGTTGTCGGCGCACCTCGGGGTGCAGTGCAGGCCAGGGTGCACGCGGTGCTTCGCAAGCAATCACGCTACCTTCTTTCATCAGCGCTTTGGCGGCCAGAAATCCGGCCTGACGGTTTTCGTGATTGATCAATGGCAGCCAGCGCTGGTATTGCTCGAAAGCCTTGTCCTTGTCGCCGTTGCGGTGGGCTTCGATGATGGGGCGAATGCCGTCGGCAAAACCGCCGCCGGTCATGGCGCCCGTGGCGCCGGCCTCCAGGTCGGCCAGCAAGGTGATGCCTTCTTCGCCGTCCCATGGACCTTCGATGGCTTCGCCGCCCAGGGCAATCAGCTCGCGCAGCTTGTTGGCTGCACCGGCGGTTTCCATCTTGAAGTAGCTGACCTGCTCTATCTCTTTGGCCATTTTGGCCAGAAAGGCGGGTGGCAGCGGCGTGCCGGCGGCCGGAGCATCCTGGATCATGATGGGAATGTCGATGGCATCTGATACGCCCTGGTAGAAGGCCTGTATCTGCGGTTCACCGAATCGGAAGGTGGCACCGTGATAGGGCGGCATCACCATCACCATGGCCGCACCCATATCCTGCGCACGGCGGCTGCGTGCGGCGCAGATGGCAGTGCTGGTGTGGGTGGTGGTGACGATCACCGGAACGCGCCCCGCCACATGCTCCAGCACGAGGCGGGTGAGGGTTTCACGCTCCTCATCTCCGAGCAGGAACTGCTCGGAATAGTTGGCCAGAATGCACAGGCCGTCAACGCCGGAGTCAATCATGAAGTCCACGCAGCGACGTTGGCTGACCAGGTCCAGCGTGCCGTCCTCGTGGAAGGTAGTGGGAACGACGGGGTAAATGCCGCGATAGCGGGGATTGGAAAGTCCGGGCATGGTGCGGCTCCTTACTCGATGATGTCGAACTGGTCGAGGTACTCGGTCTTGAGCGAAAGGCCCAGACCCGGCACGTCGTCGCGCAGTTGCAGGAAACCGTTGTCGGCAATCGGTTCGCCGTCGAAGATGTACCAGAACAGCTCGTTGCCGACTTCCACGTCGAAGATGGGAAAGTACTCGGCCATGGGCGAGGCAATCGTGCTCATGGTCAGGTGGTAGTTGTGCATCTGACCGGCGTGCGGAATGACAGGCACGGAATAGGCCTCGCACAGGGCATTGATCTTGTGTGCGGCCGTGATGCCGCCCACGCGGTTGGTGTCGTACTGCACGACGCTGACCGCCTTCTTGTCGAGCAGTTGCTTGAAGCCGTAAAGGCTGAATTCATGCTCGCCGCCCGAGATCGGGATGATGTTCATATTGTTCAGTTCGGCGTAGCCATCGATGTCGTCGGCAATCACCGGCTCCTCCAGCCAGCGCGGCTCGAACTTGGCGAGCTTGGGCAACATGCGCTTGGCGTATTCCAGGTTCCAGCCCATGTAGCACTCCAGCATCAGGTCGTTGTCGTAGCCGATCACTTCGCGGATGGCTTCGACCGACTTGAGGTTCTCCTTCACGCCGTGCTGCAGATGGGCCGGGCCGTAGCCGAAGCGCATCTTGAAAGCGGTGAAGCCCTGGTCCAGAAATTTCTGTGCCTCGTCCTGCATTTCCTTGAGGTCGGTGCGGTAGAGCTTGGAGTAGTAGCAGGGAATTTTTTCCTTGGTGCGTCCGCCCAGCAGTTTGAACACGGGCTTGTTCACGCTCTTGCCCAGAATGTCCCAGATGGCCAGATCTATGGCCGAGATGGCCGCCATGGTCACGCCTTTGCGGCCCCAGGCATGGGTGGCGCGATACATGCGTTGCCACAGGTATTCATAGTCCCAGGGGTCCTGACCGATGACCAGCGGCGCCAGGTATTCGTCGATGATGGCCTTGGCGATTTTCGGTGCTAGCGCCACATTGCCGATGCCGACGATGCCGTCATCGGTTTCGATCTCCACCACCGTCCAGGAATGAAAGCGGAAGGTGCTCATGGACTCGGTGTTGGAATACATCAGATCCATGGCGTTGGAGCAGAAGTTGCCCTGGGGCGGAACGGTTTTGCCCTTCCACTGGAAGACACGGGCGCGGACAGACTTGATCTTCATAAAGACCTCTACAAAAAAGCGTGAACAAGACAGGTGACGGCAGCCACCTGCGGGAGTCGGTCAGGCAGTGGCCTGTTGTTTGCTGCGGTGGGCGGTGCCCATGCGGGCCGCAATCTGCAGCGCCTGCCAGGTAGCCTCCACATTGGCGCGGCCCTGGCCGGCAATGTCGTAGGCCGTGCCGTGGGCCGGTGTCGTGATGGGAATGGGCAGACCGCCCTGCACCGTGACACCGCGCGAAAAGCCCAGCAGCTTGATCGCGATCTGGCCTTGGTCGTGGTACATGGTCACGATGGCCTGGTACTCGCCGGCCAGGGCTTTCAGAAAGATGGTGTCGGCCGGAAACGGACCGTGAAACGGTGCTTCGCTGGGCCATTCACGAGCCTGCAAGGACTGCACGGCGGGGGCGATGATGTCGATCTCCTCGCGACCGCAGGTGCCTCCATCGCCGTTATGCGGATTGAAGCCCGCAATGGCGACCTTGGGTGCCGCAAAACCGCTGGCACGCAAGGCCTTGTAGATCAGCTCGGCCGCCTGGGTGATCCGCTCCACACTGAGATAGCTGGCGACATCCTTGAGCGGCACATGCGATGAGATGCGCGAGGTCCACAAATCGCCCAAGGTGTTGAATTCGCAGAAGTAGCCTTGTGCCCCCAGGTACTCGGCAAAGTGATGCAACTCATCCTCATGGCGCAGGCCGCCCAGCTTCATGGCTTGCTTGTTCAACGGGGCAAAGCAGATGGCATCGATGTCGCCCACCAGCGCCGCATCCATGCATCGATTGAGCACCTGCAGCACCGACTTCCCGCCCACAGCACCGACTTGACCTTGCATCACATCGGTGGACGAGACCGTCTCCATGGCGATGAAGGCAGGCAGATTGGCGTTGCTGCGGTGGCGCACCTCGGCCAGATTCTGCGCGGGAACGGTGGCAACCTGTACGCCGGCAATGCGCTGGCCTTGCTCCCACAGCCAGGGGTCACCGATCAGTACCAGGTTGGCTTGCTGTGCGGCCTCGGGCTTTGCCAGCAAGCGTGCGATGAGTTCGGGCCCGATCCCCGCAGGATCTCCGAGGGTGAGGGCGACGACGGGAAGAGAATCGGTAGCCATGATTCAGTCCAGCTTGATATTGTTCTTGCGAATGATGTCGCCGAAGCGTTTGTATTCGGCGAGATGGTAGGTGGCGAAGTCCGCTTGGGTCATGGGACGCAGTTCGGCGCCCACGGCTTCCAGACGGGTTTTGGTTTCGGGCATGGCGATGACCTTGTTGACTTCGTCATGCACTTTTTGCTGCACGGCCTTGGGCGTGGAGGCCGGCATGTAGATGCCATACCAGGCGCTGATTTCCACGTTGGGCAGGCCCGCTTCGGCCATGGTGGGAACCTGGGGCAACTGCGCATTGCGCTGGGGAGAGGTGACGGCCAGCGCCCGCAGCTTGCCCGCCTTGATCTGACCGATGACGGAGGGCATGGTGTCAAAACTCATTTGCACCTGGCCGCTGACCAGATCGACCAGTGCTGCGGAGCTGCCTTTGTAAGGCACATGGGTGATGTTGATGCCCGCAGCATCTTTGAACATTTCGGCGGCAATGTGTTGGGTGCTGCCGGTACCGCTGCTGGCAAAGTTGATCTGGTTGGGCTTTTTCTTGGCCATGCTGATGAGCTCTGCCACCGAGTTGGCAGAGACGGAGTTGCCGACGATCAGTACGTTAGGTACGGAGCCGACAAAGGCCACCGGCACCAGATCCTTGTTGTTGTCATAGCCGAGCTTGAGCAAGTGGGGAGCGATGGCGTGAGCGGTTACCACGCCCATCACCATGGTGTGGCCGTCGGTGGATTTGGCCGTGACATCCACGGCCATGGTGTTGGAGACACCGGGGCGGTTTTCCACCACCACAGGTTGCTTGAGCAGGGGTGCCAGCCGGTCTGCCACGGCGCGGGCCATGGCATCGGTACCGCCGCCCGGGGCCGAGCCCACCAGCATGCGCACGGGCTTGGTGGGCCAGTTACTGGCGTCTTGGGCATGGGCCTGCCAGGAAAGCAGGACGGTACCGCACAAGGCGGCAGAAAGCAGATGGCGTCTATGCATGGTTGTCTCCGGTGTTTCTTATCTCATCGCCCCCGATCCTAGGGAGAGCTCTGATATACGTAAATTGAAAGTTATTGATAAATCGATAACCTGAAGGAATCAGAAAACAAAACCATGGGTTCAATAGACAAGCAGAACAACACGCCTCAGCTTCTGAACCGCTTGCGCATGCGTCAGGTGGCTTTGATGCTGGCGATTGAGGAGCGGCAGACGCTGCGCGCCGCTGCGGCCGAGCTGGGGTTGACGCAGCCTGCGGCCACCAAAATGCTGCATGAGCTGGAGGATGCGCTGGGGCAGCCCTTGTTTGAGCGGGTGGGGCGCCGCTTGCAACGCAATGAGGCCGGCGAGCGGGTGTTGGCCTACTTTCGCTCGCTGCGCGGCAACATCGAAGCGCTGAACCGCGAGTTGGGTGAACTGCGCCATGGAAGTGCCGGGCGTCTGGTGATCGGCAGCATCATGGCCGCGTCGCCGGGGCGACTGACCCAGGCTTTGCTGGAGCTCAAGAAGGAGCTGCCGCTGCTGGAGGTGGAGGTAGCGGTAGATACCAGTGACCGCTTGCTGGCTCAGCTGCAGGAAGGCGTGCTGGAGGTGGTACTGGGGCGCATGACGACGGAGGCAGGAGAAGATTGCAGCTTCCGTGTGATCGATGATGAGAGTCTGGCAGTCATCGTCGGCAATGAGCATCCGCTACTGAGGGGGCAGCCGATCACCTTTCAAGCCCTGCAGGCCTATGGCTGGGTGCTGCAGCCTCCGGGCAGCCCTATGCGAGCCTTGATTGAGCAGGAGTTCAGAGAGAACTGCATTCCCTTGCCAAGAGGGCTGATCGAGACGGGTTCCATACTGACCACGATGAATCTGATCCGCAGCTCCGATATGGTGGGTGTGATTCCGCAGACGGTGGCTGAAATCAATGCCGCACATGGCATGTTGCATATCCTTCCCTACCGGATGCGACGCAAATTGGAGGCGTATGGCAGCCTGGTGCGCAAGGACCGTCCCATCAGCCGTGCTGCGCAGCGTTTTCTGGAGCTGCTGCATCGCCCAACTGAGGCGGCGGCCGAGCCCAAACGGAATCCCAAGCAATAGAGGTTTGCCTGATTACCGCTTTCACGCTCGGGCTTAAAAAAGCCGGGCTCTAGGCCCGGCAAAAGAGAAGCTGCAACTTTGTTGAATCAGGCCAGGGTATAGGCCGTCTTCACGGTGGTGTAGAACTCCTGGGCATAGCGGCCCTGCTCACGTGGGCCGTAGCTCGAACCCTTGCGGCCGCCAAACGGCACGTGATAGTCCACACCCGCCGTGGGCAGGTTGACCATCACCATGCCTGCCTGGCTGTGGCGCTTGAAGTGGGTGGCGTATTTGAGGCTGGTGGTGGCAAGGCCGGCGGACAGGCCGAACTCGGTGTCGTTGGCCACGGCCAGTGCCTCCTCGTAGCCGCTGACGCGGATCACGCTGGCCACGGGGCCGAAGACTTCTTCGCGGTTGATGCGCATGCCGGCTTCGGTGTCCACCAAGAGCGCAGGCTGCATGAAAAAGCCCTCCTTGCCGCTGCCGGTGTGGCAGGCCACGCGGCCGCCACCCGAGGCGAGCCGGGCGCCTTCGGCCTTGGCAATTTCCACATAGGAAAGGTCTTGCTCCAGCTGGGCCTGGCTGACCACGGGGCCGATGTCGGTGCCCGCAGCGCGTGCATCGCCGACCTTGATTTTTGCCATGCGCTCTTGCAACGCTTCGACAAAGGCCGGATAGATCTTGTCGGTGACGATCAGGCGGCTGGACGCCGTGCAGCGCTGGCCGGTGGAGTAAAAGCAGCTTTGCGCGGACAGCTCCACGGCCTGGTTCAGGTCGGCATCGTCCAGCACCACTTGCGGGTTCTTGCCGCCCATTTCCAGCTGCACCTTCTTGCCTGATGCCACGCAAGCCGCCGCAATGCCTCGGCCTACGCCTACCGAGCCGGTGAAGCTGATGGCGGCAATGCCTGGGTGTTGCACCAGGGCTTCGCCGATCACGCGGCCACGGCCCATGACCAGGTTGAAGACACCGGCGGGGATGCCGCTGCGGTGGATGATGTCGGCCAGGGCCCAGGCGCTGCCGGGCACCAGATCGGCGGGCTTCAAGACCACGCAGTTGCCGAAGGCCAGGGCCGGGGCGATCTTCCAGGCCGGAATGGCGATGGGGAAGTTCCAGGGCGTAATCAGGCCGACCACCCCGATGGGCTCGCGGGTGATCTCCACGCCAATGCCGGGGCGCACCGAAGGTACGGTCTCGCCGCTCAGACGCAGGCATTCACCGGCAAAGAACTTGAAGATCTGGCCGGCACGGGCCACTTCGCCAATGCCTTCGGCGCGGGTTTTGCCTTCCTCGTGGGCCAGCAGATCGCCCAGCTCTTCCTTGCGGGCCAGAATCTCGGAGCCGATCTTGTCCAGGGCGTCGGAACGCGCCTGGATGCCGCTGACCGACCAGGCCGGGAAAGCGGCCGTGGCAGCGGCCACGGCCGCTTCCACATCACTGGCATCGCCCTGGGCGTATTCGCCGATGACATCGGACAGATCACTGGGGTTGAGGTTGGGGGCGTAGCTTTTGCCTGCTACCCATTGGCCGTTGATGAGGTTGTTGTGCATCGTCATGTCTGGTGTCCTGAAGAAAAATGGGAAAAGCGCTTACACGGCGCCATGTGCTTCGACATAGAGCGCGTACAGCGAATGGCTGCTGGCCATGTAGAGGCGGTTGTTTTTAGGGCCGCCAAACGTGAGGTTGGCGCAGCGTTCGGGCAGGCGGATAAAGCCAATCGGCTTACCCTGGGAGTTGAAAACTTTGACGCCGTCCATATCGGCGGATTTGCCCAGCGGCAAATGGGCTCGCATGCCGCCGCCGATGTCGGTGGTCTCAGGGCTGAAGGCGCCGCTAAAGCCCCAGCCGCACCAGAGATTGCCGTCGCGGTCCACGCGAAAGCCATCCAGCGCACCGGCGCCCTCGGCGTCGATGAGCTTGGTTTTGTTTGACAAGGTACTGCCGTCGGGCGAGACATCGAAACTCCAGAGGCTGCGGTTGGGCGTGCCCTTCCACTCGATCACATAGAGCTTCTTCTCGTCGGGGGAAAACGCCAACCCGTTGGGGTTGACGATATCGGTCACCACGGCGGTGATCTGGCCGTCTTTGCCAATGCGGTAAACATTGGTGGTGGCCTGCTCGGACGTGGCGCGCGTGCCCTCCCATTCGCCGTTGATACCGAACAGGGGGTCGCTGAACCAGATGCTGTCGTCCGACTTCACCACCACGTCATTGGGCGCATTCAGGCGCTTGCCCTGATAGCTGTCAGCAAGCACCGTCATGCGGCCATCGCGCTCGGTACGCACCACGCGGCGTGTCACCGAATGCTCGCAGCTGACCAGGCGTCCCTGGCGATCCCGGGTGTTGCCGTTGGTGTAGTTCACGCCTTCCTTGTGCACTGAAAACATACCGGTTTTTTCCTCATATTTCATGAGCCGGTTGTTTGGAATGTCACTGAGGATCAGCGTACCGGTTTCTGGGAAATAGGCCGGGCCTTCGGCCCAGCGCATGCCGGAGCCCAACTGCTCCACGGTGCTGCTGTAGATGCGGTATTTGGCAAAGCTGGGGTCCAGCAGAAAAACGGCTGGATCCGGGTAGCGCTGGTTTGGCAAAAAGCTGAAAGACTGCGCCCCTGCAGCGGCGCTCCAGACACCTAGTGCGGAGGCACCTGCGGTGCTCAGAAGCTTGCGGCGATTCATGGCATTTCTCATGGCGTTTTCCGGGCGAAGTGCGGGGGCAGACGGCGTTCAGCGCACCATGCAAGGCCGCTTGTTGTCGAACTTCCAGTCGGGGATCAGGTATTGCATGGCGATGGCGTCGTCGCGGGCACCCAGGCCGTGCTCCAGGTACAGGGCGTTGGCGCGCTGCAAGGCGGCGCGGTCCACGCTCACGCCCAGGCCTGGCGTTTTGGGTACTTCCACAAAGCCGCCCTTGATCTGCAGCGGGTTCTGTGTGAGGTACTGGCCGTCCTGCCAGATCCAGTGCGTATCAATGGCCGTGACCTTGCCGGGCACGGCAGCGGCCACATGGGTGAACATGGCCAGCGAAATGTCGAAGTGGTTGTTGGAGTGCGAACCCCAGGTCAGACCCCAGTCGCGGCAGGTCTGGCCTACGCGCACGGAGCCGGCCATGGTCCAGAAATGCGGGTCGGCCAGCGGAATGTCCACCGACTGCAGCGACAGCGCGTGCACCATTTGGCGCCAGTCGGTGGCGACCATATTGGTGGCCGTGGGCAGGCCGGTGGAACGGCGAAATTCCGCCATGACTTCGCGACCCGAGAAACCGCCTTCGGCACCGCAAGGATCTTCGGCATAGGCCAGCACGCCGTGCATGTCGCGCATCAGGCGGATGGCGTCCTTGAGCAGCCAGCCGCCGTTGGGGTCGAGCGTGACACGGGCCTCGGGAAAGCGCTTGGCCAGGGCTGTAACGGCTTCGATTTCCTGCTCGCCGGCCAGCACGCCGCCCTTGAGCTTGAAGTCGTTGAAGCCGTAGCGTTCGTAAGCGGCTTCGGCCTGGCGCACGATGGCCTCGGGCGTCATGGCTTCCATATGGCGCACCTGGGTCCAGCTGTCGTTGCCCAGCTGGTCTTCACCGGGTTTGACATAGGGCAGGCGGGTCTTGTCCGACGGGCCGACAAAGAAGAGATAACCCAGCATTTCCACGCGGTCGCGCTGCTGGCCTTCTCCCAGCAAGGCCGCCACGGGCACGCCCAGGTGCTGGCCCAGCAGGTCCAGCAGGGCCGATTCCACGGCCGTGACCGCATGCACGCCAATGCGCAGGTCAAAGGTCTGCAAGCCGCGGCCGCCGGTGTCGCGGCCTTCCAGATGCTTTTGCACGCGCTGCAGCAGTTGCAGATGCTGACCGATGGACTGGCCGATCAGCACGCTTTTGCTGTCTTCCAGAGCCTGGCGAATGCTTTCGCCACCTGGCACCTCGCCAACACCGGTGTGGCCGCTGCTGTCGTGAATCAGCACGATGTTGCGGGTGAAGTAGGGCGCGTGTGCGCCGCTGAGGTTCATCAGCATGCCGTCGCGGCCGGCGACGGGGATGACTTCAATCTCGGTGATGGTCGGGGTAGTGGACATGGAGTGCTCGTTCAACAGACTCGGAAGGAATAGACGGTGATCACTGCGCGGCTGACCAAGGCACTTCGGCCGCGGGGCGCCCCGTGGCGATGTATTGCTGCAGGTTGTGCAGCACCAGGTCGGCCATGGCGCGGCGGGTTTCATGGGTTCCGCTGGCGATGTGGGGTGCCAGCACCACGTTGTCCAGCGCGAGCAGTTCGGGCTTGGGGCGGGGCTCGTCCTCGAACACATCCAGGCCGGCGCCGGCAATGCGCTGCTGCTGCAGAGCGGTCACCAAGGCGGCTTCGTCCACCACGCTGCCGCGGGCCACATTGATCAGAAAGCCTTGCGGGCCCAGAGCGTCAAGCACTTCGGTGCTGACCAGATGTTGGGTGCTGTCGCCGCCGGCGGCCGTGATGATCAGAAAATCAGACCAGCGTGCCAGCTCCAGCAGCGAGGGCAGGTAGTGATGGGGCGAGCCCTCGATGGGGCGGCGGTTGTGGTAGCCCACTTCCATGTCGAAGCCCGCTGCACGGCGCGCCACGGTGCTGCCGATGCGGCCCATGCCGAAGATGCCCAGGCGCTTGCCGCTGGCGCGAGTGCGGATGCCGAAGCGGCCTTTGCTCCAGTCGCCGCGACGCACAAAACGGTCGGATTCGCTGAGGCCGCGTGTGGAGTCCAGCAGCAGGGCAAAAGCCATATCGGCCACACAGTCGTCAAGCACGCCGGGGGTATAGCCCACACGCACGCCCTTGTCTTGCAGGGCTTCGCGATCCAGGGCATCAAAGCCTACGCCAAAGCTGCTCACAAACTTGAGCTTGGGCAAAGCTTGGATCACGCGCGCCGGCAAGCCCATGGCCGCCGAAGTGACCAGATATTCGAACTGAGCACCATGCTCGGCCAGAAAGTGTTCAGGGTCGGGCTGCTCGGAGAGGATGCTTACCTCGTAGGCCTGAGCCAAGTCGGCGTCAAGCTGGGGCAGCGGCATCTTGCCGTATTGGAGAACGCGTGGTCGGGTGGTCGCCATGCCGGGAAATCCTTGTCAGTCAATGGCGGGGGCCAAGGCCCCCTGGAAGTGGAAGCGGCCCGCCGCAGCGTGCCGTCAGGGGCGTACAGCTTATTCGGCCGTGATCCCCTTTTCTGTGATGAGCTGGGCGTAGGTGTTGTAGTCGGCCTGGATCAGCGCGGCGAACTGTGCCGGCGTCGTGGTCTTGGCGACAGCACCCTGCTCGTTGAGCTTGCTGGCAATCTCGGGCTGGGCGACGGTGTCGCGGATGGCCGCAGCCAGGCGGTCTATGGTGGCTTGCGGAGTCTTGGCTGGGGCCAGCACACCGACCCAGGAGATGGACTTGAAGCCTGGTACGGTCTCGGCAACCGTGGGTACATCGGGCAGAGCCGCAACGCGCTTGTCGCCGGTCACGGCCACAGCGCGCAGCTTGCCCGACTTGATGTGACCCATGCTTTCCAGCACGGTGGCAAACGACATCTGAACATGGCCGGCCAGCAGGTCTGCAATGGCCGGTCCGCCGCCGCGGTAAGGTACGTGCTGGATCTCGGTACGGGTGGCGCTTTTGAACATCTCGGCGGCTAGGTGCATGGAGCCGCCAGCACCCGAGGTGCTGTAGCTGAGTTTGCCGGGCTGGGCCTTGAGCAGTGCGATGAGTCCGGGCACATCCTTGGCCTGCACGCTGGGGTGTACCAGCAGCACCTGGGGCAGTTCGGCAATCAGGCTGACCGGGGCGAAAGCTGTCTTGGCGTCGTAAGGCAGCTTTTTGTAGAGGATGGGATTGATGGACTGGGTGCCGATATTGCCCAGCAGCAAGGTGTTGCCATCGGCTGGAGCACGGGCCACTTGGTCGGCGCCGATGACACCGGCGGCACCGGGTTTGTTCTCTATGACCACGGTCTGACCCAAGCGGGTACCTAGGGTCTGACTGAGCAGGCGGGCACTGGTGTCACTGCCGCCCCCGGGTGAGAAGGGGATGACCAGGGTCAGGGGTTTGCCGGACTGTGCGCTGGCAGCGCAAGACAGGCCGGCCAAGGCCAGTGTGATCAGCAATCGGCGGGAAGGGTTTCGCATGCGTTGTCTCCGTTATCGGTGTTGTGGGTGCATGGGCCGCCAGCGGCGGCGAAAAGGCTTCAGTCGGCAGTGATTTTTCGGGTCTGGATCAGTTGCTTCCAGCGTTCGTTTTCCTGGGTCTGAAAGCGTGTGAACTCTTCGGGCGTGTTGCCTACGATTTCCAGACCCTGCTCCACAAAGCGCTTGCGGATGTCGGGCTGCTGCACGGCGGCGATGGCGGCCTTGGCCAGCTTGGCCTTCACATCGGCGGGCAAGCCTTTGGGGGCCGCCATGCCTTGCCAGGAATAGACTTCCGCGCCTTTGACGCCTGACTCTGCCAGCGTGGGCACGTCAGGCAGCACGGGCGAGCGCTGCGTGCCGGTCACGGCAATCGCGTGCAGCTTGCCGCTGCGCAGGTGGGACAGCACGGCATTGACGTTCTGGAACGAGAAATCCACCTGGCCGCCCAGCAGGTCGGTGATGGCCGGTGCGCCACCCTTGTAGGGCACGTGCATGGCTTCGGTGCCGGTTTGCTGCCAGAACAGTTCGGCCGACAGATGATCGGAAGAACCGTTGCCCGAACTGGCAAAACTGATTTTTCCGGGATTGGCCTTGAGTGCGGCGATGACTTCGCTCACGCTGCGGACCTTTTGCTTGGGGCTGGCCACCAGCACATTGGGCGCCTGCACGGGAATGGTGATGTAGTCGAAGTCCTTGGCAGCGTCGTAGGGGACGCTCTTGACCAGATGGGGCGTGACGACGTACGGGCCCAGCGACGCGACAAGCAGGGTATAGCCGTCGGCCGCCGCGCGCTTGACGGCTCCCGCACCGATGGTGCCGGTGGCACCAGGGCGGTTTTCCACGACAAAGGGCTTGCCCAGCTGCTCGGCCATGCTCAGGGCCACGGCTCGCGCCACGGTGTCGGTAGAGCCGCCGGCCGGGAATGGCACGATGATGTTGACGGCTTTTTCAGGAAAGCTCCCGGCCGCCTGGGCCATGGGCGCTAGCTGGGTGGTGAGGGCGAGCGCTGCGCCCAGAGTGATCCATGTTTTTTTCATGCGTTTGTCTCCTTGGGGCGGCAGGTGCTGGCACCTGCCGGTGCCAGGCTTATTGGGGGCCGAGCTTGTCGATCAAGGCCTTGAGCTCTTCCATCTCGGAAGGCTTGAGGTCCGTCAGCGGAGCGCGCACGGGGCCGGCATCGTGGCCTACCAGCTTGGCGCCGGCCTTGATGATGCTGACGCCGTAGCCTTCTACGCGGTTGCGGATCTTCAGGTAAGGCATGAAGAAATCCTTGAGCAGCTTGTGCTGCGTGGCCATGTCGTCGGTGCGCACGGCTTCGTAGAAATCCATTGCCGTCTTGGGAATGAAGTTGAAGACGGCCGAGGAGTACACGGGTGTGCCCAGCGCCTTGTAGGCGGCGGCATAGATCTCGGCCGTGGGCAGGCCGCCCAGATAGGCGAAGCGGTCGCCCATCTTCATAAAGATGGAGGACATGGTTTCGATGTTGCCCATGCCGTCCTTGAAGCCCACCAGGTTGGGGCAGCGCTCGGCCAGGATGGCCAGGGATTCGGGCGTGAAGCGGGTGCGGTCGCGGTTGTAGACGATGACGCCGAATTTCACGCTCTTGCAGACCTGCTCCACGTGGGCGATCAGGCCTTCCTGGCCGGCTTCTGTCAGGTAGTGGGGCAGCAGCAGGATGCCGTGGGCACCCAGGCGCTCGGCTTCCTGGGCGTGGGCGATGGCAGTGCGGGTGGGGCCGCCGGCGCCGGCAATGATGGGCACCTTGCCGCGGCAGGTGTCCACGGCGGTCTTGATGATCTGGCCGTATTCATCGCCGTACAGCGAGAAGTACTCGCCCGTGCCGCCAGCGGCGAACAGGGCACTGGCACCGTAGGGGGCCAGCCATTCCAGGCGGGCGGCATAGCCCTTGGCATTGAAGTTACCGTTGCTGTCGAAGTCCGTCACGGGGAAGGACAGCAGGCCGGAACTCATCACGTCTTTGAGGTCTTGGGGGGTCATGGTAATCCTTTGAAAGAAGAGAGCAGAAAAGGTGCTGAACTTCAGTCCAGCTGCAAATTGGCGGTTTGCACCACGGTGCGCCAGCGGGCACGCTCGGCGTTGAAGAACTTGTCGGTTTCGGTGGGCGTCATCGTCACCACCTCGGCGCCTTGGGCCGTGAGGCGCGAGCGCACTTCGGGCGAGCGGATGGAGGCCAGCAGGGCCTGGTTCACGCGCTGAATGACGGCTTCGGGTGTCTTGGCCGGCAGCACCACGCCTTGCCAGGTGCCGGAATCAAAGCCCTGGGCGCCTTGCTCGGCCAGCGTGGGCACATCGGAGATCAAGGGCATGCGGCTGCTCTTGGAGATACCCAGCAGCTTGAGCTTGCCGCTTTGTACATGGGGGTAGGTGGCCAACATGCCGTTCATCAGCACCTGGGTCTGGCCGGCGACGGTGTCCTGTACCGATTGCACGCCGCCCTTGTAAGGCACGTAAACCCATTTCGCTCCCGTCAGTCGGGCCAGCTCCACGCCTGCCAGATGGGGGGCGCTGCCATTGGCCGTCACGGCGAAGTTCAGATCCTGCTTCTTGGACAGTTCCACCAGCTCCTTGAGATTGTTGGCCTTCACGGAGGGATGAACCACCAGCATATGGGGCGAGTAAGCCAGCATGGCTGCCCCGCGCAAGGCCTTGGATGGATCGAAGCTGAGCTTGGTATAGACCGAAGGCGAGATGGCCAGCGCGCCCAGATCGCAGAGCAGCCAGGTGTAGCCGTCAGCCGGTGCGCGGGCGACAAACTCTGCGCCCAGATTGCCGTTGGCACCGGGCTTGTTTTCGATCACCACGGGTTGCTTGAACTCTTGCGAAAGCTGCTGGCCTATGGCACGGGCAATGATGTCGGAACTGCCGCCGGGGGGGTAGGGAACAACCAGGCGAATCGGCTTGGAAGGCCAGGCTTCGGCTGCCAGCAGCTGAGGGGAAAACAGGCTGCTGGCGGCAAGCGCCAGCGCGGAACACAGAAATCGGGAGCGGCAAAGCATGATGAGATTGTCTCCTGGTTGTTGTCTGTCATCATACAACTAGAGATCTCAGAACCCAATACCTTCTTGCTAGGGGAAAACGCGGATGGGGCGGTGATTAAGCCGCTGGACCTGATTCCTGAGACTGACTCAGACGTTGTGCCAGGCGCAGGCGCTCGCGCGAATTGGTCAAGTGAATGCGCATGGCGGCCCGGGCAGAGTCTGCGTCCTGGCGCTCAATAGCGGCATAGATTTCCTCGTGCTCGCGATTGACGCGGCGCAGGTAATCGGGGTCGCGGGCCGGCGTATGGATGGAGGTGATGCGGTTGCGCGGAATCAGCAGCGTGCCGAAATGCTGGAGGATTTCCTGGAAGTAGCGATTGCCCGTGGCCTGCGCAATGCACAGGTGAAAGGCTAGGTCGTGGCTGACGGTCTCGTGCCCGAGCGCAAAGTTGTGCTCGAAGGCCTGCAGTGCCTCGCGCATGGCCTGCAGATGTGGGGCTTGGCGGCGCTGTGCGGCCAGGCCGGCGGCTTCGGTCTCCAGGCTGATGCGCAGCTCCAGCACGGCCAGCACATCCACCGATTCACTCAATTCATGGGCGTTGAGCACGGGGCTCTGGCGTACCGGTGCCGGCAGCACAAAAGTGCCTATGCCATGCCGTGTTTCCACCAGACCGCCGGCTTGCAGCTTGGACAAGGCTTCACGCACCACGGTGCGGCTGACGTCGTAGCTGCGAACCAGCTCGGATTCGGTAGGCAGCTTGTCGCCTTCATTGAGCAGGCCTTGTCGAATCTTTTGCTCGAACTCTTCAGACAACAGATTGGCCAGGCTGCGACTGCCTCGGCTGGTCTTGCTGCGCAGCGCAGACCCCTCCGTCGGCAATAAAAATGCAGTGGATTGGGGTAATTCCGATGTCTGGGTGCTCATGGCTCTGATGATAATAGTTTTTAGTTGTACGACAACATACCACAAGACCTCTGTACTCAAGCTCCGTGGCTTCACCCAGCCACCCTGATTTCACTACCGCCGCTGCCCGTCCAAAATGAGCACCTCTCACGCGATCCGCCACATCCGCATCACACCTATTGCTTTCCGTGATCCGCCGCTGCTCAATGCGGCCGGCATCCACGAGCCCTGGGCGCTGCGCTCCATCATCGAAATCGAGACCGCATCGGGTCTGGTGGGCATCAATGAAAGCTATGGCGACCAGCCCATGCTGGAGGCGCTGGCCAAGGTGGCACCGTCATTGATCGGACTGTCACCCTGGGCGCTCAACGAAATGGAAGTGCGTGTTGCGGCCCTGGTGACGCCGCCCCAGCTGACGGCTTCGGAGTTTCTGGGCCAGCAGGTTTCGCTGGCACCGGGCACCCATGTGTCCAAGACCGTGGCCAAGGTGGTCAGCGCCTTTGAAGTCGCCATGCTGGACCTGCAAGGTCAGATGGCCCAGGCGCCCATCGTGGATCTGCTGGGCGGCGCAGCGCGCGACCGCGTGCCGTTTTCGGCCTATCTGTTTTACAAATACGCCGAACACATCGACAAGCCTTATGCGCCGGACGCCTGGGGCGAGGCACTGGCGCCGCAGCAACTGGTGGAGCAGGCGCGCCGCATGATCTCGCAGTACGGTTTTCAGAGCATCAAGCTCAAGGCCGGTACGCTGCCGCCCGAGCAAGAGGCCGCAGGCATTCTGGCCCTGGCCGAGGCTTTTCCGGGTCTGCCGTTGCGCATAGACCCCAATGGCAACTGGACGGTGGAAACCAGTCTCAAGATCGTGCAGCAGCTGCGCGGCGTGCTGGAGTACTACGAAGATCCGGCCCCCGGTCTGGACGGCATGGCGGCTGTGGCGCGCGAGTGTGAGGTGCCTCTGGCCACGAATATGGTGGTGACGGACTTTGCCGAGTTCCGCCGCAATGCCGACATGGGCTGCCCGGTGAAGATTGTGCTCAGCGACCACCACTACTGGGGCGGCCTGCGTGCCACCCAGCGCCTGTCCACACTGTGCCGCACTTTCGATTTGGGCCTGTCCATGCACAGCAACTCCCACCTGGGCGTGAGCCTGGTGGCCATGACCCACCTTTGCGCCAGCGTGCCGCTGCTGACCTATGCCTGCGACACCCACTACCCCTGGCAGGACGAAGAGGTCGTCGCAGGCGGTCGTCTGCAGTTCGAGCAGGGCAGCCTGCGCGTGCCCACCACACCGGGCCTGGGCGTGACGCTGGACCGCGAGGCGCTGGCCCGCCTGCATGGCAACTATCTGCGCTGTGGCATTCGCAACCGGGACGACCTGGGGCAAATGCGCAAGTACGACCCTGGCTTCACCGGCCATCAACCCCGTTTTTGAACCCCCAATCCACAGCGCAAGAAGACGCTATCGCCCAACCGGAGACACGCACCATGCAACGCCGCACTTTAATCCAATGCACTCTCGCCGCCAGCTTCCTGCTGCTCGGCGCATCCCAACTGGCCGCGCCCGCCCTGGCACAGGGCAACTGGCCCACCGGCAAAGCCATTACTTATCTGGTGCCGTTTCCTCCCGGCGGCAATACCGACACCCTGGCACGCGTGATTGCCCAGCCGCTGAGCAAGGCGCTTGGCACGCCCGTGATCATCGAAAACAAGGGCGGTGCTGGCGGTAGCGTGGGCTCGGCCCAAGCTGCCCGTGCGCCGGCCGACGGCTACACCATTCTGGGCGGCACCATCAGCTCGCATGCCATCAATGTGAGCCTGTATTCCAAGCTGGACTATGACCCCGTCAAATCCTTTACACCGGTCGCCATGCTGGGTTCCGGGCCGCTGGTGTTGGTGGTACCGGCCGCCAGCTCCTACAAGACGCTGGCCGACGTGCTGGCCGGCAGCAAGGCCAAGGCGGCTGCCGGTGGTCTGACTTCGGCTTCGCCTGGCAACGGCACCTCCAACCATATGGCGCTGGAATTGCTGGCCTACCAGAGCGGCGTGAAGTTCACCCATGTGCCCTACAAGGGCAGCGGCCCGGCGGTTCAGGATGTGATGGGCGGCCAGGTGGACATGATGTTCGACACCGCCCTGGTCGTCGGCCCGCATATACAGTCTGGCAAGCTGCGCCCCATTGCTGTGACCAGTTCCAAGCGCCTGGAGTCGCTGCCCGATGTGCCGACCATTGCCGAAGCGGGTGAGAAGGGCTTTGACATGGGATCGTGGCAGGCGGTGTTCGCGCCCGCAGGCACACCCAAGCCCATCGTGGACCGACTACATGCCGAGATCATGAAAATCGTCGCCACACCCGAAGTCCAGGCTCGCCTCAAGAACTTTGGCATGCTGCCTTCCCATATGACGCCCGCCGAGTTGGCCGATTACCAGAAGGCCGAAGTGGCCAAGTGGGCCAAGGTGATCAAGGCGGCTGGAATAAAAGCGGATTGACCCCCTGAGCGGCTGCGCCGCTTCCCCCGTTGCACGGCGCCCTCTCTCGCTTCGCGGAGGGAGACGACACCCTCGGTGCGGGGCCGCCTAGGCCCTTCCTCAGTGTCTCTGGTTTGGGCCAGCGTCAGTTGCGGGGGCTTTGCCAGTTGCCGGGCTGATGCGGCCCAAGGTTGCGAAATAGAAAATTGAGATGAGATTGCCATGAGTACCCCAGCCCCACTTTCCATCAGCATGCATCCGGCCGACAACGTGGCCATCATTGCCAACGACGGCGGCCTGCCGGCCGGCACCGTGCTGCCCGGCGGCCTGGTGCTGGTCGACAAGGTGCCGCAGGCGCACAAGGTGGCGCTGGAAGACATTCCCGAAGGCGGAGCGGTGCGCCGCTATAACGTGGTCATAGGTTATGCGCTGCAATCGATTGCGGCCGGCAGCTGGGTGCATGAACGCCTGCTCAAAATGCCCGGTGCGCTTTCGCTGGAAGGCTTGCCCATTGCCACGGTCAAGCCGCCCGCGCTGGAGCCGCTGGAAGGCTATACCTTCGAAGGCTATCGCAATGCCGACGGCACGGTGGGCACGCGCAACATCCTGGCCATTACCACCACGGTGCAATGCGTGGCCGGAGTGCTGGATTTTGCGGTGGGTCGCATCAAGGCCGAGTTGCTGCCGCGCTATCCGAATGTCGATGACGTGGTCGGACTGGAGCACAGCTATGGCTGTGGCGTGGCGATTGATGCCGTGGGCGCCGAGATTCCGCAGCGCACGCTGCGCAACATCAGCCACAACCCGAACTTCGGTGGTGAGGTCATGGTGGTCAGCCTGGGCTGCGAAAAGCTGCAACCCGAGCGGCTGCTGCCGCCGGGTAGCTTTCCCATCGTCGATGAGCGTGAGTCCGCGCTGGATGTGGTTTTTCTGCAGGACGAGGCCCATGTGGGCTTTATGTCCATGATCGACTCCATCATGCAGCGGGCCAAAGTCCATCTGGAGCGGCTCAACGCGCGCCGACGCGAAACCGTACACGCCAGTGCACTGGTCGTGGGCGTGCAGTGCGGTGGCAGCGATGCCTTCAGCGGCGTTACGGCCAACCCGGCCGTGGGCTTTTGCACCGACCTGCTGGTGCGCGCCGGTGCCACCGTGATGTTTAGCGAAGTGACCGAGGTGCGCGACGGCATAGATCAGCTCACCTCGCGCGCCTCCAGCCCCGAAGTGGCCGAGGCCATGATCGCGGAAATGGCCTGGTACGACGCTTACCTGGACAAGGGCAAGGTGGATCGCAGTGCCAACACCACGCCGGGCAACAAAAAAGGCGGTCTCTCCAACATCGTCGAGAAGGCCATGGGCTCCATCATCAAGAGCGGTACCGCCCCCATCACGGGCGTGCTGTCGCCGGGTCAGCGGTTGGCGGATCGCGGCATAACACGCGGTCTGGTCTACGCAGCCACTCCGGCCAGCGACTTTATCTGCGGCACGCTGCAACTGGCGGCTGGTATGAATCTGCATGTCTTCACCACGGGCCGTGGCACGCCTTACGGCCTGGCCCAGGTGCCGGTGATCAAGGTCGCCACGCGCAGCGACCTTGCGCGGCGCTGGCATGACCTGATGGATGTCAACGCCGGACGCATTGCCGACGGCGAAGCCACGATAGAGGACATAGGCTGGGAAATGTTCAGACTGATGCTGGATGTGGCCAGCGGGAGAAAAAAGACCTGGGCCGAGCAGTGGAAGTTGCATAACGCGCTGGTGCTGTTCAACCCCGCGCCCGTGACCTGAGAGGCGTTTCCAGAGAGCCGAAGCCGCCATCTGGACTGCCTGCAATTTCAGCGTCGGCGTGGACTGACAGGCCAATGTCGGTGAATGACGACACAATGCCGCATGGCACTGCAAGTTTCTTTATGGAAGCAGCGACTCGAGCGCTGGAGTCGACCTGTTCAACCCCTGATAGACGCCGTACAGCTGTGGCTGCAGGCCGACGGTCTGCGCATGAGCGCGGCGATGTCTTTCTACGGCATTCTGAGTCTGGCGCCGCTGTTGCTGGCGGTGGTGGGCTTGCTGGGCTGGTGGCTGGATCGCAGCTATGTGGAGAACACGCTGATCAGTCAGGTGCAGGCCGTGGTGGGCGAGCGCGCGGCACAGGTGATTCAAGGCGCGCTGTCTAGCGCCCAGAATTCGGGTGAGGGTACTCTGGCCTCGGTGCTGGGTCTGGTGATGATGCTCTCGGGGGCGACCGGCGTGTTTGTGGAGCTGCAGGCCTCGCTGGACAAGTTGTGGTCCATGGGCGAGGAACCTGTGCCCCAGACCCGCGCTGCCTGGTGGAGCATGGCGGTATCGCGTTTGCGGGGGCTCAGTTATGTGGCCGGCCTGGGCTTTTTGCTGCTGGTGTCCATGCTGCTGTCAACGGCCATCCAGATGGTCACCAAATGGGCCAGCGATGAGCTTCAACTGGTGCCCATGGGCCCGCTGCTGGGCTTGGTCAATGAATTGGTGTCCCTGGGTATCTCGGTGCTGCTGTTTCTGGGCTTGATGCGCATGGGCGCCGGCATCAAGCCGTCCATGCGCTATCTGCTCATGGGAGCCATGACGGGTGCTGTGCTGTTCACCCTGGGCAAGCAGGGGCTGGCCTGGTATCTGTCCACCGCAGCTGTGGTTTCGGCCTATGGCGCGGCGGGCTCGCTGGTGGTGGTGCTGATGTGGTTTTACTTCACCTCGGCCATCTTGCTGTTCTCGGCCGCCACGGCCAAGGCCTGCAGCAAGGCCGGGCTGAGGTTCAGGCGGCCTTTTGCCTCGCAGGCCGGTGCACCGTCAACTGTCGACCCCCAAACCTTGCCCAAGACCGCTGGCGAGAATATTTAAAAAGCCACGTCGCCACTCTTGCGAACAAGAGGGGCGAGCGTGGCTTTTGTCAGGGCCGGGCCGAGGCTGTGCTCAGCCTGGCGCTTTACTTTTCCACAAACGCGCGTTCAACGACAAAGTCGCCAGGCGTGGTGGTGTTGCCTTCCTTGAAGCCGCGGTGTTCCAGCAACTCCTTGAGTTCGGCCAGCATGGCGGGGCTGCCGCAGAGCATCACGCGATCGGTCTCGGGGTTGAGATCGGGCAGACCGATGTTTTGCGGGAAGGTGCCGTTGTTGATCTGGGTGGAGATACGGCCATGGTTGCGGAAGGGTTCGCGCGTCACCGTGGGGTAGTACACCAGCTTGTCCTTGATGATGTCGCCCAGCAGCTCGTGCTCGGGCAGCTCTTTTTCCAGCAGCTCCTGATAGGCCAGCTCGTTGATATGGCGCACGCCATGCACGATCACGACCTTCTCGAAGCGCTCATAGGTCTCGGGGTCGCGGGCGACGGAGAGCCAGGGTGCCAGACCGGTGCCGGTGCCGATCATGTACAGATTCTTGCCGGGCAGCAGATAGTCGATGAGCAGCGTACCGGTGGGTTTTTTGCCCACGATGATGGTGTCGCCCACCTTGATGTTCTGCAGCTTGGAGGTCAACGGGCCGTCGGGCACCTTGATGGACAGAAACTCCAGGTGCTCTTCGTAATTGGGGCTGGCAATCGAGTAGGCGCGCAGCAAGTTCTTGCCGTCCACCTTCAGGCCAATCATGGTGAAGTGACCGTTGGAGAAACGCAGCGAGGTGTCGCGTGTCGTTGTGAAGGAAAAAAGACGGTCAGTCCAGTGATGGACGGACAGCACGCGTTCTTCAAGAAAAGCACTCATGATCGTCTGACAAAAAAAGACTTTGGAGCAGGGCGGACCTGCAGAGAAAATGCCCGGCATTCGCCTGGGGGCGGGCGGTGGCGGAGCGCCAGCACACAAGCGGTGGCTGACGCGGTAGCTGCCGGTTGCCAAGCGGGACTAGCTACATATTGTCCGGCAATATGGTCTTAAACGGGTACATTGCTCGCCAATGTCTTGATACTGAATAGTGATAAGGAGAATGACGATGGGTTTTCACATGCGCTGGATGACTCCGGCATTCGCTCTGGCCGCTCTTCCTGCCTGGCAATCTGCCGCCGCGCAGGGCGTGATCAAGATTGGCGAAATCAATAGTTACAAGGCCCAGCCGGCCTTTCTGGAACCCTATAAAAAAGGCATGGAATTGGCGGTGGAGCAGGTCAACGCCGCCGGCGGCGTGGCGGGCAAAAAGCTGCAACTGGTAGTTCGTGACGACAACGCCACGCCTGGCGATGCCGTGCGCGCCGCCGAAGAGCTCTACAGCCGCGAAAAGATCGACGTGCTCACCGGCAGCTTTCTCTCGCATGTGGGTCTGGCGCTGACGGACTACGCCAACCAGAAAAAACGTTTCTTCCTGGCGTCCGAGCCGCTGACCGACAAAATCGTCTGGGCCAACGGCAATCACTACACCTTCCGTCTGCGCGGCTCCACCTATATGCAGACCGCCATGCTGGTGGAGGAAGCACTCAAGCTCAAGAAAAAGCGCTGGGCCATCGTCTATCCCAACTACGAATACGGACAGTCGGCCGTCGCCACCTTCAAGAAGCTGATGAAGGAAAAGCAGCCCGATATCGAATTTGTGGCCGAGCAGGCGCCGGCGCTGGGCAAGATCGATGCCGGCTCCGTGGTACAGGCCTTGGCCGACGCCAAGCCCGATGCGGTCTTCAACGTGCTGTTTGCCACCGATCTGGGCAAGTTTGTGCGCGAAGGCAATACCCGCGGCCTGTTCAAGGGCCGCGAAGTGGTGGGTCTGCTGACGGCCGAGCCCGAATACCTGGACCCGCTCAAGAAGGAAGCCCCCGAGGGCTGGACGGTGACCGGCTATCCCTGGTACTCCATCAACACGCCCGAGCATGCCGCCTTCCTCAAGGCCTATCAGGCCCGATTCAAGGACTATCCGCGCCTGGGCACCATCGTGGGCTACAACGCCATCCAGTCGATTGCTGCGGGTCTGCGCAAGACCGGTGGCGACCCCGATACCGAAAAGCTGATTGCCGCCTTCAAGGGCCTGGAAGTGGCCACGCCTTTTGGCCGCATCACCTACCGCGCCCAGGATCACCAGTCCACCATGGGCGCCTATGTGGGCAAGACGGCTTATGACGACAAGCTCAAACGCGGCGTGCTGGTCAAATACCGCTATGCCGATGGCAAGGACTATCAGCCTTCGGACGAGGAAGTGAAGAAGCTGCGACCCGCCGCGGCGAACTGACGCGCAGGGGTGAAAATTCTTGCGAAAATACACAGGCCACCCCGCGAGGGTGGCTTTTTTCATACCTGCAGGGAGTGAGTTGATGACAAGGGGAGACGCAGCATGAGCGCATCCGGCCTGCTGGCCCAGCTGCTCAACGGCCTGGCCAGCGCATCGTCGCTGTTTCTGGTGTCGGTGGGGCTGTCGCTGATTTTTGGCGTCACCCGCACCATCAACTTTGCCCATGGCTCGTTCTACATGCTGGGTGCCTTCATGGCCTACAGCAGCGTGGAGGTGCTCTCGCCCTATATCGGCTTCTGGCCTGCGCTGCTGTTGGCCCCGCTGGCCTGCGCAGTGTTGGGCGCCATCACCGAGATACTGCTGCTGCGCCGCATCTACAAGGCGCCCGAGCTGTTTCAGCTGCTGGCCACGTTTGCCCTGGTACTGGTGATCAAGGACGCGGTGCTTTGGCTGTGGGGGCCCGAGGAGTTGTTCGGTCCGCGCGCTGCCGGTTTCGAAGGCTCGGTGGCCATTCTGGGGCGTGAGTTCCCTACTTACGATCTGCTTTTGATAGCGGCTGGCCCCATGGTTTTACTGGGTCTGACGCTGTTGCTGACCAAGACCCGCTTCGGCACCCTGGTGCGTGCCGCCACGCAGGACCGTGAAATGGTGGGCGCACTGGGCGTGAACCAGGCCTGGCTGTTCACGGCCGTATTTGCCCTGGGCACGCTGCTGGCGGGTCTGGGCGGTGCGCTGCAGCTGCCGCGCGAGCCGGCCAGCCTGGAGATGGACATGTTGACCATTGGCGCAGCCTTTGTGGTGGTCGTCGTGGGCGGCATGGGCAGCATTCCGGGAGCGTTTGTGGCCGCGCTATTGGTGGCGGAATTGAAAGCCGTCTGTATCTGGCTGGGCGTGCAGCAGATTGCCGGCGTGGAAATCTCGTTTTCCAAGCTCACCCTGGTGGTGGAGTTTCTGGTCATGGCCGTGGTGCTGGTCTGGCGGCCCTGGGGCTTGCTGGGCAAGCCCCAGGCGCTGGCCCGTAGCGGTGGCGAGCCCGAACTGCCGCTACGCAGCGCAGGCCGTGGTGCGCGTGCGGCGTGGCTGGGCTTGCTGCTGGCCTTGGTCCTGCTGCCTCTGGTGGCTGGTGAGGCCGGCGGCTACAGCACCGTGCTGCTGACGGATATCTTTATTGCCGCGCTGCTGGCGGCCAGTCTGCACTTCATCCTCGGCCCTGGCGGCATGCATTCCTTCGGCCATGCGGCTTACTTTGGCCTGGGTGCCTATGGCGCGGCGCTGCTGGTGCGTCTGCTGGATCTGCCCCTGCCTGCCGTGCTGCTGTTGGGCCCCTTGGTGGCGGCTGCCGGTGGCCTGCTTTATGGCTGGTTCTGCGTGCGCCTGTCCGGCGTGTACCTGACCATGCTGACGCTGGCGTTTGCGCAAATCAGCTGGGCCATCGTCTTTCAGTGGGACGCGTTCACCGGCGGCAGCAATGGACTTACCGGCGTGTGGCCGCCGGAATGGCAAATCACGTGGGCGCCGCACGGCGCGGTCTTTTACTGGCTGGCGCTGGCGGTTTGCGCTCTGGGCATTTATCTGCTGCGGCGCCTGCTGTTCTCGCCACTGGGCTATGCCTTGCGTGCCAGCCGCGATTCGGCCTTGCGGGCCGATGCCATCGGCATAGCTGTGCGCCGCGTGCAGTGGACGGCGTTTGTCATTGCCGCCTGGTTTGCCGGGCTGGCCGGTGCGCTGTTTGCCTTCAGCAAGGGCGGCGTGGCGCCCGATGCCATGTCGGTCACCAAATCCGTCGATGCGCTGGTCATGGTGCTGCTGGGCGGCGTGCAGACGCTGGCCGGCCCTGTGGTCGGCGCGGCGGCCTTTACCTGGCTGCACGACACGGTGGCGCGCAACACCGAGTACTGGCGTGCGCTGATGGGCGCCATCATGCTGGCTCTGGTGCTGCTGTTCCCTCAGGGGATTTCGGGTTTTGCGCAGATGCTGTGGGCGAGAGTAGCTATGAAAAAAGCGCAAGGAGCCCAGCCATGAGCCTGTTGCAAGTGCAAAACATCAGCAAGGCCTTCGGCGGCGTCAAAGCCGTGCAGAACGTGTCGTTTGCGTTGCAGGCCGGCGAGCTGCTGGCCCTGATAGGCCCCAATGGAGCGGGCAAGACCACCACCTTCAACCTGGTGGGCGGGCAGTTGGCAGCCGACAGCGGTCAGGTGCTGCTGGGCGGCAAGAACATCAGCGGGCTGGCGCCGCGCGCCATCTGGCGGCTGGGCGTGGGACGCACGTTTCAGATTGCCCAGACTTTTGCCTCGCTGACCGTGGTGGAGAACGTGCAGATGGCGTTACTGTCTGCCGACCGCAAGATTTTCAGCTGGTGGCCGCGTGCGGCCGGCCATCGCCGCAGCGATGCGCTGGCGCTGCTGGAGCAAGTCGGCATGCAGGCCCAGGCCGAGCGCCCTTGCAGCGAACTGGCTTACGGCGATGTGAAGCGTGTGGAGCTGGCCATGGCATTGGCGCACGACCCGCAATTGCTGCTGATGGACGAGCCCACGGCCGGCATGGCGCCCGGAGAACGCGTGGCCTTGATGCAGCTGGCCCGGCGCATTGCACGGCAGCGCCAGATGGGCGTGCTGTTTACCGAGCACAGCATGGACGTGGTCTTCGGCCAGGCCGACCGCGTGGCCGTGTTGGTGCGCGGCCAGTTGCTGGCCGAAGGCACGCCGCAGCAGATTCGCGCCGATGCCAGAGTGCAGCAGGCCTACCTGGGCACGGGCTTGGTATTGGAAAAACAGAAGTGAATAAAAACCATAGCAGGCCCCGCATGATGGGCAAAGGCCAGAGCCAGAAAATGCTTGAAGTGCTCGATTTGAACGCCTGGTATGGCGCGGCGCATATCCTGCATGGCGTCAGCTTGAACGTGGGGCGCGGCGAAGTCGTGGCGCTGATGGGGCGCAATGGCGCGGGCAAATCTACCACGCTCAAAAGCATTGCTGCGCTGGTGCCGCGCCGGGAGGGAACGATCAGCTTTATGGGCCAGGCCATCGATCAAAAAGCCTCGCACCAGATTGCGCAGCGCGGCCTGGGCTATGTGCCCGAGGATCGGCGCATTTTTACCGAGCTGACGGTGCTGGAAAACCTGGAAGTCGGTCGCCAGAAGCCACGCCAGTGGCCGGATGGAACGGCTCTGCCGCACTGGACGCCGGGAAAACTGTTCACCCTGTTTCCCAATCTGGGCGAAATGCCGGATCGCCTGGGCGGCCGCATGAGCGGCGGCGAGCAGCAGATGCTGTCCGTGGCCCGCACGCTGATGGGCCAACCCTGTCTGGTGCTGCTCGACGAGCCTTCGGAAGGCGTGGCGCCGCTGATTGTGGAACAGATGGCGCGCACGATTTTGGAGCTCAAGGCCCAGGGCATTGGCATCTTGCTCAGCGAGCAGAATCTGCCATTTGCCGAAGTCGTGGCCGACCGCGCCTATGTGCTGGAAAAGGGCCAGATCGTGCACCAGGCCAGCATGGCGGAGCTGGCGGGTGACGATGCGGTGCGCAAGCAATATCTGGGCGTCTGAACCGCTCACTCCACCACCACGGGCGAAAACTCCGGCGGTGCACCAAACCAGGCGCGGGGCGAGGGCGGTTGTGCGCCATCCACATCTTGCACGCCGTACTGGCTGGCCAGCTCGGCGGTGTAGAAGGTGCGGCCCGAGCGGGCCTCCAGGCAATTTGGGTCGCCGTGCAGGGCCAGCACCACGCGGCCTATGAACTGCGGAGTTTCGGCCGTGTCAAAGCTGTTGCCGTATTTGTCGGGCGAGGCGGCGCAGACGCGCTCTGAGCGCTCGGTCTTGACCAGACCCGGCCAGAGCGAGACCACGCTCACGCCGTGGGGCTTGAAGTCATGGGCCATGTCAAACGTCATCTTGTCCGTGCCGGCCTTGCCGGCGCCATAGGCCGGGCCGTGCATATAGCAGCGGCTGCCGGCAGAAGAGATATTGACGATCAGACCGCCTGCCGCCAGCAGCAAATCGGCACCGAGGTGGCAGGCCACATAGCTGGAGCGCAGGCCCACGTCCAGCAGGGATGTCATGGACAGCGGCTTTTGCCAGAAGGGCGCGACTTCGATCAGCGGGTCGGGAATGGCAATGGCGCTGTTGACCAGAATGTCCAGCTTGCCGTGCTCGCGGCGCACGCGCTTGAACAAGGCTGTCACCTGGGCATCGTCGCCATGGTCGCAGGCCACGGCAATGCCGGTGCCGCCTGCGGCACTGACATCGGCCGCCGTCTGGCCCACGGTGCCCGGCAGGGGTGAATCGCCTTCATTCACGCTGCGCCCCGTCACATAGACGGTGGCACCTGCCGCACCCAAAGCCAGGGCCACGCCCCGACCCACTCCCCGGCTGGCGCCGGTGACCACGCATACCAATGCTGTTTTCATTCTGTCTCCTCGGTGTTTTTGCAGAATGAATTTGGACCATGCGTGCCCGCGGGGCTACGTCTGTCAGGACTATGGGCGTTGGCTTGCCTTGGGATGGATTTTCAAGCGAAGCAGCCTTGAGTCGAATCAATGAAAGCGCTTGTTGCTATGGATTGTGAAGTCGCTTCAAGCGCAGTCTGCCCTGCTAAACCGTCGGAGATTTCAGGGCCTGGGCCAGCTCCTGCGCCAAGGTATGCACCAACTCGGCGGCAGGCATGGCGCGGGCCAGAGCTGCGCCTTGTCCGGCCCAGTGGGCGGCATAGTCGCTGCTGCCTTGAGCGCTGGCCGCCTGGTGCAGGGCTTTGCCGGCGTCATAGACCATGGGGTAGGCCGGCAGGGGCTGGCCATAGTCAAGGCCCAACTGGTGCAGGCGGTTGAACATGCCGCGTGCGGGGCGGCCCGAAATGGCGGGAGTGATGCCGGTGTGCAGCGCTTTTTCGCTTTGCAGCTCGGCCCGGTAGGCGGGGCTGGCGGCGGATTCGGGGCAGAGGATGAAAGCCGTACCCATTTGCACGGCGCAAGCGCCTAGCTGCAATGCGGCGGCAATGCCATTTCCATCCATGATGCCGCCGGCGGCCACCACGGGCAGGCTGCATTCGCGCGCCAGCAGGCGCACCAGGGCCATCGTGCCCAGCAGCAGATCTGTTTCGGGCACAAAGGCGCCGCGGTGGCCGCCGGCTTCCATGCCCTGGGCCACGATGACATCCACGCCGGCCTGTTCGATCTGCCGGGCTTCAGCCAGGCTGGTGGCACATGCCAGCGTGACGATGCCTGAGGCGCGCAAGGCATCGATAAAGCTTTGCTCGGGCAGGCCGAAATGAAAGCTGACCACCGCAGGGCGCAGCTGAAGCACCATGGCTTGCAGCGCGGTGTTGCCCAGCGCCGATTCGTAAATGCAGCGCAGGCCGGCTGGCGGCTGTGCGCCGAAGCGGGCAAATTCTGGCGCCAGATAGTGCAGCCATGCCGCTTCCCGTTGGGCATCGGCCGTGGGCTGCTGGTGGCAGAACAGATTCACGTTCAAGGCACGCGAACTCAGTGCCTGTGTCTGGGCAATATGTTGGTGGGCCTGCTCCAACCCATAGGCCCCAATGCCCACCGAGCCCAGAGCTCCGACGTTGCTGACGGCGGCGGCCAGCTGCGGCGTGGAGGTGCCGGCCATGGGGGCTTGAATAAGGGGATGCTGCAGACCCAGGCGGGTCATCCAGGGGGCGGAATTTGTCATAGGAGGAGGCGGGCAATCAGGAACGAAGAGTCTGCGCCGAGCGGCTGCCGGCCACCAGCAGCGCGCCCAGCAGCAGTGCGGCGCAACCCAGCACAAACAGCTGGCGGTAGCTGCCCGTGCTGGCGTAGATAAAAGCCATGAGATAGCCCGACGTGGCTTGCAGCAGCGCAAACGCGGCCGTGGCATAGCCCCACATTTTCTTGTGTTGGGCCGGGCCAATCAGCTGCATCAGATAGCCCGAGGTGATGGCAGCCATGCCGGGCGACAGGGCGCCGACCAGAAAGCCCGAGATCGCATGGCCGGCAAACCCGGCCCAGACCAGGGGCAAGCCAATGGCTACGGCCTTGAGGGCATAAGCTCCCGTGGTTGTGCCCCACCAGCCCCAGCGCGTGGCGCAAAAGGCGGCACACAAAGGCCCGGCAATGGCGCCCAGGCTGAAAAAAGCCCATTGGGTGGCGGCATAGGCTGAGCCCTGCTGCAACTCGCGATCCAGATAGTCCACCCAGAACACGGTATGGGGCACAAAGCCGAAAGCATCGCAGGTATAGGCCAGAAAAACCAGGATCACGGCCATGCTCCACAGCGAGGTGGGCGGTGCAGCGGCCGTATGCGTGGGCGTGATGGCCACCGGTGCGGGCACGTGGATCTGGCGGGCGCAGCGCCAACCGGTCCACAGCGCCAGCACGCACAAGGCCGTCAGTGCCCACCAAACGGCGCTGAGGCTGAGGCGCGCAAACACCGGCCCCAGAGTGGCGGCCAACAAGGCTCCCACACCGATGCCGCAAAACATCAGCGGCCCCAGCGTGGCACGGCGCTGGGACATGGCGGCGGACATGGCGACCGAGGGGCCCAGCACCATCAGCGTGGCTCCGGCAATGCCCGAAATCAGCCGCCAGACAAAGAACACCGCCATGGGCTGGGGCAGGCTGCAGCCGGCAAAGCTCAGCGCCACGGCAATCCAGCAGATCAGCAGCACGCGCACCGCGCCCATGCGTTCGGCCCAGGGGGCGGCGGCCAGGGCGCCAATCAGATAGCCCAGCAGATTGGCGGCGCCCAGATAGGCCACCTGCTCGCCGTTGAACCAGCCCGCATGCACCATTTGCGGCATCAGCGCCGTATAGGCAAAACGGGCCAGACCCACGCCGCTGAGCGTGGCCATGAAGCCGGTCCAGAAAAGAGGCCATTCCTTGGGTTGAATCACGGGTCGTTTCTCTTGCAGTGAGGACTCAAGCCTAAGCGCAGTGGTGTAATCATGTCCAATGATTCAAAATGATTGTTGATATCGTTTTATGAGATTTTGTAGCGCACCATGCAACTCAAATCCCTGCGCATGTTCGACGCCGTCTGCCTCAGCGGCAGTTTCGGGGCTGCCGCCCAGCAGCTGCACACCGTGCAGTCCAATGTCACGGCCCACATCAAAAAGCTGGAAGACGAAGTAGGCGCGCAATTGCTGATGCGTGCCAATCCCGTTTTTCCCACCCCGGCGGGACGCACTCTGCTGCAGTATGCACAGCAGATGCTGCATGCCCATGATCAGGCGCTGGCCCAGTTGCAGTCGCGCCAGCTCGATGCCGGCCAGGCCAAGGGCAGGCTGCGCATAGGCTCGATGGAAACCACGGCCGCGCTGCGGCTGCCAACGTTGCTGACCCAGCTGCGCAAGCAGCATCCGGGCATCGATCTGGAGCTGGATGCCCAGCCCACGGCAGCCTTGCTGACCGAGCTGACGGCCGGGCGCATCGACTGTGCTTTTGTCAATGGTGCAGCTCCCCAGCCCGAGCTGCATTCCTGGCCGGTGTTCAGGGAGGAGCTGGTGCTGGTCAGCGGCCAGCCGTTCACGCGTTTTCCCACGGCCGAGGAGTTCTGCTCTTCGGTGTTTCTGGCTTTCAGGCAGGGCTGCAGCTATCGCCAGCGCATCGAGCTGTTGATGGCTTCGCAAGGCGTGGCAGCGGTGCGCATCATGGAGCTGGGCATGCTGGACACCATCCTGGGCTGCGTGGCCGCAGGCATGGGCTATGCGCTGCTTTCACGCGCTCTGGTGGAGGCGCAGCAACAGCGCTTTGCCGTGCACTGCATGGACTTGCCGCAGGAGCTGGCCTGGGTCGACACCTACTTTGTCACGGGCGGCACAGCAGGATGGTCGCCGGCCTTGTTTGCTTTTGCGAAAGTGTTGGGGATTGACAGCACTGCCGCATGAAACTTTGGGCGGACGGCACTTCCCAAGAATAATAGCCAGCAGCAATCACTTTGCGGAGGGCGATGCAATGCATGTTCTATTGGTGATGACCGGTGGTGTCTTGCAGTTGGCGGTCTTTGTGCTGTTCGGCTGGTTGTGGGGCGGCAGCAGCGCTGCCATGGCGTCGGCTGCCAGGTGGTTCATCCCGCTTTGGTGCCTGGTCGCTGCCGCCAATATGTGGGTCGGCGTGGCCCATGCCGGCTATACGGCAAGGCAGGAGTTTCCTATCCTGCTGCTCAATATTGCAGTGCCTGCGGTCATTGCTGCGCTGCTGGCCTGGAGGCTTTCCCATGGCAGCTAAGTCTCCATCGGCCGGCACCGTAGAGGTGCTGCGCCAGCGTGACGGGCATCACGCCAAAGTCACTTTTGAAGAGCTGTTCTTCGATCTGGTCTATGTATTCGCGGTGACGCAGATCAGCCATGAGTTGCTGCACAACCTGACGCTCAAGGGCTTGCTTGAAACGCTGGTGCTCTGGTTTGCCGTCTGGCTGGGCTGGCAATACACCTGCTGGGTCACCAACTGGTTGAATCCGGAGACCCCGCGCGTACGCGGCCTGCTGTTCGTCACCATGCTGCTGGCCCTGGTCATGGCGTCCAGCCTTCCCCAGGCATTCGGCTCGCGCGGCCTGGTCTTTGCCGTGGCCTATGTCTGCATGCAGGTGGGGAGAACCGCGCTGGTGCTGTGGATGCTGCCCAGGAGCAGCGCCCTGCGGCAGAACTATGCGCGCATGCTGGGATGGCTGGTGATCTCGGCCGGTTTCTGGATTGCGGGCGGTCTGGCGGAGCACGAGTGGCGCATTGTCTTGTGGATAGTGGCCGCACTTTGCGAGTATGTCTCTCCCATGTGGGGTTTTGCACTGCCGGGTCTGGGTCGCTCCTCTACCCGGGACTGGACTATCGAAGGCGCTCATCTGGCCGAGCGCTGCCAGCTTTTCGTGATCGTGGCGCTGGGGGAAACCTTGCTGGCCAGCGGGGCCATGTTCGCCGATGGCGAGTGGAATACGGCCGTGATTTCGGCACTGCTGGCCACGTTTCTGGGAACGTTGGCGCTCTGGTGGCTTTATTTCGGTACGGCCAGCAAGGATGCGACCGAGCTGATCGTCAAATCCAGCGATCCGGGGCGCGTCGGAGCCTACTTCCACTACATCCATGCGGTGCTGGTGGCCGGCATTATCGGCAGTGCCGTGGCCAATGACCTGATCATGGCCCACCCGCATGAGGCGATGAAACCCGCTTATGCGGCTGTTCTGGTAGGCGGGCCTGCTGTCTACCTTTTGGGCAGCGCCATCTACAAGAACGTGGTGTACGGCAGGATTCCCCTGTCGCATGTGCTTGGCGCGGCCGTGCTGCTGGTGCTGGTCCCTTTGTCCTTTGGCTTGGATCTGCTGACCACCGGCTGGTTGACTACGCTGGTGCTGTTGGCCGTGGCTTGGTGGGATCTGCGCCCAAAGCGCTAACCGAGGACCAGGGACTGCATGAGTGCCCGGCGGTATTGCAGTGCCTCGGCCACATGGGCCTGGCTGATGGTGTCGGCGTCGGCCAGATCGGCAATGGTGCGCGCCACCTTCAGCGCCCGGTGCGTGCCGCGGGCCGACCAGCCCAGGCGTGTGGCCGCCTTGTGGGCAAAGGCCAGGGCTTCGGGCGTGAGCTGCAGGTGGGCATCGAGTTGCGCGCCCTGCAGCAAATGGTTGGGCATGGCCTGGCGTTGCAAAGCCTTGCTGCGCGCCGCCGTGACGCGGGCCTGGACGGTGCGACTGTCGTCGCCCTCGGGCGCGGCCAGCAATTCCTCGGGCGGCAAGGCGGCCACTTCCACATGCAGATCAATGCGATCTAGCAGGGGGCCGCTGATGCGCGACTGATAGCGCGCGACCTGATCGGGCGTGCAGCGGCAGGCGCGCAGGCGCGAGCCCCAGTAGCCACAGGGACAGGGGTTCATGGCGGCCACCAACTGAAAGCGGGCCGGAAACTCCGCACGCTGTGCGGCGCGCACGATGGTGATGCGCCCGGTCTCTAGCGGTTCGCGCAGTGCTTCCAGGGCACTGCGCTGAAATTCGGGCAGTTCATCCAAGAACAGGGCGCCACAATGCGCGTAAGAAATTTCGCCCGGTCTGGGGGGCGAGCCGCCGCCGACCAGCGCCACCGAGCTGGCCGTGTGGTGTGGCGCAGCAAACGGGCGCTGCCGCCACTGGGCCGGTGTGAAACGGCCGCTGAGGCTGGCAATGGCAGCCGCTTCCAGCGCTTCTTCATCCGTCATGGGCGGCAGCAAGGCAGCAAAGCGCTGGGCCAGCATGGATTTCCCAGAGCCTGGCGGGCCTACCATCAAGACGCCATGTGCGCCAGCTGCTGCAATTGCGAGAGCGCGCTTGGCCTGGGCCTGGCCGCGTACTTCGCGCAGATCCAGAGTCTGAGGGGCGGCCACGGCCTCGGTGGGGGCCATGCGCTGCCAGCCTGGCTCTTGCGCCAGCTCCGGGTCGCCCTCCTCAGGCGCCGCATGGGCCATGAACTGCCGTGCCACATCCAGCAGATGCCGGGCGCAGAACACTTCGGTGCCGGCGACAAAAGCCGCTTCCTGGGCGCTCTCGGGCGGCAGCACCAAGCGCGTGTGCTGCTGCTGGCGCTGCAGGGCCAGCGCCGTGGCCAGGGCACCGCGCACGGGGCGCAGCGCGCCGGTCAGGGATAGCTCGCCCGCAAACTCATAGTCGGCCAGGCGGCCGGCTTCAATCTGCCCGCTGGCGGCCAGAATGCCCAGGGCAATCGGCAAGTCAAATCGTCCTGAATCCTTGGGCAGGTCGGCGGGCGCCAGATTGACGGTTGGGCGCTGGTTATTGGGAAATTCCAGCCCTGCATTGAGTATGGCGGCCCGCACGCGCTCGCGGGCTTCCTTGACTTCCACATCGGCCAGACCTACCAGCGTGAACGAGGGCAGACCGTTGGCCAGATGCACTTCCACCGTGACGCGCGGCGCCTGCAGGCCCAGCAAGGCACGACTCTGAACTAAGGCAAGTCCCATAAGTCCCTCGATCCGCATTGAAGGCCCTAGGGTAGGCGCAAGCCTTGCACACAGGCAAGAGGGTGAGTGCAGAGGGAGCGCAAACCGTCAGCGCGCTGTGTCGTCTCGCGGCGGCGGCCGTGGCGTCAAGCGCCCGCGTCTACGCTCCGCCTTGGGGAAGTCGCCTTGCTGCTGCATCAGGGCGGCCCGCGCCCCTATGCGGGTAAACATCTGCGACAGCAGCTGCAGCTCGGCATCGCTGATGTCGCCGAGCAGCTCCTGATTGATCTGCCGTACCTGGGGAAACAACTGGGCGTGCAGAGCCAGACCGGCGGCCGACAGCTGTACCAGCGCCTGGCGTCCGTCTCCGGCAATGCCCTGCTTTTGCAGCAGGCCCTTGGCGATCAGGGTGGAGATGGTGCGCGAGGTGCGGGTACGGTCCAGCTGTGCATGTTCTGCCAGCTGTGAAGGCTGCATAGGCCCTTGGTCGGCCAACAGACCTATGAGTCGCCATTCACGCCGGGTGATGCCAAAACCTCCCTCGCACATGCGTACCACCATGGAGCCTGCCGAGCTCATCAGCCGTGCCAGGTGATAGAGAAACAAGTCGTCCAGCTTGGATGCTTGCCGCCATGGGTGGCTTGGTTCCTTGGGCATGAGGCTCTGTGGGTTTTCTCTAGGGATGATGGATTAGATTCATTATCCAGGCACTGCTTACAGTGGCTCCAAAGACATCTACAGGAGACACCATGCCTTGCTTTCGTATGACCCGTCGCGCCTTGGGAATGCTGGGAGCAGCGAGTTTGCTGGCCGCTCAATGGGGGGCAGTGGCCCATGCCTCCGATGCCTGGCCTGCCAAGCCCATACGCATCATCGTGCCCAACCCGCCCGCCGGCCCTTCCGACATCGCCATTCGTCCCCTGGCTGCGGCGGTGCAAAAAGTGCTGGGCCAGCCGGTGATTGTGGAAAACAAGCCCGGCGCCAACGGCAATATCGGCGCAGCCGAAGTCGCCCGGGCCCCGGCCGACGGCTACACCTGGTTCTGGGCCATGGACCCGGTGCTCACGGTCAACAAGCACATCTACAAGAACCAGGGCTATGCCGGTGACGCGATCGTGGTGCTTAATGCGGCGGCCCGGTTCTCGCAGACACTGATTTGCAACCCCGCCCTGGGCTTCAAGTCCGTCAAGGACATGGTGGACGCTACTCGTACCCGGGAGCTGACCTATGCCACCGGCGGCGCCGGCTCGCCCGGTCATCTGGTGATGGAGTCCTTGCTTTCCGCCACGGGTACAAAAATGGTGCATGTTCCTTACAAGGGCCCGGCGCCCGCCATGCAGGATCTCATGGGCGGTCAGGTCGACTGCGGCTTTCTGGCTGCGCCCACGGTGCTGCCCCAGATCCAGAGCGGCCGCGTGACGGCGCTGGCCACTTCGGGCAAGACGCGCTCTGCGCTACTGCCCCAGCTACCCACGATTGCCGAATCCGGCTATCCGGAGTTTGACGGCACGTTCTGGCTCTTGCTGGCCGCGCCCAAGGGGGTTCCGCCCGAGATCCAGAAGCGCTTTCTGGATGCCATGGCCCAGGCCATTCGCTCGCCTGGGCAGCAGGAAAAGGTCAAGTCCGTGGACATAGAGATGGTGGGCAGCACGCCCGAGCAGGCGCAGCAGAAAGCCAGGGAGCTGTCGGACAAATGGGGCGCTCTGGTGCGCAAGATCAAGCTCACGGCGGAGTAGGGCGATGAACGAAAACGGCATGAAAAAGCTCACCGGTACCGCCCGCCCGGCGCCTTACACTGCCAGTTTTGTTGATGAAGAATAACTTTTGCGCGAGCGGTTCGCCGTAAGGACAAGGAGATGGTCGCAATGCAAAGAAGAACCTTGGGCAAGTGGGCAATCGGTGCCGGGTTGGCTGCCGGTTTGCTGGGTACAGCTCTGGCGCAGGCGCAAGCCGTGGCGCCGCTGTTTCCGGGCAAGACGCCTTTGCGCATCGTGGTGGGCTACCCGCCCGGCGGTGCCACCGATCGCGTGGCCCGCATCGTGGCCGACAAGCTGCAGAGCAAGCTGGGCAGCCCCGTCATCGTGGAGAACAAGCCCGGTGCGGGCGGCCGTCTGTCGGCCCAGTACGTCAAGAACGCCCCTGCCGCACAGCCCGCGATTTTGCTGGCCAATCCTGCCGTGATGGTGGTGGCACCGCTGGTGTTTGCTGACTCCGGCTACGACCCCGAGAAGGACTTCAGGCCCATCAGCGAAGTCAACCGCTATGACTTCGGTCTGGCCGTTGCTAGCGCCGTGCCGGTCAAAGAGCTGTCTCATCTGTTTGCCTGGCTCAAGGCCAACCCGGAACGCGCCAATTTCGGCGTGCCTGCCACCGGCAGCCTGCCGCACTTTTTTGCGCTGATGCTGGGCGAGAGCGCCAAGGTTCCGGTCGAAGTCGTGGGCTACAAGGGCTCGGCTCCGCTGCTGACCGACCTGATGGGCGGTCAGGTGCCGATTGCCGTCGATACCCTGGACACCCAGATTGCCCAGCATGAAGCCGGCAAGCTGCGGATACTGGCCGTCTCCGGCGACAAGCGCAGCCCCATGGCGCCCGAGATTCCCACGCTCAAGGAACTGGGTGTGAGCCTGGTCGGCACCGGCTGGAACACCTTGTTTGCGCCGCAAAGCATGGCGCCGGCCACGGTGCAGCGCCTGTCCGAGTTGGTGCAGGAGGTGATGAAGGAGGCCGATACGCAGCAGAAATTTGCGGCTTCCAAGCTGGATCCTGTGGTCAGCAGCGCCCAGGAGACTGATCGCATGCTCAAGGCCTATCGTGCGCAATGGGCACCAGCGGTCAAACGTTCAGGCTTTAAGCCATGAGAGGCAATACCCCCTGAGGCGCTCCGCGCCTTCCCCCTGGAAGGGGGACGACGGCCTTTGCTGCGGGGCGGCCCTTGCCGGCCGTCTCGCGCTTGGGGCTTGCTAGTTGCAAGCGCCGCGCCAAGTGCCCGAGGTTTTAGGAGCATCAAATGCTTGGTTTGCTTTGGTTCAAGCATTAAAACTTCGTTGAATCAATTGATTGCAGGCGATAGCTGCTCCTGTTTTTGTGTCTTCTCTGTGATTTCTCCCATGACCGATTCCCGCCCCAATCTGATTTTTATCCTGGCCGATGACATAGGCTATGCCGACCTGGGTTGCACGGGTGCACGCGATGCGCACAGCAATGCCACCGATGTCTCGCCCCGCCTGGATGCCATGGCGCGTGAAGGCATGCGCTTTACCCGTGGCTACTCCAACTCGGCGGTGTGCTCGCCCACCCGCTTTGCGCTGGCCACGGGCCGCTGGCAGTACCGCTTGCGCGGCGCGGCCGAGGAGCCGATTGCCAGCGTGCACGGCGACAAGGTGCTGGGCCTGCCGCCAGACCACCCCACGGTGGCCTCGCTGCTCAAGGACGCCGGCTACGCCACGGCCCTGGTGGGCAAGTGGCATCTGGGCTACCCCCCGCATTTCGGCCCGCGCCTGTCGGGCTATGAAGAGTTCTACGGTTTTCACGCCGGCGGCAATGATTACTTTGCCCATTGCGACCCGCGCGGCCGCCCGGACTTCTGGATCAATGAAGAGCCGCACCAGGAAGACGGCTATCTGACCGACCTGCTGAGCCAGCGCGCCGTGGACTTTGTCGAGCGTCAGACGGCGGACAAGCCTTTCTTTCTGTCCCTGCACTACAGCGCACCGCACTGGCCCTGGCTGACCCGTGAGGACCGCGAGGAAGCCCAGCGTATTGCCGGCATTGGCAAGCACACGGACGGCGGCTCCATCGAAACCTACCAGCGCATGATTCACCACATGGATGAAGGCATTGGTTGGGTGCTGGATGCGCTGGAGAAAAAAGGCCTGAGTGAGAACACGCTGATCGTCTTTACCAGCGACAACGGTGGTGAGCGCTTCTCCAATAACTGGCCGTTTGTGGGCCAGAAGATGGACTTGCTGGAAGGCGGCATTCGCGTGCCTCTGGTAGCGCGCTGGCCCGAGCGCATTGCAGCCGGTGTCGTCAGCGATATGCCCAGTCTGACCATGGACTGGTCGGCCACCTTTTTGGCCGCAGCCGACGTGGCCGCGCATGCCGACTATCCGCTGGACGGCATCAGCCTGCTGCCGGTGATGAAGGACGCCAGCTGGAGCCCCGAGCGTGATCTGGCCTGGCGCATGAAGCACCGCGAGCAGCGGGCGTTGGTGCGTGGCGACTGGAAGTATCTGCAGGTGGAAGGCATTGAATACCTGTTCAATGTGAGCGCCGACCCACGCGAGCGCGCCAATCTGCGTGAGCGCGAGCCCGAAAAACTGGCCGAGCTGCGCCAGGCATGGCTGGACTGGAATGCGGCGCTGCCCGCCATTCCCGAAGAGGCCAAGGTGTCACTGGTGTTCACCAGAAACGAGCTGCCGCAAGCCAGTTACTGAAAGCGCCGTCCATCCGCGCCATCAAGCAGTCAGCTTTTGCTGCCAAGCCCGGGTGCCCAAGGCCTCGGGCTTTTTTGCGCCCTTGATTTGCACCAATTAAGTGCATTGAGCTCGTGCGAGGAGCCCAGCCTGCTTGCGCACCAAATTCGCGCATTGCCTGCGTGCCTCATCACAGGGCATGGCCAAGCCTGCGTTGGATGGCGCCCGTCGTCTATTGATTTTGATAGCTTGAAGCGCTTTTCGATCAAGGGCTGCATGGCACTTTCATACCAATAAATCGGTCAACAAACAGGCCGTATTGAAGTGCAACTCAATGTTGGCACGGTCTGTGCTTTTCACCGGTTAACACAAATTTTTTCAAACCGGAGGAAGCCAGAATGACCCGCATCGCTGTTAGCCGTTTCAAGACCTTCGCCAAGACTGCCGCATTGGCCTGCGTCGTTGCCGCCCCCATGTGGGCTCACGCACAACTCACTGCCAATGTGGCTTTGACCACCAACTACAAGTTCCGTGGTCAGGATCAGGACGCCAGCCGCACGCGCGCCGTCAAGCCTGCGCTGCAAGGCGGTTTTGACTATAGCTTCGGCGACAGCGGCTTCTACGTGGGCAACTGGAATTCCTCCGTGGACTGGCTGCCCGGCAACTCGCTGGAAACCGACTTCTACGGCGGCTACAAATTCAAGGCCGCTGATGTGGACTGGGATGTGGGCGCACTGACCTATGTGTACTCGGGCAACTCCAACGGCAACACCACGGAGATTTACGGTGCCGGTACCTACGGCCCTTTCACGGCCAAGTACTCGCACACCGTGTCCAAGGATTACTTCGGCTGGGCCGGTGCCAAGGCCGGTTCGGGTCTGAAGGGCCGCAACAGCGGTTATCTGCAGTTCTCCTACAGCCAGGAAGTGATGAGCAAGGTGACACTCAAAGCATCACTTGGTTACACACATTTCTCCAGCGACATCAAGAGCCTGGGTGTGCCCAACTACGTGGATTACAGCGTGGGCGGTGCCTATGACCTGGGCGACGGATTCTCTGTGGCTGCAGCTGTGGCTGGTGCCAACAAGAAAGCCTATTTTGGCGATGTAAACAAGGCGCGTCTGATCCTGACGCTGGCCAAGACTTTTTAATTTCTCAGGAGCCTGTCATGAAAATGGTGATTGCCATCATCAAACCCTTCAAGCTCGATGAAGTGCGTGAAGCACTGTCCCAGATCGGCGTGCAAGGTATCACGGTGACCGAAGTCAAGGGCTTCGGCCGTCAGAAGGGCCACACCGAGCTGTATCGCGGTGCCGAGTACGTGGTGGACTTCCTGCCCAAGCTCAAGATCGAGGCGGCCATTGCCGATGATCTGGTGGACGCGGCCATCGACGCCATTGAAGGCGCGGCGCGCACCGGCAAGATCGGCGACGGCAAGATTTTTGTGCAGGCGCTGGAGCAATCCATCCGTATCCGCACTGGCGAAACCGGCGACTCCGCCCTCTGAGCGCCGCAGCGTCTCAGGAATCATTTTTGAGAAAGATTGCCATGACCAAGAAGCTATTGAGTGCAGGCCTTGGATTGGGTCTGTTGGCAGCCAGCGCAGCCGTGTTTGCGCAGGACGGTGCCGCAGCTGCAGCAGCGCCTGCGGTGGTGGCCGCGGTCGAAGCTGCCGCCGTCGTAGAGGCCGTGCCTACCCTGAGCGCCGGTGATACCGCCTGGATGCTGACCTCCACCATGCTGGTGATCTTGATGATCATTCCCGGCCTGGCACTGTTCTACGGCGGCCTGGTGCGCTCCAAGAACATGCTGTCTGTGCTGGCGCAGGTGTTTGTCGTCTTTTCCTTGATCACCGTGCTGTGGGCCGTGTACGGCTATTCGCTGGCATTTGGTGGCGAAGGCAAGTTCTTCGCCAACTTCGACAAGCTGTTCCTGATGGGCATCACGCCGGACACGCTGTCCAGCGCGCTCAAGACCATCCCCGAGTATGTGTTCGTGGCCTTCCAGTCCACTTTCGCCGCCATCACCGTGGCGCTGATCGTGGGTGCGTTTGCCGAGCGCATCAAGTTCGCTGCCGTGATCGTGTTCTCCGTGCTGTGGTTCACCTTCAGCTACATCCCCATGGCCCACATGGTGTGGGGCGGCGGTCTGCTGGGTGCCGATGGCGCGCTGGACTTTGCCGGCGGCACCGTGGTGCACATCAACGCGGCCGTGGCCGGTTTGGTAGGTGCCTACATGCTGGGCAAGCGTATCGGTTTCGGCAAGGAGGCCCTGCCTCCGCACAGCCTGACGCTGACCATGGTGGGTGCCTCTTTGCTGTGGGTGGGCTGGTTCGGCTTCAACGCCGGCTCCGCCGGTGCCGCCAACGGCATTGCCGGCCTGGCCTTCATCAACACCATCCTGGCGACCGGCGCTGCCGCCATCTCCTGGATCGTGGCCGAAGCCCTGCTGCGCGGCAAAGCCTCCATGCTGGGTGCTGCTTCGGGTGCCGTGGCCGGTCTGGTGACCATTACGCCCGCTGCCGGTTTTGTCGGCCCAATGGGTTCCATCGTCATGGGCATCATTGCAGGCCCTTTGTGCTTCTGGGGCGTGTCCGGCCTCAAGCACATGCTCAAGGTTGACGATGTCTGCGACGTCTTCGGCGTCCACGGCGTGGGCGGTATCCTGGGTGCCATCCTGACCGGCGTGTTCTGCGCCAAGGGTCTGGGCGGTATCGAGCCCGAAGGCTACAACATGGCTCACCAAGTGTGGGTGCAGGTCGAGAGCGTGCTGGTGACCATCGTCTGGTCCGGTGTGGTGTCCTTTGTGGCCTACAAGATTGCTGCTCTGACCGTGGGTCTGCGTGTTTCCGAGGAAACCGAGCGCCAAGGTCTAGACATCAGCTCTCACGGGGAGGTTGCCTATACCCGCTAAGCCAAGCCTTTCGCTTTAGTTCAGTTTCATTACGTTGGCCCCGCAGTGCATGCTGCGGGGCCTTTTTTATTCATGCTCGCGTTTCAAAAAAATCAAAAGCGCAGCATGGTTCTATGGCGACCGCTGCCGCTACCATGCAGCCATGGATTCAGCCACCCGCCAAATCAACGCCCTTCAAGCCATCACCGAGCGCATACGCGCCGCTGCTGCCGACCAAACACCGTTGCGCATACGCGGCGGCGGTAGCAAGGACTTTTATGCCCATGCCCTGCAAGGCGAGCTGCTGGACATGCGAAGCCTGAGCGGCATCGTCAGCTACGAGCCCAGCGAGCTGGTCGTGACCGTGCGTGCCGGCACTGCGCTGGTCGAACTGGAAGCCGAGCTGGCTGGCCAAGGCCAGTGTCTGGCCTTCGAGCCGCCGCACTTCGGCCCCGGCAGCACCGTAGGCGGCATGGTGGCGGCCGGCCTTTCCGGCCCGTCGCGCGCCAGCGTAGGAGCGGTACGTGATTTCGTTCTGGGCCTGGAGATGATCAACGGGCGGGGCGAACTGCTGCGCTTTGGCGGCCAGGTAATGAAGAACGTGGCGGGCTATGACGTCTCGCGTCTGATGGCCGGCAGCTGGGGCACGCTGGGCGTGATCACCGAGGTCAGCCTCAAGGTCTTGCCCGTGGCCCCGGCTGAGGCCACGCTGCGCTTTGACGAGTGCAGCCAGCAGCAGGCACTGCAGTGGCTCAATCAATGGGGCGGCCAGCCGCTGCCGCTCAATGCCAGCAACTGGCTGCATGAGGCTGGCCAAGCGGGTGGCTCGCTGTATCTGCGCCTGCGCGGGGCCCAGGCTGCGGTGCAGGCTGCCTGCCTCAAGCTGGGCGGCGAGCGCCTGGACACCGATGCCGTAGCCGCCGACTGGTCAGCCAGCCGTGATCTGAGCCTGCCCTGGTTCGGTGCAAGGGCCGGCGATCACTGTCTGTGGCGCCTGTCCGTGCCTGCCACTACAGCACCGCTGCAACTGCCCGCAGGCTGCGTGGGCCCGCTGGTGGACTGGCTGGGCGCACAGCGCTGGGTGCAGGCGCCGCGCAGCGCTGCGGCGGCATTGCAGCAACTGGCCCAGTCTGTGGGTGGTTTTGCTTCTCTTTTCAGAGCTGAAAGCGCAGATCAAATAAGCGGTGTGGCCGACTTTGATGTGTTTGCGCAAGGCAGCGCGGCGGGGCGCACGGCGGCGCAGATTCATGCGCGGCTCAAGCAGGCTTTTGATCCGGCAGGTATTTTCAATGTGGGCCGTTTGTCGGCGAACTGGTAAGAACAAGGACTGAGCCCATGCAAACCAATCTCGCCCCCGAATTCCGTGCCACGCCCGAAGGCCAGGAAGCTGAAGCCATTCTGCGCAAATGCGTGCACTGCGGCTTTTGCACGGCCACATGCCCCACCTATCAAACCCTGGGCGATGAGCTGGACGGCCCGCGCGGCCGCATCTACCTGATCAAGCAGGTACTGGAAGGCCACAAGCCCACACGCGCCACGCAGCAGCATCTGGATCGCTGCCTGACTTGCCGCAACTGCGAATCCACCTGCCCCAGCGGCGTGCAGTACGGCCATCTGGTCGATATAGGTCGCAAGATTGTGGATGAGCAAGTTGAGCGCCCCTTGGGCGAGAAGCTGCAGCGCTGGGCCCTCAAGGAGGGCATGACGTCCTCGCTGTTTGCGCCCGCTCTGTCGTTAGGCCGTGCCGTGCGCGGCTTGCTGCCCGAGGCACTGGCCGAAAAAATTCCGCCGGCCCAGCAGGCCGGCCACTGGCCTACGCGGGAGCATCGCCGCAAGGTGCTGATGCTGGCCGGCTGCGTGCAACCGGCCATGATGCCGCGCATCAACTACGCCACAGCACGCGTGCTCGATGCGGCCGGCATTCAATCCGTGATTGCCGACAAGGCTGGTTGCTGCGGGGCGGTGAAATTTCACCTCAACGACCAGGAGGGCGGCAAGGCCCAGATGCGCGCCAATATCGATGCCTGGTGGCCGCTGGTCGCATGCGGCGAGGTGGAGGCGATCGTGATGAATGCCTCGGGCTGCGGCGTGACGGTCAAGGAATACGGCCATCTGCTCAAGCACGATGCGCAGTACGCGGAAAAAGCCGTGCGCATCAGCGCGCTGACCCGCGACTTGAGCGAGCTGTTGCCTGATTTGTTGCCCGAACTGGCGACCCGGTTGAAAGATCAGCTGGCAATACCCAAGGCGCCCGTGGCTTACCACCCGCCTTGCACGCTGCAGCACGGCCAGCAGCTGCGCGGCGGCGTGGAGAAGCATCTGCGCGAGCTGGGCTTCGATGTGCGCGTGGCCCGCACCGAGTCGCATCTGTGCTGCGGCTCGGCCGGGACCTATTCGGTGCTGCAGCCCGAAATCTCCCATCAGCTGCGCGACCGCAAGATCGCCGCACTGGATGAGCCTTTTGCCCCCGAAAAACCGGCCGCCATTCTCTCGGCCAATATGGGCTGTATCGTCCATCTGCAAAACGGCACGCAGGTGCCCGTCATGCACTGGATAGAGCTGATCGATGAGGCGCTGTCAGCCGCTGGAACCCGGTAACCCCAGGGCTCTTTGCACCCCCGTTTTGCACTGCAGTTTGCAATGCTGGCATGATTAGGGGTTTTGTTTCTCCCCAAGCCCACGGGCTTTGCCATGACTGAAATCGTGTCTGAACCACAAGAACACAATGCCCAGGCCGCTGTAGAGCAGCCCGAGGCCCAGAACGTTGCGCAAGCCGTGCAGCAAGGCACAGCCGTGTCCAACCAGAATCAAGAGCCTCGTCAGCGCTCGCGTCGCGGCGGCCGTGGCCGCAGCGGTGGCAATGCTGGCAAGCCCGCTCAGGCCGAGCAGGCCCAAGCCGCGCCACGTCCGCTGAACCCGCTGCTAGAGCAGCTGGCGCAGTGGCACCCGGCCCTGTTTGGCGAGCAGTTGCTGCCCTTCAAGCGCGGCATTTTCGAAGATCTGCTGGCGGCCCACCCCGAGTTGGACAAGGAAGCGCTCAAGTCTGCGTTGCAGCAGCACACGCGCTCCGGTCGCTATCTGGCTGCCATGGCATCGGGCCAGGCCCGTCATGACCTGAGCGGTCAGCCCGTGGAAGCCACGCTGCCCGAGCATGTGCACCATGCTCTGATCGAAGTCTTCCGTCGCCGCCAGCAGCGCACGGCCGAAGACCTGACGCCCAAATTGCGCAACCGCATCGTCGTCGCCTACGAAGCCTCCGGCCTCGCGCGGGAAGACTATGCCGAACGCGTGCTCGGCAAGAACGAAGCCACCAATGCGCTGGTAGCCGATGCGCTGGCCGAAGCCGATGCCCGTGCCGCCAAGGACGAAGCCCTGCTGCGCTCCTTCACGCTCAGCGGTCAGACTTCGGAGCAGGATTTTGCCGAGATGTATGGCATGAACCCGCGCCAGGTGGCGCAGCAGCTGGACCGCGCCCGTCGCCGTCAGCAAAAAGCGGCCTGATCTTCGCTTCAGGCGATAGCCTGAGCTTGCAGGCCCGCAAGCCGGAAAAAGCCTGCATCACATCACCAGCCCGCAGACCGCCAGCTCAAGGCGGCTGCGGCATACCTGCCCCGCAGGCGGCACTGCAGCCATAGGCGCGCAGCAGCCGCAGCGCAGGTGGGCCCGAGGACGATTGCCGGACTGCAGCCCTGACCTGAGGGCGGCAGGCCTTGTGCTGTGCGCGGTTCTTCTGACTTCATGCATCAACCCGCCCACAGTGGTTTGTTGACGAAATGAAAAAGGAGACGGGTATGTGGTTGGGGCTGTCGTTGTTCTATGTGGGCGCCGTGTTGTTTTTGAACGGCCTGTGGATGCTGGGCAAGATTGCCGACAAGGAAATCTGGGTCATCAATATCTTCACCGGCGTGGTGTCGCTGTGCATAGGGCTGGCCAGCATCTTCGGGCCGGCAGCCGATGCTGCGTCCGTCAAAAGCGGAGCGCTCACGCTGCTGTTTGCCTTCACCTATCTGTGGGTGGCCTTCAACCGCTTCTCAGGCGCTGACGGGCGGGGTCTGGGCTGGTTCAGTCTGTTTGTGGCAATCACGGCCGTGCCCGTGGCCGTTGACACGCTGACAAGCGCGAAAACCGGCCTGGACTGGTGGATGGGCATCAACTGGGCGGCCTGGGCTGTACTCTGGGCGCTGTTCTTTGCCCTGCTGGCGCTGAAAAAGCCCATTGAGCGCATGACAGGCTGGCTGTGCATTGTCCAGGGCGTGCTCACGGGCTGGGTGCCGGGCTATCTGATTTTGGCTGGAAAGCTGGTCTAACTTCTCGGAGCCTTCTCCGGGCCTATGTCTGCGCTGAGGGGTTGCCCCTCTGGCTTGGCGGGGTCAGGCTTTCTTCGCTCTGCCCAGCGTCGTCAGCAGCGCCGCGCTCATGATGCAGGCGCCGCCCAGCAGGGTGCGAGCCGCAAGCTGCTCCTGGGCGATCAGTACCGAAGAGACGCTGGCAAAGACGACTTCGGACAACATGACCACGGACGTCACGCCCGAGGGCAGGCGCGATGCGCCAAACTGCAGCGCCCAGTTGCCCACCATCAGCAAGACGGACAGCAGCACGGCGACGGCTGCCCAGTGGGTGTTGAATGCCGGGAAGGCCGGCACCAGACCGGCGCTGTTGGCCGTCAAGGCCGTTAGCAGTGCCATGCTCATGCAGCCCGCAAACATGGCCAGCATGCGGGCCTGGCTGGGAATGCCCTGAAAGCGGCGCAGCAGCACATTGGTCAGCGCAAACATGAAGCCGCCAAAGACGGCCAGTGCGTCGGCCAGGGACAGACCTTGCACCAGTCCGGTCAGCGATGCATCGGCGGGCAGCAGCACCAGCACCACGCCGCCAAAGGCCAGCAGCAGGCGCAGCAAGGCGGCGGGCGTGGGACGCTCGCCCAGAATCTTCCAGGCCAGCAGCACGGCCCAGGCCGGCATGAGATAGAACAGCAGGATGACGCGAACCACGTCACCCACGGTCACGGCCCAGTTGAACGCCACATTGTTCAGGCCCGAGCTGGCCGCCAGCAGCAGCAACACCGGGTACTGCCAGGCCTGCTTGAGGCTGGCCGGACGCAAAGCGATGAGCCCCGTCAGTACCAGCGCATACATCAGCGCCGTGGCCCAGAGCGGATGCAGGCCGGCTTCATGCATGAGGCGAAACGGCCACCAGGACAGCCCCCAGATCAGGGCGTTGAACAGCAGAGCAAAAACAGGGAGTGGACTATGCATAAAAAATGCTTCTAACCCTTGTCCGGCAAGGGCTAGAAGCTATTGATTTTCGTGAATGCAGCCTGGTGGGCTGCGGGAATCAGTGGCAGTCCTTGCGGGCAATATCCAGCAGGCGGGTGATTTCCTGGGGGTGCTTGCGGCAATTGTTGCGGTGCCACATGCCTATCAGAATCATGATGCCTGCCACCACCAGACCGAAGACGGTGATGGCGCCAAAAGCGGAGAGGCCGAACTTGGTGGAGAGGCTGTAGAAAGCGCCCATGGCCAAAATGGCAGCCTGCTCATTGAAGTTCTGCACTGCAATCGAGCGGCCCGCGCCCATGAGGTTATGGCCCCGATGCTGCAGCAGCGCGTTCATGGGCACCACCAGAAAACCGCCCAGGCCGCCCATCACGATCAGAAAGGGAACGGCCAGCCAGAGGTTGTCGATATAGATCATGCACACCACCAGCAGACCCATGAGTATGCCCAGCGGAATCACGCTGGTGGCGTTGTCCAGGCGCATGCGCATGGAGGCTGCCACCGCGCCCACGGCCGTGCCTATGGCAACCACGCCGACCAGGGCCGAGGCCTGGGTGGTGCTATAGCCCAGAGCCGCAGCGCCCCAGGCCAGCACGATGTAGCGCAGATTGCCCGACGCACCCCAGAACAAGGTGGTGGTGGACAGCGAAATCTGGCCCAGCTTGTCGGCCCACAGACGCTTGCTGCACAGCCAGAAGTCGGGCAGCAGACCGACGATATTGGACAGCAGACCCTTGTTCGGGTCCTGACGCATGGGGCGCATGGCCACGCCGGTCAGCGGAATGTGCAGATTGAACCAGGCGGCAATGGCGTAGATCAGGATCAGCACGGCAATCGCCGCTTCGGCAGGCGTATCCACGCCGGTGTCTATATAGGGGAAGTTGAAGGCCAGCAGATGGTGGGAAATCATGGGGCCCACCAACTGGCCGCCCACCAGCACGCCCAGGATGATGGAGGTGATGGTCAGTCCCTCGATCCAGCCATTGGCCTTGACCAGCTGGGAGGCCGGCAGCAGCTCGGTCAGGATGCCGTACTTGGCAGGGGAATAGGCCGCGGCGCCCAGACCGATCACCGCATAGGCGATCAGCGGGTGATGGCCGAACAGCATCATCAGGCAGCCCACCACCTTGATGGCATTGCTGATGAACATGACCCGCCCCTTGGGAAGAGCGTCCGCAAACGCTCCGACAAAGGGTGCCAGGACCACATAGAACAGGGCGAACATGGGCACCAGGGCGGCACGTTGCCACTCGGGGGCGCCATTGGCACGCAACAGCTCTACTGCGGTTACAAACAAGGCGTTGTCTGCCAGCGAGCTGAAAAACTGCGCCGACATGATGGTGTAGAAACCGCGCTTCATGGATTAGCTGAAATCGGCATCGGCCGGGGCGATGCCGAGAAATAAGAAGCCCCGTGACAAGTGACTGGCGGTTATATCACGCAGTCCCGGGCTGACAGTGCCAGAATCCCGTAGGTCTGACTGAGAAAAAACATGCCGCGCCCCATCATTGCCACCATACATCCTGAAGCCGTTCGCCACAATCTGGCACAGGTACAGCAAGCCGTTCCCGACGCCAAATTGTGGACCGTGGTCAAAGCCAACGCCTATGGCCACGGTATAGAAAACGTGTTCGAAGGCCTGCGGGCGACCGATGGCTTTGCCATGCTGGACCTGGACGAAGCGCAGCGTCTGCGCACTCTGGGCTGGCGCGGGCCTCTTTTGCTGCTGGAAGGGGTGTTCGAGCTCCGCGATCTGGAACTGTGCTCGCGCCTGTCCATCTGGCATACCGTGCACTGCGACGAGCAGATCGACTGGCTGGCCGCCCACAAGACCCAGGTCGGCCATCGCGTCTTCCTCAAGATGAACAGCGGCATGAACCGCCTAGGCTTCACGCCCGAGCGCTTTCGCGCGGCCTATGCGCGCCTGAATGCTCTACCTCAGGTGGACGAAATCTCCTTCATGACCCATTTCAGCGATGCCGATGTGGACCATGGCATGGACCAGCAGCTGGAAATCTTCCACAAGATCACCGAGGACCTGCCCGGCGAGCGCAGCATCAGCAACAGCGCTGCCACCATGCTGCATGGCGATCAAAGCCAGGTGCGTTGCGACTGGGTGCGACCCGGCATCGTGCTGTATGGCAGCTCGCCCGATTTCCCTGCGCACGATATCGCGCACTGGAATCTGCAGCCCGCGATGACGCTGTCCTCCAAGATCATTGCCGTACAGGAGCTGCAGGCTGGTGACTCCGTGGGCTATGGCTCCAAGTTCCAGGCCGAAGGCTGCATGCGCCTGGGCGTGGTGGCTTGCGGCTATGCCGACGGCTATCCGCGCCACTGCAACACGGGCACGCCGGTGCTGGTCAACGGCATGCGCACCCGCACTTTGGGCCGGGTCAGCATGGACATGCTGGCGGTGGATCTGACAGACATTCCCAAGGCCGGTTTGGGCAGCGAAGTTACGCTCTGGGGCCGCGCCAGCAACGGGGCAGTGCTGCCGATTGACGAGGTGGCCGCCGCCGCCGGCACCCTGGGCTATGAGCTGATGTGCGCCGTGGCCCCGCGCGTGCCCAAGGTGATTGAAGGCCAGGGCAAATAGGCCTGCAGCTGCAAAGCCGCAGCACTCTGCGGCAGGTGTGAAAGACCAATCGCGCTCTAAACCTTACTCAGCGCAAAAAGGCACCGTTTCCTGAACTGGATTCGGTGCCTTTTTATCTCTGCCTCGGTGGCGTCTGGTACGCCTTTGGGCTTAGCGGCCATTAACCCGCCATGGCCCGGTTGCGTGCCTCACGCTGTGCCGGCGTTTCGCTGCGCAGCTCATTGACCACGGCTTCACGTGTCTTGCCTGCTCCCTTGGCGGCGATAGGCATGGGGTAGTTGCTGTCACCGTAGGCCAGCAGGCCTTGTCGCATCGCAGCCGCTGTCTCCGCCTTGACCTGGTCACGCGTTTTCTGGCTGATGAAATGGTCGGGGTGAACGACGACACCTTTTTCCGTGGTGGTCGGGTGCTCGTAGGCCGCAGAGGCCAGGCCGGGCAGGCCCAGGGCCACCACAGCGGCAGCGTTGGCAAGCAGCAAGGAAATGGACAGATGACGTTGGGACATGTTGCGACTCCTGATGGATGTGGATGAAACCTAGACCTCACATGGCTTGGCTATGTGGTGAGTAGATGGCTTCATCCTAGAAAGCCGAACCCCACAGAATCAGGACAGCACGGTGATATTCCTGTCATCTTTCATAGCGCGGACGTGCGCCGAGCAGCTCGCCAACGCCTTCTTAAAACGCGTGGGCCATGCCAAGACCAAACGAGGTGCCTGAGTCTGCGCGGTGTGCATAGCTCTTGCGGCCCAGGCTGGCGTACAGCGTCGTTCGTTTGGACATGGCGTAGTCCGCGCCCAGCGAATAGAAATGGTTGCTCTGCGCCTGCAGGCGCTGGCGGCCATAGCCGGCCTTGAGCGTGGTCAGCCCTATCTGGTAGGTGGCACCCAGTGTGAGAGCTTTGGCGGTGCTGGCGTTCTGGGCCGTGCGGCTATAGTCCCAGGCACCCATCACGGCGGCGGCGCCAAAGCGGTATTTGAGGGCTGCAAAACTGTCCTTGTCACCGCTGCTGTTGCGCTCGAAGGCCAGCATGCCGCTCAAGCTGTCGGAGTCGTAATTGAGCGAGGCCGAGTAGCCGCGCCCTTCGCGGCGCAGGCTGAGCGGCACTTCGGTGCGCTCCGGCGATGCGCTCAGGTGCAAGGTAAAGCCGCCCACCGTGGGCGAGTCGTAGAAGATGCCATTGGCCATGCGCCCGTATTCCGCCGTGCCGTTATTGCTGTAGCGGTTGGTGGGCGTGAGGTAATGCCATTGATGCCAGGCAGGCGAGGCAATGCGGTTGAAGTTGCCCCAGGGGTCGAACTTCCAGTCCTGCGACCACATGGCCGACAGCGCGCGGCCCAGGCGCACGTGGCCGAAACTGCCTTGCAGTCCAACGGAGGATTCGTCATGCCAGAACGGTTTTTTGCCGTGGTCTTCCGTCAGGCCGGTATCCAGGTCAAAGCGGGTGCTCAGGCGAAAGCTGGCCTTGAGGCCGCCGCCCAGATCTTCATATCCGGCAATGGACAGATGGCTGCGCTGAATCGTGCCTGCCTGGCCGGTGCCGTCAAAGCTCCGGTAGATGCCGCCATCGAGCAGGCCGTTGATGCTGACCTGAGACTGGGCAGCTGCGGGCAGGGCCGTGGAGAAAATCGTGAAACAACCGAGGGACAGCAAATGACTGCGATGCATGCGGCAGATATTCCTTTTTTGAAAGCAAATGACTTCATCCATGGCACGCAGGCCACAGTGAAATTTGGTTGAGAGAGAGGGGCGCGAAGTCCCCGTATGACAGCGGCGGCAAGAGCCGCCGGATTCTTGGTGCGCAATGCCTGTTGTAGTGCCGCGCCATGAAATCCAAGACCTACCTAGAAATAGGTGGTTTCGAAATTATGAAAGACGGGCCTGGCGCAAGTCCAGCCCGCCGTCAGCAGCTATTCAGCTGTTCAGTCTGCAGGCCTGCTTTCAGCGCCTTGTGTTGGCCAAGGCTTCCAGATAGCGCACCTTGTCACTGTCGAGCAAGCTCATGACCATGCTGTCGCCCGCAACCAGCCCATTCCATTGCTGGTTGCTGCCGCCGTTGCAACCGTAGGTGATGAGCGTGCCCACATTGTTGGTCAGGTGCCCGGTATTCAAGTCCATGCAACGATTGCCGCGCGCAATGCGTTTGGCAACGCTGGTGTCCCAGACCTGGCTGTCCTTGGTGATGTCGCAGGCCTGGAGCTTGATGGCGCTGTTGCCGCCCTGATCCGTCAGGCACATTCCCAGATCAGCACGGCTGCGAATGCTGCCGCGACCATCGAGAATCCACTGCTCGTTCACATCTCCGCGGCACAGGCTCTTGCCCGCCACTTGCACATTGGCTCCCACTTTCTGGATGCAGTTGCCGTTGGGCATAAGCATGGATTGGGCGGCCGGAATCAAGGGCTGGCTATTCAGCCCCAGCTTCTGGATGAGCGCCAGCAAGGCCAGCTGTGCCGACGGCTGATCCAGCTGGTCGGCATAGGCCGCAAGCCAGCGATTCAGGCGTTGTGCACTTTGCTTTTGCTCGGTGTAGCGCTCGAATTGCTGGTAGGCGCCAGCACCCAGCTCACGCGCGTAATCGGCATAGCTGTCGTACAGCAGCTGGTCGGCGCTGCTGAGTGCCAGCACCTTCTTGCCTTCCAGCGCCAGCAATCCCTTCTCCAGCTCGGGCAGCTCTACCTTGCGGATCGCGGTGTAAGCAGCGCCCTTGCCAACCACCACCGGCGGGGGCATGACCGGCAGGTTCTGCGCAATCTGCAGTGTGTAAAGCAAGCTGGGGCTGGCCGCCCCTGTCTGGCAGTACAACTGGGCGCCCGTGGGTTGCTCGCTTTGCGCCAGATTCACATGCAATTTGTTGACAAGCCCGGTCTGCATGCGCTTGCCGGCCACGGCGATGCGCTGATTGGCGCGACCGGCAAAGCTCACATCCAGCCAGCACTGACGCGCCTCGGTCTTGGAAGCGGCTTGCTGTGGCAGTTCGAAAACATTGCCCCAGTTGCTGCGTGCAGCGGGATAGATCAGCGCCTTGTCGGTCTCGGGGTCATATCCGCCCAGCAAGGTGATCACCGGCACGCCTTGCAGGCGTGGAGCCAGAAACAGACCGCTGGCGCTGTTGTACCAGACGGTGGACTGATTCGTGGGCACGGCGGGAGCAAAAGCCTGCATGCTTCGGGAGCTGGCGTTCCACTTGGTGTAACCCGTGGCAGAGCCTGGAGTCAGTACCGGCTTGTCCAGACTGGGCTGGATCTTCATCTGCGTGCTATAGCCCGTGTAGTGGGTATAGAGGGACAGTGCGCTTTCATAATGACCGCCCGACATGGCATCCGAAGCAAAGCTGTAAGTGTTCTCAAACACCGGCATGCCTTCTAAGCCCGCATCCTTGGCCCGAGTCCAGTGCAGATTGGCGCGCATGCGTTTGCGATAGCCTATATAGCCCCAGCCGCTGTCATGGTGGTGACCCGACCAAAAACGATTGCCGTTTTGCTCTCCCGGGTAATGCCCCAGACCATAGTGATGGCCGATCTCATGGCTGAACTCGTTACCCCGCGTGGCATACAGCGTGAGAATGCCGTTGCCGCCGCTAAGGCCGTGGCCTTGTACGCCGTTTGCGTACAGACCACGAGCATGGTGAGCCACCGCGCTTTGAAAGACCTGAGGCTGCTGTTGTGACTGCATGCCCGAGCTGGTGACACCAAAATTGGCCAGGTTGATGCCGGTGCTGAAAGTGGCTTTGGCGGTGTTCTCGCGCATGTCGCCGTCATACGTGCCGCCAGTGACCGCGCTGGCGGTTTCGTAAATGCTGCCGCTGGCCACCATGACCTTGCTCAGCCGCACGCGCTCGTAATATGCGGCCGTCAGCTTGGCCAGCGGAACGGTCTGAAAGTAATCCGTCGCAGCCTTGGCTGGCTGATTGAGAAACCAGTGATCGTCGGAGCTCGATGGCGCATCCGTCAACATGCCCAGCTCAATGCTGTGCACCACCAGCTCGGCCGGTGCGGCAAACTCAATCGCATTCGCCGTCAGCGTGCCACTGCGGTTTTTGGCATCGCTGACCCGCAATTCCAGGCCAGGCTTGACCCAGTCCCACGGCAGCACCGCAGACCAGGCGCGGCGTGAGTACACATAGTCAGGGCGACCATCCTGGTTGGCATAGTCGGAGCGGAATATCTCGTTGGGGTGGCGCAGCTGCAGCGTGCCCATGCTGAGCCCGTTCACGGATACCGTCACCGTCAGCCCATTCACGTCCTGCAGCGATGGATCGGGCGTGACCAGCAGCAGCGCTTCGCGCTCGCTGGTCAAGGTCGGCATATGCCTGGCGGTATTTCCCGAAGGGTCTACCGTGTGGCTCTGGGCAAACTGCACCATGGCCGGCAGGCTGCCGCCCAGGTCGTTTCTTACCGCACGATCCTGGCCGGTCTTGTCATGGTCGTAAAAGCCCAGAGCCTTGAGCATGGCGTACTTGCCGCCCAGCGGCTCTGGATAAGGCTGAACCACGGCAGGAGGCTGAACGTCGGACCCGCCATTCCCACCGCTGCCTGCATCACCGTTGTTGCCGCCTTCGCTGCCACCACCAACCGGCGGTGCTATCGGGATGGAGGGTTGGCCATTGTCTGTTGGCGGTTTTGAAACTGAATTACCCCCGTCTTCGCCTCCTCCGCATCCTGCCAAAAAAGTGATGAGCGTGCCTAAAAAGGCCGCCTTATATAGCTTTTGCATGAACTCCCTCGTCTTATGAGCCGGGGGATTCTAGGAAGCGCTTTGCTGCTGGAAAGCGGAAAACGAAGCCGCATTTGAAAGACTATGTAATAAAGTGACAAGCGCGTGCTCACATCACCAAGTGCTTCAAAAATATGAGCGAATTTTCTATGACCTGATTGATTTAGGTCACAGCGGGCAGCAGCAAATACTCACTGCAAGCGCCATGCGCTTCGCCGCAGCTATCCGTTGCGGCCGTCCACGCCTGTGCTCGCCCAGATGCGGTTCATCTCGCTGCAAAACGGCTGGGCGCACGGTGCCAGGCCCTGGTACTGGCAGCCGCCGGTCATGCACAGATGCGAGCGGTGTTCGTTGTTGCGGCGAGGGATGGGCAAGGCGTTAGCGGCCTGCGCTGCGGCCATCATCAGCCAGGGGTCCGATTTGTTCTGCAGCAGTTGCTGCACTTCCTGGGCCAGTGCGGGGGCTTGCATGGTCAGTGGCAGACTGGCAAGCTGCGCCGGCGTGGAGGGCGCAGCTGCGGCGCTGACCGGCTGCAACTCCAGCCAGAGCAGGGCACTGGTGGCCAAGCCTGCAGTGCCGCCGGCAACCGCTGCCTGCGGCTGCAGCACCAGTGCCAGCGGGCCGCTGGGCAAGGCAGGCAGGGCAGAGCTGTCCAACGGCAAGCGCATGGGAGCCAGGCCTGGTGCCGGGCCTGGCACCGGGCCAGGTATCTGGCTGGCTGAAGGCGCAGCAGCACCCACGGCTTGCGCCCATGCAGCAGGTACTTGCAGCGTCAGCGAAAAGCCGCGCTCGCCCTGGGCGGTGAGCAGCGTGCCTTGTTGTACCAGCCAGTTTTGCAGCAGCGGCAGGCGGGGAGCTGAAGCGGTGACTTCCGGGCTGCGCCCGGCTTGCTCCAGCGCGGCTGCGGCCGTGGGAGAGAGTGCGGCTGCCGTCTGCAAGGCCGATCTGGGAGCGGTGGGACCGGACTGGGCAGAAGCGGCCTGCACCAGCGCCTGCATCAAGGCCACCGAGCCCTGCTGCCCGGCCAGCAGCTGCAAGGGTTGAGTCTGGCCTTGAATGGTGACCAGGATCTGCGCCAGCAACTTCTGCAAAAACTGCTGTGTGGTCGCTGGCAGACCCTGGGTGGGCCAGGTGGCTGGCGCTGCACCGGGGCTGCTCTGAATTTGCAGAGCCAGTTGGGCAATCAAATACTCAAAGGCCTGCAGCTTGAGGTTTTGCAAGGTCTGCGCCGACCATTGCACGCTGCTGGTCACCGGAGTTGCGGGCGTCGTGGCTTGCGCCTGGCCTGCTGCAGCCAAGGCGGCTGCGGGCAGAGGCGTCAACGCAGCTGCCGCCGCTTGCGCCTGCCCGGTAGGGGCAGACACCGGCAGCACGGGGAGGACGGGACTCAGAGGCGCAGTCATGACGATCCGGGATCAATCGCAAAACAGGGATTGCTCCATTGTGCCGTTCCGCGCTTGAGCTATCAAAAACAGAGCTACAAGCGCCTGATGGATAAGCGCTTGAGCCGTGTTTGGCTTGAAATCAGGCTTCAGCCGGATAGAAGAGCTTGCGCGTGGTGGTGGTTTGCACCGCCTTGGCAATGGCACCGATGTGATCGGGCGTGGTGCCGCAGCAGCCGCCCACGATGTTGACCAGGCCTTCGGCTGCAAACTCATGCACCAGACGGCTGGTGATCTCGGGCGTTTCATCAAATCCGGTGTCGCTCATGGGGTTGGGCAGACCGGCATTGGGGTAGCAGCTGATGAAGGTATCGGGCGCTGCCTTGTTCAGCTCCTGCACATAGGGGCGCATCAGCGTGGCACCCAGGGCGCAGTTCAGGCCTATGGACAGCGGGTTGGCATGGCGCACGCTGTGCCAGAAGGCGGTCACGGTCTGACCCGACAGAATGCGGCCCGAGGCGTCGGTCACCGTGCCGCTGATCATGATGGGCAGGATCTGGCCGGTCTGCTCGAAGGCTTCGTCCACGGCAAACAGGGCGGCCTTGGCGTTGAGGGTGTCGAAAATGGTCTCGACCAGAATCACGTCGGAGCCGCCTTCGATGAGGGCCAGCGTCTGTTCCAGATAGGCCTGGCGCAGCGATTCAAAAGTCACGTTGCGCGCACCGGGGTCGTTCACATCGGGGCTGATGGAGGCGGTCTTGGGCGTGGGGCCCAGGGCACCGGCCACATAGCGCTTGTGTTCGGGCGTGCTGTATTTGTCGCAGGCGGCGCGGGCCAGCTGGGCGCTTTTGAGGTTCATTTCATAGGCCAGATCGGCCATGTGATAGTCCTCCTGCGCAATCGTGGTCGCACCAAAGGTATTGGTTTCGATCAGGTCGGCTCCGGCGGCCAGGTATTTTTCGTGAATGTCGCGGATCACGTCCGGGCGGGTGATGGACAGCAGCTCGTTGTTGCCCTTCACGTCATAGGCAAAGTCCTTGAAGCGCTCGCCCGCGCCATCGACGCCGCTGAAGCCCTCGCCACGGTACTGGGCCTCGCCCAGCTTGAAGCGCTGAATCATGGTGCCCATGGCACCGTCCAGAATGACAAGGCGCTTGGCAAGAGTGGCGGGCAGCTCTTGGGCCCGGGTGTACACAGGAAGGTTTTGCGGCTGGCTCATAGCCTGCCATTGTAGGAAGGTCGGGAGCTGACGACTCCCAGTGTTTGGGTAAACCAGTCATGCCCAAGGTGATCGGGGAGGGTGATCACCTCGGGACAGGGGCTTCAGGCTGCCTGGGATGCCGACTGGGTTTGGGCAAATGCCAGCACGGCTTGCAGCATGCGCTGCAGCGTGGGCTGAATCTGCGCCGCCACCTGGGGCAGGTAGTCAAACGGCATCTGCTCCTGCATATAGCTGGACTGGGTCATTTCCATCTGCACGGCGTGGTAGCCCTTGTCGGGCTGGCCGTAGTTGCGCGTGATGTAGCCGCCGGTAAAGCGGCCGTTGAGCACGCTGGTGTGCGCAGTGGATTGCTGGGCAATCGCCAGCAGCTCTTCGGCCAGTTGCAGATTGCAACTGCTGCCCTTGCCCGTGCCCAGGTTCATGTCGGGCAGCTTGCCTTCGAAAAAGCGCGGCAGCACGGAGCGGATGCTGTGCGCATCCCAGAGCATGGCCACGCCATGCTCGTCATGCATGCGGTCCAGCTCGGCGCGCAATTGGCCGTGGTAAGGCTGCCAGTAGAGTTCGCGGCGGCGGGCAATCTCGGCGTCGTCGGGCTCGGCGTCCTTGCTGACGTACAGCGGCGTGTCGTCAAAGCTGTCCACGGGGCACAGGCTGGTCACGCTTTGGCCGGGATAGAGGCTGGCGCCGCTGGGGTCGCGATTCAGGTCGATCACATAGCGCGAATGCGTGGCCACCAGGATGGAGGCTCCCAGCTGCTTGGCAAACTCATACAGCGTGGGCATATGCCAGTCCGTGTCATGCACCTCGCGGCTTTCAGGCGTGAGCTTGGCGGCAATGTCGGCCGGCACATGGGTGCCGGTGTGGGGCATGGAAATCAGCAGAGGGGCCGTGCCCTGGTGAAAAACAAAGGGAGGGGTGGATGGGCTCATGGAGCGATTTTCCTTGCTATCAAATACGGAGGTCAGGCATGGAGATCAGGCACTACGCAGCAACTGGCTACGGGCCCGAACAAAAGCCTGTTGTGCGATTTCGTGCTGCGGGTGACGGCCGGCCTGCACGCGCTGCTTGCCGCCCACCCAGACCTCGGCCACGGCCGAGGTTCGGTGGCTGGCAAACACATGGCCGGCATGGGCACTGTCGGCAGGCAGGCCGGCCAGGGCCACATGTTCGCCATCCAGCACCACAAAATCGGCTTGCTGGCCCACGGCCAGACCGGCAATGGCACGCCCCGAAGCCTGGGCACCGCCAGCCACGGCCTGCAAAGTCATGGCGGTGGCCACCTGGGGTTGGCCCGCACCGCCCAGCACATTGCGCTGGCGCAGAGCCAGACGCTGGCTGTATTCCAGCATCAGCAGCTCCTCGGCCGCATTCACCGTGGCATGGCTGTCGGAGCCCACGCCCCAGCGGCCCCCATTTTGCAGCCACAAAGGCATGTCAAAAATGCCGTCGCCCAGATTGGCCTCGGTGGTCGGGCAGATGCCGGCCACGGCCCCGCTTCTGGCGGCGCTGGCGTATTCCTCGGGCGTCATATGCGTGGCATGAATCAGGCACCAGCGTTGATCGACGGCGGCATGCTCCATCAGCCACTGCACGGGGCGCTGGCCGCTCCAGACCAGGCAGTCGTCCACTTCCTGGGTCTGCTCGGCAATGTGGATATGCACCGGAGCCTTGGGTAGCATGGCGTGCAGACCGGCAACAGCGGCTTGCAGGCTGTCCGGCGGTACGGCCCGCAGCGAATGCGGAGCCAGGCCCAGATTGGCTTCTTGTGCTTTGCAGATAGGCGCCAGCTGCTGCAAAAGCGCTAGCATGTTGTCGGTGCTGCGAATAAAGCGGGCCTGATCCTCACGCGGCGGCTTGCCGCCAAAACCGCTGGTCTGGTAGAGCACGGGCAGCAGCGTCATGCCAATTCCGGTCTTTTGCGCCGCGCGCAGCAGGGCCCGCGACAGCGTGGCGTCGTCGGCATAAGGCTGGCCGCCCAGGTCGTGGTGCACGTAGTGGAACTCGCAAACCGAGGTGTAGCCGGCTTCCAGCATCTCCAGGTAAAGCCAGGTGGCAATCGCCTCCAGTGCCTCGGGCGACATGCGGTTGGCAAAGCCGTACATCAGGTTGCGCCAGCTCCAGAAGCTGTCCTGCGCCTGGCCGCGAAATTCCGTCAAGCCGCCGAACGCGCGCTGAAACGCATGCGAGTGCAGATTGGGCATGCCGGGAATCACCGGGCCGCTGGCCTTGGCGGCGTCCTCCGCCTCGCCGGCTTCGCCGCTTTGTGGGTCCACACCGGTCAGCACTTCGATCAGCTGACCGCTCTGGTTCCAGCTCAGCAGTACATTGCGCGCCCATCCCGTGGGCAGCAAGGCATCTGCAGCAAACAAGGTGCGTGAAATGGAGGAAGAAGCAGTCATGGTGATGGTTCTCGGTAAGACGGATAAAGCTCAGGCGGCAAAAAATTCATCCATGGTCTAGAACACCTTTCCGGGGTTCATCAGCGACAAGGGATCGAGCGCCAGCTTGATGGCGCGCATGGCAGCCAGCTCTTGGGGCGTGCGGCTGGCATACAGATACGGTTTTTTGTGCAGACCTATGCCGTGCTCGGCCGAGACGCTGCCCTTGAAGGCGGCGACCAGGTCGTACAGCTCTTCCTCGACGGCATCGCATTCGCCGTTGACGGTCTTGCCGTCGACGGAGACATGCAGATTGCCGTCGCCCACATGGCCGAAATACAGGGAATGCTTGCCGGGCCAGCGGGCCGTGAACGCGGCCTCGCAGGCATCGGCAAAGCGGCCGATATCGGCCTGGGGCAGGCTCACATCAAAGTTGATGGCCGGGTGCATGTGGTTGTTGAGCTCGGCGGGGGCCTCGCGCAGCTTCCACAGCGTCTGGGCCTGGGCCACGGACTGGGCGACGATGGCGTCCAGCACCTCGCCGGCCTCCATGGCCTGCTCCAGCACTTCCTGCACTTCGGACTGCAGCTGGGCTTCGTCCTTGCCATCGACATTGATCAAGGCCAGCAGGGGGTGGCGTTCGGCAAACGGCGCGCCGAGCTTGAGCCAGGACAGAGAGGCCTGGACAAAGCTGTCCCACATCAGCTCATAGGCGGCCACGCTGTTGCCGAAGCGCGATTGCATGCGCTTGAGCACGGCCAGGGCCGAATCGAAGTCGGGCATGGCCACGAGCGTGGTTGCCGTGGCCTGAGGGGCGGGACGCAGGCGCAGCAGCACGCGGGTGACGATGCCCAGCGTGCCTTCGGCGCCTATGAAGAACTGCTTGAGGTCGTAGCCGGTGTTGTTCTTGATCATGGGGCGCAGCATGGGCAGCACGCTGCCATCGGCCAGCACCACTTCCAGGCCCAGCACCTGATCGCGCATCATGCCGTGCTGCAACACGCCGTTGCCGCCGGCGTTGGTGGAGACATTGCCGCCAATCTGGCAGCTGCCGCGCGCACCCAGATCCACGCCAAACACCATGCCGACATTGACGGCGGCTTCCTGCACGGTCTGCAGGGTGACGCCAGCCTGCACCTGCATCAGGCCAGTCTGTGCATTGACTTCCTCAATGGTGTTCATGCGCTCCAGAGACACTGCCACCGCGTCTTGCGCGGGCACGGCCGCGCCAGCTAGACCGGTGAGGCCGCCCTGGGGCACGACCGCCACCCGGTGCTGGCTGCACAGGCGCAGCAGCGCGCTCACGTCCTCGGTGCTGCGCGGGCGCACCAGGGCCAGGGGCTGCACGGGCGGCGTGCCGCTCCAGTCGGTCCAGAAGCGCTCGGGCACTTCGGCGCCGCGCTGCGCCACATCGGCGCCCAGGGTGGAAATCAGTTGCTCAAGAAATTGTTCGCGGGACATAAAAGCCTTTCTAGTGCTTTCTCCCTGCTCAAGCCTTTGCCGGTGCAAATACCTTGCCTTGTCGCACGATGGTACAGCGGGGCTTGCTGCCAAACCAGTAGGCCAGCTCGGCCGCATGTTGCACCGGCCACAACACGAAGTTGGCCGGGCGCTGGGCGGCGATCAGGCCTTGCTCATGCTGCAGACCCAGGGCCTGCGCCGCATGGGTGGTGATGCCGGCCAGTGCCTCGGGCACGGTCAGGCGAAACAGCGTGCAGGCCATATTGGCCATCAGCAGCAGACTCAAACACGGAGACGTGCCGGGATTGTGATCCGTAGAAACGGCCATCGGCACCTTGGCGGCTCTCAAAGCGTCAATCGGCGGCACTTTGGTGTCGCGCAGCGTATAAAAAGCGCCGGGCAGCAGCACGGCCACGGTGCCGGCGGCCTTCATTTCGGCAATGCCGTGCTCGGACAAATGCTCGATATGGTCGCAAGACAGGGCGCCGTACTGCGCCGCCAATGCCGCGCCTTCCATGTTCGACAACTGCTCGGCATGCAGCTTGACAGGCAGGCCCAGGGCCTTGGCGGCCTGGAAGACCTGTTCGGTCTCGGCCAGCGAAAAAGCAATGCGCTCGCAGAACACGTCCACTGCGTCGACCAGCCCTTCGGCGGCTAGCGCGGGCAGCATCACCTTGCTGACCAGATCGGTGTATTCCTGGCTGCGGCCCGCATACTCGGGCGGCAAGGCGTGGGCACCCAGAAACGTGGTACGCACCGTCACGCCGCACAGCTGGCCCAGGCGGCGCGCCACGCGCAGCTGCTTGCGTTCATGCTCCAGTGCCAGGCCGTAGCCCGACTTGATCTCGATGGCCGTCACGCCTTCATCCAGCAACTGCTGCAGGCGCGGCAGGGCCAGCGCCAGCAGCTCGTCCTCGCTGGCCTCGCGTGTGGCCTTGACGCTGGAGACAATGCCACCGCCGGCCTTGGCCACCTCTTCATAGCTGGCGCCGGCCAGGCGCATGGCAAATTCGTTGGCGCGCTCGCCGCCATAGACCAGATGGGTATGGCAGTCGATCAGGCCCGGCGTGACCAACTGGCCGCCTCCGTCATGCGCAGGCAAGCCCTGGTATTGCGCGGGCAGAGCCTCTTGCGCGCCCACCCAGACCACTTGGCCCTGCTGCACCACGATGCTGGCCAGCGCGCCGTCGGCAATGGCGGCATCGGCAGCATCGGTCTTGAACAGGCCCGGTGCCAGACGCAGGTTGTGCCAGCGTCCATCGGCCGAGGAGGGGGCTGCAGGTTCGGGGAAGGTGGGCGTCATAAGGGCACTCCGGTGCGACGAGTCAATCGATGGGCGTGGATGCGCCATGAAACAAGGAATTTCATAGCGAGTAGCGCATGATCTTGTTCAGTTTCAAGCTGGTTTTATTTGTAGTTTGAACACTGACAAGTGCCATACGCTTTTATTTTTATAGCGATGGTGTCAGGCTGACCCATACCAGATGAGCGCCTGTTTGCTGTGGCGTCAAAGTGAGCGTCTCGGGCAGGGGCTGGGATGGCGACCACCACAGGCCCTGGCAGGGCTCCAGCAGCGTCTCGGCGGCGGCTTTCCAGCGGCCGTCCAGCACCATGCACAGGCCTGCCGGGCTGTCGGGGGTCAGGCTGCCGTGCTCGGCCGACATGACTTGCACCGCAGCACTCCATTGTCCGCGCCGGGTCATCACATTGAAGTCGGTGGAGGTGCCGCCCAGCAGCGTGCAGTCCAGCGCCACATCGCCAGAAAACGCAAACGGCTGCCAGCGTCGCTGCAGCGCGTGATGGATGCCGGCCTGGTGAGCGACCAGTTGTACGCCGTCGCCGTCCAGCAGCATGATCTGCCGGTCAATGCCGGCAAACGCCGAAAACGGCCCCGCCTGGGCAATCGTCGCCACGCTGACGCGCCAGGCAAAACTGTCCATGCCCGCCCCCGGTGGAAAACACACGATCTCGCGCGTGCTGCCGCCCCCGTTCTTCCAGGGGCTGTGGGGAATCTGGTTCAGATCAAAACGTTGCATGGATCAAAGGTTCTTGAATGTCGCCAAAGCGTTGAAAACAAGCATGCCCCATGCGCGAGATGCCCGGCAAGGGCCTGGGCGGCCCCGCCGCCCCGCAGCAAAGGGCATCGTCCCCCTTGGGGGAAGGCGCGCAAGCGCCTCAGGGGGTAACGATCACTTCACCATCGGCAGATTCAGGCCATGGCGCTTGGAGGCTTCCACGGCGATCTCGTAGCCGGCATCGGCATGGCGCATCACGCCGGTGGCGGGGTCGTTCCACAGCACGCGGTTCAGGCGGGCTGCGGCTTCATCGGTACCGTCGGCCACGATGACCACGCCGGCGTGTTGCGAGTAGCCCATGCCCACGCCACCGCCGTGGTGCAGGCTGACCCAGGTGGCGCCGCCGGCGGTGTTCAGCAGGGCGTTGAGCAGCGGCCAGTCGGACACGGCATCGGTGCCGTCCTTCATGGCTTCGGTTTCGCGGTTGGGGCTGGCAACGGAGCCGCAGTCCAGGTGATCGCGGCCGATCACGACGGGGGCCTTGAGTTCGCCGTTCTTGACCATTTCATTGAAGGCCAGAGCCGCTTTGTGGCGCTCGCCCAGGCCCAGCCAGCAGATGCGCGATGGCAGGCCCTGGAAGGCGATGCGCTCGCGCGCCATGTCCAGCCAGCGGTGGGTGTGCTTGTTGTCGGGGAACAGTTCCTTGATCTTGGCGTCGGTCTTGTAGATGTCCTCGGGATCGCCGGACAGAGCGACCCAGCGGAACGGGCCCTTGCCTTCGCAGAACAGCGGACGGATGTAGGCGGGCACAAAGCCGGGGAAGTCGAAAGCGTTCTTCACGCCTTCGTCCAGCGCCACCTGGCGGATGTTGTTGCCGTAGTCCACCGTGGGAATGCCCATGGCCTGGAAGTCCAGCATGGCTTGCACGTGTACGGCGCAGCCCTTGGCCGCAGCCTTGGTCAGGGTGGGGTGCTGGCCGGGGTCGGCGGCAGCGGCGTTCCATTGCTCCACGGTCCAGCCCACGGGCAGGTAGCCGTTGACCAGGTCGTGAGCCGAGGTCTGGTCGGTCACGATATCGGGCTTAGGGCCGCCGGCCTTGGCGCGCTTGACCAGCTCGGGCAGGATTTCGGCCGCATTGCCCAGCAGGGCGATGGACACGGCTTCACCCTTTTCGGTGTGGTGCTTGATCAGGGCCAGAGCGTCGTCGATGTCCTTGGCCTGCTTGTCCACATAGCGGGTGCGCAGACGGAAGTCGATGCTGGACTGCTTGCATTCGATGGCCAGCACGCAGGCACCGGCCAGCACGCCTGCCAGAGGCTGTGCGCCGCCCATGCCGCCCAGGCCGGCCGTCAGAATCCACTTGCCGGTCAGGTCGTTGTTGTAATGCTGGCGGCCGGCTTCGACAAAGGTCTCGAACGTGCCTTGCACAATGCCTTGTGCGCCGATGTAAATCCAGCTGCCGGCCGTCATCTGGCCGTACATGAACAGACCCTTCTGGTCCAGCTCGTTGAACTTTTCCCAGTTGGCCCACTTGGGCACCAGATTGGAGTTGGCCAGCAGCACGCGCGGTGCATCGGGATGGGTCTTGAACACGCCCACGGGCTTGCCGGACTGGATCAACAACGATTCGTCGGCTTCCAGCTTCTTGAGTTGGGCCAGAATTTCGTCATAGCACTCCCAGTTGCGGGCCGCGCGGCCGATGCCGCCGTACACCACCAGAGCCTTGGGGTTCTCGGCCACATCGGGGTCCAGATTGTTCTGCAGCATGCGGTAGGCGGCTTCGGCCAGCCAGTTCTTGCAGTGCAGCTCGCTGCCGCGAGGCGCGCGGATTTCGCGGCTGGCGTCGTAGCGTGGATCTTGCTTGGAGGCGCTGAGGATGGCGTCGTTGGCGTTCATGTTCATGTCCTTCAGGTTGGAATTGGGGGAGCAGTCGGCCTGCGGATCAGGCCAGAGAGGTTCGGAGTTCGGAGGCGCGGGAAGCGGCGGCGGGCGCGGCTGCCGGCGTTGGGTAAATCATCTGTGCCGGCACTTTCATGCTGCGCTTGGCCAGGGGGTAGTACACCAGCGAGGTCACCACCAAGCTCACGATCCAGGAGATGTCGGCACCATGCAATGCCACGGCGATGGGACCTTTGTACATGGCCTGGTTCAGAAAGGGAATCTGAATCACGACACCCATCACATAGCAGCCCAGGGCGACCCAGTTGTAGGCGCCGTAGCGGCCTTCGGCGGAGTACAGCGCAGGGATGTCCACTTTTTCCTTGGAGACCAGGTAGTAGTCCACCAGATTGACCGCGCTCCATGGCACGAACACGGCCAGCAGCAGCAGCACGAAATTCTTGAAATTGTTCAGGAAGTCCGAACTGGCCAGCAAGGCCACCAGCATGGACAGCATCACAAAGCCGACGATGTAGACCACACGGGTGGTGGGCGAGAACTGTTTCTTGGCGTTGAAGCCGCTGGCCGTGGTCAGAATGCTCATGAAGCCGCCATAGGCGTTCAGGCAGTTCACTGTCAGCTTGCCGCTGACGATAACCAGATAGATGAGCACCGCCAGCGGGCCGGCCAGTTCGCCCATGAAACCGACCTGGTTCTTCAGGAAGTTGCCGCCCAGGGCCGCCACCAGCACGCCAAAAGTCATGGCCAGCTGAGCACCGATGGTGCTGCCCAGGAAGGTGTTCCAGAACGAGGAGGACACCGAGGTGTTGGAAGGCAGGTAGCGAGAATAGTCGGCCACATAGGGCGCAAACGTCATCTGCCAACCGGCCGACAGCGCCATGCTCAGCAGCAAGGTGGCCCAGGTGAAAGGCTTTTGACCAAAGGCGGTGGCCACGTCGTACTGGTGGAACAGCTGCCAGGCCAGGTAGCCAAAGCCCAGGATGCCGATCACGGTGGCGATACGGCCCACGGTGTGGATCAGCTTGTAGCCCACGACGGCGACGAAAGCCGTCAGGCCGCCGAAGATCAGGATGCCGACATAGGGCGTCTCCACCCCCAGCATGCGGTTGATGGCCTGGCCCGAAAGCACGGTGCCCGTGGCGGCAAAGCCCAGATACATCAGGATCACCAGCAGCAGCGGCAGGGCTGCACCCTTGACGCCGAACTGCACCCGGCTGGAGATCATCTGCGGCAGACCCAGGCGCGGGCCTTGGGCGGAGTGCAGTGCCATGACGATGCCGCCCAGGATGTTGCCTATCAGCAGGCCGATGATGGCCGTCATGGCCTCGGCGCCAAACACCACGGCCAGTGCGCCATCGACCACGGCGGTGATCTGCAGATTGGCGCCGAACCAGAGCGTCATCTGGCTGTGCGGCGTGCCGTGGCGTTCCGACTCCGGAACCATGTCTATGGTCCGGGTCTCCACATGGCTCGCCAGCCCCGTTGCGGTTGATTGATTGCTCATTTGGACGGTCTCCAATCTCGGTATGCTTGCGCTAAATATCCATACAACTTTTGATTAATGATCTAAAGTTGTCTATACCAATTTTCATGGTTTACTCAGCCCCGCGTCAATCATCTTTACGGGCGTTTTTGTCAGAACAAACCCTATGTCTCGCACCCCAAGTACAGCCGTCGTTGCCGCGGCAACACCGGCCTTTCAGCGCATCAAAGACCATGTGCTGCAACAGATTCAGAGCGGCCAGTGGCAGCAGGGACAGGCCATTCCCAGCGAGGCGGCTCTGGCCAGGCAATTCAATGTGGCGCGCATGACGGTGAACCGCGCCCTGCGCGAACTCAGCGACGAGCAGACGCTGAATCGCGTGCAGGGCTCGGGCACGTTTGTGGCGCAGCAGAAATACCAGTCCACGCTGGTGCAGCTGCGCAATATTGCGGATGAGATTTCCGCTCGCGGCCATCAGCATCGGGGCCAGTTGCAGCGGCTGGAGCGCTACAAGGCCGATGCGGCGCTGCTGCGCCAGTTCGAGTTGACGGCGGCGCAGCAGCAGCTGTTCCACTCGGTGGTGGTGCACTTTGAAAACGATGTGCCGATACAGGTGGAGGACCGTTATGTGAACCCGGCGGTGGCGCCTGATTACATGGCCCAGGATTTCGGTAGCCAGACGCCTAATGCCTATCTGACGCGCGTGGCCCCGCTGCAGGGTGTGCAATACGCCATAGAGGCCAGCATGCCCGGCCCCGAAGTGGCCGAGCTGCTGCGCATGGAGATCACCGAACCCTGTCTGGTGCTGCGCCGGTGCACGCGCTCGCAAGGCCAGGTAGCCTCGGTGTCGGCCCTGTGGCATCCGGCGTCGCGCTACCAATTCACCGGTAGTTTTTAATCACCCCCTGAGCGGCTGTGCCGCGGGGACGACACCCTCGCTGCGAGGCGGTGCGGCCGGCGTAGGCTCTTGCTTGGTGTCTCTGGCCCTCGGGCATGCTGGTTTTGGAACCTTGGCTCTTACAGCGCTGTGCTGGGCAGAATGCGCTGCAGCGTTTGCGGCCATGCCGTATTCAAAGCCCACAGGCGCATGGTTTCGATGTCGGGAGCCAGAAAACGGTCTTGGTCCAGATACGGCACCTGGCTGCGGATCAGCGCATATTGCGCCTCGATCAGCGGCGAGCTTTTGAGGCGGCGATCAAAGTCCATGCCCTGGGCAGCGGCCATGGCTTCAACGCCCACGATGACGGCCGTGTTCTTGGCCATCTCACCCAGGCGGCGCGCACCATAGGTGGCCATGGACACATGGTCCTCCTGATTGGCGGAAGTGGGCAGGCTGGTCACGCTGCTGGGGTGGGCCAGGCACTGGTTTTCAGCCGCCAGTGCAGCTGCCGTGACCTGGGCGATCATGAAGCCCGAGTTGACGCCGCTGTCTTCAATCAGAAAGGCGGGCAGGCGCGACAGACCGGTATCGAGCAGCAAGGCCATGCGGCGTTCGGAGATCGCACCGATTTCGGCCAGCGCCAGGGCAAGAATGTCGGCCGCAAAAGCCACGGGTTCGGCGTGAAAATTACCGCCCGAGATCACATCGCCGTTATCGAAGACCAGCGGGTTGTCCGAAGCGGCATTGGCTTCTATGACCAGCACGCGAGCAGCATGCGTCAGGTTGTCCAGGCAGGCGCCCATGACCTGCGGCACGCAGCGTATGGAATAGGGGTCTTGCACGCGGCCGCAGTTGGGGTGGGAAGGGTCGATGGCGCTGCCGTCGAGCAGCTCGCGCACGGCCGCAGCCACGGCGATCTGCCCCAGCTGTCCGCGTGCGGCGTGGATGCGCGCATCAAAGGGTTTGACCGAGCCCTGAATCGCTTCCAGCGTCAGGCAACCGGCGACCAGGCCGGCAGCCAGCACGCTCTCGGCCTGGAATAGGCCGGACAAGGCCAGGGCGGTGGAGACCTGGGTGCCGTTAAGCAGGGCCAGTCCCTCCTTGGGACCCAGCACAAAAGGCTCGAAACCCACATGCTTCATGGCTTCGCGGCCCGAGACCACTACGCCATTGACCTTGGCCTGGCCTTCGCCGATCAGCACGCAGGCCAGGTGCGATAACGGTGCCAGATCGCCGGAGGCGCCTACCGAGCCCTTGGAGGGGATCACGGGCAGCACATCGGCATTGACCAGTGCCAGCAAGGCGTCCACCAGCTCGGAGCGCGCACCCGAATGTCCGCGCGCCAGGCTGACAGCCTTGGTGGCCAGCACCAGGCGCACCACATGGTCGGGCAGAGGCTCGCCGGTGCCCACGCTGTGCGACAGCACCAGATTGCGCTGCAGCTCGGCCAGGCGCTCGTGCGCGATCTTGGTTGAAGCCAGCTTGCCAAACCCGGTGTTGATGCCATAGACCACCTGGTCTTCATCCACGATGTGTTGCACATGCGCCTGTGCCGCCCGCATGTCTGCATAGGCCGAGGCGGCCATGCTCAGCTGCAGACCACCGCCTTGAATGGCGCGCAGCTGGGTCAGTGTGACCTGGCCGGGTTGCAGCTCCAGAGAGGAGGAAAAGCTTTCGGTAGTGGTGTTCATGGCTATACCTGTATATACAATTGAAAACAAGCAAAACATCCGCAAGGATCAAAGACAGGGCAGGCCTTAGCCGCCGTGCACGGAATCGGTGCGGAACCGGCTACCGAGTCGGTAGCGCATGCCCGGGTGCACGCAATGCACCCAGGTAATGGGAGTGCCACGCAGCCAGGTGCGGCGTGTCAGCATCAGACAGGGCTGGTCGGCAGCCATCTGCAGCCACTGCGCTTGCTCGGCAGTGGGCAGCATGGCGTCGACCACATGTTCAATCTGGTCGTACTGCACATTGCGCACCAGATAGACCGAGGGCTGAACTGCCGAGAAATCCTGCTTCATGAAATCCGGCACCAGGCGCGGATTGACATAGCGATCTTCCAGCTGAACCGGGACCTCGTTTTCGAAGTGCACGCCTTGCAGATGAAACACCGAGGCGCCCACGCTCAGATCCAGGGCGGCAGCCACTTCCAGGGAGGCCGATTCGCGGTTCATGCTGATGAGCTCGAAGCGGTGGTCGTGGCCGCGCTGCGCAATCTCTTCGCCGATATTGGCAATGCGCAACAGCGTGGATTGCGGTTTTTCCTCGGCCACGAACGATCCCACGCCGGCCACGCGCACGATCACGCCTTGCTCGGCCAGCTCGCGCAAGGCGCGGTTGGCGGTCATGCGTGCCACACCAAACTGCTGCACCAGCTCCTGCTCCGAAGGAATGCGTTCACCCGCTGCCAACGAACCGTCGCTGATCTTGCGCAGCACATACTCCTTCACTTGCTGGTACAGCGCGAGGGGCACATCGCGGGCAGGGGTGCGGGGGGGGCGGCAGGAGTTCATGACGATAGCGGGTTCTGCAACAGCCCTCAGTGTGCAGCAGCGGCCAGGGACTCGGCCCGAATTTCTTCGGTCAGTCTGGCCTTGAGTTCCATGAACTCCGGCGAGGTCTTGACGGTGTAGTGCCGGGGGTGGGGCAGGTTGACGGGAATGTCTGCCTTGATGCGACCGGGGCGGGCGCTGAAAACGGCCACCCGGTTGGCCATGAAAATGGCTTCGTCGATATCGTGGGTCACGAACATTACGGTTTTGCGCTCGGCTTCCCAGATGCCCAGTAGCAATTCCTGCATCAGCACGCGGGTCTGGTTGTCCAATGCGCCAAAAGGCTCGTCCATCAGCAAGATTTTCGGATCATTGGCCAGCGCCCGCGCAATGGCCGTGCGCTGCTGCATGCCGCCCGACAGCTGCTTGGGAAAGTGGTTCTCGAAACCTCTGAGGCCCACCTTGGCAATGAAGTAGTCGCTGCGCTCTTTTTGCAGGGCTTCGCTGACGCCTTTTTCACGCAGACCGAAGCGAATGTTCTGGGCCACGGTGAGCCAGGGAAAAAGCGTGTAGCTCTGGAACACCATGCCGCGGTCGGCGCCCGGGCCGTCCACCACATGGCCGTCCAGCAGCACCTGACCGGTGGTCGGAAAGTCCAGCCCAGCCACGATGCGCAGCATGGTGGATTTGCCGCAGCCCGAGGGGCCGAGGATGGTGACGAAGTCGTTTTCCTTGACTTCGAAATCCACCGGCAGCAAGGCCTGGGTGCTCGTGCCTTTGTGGCTGGTGAACGTGCGCGAAACACCGCGAATGGACAGTAAATTCTTCACAGCGTGCTCCACTCGAACATGCGACGGTTGATGGTCTTGAAGATGAAATCGGAGACCAGGCCGATCAGGCCGATCACGATGATGCCGAAGATGATCTGGCCGGTATTGAGCAGCGCCTGGCTGTCGGTGATCATGTGACCGATACCGGATGAGGAACCGATCAGCTCGGCCACGATGACATAGGTCCAGGCCCAGCCCAGCACCAGTCTCAGGGTTTCAGCGATGCCGGGCGCTGCGCCGGGAATCAGCACGCGGCGAACAATGCCGGTGTTGCTGGCGCCCAGGGTGTAGGCGGCCTCCACCAGGTCCTTGCGTGCGCCACCCACGGTGACGGCAACCATCAGCGTGATCTGGAATACCGAGCCTATGAAGATCACCAGCAGCTTTTGCGTCTCGCCCACACCGGCCCAGAGGATCAGCAGGGGAATGAAGGCCGAGGCTGGCAGATAGCGGCAAAAAGAGACAAAGGGCTCAAAGAACGCTTCTACCGGCTTCCAGGCGCCCATGGCAATGCCCAGAGGCACGGCGACAGCAGAAGCCAGCACAAAGCCGGCCATGACACGCCAGACCGTCATGCCTATGTCATGCAGAAAGTTGAACTCGGTGAACAGCAGAATGCCTTCACGCATCATGGTCAGCGGACTGGCAAGAAAGGTGGGCGACACCATGCCGCCAAAGGTGACGGCAGACCAGACGATGAGGAAGAGGACAAAAAAGCCGATGCCCAGCAGCCATTTGGCTCTGTGGCTGACAGGCTCCAGCGGAGCCATATAACGTCTGCGCACCGGCTTGGTGGAAGGCTGAACAGGAGGCTGCACAGCGGTCGACACGCCCTGGGGCGTGGCGGGTGCAGAGGGGACAGAAGAAGATACCGCGTTCATGTGCAACCTCTGGCTCGCTTACTTGATGAAGCTGTTGTCGTACATGACGTTGTAGTTCTCGGGGATGCTGCGAATCACGCCGGCTTCCTTGAGAATGACTGCCGCTTCCTTCATGAAGGGCAGCAGATCATTGGCGAAGAACTTCTGGTTGGCTTCCTTGTCCGACCATTTGAGGAAGGCCGCAGACTTGCCGAACTGTTCGCCGCTTTGCTTGACGGCGGTGCCCATGATTTCGTAGCTCTTGTCCTTCTCGGCTCTGATCATGGCCACGGCATCAAAGTAGGACTGGGTCAGCGCCTTGGCGGCTGCGGTGTTGGCCTTGAGCCATTTGGGATCGCAGCCCACGGTATCCATCACCATGGGATAGTCGATGGTGGTTGCCAGAATCTTGCCGGCCGCAGGGTTGGCGCGAACCGTGGACAGATAGGGTTCATACGTCATGGCTGCATCGTTCTGGCCGGAGACAAACGACTGGGCGGCGGGCTGAGGCTCCAGCGACACGGTTTTCACGTCCTTCATGGACATGCCGTTCTTGTTCAGCATCCAGGCCAGGCCGAAGTAGGGAGCGGTGCCCGGTGCGCTGACGGCCACTGTCTTGCCCTTGAGGTCGGCAAAGCTCTTGACGTCGTTGCGCACGGCAATGCCGTCGGCGCCATAGGACTTGTCCATCTGGAAGATCTGCACAATGGGCACGCCATTGGTGTTCCATGCCACATGCGTCTCGATGGTGGTGGCTGCACATTGCACCGCACCGGAGGCCAGCGCCAGGTGTCTATCCTTTTGCGGAATCATCTTCAGCTCGACATTGAGCCCGTTCTTCTTGAAGATGCCGGCCTTGTCGGCCAGCGTCAAGGGCGCAAAGCCGGTCCAGCCAGACATGCCAAGCACGATCTTGGTTTCCTGCGCCGTGGCTTGCTGAGCCCCTGTTGCCAGACAGGCGGCGGCCAGAGCCCATTGCCAAATGGGGAAGCGACGGGTGGTGTGTGTCGATGTCATATGACCCTCCTCGGTCAATGCGAGTGCAGCAAGGTTTTGGTTACGGCTTTGCCAGCCGGAAGCCAGCGCGGACGGCAAAGTGTGTTTTTGTTGATCAGGCTTGTATATACAGGCTTACCCGAAAAGGCCTGACCAGCAAACTCTTGCAAGCCGCATGCCAGATTGCATGCGTGAGTAGGGACGGGAAATCGACCAACCTAGCGCTACGGTGGTGCGATCACGCTTTTGGCAACGCTCAAGAATGGTGCAATCAGGCAAGAGGCATTGCTGCTGGGCACCGACAGCACAATCGCCTGTTTGGCGACCTTGTCTTTGATGCGCTTGCACACCAGGCGCTTGCCGTCATGTGCTCTGTCCACCGTGGGGCGCGTGGTCAAGATGCTGACGCCATGGCCGTTGGCCACCATGGAGCGCAGCAGCTCGATGGACGAGAACTCATGAGCCACGGTGGGGGTGACGCCGGCCTCGCGAAACAGGGACAGAAAATACTCCCTGCTTTGCGGCAGCTTGATCAGCAGCACCGGGGATTGGGCCAGCTGGGCCAGACTCACGCTGGTGGCTGCTGCCAGCGCGTGCCTGGCCGGCAGGAGCACATAGGGTGCCAGGGCCGCCACCGGGTGCGTGCTGATCCGGGGTCTGGACAGGCCCAGCTCGTACTGCAGCGCGGCATGTATTTCCCCGCGCTCCACTTGCCGGGTCAGGGATTCGATATCGCCTTCTATGAGCTCCAGCGCGATCTCGGGGTAGCGCTTTTGCATCTGCGACAGGATTTGCGGAATCCAGAGCGCACCAAGGGTGCTGAGAAAGCCCAGACGCAACACGCCGGACAGGCTCTGGCTGCGGCGTTCCTGCAGTTTCTCTGCGGACTCCAGCAAGGCCAGAGCTTCGCGGCTTCGGCTCAGACCGGCTGCCGTCAGGTCCAGACCTTTGCCATGCCGTCTGACAAAAAGCAGCTCGCCCCAATGGACTTCGAGGTCGGCCACCGCCTTGGACACCGAGGGCTGCGAAACGTTGATGGCCTGGGCCGCCTTGGCCGTGCTGCTATGGCGCGCGGCGGCGACGAAATATTCCAGTTGGCGCAGGTTGATGTGAATCAATTTTTTAAATTCAGAAGATGTGAAATGAATATTTTCCATTAATTCAAACTTCACGCAGCATCTCTGCATCTTCTCAGGCGAGCAACGCAAATCTCATGTCTATCTCTGCTGAAACACCCGCATCCCGCCCTCTCGACGGCATACGCATTCTGGATTTCACCCGGGTGCTGGCCGGGCCCATGTCCACGGCGCTACTGGCCGATCTGGGGGCCGAGGTGGTGAAGGTGGAGCCGCCCCAGGGTGACGACTACCGCGCCATCGGGCCCATGAAGAACGGGCAGAGCGCGCTGTTCACCGTCATGAACCGCAACAAGCAAAGTCTGGTGCTGGATCTCAAGAACCCGCAGGCTGCCGAAATCGTGCAGCAGCTGGCGCAAAAAGCGGATGTGGTGGTGGAGAACTTCAGACCCGGGGTGGCCGAACGTCTGGGCATAGGCCCGGAAAAGCTGCGCAGCCTCAACCCCAAGCTGGTGTATGTCAGCGTTTCCGGCTTTGGGCAGACCGGGCCACTGGCCCACCGGCCGGCCTACGACATCATTGTCCAGGCCATGAGCGGGCTGATGGAGGCGACGGGCGAAGCCGATGGCGCCCCCACCTTGGTGGGAGAGGCGGTCAGCGATGTGGTCGCGGGGCTGTTTGCCTCCTGGGCCACGCTGGCGGCCTTGCTGCAGGCGCAGCGCACAGGCCAGGGCCAGCATGTCGATGTGGCCATGTTCGATACCACGCTGACTTTTCTGGCCACCTCAGTGTCTCGTTATCTGTTCACGGGCCAGCCTGCCAGGCGGGTGGGCAACCGCCACCCGCTGTCGGCGCCGTTTGGCGTCTACAAGGCGCGCGACGGCCACTTTGCCCTGGCGGTGCTCAATAAAAAACTATTCGATGCCACGGTGCTGGCCATGGGCTTGCCGCAGCTGGTCGATGACCCGCGCTTTGCCAGCGATGAGACGCGCTCGGTTAACGAGCCCGAGCTGCGCCGTGCCATCGAGGGCTGGAGCTGCCAGCACGATGTGGCCGATGTGGTCGCCACGCTGGATGCAGCCGGCGTGCCCGTGGCGCCGATATGGAATATCGAGCAGGCGCTGGAGTCCCCGCAAATACGTTCCCGCGGCCTGCTGCACGAGGTGGACGACGAGCGCTTGCCCGGCCTGCGCTTGCCGACCCAGCCCGTGCACTTCAAAGGCAGCGCGCCCAACCGCAGCGAGAGAGCGCCGGCCCTGGGTGAGCACACGGAGTTGCTGCTCGGCAGCTGGCTGGGCCGCAGCCGCGAGGCCATTGAAGCCTTGCGCCAGGCCGGTGCACTGGGTGCGACGGGCACCGCCCATCACTGAGTTATCTGCAACCTCAATCCCTACCTTGAATAGCGAGAAAAACATGAGCTTTTTACGACTGGGCAGCACCGAAGAAGACCAGGCGATTGCCGATGCCGTGGACCGTTTTGCGCAAGAAACTCTGGCGCCCGTGGCCCAGGCCATGGACGAGGAAGCATTCTCTGCCACCCGCCATGTGCCCGGCCTGGCGCAACTGGGCGTGATGGGCATGAACCTGCCCGAGTGTCTGGGCGGCCCCGGCGTCACACCCACGGCCATGCTGATGTCGCTGGTCGCGATTTCCCGAGCCTGTGCCGCGACGTCTTCGATGATTGGCGCCCACTACCTGGGCACCGATGCCTTGCTGATTGGCGGCAGCGCCGAGCAGCACCAGCAATGGCTGCCGCGTTGCGCCAGCGGCGAATGGCTGGCCGCGTTTGCCTTGACCGAGCCGCGCGGCGGCTCCCACCCTGCCGACATGCGCACCCGGGCCGTGCTGGATGGCGATGAGTATGTGTTGACGGGCGTCAAGCATTTCATCTCCAACGCGGCAGAAGCCAGTTTCATGATCGTGTTTGCCAAGACCGATATGAATGCCGGGGCGCGCGGCGTCAGCGCTTTCATCGTGCCGCGCAATCTGGCTGGCATACAGATCTCATCGCCCGAAAAACTGATGGGCATACGCGGCGGTCATGCTTTCGAGGTCTCTTTGGAAGGCGTGCGCGTACCCGCTGCCAACCGGTTGGGCGCCGAAGGCAGCGGCTTCAAGATCGCCATGCAAGTGCTGGATAACAGTCGCCTGGATGTGGCTGCCACCTCGCTGGGGATTGCCGAGGCGGCATTGAAGGCGGCTGCGGAATGGGCCAATCAGCGTCTGGTCGGCGGCGAGCCCCTGGCGACCAAGCAGGCGATTCAGTTCAAGCTGGCCGATATGAAGCTGCGCCTGGAAGCGGCCTGGGGCCTGACCATGCAGGCCTTGGCCCTGCGCCAAGCCAGGCAGCCGTTCAGCCAGCAGTCGGCCATGGCCAAGCTGTATGCATCCGAGATGGTGGGCTTCGTGACCGATGAAGCGCTGCAGATCCACGGCGGCTACGGCTATACCCGCGAGATGCCGCTGGAGCGCTATGTGCGCGATGCCCGCATTCTGCGCATTTACGAGGGTTCTTCCGAGATCCAGCGCACCATCATTGCCCGCTCGGTACTGGGGCGTTGAGTTCCTGTCGGCGAAATGCTGGTGGAGATGGTGGATTTGCTGGTGTAATCCGCCATCATGGAAAAAACTGCCTCCATTTCGCTGCACGGAAAAATTCTCACCGAGATTGAACAGAACATTCTCAGTGGCCGCTGGCCGCCCGGCTTCAGGATTCCTTCCGAGATGGAGCTGACCGCGCACTACCAGTGCTCGCGCATGACGGTCAACAAGGTGCTTACGCAGCTGGCACACGCCGGGCTGTTGCAGCGCAAGCGCAAGGCCGGCAGCTTTGTAACCCTGCCGCATACCAGCTCGGCCGTGCTGGAGATTCCGGACCTGCGCCAGGTGGTGCTGGGTATGGGCATGGAATACAGCAGCCAGTTGCTCAGCCGCAAGCAACGGCGCAGCACGCGCGACGATATGGAGGCCATGCGCATGGACAAGGCCGGGCCCGTGGTTCATGCCCTGTGTCTGCATATGGCAGGATCGCGCCCCTTCTGCATCGAGGATCGTCTGATCAATCTGGAGTCCGTGCCGGACGCCGAACATGAAATGTTCACCGAGCACAGTCCCAGCTCCTGGATGGTCAACCATGTGCCCTGGAGTTCTGCCGAGCACCGCATCCGTGCCGAGGCGGCCAGCGAAGAGACGGCCGCACGGCTGCAGGTTGAACCAGCCTCGCCCTGTCTGGTGATTGATCGCCGCACCTGGACGGGGACGCTGCCCATCACCTTTGTGCGCCTGATCTATCCGGCAGACCTGTACGAGCTGGAGGCGCATTTCTCGCCCTCGTCGATTGCAGGCGCCGTTTGAGCGGCTGCAGCCATTCCCCGGCGCAGGCAGGGCGCGGCAGCGCAGCGCACAATAGGGCTTCTTTTTGAGCGCTGTTTTGGCGATGAAATTGGCATGTGGCCCAATGGATTCGAGCGCTTATAGCTATATTTTCAAGAGTTACTTTCGTTGTCCCCCGCGCAATCCGTTCTTCAGGCTGTCTTTGGCTACGAGCAGTTTCGTGGCCCGCAGCAGGCCATCGTCTCGCATGTGATCGAGGGTGGCGATGCGCTGGTGCTCATGCCCACGGGCGGCGGCAAATCGCTGTGTTATCAGATTCCCGCCATCGTGCGCCAGCAGCAGATGCATGGCGTGAGCGTGGTGGTCTCGCCGCTGATCGCGCTGATGCACGATCAGGTCGGCGCTCTGCATGAAGCAGGTGTCAGCGCGGCCTATCTGAACTCCACCCTGAGCTACGAGGAAACCCAGGATGTGGAGCTGCGGCTGCAAAGCGGCGACATCACCTTGCTGTATGTGGCGCCGGAGCGCCTGAACACGCCGCGTTTTCTGGGCCTGCTCGATGACTTGCATGCCCAGGGCAAACTGTCGCTGTTTGCCATTGACGAAGCCCATTGCGTAAGCCAGTGGGGCCACGATTTCCGCCCCGAATACCGCGCGTTGACGGTGCTGCATCAGCGCTTTGCCGGCGTGCCGCGCATCGCGCTCACCGCCACGGCCGATGCGCTGACGCGCGCCGACATCATCGAGCGGCTGCAACTGGAAACCGCCCGCCTGTTTCTCAGCAGTTTTGACCGGCCCAATATCCGCTACAAGATTGCCGAGAAGAAGGACGTCACCAACCAGCTGTTGCGCTTCATCGAACGCGAGCACGAAGGTGAGGCCGGCGTCGTCTATTGCCAGTCGCGCAAGCGGGTGGAAGAGCTGGCCCAGACCCTGGCGCAAAGCGGCATCCGCGCCTTGCCCTATCACGCCGGCCTGCCTTCCGAGATGCGCCAGCAGCACCAGGATCGCTTTCTGCGCGAAGACGGTGTGGTCATGGTGGCCACCATTGCCTTTGGCATGGGCATAGACAAGCCCGACGTGCGCTTTGTGGCCCATGTGGACATGCCCAAGAACATCGAAGGCTATTACCAGGAGACGGGCCGTGCCGGCCGCGACGGCCTGCCCGCCGATGCCTGGATGGCTTACGGACTCTCGGATGTGGTCAACCAGCGGCGCATGATCGATGAAAGCCCGGCCGGGGAAGAGTTCAAGCAGGCCATGCGCGGCAAGCTCGATGCCCTGCTGGGTCTGGCCGAAGCCACGGACTGCCGGCGCGTGCGCCTGCTGGCCTACTTTGGCGAGCAGTACGGGCAGGGGCCGGCTACCGACGGAAAACCCTTGCAGGCCGTGGCCAAGCTGCAGTGCGGCAACTGCGATAACTGCCTGGAGCCGCCCGCGCTCTGGGACGGCACCGATGCGGCGCGCAAGCTGCTGTCCACCATCTTCCGGGTGCACGAAGCCAGCAATCTCACCTATGGCGCAGGTCACATCATGGATGTGCTGCGCGGCAAGGTCACCGACAAGGTCACGCAGTATGGGCACGACAAGGTGTCCACCTTCGGTCTTGGCAAGGATTACGCCGAGCCGCAGCTGCGCGCCGTGATGCGCCAGTTGCTGGCCACCGGGGCGCTGGGCCTGCACAAGGTGGTGAGCGAGAACAGCGGCCATGTGTTCGACACCCTGTGTCTGGCACCGGGCTCGCGTGCCGTGCTCAAGGGCGAGGTGACGGTGCAGCTGCGCGAGGCCGTGGCCGCATCGCGCAGCAAGAAAGCCAGCCGCAGCAACCAGCCCAATGTGGCCGCGGCCAATCTGGGGCCGGATGCGCAGGTGCGCTTCATCAACCTCAAGTCCTGGCGTGCCGAGGTGGCCAAGTCACACAATCTGCCAGCCTACGTGATCTTTCACGATGCCACGCTGGCCGCCATTGCCGAGCTCAATCCCAAGACGCTGCAGGAACTGCAGGGGGTCAGCGGCATGGGCACCAAAAAACTCGACGCCTATGGCAGCGAGGTCTTGCGGGTGGTGGCGCTGGGCTAAAACCCTGTTGACGATCTTCTCGGTGTTGCGCCAATCGTCCGATGAGGGCCGCCGGGTGGTCGTTCATGGGCCCCGGAATGCATCCATGCCAGGCCGCTGGATGCGTCTCCACAATTCGCACACAAAGGCTCAACGGCGCAGCAAGATTGCGGTCACAAACTGCTCCGCGAATACTGCATCTGGAGCCATTTAGCTGTGATCAATACTGCCCAACTGTTGGCCGACGAGGCCAAGTACTGCTCGTTCGGGGACACCGTCCACTACGTCAACCCCCCCAAGATTTTCACTGGCTGCGAAGGCAGCTATATGTACGACGATGCAGGCACGCCCTACCTCGATCTGCAGATGTGGTATTCGGCCGTCAACTTCGGCTACAAGAACAAGCGTCTTGAACAGAAGATGATCGAGCAGCTGCAGGAATTGCCCCAGGTGGCAAGCCAGTACCTGCACCCTACCAAGATCGAATTGGCCAAATTCATTGCCGAAGATGCCAAGCAGAAGTGGGGCAGCGACGGTCGCGTTCACTTCAATGTGGGCGGTGCGCAGGCGATTGAAGACTCGCTCAAGGTGGTGCGCAATGCCAGCGGCGGCAAGAGCCTGATGTTTGCCTTTGAAGGCGGCTACCACGGCCGTACGCTGGGTGCTTCGTCCATCACCTCCAGCTACCGCTACCGTCGCCGCTTCGGCCACTTCAGCGACCGTGCGCAGTTCATTCCCTTTCCCTACCCCTTCCGCCGCCCCAAGGGCATGACGTCGGAAGAGTACGCAGACTCCATCGTGCGCGAGTTTGCGCGCAAGTTCGAGAACGAATACCACGCCGTCTGGGACCCCAAGACCCAGCAGTGCGAATACGCGGCCTTCTACATCGAGCCGATTCAAGGCACGGGCGGCTACGTCATTCCTCCGGCCAATTTCTATACCGGCTTGAAGAAGGTGCTTGACGATCACGGTGTGCTGCTGGTGGTCGACGAAATCCAAATGGGTTTCTGGCGCACCGGCAAGCTGTGGTCGGTGGAAAACTTCGGCATCAAGCCCGACGTGCTGGTGTTTGCCAAGGCTTTGACCAATGGGCTGAACGCACTGTCCGGTCTGTGGGCTCGCGAAGAGCTGATCAACCCCACCATCTTCCCGCCAGGCTCTACCCACTCCACCTTTGCTTCCAACCCGCTGGGTACGGCCCTGGGCCTGGAAGTCATGAAGATGACGCACGAGATGGACTTCGGCCGCCAGGTGTGCGAATCGGGTGCTTACTTCCTCGAAGGCCTCAAGGATCTGCAAAAGCGCCACAAGGAAATCGGCGATGTGGACGGCATGGGCCTGGCGCTGCGTGCCGAGATCTGCACCGAGGACGGCTTCACGCCCAACAAGGCGCTGCTGGACAAGATGGTGGACATCGGTCTCGAAGGCGGCCTGGAGTACCGTGGTCAGCAACGCGGCCTGGTGCTGGACGTGGGCGGCTACTACAAGAACGTGATCACCTTCGCTCCTTCGCTGATGATTTCGCGCAGCGAGATCGACGAAGCCATGGTGCTGCTGGATCAGCTGCTGACCCGCGCCAAGGCGGCCTGATACCGGGCCCGAAAGGTGAGATGAGGCAGCAGTCCTACAGAAACCAGTTGGAGCCCGCAGGCCTGCTGCAGCAGTTTGCCAAACACCCTCCCGAGGGGTTTGCACTGCTGCAGGATGGGCCGGTGCCGGCGTTCACGGCTCCGTTTGATTTGCTCACCACGGCAGACGACGCGCTCAAGGCGCGTCTTTTGTCTTTCCCGGGCGGCAAATGGCTGGGCTCCAGGCTGCGCTTGAGCACGGATTTTGTGGGCACCACGGTCAGCGAATATGCCTTGCTGCCGCAAGCCGTCGATGCCGCTGCGCTGGCCGGGCAGCTGCGGGCCCGTGCCGGTCGAACCCTGCTCAGCATCGTCAAAGATCTGCCGCAGGCATCGCCCTTGCTGGACGATGCGGACAATGCGTTTGCCAAAGAGCTGATCGAGGCATTGGCTGCCCAGGGTTTTATTGCGGTGGAAGGTCAGGCCCTGGCCTATGTGCCGCTGGATTTTTCGAGTCTGGACGGCTATCTGGCAGGTCTTTCCAAAAGCCGCAGAAGCAATCTCAGGCGCAAGCTCAAAAGCCGTGCCCAGCTGCAGATTCAGCGCATTCCCACGGGGCCGGACTTTGCCAGCGATGAGCGCGTCGATGCCTACTACGCCTTGTTCGAGGCCGTGTATGCGCAAAGCGAGATTCACTTCGACAAACTCGGACGCGCTTTTTTTGCCGATCTGCTGCGTGATGCGGGTAATGGCGGTCTGGTCTTCGAGTACCGTGATCTGGCGAGCAATGCCTTGCTGGGCTGGAATCTGTGCTTTGAGCACCAGGGCAAGCTCATAGACAAATACATAGGCCTGTCCTACCCGGCCGCGCGCGAGGCCAATCTTTATTTTGTAAGCTGGATGGTGAATCTGGAATACGCGCTGGAGCGCGGCCTGACCCACTATGTGGCCGGCTGGACCGACCCTGAGGTCAAGGCGCAGCTGGGCGCCAGCTTCACCATGACGCAGCACATGGTCTATGTTCGCAACCCCGTTCTGCGTGCACTGGGGCGGCGCTTTGCCGGACACTTTGAAAGCGATAGCCAATGGGGCGCGAAGCCATGACGACCAGACCGGTGGTGCTGGATGTGGATGCCTCCGTCGGAGTGCTCGGTGATGAGTTGCGGCTGCCTTTGCAGCACTGGCAGGAGGCCGTGCGCTTTGGTTGCGGCCTGTCGAAATTCAAGCGTTTTGCGGCCGCGCTGCAGGCGCAGCTGCCAGAGAAACATGGCACGGTGCTGATGGGCAGCGGTGACTTTCATCACCTGAGCTGGCCCTTGATAGAGCGCAGCATTGCCAGGCACGGCTTTTCCAAGGCCCATCCGTTGCGGGTGGTGGTGCTGGACAACCATCCCGACAATATGCGTTTCCCCTGGGGCGTGCACTGCGGCTCCTGGGTGCGGCGCGTTGCCATGCACCCGGCGGTCTCTCAGGTGCATGTGGCGGGCATTACCTCGCAAGACATAGGCCGCAACCATGCCTGGGAAAACTACCTGGCGCCGCTGCGTGCGGGCAAGCTCACCTACTGGAGCAGCGGCGTGAAGACGGACTGGGCCAGGCCTGTGGGGCTGGGCGCCGCGTTTCGCAGCTTTGAAAGCGTTGCCGAGCTGGCCGTGACCCTGGCGCGCATGTTGCATGAGCAGCCACAGGCCACTTATCTGAGCATAGACAAGGATGTTTTCGCGCCCGAACTGGTGCGCACCAACTGGGATCAGGGCCGCATGCTGGAAGACGATGCCATGGATATCGTGGATGCGCTCGGCGGCCATCTGGTTGATAGTGACATCACGGGCGATGTGTCCTCATGGCGCTATGCCACCTGGTGGAAGCGCTGGATGAGCGCAGGCGATGGCCAGGACATAGAGATTGACGCCATCACGCTGGCTGCCTGGCAGGCAGGACAACATGGACTGAATCAGCGGCTTGTGAATCACATCGCCGCCCATCTGAAAAGCTAGAAGGACGACCATATGCTGGACCGGTTGACTGAATCATTGCTGCAACGTGTATTTGCGCCCTTGGTCAGAACCGGCAAGCTGGAGATTGTGGCGCCTTCGGGGCGGGTTCTGGTCTTTGGGGATGAGGGGCAACCGCAGGCACGTATCCGCTTTACCGACCGGCGGGCCGTGCTGGCCCTGTTGCGCGACCCCGACCTGAACTTTGGCGAAATGTTCATGCAGGAGCGCCTGCGGGTAGAGCAGGGCAGCGTGTATGAGGTGCTGGAGCTGGTGCTGCGCGGTGCCAAACAGGTGCCGGTAAGTGCCACGGTGCACATGCTGGATGCATGGCGCATGCGGCTCAGGCCTTTGCTGCAAAACAATCTGCGCCGGAAATCGCGTGCCAATGTGGCGCATCACTACGATCTGGACGACAGGCTGTATCAGCTGTTCCTGGATAGCGAGCGCCAATATTCCTGCGCCTATTTTGAAAACGGTGACGAAGACCTGGAAACCGCCCAGCTGGCCAAGAAGCGACATATCGCGGCCAAGCTGCTGCTGGAGCCGGGGCACAAGGTGCTGGATATCGGTTGCGGCTGGGGCGGTTTGTCGCGCTATCTGGCCGAAGTGGCCGGTGCCGGCCATGTGACCGGCGTCACGCTCTCGACGGAGCAGTTGGCCGGTGCGCAGGCCAGGGCCGCGCAGTCCGGCTGTGCCGAGAGGCTGGAATACCGGCTGGAGGATTACCGCGACATCGATCCGGCCAAGGACGGGCGCTTCGATCGCATTGTGTCGGTGGGCATGTTCGAGCATGTGGGCACGCAGTTTCACGATGCTTTCTTTCGCCAGTGCCATCAGTTGCTCAGCGACGACGGCGTGATGCTGCTGCATTTCATCGGCAATAGCGATGTGCCCGATTTCAACAATCCCTGGATCGAGCGCTACATCTTTCCCGGCGGTCATCTGCCCTCCATGTCGGAGTTCACGCCGGCCATCGAGCGCTCGGGTCTGGTGATCTGCGATATCGAGGTGTTGCGCCTGCACTATGCCCAGACCCTGAGGCTGTGGCGCGACCGCTTCATGGCCCGGCGGGTCGAGGCCGAGGCCTTGTATGACCAGCGCTTTTGCCGCATGTGGGAGTTTTATCTGTCCATGTCCGAGGCCGCGTTTCGCTACCAGGACATCGCCATCTTCCAGGTGCAGCTGGCGCGCAGGCAGGAGGCCGTTCCCCTCACGCGCGACTATATTGCCCAGCGTGAAACACAGTTGCGTACCAAGGAGTCCGGCCTGCCTGCGGATGAGCCGGCTATGGCGGGTAATGCAAAAATCAGAGCGGCTGTCGCTGCCTGAATCTTGGGTTTAATGCTTTATGTACTTGAACCCATTATCTTTTGAGCGCTATGCGCTATGATTTTGAGAGCAGATGACCTGTTGCAAATCCTGCAGCAAGCCCGCAAGGCGCGACGAATCCAGCCATGGACTGTTGCTGACGGCCACCAGCCGTTGAGCCCAGTCGCGCGCCTGCGTCACCGTGTCCTGCTGCGCAAAGGCCAGCACATGCTGGTAGCGCCCATAGTCCGGCAGCACATGTACAAACGGCAGCGACAGGCCGCAGCCGTTCGCCCACTGCGCCTCGAGCAAGGCGTTGCGCGACTGCATGTCGGGCATGCGGATCAGGATCACCGGCCAAATGCCTTGTGCATCTGAAGCCGCATCGCCCAGCACTTCAAGGCCCAGAGATTCGAGCTGCTCTATACGGGCCATGGCTTGTGCCCGGGTCTGTTGCTGAAAATCCCTCAGTCGCTGCAAGGCGCGTGCGCCCACGCGTTGGCGCCAGCGGCCCAGCGTGTGCTGTGGAATGAAGTCGTCAAAATCGTCGCCGGCCGCTTCCACCCAGTCGCCGCGTGCCAGGGACTTCTGCAAGGGCTTGCCATAGGCCAGGTGCAGCCCGTGGGGGCGATACAGAGCGGCATAGCCCAGCAGCTCCACACTGCGGCGCAGCTCCCACCAGCGCTCGGGCCTGGTGTGGCGCCGGCTGTGGTCTTGCAGGGCGCGGGCCAGTTCTGCATCGCGGCTGATCAGCACGCCACCTTCAAACGTGCTCAAGCCCTTGCCCACGGCCAGGCTGAAAAAACCGATGTCGCCATGCAGGCCTACGGACTGGTGGTTGATGCGCGCGCCCAGGGCCTGAGCGGCGTCTTCGATGACGTATGCTCCCACCGCCCGGGCGCATAGAACTGCGGCGGCCACATCGGCCACGCGCCCGCACAGATGCGTGGGCAGCACGGCCAGGGTTTGCTCGGAGCAAAGCGCTTGCAGGCACGTGCTGTCCATGTCCAGTGCATCCGCACGCAGATCGCATAGCCGCAAATGCAGGCCGCATTGGGCCACGGCTAAAGCCACCAGAGGGCAGGTATAAGCGGGCGCAATCACTTCGCTGCGCTGGGGTTGCCGGGCTTTGAGCGTGCGCAGTGCCACCATGAGAGCCGAGGTGCCCGAGCATTCCAGCTGGACCTCGGTCACGCCCAACCAGCGCGCCAGCGCCTGGGCGAAGTTTTCGCCACCCCAGGGCCGGAGATCGGCGGCCCGCAAAGGCAGGCCGGCAGTGGGCGGAACCGTGGGCAGGCGCATCTCAGGCGGCTTTTTTCAGATCCTGGGGCTCTGCAACAGCGTCCGTCTCGCCGCTCTCGCTGACGGCCAGGCACATGATGCCGGCCACAATGCACAGGCAGCCCAGAATCTGCGGCCAGCCAATGGGCTCGTTGAACAGCCAGTAAGACAAGGCCAGCACCGAGATGATCTCCAGATGGGAGGCGGCAAATGCCGGGCCTATGGGCGCGTGCTTGAGCAGGCTCATCCAGGTGAAGAAGGCACCGATATAGCCGACGAAGGCGCCGTAAATCCAGGGCTGGCCGAAGACCCGCAGCAGCCAGGCGGTAGAAAATTCCAGCGGCAGAGCGGCGTCGCCCGCTTGCTTGAAGCTGATCTGTGCCAGCGTGTCAAACAGCACGAGCACCAGAAAGCCGACGATGTAGAAACGCTTCATGCTTGCGGCTTTCAATGCAGACCGACAATGGCGACGCCGATGGACACCAGCACGATGCCGGCTACGCGCATGGGGGCCAGCTTTTCCTTGAACAGCACGCGCCCCAGCACCATGATGGCCACGATGTTGATGCTGCCCAGCAGCACGCCTTCCGACAGCGGAACCAGGGACAGGAACGCCAGCCACACCAGAAATTCCGCAACATAACAGGCGATGCCTACCCACAGCCAGGGGCGGGCCAGCATGAAGCGCCAGCGTTCCATGCCATCGCGCGTTCCCGGCTCGCTGGCCGCGGCCTTGAAGGCCAGCTGCCCGCCGCTGTCCACCAGCACATTGAGTACCCACAGCGTAATTACCAGAGGCGAGAGATCACTGCCCATGCGTTGGTGCCTTGCCTGGGGCTGCGGCGCTGGCGATGCGCGTCACAAATTCGTTGGTCCTGGCGATCACGGTGCGGCGTTCGCGATCGATGGTGATCATGTGATAGCAGTTGTCCAGCAGCACCAGCTCCACATGGGCGTTGCGGGCGCCGCTCTCAATATCGTAGGCATTGCTGATGGAGGAGATGTCGTCTTCCCTGGCATGCACTACCAGGCAGGGCGAGCGCAGCTGATCGAGACGCTTGAGCACATGGGCGGATAGCGCTCTCAGCTCGATGATGGACCACCAGGGGTTACCGGGCAGACCGGCGGCCGCGCTGTCGCCGCCATGCATTTGCTCGACGATGCGGGCGCGCAAAGCTTCGTCCTTGATGCCATAGGGCGGAGCTTCCATGAAAACGCTGTGCCGTCCTATGCCCAGCGCGCGAAACAGCGGCAGCAAAAAGGCCAGCCGGGTGTAGCCGGGAATGCTCCAGCCGTCGTAGCGGAAGGTGGTGGACAAGGCGCAGACGCCAGCCACCTGGTCGGGGTGTTTTTCCGCCACGGCCAGCGAGAGCAGTGCGCCCATGGAAAGGCCGCCCACGACCACATGGTCCACCTGCGCGGAAAACCGCTGCAGGCCTGATTCCACGCTGGCAAGCCAATCCGTCCAGCGTGTGTCGACCAGGTCCTGCATGCCGGCGCAGTGACCGGCCAGCTGTACCGCGTACACGGTAAAGCCTTGTTTGTTCAAGCCCTTGCCCAGCACGCGCATTTCGGCGGGCGTGCCCGTCAAGCCATGAATCAGCAGCACGCCGGTGCGCGCATTGGTGCCGTGGCCGGGCATGACAAATTCATGGGGCGTCACGCACAGCTTCTGCAAATCCTGCACCTCGGGCGTCTTGTCTTGCAGCAGAGCGAAACCGTCGGCGGCATTCATGCTGGCAACTCCATGCCCAGCACCGTCTGCCCCAGAAGCACCGTGGCCTGGCCAAAATTTTCAAAGGGGGCGTAAGCAATGCCGTGGCTCTGGCAATGGGCAATCAGCTTGTACTTGGCCAGCACAAAATCGGCTTTGCCCGAAACGCAGAAATCGGAGGTGCTGTCTCCGATGTAGAGCACGCGGCCGTGCACCGCCTGTTGCTCGGCCAGGCGCTCGCACTTGCAGTTGCCGCTGGCACGTGCGCAATGCGCGCTGGCAAATGGCGACTCCAGCCGCCAGCTGCGCGCATCCGTCTGTACCAGCCGGTTGGCAATGACTTCCAGATGGGCCAGTCCGTGTCTGGCCAGCACATGGCGAATGGCGTAGTCGATACCGTCGCTGACCACCTGCACCTTGATGCCCAGCTGGGTGGCCTCGGCCACAAAGCCGGCAAAGTGCGGATCGATTTCAATCGTGTCCAGGTGGGTCTGCAATTGGGCTTCGCTCATGTCCAGCAGAGCGACCTGGCCCTTCATGCATTCGCGCGAACCGATTTCACCGCGTTCCCAGGTATCTTCCAGCTCCTGCCAGCCGGGCTGGCCGAAGCGATTGAGCAAGGTGTCGGTCACGTCGAGCACGCTGATGGTGCCGTCAAAATCGCTTTGTACCATCCAGCCGGAAGGCTGGTTGGCGGGGTATAGGTGAATGCGCTTATTCATGGAAGCTGACCCTCACGTTCTGGCCGACTTTGGCATTGGCTGGGGGCTGATCAAATACCAGCACGCATTCGATGATGCGCACAGGTCCTTTTTGCGTGTCGTCCTGCAACCGCGCAGCGCCATAGATGGGGCTGATGCGCTGTACGGTGGCTTTGGGGAACTGCAGATTGCTGCCGTCGCCGTCGGCCACCACGCTGGCGTGCATGCCTTCTTTGATGGCGCTGACAAAGCTTTCATTGACTTCGGCACGCACGATGAAGGGGCGGTTGGGCAGCAGATTCATCACACTGACGCCGGGCTGCAGCGTGCTGCCCACGTGGGTCGTGACGCGCACCACGGTGGCGGCTTCGGGAGTGCGCAACTCATGGCGTTTTTGCAGTGCGCGCAGCTGCTCTACCTTGCGCTGCGAGACGGCGACCTCGGCGGTGGCAATATCCAGTTCGGCCTGCGCCTCCTGCAGAGCCCGGGCGGCTTCATCCACGCTTTGCAGATCCGCTGCGCCTTGCTTGGCGGCGGCCTGCCAGCGGGTCAGTGCTTGCTTGAGGGAAGGCAGACGGGCGGCGCGGCTTTTTTGACGGGTCTGGGCCAGCTGCCATTCGGACTCGGCGACCGCCAGATCGGCGCGCGCGGCATCGTCTTTCAGACGCAGCAGCACCTGGCTTTTTTCAACCACCTGGCCTTCCTTGATCAGCAGCTGCCCAACCACGCCGCCGGTCTCGGGCGAAATGTCCAGCAAGCCGCCTTCGACTTCGATCTTGCCGCGGGCGATGGCCACGGCGGCATTGCTCTTGGCCTGGCCCGTGGCTGAAGGGGTGACGGATGCCGCTTTCTGCGAAGGGCCGCAGCCTGCGATGACAACAGCTGTCAGTGCCATTGCCAGCAAAGCAGAACCGCGGGTTGGCAAAAAATTCATGGGCTTATTCCTTGATGGGGCTGGACTGGCGCCAGTCGCTGCGTATGGCGCCGTCCTCCATGCCGAGCACGCGGTCTGCATGGCGCACCAGACGCGGATCGTGGCTGACGCACAGCACGGTGGTGCCGTGACTGCGGGCCGCGCGGTGCAGTATGTCGATGACGCGTTGGCCGCTCTCCGCATCCAGCGCGCTGGTCGGTTCGTCGGCAAACAAAAGCTGAGGCTCCTTGGCCATGGCACGGGCGATGGCGACGCGCTGCTTCTCGCCGCCAGAGAGTTCGGCCGGCCGCATATGGCTGCGGTGCGACAGTCCGACCTCATCCAGCGCCTGTTTGGCACGCTGCAGGCTTTGCTTGTCCTTGAGCCCCATATAGCCCAGCGGCAGCTGTATCTGCTCCAGCGCCGTGAGCGCGGGAAAAAGATTGAAGCCCTGGAACACAAAGCCGGTGTGGCGCAGACGAAATCTCTCCAGGGCCCGTTGCTTGAGCTTGGACAGGTCTTGCCCCAGGGCTGTGGCCTGGCCGCTGTCGGGCTGCTGCAGGCCTGACATCAGCGACAGCAGGGTGCTCTTGCCGCAGCCCGAGGGGCCGGAAATCAGGCTCAGCTCTCCCGGGTAGAGGCTGACCGAAAGGCCTTGCAGCACGCGCACCTGCACCACGCCAGACATGAATGACTTGCACAGCTGAACCGCCTCTAGGCTGGGTTGGGCGGTGGGTGCTGTCGGTGAAGAGCTGCGTTCTGCGGTCATGGATGGCATGGCGTTCAACGCAGCAAGGTGGCGGGATCGGCGCGCAGCAGGCTGCGCATGGCTCCGAGGCCGGAAAGCAGGGACAGGACGGCGACCAGAAAAGCGCAGCCCAGCACCGCCGAGACGGACAGGGCCACCGGGACTCGGTAGGCGGAGGCAATGCTCAAGAGAACGGCGCTGGCGAAAGCGGCCAGCACAAAGCCCAGACCGCCTATCCAGCAGGCCTGCTCTATCACCACGCGTCCCAACGCCCCACGGCTGACGCCCAGGGCGTTGAGCACCGCGTATTCCCGGGCCGAGCCTGCGACCACGGCCTTGAGTGACTGGCTGGTGACGATGGAGCCGACCAGGCAGACGATGATGGCCATGAACAGCACGCCGGCGCCGGCGCCGGTATCGAACATCCAGTAGCGCTGCGAGCGGCGGGCAAAGCTCTCGGCAGTCCAGGCCTCATGGGCGCCAAAGCTGCTGCGCTTGTCGCTCAATTTTTTTTGTACGGCTGCAGGCGAGACGCCGTTGCGCACGCTGGCCACAAAATAGGTGCTGCCATGGCGGGCCTCGCCGTCTGCGATTTCACGGGCCGAGGCCAGCGACGTGATCACATTCACGCCGCCCAGACCGCGCAGCCCATCCACGGCGGCGACTATGCGCACCGGGTGGTTGTTGATCCAGGCCGTGCCGCCTTCCTGGGTACCCAGCGTGCCCAGGTCGGCGCGATCCACGATGACCGTACCGGGCTCGCGCAAGCGCTGCCTGTGCCAGGGCGCCAGAATCTTGGTGAACATCAGGGCGTCATCCGCCGTGCTCACGCCAGAAAGATAGATGGAGACGCCGCCTTTGTTCGCGCTGGCTGCGGCGCTGTCGTGTGCACGCCAGTCGCCATCAATCCAGAGATAGGGCTCGACGGCCTGGATGTCCGGCTCCATGCGCAGGCGCATCTCCACATCGGCGCTGATATTGCGACCAAAGTTCACGCTTTGCGTGCCGGGGTAGCCCACCCAGATATCCGCAGACGAGGCGGTGACGTACACGGCAGCCGAACCGAAGATGCCCAGCACCAGCGCGGCCTGCATGGCCAGCAGCACGCCGGAGAAGCCCACGGCAAACACCGAGGGAACAAAGCGGCGCCATTCGTAAACCAGTGTTTTGCGGGCCAGGGCAATCATGGCTGCAGCCCCTTGGCAGGGCTTTGAGCCACGGTATCCAACGGCGCTCCGCCCAGGGCCTTGTAAAGCGTCACAAAGGCCAGCGCTTGCGTAAAGCCAGCCGTGTCGGTCTCGCTTTGCAGCTGAAGCAGGGAGCGTCGGGTCTCGAGAGTGGAGAGTTCGCTTTCCAGGCCCAGATTCTGGCGCACGGTCTGTGCCTGCTGGCGCTGCTGCAAGATGGACTGCGTGGCTTGCAGGCTTTGCCGGCGCTGCTCTTGTGCACCTATGGCGGCCAGCGAGGATTCCACGTCGGCGATGCCGTTGAGCACGCTCTGGCGATAGGCTTTCACGCTGGCCTGCAGTGCCAGTTCGCGGGCATCGGCCTGGGCGCGGCGTCGGCTCCAGTCAAACAGCGGAACATCAATCTGCGGGCCGAAGACGGGAAGCTTGTCCGAGGCCGCATTGCGGCGATTTTGCGTGATGTTGTACGAGTACAGGATGGAGCCTGTCAGCGTGAAACGTGGATACAGCGCCGCGCGTGTGATGCCCAGCTCTGCCGCCGCATGTTCTACCGCCGCCTCTGCGCTCTGTATGTCGGGCCGGGTACGCAGCAGATCAGCGGGGATGGCCGCTAGAGGCATGCCCGATATGGCAGGTGCGGCAGGCATGGCCGTGGTGGCATCTGCAGCTTGCAACCAGCGCGGATCGGGGCCTGAGCGGCCCAGCAGCGCGGCCAGACCGTGGGCAGAGCGTGCCTGCGCCTCCGTCAGCATCGCGGTCTGCCCGGCTGCGGCGGCGATTTGCAGCTGCTGTTGCTCTACGGCCTGCATGCTGCCCAGGCGCTGCGTCTGGCGTATCTGCAGCAATTGCAGCTGGCGCTGATCCAGGGCTTGCCGCTGCTGCAGCAGCGCTTGCTGGCGCTGGGCCTGGCGAATATCCAGGTAGCGGTGCACAACCTGGGCGACCAGGGCCACACGGGCGGCATGCAATTGGGCCTGGGCGTCCAGCACGTCGGCAGAAGCCGAGCGTGTCGCCGCCTCAGAGGCGCCGAACAGGCCCAGATCCCAGCTCACATCGACGCTGGCGTGAAAGTAGGAGTCCTGCGCTGCCACATCCTGCAGCGTGCGCACACCTGCGGAGACATTGGGTAGAAAGGCTGAGCCAGATACCTCGGACAGGCGCTTTTGCTGCTGCAGGCGCAACACGGCCTGGGCCACATCCAGGTTCTGGGCCAAAGCCTCGTCAACCAGGGCGTTGAGTTCAGTGTCGTTCCATGACTTCCACCAGTGCGCCAGGTCGGCGCCCGGCTTGGGGCTGACAGGCAGGGCTTGCTGCCAGTGTGCGGGCATGTCGGTGTTCAGCCTGACCGGCACGGGGGCAGAGCACCCTGCCAGCAGCACGAGGGTGCCAAGGCAGCAGGCGCTCAAGCGGCTAAGCGTGTGGGTTGGGGCTGGTTTCAACGGTGTGCGTCCATCTGGAACAGGGATGCAGAGACCCCAGGCCACCATTGAAGCCCTCAAAGCTGGAGCCTCATTGCAAGTTTTATGGAGAAAGTATGGAGATGCTGGTCGCCGCCAGCCCGGGCGGCTTGTCACCCCATAATGTGACAAAACACGACATCCGGGACGCGGCAATGCATCTGCATGGACGCGAAGATAGTGCCCGCTTCCGGGCATCTTCCGGTCTTTAGCTATGAACTCTTTTGCACAGCCTGCGGCAACGCCTCTGGTACTGGTGGTTGAGGACGAGCCCAGCATTGCCAGCATTTTGAACGCCTATCTGGAGCGCGACGGCTTGCGCGCCAGAGTGGCGCAGGACGGCGAGCAAGCCTTGCAGCTATTCAGACAGCTGCGGCCTGACCTGGTCCTGCTCGACATTCATCTGCCCAAGGTGGATGGCGTGGATGTGCTGCGTGAGATTCGCAACGAAGGGCAGGCGCCGGTCATCATGGTGACGGCCCTGGCCGATGATGTGGACAAGCTGCTGGCCTTGCGCATGGGGGCCGACGACTATGTGGTCAAGCCCTTTAATCCGCCGGAGGTTGTGGCCAGGGTGAGGGCCGTGCTGCGCCGCACCAAGACTCCCGCCGCCGCCGTGGCCGCGCCCCTGCGCGTGGGGCCGATCGAGATTGATAAGGAGGCGCACAGCGCTCTGATCTACGGGGATGACGGACTTGCCATACCGCTGTCGCTGACGCTGACCGAATTCCGTCTGCTGGCCTGCCTGGCAGCACAGCCGCGGCGCTGCTTCTCCCGCGCTTATCTGATCGAGAACTGCCTGCCCGAGAGCGATGCGCTGGAGCGTGTGATCGACTCTCACCTCTCCAAGCTGCGCAGAAAGCTGCAACTGGCAGGCCAGGACGGACTGATAGAGACGGTGCGCGGCATCGGTTACCGTCTATGGCCCTGGGACTGAACCGGATCTGGGTACGCTTCGGACTGTGGATTACTGCCACGGTGCTGGTGACGATTGGCGCGTTGACGGCCGGCGTGCTGCTGATTTCCGAGCTGCAGTACCGCGCGTTTTACAAGCACTTGCCGGATGCTGTGCGCACCGAACTGGACACGCTGACTGCCCAGGACCTGGACGACAGTCCGCGTGCCTTGCAGATCTACAGCGAGTACTGGGGCGGCGATCTTCACTTTGGCGAAAAGTGGTCGCTGCTGGTCGGCCTGGCCGTGAGCCTGCCTTTCGGGCTGGGCGTCGGCTTCTGGGTGTCCAGGCGCATCACGCGGCCGCTGGCCTCCATGGTGGAGGTTGCCAAGCGCATTGAAGCCGGCGATCTGGGTGCGCGTGCGGTCAAAAGCGATGCCCACGGCGAATGGCCGCGATGATAGACACGTTCAACGGCATGGTGGAGGCGCTGGAGACGCTGGAGAGCGAGCGCAAAGCCACGGCGGCCTCCATATCGCACGAGCTGCGCACGCCCTTGACCGTGCTACAGGTGCGATTGCACGCGCTGTGCGATGGCGTGATCGAGGTGAACTCGGCGGAGCTGCAGGTGCTGCTGGCGCAGACCGCGCATCTGGCGCGCCTGGTCGACGATCTGCATACCCTGTCCATGGCCGATGCCGGTCAGCTGTCCCTTAACCGGCAAAGACTGGACCTGGCGGATCTGGTCGGCGAAGTGGTTGAGCACATACATCCCCAGCTGCAGATGCAAGACATGACGTTGAACCTGGATCTGCCGGTGGAGCTGGGCGACGGGGCTGCCGATATCAATGCCGATGCCGATCGTATGCGCCAGATCGTCAACAACCTGATTGGCAATGTGCTGCGCCACGCCCGCGACGGCCGCTGGCTGGGAGTGAGCGTGACGACCGAGAGCAATGCCCGGGGCGAGGCGCAGGTAGTGCTGCGCATCAGCGACGCGGGGCCGGGCCTGCCCGCCGAGCTGCGCTCTCATCCTTTTCAGCGCTTTGCGCAAGCGCCTGGAAAGCGGCGCAAAGAGGGCTCGGGCCTGGGCTTGTCCATAGTCAAAGCGCTGACCACTTCACAAGGCGGCACGGTGGAGGCCGACACCTCGGAGCGTGGCGGCACCCGTTTCACCCTGCGCTTTCCCCCTATTCGCTAGCCTGCACCGGTGGCTTCAGGCGACGGTCCCGATTTGATAGCTTGAAGCGCTTTTTGAATATGGGGTTGAGCCGTATTTCTTTGCTATTCAGGTGCCGCTGACATAGGGGTTCACCTTGCGCTCGCGGCCGTAGCTGCTCTCGGGGCCGTGGCCGGGAATGAACACCGTCTGGTCGCCCATGGGCCACAGGCGCTGCACGATGGAGTCGATCAGTTGCTGATGGTTGCCCTGGGGGAAATCCGTGCGGCCTATGCTGCCGGCAAACAACACATCGCCTACAAAACAGCGGTCGATCTGCGGGGCGTGGAACACCACATGGCCTGGCGTGTGGCCCGGGCAATGGCGCACGTTCAAGGTTTCCTGGCCAATCGTCACCGTATCGCCGTCCTGCAGCCAGCGCGTGGGCTGGAAGGGATCGGCATGTGGAAAGCCAAACATCGCACTTTGCTGGGGCAGGCCGTCAATCCAGAACTGATCGCCTTCATGCGGGCCGATGATGGGCAGCTGGTGCTTGGCCGCCATTTCGCTGGTGCCGCCAGCGTGGTCTATGTGGGCGTGGGTGAGCCAGATGGCCTTGATCTGTAAGCCCAGGTGCTCGGCCTCCCATTCGATCTGCTCGATATCGCCGCCGGGGTCGATGACAGCGGCGTCCATGGTCTGGTCGCACCAAACTAGGGAGCAGTTTTGCTGGAAGGCGGTGACGGGTACGGTGTGGTATTGCAACATGGGTGACTTGTAATTTTTCCGTAAGTGAGTAGGCTTCGCGCCAAGCGAACCCCGCAAGCATGCCATGACAGACCATGGGCATCAAAAATGCCCGCCCGGACTTTAACGACATCCTCCATTTGCGCTAGTACAGATGTGTGTGCCCCAATTCGGTGCACGCTGCTACAAAATACCTGTGCTGCAAGGCAGTGGGCAGACGCTCTATCGAAGCGGCCCACCCCCCGGTTTTAAGATTTCAGGCCGTACGAAGCAGCTCTGCAGATTCGCAACCCACCTGGGGCGCTGGCGTTGGCCTGGAGTAAAAGATTTCAAACCTCCAGGAGACTTCTCTCATGTCTACCAACCCAAGCCAAACGTCGTCCGGCGCTGGCACCCAGCGCATCGGCGTGCCAAGGGAAACCTTCCCGCTGGAAAAGCGCGTGGCCACCGTGCCCGATGTGGTGGAAAAGCTCATCAAGCTGGGCTTTAGCGTGTCGGTCCAAGCCGGTGCCGGCGACGCCGCCAACTGCAGCGACGAGGCCTACCGTGCAGCGGGTGCCGAAGTGCTGCCCGATGCGGCGGCCATCTGGGCCAGCTGCGACATCATCTTCAAGGTGCGTCCACCAACCCAAGAAGAAGTAGCGCAGATGCGCGAAGGCCAGGTGCTGATCGACTTCATCTGGCCGGCCCAGAACCCCGAGCTGATGCAGCAGCTGGCCGCCAAGAAGGTGACGGTGCTGGCCATTGACTCGCTGCCGCGCACGCTCTCGCGCGCCCAGAAGATGGATGCGCTGACCTCCATGGCCGGCGTCAGCGGCTACCGCGCCGTGATCGAGGCGGCCAATGCTTTCGGCCGCTATTTCAACGGCCAGATCACGGCCGCAGGCAAGGTGCAGCCAGCCAAGGTCTTCATTGCCGGTGCCGGTGTGGCCGGCCTGTCGGCCATCGGCACGGCAGCCAGCCTGGGTGCCATCGTGCGCGCCAACGATACGCGCGCCGAGGTGGCCGATCAGGTCACTTCGCTGGGCGGCGAGTTCGTCAAGGTCGATTACGAGGAAGAAGGCTCGGGCGGCGGCGGCTACGCCAAGGTCATGAGCGAAGGCTTTCAGGCCGCGCAGCGCGCTATGTACGCCCAGCAGGCCAAGGAGGTGGACATCATCATCACCACGGCCCTGATTCCCGGCAAGCCCGCGCCCAAGCTGATCACGGCCGAGATGGTGCAGAGCATGAAGCCCGGCAGCGTGATCGTGGACATGGCAGCCGAACAAGGCGGCAACTGCGAGCTGACCGTGCCCGGCGAGGCCGTGGTGCGCCATGACGTGACCATTGTGGGCTACACCGACCTGGCTTCGCGCCTGGCCAAGCAGTCCTCCACCTTGTACGCCACCAATCTGCTGCGCCTGACCGAAGAACTGTGCAAGGCCAAGGACGGCGTGGCCCTGGTGAACATGGAAGACGATGCGATTCGCGGTCTGACCGTGGTCAAGAACGGTGAAATCACCTGGCCGGCCCCGCCGCTGGCGCAGGTGGCCAAGCCGGCCGCCAAGCCTGCCGAAGCCCCCGTGGTGCAAAAGAAGAGCGGCCACGGTCATGGTGCCAGCGGACCGCTGCCGGCCAAGACGCTGGCCATCATCTTTGCCGTGGCGGCCCTGGCCTTCTGGTTTATTGGCGCTTACGCGCCTGCAGCCTTCCTGGGGCACTTCACGGTCTTCGTGCTGGCCTGCTTCATAGGCTATATGGTGGTGTGGAACGTGACGCCCGCCCTGCACACGCCGCTGATGAGCGTGACCAATGCCATCTCCAGCATCATCGCCATTGGCGCGCTGGTGCAGATTGCTCCGCCCGATGGAGCTGCCGGAGGCCGTCCTGATGAGCTGATCCGCTGGCTGGCGTTTGCCGCCGTGGTGCTGACGGCCGTCAACATGTTTGGCGGCTTTGCCGTCACGCGCCGCATGCTGGCCATGTTCCAGAAATAAGAACAACGAGAGAGAAAAACCATGTCCCAAAGTCTCGCAACGGTGGCCTATCTGGGTGCCGCCATTTTGTTCATTCTCAGTCTGGGTGGCTTGTCCAATCCTGAAACCTCGCGCCGTGGCAATCTGTTCGGCATGATTGGCATGGCGCTGGCCGTGCTGGCCACGGTGTTCGGTCCGCGTGTCGGTCCCAACGGCATGGCCTGGATCGTGGGCGCACTGGTCGTTGGCGGCGGTATCGGCCTGTATGCGGCCAAGGTCGTGAAGATGACCCAGATGCCCGAGCTGGTGGCCCTGATGCACAGCCTGGTGGGCCTGGCAGCCTGTCTGGTGGGCTTTGCCAGCTATGTCGATACCTCCATCGAACTGGCCGGCGCCGAAAAAGCCATTCACGAGGTGGAAATCTATGTCGGCATCCTGATTGGCGCCGTCACCTTCTCGGGCTCGCTGATTGCCTTTGGCAAGCTCAACGGCAAGATCGGCGGCAAGCCGCTGCTGCTGCCGGCACGCCATTGGCTCAATCTGGTGGCCTTGCTGGTGGTGATCTGGTTTGGTCGCGAGTTCCTGCGTGCTGAAACCGTGGCCGACGGCATGCTGCCGCTGATGGTGATGACGGCGATTGCCCTGCTGTTTGGCGTGCACATGGTGATGGCCATTGGCGGTGCCGACATGCCGGTGGTGGTCTCCATGCTCAACAGCTACTCGGGCTGGGCCGCTGCGGCCACGGGCTTCATGCTGGGCAACGATTTGCTGATCGTGACCGGAGCCCTGGTGGGTTCTTCGGGTGCGATTCTGAGCTACATCATGTGCCAGGCCATGAACCGCAACTTCATCAGCGTGATTGCCGGTGGTTTTGGTTCGGGCGCACCGGCCAAGAAGCCTGCGGACGGCGCTGCCGCCGAGCCCCAAGGCGAAGTGACGCCGGTCAGCGCCGCCGAGACGGCCGAGATGCTGCGCGACGCCAAGAGCGTCATCATCGTGCCCGGCTATGGCATGGCGGTGGCCCAGGCCCAGCACACGGTCAACGAAATCACCAAGACCTTGCGCGACAAGGGCGTGAACGTGCGTTTTGCCATCCACCCGGTGGCGGGTCGCATGCCCGGCCACATGAACGTGTTGCTGGCCGAGGCCAAAGTGCCTTACGACATCGTGATGGAGATGGACGAGGTCAACGATGACTTCCCCGAAGCCGATGTGGCCATGGTCATCGGTGCCAACGACATCGTGAACCCTGCGGCCCAGGACGACCCGACCAGCCCCATCGCCGGCATGCCGGTGCTGGAGGTGTGGAAGGGCAAGACCTCCATCGTGATGAAGCGCTCCATGGCCTCGGGCTATGCCGGTGTGGACAATCCGCTGTTCTACAAGGAAAACAACCGCATGCTGTTTGGCGATGCCAAGAAGATGCTCGATGAGGTGCTGGTGGCACTGAAGAGCTGATCTGCCGGCTTGAAAGCGCCTGTGATTTGCGTCACAGGCGCTTTTTTTATGCTCTTTTAAAAAGAGCGGCTAGCGCTTTCATTGGCTTGGTTTCGGATTTTTTATGCCCTGAAATTTAGACAGCTAAAGCGCTAACTGCTCCTGTATTGAATTACCAATCCAGGGGCGAATCGCTGCTGGGAAAAGTGGGAACCGGGCATTTGCCGCTGCGCGATGAGCTCGCGTAATCAAAGCGGTAGGCCATTTCCGAACCATCGCGGCAGGGCAGACCGCCGTACAAGCGCGCATAGGTGGCGCGCGCGCCGCTGCTGGAGCGATAGCTTTCTTCGGCCTTGAAGACCAGTTTGCCCTCCTGTTCCTGCACCCGCAGCGTGCCGAACGAGGCGTTGTTGGGCGTCTCGTAATCGATGAGTATGTCCGGCCCCTGCATGCCCAGCTGGGAGATGATGAGGAAGTTGGCGCGCTGCTCGGCCACCAACTGCTCCTGGCTCAGCAAGCGCATGCCGGCCACGGATTGCAGCCTGGATTTGAGGGGCAAGGCCTTGCCTTCGAGCAGCACGATGGCCGCATCGCCGCCTGGCGCATCGCGCAAGACCTTGGCCAGGCGCTGGGTCAGCGCTTCCACCAGCTCCTGCGTGCTGTAGTCCGAGGCGTTGCGCGCATGGGCTGCGGGCAGCCAGGCGGCAGCACACAACAGGCCTGAAACCAGCAAGCGTCGAAAACCGGGCATGGGTGCACTCCAAAAGCATCAAGCTGCATATCGTAGCCAGCGCCCGAGAGCGTGCCATCGGTTCAAGCACTCACCATGGCCGCAGATGCAAAGTCAGACAATTCTTTATAATGAGAATAGTTTGCATTTGCATTGTGTGCGAGGGAGCTATTTCCTCAGCGCCTTCCCATGTCCGACCATCCACCCGCCAGCCACCCGCTAGTCCAGGCCTTTTATGCCGCTCACCATGGTTGGCTGCAGGGCTGGCTGCGCAAAAAACTGGGCAATGCCTTTGATGCGGCGGATCTGGCGCAGGACACGTTTGTGCGCTTGCTGGGTTCGGCTGAACTCGAGCGGGTGCAAGAGCCGCGCGCCTACCTGACCACCGTGGCGCGCAATCTGCTGATCAACCATGTGCGCCGCCGCGCCATCGAGCAGGCCTACCTCGATGCGCTGGCCCTGATGCCCGAGCCCGTGGCACCGCCACCCGAGGTCAGGCTGATGCTGCTGGAGACCTTGGTCGAGATCGATAGGCGGCTCAGCGGCCTGCCGGTGCAGGCCAAGCAGGCCTTTCTGCTGGCACAGCTAGAAGGGCTGGGCCAGGCCGCCATTGCAGCGGAGCTGGGCATTTCGGTATCGACGGTCAAGCGCCATCTGACCAAGGCGGCGATGTGCTGCTTTTTTCCGCAATAGCCGCGATGACAGACATGCATTTCCCCGGCAGTACCGACAAGGTCGAACCCGCCATTGCGCGGCAAGCGGTGCAGTGGTGGATGGAGTTGCGCTCCGGCCAAGCCAGTGCCGCGCAGCGCAGCGCCTGGGAGCGCTGGCGTGCCGCCGAACCTGCGCATGAAGCGGCCTGGCAGCGCATCGAATGCGTCGCAGGCCAGCTGGCGGCGATTCCTTCGCCTCTGGCCAAGGCGGCCTTGAGTGCTGCACCCCAATCCAGGCAGCGCCGCCGCAGCCTGCAGCTGCTGACGCTGCTGGTCATCGGCAACGCCAGCGTGCTGCTGGCAAGCCGGACTGCCTCGTGGCAGGCCTGGAATGCCGACCATGTGGCAGCCGTAGGCGAGCGGCCCTCGTGGGTACTGCCCGATGGCGGGCGGGTGAGCCTCAACTCCGGCAGCGCCATCAATCTGCGTTTCGATGCCGAACGCCGCGTGCTGCAGCTGGTGCGCGGCGAAATCCTGGTACAGACCGCCAAGGACGCGCTGCAGCGCCCTTTTTTGGTGGAAACCAGCGCCGGTACGGTGCGCGCACTCGGCACGCGCTTCACGGTGCGCGAGCACAGCGATGCGTCGGTCGAGGTCGGCGTGCTGCAGGGGGCGGTAGAGTTGCGCGCCATCGATGCGCCGGCGCAGCTGCGCGTGCTGCAGGCCGGCGAGGCTGCGCGCTTCACGCACACGCAGGTCGAGGCGGCAACGCCGCTGGACGTCAATGCCGGCGCCTGGGTCGACGGCATGCTTGTGGTTGCGCAGATGCGGCTGGACGACTTTCTGGCCGAGTTGGCGCGGCACCGCCGGGGCCGCCTGGGCTGCGATCCCGCCATTGCCGGCCTGCAGGTCTCGGGCGCCTATCCGCTGGCGGATACCGACCGCGTGCTGGCCGCGCTGAGCTCGGCCTTGCCGGTTGAAGTCCACACCTACACGCGCCTCTGGGTCAGCGTGAAGCCGCGCCGCACCGGTGTCTGGGCGCATGGCAAAAAAATATGAGCTGATTTGCGCAGATGACTGTCAAGCAAGAGAAGGGCGCGCATGCCGCGCCGCGTTTCCTCACTTTTGACAGCTTATCTCCTCGAAAACAACTTCATGCTTGCACATTCTTGCTACTCCATGGTTCCGTCCACTGCCCGCCTGCGTCCGCTGGCGCTGGCCACAATGATCGTGACCGGCGCGGTCATGCCCCAGCTATCGCTGGCCCAGACCGAGGCCGCATCTGCGTCTGCGCCCGCGTCGCAGCTGCAGCGCTTCGAGATCCCTGCCGGCCCGCTGGAGACCGTGCTCAACCGGCTCGGGCGCGATGCTGGCGTGCTGATCAGTTTTGAATCCAGGATCGCCCAAGGCATTGCCAGCCGTGGCGTCAGCGGCAAGCTGAGCATAGAGGGCGCACTGGCCCAGGCCTTGGAGGGCTCGGGCCTGGGCGCCGTTCGCTCGGCCGGCGACGGCTATGCACTGCGCGTGCTGCCGGCATCGGTGTCGGTGTCGGGCGGCGGGGCGACACCGTCGTTGCCCGATGTGACGGTCACGGCCGATGCCCTGCGCAGCCCGCGCACGGACGGCACGGGCCGCTACACGGCGGGGCCATCGTCGATGTCTGCCGGGTTTTCGCTATCGCAGCGCGACACGCCGCAGAGCGTGACCGTGGTCACACGCCAGCAAATGGACGACCAGGGCAGCACCAGCGTGGCCGATGTGATGAGTCAGAGCGCGGGCATCACCGTGCAGAACTACGACAGCGACCGCTGGAGCTTCAGCGCGCGCGGCTTTTCCATCACCAACTTCCAGTACGACGGGGTTTCCAAGGACTATGACGGCGTCTACGACTGGGGCGCGACCAACGGCGACCTGACGATTTACGACCGTGTCGAGATACTCAAGGGCGCGACCGGCCTGATGAGCGGCACGGGCGACCCCTCGGCTACCGTGAACTTTGTGCGCAAACGCCCCACCGAGACCTTTGCCGGATCGCTCTCGGGCACCGTGGGTTCGTGGAACAAAGGCCGTGGCGAAATCGATGTCTCCGGCCCGCTCAACCACAGTGGCAGCGTGCGCGGACGCTTCGTGGGCGCCTACCAGGATCAGGAGTCGTTCCAGGACCGCTATCGCCAGAAGAAAAGCGTGGCCTATGGCGTGATCGAAGCCGACCTCACGCGCGATACCTTGCTAACCCTGGGTCTGGACGCGCAGAAAACCGACCCGCGCGGCGCGACCTGGACCGGCTTTCCGATTTTCAACAGCGACGGCAGCCGCACCGACTTCAGCCGTTCCTTCAATCCGGCGACTAGCTGGAGCCGGCGCGAGACCCAGACGCGCAATCTGTTTGCCACGCTGGAGCAGCGCCTGGCAGGCGACTGGCGCTTCAAGCTCGATGTGAACCATCAAAAGAGCCGGCACCGCTCGCTGCTGGGCTCGGCCAGCGGCGGCAATCCCGATGCGGTGACGGGTGAAGGCATGTACCTGTTCTCCGGCGATTTTCGTGGCGACCGTACGCAGAACACCGTCAACGCCAGCCTCAACGGCAGCTACACGCTGGGCGGGCGCAAGCACGAGCTGATGTTGGGCACGATGTGGTCGGATACCCGCACCGACGGCCCCTGGTCCGAGTCGCTCTACCCCATGCTCAGCGGCAGCATCTTCAACTGGAATGGCGAGTTCGCGCAGCCGGCTTATCCCCCGATTGCCTCTTACGAAGATAAGCGTCGTCAAAGCGGTTTCTACGCTGCCACGCGGCTTCGCCCTACCGATGCGCTATCGGTGATTCTGGGCGCACGCGTGAGCCGCGTGGTGGCTAACGACCAGCGGGTCTACAACGATGGCATCACGCCCGCGCTGACCAGCGATATGCGCGAGACCGGCGTGGTCACGCCCTATGCCGGCGTGGTCTACGACCTCAACGAGACCTACTCGGTATACGGCAGCTACACCAGCATCTTCTCGCCGCAGTCGGCCAAGGATGTGAACCGGCAGTTTCTGCCCGCCATCGAAGGCCGCAGCCTGGAGCTGGGCGTCAAGGGCGAGTACCTGGACGGCCGGCTCAACGCCAGTCTGGCCGCTTTCCAGATCCAGCAGGACAATGTGGCGGAGTATGTGGACTTCGTTGACGGCGCCTCCGTCTATCGCGCTGTCAAAGGTGTGAGCAGCAAGGGCATAGAGGCCGAGCTCAACGGCGAGATTGCCTCCGGCTGGAATCTGCAGGCCGGCTATGCCTACAACCATGTACGCGATGCCAAGGGCGAGCGCGTCTTCGGCGCAACGCTGATGGCCAGCCAGCCCGAGCATGTGCTGCGTCTGTCCACCAGCTACCGCCTGCCCGGTGCCTGGCAGGCCCTGACCATAGGCGGCGGCGTGAGCTGGCAGAGCGCGTTCTACGGCAAGGTCTGGCATCCGGTGGCGCAGGACTATGCGCAGATCAAGCAGAAAGGCTATGCGCTGGTCGGCCTGATGGCGCGCTACCAAATCAACAAGTCGTTGTCGGCCACGCTCAATGTGCACAACCTGTTTGACCAGAAGTACTACTCGGGTCTGGGCTTGTTCGAGACCGGCTTTTACGGCGCACCGCGCAATGCAACGCTGACCATGCGCTACCAGTTCTGAAGCCCTGTTGTCACGGCTCCCGTGGCACGGCATGCATGCCACGGGGCCAGGCGTAGGCTCAAAGCGTGAAGTCGTAGCCCACGGTGATGGGCGCATGGTCGGAGAACTTCACATCCTTGTAGATGTGCTCGGTGCGGGCCAGGGCGGCGGTGGCCGGCGTGGCCAGGTGGTAGTCCAGACGCCAGCCCACGTTGTTCGCATAGGCCTGGCCGCGGTTGCTCCACCATGTGTAGCAGGCATCCGTGGTGTCGGGCTGCAGCAGACGATAAACGTCCATCAGGCCGCCCGTTGTTTCAGTCTTGTGCAACAAATTTGTCATCCAGGCGCGTTCTTCGGGCGTGAAGCCGCTGTTTTTCTGGTTGCCGCGCCAGTTCTTCAGATCGATTTGCTGGTGGGCGATGTTGATGTCGCCGCACAAAATGAACTCGCGCTCGCCCTTCATCTGCATCAGATGGGCGTGCATCTCGGCCAGAAAACGGAATTTGGCAGCCTGGCGCAACTCGCCCGAGCTGCCGCTGGGAAAGTAGGAGCTGATGATGGACAGCTTGCGCGAGGGCGTGTCAAAACGCGTCTCTACATAGCGGCCTTCGGCGTCGAACTCGTGGGAGCCAAAGCCGATGACCACGTCCGAAGGCTCGTGGCGCGAGTAGACGCCGACGCCGGAATACCCTTTTTTCTCGGCAAAGTGAAAATGGCCTTGCATCTCGGCTAACACCTCAAAGCGGCCGGCCATATCGGGTGCCTGGGCCTTGATTTCCTGCACGCAAATACAATCCGGCGCAGTGGCTGCAATCCAGGCTTCCACGCCTTTGGTTGTGGCGGAGCGGATGCCATTGAGGTTGAGGCTGGTTAATTTGAACAAGGATGAATCCATGGTGGTGAGTGAGAAGCCAATGGACGGTGCTGACCGTCTGGCGCAGGAATTTGTGCAGTTTGCCGTTGATTCTGGCGTGCTGCGTTTTGGCGAATTCAAGACCAAGGCCGGGCGCCTGAGCCCGTACTTCTTCAACGCTGGCCTGTTTGACGATGGCGCCAAGATGGCGCGCCTGGCCGAATTCTATGCAAAAGCCATTTTGGCCAGCGGCATGGAGTTTGACATGGTGTTCGGCCCGGCCTACAAGGGCATTCCGCTGGCCGCCACCGTGGCCGTGGAGCTGGCCCGCAACGGCAAGAACGTGCCTTTCGCTTACAACCGCAAGGAAGCCAAGGACCATGGCGAAGGCGGCACCCTGGTGGGCGCGCCGCTCAAGGGCCGCGTGCTCATCATCGACGATGTGATGTCGGCCGGCACGGCGGCACGCGAGTCGATTGCCATCATCAAGGCCGCAGGTGCCGAGCCCTATGCCGTGGCGATTGCACTGGACCGCCAGGAAATGGCGACCGAAAACGGTCAGGATGTGCCGCATAGTGCCGTGCAATATGTGCGCAATCAGCTGGGCATGAAGGTCAGCACTATTGCCAAACTGGCCGATTTGTTGCTTTATCTTGAAAACCAGGGTGGCGACGCAGGCAGCGCCCACCATGAACGCGTGCTGGCCTACCGCCAGCGTTACGGTGTGAACGACAAGGGATAAGCTCTTCATGAAGCAGGCGTTGCGTGCGAAGCTGGGTTGGTGTTTGGCAGGCATGGTGTGGGCCGGGAATGCGCTGGCCCAAACGGCGCCTGCCGGCAGCGGCACCATCTACGCCTGCACGGACGCCAAGGGCCGACGCATCACCGCCGACCGCCCGATTGCCGACTGTGTGGACCGCGATCAGCGCGTGCTGGGCGCCACCGGCGTGGAATTGCGCCGGGTGGGTCCTACGCCGACCGACCAGGAACGCGCCACACAGGAGGCGAAGAACCGCCAGCAAGAGGCCGAGCAGCAGCGCCAGCGGGAAGAGCGCTCACGCGAGCGCGCCATGCTGCTGCGCTACCCGAATCAGGCAGCGCACGATGCCGCACGCGCCCAGGCGATTGCGCAGGTCACCAGTCAGATGGAGCTGGGGCAGCAGCGGCAAGCCGAGCTCAAGGAGCGGCGCAAGAAAATCGACACCGAGATGGAGTTCTATCAGCAGAACCCCAAGAAAGCTCCGGCCAATCTGCGCCGCCAGCTGAGCGAAAACAACGAGCTGCAGCTCGAACAGCAGCGCTTTCTGCAGCAGCAGGAGCAGGAGCAACAACGCATACATCAGCGTTTTGATGCGGAGCTGGTCCAGCTGCGCAAGCTCTGGGCCGCGTCCTAGAACCTCAACACCTTCGCTCCTAATCGAGCTTTCCGTGCATCTTGATCAGCCGCGCAATCAGCAGGGCGGCCACCCAGGCCATGCCGCCGATCAGCAGCGGCAGCTGTAGCAGCAGACTGCCCTGGGCCAGGATCATGAGCGCATCGGCCTGCCACAGGCTGGCATAACCCTTGAACACCCCGTAAGCCAGCCACAGCAGCAGCCCCGCGCAGCTGAGGGCGGCAATCGTGCGCACATTGCGTCCGTCCTTGCTGGCGGCAGGAATGCGCAGCGCCTGGCGCAGCACCAGGCCTGCAGCTATCAAAACCAGGAGCACGCAGGCGGCAAGCGACAGCGGCAGCCACAGGGACAGGGGAAGCAAGGACATGGCGCGGCACTTTAGAGCAAACGGGGCGCGGGCAAAAAAATAACCCACCGAAGTGGGTTTGATTATGCAGGGCCCTCAGCGCTGCTAAGCGGGTTTCCAGACGGCCTGGCCTTGCGCCGCACCGGGTACGGCCTGTATGCCCAGCACCACGGCGTGGCGGGCCAGCAGCTCGTCAAACAGCTGGCGGCTCTCGCTGTTGGCGGGGCTGTCCTGGTACTCGGCAACCACCTGCTCGGTGGTGAAGGAATGGGGGGCGAAGCGCTGCACGATGTTGCGCAGCTTGTCGAGGTTGGGCGTGAACTCGGTGTGCATGGCGACTCCTTCACAGCATTCAAAACAGCATGCAAGCAGTGTAGTCCGCCGCGCCAGCGCAGCAAGAGGGAAGCCCTGGCCCCAACCGCTATTTGAGTGCCAGCAAGGTGCGGATCACATCGCTGCGGGTGATCACGCCCACCAGCACGGCGCCGCGCAGCACGGCGATGAACTGCACGCTGTGCGAGGCCAGCTCCTGCAGCAGATCGCCCATGGGCGTGGATTCCTGCACGCACATCTCGGGCTCGCGCATCAGGCTTGCGGCCACCGGCTCCAGGTGGGGGCGCTGAGGGCGTATGCGCCGCCACAGCGACTGCTTTTGCTGGCTGCGGTGGCCTTCCCAGAGCCAGTCGAACAGGTCGGCGCGCAGCACCCGCCCTATGAGCTCGCCCTGGGCGTTGACCACGGGCAGGCTTTTGATCAGATGGGTGTGAAACAGATCGGCCACCTCTTCCAGCGACGTCTCGCGCTGCACGCTCAGCAACTGGGTCGACATGACCTGGCCGCAGCTGATGGAGGCAAAGCGGCGCTTGATGGCCTGCTCTTCGGCGGCGGCCAGCAGCTCGCCCAGATCGTCGGGGCCCAGGTTGTAGGTCTGGTCAAAACGTTCCAGCAGCTGCTGCAGGTCTTCGCTGCTCAGCGCCAGAGAGGAGCGGGTCTGCAGTTCGGGAGCCGGTGCCGGTACATGGGCGGGGTGCAGATAGGCGCGGCCGCAGGCCCGGTGGTAGAGCACGCCCACGGCCACAAGCGCGCCCGAAAGCACGGCCATGGGAATCAGCAGATGCCAGCCCAGAGGCAGCATCTGGGCCGAGGCTAGCACCGTCAGCAAGGCCACGGCGCCGCCTGGCGGGTGCAGGGCGCGACAGGCCAGCATCAGGGCGATGGCGCCGGACACGGCCAGTGCCGCCAGCGCGGTTTGCGACAGCTGGGGAAAGGCCCACAGCAGCAGCAACGTGTACAGCGCCGATACCGTGTTGCCCATCACGCAGTTCCAGGGCTGGGCCAGTGGACTGCTGGGCACGGCAAACACCAGCACCGCCGTGGCACCCAGCGGGGCGAACAGGAACAGCGTGTGCGGGAAAAAGTGATCCACCAGCCCCACCAGCAGACCGGCCAGCGCCAGGCCCAGACCTGCGCCAATGCCGGCCCGCAGCAGATCCCGCCATGAAGGGCGGGTGGTCACGGGGCCCAGGCGTTGCCACAGTGTGCGTTCAGCAGTCATGATGAGTTAATGGATTTGATAGCGGCTGGCGACATCCCTGTAATGGGTACAGCCAGTTTTTGATGTTTTCTACCCGACCGCACGGGTGACAACGCGGCCGGGCTTGAGTGCAGTCCGGCTTCAGACCTGAGCGGCCACGGCGCCTGCGCTCAGCACTTCAGCCAGCGGCTTGCGGGGCGAGGCGACTTCGCGCTCGCGCAAATCCTCGGGCAGGGTGGAGGCATCGGCACGGCGGCCCACGGCGATCACCACCTCGGGCACCAGGTGTTCGGGCAGGCCCAGCACGGCGCCGGCTTCATCGGCCGAGAAACCGCCCATGGCGTGCGTGGCCAGGCCCATGGCATGGGCTTCCAGTGCCAGATAGCCCCAGGCGCAGCCCGCGTCAAAGCTGTGCTTGGCGGCCGAGGCCTGCTTGTCCGACAGCAACACGATCAGGGCGCCGGCATTCAGGCACCAGCGGCGGTTGAATTCGTTGGGGATGTGGGAGAAAGCCTCCCAGTGCGCATCACCGCGCAGCGCATAGGCAAAGTGCCAGGGCTGCTTGTTGCTGGCCGAGGGCGCCCAGCGGGCGGCATCCACCAATTGCTCGAGTTGGGCGGTGGTCAGCGCTTCTGGCACAAAGGCACGGGGCGACATGCGCTCCAGAAACTGGGGCTGGATCGGTGTGGTGGTTTGGCGGGAGAGGGTCATCGACAGGTCCAAAAACAAAACAGCCCGGCTCCATAGGGAAGCCGGGCCGATACCTTAGCGCAAGCCCCGGTTTCTTGCCCGGGGCCGGTTAGAACGTGTTGACGATCTCTACGCAGCCGCGTTGAGGCGCAATCGGAATGAGTTCGAAGCGATGTGGCTTGCTTGCACCGGGGTGCAAGCAAGCCGCAGCGCGAAGAAATCGCCCGATTTCGCCTCAACCCTTCGGGCCAGTGCCTTTGCGGGCGCCCGGCCAGGGGCGCTCTGCGGTGTTGCGGTCGCTTGCAAGGCCGCAGCCTTGCTGCGCACCCGCGCCTAGCATCCCATCCCGCCAAGGTACTGGCGCGGCGCCGAGGAGATCGTCAGCACGTTCTTAGGGTTTTGTCTTGTCTTGCTGGCTCATCACGCGCATATGGCGCTCCATGCGGATCAGCACCAGCACCATGATCACCATCACCAAGCAGGCAATCAGCATGGTGGTGAAGGCGGTCTCCACGCTGCTGAACTGCCATTTTTCCTGGTCGGGGTTCTCGCCCTTGAGCACCTGGGCCGTGCGGTCGAAGGCCAGCGTGTAGTTGATCAGCAGCGTGTTCACGATCTGCTGTGCCGGTTGCTGCTGCAGCTTGGCGGCCAGGCTCTCGTTGCCCAGCACCTGCTGCAGTGCGGCGGGCAGGCCTTTGACATAGGCCTCGTAGGCTCCGCTGCCGTGCTCCATCTCGGCCGCCGAGGCGCGGTCATTGATCTCGGCCACCAGATTGACGGGCTCGCTGAGCATCAGCTCCGAATCGGCTTCGGCAGCAGCTGCAACTGCGGCATCGGCTGCGGCGGCGGCAGCTCTGGCTATCGTCAGGTCTTCGCGCGTCAGAGAGATTCGGTGGGCCGAGATTTCGGCATCCACGGCGGCGGCCGCAGCGTCGGCGGCTTCGGAGTCGCAGCAGGCGTTCTCACGGGCCTCGCGCAGCTTGATCTGGCGGTTCACTTCGGCAGGCGAGGGCAGGACATCACCTTGCAGCAGCGGGTGCAGCGGAGTCAGGCCCTGGCCGCTGTTTTCCTGCTCCACACGCTTGCGTTCGGCGGGGTTCTTGTAGACAAAGCCGCGCAGCAGGCCGTCGGCCTTCTGAAAACTGGGGCGCAGCGCCGGGTCGGCCAGGCGTTTTTCCACCGGCAGCGCATTGCCCAGGCTGCTCAGGTCGCGCTCGGTTTCGTCCACCATGTACTTGAGGTCATAGGGGGCGTCCTTCCAGTCCAGCGCCGTGGAGGCCGAGGCCGCTACCGCCGGCGGCTTCTTGGGCTGGTAGTGATCCCAGAGCCACAGGCCCATGCCCAGCAGCACAAACACCGAGAACACCAGCAGGACCACGCGCACGATTTGCACGAGCACGTCCTCGATACGGCTAAATAGATTCAACATAGGCGGAAATTCCTCAGAACGTCTTGTCGTTAAAGCGCTTTCTGCTATTGATTTGAAAGCGTTCCATGGGGCGGCATTCTAAAAAATGAAAGTGAATGTCGCAGTCTTTTACACCTGCTTCCCAGCTGGGTGGGCGCTTGCTTTGCCAGCGGGCGCTGTACCGCATGGGGCGCTGCCATCTGAGGCAGAATTTGCCCCTGTATCGCGCTGCGGTATTGCCGCCGCCATGCTTTGCACCCACGATTCGTGGCGATATAGCGTATTCGTTTTAATAGGGTTTTCACGGATCGGCGCAAACCATGACCAAAACATCGCTCGACAAATCGAAGATCAAGTTTTTGCTGTTGGAAGGCATTCATCCTTCCGCCTTGAAAGTGCTGCATGACGCGGGCTACACCAATGTGGAAGCCTTGACCGGTGCGCTGGAGGGCGAGGAGCTGAAGGCCAAGATTGCCGATGCCCATTTTGTGGGCATTCGCTCGCGCACCCAGCTGACCGAAGAGGTGTTTGCCGCCGCGCACAAGCTGGTGGCTGTGGGCTGCTTTTGCATAGGCACCAACCAGGTCAACCTGAACGCGGCGCGCGAGCGCGGCGTGGTGGTGTTCAATGCGCCTTACTCCAATACGCGTTCGGTGGCCGAGCTGGTGCTGGCCGAAGCCATTCTGTTGCTGCGCGGCATCCCCGAAAAGAACGCCGTGGCTCACCGTGGTGGCTGGAAGAAAAGCGCTGACAACTCCTTCGAGATCCGTGGCAAGACCCTGGGCATCGTGGGCTATGGCTCCATCGGCACCCAGCTCTCGGTGCTGGCCGAAGGCCTGGGCATGCGCGTCATCTTCCACGACGTGGTAACCAAGCTGCCGCTGGGCAATAGCAGCCAAGCTGCTTCGCTCAAGGATCTGCTCTCGCGCAGCGATATCGTCACCCTGCACGTGCCCGAGCTGGCCTCGACCAACGGCATGCTGGGTGCGGCCGAGATTGCTGCCATGAAGCAGGGCAGCATTCTGATCAATGCCTCGCGCGGCACCGTGGTTGATATCGAGGCCCTGGCCGAGTCCCTGAAAAGCGGCAAGCTGCTGGGTGCGGCCATCGACGTGTTCCCGGTCGAGCCCAAGAGCAACAAGGACGAGTTCCTGTCGCCGTTGCGCGGCATGGACAACGTCATCCTCACGCCCCATATCGGCGGCTCCACCATGGAGGCGCAGGCCAATATCGGCCTGGAAGTGGCGGAAAAGCTGGTCAAGTACAGCGACAACGGCACGACCACCTCGGCCGTGAACTTCCCTGAAGTGGCCCTGCCCGAGCATCCAGGCCAGAACCGCATCCTGCACGTGCACGAGAACCGCCCCGGCATTCTCTCGGCCATCAACCAGGTGTTTGCCGACAACGGCATCAACATTGCCGGCCAGTACCTGCGCACCGACGAGAAGGTGGGCTATGTGGTGATCGACATCGATGTGGATTCCTCGGCGCTGGCAGTGCAAAAGCTGTCGCAGATCGCCGGCACCATCCGCTGCCGCGTGCTGTTCTGAACGGCTTGCGCTGTTCTCAAGAAAGGAAGCTTAGGCTTCCTTTTTTCATAGCGGATTGCGCTTTCCCATCAAAGGCTTAACGGTTAAAAGATGCCTGTTTTGGTGCCGAGTTGGCTTGAAAAACAAGCCATTGGGCGTTAGAAGCGTCAGACGGGTCTGTGCCTGAGCGAAGATGGGTTGTGCCGCAGCAGAACTCGCTGTCTGCTGCGGCCTTTGTTTTCATGAAAAATTCGATCTCTATGCGTGAATTTACCCTGCGCGGCGTCATTCTGGGCGCGTTGATCACCCTGGCGTTTACTGCTGCCAATGTGTACCTGGGTCTCAAGGTGGGGCTGACCTTTGCCTCCGCCATTCCTGCGGCGGTGATCTCCATGGCGCTGCTCTATCGCTTCAAGGACTCCAATATTCTGGAGAACAACCTGGTGCAGACCCAGGCCTCGGCAGCCGGCACTTTGTCGTCGGTGATCTTTGTTCTGCCCTCGTTGCTCATGCTGGGTTTGTGGACGGGCTTTCCCTTCTGGCAGACGGCCTTGATCTGTGCGGCTGGCGGCACGCTGGGCGTGCTCTACACCATACCGCTGCGTCGGGTGATGGTGGTGCAGTCCGACCTGCCTTATCCCGAAGGCGTGGCCGCCGCCGAGGTACTGCGCGTGGGCGATGCACAGCGCCACAAGGGTGAAGATGCGGCGGCAGGTGATGCTGCGCGCTCCTCGGGTCTGCGCGAGCTGGGCTGGGGCACGGGCCTGGCGGCCCTGTTCGGTTTTCTGAGCGGCGGTCTGCGCCTGCTGGGCGATGCCTTCAACTTCTGGATTCCCGCTGGCAGCGTGGCTTTTCGCGTGGCGGCGGGCTTCTCGCCCGCGCTGCTGGCCGCCGGCTATCTGATGGGGGCTGCGGCCGGGATTGCCGTGCTGATGGGGCTGGTGCTGTGCTGGGGCCTGGTCGTGCCCTGGCTGACGGCGCAGGCAACGCCTGGCGCAGGCCAGGCGGTCAGCGAACTGGCCAGCCAGCTCTGGAGTGCCAAGGCCCGCTTTCTGGGCGCAGGCGTGATCGGTATCTCGGCGCTGTGGACGGTGGGCACGCTGGCCGGTCCCATCATCCAGGCCATTCGCAAGCAGCCCGCGCGCGGCGCCAAGGGCGCGCAGCCCGAGGGCGGAGAAACCGACCGGGACATGCCTCGCAGCTGGATGCTGGTCATAGGCCTGGCGGCGTTGGCCGTGCTGTACTTTGTGGTCAGCCATTTTCTGCAGGAACATATGCCGGAGCTGGGCGGCCAGCCGCGTTTCTGGCTCAGCCTGCTTTGCGTGCTGTTTGCCGCCGTGTTCGGCTTTCTGGTCGCTGCGGCCTGCGGCTATATGGCGGGCTTGGTGGGCTCTTCGGCCAGCCCCATCTCCGGCATAGGCATCATTGCCACCATCTTGATGGCCAGCACCTTGCTGGGCCTGCATGTGCTGGTGCCCGCGTTCGCCAGCTTTGTCTCGGGTCAGCTGGGCGTGGCGCTGGTGCTGTTCATGGTCTCGGTGGTGCTGGCCATGGCCTCTATCTCCAATGACAACCTACAAGACCTCAAGACCGGCTATCTGGTCGGTGCCACACCCTGGCGCCAGCAGGTCGTGCTCATCATCGGCTGCCTGGTCGGAGCGCTGGTGATTCCGCCGGTGCTGGATCTGCTCTACAACGCCTACGGCTTTGCCGGCAGCCTGCCGCGCGCCGGCATGGACCCCAATCAGGCCCTGGCGGCACCCCAGGCCACGCTGATGCTCAAGATTGCCTCCGGCATTTTCGAAGGTTCGCTGGACTGGGCCATGCTGGGCCTGGGCGTGCTGGTGGGGCTGGTCGTCATCGTGGCCGATGTGAGCCTGCGCAAAAGCGGCAAGGGCGCGCTGCCGCCCCTGGCCGTGGGCCTGGGCATTTACCTGCCGCCCACCATAGGGCTGACGCTGACCATTGGCGCGCTGCTGGGCTTTTTCATTCAGCGGGCCATCAAGGCCCATGGCCAACGTGCCGCTAAGGCCTGGGCGGCCGCCGCCGAAGAACGCGGCCTGCTGCTGGCCTCCGGGCTGATCGTGGGCGAAAGCCTGATGGGCATTGTGATTGCCGCACTGATAGGTTTCAGCGGCAAGGACGCACCGCTGGCGCTGGTGGGTGAGCATTTCGCTCCGGCCATGTGGCTGGGCCTGGCGTTTTTTGCGGGCCTGTGCAGCTTCTTCTATCGTCGGGTGTTGCGCAAATGAAGAGCGGGCTGTTCCAGGGTGGGCTTGAGGCGCCGCCGTTTCGCCAGGGCAATTTCAGCTTTGCCCATGAATGGCTGGAGCAGGTCGGCACGCTGGACGGGCTGCTGGCGCGCTTGGATGCCTTGCGCGGCGCAGACGACGCTCACCGCTATCTGTGCACGCTGGACGATATCAGCCAGTGCAGCTACACCTGCGGCCACGCCGGGCAAGACGAGCGCCTATACCTTGACGCCCCCGAGGATGAGGACTGGGATGACGCGGCGCAGATGCAAGCCAGAGCGCTGGCCACGCTGCAGCACCGTGTGCGCCAGCTGGCCCAGCCCGGGCTGGTGCAATCCTGGGGCCAGGTCTGCGGCAGCTTGGCCGTGGCCTGCGATGACGTGGATGCTTTGCTGGCCGCCAACCGCGAGCCCGATAGGCTGCTGGACGAGGTGATCTATGTGCAGCGCGTACCCGCCGCCCTGCTGCCCGGCGATGACGCGCTGATTGCCGCTGCCCCTAACGGCTACTTCAGCGCGGACTGGGATACGTTTCAGAACCACGCCATCATTTGCCATCTGGCCGCGCACTATGGCTATCGCTTCTTTGCCATGGGGGCAGCCTGGATGGGCTTTGAGCGCGGCACGCCGCCGGATGCCGTTCTGGCTGAGCGGCTGGTACAGGATTTGCGCGAACTCTACGGCAAGGGGCGGAGCGAGGTGCTGGGCCATGCGGCCTGGGCCAGGCTGGCGCAGCAGTTGCAAGCGAGGCGCACGTTGGTGCTGGGCTATGCGGAGAACCTGACCGAGAGCCTGGGGCTGGATCAGGACGCCGAGTGAACTTCGGTATGGATAGCTAAAAGCGTTTTACGGTGAAGCGCTTTTCGGCTATTTCAGCTCGCACCGCCGACAAAATTCTCAATGGCCGTCCAGAAGCCTGCCGAGCGGAAGATGGTGGAGTGGTTGGCCTGTGCAAAGGCCTGCACCTGCACCGCCTTGCCCTTCAGCTGTTGCAGCAAGGCGTCGGTACGCGCGGGCTCCACCACCTGATCGCGTCCGGCACGCAGTACCAGAATCGGGCCTTGGTAGTTTTTCAGATGCGCGGCGGAGTCGAACGGGTCTCTGAGCAGCAGCTCCACCGGCAGCCAGCCATACATGCCGCGCACCGTGTTCAAAATGCTGTCGAAGGGCGTGACCAGCACCAGCTTGTCGGGCTGGCGCAGATCGGCCACGGCCGCCGCCACGCCTGTGCCCAGACTGCGACCTATGACGGTGATGGGTTCTTGCGGGTGCAGCCGCCTGACCTCGTCAAACAGGGCGGCGGCATCCAGCTCCATCAGCTCCTGCGTGGGCTGGCCCTCGCTGGCACCATAGCCCCGGTAGGCCAGCATATAGATATCGCTGTGCGGCAGACTGCGCGCCAGCTGCTCCCGTCGGTGCGCAATATTCTCGGCATTGCCGCCAAAGTAGATCACCGCATTGCTGGCTTTGCCGCTTTTGGGGTGCTGCTGCCAGCCACGCAGCAGCACATCTCCACGCTGCAGCGAGAAATTCGTGCTCTCCGCTGCCACCCGCGTATCGCCGCCCAGAAAAATCATGCTGCGCTGCTGCGCAAACATATAGCTGCAGATACAGACATAAACCGCCACGCACAGGGCGAGCAGCCAGAGCAGGGGCTTGAGCAGCTTGGAGAACATGGGAGCACAAAGTGTTGGGTTTGCGCCTGATTGTGCGCAGATTTGTGTGACTTTGGTGTGCGCTTTACCTCGGCTTTATGTAAGCGGTAGTTTGAGGAATTGATAGCGGGTGGCGCTTGATGTGACTGGGCTGAAGGCTTGTTTTGCTTTGTGCCTGATTTGCACGTAGAGGGCGGGTCTCGGCCCGCCAGCCGAGGTACTTTTCTTTGCTTCGCCAAAGAAAAGTACCCAAAAGAAAGGCGACCCTACTGCCCCCGTCCCTCCGGCTGCGCCTGCGGGCAACCTGCGCCGCCAACCTCTTGTGGCTGTGCGGCAAAACTCACTTCGCGCCTTTGGCGCTGCGTTCAAACAGGTTGCCGCAGATTGGATGACGATGCGTCTGCACTCTGCGGTGCAGCCGCGCGCCACAAGAGGCTGCCGTCGCAGGCGTGGGCACAAGGGGCGAATACCGGGAACGGGATAGCTTCTTTATGCAATTGATAGCTGCTGGCGCAATTGGAATAAGCACCAGAGACGAATTTCGTCATAAATCTCGCAGGCCGTCCGGTTCCATCCCTTTTGGCTGCGCCTGCGGCACGCGGTTCAGGCTGCGGGCAACGCTGCCGAAGGACAGCGTTGCTTCCTGCTCAAGCTTGCCGCCGTCTGTTTGAGCGAAGCGGCCATGCCGCGTAGCGAGTTGGGCGGCACCGCAGACTGAATTGCGTGACGCAGGTTTGCCCGGAGCGAAGCGCAGGGGCGCAGACAGCAGGGGCGCATTCTTTGGGTTACGTTTCTTGTGCGAGCAAGAAAGGTAACTCGCCTGCCGGGGCGAGACTCGGCCTATGCAGCAAAAGCGTAAAAGTATTGTTTGAGCTGAGCTATTTCTAATAGTTTTTAGAAGGTGAATCTGTAGCTGAGCAGACGCTTCTCAAGTTTCACGCCCCAGGCAAAAAATACTCCGACTTATGCTGATTCCGTGAACTGCTGACACACAGCTTCAACCGCGCTTCCATGTATTGCCGCACTTCCGAGCGGTCGCACATCTGCGCCAAGTCTTCCCAGTAGAGCAAGCTGGTGAATGAAGACTTCGCAGATTCTGCCGTATCGCCCTCGGTCACTTCTGCAGGGCGCGCAGGGGTGGGTACAAAGATGGGCCCAGTCACCGGGGCGTATTGCTGCACAGGTCGGCCCGCAGCTTCTTCCTTGCGGCGAGAAGTCAGCAGAAAGTAATGCTGCGTCGCTTGAGCCAGATGCGGTTTTTTATCGGTGTCGAAGACCTTGTCCAGTCGCTCCATGCCCTTGGCCACATCGGCGGCGTAGGTCCAGTTGCTCAGGTATTTGGTTTCGATGAACAGAAAAACCTGGCGGGCGGGGTCGGAGATGAGTACGTCGGACAGCTTGCTGCGCAAGCGCTCGTGGCACAGGTAGGCGTGCGTGTCGAACGAGACGTTGGGGCTTTGCAGGCCCAGGTCTTCGCGGCCAGAGACTTCCTGGATGTAGCGGTTGAACTGGACGATGCGCTTGGCATAGCCGGCCGTGAATTCATTGAAAAAGTAGCCGGCAAAGAACTTGGTGCAGAGATTGCGCTCTTTTTCGGATTCGATGAGTGAGGCGTTCGCGAAGATCACTGAAATTTTCCTGAGCAGGAGGTGCAGGGGCTCGTCCGTGCGGCTGGCCGGTGCAACAAAGCCGCAGGCGGTGCTGCCTGCGGCTTTGTGGGGACTCGCCGGTGTGGCGAGTGGGTGCGTTGGTGCCTTAGGCCAGCTTGGCCTTGAGCAGCTCGTTTACCTGCCCAGGGTTGGCCTTGCCCTTGGAAGCCTTCATCACCTGGCCGACCAGGGCGTTGAAGGCCTTGTCCTTGCCGGCGCGGTATTGCTCCACATTGCCGGGGTTGGCGGCGATCACCTCGTCGATGATGGCTTCCAGCGCGCCGCTGTCGTTCATCTGCTTGAGGCCCTTGGCTTCGATGACGGCATCCACATCGGAACCTTCGCCGTTCCACAGGGCTTCAAACACGGTACGGGCCGCGTTGTTGCTGATGGTGCCGTCGGATATGCGGGCAATCATGGCGCCGAGCTGGGCGCTGGTGACCTTGACCGCGTCCATGCCGATTTCTTCGGTATTCAGGCGGCGCGAGATTTCGCCCATGATCCAGTTGCTGGTCAGCTTGGGCTGGTTGCAGGCCTTGGCGGCGTCTTCAAAGTAGGCGGCCATGGCCTGGCTCTGGGTCAGGGTGGTGGCGTCGTACTCGGGCAGGCCGTATTGTTCGATAAAGCGGGCGGCCATGGCGCGGGGCAGCTCGGGCATTTCGGCCTTGACGCGCTCCACCCATTCGGGGGCCACGACCAGCGGGGGCAGGTCGGGATCGGGGAAGTAGCGGTAGTCGGCCGCGTCTTCCTTGGTGCGCATGGCGCGGGTCTCGCCCGTGTCGGGGTTGAACAGCACGGTGGCCTGCTGGATCTTCAGGCCGTCTTCGATCTGTTCGATCTGCCAGAGGATTTCGTAATCGATGGCGATCTGCATATTCCTGAACGAGTTCAGGTTCTTGATCTCGCGGCGCGTGCCCAGGGGCTGGCCGGGCTTGCGCACCGACACGTTGGCGTCGCAGCGAAAGCTGCCTTCCTGCATGTTGCCGTCGCAGATGCCGATCCAGGTGACGATCTTGTGCAATTCCTTGGCATAAGCCACGGCTTCGGCAGTCGAGCGCATGTCGGGTTCGGTCACGATTTCCAGCAGCGGCGTGCCGGCGCGGTTCAAATCGATGCCGGACTGGCCGATGAACTCGTCGTGCACGGACTTGCCGGCGTCTTCCTCAAGGTGGGCGCGCACCAGGCGCACGGTCTTCAAGACGTTGTTCTTACCTTCTTCCAGATAGAAGCTGACTTCACCGCCTTGCACCACGGGAATCTCGAACTGGGAGATCTGATAGCCCTTGGGCAGGTCAGGGTAGAAGTAGTTCTTGCGCGCAAAAATGCTGCGCGGCGCAATCGTGGAGCCCAGAGAAAGTCCCAATTTGATAGCGCATTCCACCGCCTTCTTGTTCATGACCGGCAGGGTGCCGGGCAGGGCCAGATCGACGGGGCAGGCTTGGGTGTTGGGCTCGGCACCGAAGGCGGTGCTGGCGCGGCTGAAGATTTTGCTGTTGGTGGCCAGCTGGGTGTGGGTCTCGAAGCCGATGACGACTTCGTAGCCATTGATCAGTTTGACTGTCATTGAGGGTGTCCTTCCTGCGTTCTCAGATACCGGCGGGCGTGCGCAGGTGGAAGTCGGTGGCTTGCTGGAAGCGGTGGGCGGCGTTGAGCAGCTTGGCTTCGCCAAAGTAGTTGCCGATCAGCTGCAGGCCTACGGGCATGCCGCCGTCACCAAAGCCTGCGGGCAGGGAGAGGCCGGGCAGGCCGGCCAGCGATGCGGGCAGGGTGAAGATGTCGGCCAGGTAGTTGGTCACCGGGTCGGCCTTGCCGCCAATGGCCCAGGCCGTGGTGGGTGCTGCGGCACCGGCGATGACGTCGCAGTCCTTGAAGGCGGCCTGGAAGTCGTCGGCAATCATGCGGCGGATCTTCTGCGCCTGCAGATAGTAGGCGTCGTAATAGCCTTCGGACAGGACATAGGCGCCGATCATGATGCGACGCTTGACCTCGTCGCCAAAGCCTTCGGCGCGGGTCTTTTTGTACATGTCGTTGAGATCGACATAGTCCTTGGCGCGGTGGCCGAACTTCACGCCGTCAAAGCGCGAGAGGTTGGACGATGCCTCGGCTGGAGCCAGGATGTAGTACACGGGCACGGACAGCTCGGTGCGCGGCAGGCTGATGGGCACCAGCTTGGCGCCCAGCTTTTCATATTCCTTGAGCGCGGCATCGACGGCAGTGCGCACGTCGCTGCTCAGGCCTTCGCCAAAAAATTCGGCGGGAATGCCGATGCGCAGGCCTTCGATGGAGTCGTTCAGCTTCGCGCTGAAGTCTTCGGCAGGATAGTCCAGGCTGGTGGAGTCACGATCCAGGTCGGGGCCGCACATCTCGGAGAGCAGCAAGGCGCAGTCTTCGGCGCTGCGGCCCATGGGGCCGGCTTGGTCCAGCGAAGAGGCGAAGGCGATCATGCCGTAGCGGCTGGCGCGGCCGTAGGTGGGCTTGATGCCGGTGATGCCGCAAAAAGACGCTGGCTGGCGAATCGAGCCGCCGGTGTCGGTGCCGGTCACGGCCGGGGCCAGACGGGCGGCCACGGCAGCGGCAGAGCCGCCCGAGGAGCCGCCGGGCACGCGGTCATGGTTCCAGGGGTTGCGCACGGGCTGGGCCGAGTCAAAGCCCACGGGGGCGATGGCCGAGTTCTCGTTGGCGCCGCCCATGGCGAATTCGTCGCAGTTGAGCTTGCCCAGGGTGACCACGCCGGCATCGGCCAGCTTTTTCACCACGGTGGCGTCAAACGGCGATTGGTAGCCTTCCAGCATCTTGCTGGCGGCGGTGGTGGGGAAGTCCTTGGTGACGAAGATGTCCTTGTGCGCAATCGGCACGCCGGCCAGCTTGCCGCCTTGGCCGGAGGCAATCAGCGCATCAGCTGCCTTGGCCTGGGCCAGGGTGACGTCTTCGTTGATGGAGACAAAAGCGCCCAGGTTCTGGTGCTGCTTGGCGCGGGCCAGAAAGTGCTGGGCCGCTTCGGTGGCGGAGACTTGCTTGGCGCGCAGCTGTGCGGCCAGCTCGGCCACGCCGAGGTTGTGCAATTCGGTGTTGCTCATGGTTCTTGGGCTTTGCGCGTTTATTCGATGACCTTGGGCACCAGGAACATGCCCTTGTCGGCAGCCGGGGCGTTTTGCATGTTGGCTTCGCGGTTATTTGGCTCACTTACCAAATCGTCACGTAGCCGTAAGGCGATGTCCTGAATGGCGGCCACCGGATGTGACAGCGGGCTGACGCCCGAGGTATCCACAGCCTGCATTTTTTCGACGATGCCGAAAAAGTTGTTTAGTTGCGCTAGCATGCGCTCACTTTCGCCTGGTGACAGTTCGAGACGTGCCAGGTTGGCGATGCGCGCAATATCTTGATCGTTCAATGCCATAGGAATTATTTACAGAGCAGCCGTATGTAAAGCAGTGTTTCTGACCCTGACAGTAGAAGTTATTCACAGGGGATACGGTATTATCTCGGCTTTGCCACAATACCCTATCGAACTGGTCATTGTGCAAAAAAGCCCACCCACCCAGACTCCCCTACTTACATTCCGGCGACGGCCCGCCGATGCGCTTGCCGTGCCTGAGAGGACCTTGAATGTTCGGAGCTTTTCGTCGGTACTTCTCCACCGACCTTGCCATTGACCTTGGCACTGCAAACACCCTGATTTTCGCCCGAGACAAGGGCATTGTTCTGGACGAACCCTCCGTTGTGGCCATTCGCCACGAAGGCGGCCCGCACGGCAAGAAGGTGATCCAGGCCGTTGGCCGCGAAGCCAAGGCCATGTTGGGCAAGGTGCCCGGGAATATCGAAGCCATCCGCCCCATGAAGGATGGCGTGATTGCCGACTTCGTGATCACCGAACAGATGATCAAGCAGTTCATCAAGATGGTGCATCCACGCTCGGTGCTGACTCCCAGCCCCCGCATCATCATCTGCGTGCCCTGCGGTTCCACCCAGGTCGAACGCCGCGCCATCAAGGATGCAGCCGAAGCAGCGGGCGCCACAGCGGTCTACCTGATCGAAGAACCCATGGCTGCCGGCATCGGCGCGGGCCTGCCCGTGTCCGAAGCTTCGGGCTCCATGGTGGTGGACATCGGCGGCGGCACGACCGAAGTGGGCGTGATCTCGCTGGGCGGCATGGTCTACAAGGGCAGCGTGCGTGTGGGCGGCGACAAGTTCGACGAGTCCATCATCAGCTACATCCGTCGCAACTACGGCATGCTGATCGGTGAGCCCACGGCTGAAATGATCAAGAAGCAGATCGGCTCCGCTTTCCCTGGCTCCGAAGTCAAGGAAATCGAAGTCAAGGGCCGCAATCTGTCGGAAGGCGTGCCCCGCAGCTTCACCATCTCTTCCAACGAAGTGCTGGAAGCGCTGACCGATCCGCTGAACCAGATCGTCTCGGCCGTGAAGAACGCGCTGGAACAAACGCCTCCCGAGCTGGGCGCCGACATTGCCGAGCGCGGCATGATGCTGACCGGCGGTGGCGCTTTGCTGCGCGACCTGGACCGTCTGCTGGCCGAAGAAACCGGTCTGCCCGTGCTGGTGGCCGAAGAACCGCTGACCTGCGTGGTGCGCGGCTGCGGCATGGCGCTGGAGACCATGGATCGTCGCCAGGGCAGCATCTTCACCAGCGATTGATCGCTGGCTGACTGCGGTGTTTTGCAGCCAGTGGCCTTCCGGCGACTGCTGCAAGATACCACCATGTGAACAAACAGGGCTTGAGTCCGTGATACGACTGCATACCGCGCTCTCTTTTTTCAGTTCTCTGCAGGTGCAGAGAGGCTTGCGCACGGCTGCTGCCTGTGAGCGCTCTGCCGCACGGCCGATTCGAGGCTGCGCATGACGCTGGAAACACTGGATCGCCGAGCCCCTTCGCTGTTCAAGCAGCAGGCTTCACGTACCTCCCGGCTCGCCCTCTACAGCGCCTTGGCGCTGTTTTTAATGGTGGCGGATGCACGCTTCAAGATCACGGCCCCGGTGCGCACGGCCGTGGCCATGGCTTTGTCTCCGGTGCAATGGCTGGTGGCTCAGCCGGTGTTGGCTTACCAAAATGCCAGCCGCTATGCCGAAGTGCAGCAGCATGCCGTGGCCAAGGAAGACGCGGCCCGCAAGGAACTGGTGGCCATGGCCCTGAGGGCCGAGCTGGCCGAGGAGCTGCTGCAGGAAAACGCACATCTGCGGGCTCTGCTGGATCTGAGCGCGCGCCAGACCACACAAGGCCAGGCCGCCGAGGTGGTGTTCGACAGCCCCGATCCCTATACCCGCCGGGTGGTGATAGACAAAGGCCAGGTGGATGGCATTGCCGCCGGCTCGCCCGTGCTGGATGAAAACGGCATCATCGGTCAGGTCACGCGCCTGTACGCCACGCGTTCCGAAGTCACTTTGCTGATAGACCGCGACCAGGCGATTCCCGTCTTCAACCCCCGTACCGGTGCGCGCAGCGTGGCCTATGGCGATCCGTCGCCGGCCCGCAATGGCGGCATGGAGTTGCGCTTCATGCCCAGCAATGCCGATGTGCAGGTGGGCGATTTGCTGACCACCAGCGGCGTCGATGGTCTGTACCCGCCGGGTCTGCCCGTGGCCAAGGTGGTGACCGTGGATCGCCGCGCCGATTCGGCCTTTACCCGTATTTACTGCGAGCCCGTGGGCCGGGTGCAAGGCGTGCGCCATGTGATGGTGCTTAAGCCGCAAGACCGTGTGGTCCATCCCGAGGCTGCCAATATGGCTGCTCAGGCCGATGCCGAGAAGGCGGACAAGGCCGCCAGGGCGCGCGGCAAGCGCGAAAAGGCTGCCGCTGACAAAGCCGATGCGGCCAAGCCGCCCGCAGCCACTCCCAAGGACCCCGCATGATCATGCCGCGCGGCCAGCAGCTGTTGCTGCCGGTCAATCCTCTGTTCATCGTCGTCACGCTGCTGATTGCGCTGGCCATCAACATGTTGCCGCTGGGCCCTGTGGTCTGGCTGCCTGATTTTCTGATGGTGTTGCTGGCTTTCTGGGGGCTGAACCAGCCGCAGAGGGTGGGCATGGGCCTGGGATTTGCGCTGGGTCTGCTGATGGATGTGGATCGCGGTTCCCTGCTGGGCCAGCATGCGCTGGCCTATACCTTGCTCATGTTTGTGGTGGGTGCGTCCAGCCGGCGCATGTCCTGGTTTTCCAGCTGGATTCAGGCCCTGCATCTGCTGCCGCTGTTTCTGGTCGTGCATGGCATTCAGGTGCTGATGCGGGTGATTGCCGGCGGCATCTTCCCCGGTCCCCTGTTTCTGGTGGCTCCGCTGATTGAAGCCGCACTGTGGCCGCTGATCAGCGGCCTGCTGCTGGCGCCCCAGCGCCGCGCACCCGACAGCGACGAGAACCGCCCGCTGTAATGGTCTGACACGGTAAGAGCACGCCCATGATGGAAGTCCGCAACACCGAAGCCGAGCTGCAACGCTTTAAGCTGCGCACCGTGGTGATGAGCGTGGTGGTGCTGCTGGCCTTTGGCCTGCTGGTCATGCGCCTGATGGTGTTGCAGATTGAGCGCCACGAAGAGCTGGCCGAACGCGCCGAGAACAACCGCACGGCGGTGGTGCCCATCGTGCCCAACCGGGGCCAGATTCTGGACCGCAACGGCGTGGTGCTGGCCACCAACTACTCGGCCTATACGCTGGAGATCACGCGCTCCAAGGTGGCGGATCTGGAGGAGACCATAGACGAGTTGTCCGAGGTCGTGGAAATCACCGCGCGCGACCGCCGCAAGTTCAAGCGGCTGATGGAAGACTCCAAGAGCTTTGAATCCATTCCCCTGCGCTCGCGCCTGACGGATGAGGAAGTGGCCCGGTTTGCCGCCCAGCGCTACCGCTTTCCGGGCGTGGACATCAAGGCCAGACTGTTTCGCTCCTATCCGCTGAAGGAGACGGCCAGCCACGTCATCGGCTATATCGGCCGTATCAATGTCAAGGAAAAGGAAGACATCGAGGACGGGGAAGACGCGGCCAACTACCGCGGCACCGAAGTGATCGGCAAGCTGGGAGCCGAGAAAAGCTACGAGCAGCAGCTGCACGGCCAGACCGGTTGGGAGGAGATGGAAACCTCGGCCGGCGGCCATGCCGTGCGCAGGCTGGGCAGCCGCGCCGCCACGCCGGGCAACAACTTGCAGCTGTCCATCGACATCAAGCTGCAGAAGATGGTGGAAGACCTCTACGGCGATCGCCGTGGCGTGGCCATTGCCATGGACCCGCGCAGCGGCGAGCTGCTGGCCATGGTGAGCAAGCCCACCTTTGATCCCAATCTGTTTGTGGACGGTATCGACCAGGAAAGCTGGAAGGCGCTCAACGAATCCATAGACCGGCCCTTGCTGAACCGGTCGCTGCGCGGCACCTATCCCACAGGCTCCACCTACAAGCCTTTCATGGGGCTGGCAGGGCTGGAAACCGGCAAGCGCACGCCTAGCACCATCATTCAGGACGGCGGCTCCTGGACGTTTGGCGGTCACACCTTCCGCTCGGGTCACGCTCTGGGCCCGGTCGATCTGAACCGCGCCATTCAGCACTCCAGCAATGTGTACTTCTACACCCTGGCCAACGAGATGGGCGTGGATGCGATTCACGATTTCATGAAGCCGCTGGGCTTTGGCCAGATCACCGGCATCGACCTGCCTGGCGAAGTGCGCGGCGTGCTGCCCAGCAAGGAATGGAAGCGCAACACCTACAAGCGCGCCGCCCAGCAGCAGTGGTTTGGCGGCGAGACGATTTCCCTGGGCATCGGCCAGGGCTATAACAACTTCACCATCTTGCAGCTGGGCCATGCCCTCGCCACCCTGGTGAACAACGGCGTGAGCAATACGCCGCATGTGGGTAAGGAGCTGATCGACGCGGTGACGGGAAAGCGCACCCAGGTGGCGCTGCCCCCTCCCGTCAACCTGGGCTACAAGCAGGCCAATATCGATGCCGTCAAGCGCGGCATGGTGTCGGTGGTGACGGGTGGCACGGGGCGCGGTGTGTTCGGCAGCGCCAAATACCTCTCGGGCGGCAAGACGGGTACGGCCCAGGCGGTTTCCGTGGGCCAGAAAGAGAAGTACAACGCAGCCCGTCTGGCCGAGCGCCAGCGCGACCACGCCCTCTATATCGCCTTTGCTCCCGCAGACGATCCCAAGATTGCTGTGGCGGTGATTGTGGAGAATGCCGGCTTCGGTGCCGCGTCTGCGGCCCCGATTGCGCGCCGCATCATCGATTACTGGTTGATGGGCGACTACCCCAGCGAGGCCGATATGGCGGCCATGCGCGTGGGCAAGGCCGGCCCGCCTATCGGTACGCCGCGCCGGGCCAGCGATATCTCGGTGCTGCCCGACGAAGTGCCTACGCCTTGATGATCAGGGCGGCCAGGGCTTAACGCAGGAAGGCGTCGTAGCCGGTTTTTAGAATCAGCACGCTCACCACAAAGATGAAGATGCCGCGCACAAAGCCCGTGCCGTGGCGCAGGGCCATATGGGTGCCCAGCATGGCGCCCAGCACATTGGCCACGGCCATGGGCACGGCCAGATGCCACCAGATGTGGCCCTTCATGGCAAACAGGCTGAGAGCGGCCAGATTGGTGGCCAGATTGAGCAGCTTGGCACTGGCCGAGGCGTTCAGGAAGTCGTAGCCCATGAGGCGCACGAACAGGAACACAAAGAAGCTGCCGGTGCCGGGGCCGAAGAAGCCGTCGTACACGCCGATCACCAGACCGATGGCGCAGGCCACCAGGGTTTCGGTACGGCCGCTGAATTGCGGTGCATGGACGCGGCCCATGTCCTTGCGCGCCAGCGTATAGGCCAGCACGCCGATCAGCACCACAGGCAGGAATTTGCGCAGAAAGTCGGGCGAGATCTGGGTGACGGCCCAGGCGCCGACAAAGGAACCCACGGCACCTACGATGGCCGCAGGCATCATGGCGCGCCAGGGCAGCTGCACCTTGCGGCCGTATTGCCAGGTGGACATGGCCGTGCCCCAGACGGAGGCGCTCTTGTTGGTGCCCAGCAGCGTGGCCGGCGGAGCCGAGGGGAAGGTGGCAAACAGGGCCGGCAGCAGGATCAGGCCGCCGCCGCCGACGATGGCATCAATAAAACCCGCCAAAGCGGATGCCAGTGAAACAATGATCCAGTCCATGAGTGTGCGCTCGCCAGTGATGCAGGGCTTGCGCAAATGACAGGGGAGCAAGCCGCTGCACCAAAATTGCGCAAACAAAAGCCCGTGAATACGGAGTCGGCCGGGCAGCGCCGGTATCCGGGTTACGGGAAAGCGGCGATTGTCGCACCGCCGTGCACACTCTGCAGAGATATAAAAAAAGCGCCTTTTCAGGCGCTTTTGAATGCATCTTTGATGCTTTTATATATATTGATCTGTTCTGAGTCGAGTTGTCTCCTCGGCCCCTCCTTGCTACTTCATGGAGCAGCGAGAGTGACAAGAATGTAAGGGCTGCACCGCGCTGGTGCATCGGGGAATTCCCTTGGGTTAATGGAATAAATTTCGACAGCTCGCTGAACTGAAAGTGGGCAGTGCTTTTCGTTTTGTTTTTGCAATCAAATCAATAGCGTAGTCTGCTTTTAAATAAAGGCTTGACCTTGTTTTTCTCATAAATTCGAAGCGTCAGAGGGCCGGGACTTCTTCCTGGTGCACAACGGTCTTGCTGCGCCACTCTTCCCGGATCCAGGTGGCGGCTTTCTCGGCCATCATCAGCGTGGGGCTGTTGGTGTTGCCGCTGGTGATGCGCGGCATGGCGCCGGCATCCACCACACGCAGGCCTTGCACGCCGCGCACTTTGAAGCGGCTGTCCAGCACGGCCATGGGGTCGTCGATGCGGCCCATCTTGGTGGTGCCCACGGGGTGGAAGATGGTGGTGGCAATGTCGCCGGCCAGCCGCGCCAACTCCTCATCGCTTTGGTATTGCAGGCCTGGCTTCCATTCCTCGGGTGCGTAGCGGGCCAGGGCGGGCTGGGCCACGATGCGGCGGGTGACGCGCAGGCTGTCGGCTGCGACCTGCCGGTCTTCGGGAGTGGAGAGGTAATTGGGCGCGATAGCCGGTGCCTGGTGAAAGTCGGCACTCTGGATGCGCACCGTGCCCCGGCTGCTGGGGTTGAGATTGCAGACGCTGGCCGTGAAGGCGGGAAAGTCGTGCAGCGGCTCGCCAAAGGCGTTGAGCGACAGAGGCTGAACGTGGTATTCGAGGTTGGGGTAGAGCAGGCCGGGGCTGCTGCGCGTGAACGCGCCCAGCTGGGAGGGGGCCATGCTCATGGGGCCGCTGCGGTGCAGCAGGTATTCGAGGCCGATACCGGCCTTGCCCACCATGCTGCTGGCCATGGTGTTCAGCGTTTTGGCACCCTGGATCTTGTACACCGAGCGAATCTGCAGATGGTCTTGCAGATTGGCGCCCACGCCTGGCAGATCGCGGCGTACGGTAATGCCTTGCTGCTGCAACAGCGCGCCCGGGCCTATGCCCGAGAGCTGCAGGATTTGCGGCGAGTTGACGGCTCCGGCGCAGAGCAGCACTTCGCGTTCGGCATGCACGGTGACCATTTCATTGCCGGTCCAGACCTGGGCGCCGGTGCAGCGCTGGCTGCCGTCGGGTAAATCTTCCAGCAGCAGGCGGCTGACCTGGGCCGTGGTCCACATCTCGAAATTGGGGCGGCCATAACAGGTGGGGCGCAAGAAGGCCTTGGCCGTATTCCAGCGCCAGCCGGCTTTCTGGTTGACCTCGAAGTAACCCACGCCTTCGTTGCTGCCGCGGTTGAAGTCATCGGTGGCGGGGATGCCGGCTTGTTGGGCGGCTTCGGAGAAGGCATCCAGAATATCCCAGCGCAGGCGCTGCTTTTCCACCCGCCACTCGCCGCTGCTGCCCGTGCTCGGATTGCCGTGCAGCTGTCGGAACTCCTCGCTGACCGGCTCGTTTTTGAGTTGCTCCGGGTCCAGTCGCCAATGGCTTTCATGCTGCTTGAAGGCCGGCAGCACCTGATCCCAGCGCCAGCCCTCATCGCCCGTCAGTTCGGCCCACTGCTCGTAGTCGCGAGCCTGGCCGCGCATATAGATCATGCCGTTGATGCTGGAGCAGCCGCCCAGTGTCTTGCCGCGCGGATAGCGCAGGCTGCGGCCGTTGAGGCCGGGGTCGGGCTCGGTCTGGTAGAGCCAGTCCGTGCGCGGATTGCCTATGCAGTACAGATAGCCCACGGGGATGTGGATCCAGTGGTAGTCGTCCTTGCGGCCTGCTTCGATCAGCAGCACACGGCAGCGGGATTCGCGGGTCAGGCGGTTGCAAAGCAGGGCACCTGCCGTGCCGCCGCCAATGACGATGTAGTCAAACGTGGTGTCGCTCATGAAACAAATGCAGGCTTGCCGCTGGCCCGGCCTGGAATAAACATTGCCTTGGTGCGGATCGATTGTGCAAAGCAGCATCCATCTGTCGATAGGGAAAGCGTGATGCGCTATCTATTTGGAAGCTTGATCCGTAATCCACATAAGCCGCTCCAGCCTTTGTTGATAAAAATTACACGCATTGAAGCGTTTCTCGCCACGGCCACAGTGCGAGGGTGACGGGCGCCGCACCTGGGCGCGAAACTGGCGCCTGTCACCGGCCCGCGTTATCCTGCGGGTCTCAAGCCCCGCTGTGGGTTGTGTTATTGACCGAGGATTTCACTCTTTGCCCAGCTCCGACTCATCACCCCAATGCCTTGTACAGACGCTTGACAACGCGTCCTGGGCCACGCCGCAGGGCCGCTGGAGCGCCGCTGAGCTGGGCGACCGCAAGCATTGGCAGCGTTTGCAGGCGCAGATCAAGACTGTGCCGCCCCAGGTCGGCTGGGATTTGCGCCAGCTGCAATGGCTGGACCATGTGGGCGCGCAGCTGCTGTGGGAGCAATGGGGCAAGCGCTGGCCCGAGAAGCTGCAGACCACGGACAAGCAGCGCACTATGCTGGAGCGGGTGGCGCGTTTCAGCGATGTGCCTGCGCCCAAACCCCAGCCTGGCGGACTGATGACGCAGGTGGACTGTCTGGGCCGGCTGGTCATGCACGCATGCGACCACTTTGTCAGCCTGGTCCGCTTGATCGGCCAGTTGCTGCTCGATGTGTTGCGCCTGCTGCGCAGCCCGTTGCGCGGCCCCTGGCGTGATATTTCAGGTCACCTCTATGCCACGGGAGCCACGGCCTTGCCCATTACGGCGCTGGTGGGCTTTCTGATCGGCGTGGTGCTGGCCTATCTGATGGCTTTGCAGCTGCGCCAGTTCGGCGCCGAGTCTTTCATCGTCAATATTCTGGGTATTTCGCTGATCCGCGAACTGGGGCCGCTGTTGGCAGCCATTCTGGTGGCAGGCCGCAGCGGCTCGGCCATCACCGCGCAGATCGGCGTGATGCGGGTGACGGAGGAGCTCGATGCCATGCAGGTCATGGGAATTTCCCAGGGCTACCGACTGGTCATGCCGCGGGCGCTGGCCCTGGCCGTGTCCATGCCGCTGGTGGCGCTGTGGACTATTCTTGCCGCGCTGGCCGGCGGCATGGTGGCCGCAGATCTGACCATGGGCATCACGCCCTCCTATTTCTTCGAGAGCCTGCCTTCGGCCGTCAAGATCGGCAATCTGGTGCTGGCCATGGGCAAGTCGGTAGTGTTCGGCGTGATGATTGCGCTGATAGGTTGCCACTGGGGGCTGCAGGTGGAGCCCAACACCCAGAGTCTGGGGCGCGGCACCACGGCCTCGGTGGTGTCGTCCATCACCATGGTCATCATCGTGGACGCGATCTTTGCCATCCTGTTCCGCAACGTGGGGTTCTGAGCCATGAGCGACATGACCTCCTCTAGTCAAAAGCCATCGATAGCTGGCGCTGTGGGCGACTACAGCCCCCCGGAAGACCAACAGCCGCTGGTGCAGGCCAGGGATTTGTGGACCGAGTTCGGCTCTGGCGAGTCGCGCTTTGCCGTTCACCAGGACCTGAATCTGAACGTCTACCCCGGCGAAATCCTGACCCTGGTGGGCGGCTCGGGCACGGGCAAGACCGTGCTGCTGCGTCAGATCCTGGGTCTACTCACGCCTTCCCGGGGCACGGTGACCATTGATGGTCGGCCTTCGCGCGAAGTCATCAGCGGCGAGCTGGCTGCCAGCCATGTGGGCATGCTGTTCCAGCAGGGTGCGCTGTATTCGGCATTCAACGTGCTGGACAATATTGCGTTTGCGCTGCGCGAGCGGGGCACGCTGCCCGACGAAGTGGTGCGCGATGCCGCCCTGGTCAAGCTGCAGATGGTGGGCTTGAAGCCCGAGCACGCCGCACGCATGCCCTCGGATTTGTCCGGCGGCATGATCAAGCGCGTGGCCCTGGCGCGGGCGCTGATGATGGATCCGCCGCTGCTGCTGCTGGACGAACCCACGGCCGGGCTGGACCCGAACGGCTCAGACGAATTCTGCGAGCTGCTGCTCGACATTCACCGCGAGCTGGGCCTGACGGTAATCATGGTCACCCACGATCTGGACACGCTGTTTGCCCTGTCCAGCCGTGTGGCGGTGCTGGCCGAGAAAAAAGTGCTGTTCACCGGTGCGCCACGCGATGTGGCCGAAGTCGAACACCCGTTTATCGAACACTTCTTCCAGGGCGATCGCGGCCGACGCGCCATGGCCCCGGTGCAAGGCGGCCTGGCCGCAGAGGAAAGCTGATGGAAAACAAGTCTCATGCCATGGCGGCCGGCATTTTTGTGCTGCTGGTCGCCGCTTTGCTGGCCGGACTGGCGGTCTGGCTCACACGCGACAACCGCGAATACCAGCTCTACGAGCTGACGACCAAGGACGGCGTCAGCGGTCTGCAGCCCCAGGCCACGGTGCGCTACAAAGGCGTGCCCGTGGGCAAGGTGGTGCGCATCGGCTTTGACCCGCAGATTCCCGGCAATGTGCTGATCCGCATTGCGGTGGGCGAGAACACTCCGGTCACTCCCAATACCTTTGCCCAGCTGGGCTACCAAGGCGTGACGGGGCTGGCCCATATCCAGCTTGACGACGGCAAGTCCGCCGAGCAGGCGCTCAAGCCCGGCCCCAGCGGCCTGCCGCGCCTGGTCATGCGTTCCTCGCCACTCAATATGCTGGCCGACCAGGGGCCGGTGCTGCTCGAACGGGTGGATGAAATCTCGCGCCGTCTGAACGCCATGCTGGGCGAGGGCAACCAGCAGCGCGTGAGCGCGGCGCTGGAGAATATTGCCACGGCGGCGGGCGGTGTCACCGAGCTGTCGGCCACCCTGAACAAGGCGGCCGCAGGCTTTCCGCAAATCACCGCCGACGCGCACCAGACGCTGCAATCCCTGAGCAAGGCCAGCGATGCGGCCACCGGCGTGGCCACCGAGCTGCAGCAGACGGTGCGCAGGGTCAACGCGCCTGACGGACCGCTGCAGCAGATTGCCCAGGGCACGCAGGCGCTGACCCAGGCCGCCGAGAGCATGGGCCGGGGCACGCTGCCACGGGTGAACAATGCGGCAGACGAAGTCTCCCGTGCTGCACGCACCATGAGCAATGTGGCCAGCCGCTTCAGCGACAACCCGCAAGCCGTGATCTACGGTGCCGGCGCTGGCATGCCCGGACCCGGCGAGCCCGGCTTTGCCGCACCTGCCGCCAGCCGCTGAATCAGGAACAAGGAATCGTGATGGCATTGCAAAACACTTCAATCTTCGGCCGCCGGCTGCTGGGCGCTTTCGGCGCGGCCGGTCTGGTGCTGGCGCTGGCCGCCTGCTCCGGCCTGCCCACGGCTCCCATCCAGCCCGTGCGTTACGACCTGGGGCTGGCCGATCTGGGTGCGCAGCCTGCCAGTGCGGCGGCACCCGCTACGGCGCTGACGCCGCTGGTGCTGGCCGAGGTCCAGACTCCGGGCTTGCCCGACGGCACGACGGCCATGTTCTACCGTCTGAACTATGCGGACAGCCAGCAGCTGCGCGCCTATCAGAATGCGCGTTGGGGCCTGCCACCGGCCCAGATGATGGAGCAGCGCCTGCGCATCCGTTTGGGTCAGGAGCGCCCCATCCTCACCGAAAAAGACAATGTCAGCGCCACGGTGAGCGACAAGCGCACGATTGGCGTGCTGCGCGTGGAGATCGATGAGTTCAGCCAGGTGTTCGACAGTGCGCAGACCAGCCAGGCCGTGGTGCGCTTGCGTGCCAGCCTGATAGGCCGAGCCAGCGGCGGCGCAGGAAATGCCTTGCTGAGCCAGAAGGTTTTTACGGCCCAGACGCCGGCCGCCTCCAATGATGCAGCGGGCGGCGCCCAGGCCATGGCCCGCAGCGTGGACGATGTCACCGCCCAGGTCAGCCGCTGGTTGCAGGGCTACGGGCGCTGAGCGTCGTTGCACTTCTCGATCAAGCCCTGCCATGCAGGGCTTTTTTGATCCGTTTCGGGCATGGCGCGCGGCTTTGCTGATGTGGGTCAATGGCCGCCGGGTCGGTATTTCCTAAGCTGCGATGACCTGCCAACCGCAACGCAAAGGAATCGCTATGGCCAGCCTGGAATGGACGCCCGCTCTCGTTTTGGATCTGCCTGTCATGGATGCCGTGCATGAGGAGTTCGTGGCCTTGCTGGCGCAGGTGGAAGCTGCCGACGATGCGCAGCTGCCGGCGCTGTGGGAGGCGTTGATCGCGCATACCCAGCATCACTTCGATCAGGAAGATCGCTGGATGCAGACCACCGGCTTTGCTACGGGCAACTGCCATAGCCAGCAGCACAAGGTGGTGCTGGCCGTCATGCGCGAAGGCGCTGTCAAGGGCGCGCAAGGCGATCTGGCAAGCATCCGCCACATGGCGGCCGAGCTGGGCCCCTGGTTCAGCCACCATGCGCAAAACATGGATGCGGCCCTGGCCCTGCATATGCGCAGCACGGGCTTTGATCCCGTCACGGGACAGTTGCTGACGCCCGAAGCCCTGCCTGCGGAGCTGATCACCGGCTGTGGCGGAGCCTGCGGTAGCGCAGAACGCCAGGTAGCGCATACCGCATAAACAAGCGCGCCCCCTTAGTAGCTCAGGGGTAGATCGCAGGTGAGGCCAGGATGGGGAAGATCTTGATCAGACCGCCGGCCATCACCTCGATTGCCAGGGCGGCCAGAATCAGGCCCATCAGCCGGGTCATCACGTTGATGCCGGTCTTGCCCAGCACGCGGGCAATCGGATCGGCCAGCGAAAAGCAGATCACCACGGCCAGCGCCACCACCACGCCATAGCCCACCAGCGAGATGTGCTGCCAGACGGTGCGGGCCTGGTCGGCATAGATCACCACCGTGGACATGGCGGCCGGTCCGGTCAACAGCGGAATGGTCAGCGGCACGACGGCAATGCTGTTGCCCATGGCGGCTTTTTCCACGCCGGCCTCCAGCGTGGAGTTGTTCGGCCGCTCTTCGGCCGGGCGTGCATTGAGCATGTTCATGGCGCTGAGCAGCAGCAGCAGGCCGCCGCCCACCTGAAAGCTTTGCAGCGAGATATTGAAGAACTGCAGGATTTGCAGGCCCAGCAGGGCGCAGACGGCAATCACGCAAAACGCGGCAAAGGCGGCGGTGCGAATGGTCTGCCGGCGCTGTTGCGGGCTCAGGCCCTCGGTGTAGTGGATGAAGAACGGAACAATGGCCAGCGGGTTGATGATGGCGACCAGCGTAATCAGCGGCTTGAGATCCATTAGAGATTGCCTCCGGAAATTTCGATCAGACTGCCTGTGGTGTAGTGTGAGCCATCGCCCATCAGCCACACGATTGCATCGGCCACCTCCTGGGCCAGGCCCAGGGTCAGCACATCCCAGCCTTGTGCTGCGGCTAGCAAGGCGGTGGCCGCTCCTATGCCGCGGCTGCCGCCGGTGATGAGGGCAACTTTTCGTCGGGAGGCTTTGCTCTCCATGAACACTCCTGTGAAAAAATGGCCGGATCGCCGGCGCGCAGCAGCCATTACAGCACCCAGCTTGCCGACATGGGTGAAACAGGCTGCGAACGCACGCCGGACGTGCGACTTGTGCAACGAAAAGAGGAGCTTGATATGGGTAGTTTTGTGGAATTGACAGCCGTGGATGGCGCAAAAACGCCGGCTTATGTGGCTCTGCCAGAAGGCAAGCCGCGTGGCGCCATCGTGGTGCTGCAAGAGATTTTTGGCGTGAACAGCCATATCCGTTCGGTGGCCGACCGCTATGCCGCCGAGGGCTATGTAGCCGTGGCTCCCGCCATGTTTGCCCGCGTGCAAGCCGATGTGGACCTGGGCTACACCGAAGACGATATGCAGCAGGGCTTTGCCCTCAAGGGTGCGGTGGAGGCCTTGCCCGCTCCCGGCGTGCTGCGCGATGTGGAAGCGGCCGTGGCCCATGCGGCCACGCTGGTGCCCGGCGGCAAGATTGGCGTGGTGGGTTTTTGCTGGGGCGGACTGATGACCTGGCGCTCGGCCTGCGAGCTGGCCAGCATCTCGGCGGCGGTCTGCTATTACGGCGGGGGCATGACGAGCGAGCTGGAAGCCAGCCGCCAGGCGCTGTGCCCGGTGCTAGCCCACTTCGGTACGCTGGATCACTACATCTCGCTGGAGTCGGTGCAAGCCTTCAAGCAAGCCCAGCCCAAGGTAGAGGTCCATATCTACGAGGCCGATCACGGCTTCAACTGCGATCTGCGCGGTTCCTACAACGCCACCGCTGCTGCCCAGGCCAAGGAGCGCACGCTGGCCTTCTTCGCCCAGCATCTGGGTTGATGTCAGCCGGCCATAGCCGGTAAAAACCATAGCGCCTTGCCCATGATGAATATGGGCTTGGCGCTATTTTTTTACTCTTTTTCTTCGCTTTCCAGGTAGCGGCGGCGCCAGAAGTAGGCAATCAGGAGCACCGAGATCAAGAGCATGGAAATCAGGGCCCAGATGAAGCCGTCTTTTTTGTGCACCAGCGGGATGAACTCGAAGTTCATGCCGAAGATGCCGGCAATCAGGTTCAGCGGCAGGAAAATGGCCGTCACCGTGGTCAGCGTGCGCATGATGTCGTTGGCGCGGTTGCTCTGGGCCGAGAAGTGCATCTGCACGGCGGTCTCGGCGCTTTGCTCCATGCGGTGAATGTGGTGGGTCACGCGTTCTATGTGCTCGAGCACGTCGCGTGAGCGCACGCGCAGCAGTTCGCGCTCGTGCTGGCGGGCGGGTGTGCTTTCGGGCGGCCAGCCTTCCAGTGCCTCGGTCCAGTCCTGCACGCTGGCGCGCTGGTCTTCGCAGATTTCATCGAGTTGGTGCAGGGCCAGGCGCACGTCGAGCACGCTGTTCCAGCTGGTGAAGCGCTTGTTGGGGCGCAGCAGGGCCAGCTGCCAGTGATCGATCTGGCGGGTCAGGCTGCGGCGCAGATCCAGATAGCCGTCGACCATGGTGTTGACCATGCGCAGCATCAGATCTGCAGGCTCCACCGGCATCTTGGTATTGCTGGTGCGCCCGTCGCTCTTGACGGTGCCCGACTCCAGCCGCTGCCAGAAGCTTTCGCGCAAAAAGCATTCGTCCGGGTGCACGGACAGCAAGACCTTGTCGTACAGCGCAAAGCCCACGGGCTGGGTTTCCACGCGCTGCAGCACGGCGGTGTCGCGGCTGCCGGCGCTACCCGTACTGTGATGGGCAGGGCGGTGCGAGGCAGGTGCAGCTTGGGCCGGCTTGCCGTCCGCTGCCGCAGGCTGCACGGAAATGGGCGGGATGACGGGGGCTGCGGCAGTCGATACTGCGGCAGCCGGTGCCGCAGCAGTCGGAGCAGCAGCAGGGGCGGCCTTGCCTATGGCCGTCAGCGGCGGCAGATGGGCCGTGGCCAGGCGGCGGAACACCAGGATGTCGTAGGCCGAGGTGTAGTCGTAATTCGACGGCAGCTGGGGGTTGAGCAAGTCCGAGACATGCAAATCCACCAGCGCCGCGCCGCCCACGCGGCCGAGCATGGCTTGAACCTGGGGCAGCTGTGCCTCCAACTGGGCGCGTGTGCAGGAGACCCAGTAAAAGCCGGTCTCGGGCGCCGCTTGCGGCAGCGCATCCAGAGGCCGGGCTTGTTGGGGAGTGATGTGCAGCACGCGCATGGAAAGCGACCTTGATGTCAACGTGAATTCAAAACAAAACGGCCCGGAAGGCGTTCCCGGGCCGTGAAATCATGCCTGAATGGGCTTCAGGCGCAAGCGCGATATGCGCAGGCAGCTATCAATTTCATTTGCCGCCGCGCAGCTTCTTGGCGGCGGCTATGGCGAAATAGGTCAGGATGCCGTCGGCGCCGGCGCGCTTGAAGGCCAGCAGGGCTTCCATCATCACGGCGTCGTGATCCAGCCAGCCGTTGGCCGCAGCGGCCTTGATCATGGCGTACTCGCCCGACACCTGGTAGGCGAAGGTGGGGACCTTGAACTCGTCCTTGACGCGGCGCACCACGTCCAGATACGGCATGCCGGGTTTGACCATCACCATGTCGGCGCCTTCGGCGATGTCCAGCGCCACTTCGCGCAGGGCTTCGTCGGTGTTGGCGGGGTCCATCTGGTAGACGTTCTTGTCGGCCTTGCCCAGGGCGCCACGCGTGCCCACGGCATCGCGGAAGGGGCCGTAGAAGGCGCTGGCGTACTTGGCGCTGTAGGCCATGATGCGGGTGTGAATATGGCCTTGCAGCTCCAGCGCTTCGCGAATGGCGCCAATGCGGCCGTCCATCATGTCGCTGGGGGCGACCATGTCCACGCCGGCTTCGGCGTGGTTCAGCGCCTGGCCCACCAGCACTTCGGTGGTTTCGTCGTTGAGTATGTAGCCGGTCTCGTCCAGGATGCCGTCCTGGCCGTGGCTGGTATAGGGGTCCAGCGCCACATCGGTCATCACGCCCAGCTGGGGGAATTCCTTTTTCAGGGCGCGCACCACGCGGGGGATCAGGCCGTCGGGGTTCAGCGCTTCCCGGCCGTCGGGTGTCTTCAGGCTGGTGTCAATGGCGGGGAACAGGGCCAGGTAGGGAATCTCCAGCTTCACGCATTCCTCGGCCACGGGCAGCAGCAGATCCAGGCTCAGGCGGTCCACGCCAGGCATGGACGGCACGGCTTCGCGGCGGTTCGTGCCTTCGTGCACAAATACCGGGTAGATGAAGTCGTGGGGCGTCAGCACGTTCTCGCGAACCAGATTGCGGGTGAAAGCATCGCGGCGCAGGCGGCGCGGACGATTCTGGGGAAAAGGAGTGGGGCTAGACAGATGCATGGCGAAAATTGTGCCCCATTCACGGCCCCGCGACTTTTTGCCTGCCGCGTAACCCGGTCGGCAATGACGTTGGCGACGGCTGTTTGGACTAAGGTTCGCACAGGCGCTGGCAGCGGCTTACACTGGGCCTCATGCTCTGGGTCAAAGCCTTTCACATCGTATTTGTCGCCAGCTGGTTCGCCGGCTTGTTCTATCTGCCACGCATCTTCGTCAATCTGGCCATGGTGGCGCCGCAGTCGGTTGCCGAGCGCGAGCGCCTGCTGTTGATGGCGCGCAAGCTGCTGCGCTTTACCACCATGCTGGCCGTGCCCGCTCTGGGCCTGGGGCTGTGGTTGTGGCTGGGCTGGGGCTTTGCCGGCGGCTGGCTGCATGCCAAGCTGGCCGTGGTGCTGCTGGTCATTGGCTATCACCACAGCTGCTTTGTGCTGCTGCGCAAGTTGCAGGCCAATACCTGTCACAAAAGCCATCGCTGGTTCCGCTTCTACAACGAGGTGCCGGTGCTGCTGCTGGTGGCGGCCGTGATTTTGGTGGTGGTCAAACCGTTTTGATGGCTTGCTGAAAGCTGGGGCTTATCGTGTCTGAGAGCGCACAGTCCGTATCGTCGCTGCCGGTTATCTCCATTCGCAACACCACGGCCTGGCCGCTGGCGGCGGTGTATGCCATGCTGATCGTGTTTGCCAGCCTGTTCCCGTTCGAGGGCTGGCGCGCCCAGGGGATTGAGCCGCAGGTGTTCTTGCTGGCCAAGGTACCCCCGCCGTACTGGACCTGGTTTGACGTCAATACCAACATCGTAGGCTACGCGCCGCTGGGCTTTTTCCTGGCGCTGGCGCTGATGCGCTCGGGCAAGCCGAGGGCGGCGGTGCCGCTGGCCTTTGTCGCGGGCACGCTGCTGTCGCTGTGCATGGAGTTTTTGCAGATCTACCTGCCCAGGCGTGTGCCCTCGAACATGGATTTGCTGCTCAACGCGGCCGGCACGCTGATCGGCGCCTTGGTGGCCATGCTGCTGGAGAAGCTGGGGGCGCTTTCGCGCTGGAGCGCGTTTCGTGCCCGCTGGGTGGGCGAGGGCGGGGCCGGCGTGCTGGTGCTGCTGGCGCTGTGGCCGTTTGCCCTGCTGTTTCCGGCTGCCGTGCCTTTCAGTCTGGGCCAGGTGCTGGAGCGGCTCGATGACTGGGTGCAGGATTTGCTGCTGGGTACGCCCTTCGAAGTCTGGCTACCGCTGAACATGACGCCGGTGATGCCGCTGTCCCTGGTGACCGAGATGCTTTGCGTCACGCTGGGGCTGTGGATTCCCTGTCTGCTGGCCTATTGCGCCATGCGCCATATGGGGCGGCGCGCACTGGCTGCCGCTGTATTGATGAGTGCCGGCGTTGCGGCCACGGCCTTGTCTGCCGCACTCAGCTGGGGGCCGGCCCATGCCTGGGAGTGGGTGGATCTGCCCGTGCGCCTGGGTACCTGGGGCGGGCTGGGGCTGGCGCTGGTGGCGCTGCCGCTGCCGCGGCGCATCTGCGGCGTGCTGCTGCTGCTGGTGTTGGTGCTGCATTTGAGCATCCTCAATCAGGCGCCCACCAATGCGTATTTCTCGCAAACCCTGCAGGCCTGGGAGCAGGGCCGCTTCATCCGCTTTTACGGGCTGGGCCAGTGGCTGGGCTGGCTCTGGCCTTACGTGACGCTTGCATATGTGGTGGTGAACGTGTCAAGGCCCGAACGCTCTGCCTAGAATGGCCGCACTATGAGCGACACCTTGAGCGACACCCCAAACCCTGGCTACTATCAGCGCCACATCTTCTTTTGCCTCAATGAGCGCCTCAACGGCGAGGATTGCTGCGCCCTGCACGGCGCCAAAGAGGGTTTTGACCACTGCAAGCAGCGCGTCAAGCAAGAAGGCCTGGCGGGCAAGGGCCAGGTGCGGGTGAACAAGGCCGGCTGTCTCGATCGCTGCGCCGGCGGCCCGGTGGCCGTGGTCTACCCCGAGGGCGTCTGGTACACCTTCATCGACAACAGCGACATCGACGAGATCGTCGAATCCCACCTCAAGAACGGCAAGGTGGTGGAGCGCCTTCAACTTCCTGATAGCGTGGGGCGCTGAATTCTCAAGGAACTTGAGGCTGTTTAATGCCTCTATCCAATAAATGCAGACGCTAAGTGCTACAACTAGGATAGCAAATTGAATTCGCAAACCGAACGACTCACGCTGACCGGCGCCGCCGGAGCCATCGAAGCCCTGCGCGATGCGCCTGCACTGGCCCCCGGTCAGAGCTCGCGCGGCGTGGCCATCATTGCCCACCCCCATCCGCTGTTTGGCGGCACCATGGACAACAAGGTGGTGCAGACCCTGGCGCGTGCTTTTGTGCAATGCGGCTATACGGCGGTGCGCTTCAACTTCCGTGGGGTTGGCGCCAGTGCCGGCGAGCATGATGCCGGGCGTGGCGAGTTCGAGGACATGCTGGCCGTGGTGCGCCAGGTTGCGCCTGAAGGCCCGATCGCTCTGGCCGGTTTCTCGTTTGGCGCCTTTGTCATGAGTCACACCCTGGCCGCCCTCTGGGCCGAGGGCCGGGTGGAAAAAGCCGTGTTTGTCGGCACGGCCGCCAGCCGCTTCGATGTGGCGCCGGTGCCGCCCGAGGCCCACGATCGCACCCTGGTCATCCACGGCGAGGCCGATGACACGGTGGCCCTGTCTGCCGTCATGGGCTGGGCGGGCCCGCAGATACTGCCTGTTACCGTCATCCCGCAGGTGGGCCATTTCTTTCACGGACAATTGCCGCTGCTCAAGAATCTGGTGGTGCGCCACCTGAACTCGTAACCAGCAATTGCCCTGGTCGCCCGCGTTGCAGGCGCCCAAGCAGGGGCTGAGTCCGTGAAACGCCTCCGGTATTCAACCCCTGTATTTTCATAGCGCTGAGCCCAATTACCAATTGAGCTTCAGCCATTTTTGCCGGTGATTGACCGCGTATACCTTTGCTTTAGCGAGAGTTTTCTTTATGAAGCCCATCTATTCCACACTGCGCGTGCTGGCGGTTGCTGCCGCAGTCGCTCCCGTGTTCGCCATGGCCCAGGTGGCCGCTCCCATCCCTCCCGAAATTGCCGCCCGCAACTATCTGCTGGTGGACGTGACCGCCGGTCAGGTGTTGGGCGCTAAGGACATTGACGCGCCTGTCGAGCAAGCCTCGCTGACCAAGCTCATGAGTGCCTATGTGGTGTTTGACGCCCTGCGTGCCAAGAAGATCACGCTGGAGCAGACCATGCCCGTGAGCGAGCGCGCCTGGAAGATGCCTGGCTCGCGCATGTTCATCGACCCCAAGATGCAGGTGCCGGTGAACGATCTGGTCAGCGGCATGATCATCCAGTCGGGCAATGACGCGACCATGGCCCTGGCCGAAGCCGTGGGCGGCACGGCGGAAAACTTCGTCAAGATGATGAATGACCAGGCCAAAGCCCTGGGCATGAAGAACACCAGCTACAAGAACCCCGAAGGTCTGACGGAGCCCGGTCACCTGACCACGGCACGCGACCTGTCCATCCTGGCGCAGCGCCTGATGCATGACTTTCCCGAGTACATGCATTACTACGCGACCAAGCACTATGCCTATCCGGGCACGCCGGCCTCCAACGGCAACAATCGCAACTCGCTGCTGTTCCGCGATCCGACTGTGGACGGCCTGAAGACCGGTCACACCAATGCGGCCGGCTACTGCCTGGTGGCCACGGCCAAGCGCGATCTGCCCAATGTGGGTCAGCGCCGTCTACTGTCCATCGTGCTGGGCACGGCCAGCGAGAAGGCGCGCGCCAACGAAAGCCAGAAGCTGTTGAATTGGGGCTATACCGCCTATGACGCCGTCAAGCTGTTCGATGGCGATCAGCCCGTGGCAACGCCTGCCGTCTGGAAGGGCGCCGCGAATACGGTCAAGATCGGCCGTGCCGGCGGCCCGATTGTCGTCACCGTGCCTTCGGGCAGTGGCGGCAAGCTGAGCACCGAAGTGGTGCGCCAGGACCCGCTGATCGCGCCCATTGCCAAGGGCCAGTCCATGGGGACGCTCAAGGTGAAGATCGGTACCGACACTGTGGCGGAAGTGCCACTGGTGGCGCTGGAGGCGGTGGAGCAGGCCGGTTTCTTCGGCCGCCTGTGGGACACCATCCGCCTCTGGATCAAGTAATTCACAGAGCCTGCGCCCGTGCGACCTCCGAGTCGGCGGGCTTGCCTCGAAGACAGGCTTTAAAGCTTGCGCAAGCTGAGGCTATCGCAAGCTAGTGCTTGTGCTAGGTTTCGCAAGCTGGTACATTCGAGGGCTTTTCGGAATTTCCGAAGGGATTCACGTTTTCGCTTTTCACGAAGCAAATTCACGTTTAGGGACGTTATTTAATGCCAACCATTAACCAACTCGTGCGTCAGGGCCGCACGGTAGAAGTTGTTAAATCCAAGAGCCCTGCTATGGAAAACTGCCCCCAACGCCGTGGCGTGTGCACCCGTGTGTACACCACCACGCCTAAGAAGCCTAACTCGGCTCTGCGTAAGGTGGCCAAGGTTCGTCTGACCAACGGTTTCGAAGTTATTTCGTACATCGGCGGTGAAGGCCACAACCTGCAAGAACACAGCGTTGTGCTCGTGCGCGGCGGCCGTGTGAAGGATTTGCCCGGTGTGCGTTACCACATCGTGCGCGGTTCGCTTGACCTGCAAGGCGTCAAGGACCGTAAGCAATCCCGTTCGAAGTACGGTGCCAAGAAGCCTAAGGCTAAGTAAGCACTGTTCCTTTGAACAAAAAAACAGGTGCTGTATCCCGCGTGGCGCGAGATTCAGCGAAGTGACCCCAAACGCAAGTGTTTTGCGTGGGTCGAGTAAGTGGGAGTCCTTGATTGGCTCTCGCGGTGTTGGAAACAACGCCAACTGAAGCAAAGATAGAGGTAAAAAATGCCACGTCGTCGCGAAGTCCCCAAACGTGAAATTCTGCCGGATCCAAAGTTCGGCAATGTCGAGCTGTCCAAATTCATGAACGTGATCATGGAAGGCGGCAAGAAGGCTGTTGCAGAGCGCATCATTTACGGTGCTCTGGACCTGATCGCCAAGAAGCACCCCGATAAGGATCCTCTGGAAGCCTTCGTGGTTGCTATCAACAACGTCAAGCCCATGGTCGAAGTGAAGTCCCGCCGCGTTGGTGGTGCTAACTACCAAGTGCCCGTTGAAGTGCGTCCCGTCCGTCGCCTGGCTCTGTCCATGCGCTGGATCAAGGAAGCCTCCCGCAAGCGCGGTGAAAAGTCCATGGCTCAACGTCTGGCCAACGAGTTGCTGGAAGCAACCGAAGGCCGTGGCGGCGCCATGAAGAAGCGTGACGAAGTGCACCGTATGGCCGAAGCCAACAAGGCATTCAGCCACTTCCGCTTCTAATCGACCTTCGCTCGATAAGCTGACAGGCCGCACGCAATGTTTGCTTGCGGCCTTGTCTCGATTAAGAGCATCCCCATTTAAGTTGCTGCGCTGCATGCCCAAGAGGCTGGCGGTAGCAAACTTTCTCCTCGATCAATCAAGGATCATCATGGCTCGCAAGACTCCCATTGAGCGCTACCGCAACATCGGTATTTCTGCTCACATTGACGCAGGTAAGACAACTACCACCGAACGTATCCTGTTCTATACCGGCGTGACCCACAAGCTGGGTGAAGTGCACGACGGCGCTGCTACCACCGACTGGATGGAGCAAGAGCAAGAGCGTGGTATCACCATCACTTCCGCTGCAGTGACCTGCTTCTGGAAGGGCATGGACCTGTCCTACCCCGAGCACCGCTTCAACATCATCGACACCCCCGGCCACGTGGACTTCACTATTGAAGTGGAACGTTCCATGCGCGTGCTGGACGGTGCTTGCATGGTGTACTGCGCCGTGGGTGGCGTGCAGCCCCAATCCGAAACTGTGTGGCGTCAGGCCAACAAGTACAAGGTGCCTCGTCTGGCCTTCGTGAACAAGATGGACCGTACCGGTGCCAACTTCTTCAAGGTCTATGAAGGCATGAAGACTCGTCTGAACGCCAACCCCGTGCCCGTGGTGATCCCAATCGGCGCTGAAGACAACTTCAAGGGCGTGATCGACCTGGTCAAGATGAAGGCCATCATCTGGGACGAAGCTTCCCAGGGCATGAAGTTCGAATACCAAGAGATTCCCGCTGAGCTGGTGGAATCCGCCAACAAGTGGCGCGAAAACCTGGTCGAAGCCGCTGCTGAAGCCAGCGAAGAGCTGATGAACAAGTACCTGGAAGAAGGTACTCTGACTGAAGAAGAAGTGAAGCTCGGCGTGCGTACCCGCACCCTGGCCACCGAAATTCAGCCCATGCTGTGCGGCACCGCGTTCAAGAACAAGGGTGTTCAGCGCATGCTGGACGCCGTGATCGACTATCTGCCCGCTCCTGTGGACATTCCTGACGTTACCGGTACCGATCCCGATGACGAAGAGAAGAAGCTGTCGCGCAAGGCTGACGATGCAGAGAAGTTCTCGGCACTGGCATTCAAGCTGATGACCGACCCCTTCGTGGGCCAGCTGACTTTCGTGCGCGTGTACTCCGGCGTTCTGAGCAAGGGTGAAACCGTGCTGAACTCGGTCAAGGGCAAGAAGGAGCGTATCGGCCGTATCGTGCAGATGATGGCGAATGACCGCGTGGAAGTCGAAGAAATTCGCGCCGGCGACATCGCTGCCTGCGTGGGCTTGAAGGACGTGACCACCGGCGAAACGCTGTGCGCTCTGGATGCTCCTATCGTGCTGGAACGCATGGTCTTCCCCGAGCCCGTGATTGCACAGGCTGTGGAACCCAAGACCAAGACTGACCAGGAAAAGATGGGTATCGCCCTGTCGCGCCTGGCTGCTGAAGATCCTTCCTTCCGCGTGCGTACCGACGAAGAATCCGGTCAGACCATCATCGCCGGTATGGGCGAGCTGCACCTGGAAATTATTGTTGACCGCATGAAGCGCGAATTCAACGTGGAAGCTAACGTGGGCAAGCCCCAGGTTGCCTACCGCGAAACCATTCGCCAGAAGGTTGTGGACATCGACGGCAAGTTCGTTCGTCAGTCCGGCGGTAAGGGTCAATACGGCCACGTGGTGTTCACTGTCGAACCTCAAGAAGCCGGTAAGGGCTTTGAGTTCGTGGACGCCATCAAGGGCGGTGTGGTTCCTCGCGAATACATCCCTGCGGTGGAAAAGGGCGTGATCGAAGCCCTGACTTCCGGCGTGCTGGCTGGCTACCCCGTGGTGGACGTGAAGGTCACGCTGACTTTCGGTTCGTACCACGATGTGGACTCGAACGAAATGGCGTTCAAGATGGCCGCTATCTTCGGTTTCAAGGAAGCTGCTCGCAAGGCCAGCCCCGTCATCCTCGAGCCCATGATGGCTGTGGAAGTGGAAACGCCTGAAGACTACGCCGGTACCGTGATGGGTGACTTGTCTTCCCGTCGCGGCATGGTGCAGGGCATGGACGACATGGTTGGTGGCGGCAAGGCCATCAAGGCAGAAGTGCCTTTGTCGGAAATGTTCGGCTACGCCACTACGCTGCGTTCGATGACACAAGGCCGCGCCAGCTACACGATGGAGTTCAAGCACTACGCTGAAGCTCCTCGTAACGTGGCGGAAGCCATTGTGGCCGCTCGCGCTAAGTAAGCATTTCGGTCATAATCCGAAGTTCACCCGAAAACCGCATGTCGGTTTTCGGGTTTTAGTTGCCGGTCTGCGATTGCATGCCGTCCTGTCACCTGTGCGGGGCGAATCAGCAATGCGGTGCAGACCTTAAACATTACACAGGTACGCTCTTTTATCTGGAGAAATTGCAATGGCAAAAGAAAAATTTTCGCGCACCAAGCCCCACGTCAACGTGGGCACCATCGGTCACGTGGACCATGGTAAGACCACTCTGACGGCCGCTATCGCCACTGTGCTGTCCAAGCACTTCGGCGGCGAAGCCAAGGATTACTCCCAGATCGACAACGCGCCTGAAGAAAAGGCCCGTGGTATCACGATCAACACTTCGCACGTTGAGTACGAAACCGCTAATCGCCACTACGCTCACGTTGACTGCCCCGGTCACGCTGACTATGTGAAGAACATGATTACCGGCGCTGCTCAAATGGACGGCGCTATCTTGGTGTGCTCGGCCGCTGACGGCCCCATGCCCCAAACTCGCGAACACATCCTGCTGTCGCGTCAAGTTGGCGTGCCTTACATCATCGTCTTCCTGAACAAGGCTGACATGGTGGACGACGAAGAACTGCTGGAACTGGTCGAAATGGAAGTGCGCGAGCTGCTGTCCAAGTACGACTTCCCCGGCGACGACACCCCCATCATCCGCGGCTCCGCTAAGCTGGCCCTGGAAGGTGACCAATCCGACAAGGGCGAGCCCGCCATCCTGAAGCTGGCTGAAGCTCTGGACACTTACATTCCTACACCTGATCGCGCTATCGATGGCGCTTTCCTGATGCCCGTGGAAGACGTGTTCTCGATCTCCGGTCGTGGCACCGTGGTGACTGGCCGTATCGAACGCGGTATCGTCAAGGTCGGCGAAGAAATCGAAATCGTCGGTATCAAGGACACCGTCAAGACGACCGTGACCGGCGTGGAAATGTTCCGCAAGCTGCTGGACCAAGGTCAAGCTGGTGACAACGTGGGTCTGCTGCTGCGCGGCACCAAGCGTGAAGACGTGGAACGTGGCCAAGTGCTGTGCAAGCCCGGCTCGATCAAGCCCCACACTCACTTCACTGCTGAAGTGTATGTGTTGTCCAAGGACGAAGGCGGTCGCCACACTCCTTTCTTCAACAACTACCGTCCTCAGTTCTACTTCCGTACAACTGACGTGACCGGCTCCATCGAGCTGCCAGAAGGCAAGGAAATGGTTATGCCTGGTGACAACGTGTCGATCACTGTGAAGCTGATCAACCCCATCGCCATGGAAGAAGGTCTGCGCTTCGCTATCCGCGAAGGTGGCCGTACCGTGGGCGCTGGCGTGGTTGCCAAGGTCATTGCGTAATTCTTAGAAACACTGGGAATTAATAATGTCCAAGCAAAAAATCCGCATCCGCCTGAAGGCTTTCGATTACAAGTTGATCGACCAGTCTGCAGCTGAAATCGTTGACACCGCCAAGCGTACCGGCGCTATCGTCAAGGGTCCCGTGCCCCTGCCGACACGCATGAAGCGTTTCGACATCCTGCGTTCGCCTCACGTCAACAAGACCAGCCGCGACCAGTTCGAAATCCGTACGCACCAGCGTCTGATGGATATCGTTGATCCGACTGACAAGACGGTTGACGCTCTGATGAAGCTGGACCTGCCCGCAGGTGTGGACGTCGAGATCAAACTGCAATAAGAGTTTTGAAGGCCCTCTAGGGGGCTTTTAAGGGTCTTTATTTAACGCGAACTTGCTTGAAAAAGCAGTTCGCGTTAAACTTTAGGGCTTCGCCTTTGATGCGAAGTTTTATTAACCTTCTTTCGTGCGCAAGTTGCTCTGAGCAGCGGAGCGCAACGCTGGGCCAATTGCAGTTTCAGCGGCGGAAGTTTTGGAGCAAACAAATGAGTCTGAGCAACTCCCTGGGGTTGCTGGGTCGCAAGGTGGGCATGATGCGTCTGTTCACTGATGATGGGGACGCAGTGCCTGTCACAGTGGTGGATGTATCTAACAACCGCGTGACTCAGGTCAAAACCCAAGAGAACGATGGCTATGTGGCCCTGCAGGTCACATTCGGTACACGCAAGGCCTCTCGCGTGACCAAGCCTCAAGCCGGCCACCTTGCTAAGGCAGGTGTGGAAGCCGGTGAAGTGACCCGCGAATTCCAAGTGACTGCAGAAACTGCTGGCAAGTACGCCGCTGGTGCTGTTCTGCCCGTGGCAGAACTGTTCAGCGTTGGCCAAAAGGTGGACGTGCAAGGCACTTCCATTGGTAAGGGCTACGCCGGTACCATCAAGCGTCACAACTTCAGTTCGCAGCGCGCTTCGCACGGTAACAGCCGTTCGCACAATGTCCCCGGCTCGATCGGTATGGCACAAGACCCAGGTCGCGTGTTCCCCGGTAAGCGTATGACCGGCCACATGGGCGACGAAACCGTTACTACACAAAACCTCGACGTGGTTCGTATCGACGAAGCACGCCAACTGCTCTTGATCAAGGGCGCTGTTCCTGGCTCCAAGGGTGGCTTTGTGACAGTGCGTCCCGCCATCAAGGCTACAGCTTCTAAAGGAGCGAACTAATGCAGCTCGAACTCCTGAATGAACAAGGCCAGGCTGCATCGAAGTTCGATGCACCCGAGACCGTGTTCGGTCGTGAATTCAACGAAGACCTGGTCCACCAGCTGGTGATCGCCTACCGTGCCAACGCACGTCAAGGCACTCGCGCCCAGAAGGATCGTGAACAAGTCCGTCACACCACTGCCAAGCCTTTCAAACAAAAGGGTACTGGCCGTGCACGTGCTGGTATGTCGTCCTCGCCTCTGTGGCGTGGCGGCGGTCGCATCTTCCCGAATCTGCCTGAAGAAAACTTCACGCAGAAGATCAACAAGAAGATGTACCGCGCTGGTATGACAGCCATTCTGTCGCAGCTGGCCCGTGAAGGCCGTCTGGCAGTCGTGGAATCGCTGACGCTGGATACACCCAAGACCAAGGTGCTGGCCGACAAGTTCAAGGCCATGAACCTGGACTCTTCGGTCATGGTGATCGCCGACGAAATCGACGAAAACCTGTACCTGGCATCCCGCAATCTGAAGAACGTGTTCGTGGTTGAGCCGCGCTATGCAGACCCCGTGTCGCTGGTGCACTACAAGAAAGTGCTCATCACCAAGGGTGCGATCGACAAACTCAAGGAGATGTTCGCATGAGCACACTCAAGTTTGACGAAGGTCGTCTGATGCAAGTGCTGGTCGCTCCCATCGTGTCCGAAAAGGCCACTCTGGTTGCTGAAAAGTCCAATGCTGTGACATTCAAGGTGCTGCAGAACGCTACCAAGCCCGAAATCAAGGCCGCTGTGGAATTGATGTTCAAGGTTGAAGTGGCTGGCGTTTCCGTGGTGAACACCAAGGGCAAGACCAAGCGCTTCGGCAAGACCGTTGGCCGCCGCGACAATGTGCGCAAGGCTTACGTGATGCTCAAGCCCGGTCAAGAGCTGAACCTGTCTGGGGAGGCAGCGTAATCATGGCTGTTATCAAGCTCAAACCTACGACCCCCGGCCAACGTGGCGCGGTAAAGGTTACACGTGACCATCTGCACAAGGGTGCAGGTTTCGCCGCTCTGCTGGAACCTCAGTTCCAAAAGGCCGGTCGTAACAACAACGGTCACATCACGGTTCGCCATAAGGGCGGTGGTCACAAGCACCACTACCGCGTGGTGGACTTCAAGCGCGACAAGGACGGTATTCCCGCCAAGGTCGAGCGCATTGAATACGATCCAAACCGTACTGCTCACATCGCTCTGGTGTGCTACGCAGACGGCGAGCGTCGCTACATCATTGCTCCTCGCAACCTGGAAGTGGGCGCCACTATCGTTAGCGGCTCCGAAGCTCCTATCCGCGTGGGCAACACTCTGCCTATCCGCAACATCCCCGTGGGTTCGACCATTCACTGTATCGAACTGAAGATCGGTGCTGGTGCTCAGATCGCACGTTCGGCTGGTACTTCTGCCACTCTGCTGGCTCGCGAAGGCATCTACGCTCAAGTGCGTATGCGTTCGGGCGAAGTCCGCAAGGTGCACATCGAGTGCCGCGCCACGATCGGTGAAGTTGCCAACGAAGAACACAGCCTGCGCCGTTTGGGCAAGGCCGGTGTGAAGCGTTGGATGGGTATTCGTCCTACCGTTCGCGGTGTGGTGATGAACCCTGTGGATCACCCGCACGGTGGTGGTGAAGGCAAGACCGGTGAAGGCCGTCACGCAGTTGACCCATGGGGTAACCTGACGAAGGGCTACCGCACCCGTAACAACAAGCGCACTCAATCGATGATTGTTTCGCGTCGTAAGAAGTAAGGGGTAGCAAATGACTCGTTCTCTCAAAAAGGGCCCGTTTGTTGACCATCACTTGCTGGCCAAGGTCGAAAAGGCCGTTGCCACCAAGGACAAAAGGCCAGTGAAGACCTGGTCGCGTCGTTCCATGGTTCTGCCCGATTTCATCGGTCTGACCATTGCCGTGCACAACGGCAAGCAACACGTGCCGGTTTATGTGACTGACCAGATGGTTGGCCACAAGCTGGGTGAATTCGCGCTGACTCGTACCTTCAAGGGACACCCAGCGGACAAGAAAGCCAAGAAGTAAGGAATAGAACATGTCTGAAACACGTGCTGTTCTCCGTGGCGTCCGCTTGTCGGTTGACAAGGGTCGCCTCGTCGCGGATCTGATCCGTGGCAAGAAGGTGGATCAAGCCTTGAACATTCTCCAATTCACACAGAAAAAAGCTGCTGTGATCCTGAAGAAGGTTCTGGAATCCGCTATCGCTAACGCTGAGCACAATGACGGCGCTGACATCGACGAACTGAAGGTTACGACCATCTACGTCGAGCAAGGCACCACGCTCAAGCGTTTTACTGCTCGCGCCAAAGGCCGTGGCAACCGCATCAGCAAGCCTACCTGCCACATCTATGTGACAGTGGGTAACTGAGGCCTAAAGGAAGAATATGGGACAGAAAATCCATCCTACCGGCTTCCGTCTGGCGGTGAGCCGCAACTGGGCAAGCCGTTGGTACGCAAGCAACCGTGATTTCGCCGGCATGCTGGCCGAAGACATCAAGGTTCGTGAGTACCTGAAGGCCAAGCTGAAGAATGCTGCCGTTTCGCGCATTCTGATCGAGCGTCCTGCCAAGAACGCCCGCATCACCATTTTCTCGGCTCGTCCGGGCGTGGTGATCGGCAAGAAGGGTGAAGACATCGAGGCCCTGAAGAAGGAACTCGCTACTCGCCTGGGCGTGCCTGTTGCTGTGAACATCGAAGAAGTGCGCAAGCCCGAAATCGATGCCAAGCTGATCGCTGACTCGATCACTCAGCAGCTGGAAAAGCGCATCATGTTCCGTCGCGCCATGAAGCGCGCCATGCAGAACGCCATGCGTCTGGGTGCTCAAGGCATCAAGATCATGTCTTCTGGCCGTCTGAACGGTATCGAAATCGCTCGTACTGAGTGGTACCGTGAAGGCCGCGTGCCACTGCACACACTGCGTGCCGACATCGACTACGGCTTCTCCGAAGCCAAGACGACATACGGCATCATCGGTGTGAAGGTCTGGGTCTACAAGGGTGATACCTTGGGCCGTAACGACCTGCCCGCTGTGGAAACGCCTCGTCCTGACGACGAACGCCGTCCTCGCGGCCCCCGTCGCGATGGTCGTCGTGATAGCCGCGACGGCGCTGGCCGTGGTGGTCGTCGTCCCGCTGGCACCAATGCGGCTCCTGCCGATGGCAGCGATAAGCCTGCCGGCGCTGGTGCTGATTCCGTTAAGCGCGTTCGCAAGACTGACGCGCCCGCTGCAGCTGCAGCGGACGGTAAAGGAGAATAAAGATGCTGCAACCTGCTCGCCGCAAATACCGCAAGGAGCAAAAGGGTCGCAACACCGGTATCGCAACGCGTGGTAACTCCGTTGCTTTCGGTGACTTCGGCCTGAAGTCCACTGACCGCGGCCGTCTGACGGCCCGCCAGATCGAAGCTGCACGTCGTGCAATTTCCCGTCACGTCAAGCGTGGTGGTCGTATCTGGATCCGCGTGTTCCCGGATAAGCCAATCTCTACCAAGCCCGCCGAAGTGCGTATGGGTAACGGTAAGGGCAACCCCGAGTACTACGTGGCCGAAATTCAGCCCGGCAAGGTGATCTACGAAATCGTGGGTGTGCCTGAAGAGCTGGCTCGTGAAGCGTTCCGCCTGGCTGCTGCAAAGCTGCCTCTGCGTACGACCTTCGTGTCTCGTCACATTGGTGCTTAAGGAGATCAACATGACAAAATCTGCTGAACTCCGCCAAAAAGACGTGGCCGGTCTGGAAGCTGAAGTGAAGTCCTTGCAAAAGGCTCACTTTGGTCTGCGCATGCAAAAAGCCACGCAACAACTGGGCAACACTGCGACTATCAAGGCTACACGCCGTGACATCGCTCGTGCCAAGACCATCCTTGCTGAAAAGCAAGCCGCTAAGTAAGGAGCCGACATGACGGAAGCTAAAACATCCCTCAAGCGCACCTTGATTGGCAAGGTGGTCAGCGACAAGCGTGCCAAGACTGTGACCGTTCTGGTTGAACGCCGCGTCAAGCACCCTATCTACGACAAGATCATGATCAAGTCGAGCAAGTACCACGCTCACGACGAGCAAGGTGAGTACAAGCTGGGTGACGTGGTTGAAATCACCGAGAGCCGTCCTCTCTCCAAGACCAAGAACTGGGTTGCTACCCGCTTGGTGCAAAAGGCTGCTCTGGTGTAAGCCTAACTAGGCACACCGGCTGCAAAGCCCTAGAAAACGACCCACAATGTGGGTCGTTTTTTCGTTTCCGGACCCGCCATTTCGGTGGGCCTGTTTTGCACCCCAAAAGGAGATAGTAATGATCAAAGTTGGAGACTCCCTGCCCGCAGTGACCTTGATGGAGTATGTGGAAGTGGAAGGCAATGGCTGCAGCATTGGCCCCAACCCCGTCAAGCTGCCTGAAGCGCTGGCCGGCAAGACCATTGCATTGTTCGCATTGCCCGGTGCTTTCACTCCCACCTGCTCCGCACAGCATCTGCCTGGCTACGTGGCCAAGGCCGAGGAATTCAAGGCTGCAGGCGTGGACGAGATCTGGTGCCTGTCCGTGAACGACGCTTTCGTGATGGGCGCTTGGGGTCGTGACCAGAAGGTGGCCGGCAAGGTGCGCATGATCGCCGACGGCGATGCCGCTTTCGCCAAGGCCGTGGGCCTGACGCTGGATCTGAACGGCAAGGGCCTGGGCCTGCGCGCCAACCGCTTCTCCATGCTGGTCAAGGATGGCAAGCTGGTTTCGCTGAACGTGGAAGGTCCTGGCAAGTTCGAAGTCAGCGACGCCGACACACTGCTGCAACAAGTCAAGGCTTAACACACGGCTTGCCGGAGTTCGCGTCCCTCTGAGGCCGGCTCCGGTTGCCACAAAGCCCTGCTGCCATGCCGCGGGGCTGGTGCCGAAATGCAGAACGCCCGGACCTATGGTCTGGGCGTTTTTGCTGGTGCAGGTTTTTTGTGGATCTATGGAGGCGTTCAGTACAAAGCGACCTTGAGGTAGTGCGCACCCTGCAAGGGGTTGTGATAGTAAGGCTCGATGGGCTCGAAGCCCAGATCCACATAGAGGGCTCGCGCGGACTCCATCTCGTCCAGCGTGTCGAGCAGCACATGGTCGTACCCCGCTTGTCTGGCGGCATCCAGCATGGCCTCTGCCAGCTGACGGCCCAGGCCAAAACCTCTGAAGGGCTTGCGCACAAAAAGGCGCTTCATTTCTGCCGCATTCGGGTAGTCGCAGTCGTCAAGCGGCCGCAGACCACAGCAGCCCGCAAGGGCTCCGTCCACACATGCCAGCAGCAGCTGGCCACGGGGGCTGGCATATTCACCGGGCAGATCGGCGATTTCCGACTCGAATCCTTGAAATTCCAGGTCGATACTCAGGCTGTCCGCATACTCTCGGAAGATCTGGCGCACCTGGTGCATTTCTTCCGGTTGAGTGGGGTTCAGCAAGTCCACGGCAGGCTTGTCCACAGCAACTTGGCAATGATGAAAGAAGAGTCAGTGTAGCGGCAAGCGCTTTGCATGGTTAAAGCTTGGCTGACAACTCTGCCCTGACCGGATTCAAAATCCTGCGCTGTGACCCAGCTGGTTCACCCACCAGGCGAGGCCGGATGCCAGCACTGCCAGTGCCGCTGCCAGCAAGCGTCTGGCCGCTGTATCGCGGGTGCTGGGGACAGGCAATTCCAGGGTTTTGTCGCCGGTCACCATGGCAGTGACCAGACCGCGTTTCTTGTGGCTGTAGTAAGCCACGGCCACCAGATGCAGGCCCAGCAGTGCGTAAATCAGATACTGGCCCCAGTGGACGTGGTAGTTGGTGGCCAGAGAAACCGTGTCGCCTGAGACAAAGCGGGTCAGCGAGCCGCTGAAGGCAATTTCGTCATCGCTGAGCAAGCCGCTGCCAACCTGAGCCATCAAGACCAGCAGCATGGCAAAAACCGACAAGGCGCCCAGCGGACTGTGGCCGGCACTGTCCTGCACACGGCCTTTGCCGCGCACATGGCGCAGCAGCGCGGCGGGTGAATGGAAAAAATTGCCAAAGCGCGACCAGTAACCGCCGACCAGGCCCCAGAGCAGGCGAAAAATCAGCAAGGCCAGCACGGCATGCCCCAGGCTCAAATGCCAGTTCATCGCATTGCCGCCCAGCTTGGCCGTCACCACCAGGGCCACGATGCACAAGGCCAGCAGCCAGTGGAACAGGCGCGTGGGCAAATCCCAGATTCGAACGGTGTGAGAGCTGTGGCTGAGAGTGTGCTTGACAGGCTCATTCATGAAGGTGCTCCATCCGGGTGGATTGAGAAATGCGGATTGCGACTGCCTGCATTGTGCCGTGAGGTGCGTCCAGGGGCTTGGCTGGCGCGCCCAGGCCTGGATTTGGAGCGCCAAGCTTGCGAGTCTCCTCTGCGATACTGCGCTGGCCGCTACCGACGGTAGATTGTTGTTTCAAAAGAAAGGATACCCCGATGAAAGCTTTCTCCACCCTGGCTCTGGTTGCCGTGATCGCCACCGTGGCCCTGCCGGCTTCGGCGCAATTTTCCAAACCCGAAGATGCCATCAAGTATCGCCAAAGTGCTCTGAGTGTCATGGGCACGCACTTTGGCCGTCTGGGTGCCATGGCCAATGGCAAGATCCCTTTTGATGCCAAGAGCGCGCAGGAAAGCGCCGAGATCGTGGCTTTCATGGCCAAGCTGCCCTGGTCGGGTTTTGGTACTGGAACCGATGGCGGAAAGGCCAAGCCCGAGATCTGGAAGGAGCAGGCCAAGTTTCATGATCTGAGCGGCAAGATGGAGGCGGAAACCGTCAAGCTCAATGCGGCGGCCAAGACCGGCAATCTGGACAACCTCAAAGCCGCCTTCGGCCCTGCGGCCAACAGCTGCAAGAGCTGCCACGACAGCTTCAGAAACAAATGATCTCTGACGGGGTTCAGGCATGAAAAAAACCGGCAACTTGCCGGTTTTTATTTTTTGCAGTGCCTGCGCTTGCTGGACTTGGGTTTCAAGCCGCTTTGCCTTGAACTCAAGGAAGATAAAGCGCTGGCAGCTATTGATTTGATAAGGCTTTAGGCGCTTGCAGGTTCCGCCAGCAGTTTTTCGATCAGCTTGTGCAGCTCGGCAAAATCAGGCGCACCGATATAGCTCTTCACAATCTCGCCGCGCTTGTTGACGATGAAGGTGGAGGGCGTGAGCTTGACGTCGCCCCAGGCCTTGGCCACGTTGCCCGTGTTGTCCAGCGCCACCTGGAAAGGAATCTTGCGCGACTCGACAAAGTTCACCACATAGCTGGGCGGGTCGTAGCTCATGGCTACGGCCAGGGTGTTGAAACCCTTGCCCTTGTACTTGTTGTAGGTGCTGATGATCTCGGGCATTTCTGCCACGCAGGTCGTGCAGCTGGTGGCCCAGAAGTTCACCAGCGTGACCTGGCCTTTGAGGTCGGATGTCGTCTTCTGGCTGCCGTCGAGCAGCACAAAGGTGGACTGAGGTGCCGCAGATTGACCGGCCCCGGTATACACCCATGCCCCGACGCCGATGACGGCTGCGGCCGCCAGGCCTGCGATCCAAGTTTTGCTTGCCATAAGATCTTGATTGTGCCTAGAAATTAAGCACATTGCTGTTCTAGGTCATTGGAGCCTGCGCTGTCGCAAAAGTTCAGCCTGCGAATGGGAGAAAGACTTTTCTCTACGGGTCATCCCTAGGCGCTGGCGGCCGGGGCGGGCATGGCGGCTCCAGATAATGCAGATATGACACAGCAGGCATGGGCGGGCATATGTTGAAGACCAGGGCGGGCATTGCTGCGCGCTGGCTTGGGCTGAGCATGGTGCTGGCCGGCTGCAGCCCGGCGCTCAACTGGCGCACCGTGCAGCTCAAGAATGCGCCGCTGCAAATTCTGCTGCCTTGCGATGCGCAAACTGCCAGCCGCGATGTGCCCATGGGGAGCGAGCAGGTATCCATGGCCATGGTGGGCTGCGAGGCGGATCATGCCACTTATGCCGTGTCTCACTTTCTGCTCAAGGAGCCCGCGCAGGCTGCCGCGACCTTGGCGCGCTGGCAGGCGGCCGTCTTGGCCCAGTTGCATGCAACAAAGCCGTTGCAGGCCAGCGGTGATGCTGTATTTGTGCCCAAGGGCGCGCTGAATTTGCCGCAATCCATACGCAGCACGCTGGAGGGCGTGGGGCCGCAGGGCCAAAAACTCATAGGCTACGGCGCATGGTTTGCGCGGCTGGAGGGTGACAAAGGGGTGCGCATCTACCATGCTGTGATCTATGCCGACAAACCCAGGCCGGAAGCTGCACAGGCATTTTTTGCCGGTCTGCAGCTGCAATAGCGGCCGTCATCGCCTCCATATTCACCATGCCGTATGCGCCAATGTGCAAGATCTCCCGCCGGCGCGCCATAATTTGCCATCAAGAACTGTGACTACATGACCACGCGCATTCTTTTGCTCACCCACGCCCCGCTGGCCTCCGCGCTGCGCGAATGTGCGCTGCACGTGTTTGCCGACAGCGCCGACGACGTGCTGGCACTGGATGTGCCGGCTCAGGAGCCGCCGGAAAGCACGCTGCAGCGGGCTAGGGAGATGCTGGAGGCGCATGGCGGTATGTCTCTGCCTACACTGGTGCTGACCGATCTCTTCGGCGCCACGCCTTGCAATGTGGCTCAGCGCCTGGTGGCTCAGCTGCCCGCGCGGCTGGTGGCCGGGGTGAACCTGCCCATGCTGTTGCGCTCCATAGGCTATAGGCAGGAAGCGCTGGATGCGCTGGTGTCGCGTGCCATGGTGGGCGGCAGCCAGGGCGTCATGCAAGTGGCCAGCAGTTCATTGCAAAATCAAAGCGCACGACCTTCTCATGATCAAGACTCATATCACCATCAGCAATAAGCTGGGCCTGCACGCCCGCGCCTCGGCCAAGCTCACCAAACTCGCCGGCAGTTTTCCTTGCGAAGTCTGGCTGACAAAGGGCGAGCGCCGCATCAACGCCAAAAGTATCATGGGCGTGATGATGTTGGCGGCAGGCATTGGCTCCGAGCTGGAGCTGGAGACCGATGGCGAGCGCGAGCAGGAAGCCCTGGATGCCTTGGTCGCCTTGATCAATGACAAATTTGGCGAAGGCCAGTAAGTAGCAAGATCGCTTTGCCCGCCACGATGTGACGGGAGGAGCTTCTGGGCGCAGGGCAGGACACCTGTTGCATTGCGATGCAGCAGGCAGACGGCCGCCTGGCGATCCGGAGCAAGCAAAAACAATCGCGTCATTCGCGAAAGGGCAGTCGCTATGACATTTGCAATCCACGGCTTGGCCGTGTCACGGGGTATTGCGATTGGGCGTGCGGTGGTGGTGGCCTCCAGCCGCATGGAGGTGGTGCACTACTTCATTCACCCGGAGCAGATCGAGTCTGAAATCGCGCGGGCACGCAGTGCGCGCAACTCGGTCATCGACGAATTGAGGCGTCTGCAGGAAGAAATGCCCAAGGATGCGCCCGGCGAGCTGGATGCTTTGCTGGACGTGCACCTGATGCTGCTGCAGGACGATGCACTGGCAGAAGCCATACGTCACTGGATATCGGACCGCCTGTACAACGCCGAATGGGCGTTGACAACGCAGCTGGAGATTGTCTCGCGCCAGTTCGACGAGATGGATGACGAGTACCTGCGTGAGCGCAAGGCCGACCTGGAACAGGTGGTGGACAGGATTTTGCGCCACATGAAAGGCGTACCCAACCCGGTCAGTGCGCCCCAGGTAGCCCCCCAGGATGGCGCCCATGAATCGCCGCTGGTGCTGGTGGCGCAGGATCTTTCGCCTGCCGACATGCTGCAGTTCAAGAGCAAGGTGTTTGCCGGCTTCATTACCGCCGTGGGCGGCAAGACCAGCCATACCGCCATCGTGGCGCGCAGCATGGACATTCCTGCGGTGGTGGGCGCGCGTGCGGCCAGCCAGCTGATCCGCCAGGACGACTGGGTCATCATCGACGGCAACGAAGGCGTGGTCATCGTCGATCCCTCGCCCATCATCCTGGCCGAGTATGGCTTCAGGCAACGCCAGAACGAGCTGGAGCGCGAGCGTTTGTCACGCCTGCGCTTCACGCCCTCGCTCACCATGGACGGGCAAAAAGTGGAGTTGCTGGCCAATATCGAGCAGCCTGGCGACGGCCCGGCTGCCGTGCATGCCGGAGCCGTGGGCGTGGGACTGTTTCGCACCGAGTTCCTGTTCATGGGCCGGGGTGGCAATCTGCCCGGCGAGGAAGAGCAATACCGCGCCTACCGCGAAGCCATTGACGGCATGCAAGGCATGCCGGTCACCATACGCACGCTGGATGTGGGAGCCGACAAGCCGCTGGACAAAGCCCAGCCCAAGGACTATTACCTGAACCCCGCTCTGGGTCTGCGCGCCATTCGCTGGAGCCTGGCGGATACCGCCATGTTTCGCACCCAGCTGCGCGCCATTTTGCGTGCGGCGGCACACGGGCAGATTCACCTGCTGTTTCCCATGCTGGCCCACCGCAGCGAGATCGAGCAGACCCTGGCCCAGCTGCGCCAGGCGCAAAGCGAGCTGGATGTGCGTGGCCTGCCTTATGGTCCGGTCAAGCTGGGAGCGATGATCGAGATACCGGCGGCCGCGCTGGTGGTACGTACCTTCCTCAAGTACTTCGACTTCCTCTCCATAGGCACCAATGACCTGATTCAATACACGCTGGCCATTGACCGTGCGGATGAAACCGTGGCCCATCTCTACGACCCCATGCACCCGGCGGTGCTGCGTCTGGTGTCCGAGGTGATCGCTGCAGCCGATGCAGCCGGCAAGCAAGTCTGTGTATGTGGCGAAATGGCCGGCGACGTGAGCATGACCCGGCTGCTCCTGGGTCTGGGTCTGCGCAGTTTCTCCATGCATCCTGCCCAGATCCTGGCCGTCAAGCAGGAAATCCTGCGGGCCGATACGCAAAAGCTGGCTCCCTGGGCGCAGCAGGTGATGAATAGCGAGGACCCTTCGGGGCTGCTGGCACCCTGACCGCAATGGCTTGCAAGCCGCCGCCAAGCGCGCAGGGCGGCTGGCGGCCTTTGTTCTTCGGAGGCCGCGCCTTGATCCCAAGTCATGGCCTGGAATTGTTTGCAATGCTTGACGATGTTGCGTTGCCCTGCGGCAACATGACAGCCCGAGTTCAGGCCATCTGCGGTAGAAACGCGCATTTACAAATTTAATTGCGATTGATTCTCATTTGCTGTTATAGTTGCATCCAGCTTGTAGCGAATCACTCTGGTGGGGTTCATGCGCTACACAGCTCAGTTTCATCGTGGGGCGACTCGCCAGGCCAGTTCAGCCTGCAGTCGTTTTTGCCAGCCAGCGGTTTGCCGGTTAGCCAGGCTTTTTTTGCGATGTCTCTGAGTATTCAATATTGATAGCTGCCAGCGTATGTTGGTTCAAGCTTCTCGATTAAAAATTGATTGAAATTCAAGCGGAGATAGCGGTAGCTGCTCCGCTTTTTTGCATTTCAGAATCGACGACGAATAGATAACCTCAATCGCCTTGGATGTCCAGTTGATGCAGTAATTACATGGACTTGGTCGTAACAACTGCTCACGTCGCCGAACTTTTTTATATTCATTGGGTCTGTGAAGTGTGCGCAAACTTGCGTGTGATGCGCACCTGCCAAAAGCTCAGACCCTTGGATTTCTGGTAGCGCAAACAGTCGCCAACACGCGTCTACCAGCTCACACGCAAGCGCTAGATGGCCGTACCGGTGCTGCGACTCACCGGCAGGCCTGAAAGGCATGCATGAAGCTTCTTTCTGTGATCGGGACCCGGCCCGAAGCCATCAAGATGGCCCCCGTGGTGCGTTTGCTCGCCGCCACCCCCGGTATGGACTCCGTGGTCTGCGTGACCGGCCAGCACCGCCACATGCTCGAGCAGGTGCTGGAGCTGTTCGATATCAAGCCCCAGCATGATTTGTCGGTGATGGCACAAGGCCAGACGCTCAACAGCCTCTCGGCCCGCATCCTGCAAGGCATGGATGAGCTGCTGGAGCAGGTCAGGCCGGATCGGGTGCTGGTGCACGGCGATACCACCACGGCCATGGCCGCCGCCATGGCAGCGTTTCACCGTCATATCCCCGTGGTGCATGTGGAGGCCGGACTGCGCACCGGCTCGTTGACCGAGCCCTGGCCCGAGGAAATGAACCGCAGCGTGATCGATGTGATGGCCGAAGTGTTGCTGGCGCCCACCGAAAAAGCCAAGGCCAATCTGCTAGCCGAAAACCTGCACGGCCAGATCCATGTGGTGGGCAACACCGTGATTGATGCCCTGAAGTGGGTGGCTAGGCGTTTTGAAAATGATGTGTCGCTGCGCGACAGCGTGGATGCACGCCTGCCGCAGCTGGCGGCGGGCAAGCGCATGGTGTTGCTGACCAGCCACCGCCGCGAAAACCATGGTGAAGGTCTGGCCCAGATCTGCGATGCCGTGACCGAGCTGGTAGCCGGTGGCGAAGTGGAGGTGGTTTACCCCGTCCACCTCAATCCGCTGGTGCTGGATGTGGTGCAGCAGCGCCTGGGCCAAGTGGCCGGCGTGCACCTGATCGAGCCGCAGGACTATCTGGGTTTTGTGCGCCTGATGCAGCGCGCTTTCCTGGTGCTGACCGATTCTGGCGGCGTGCAGGAAGAAGCGCCGGCATTGGGCAAGCCCGTGCTGCTGCTGCGCGATGTGACCGAGCGTCCTTCGGTGGTGGAGGCCGGAGTGGTCAAGCTGGTGGGTACCGACAGGCCGCGCATTGTGGCGGCCGTCCGTGAGTTGCTGCACGACAGTGCTGCCTATGAGCGCATGACCCGTGCCGCCCATCCCTATGGCCACGGCGACGCCAGCGAGAAGATCGTGCAGATCCTGCTGAAGGCGAAGGCCGCGTGATGGTGGATATGCAGCCGTTTTCCGACTTCTTCAGCGCCAACTACCGGGCTTTGGAGATAGCCACGGCCTTTGTCGCCGTGGTGGTGCTGATCTCCAGCATCGACGATCTGTTCATTGACGCCAGATACTGGATTCGTGAAATCTGGCGCCATCTGCGCGTCAAGCCTTTGCACACGGCGCTTACCCCTGCGCAGCTGCGCTCCGTGCCCGAAAAACCCATCGCCATCATGGTGCCGGCCTGGCAGGAGCACGACGTCATCGCCTCCATGATCGAGAACATGGTGGCCACGCTCGAATATCGGGAGTTCATGGTCTTTGTGGGCACCTACCCCAACGACCAGCGCACGATTGACGAGGTGGAGCGCATGCGCCGCCGCTACAAGCAACTGGTGCGGGTGCAGGTGCCGCATGACGGCCCCACCTGCAAGGCCGATTGCCTGAACTCGATTGTGCAAAGCATCGAGCAGACGGCGCAAAAGCGCGGCATTGAGTTTGCCGGCATGGTGTTGCATGACAGCGAGGATGTGCTGCACCCGCTGGAGCTCAAATACTTCAACTACCTGCTGCCGCGCATCGACTTCATCCAGCTGCCCGTGACATCGCTGGAGCGCAACTGGAATGAATGGGTGGCAGGCGTTTACATGGATGAGTTTGCGGAATGGCACGCCAAGGATCTGGTAGTGCGCGAGAGCATGAGTGGCATGGTGCCTTCGGCCGGCGTGGGCACTTGTTTCTCGCGCAAAGCCATGTTGGCGCTGATGGCCGAGACGGATGGCCAGCCCTTCAACCCCGATACGCTGACCGAGGATTACGACGTGGGCACGCGTCTGGCGCGCATGGGCATGCGGCAGATCTTCGGCAAGTTCCCGGTGCAGTACCGCGTCAAGCGCAAGGGCTGGACGGGCAAGGAAAAGCCGATCGAGATCACCATGCCACTGGGCGTGCGCGAGTTTTTCCCGAACACCTTCCGCACGGCTTATCGGCAAAAGGCGCGCTGGACGCTGGGCATAGGTCTGCAAGGCTGGGAGCAGGTGGGCTGGCAGGGCAATGCCGCCGTCAAATACCTGTTGTTCCGGGACCGCAAAGGCCTGATCACGGCCTTTGTGGCGATTGCCGCATATCTGATCTTTTTCAATTACATGCTGCTGGCGCTGTTGGGTGTCATGGGTTGGTGGAGTGACAGCCTGCCTCCCATCCAGTCGCTGGCGCACTGGGTGCAGGTGGTGATTGCGCTGAACTTCATGGCCCTGCTGTTGCGCATGGCGCAGCGCGCTTATTTTGTGGGCCGTATCTATGGCGGCGTGCATGCGCTGCTGTCCATTCCGCGCATGGTGGTGGGCAACTTCATCAATGCCGCAGCCGCAGGCCGCGCCTGGAAGCAGTATCTGAGCCACAAGCTCTTTGGCAGCAAGCTGGTCTGGGACAAGACCATGCACGACTTCCCCACGGTGGAGCAACTGGCAGAGCAGAAGCAGCATCTGGGCGATCTGCTCAAAAGCTGGCAGGCGATTGATGGCGAAACGCTGGATGCGGCTCTGGAGCAGCAAGCCCAGACCGGCGGTACGCTGCTGGGCCAGGTGCTGCTCCAGAACGGCTGGGTGGATGAAGACCTGCTGGCGGAAGCCCGGGCTTATCAGGCCGATCTGCCGCGATTGCATCTGGCCGATGGCGAGGAGCGTATCGACCTGAGTCTGCTGCCGGCGCGGGACATGATCCGCTGGCGCATGTTGCCGTTGGCCAGCAGCGATGAAAGCGCTCTGCATGTGGCGGTGGCCTCGGTCTTGCCCGAGGCGGTGCAGGCGCAGCTGCAAGCGCGCTTGAAGCGACCCTTGCGTCAGCTGGTGGTGCGTGAGAGCGACATCGCCGCAGGTTTGCGCCAGTTGAGTGGGATGGCCGAAGAAGAGGGCGGTGCATCGGCTGCCTTGCTGGGCGACTGCCTGATCTATCGGGGGGATCTCAGCCGCGAGGCACTGGACCAGGTGCTGGACTCTTATGACGCAGCCCGAGATGGGCGTCTGGGCGGCCATCTGGTCCACCAGGGCTTGGTGACGCCAGAGCAGCTCGACAAGGCCTTGCTGGAGCAGCAAAAAGCACGACTCAAACCGTCTGAGGAGGAAGGGGAATGACAGACAGAACTCGCGGACGTATGCCAGCGCTGATGTCGGCCATTTTTGTCGCTCTGTTAGGTAGCGCGGCCGGCGTGCAGGCGCAGGAGCGCTCTCTCACGGGCGCGGCATGGCAGCATACCGACCGTGCCTATAAAGCCTATGCCAAGGGCGACTATGTCCATGCCTTGCAAGAGGCTCGGGCCGCACGCCGCCTGCGCCCCGATGTGCCGCGTCTGCAGGCGCTGGAGGACCAGGCGCGGGCGGCGGTAGATGCCGCCAATGCGGCTAATGCGGCCAGCGCGGCTCAAGAGAAAGCCCGGCGCGCCCAGGCCCTGGCCCAGCAGGCTTATGCCAAGGCGCAGCAGCCTGAGCAACTGGATGCGGCGCTTGCTTTCATCCGTCAGGCTTTGCAGCTCAATCCCCAGCCCTTGCCATGGCATGTGCTGCAGGCCCGCTTGCTGTTGAGCGCTCAGCGCTGGAGCGAGGTGGTGGCCGAGGTGGATGCAGGCTTGCAAATCCATCCGAATCAGCCCGCTCTGCGGCAAGCCAAGGCCTATGCTTTGTTGCAGCAAGGCCAGGGCGCGCAGGCGCTGCAGGCGCTTGATCAGACGTTGACCAGCGCTTCCGGTTTGAGTGCCGATGCGCGGGCCAGCCTGTTGCGCCAGGGGGCAGATACGGCACTGGCGACCGGGCAACTGGCACAAGGGCGAGAGTGGGCCCGGCAATTGCAGACTATGTCTGCAGAGAATGCGGCCCAAGACGCGGCAGTGCGCTTGCAGCTCTTGCAATCTGGCCTCTCTTTCGAATTGCCTATGCCAGTGCCCGATTTGAGCTGCAATGCAGAGACAGTCTGCACAGCCAGCTATGCATTTGATATTGAAAACGACTTGGCCAATGCTGCTTATGCGGCGGCGCAGCTGCAGCAGTGGCCGCAGGTGCAGAGCTTGTCTGAGCCATTGCTGAAGCTGCAGCCCGCCAAGGGCGCTTACTGGCAGCTGTCGATTGCGGCGCTGCAAGGCCAGGGGCAGGGCGGTGCGGCTCGCGCCCAGGCGCAGCAGGCCTTGCAGGCTATGGCAGGCCAGGACTCCGGCTTGAAGCCCGCCGAACTGGCCCAGATTGCCCATACTGCCGGCGACAAGCAGGCCGAAGCCGACTTCTACACTGCGGCTGAGCAGGGCCGTGCGCTGCCGGCGGCTCAGCTTGAAGATGCGGCATTTGCCGCCGAGCATGTGGGCGACAGCCGTGCTGCCGTGCGCCGCCATGCGGCGGCTCTCGACAGCACCGATGCCGGGCAGATCCGCTTCACGCCCCAGCAGCGCCAGGATGTGCGCCTTGCCGTGGGCGATCTGGACCGGCAGTGGGGGAGCTCGGCCGGGGTTTTCAGCAGCCGCGGCAGCACCTTGCCGGGCGGGCAAAGCGGAGCCAGCGGCTATCGCAGCCTGCAGACCGTGGGCGAGCTGTTCTGGCGGCCGCAGCAACTGCGTGGCGACGGCACGTTTGTCGATCTGTATGGCCGTTACATGGGCAATCTGCGTGCTGCACCGCAAGAGGCCACGGGGCCGGAGTCATCGCAGCTGGCGCTGGGGATTCGGGTCAAGCCTTTTGGCAACCAGAACCTGATCGTGGCGGCGGAACGCTGGCAAAAACTGGGTGCTGCCAGCCGCAATGACTGGTTGTTGCGCGCCGCGTACTCCTACACCAAGGACATGTACGGCCCGGTGAACCGCGAGCGCTGGATGACTGGCGATCTGTATCTGGAGGCCGGTCGCTATCTGCAATCGGGCGAAAAATACGCCACGGGCGAGCTGCGCTACGGCCCGCAGTGGCGGCTGCGCGGCTCGGACTCGGGGGGCTGGGGCCTGTGGGGCTATGGCGTGGTGGCTGCCGAGTACAACAGCAGCTACAGGCGCACCGGGGCCGGCAGTGCCGGTGTGGGCGTGAGCCTAAGGCGCTGGTTGCGCGAAGATCGCACGCATGCGGGCCGCTCCTGGGTGGATTTCACCGTGCAGTATCGTGCCCGTCTGGGCGGCGACGACCGATCCAGCGGGCTGGTTGCCCGTGCCTCCTGGTATTACTGAAAGGCCTGTACGTGTACACACGTCGAACCGCGCTATCTGCCGCCCTGCTGCTGCCTGGCATGGGCATGGCGCAGAGAATGCCGCCCATGCCGCCGGTAAAGGTCTCAGGCATGGTCTGGCAGCCCGATAACGCCACGGCCAGGCCTCAGGGCGAGTGGCAGCGTCTGGGTATCCAAACCCTGTTGATCCAGTGGCTGGCCACGGACGACGGCAGCGGCAAGCTATGGCGCGCGCCCTCGCTGGAGCGGCTGCCCGTCCAGCCCTGGGCGCAAAGCATCATTGCCGGACTGGTGGGCGATTACGACGAGCCGCGTGCTCGCCGCCGGGTAGAGCTGCTTGCGCAGGCTTCGGCTCGCTTGGCCAAGGAAGCCCTGCCTTTCGAACCCGTGGGCTGGTATTTTCCGGTGGAGTCTGACCCCAGCTGGAAGGAGGTGAATCGCCTGGCCGAGAGCCTGCAGAACCTGCCGCGCCCGCTGTGGGTCAGCGCATACGACAACAGCAATCTGGGGCCCAAGGCTTTTGCCCGCTGGGTCAAGCGTTGGCTGCCGCCGGATGTGGGGCTGTTCTTTCAGGATGGCGTGGGTCTGCACACCCGCAGTGCCGCCACGGCGGCGCGCTATGCGCTGGCGCTGGCTGATACCGTGGGCTGGCAGCGGCTGAAGGTGATTGCAGAGGCCTTCAGGCCCGATGGCGCTGGGCATTTCCGCAGTGCCACGGCGCAGGAGCTGCGTGCCCAGCTCTCGTTTTATGCAGGCTGGCCGGTGCTGGTGTTTGACGGGCCGCACTATTTGACGCCGGCGCTGGTGGAAGCGCTGGCGTAATCAAAACCATAGCTTCTTGCGCTTGTGTATCAGGCGATAACAGCCGATTGAGCAATAAAAAAGCAGCCGCGTGGGCTGCTTTTTTGTGGAGCGTCGGCAATCACACGCCAGCGGCATGGGCCTGCTGGTCGGCGTGGTAGCTGGAGCGCACCATGGCGCCCACGGCCGCGTGGGAAAAACCCATTTTGTAGGCCTCTTCTTCGAACATCTTGAAGGTGTCCGGGTGCACATAGCGGCGCACCGGCAGATGGCTGTTGGTGGGCGACAGATACTGGCCGATGGTCAGCATGTCGATGTTGTGGGCGCGCATATCGCGCATCACTTGCAGGATTTCTTCGTCGGTTTCACCCAGGCCGACCATGATGCCGCTCTTGGTGGGCACATCGGGGTGCAGTTCCTTGAACTTCTTCAAGAGGTTCAGCGAGAACTGGTAGTCCGAGCCGGGACGCGCTTCCTTGTACAGGCGGGGCGCGGTTTCCAGGTTGTGGTTCATCACATCGGGTGGAGCCGACTTGAGAATCTCCAGCGCGCGGTCGTCGCGGCCGCGGAAATCGGGCACCAGAATCTCGATCTGCGTGGTGGGTGAGAGCTCGCGGATGTTCTTGATGCATTCCACAAAGTGGCCGGAGCCACCGTCGCGCAGGTCGTCGCGGTCCACGCTGGTGATCACCACGTACTTGAGCTTGAGTGCGGCAATCGTGCGCGCCAGGTTCAGCGGCTCGTTCACATCCAGCGGGTCGGGGCGGCCGTGGCCCACGTCGCAGAACGGGCAGCGGCGCGTGCACTTGTCACCCATGATCATGAAGGTGGCCGTGCCCTTGCCGAAGCATTCGCCGATGTTGGGGCAGCTGGCTTCCTCGCACACGGTGTGCAGATTGTTCTTGCGCAGAATGTCCTTGATTTCGTAAAAACGCGTGCTGGGGCTGCCCGCCTTGACGCGGATCCACTCGGGTTTCTTGAGAACTTCAGCCTGCTCCACCTTCACGGGGATGCGCGCCAGCTTGGCGGCAGCCTTTTGCTTGGCCAGCGGGTTGTAGTTTTCGGCGGACTGCGCTTCGCGCACGACTTCGTTGGTGCTCATGATCTTGCCTCTACGGGGATAGCCGTTTTTGCAGCTGGTGGCCAAGCACGTGCGCGGCCTCATCCCAGGTTGTCTTGATGCCGATTGTAGAAAGGTCCACTGTCTTCAGTCCTGCATATCCGCAAGGGTTGATTCGCAAATAAGGTTCCAAATCCATGTCGACATTGAAGGCCACTCCGTGGTAGGTGCTGTGGCGGCTCACTTTGATGCCCAGGGCCGCAATCTTGCCCAGACCCTCGAAATGTGGCTCGGGCACAGGGCTGCCCGGCTCGCGGTGCTGCGGGCGCTGCTCGAGCATGGCATGGCTGCGCGGGTCATCCAGGCGTACATAGATGCCGGGAGCGCCCGCCACGCGGTGGCCGGTCACGCCAAAGTGATCCAGGGTGCGGATCACGGCATCTTCCAGGCGGTACACGTATTCCTTGACGAAATAGCCGCTGCGCTGCAGATCCAGCAACGGATAGGCCACCACCTGGCCCGGGCCGTGATAAGTCACCTGCCCGCCACGATTGGTGGCCACCACGGGAATGTCTCCGGGCTGCAGCAAATGGTCGACTTTGCCTGCAAGCCCTTGTGTGAAATGCGGTGTGTGCTCACAAATCCATAGCTCATCACGCGTAGATGCATTGCGCGTGCGCGTGAATTCCTGCATGGCTGCGACCGTGTTTTCATAGCCCGTGCGGCCCAGGATGCGCAGATCCATGGGCTCGGGGGGGCTGAGGTCGGCGGGCGTGCTGTGAGCGACTGCCGCGTCGATCACAACACCACCTTCACCAGCGGGTGAGAGGTGAGTGCACGATAGAGGTTGTCCAGCTGTTCGCGACTGGTGGCCGTGACGGTAATGGTCACGCCCAGGTATTTGCCGCCGGCGCTGGGGCGCAGCTCGATGCTGCTGGCATCGAAGTCCGGATCGAACTGCTCGGCAATCTTGGTGATCTCGCCAACGTAGTGCTCGTCCTTGAGGCCCATGACCTTGATGGGGAACTGGGATGGGTACTCGATCAGCGAGTCCTTGCGGGAGTCTTCAACGCTCTCGCCGGCAGCGGGAGTCGGGGTGTTCGGTGTGGTGTCGCTCATAGGATGGATTCCGTGAGTTGTTATCTGTATGGCGCAAGGCAAGCGCTGCGCAGGACAAAAATATTGGCGTCCATTGTGCTTGCTGCCCCTGTAGCCTGCGCTGTGTGCGCCTATTGACGGTCGTCAACGGCCAAAAGCCCTTGAAATTTGCCGGAATTTCAGGGCAATCCGTAATGCATTTCAGTGCACACTTGCGCCCGTTTAGACGCCGCTGGCGACATTTGTTGGACATCAGCGACACGAAACGCGGTGTATGTATGCTTTTATGCATGACAGTAACAACCCCTATCGCTCGGCAGGGGTTTTTACTTATAATCAGAGGCTTTGTTAAAAAGTCTAGTCCGGTTCTTGCAGCTTGGTGGCACCAGAGAAATCAATGAAAAATAGCGCCACTGAACTACAGGATGAGGTTGAAGTCGACGATTTCAAGCCCCTGACTGCACAAGAAGCCTCGGCATGGCGCCAGCGCTTCCCGCAGGTCTCGGTGTGGCGCATCGTCTGGGTTCAGGCGGTGGTTGGCGCTTTGGTAGCGTTGATCGCGTGGCTGGTGACAGGACGTGCTTCCGTGGGTTGGTCGGCCGCTTATGGTGCGCTGGCCGTAGTGATCCCGGCAGCATTGTTTGCAAGAGGCATGGCCCGCCAGCGTCCGGGAGACGCCGGAAGCGCCATGGTCAGAATTTTTGGCTGGGAACTGGTCAAGTTGGTGCTCTGCATTGCCATGTTGGCGGCAGCGCCCAAGCTGGTTCCCAACCTGAGCTGGTTGGCTTTGCTGGCCGGCTTGATTGTTGTAATGAAAACGTATTGGATTGCGCTGCTGGTGCGATCCGGTGTTCGAAAAACTGAAGCTTAAGAAAAGAGTTGACGATGGCCGCTGATGCGCACGCCCCAACTGCAAGTGAATACATCGTTCACCACTTGCAACACCTGCAAAACATCAAGCAGAAGTCCGTCATCGATTTCTCAGTTATCAACTACGACTCCATCGCAGTAGCTGGCATTCTGGGTCTGCTGGGCATCTTTGTGCTCTGGCTGGCTGCCCGCAAGGCGACTTCCGGTGTTCCAGGCCGCTTCCAGGCTGCCGTGGAAATGCTGGTTGAAATGGTGGATAATCAGGCCAAGGCCAATATCCACAACGCCGAATCTCGCAAATTCATCGCTCCTCTGGCACTGACCGTGTTTGTCTGGATTTTCCTGATGAACGCCATGGACATGCTGCCCGTGGATCTGCTGCCTGTGCTGTGGCAAGGCGCTACTGCTGACTCTCACGCTTATCTGCGTGTCGTGCCTACGGCCGATCTGTCCACCACGCTGGGCCTGTCGACTGCCGTGCTGATCCTGTGCCTGTACTACAGCGTCAAGATCAAGGGCCTGGGCGGCTGGGCGCACGAGCTGGTGTCCGCACCGTTCGGCACCTCCAAGAATCCTGTCTTCGCCCTGATCCTGGGCGTGGTCAATCTGCTGATGCAGATTATTGAATACGTTGCCAAGACGGTTTCGCACGGTATGCGACTGTTCGGCAACATGTACGCTGGTGAGCTGGTGTTCATGCTGATTGCCCTGATGGGTGGTGCGGCGGCTATGTCGCTCTCTGGTGTGTTGCTCCCCGTGGGGCACATCATTGCAGGCACGATCTGGGCGATCTTCCACATCTTGGTGATTACCCTGCAAGCCTTCATTTTCATGATGCTGACGCTGATTTATCTCGGCCAAGCACATGAAGCTCACTGACCTTTCCCTTTCACTTTCACTTTCCCTTCATCTCTAGGAGTCATCATGGAAAACGTTCTCGGTCTCGTCGCTCTGGCTTGCGGTCTGATTGTTGGTCTGGGCGCTATCGGCGCTTCTATCGGTATCGCCCTGATGGGTGGCAAGTTCCTGGAATCCTCGGCACGTCAGCCTGAGCTGATCAACGAACTGCAAACCAAGATGTTCATCTTGGCTGGTCTGATCGACGCCGCCTTCCTGATCGGCGTGGCTATCGCTCTGCTGTTCGCTTTTGCCAACCCCTTCCAGCTGGTGGCCTAAGCTCCGTTCAACGCCCTAAATAGAAAGGTGTTGCCGTGAGTATCAACGCGACCCTGTTCGTTCAGGCCATTGTTTTCCTGATCCTGGTGCTGTTCACGATGAAGTTCGTGTGGCCCCCGATTGCGAAGGCACTGGATGAGCGAGCCCAGAAAATCGCCGATGGCCTCGCTGCTGCCGACAAGGCTAAGTCCGAGCTGACCGCTGTTAACAAGCGTGTCGAGCAGGAACTGAGCCAGACGCGCAACGAAACAGCATCGCGGCTTGCGGACGCCGAGCGCCGCGCCCAGGCCATCATCGAAGAGGCCAAGGCCCGTGCGTCAGAAGAAGGCAACAAGATTGTTGCCGCTGCCCGCGCCGAAGCTGAACAGCAAGCCATTGCTGCCCGTGAAGCCCTGCGTGAGCAAGTGGCTGCATTGGCTGTGAAGGGCGCCGAGCAAATCCTCCGCAAGGAAGTGAATGCCGGCATCCACGCTGATCTGCTGAACCGCCTGAAGACAGAGCTGTAAGGAACCGCAAAAATGGCCGAACTCGCCACCATTGCCCGCCCTTACGCCGAAGCATTGTTCAAAGCCTGCGCCGACAAGGGCGCAGACTTGAGCAGCACTGTCGCCTGGGTGGAGGAATTGGCGGCGATTGCCGCCAATCCGCAATTGCGCCAACTGGCTGACAGCCCCAATGTGTCGAAGACTCAGGTGTTCGATGTCATCGCGGGTGTCGCCAAGTCGGCATTGCCCGAGACTGCGCACAATTTCCTGCGCGTAGTTCTCGAAAACGGCCGTCTGGACGTGCTGCCTGAAGTGGCAGCTCAGTTCCGCAGCCTCGTGAACAGCAAGAGCGGCTCTTCGGATGCCGTGGTGTTCAGCGCTTTCCCCATTGAGGATGCAGCGCTGGCCGAGCTGGGCGCTTCGCTGGAAAAGCGCTTTGGCCGCAAGCTGAACCTCACTGTGAAGCTGGAAGAATCGCTGATCGGTGGCGTTCGCGTCGTGGTGGGCGACGAAGTGCTGGACACTTCCGTCAAAGCCCGTCTGGAACAAATGAAAGCGGCCCTCACCGCGTAATGCGCGCTTGAGGTCTCGGCTAAACACAAGAAAGAAGGAAAGAGTCATGCAACTCAATCCCGCAGAAATTTCTGAATTGATCAAGAGCCGCATCGAAGGGCTGGCTGCAAGCACTGACGTCCGTAACCAAGGCACTGTGGTGTCGGTTACCGACGGTATCGTGCGCGTGCACGGCCTGTCCGACGTGATGGCTGGCGAAATGCTGGAATTCCCCGCAGGCGCCGATGGCCAACCTTCCTATGGTCTGGCTCTGAACCTGGAACGCGACTCCGTTGGCGCCGTGATCCTGGGTGCTTACGAGCACATCTCCGAAGGCGCTACCGTCAAGTGCACGGGCCGTATTCTGGAAGTGCCCGTGGGCCCCGAACTGGTCGGCCGTGTGGTGAATGCTCTGGGTCAGCCTATCGACGGCAAGGGTCCCATCAACGCCAAGATGACCGACGTGATCGAAAAGGTTGCGCCTGGTGTGATCGCACGTCAATCCGTGGATCAGCCTCTGCAAACCGGTATCAAGTCCATCGACTCCATGGTGCCCGTGGGCCGTGGTCAGCGCGAACTGATCATTGGTGACCGTCAGACCGGCAAGACTGCCGTGGCTATCGACGCCATCATCAACCAAAAGGGTCAGGGCGTTACCTGTATCTACGTTGCGATCGGCCAAAAGGCTTCTTCGGTCAAGAACGTGGTGCGCGCTCTGGAGCAAGCTGGCGCGATGGAATACACCATCGTTGTGGCTGCTACCGCCTCCGAATCTGCTGCCATGCAGTACGTGTCCGCCTACTCCGGCTGCACGATGGGCGAATACTTCCGTGACCGTGGCGAAGACGCTCTGATCGTTTATGACGATCTGTCCAAGCAAGCCGTGGCTTACCGTCAAGTATCGCTGCTGCTGCGCCGCCCACCAGGCCGCGAAGCTTTCCCTGGCGACGTGTTCTATCTCCACAGCCGTCTGCTCGAACGCGCCGCTCGCGTGAACGCCGACTACGTGGAAGCCTTCACCAAGGGTGCCGTGAAGGGCAAGACCGGTTCTCTGACCGCTCTGCCTATCATCGAAACCCAAGCCGGTGACGTGTCTGCCTTCGTGCCTACCAACGTGATTTCGATCACCGACGGTCAGATCTTCCTGGAAACCAGCCTGTTCAACGCCGGTATCCGTCCCGCTATCAACGCCGGTATCTCGGTGTCCCGCGTGGGTGGTGCTGCTCAGACCAAGCTGGTCAAGGGCCTGTCCGGCGGTATCCGTACCGACTTGGCACAGTACCGTGAACTGGCTGCGTTCGCGCAGTTCGCTTCCGATCTGGACGAAGCAACCCGCAAGCAGCTGGACCGTGGCGCCCGCGTGACTGAATTGCTCAAGCAAGCTCAGTACAGCCCTCTGTCTACCGCCTTGATGGGTACCTCGCTGTTTGCCGTGAACAAGGGTTTCATGGACGACATCGAAGTCAAGCAAGTGTTGGCTTTCGAAGCTGGTCTGCACCAGTTCCTGAAGACCAGCCACGGTGCTCTGCTGGACCGCCTGAACGAAAAACGTGCTTTCGACAAGGAAGGCAAGGACGAAGCTGAATTGACCGCGGCTGTTGCTGCGTTCAAGAAGTCGTTCGCTTAATCCGGACGAGGAGCCATCATGGCAGCAGGTAAGGAAATACGCGGCAAGATCAAATCGGTGGAAAACACCAAGAAGATCACCAAAGCCATGGAAATGGTGGCTGCATCCAAAATGCGCAAGGCGCAGGAACGGATGCTGGCTGCCCGTCCATACAGCGAAAAAATCCGCAACATTGCAGCCAACCTTGGTCAAGCCAACCCTGAATATGTGCATCCGTTCATGCAAGTGAACGATGCCAAGAAGGCCGGCGTCATCGTAGTGACGACCGACAAGGGCTTGTGCGGCGGCATGAACACAAACGTGTTGCGTGTCGTCACGACCAAGTTGCGCGAGCTGCAGGATGCGGGTGTTTCGACAGAAGCAGTGGCCATCGGCGGCAAGGGACTGGGTTTCCTGAACCGCGTCGGTGCCAAGGTGGTCTCCCACGCTACAGGCCTGGGTGACACGCCCCATCTCGACAAGCTGATCGGGCCGGTCAAGGTGCTGCTGGATCAATACGCTGAAGGCAAGCTGAACGCGGTGTACCTCTCGTACACCAAGTTCATCAACACCATGAAGCAAGAGTCGGTAGTGGAGCAATTGCTTCCACTGTCGTCCGAAAAATTGCAAGCCGAGAAGACGGGTGCAACCTGGGAATACATCTACGAACCTGACGCTCAAAGCGTCATTGACGAACTGCTGGTTCGTTACGTGGAATCCCTCGTGTACCAGGCAGTGGCGGAAAACATGGCGTCCGAGCAATCGGCGCGCATGGTGGCCATGAAGGCCGCAACCGACAACGCTGGCAGTGTCATTGGTGAGTTGAAGCTGATCTACAACAAGACGCGTCAGGCAGCGATTACGACCGAATTGTCGGAAATCGTGGCAGGCGCCGCCGCTGTGTAAACGGCTTTAACAAACAAACAGATTGGAGCAAAGAATGGCTCAAGTACAAGGCAAGATTGTTCAATGTATCGGCGCCGTGGTGGACGTGGAGTTCGCTCACGGCCAGGTGCCCAAGGTGTATGACGCCTTGAAGCTGGAAGGTTCGGCCCTGACCCTGGAAGTTCAGCAACAGCTGGGCGACGGCGTGGTGCGTACCATTGCCCTGGGTTCTTCGGACGGCATCAAGCGCGGTCTGATGGTGACTAACACCGGCAACCCCATCACCGTGCCCGTGGGCAAGGCGACTCTGGGTCGTATCATGGACGTGCTGGGTAACCCCATCGACGAACGTGGCGACGTGGACCAGACCCTGACGGCCCCCATCCACCGCAAGGCTCCTGCGTACGACGAACTGTCGCCTTCGCAAGAACTGCTGGAAACCGGCATCAAGGTGATCGACTTGATCTCTCCTTTCGCCAAGGGCGGCAAGGTGGGTCTGTTCGGTGGCGCCGGTGTGGGCAAGACCGTGAACATGATGGAACTCATCAACAACATCGCCAAGGGCCACGGTGGTCTGTCGGTGTTTGCTGGTGTGGGCGAGCGTACCCGTGAAGGTAACGACTTCTATCACGAAATGTCGGACGCCGGCGTGGTGAACCAAGAGTCGCTGGGCGACTCCAAGGTCGCCATGGTGTACGGTCAGATGAACGAGCCCCCAGGAAACCGTCTGCGCGTTGCGCTGACCGGCCTGACCATGGCCGAAGCTTTCCGTGACGAAGGCAAGGACGTTCTGTTCTTCGTGGACAACATCTACCGCTACACACTGGCCGGTACAGAAGTGTCCGCTCTGCTGGGCCGTATGCCTTCCGCCGTGGGCTACCAGCCTACTCTGGCTGAAGAAATGGGCAAGCTGCAAGAGCGTATTACGTCCACCAAGGTCGGTTCGATCACTTCCATCCAAGCCGTTTACGTGCCTGCCGATGACTTGACCGATCCTTCGCCTGCTACGACGTTTGCTCACTTGGACTCCACCGTCGTGCTGTCCCGTGACATCGCTTCGCTGGGTATCTACCCCGCTGTGGATCCTCTGGACTCCACCAGCCGCCAACTGGACCCCCAAGTGGTGGGCGAAGAGCACTACACCGTGGCCCGCCAAGTGCAGGGCACGCTGCAGCGCTACAAGGAACTGCGCGACATCATCGCGATTCTGGGTATGGACGAGCTGGCTCCTGAAGACAAGCTCACCGTGTCCCGCGCTCGCAAGATCCAGCGTTTCCTGTCGCAGCCTTTCCACGTGGCCGAAGTGTTCACTGGCGCTCCTGGCAAGTACGTGGCTCTGGCCGAAACCATCCGTGGTTTCAAGATGATCTGCGCCGGCGAAGCCGACCACCTGCCCGAGCAGGCCTTCTACATGGTTGGTACCATCGACGAAGCCTTCGAGAAGGCCAAGAAGCTGGCCGCCTAAGGTGAACCACGGGCAAGAGGTGCGCAAGCGCCTCCTGCCTGTACACCTGAAGCCCAGATTCCCACCTTTTCCAAGGAGCCAAGATGAACACCATCCACGTTGATGTGGTCAGTGCCGAAGAGTCCATCTTCTCCGGTGAAGCGCGCTTTGTCGCTTTGCCCGGTGAAGCGGGCGAGTTGGGCATTTATCCCCGCCACACACCGCTGATCACCCGCATCAAGCCGGGTTCGGTTCGCATCGAGATGCCCGATGGCAAGGAAGAGTTTGTCTTCGTTGCCGGCGGCATTCTGGAAGTGCAACCCAACTGCGTGACCGTGCTGTCCGACACCGCCATCCGCGGCAAGGATCTGGACGATGAAAAGGCGCAAAAGGCCAAGGCTGCTGCCGAGGAAGCCCTGAAGAACGCCAAGAGCGAGCTGGACCTGGCCAAGGCCCAGTCCGAGCTGGCCGTCATGGCGGCTCAGATCGCTGCTCTGCGCAAGTTCCGCCAAAAGCGTTGATTGCTTTCGCACAAGGCCCGGCTTTGTGCGGACGCCAAAAAGCCACCAGCTCTGGTGGCTTTTTTTATGCCTGTGCTGCTATTGATTAAATAGCCGCTGATGCATAAAAGAAAAGGGCTTGAAGGTGTTTTTCCTTCAAGCCCTTGGCTTTAGCGGTTTGGCCGCTCAGTTGCAGCTGGCCTGGTACACATAGACCACGGAATTGTCGATAGGGTCGACCGTGCGTGACTTGTGCGTCACGGCCTTGGCGGGAGCGGGGCACAGATTGCGGATCTGGGCTTCGCACTTCTTGGGATCATCGACCTTGAGCTTGCAGCTCAAAGCGTAGTCGTATTCCTCGGGCGTTGCAGCGCCCCGGGGGCTGATGGACGAGCAAGCGCTCAGTGCCAGAGCCGAGCCGATGATGGCGAGAGAGAACAGAGATTTCTTCATGTTGGTGCTTTCGTCGGTAAATCGTTGCCGCCACGACGCTATCACAGTCGGCCGGTGTTCGGAGCAAACCACGAATTGTGGCGCAAGCCGCCGAAGACGGTGGCTGGATTGGCAGCGGGTCGTTGATTTGCGACAATCCGGCGCTTTGAACAAACGGAGTGCGTGGCATGCGCTACAGCGGAACCTTGGCGCAATGGAATGACGAGCGCGGCTTTGGCTGGATAGAGGCCGATGAGGGCGGCGAGCGCGTCTTTGTGCACATCAGCGCTTTTGAGCCGCGTCCGCCGGCCGACCAGCGCCCGCAAACAGGCCAGCGTCTGCAGTTTGGCGTGGGAATGGATGCTGGCAAAAAGCGGGCGCAAAAGGTGGTCTGGCGCTTGAATGCATCGGCCGCTCGCGCAGGCAGTCGCAGCACTTTCGCCAACCCATCCCCGTCTCGTCAGCGTGCACAGCGCTCCGCGGAACGCCACAGCCCGCGCCAAGCCGCAGCTGCGGGCACCTTGCGCATACCCAGCCGCTGGAGCTATGGTGCTTTGCTGCTCTGGCTGGGGCTGATGCTGTTTGCCGCTGTGCAATGGGGTGTTCCGCGCCTGATCTGGCTGGCCTATGGCGGCATGAGTCTGCTGACCTTCATGGCTTACTGGCAGGACAAATGGGCGGCGCAGCAAGGCCGCTGGCGCACGCCGGAAAAAACCTTGCAGACCCTGGCCCTGGCCTGTGGCTGGCCAGGCGCGGTGCTGGCCCAACAATGGCTGCGGCACAAATCCAGCAAGGCCCGCTTTCAGGCCTTGTTCTGGCTGGTAGTGCTGATCAATGTGGCGGCCGTGCTGTGGCTGTGCTCGCCTTACGGACGCCATCTGCTGGGCTGAATTTGCGCCGGAAAATCTAGCTGAATAAGGCTGAGGCGCTGATAAATCAAGCGCAAGATGCTATCGATACTGATGGTTCAGCGGCCAGGTAAATGGCGTTCGACCACCGGCATATCGGGTAGCTCGTCATGCGTGGTGTCGCGCTTGCCCGGCAGGCGGGGAAAGCGTTCTTCGAGTTGGCGGCTCACGCGCTCCAGCGCGCCTCGCAGGCCCACGGCGTAGTGGCCGCCCTGGAAGGCCGAGCGCATATCGCTGATCAGCGTTTGCCACTGCTCCTGGCCCATGGTGCGGTGCAGAGCCCGGTCGGCCACGATTTCGATGGCATGGTCGGCCATCAGCAAATAAATCAGCACGCCGTTGTTGTGTTCCGTATCCCAGACGCGCAGCTTGCTGAAAAGCGAGAGGGCGCGCTGGCGTGGCGTGGCATGGCCCCAGATATAGCTCCAGGGCAGGCCCGCCTCCACGCAGATGCGCACCTGGCCGGTGTGGCGCAGCTCGCTTTGGGCAATCAGCTGTTCCAGCTCTGCCAGCACAGCAACCGGCAGGGCCTGATTGAGTTGCCGCTCGGCCCAGCGATGGCGTACCAGTCTTGCCAGGCGATGAAAAATAGTGCTCATCTCACCAATCCCCCGAGGCGCCGCCGCCACCAAAGCTGCCGCCGCCACCCGAGCTGAAACCGCCACCGCCGCCGCTGCCTGAGCTCCAGCTGCCACCACCGCCGCCGCTGCTGATGTAAGGCCCGCCACCGCCTCCACCGCGCGAGAGGTTGGAGAGCAGGGTGAAGATCAGGCCCAGAAAGGCGGCAAAACCGGCAATCAGCAAGCTGGTGGTGAAAAAATAGGCGGCCAGACCGGCCACGCCACCCACCACCAGCGATCCGAGAAAGCGCCCAAAGATGGCGCGCGCAACGGCAATGCCTATGGGAAAGCCAAAGAACAGCAAAGGCAGCAGGAATTCCGCATAGTCGCTGAACGGCGTGCTCGACGAGGAGGAGGGCCGTGGCTCGGGAGCCGGCAGCTTCTCGCCGCGAATCAGCATGGCCATCTGGTCAATCGCATCCGAGAGACCGCCCGCGTAGTCGTTGGCGCGGAATTTCGGCTTCATGGCGTTGTCGATGATGCGGCTGGCCTGCAGGTCGGGAATTGCCCCTTCCAGCTTGCGCGCCACCTCGATGCGCATGCGTCTGTCGTTCTTGGCCACCAGGATGAGGGCGCCGTCACCTATGTCCATGCGGCCGATCTTCCAGCTACTGGCCACGCGCCAGGCGTAGGCGGCAATGTCTTCCGGTGCCGTGGTGGGGACCATGAGCACCACCACCTGTGCGCCCGTGCTGTCCTCCAGCGCCTTGAGCTTTTGGCTCAGCGATTGCTGCTCGCTTTCGCTCAGTGTCTGGGTCTGATCCAGCACCCGGGCCGTAAGCGCGGGTACGGGCTGCAGCTGGGTGCCGGGGGGCTGACTGGTTTGTGCGTGACTGGGCAGCAGCCACAGCCATGCAAAAACAATAGCCGCCAGCGTATGCCACAAGCGCGTCATAGGCATGTTTGACACAGGGTTTGCCTATGGACGGGCAGTTACTTGCTGCCAGCCGGTGCCGCAGGTGCGGAGAAGTCCACCTTGGGCGGGCTGGAGATTTCGGCTTCGTTTTGCACCGTGAAATTGGGCTTGACGGCGTAGCCGAACACCTTGGCGGTCAGATTGCTCGGGAAGCTGCGTGCCAGCACGTTATAGGCCTGCACCGTGCCTATGTATTCGTTGCGGGCCACGGTGATGCGGTTTTCCGTGCCTTCCAGCGTCACGCGCAAATCGCGGAAGCCCTGGTTGGCCTGCAGCTGCGGATAGCGCTCGGAGACCACCATCAGGCGCGAGAGGGCGCTGGACAGCTCGCCTTGTGCCTGCTGGAATTTGTTGAAAGCTTCGGGGTTGTTAATCAGCTCGGGCGTGGCCTGGATGGAGGTGGCTTTGGAGCGGGCCTCGATCACCTTGGTCAGCGTGTCCTGTTCGAAGCTGGCTTCGCCCTTGACCGTGGCCACGATGTTGGGCACCAGGTCTGCGCGGCGCTGGTACTGGTTGAGCACCTCGCTCCAGGCGGCCTTGGATTTTTCATCCAGACGCTGGAAATCGTTGTAGCCGCAACCGTGCAGGGTGAGCAGCGACACCATTGTTGCGAACAAGAGCAGCCAGCGTTTCATGGGTTCATCCATTCACGATAAAAGAGAGTAAACAATAGCATATGGCCTGGCATGAGGCGCTGGGCCGACCGCGCGCCCAAGGCCGGCCTTGAACACGCTAGCATTGCCGTCATGACCGCTGTCTCTCCCATGGATGCTTTGCGCGCCGCCTCACGCCCCACGGCTGCAATGCCTGCCGGGCCGCGCATGCTGCTGGCCGGCGCCACGGGCTCGCTGGGCAATGAAGTGCTCAACCGCCTGGTGGGCGGGCAAAGCTATGCGCAAGTGCAGGTGCTGGCCCAGTCGCCCTATATAGAGGCGGTGCGCGGCATGCAGCTGCTGCAGGTGCTGGGCAATGAGCTGAGTCGGTGGCCACAAGTGGCGGCCGATGTGGGGGTGATCATGTTTGAGCCGCCGCGTGCCTTCTACCAACGCGAGCGTGCGCTGTGGACGCCTCAGCCGCAACAGCTGGGCGGCGTGGCGCGGTGGATGCACGGCTGCGGCGTCAAGAGCTTGGCCGTGGTGCTGCCCCATGAAATGGGGCGCTTGCCCGAGGCCGTCAAGCACGGGCTGGCCAATCTGGATGAGCATGAGGTGGCGGCACTGGGGTTCGAGCGGCTGATCTTTGTGCGTTCGGCCATGGCAGCGGCCCGGCCCGCGCCCGCTGATTTCTTGCAGAGCGTGGCGCAAATGCTGTTCTCCGCCTGGAGCTATATGGTGCCGAGCAATGAGCGGCCCGTGCGCGCCGTGCATGTGGCCAGGCTGGTAGAGGCCGCCCTGAACCAGGCGCCCGCCGGCATTCATGTGGCGCCACCGGAGCTGGTATGGCGTTCGGCACAGAAAAATGCCTTGCAGCCAGAGCTCAAGGCCTGGCTGGACAGGGGCTGATGCAAAATTTTCGCGCTCCCTGGTGGCTGCCCGGCGGTCACCTGCAAACTATCTGGTCGGCGCTGGTGGCGCGGCGCAGCCTGGGCGCGCAAGCTGTCTTGCCCTGGCGGCGTGAGCGCTGGGAGACGCCCGATGGCGATTTTGTCGATGTAGATTTTTTGGCCGTGCCGGCAGCTCGCGCTGCGCCTTTGCTGGTGCTGTTTCATGGGCTGGAGGGCTCGTCTTCCAGCCACTACCCGCAAGCCATGGCCCAGGTGTGCGCCGCCAAGGGCTGGCAGCTGGCCGTGCCGCATTTCAGGGGCTGCAGCGGCGAGCCCAATCGCCTGCCGCGTGCCTATCACTCAGGGGATGCGGACGAGATAGCCTGGATTCTGGCCGGCATGAAGCAGCGCGCTGCGGGTGAGGTGCTGGCCATGGGCGTCTCGCTGGGCGGCAATGCGCTGGCTTGCTGGGCCGCCTTGCAGCAGGAGCGGGCCAAAGACTGGGTCCGTGCTGCAGCCGTGGTCTGTGCGCCCTTGGATCTGACTGCCGGTGGCAACCGCCTGGGCAAGGGCTTAAATCGCTGGCTCTATACCCGCATGTTTTTGCGTACCCTGGTGCCCAAGGCGCTGGGCAAGTGGGAGCTGTCGCCCGGCCTGTTCGATAAAAGTGCTTTGCTGCGCGCCAGGGATTTGCGGGCCTTTGATGATGTGTTCACCGCCCCGGTACATGGCTTCAAGGATGCCGAGGATTACTGGTGCCGCGCTTCGGCCAAGCCACTGCTCAAGCAGGTGCGCCTGCCCATGCTGCTGCTCAATGCGCGCAACGATCCTTTTGTGCCCGAAAACAGTCTGCCCGCAGAGTCCGAAGTAAGTGAATGCATACATCTGTGGCGGCCCTTGCATGGCGGCCATGTGGGTTTTGCCAGCGGTCGCTGGCCGGGCCATGTGCTGGCCATGCCCCAAGCCGTGGCAGACTGGCTGGAGCAGCAGTTAACAGATCAGACAACCGGCAAGGAGTAGAGACACCCATGGACGATATCGTGAAGCAGGCCATGGCCAAATGGCCGAATGTGCCCGCCTGCTATGGCTGGCTGGGTCTGGACGCGCGCGGCCAGTGGTGGCTGCGCGATGAGCAGGCCCAGGCCTGTGGCGCATTTGCCAGCGGCGTGAGTGGTGCCCGAGGTTCGCTGGTACAGCATGAAAAGCTGATGGACTTTATAGGCCGCAACTACATGGCCGATCTGGCGCAGGACGACGGCCGCTGGTTTTTTCAGAATGGCCCGCAGCGCGTTTATGTGGAGCTGGAAGCCACGCCCTGGATCTGGCGTTTGCACTGCACCGACCAGGGGCTGCAGCTGCGCAGCCATACCGGCCAGGTGCTGCAGGCCGCCGATATCGAGCAGGTGCTGATGGATGAGCAAGGCCATCTGTACCTGGGCTTGCCCCAGGGTCTGGGTCTGGTGCATACCCAGGACATGGTGGATGCGGCCACGGCCATGGAGCGTGGCTGGCTGGCAGAACCTCAGGTTGTGCAAGCGGCGCAACTGCCGGCCCGCTTCGGCTTTGTGCCCAGCCCGCAGCCGGCGCAAGCTTGAGACCCCTGTTTTGATAGCTGCTAGCGCTTGATGGGAAAGGGCTGCAGCCTTGTTTGACTGTCATTTCCCATAAAAAAGCCGGCACTGCGCGATTGCCGGCTTGGTCTTGTCTGGGAGGCGCTGCTTATTTGGCGGCGTCCACCATGTACTGAATGGCGGCCTTGAAATCGGCATCCGAGGCGGTGGAGCCGCCTTTGGGTGGCATGGCGTTCACACCCTTGGTGGCCTTGGCCACCATGGTGTCCATGCCTTGGGCGATGAACGGCGCCCAGGAGGCTTTGTCGCCAAACTTGGGTGCGCCTGCAATGCCGCTGCTATGGCAGGTGACGCAAGTCTTGTCATACAGATCCTTGCCCACATTGCCGGCCGCTTGAGGGGCTGCGGCGGCTACCGCTTCAGCGACGGGGGCCGCAGCGACCGGAGCGGCTGCAGGAGCGGTTGCCGTGACCGGCGCTGCCTCGGCAGCAGGGGCGGCTTCGCCGGCCGCCTGAGGTTCGGCAAACTTGCCGCCCGCCGCATTGGCCATGTAGACCACGCCGCGCGCAATTTCTATGTCGTTGAATTCGCCACCACCCTGGGCGGCCATGGCGCTTTTGCCGGCCAAGGCGGAGTGGACCAGCGCTTCAAGCCCTTGCTTGAGGCGCGGACCCCAGGCGGCAGCATCTTCAAACTTGGGTGCACCGGCAGCGCCGGTGGCGTGACAGGCTGCGCACTGGCCTTTGTAAACCTCTTCGCCGGCACGCAGAGGGCGGTTGGCATCGCGCAGTTCCACAGAGCCCACTTTTTGCAGGCGCTGGGCCTTGGACAGTTCGGCGTGGCCTACGCCGGCTCCGGTGGTCTCGGCAGAGGTGACGAACTTGACCAGACCGATGATCACGAACACGGGAACCACAAAAGAGAAGAAGACGGCCAGGAGCAGATGCTTGGGGTTTTTGATGGGGCCGGTATGGGCTTCTTCGTGGGGTTGTTCGCTCATGAAGTCCTCTGTCGTCGTGGGGAAGGTGTTAGCAAAACATTATAGGAGTGGGGTTATCGAAAGTCAGTGCACGACGATACGGGTTGACGCCGGGTGCATAAAGGAGTTGCGTTGGATCAAACCGCAGCGGCCAGATGTGAAAAAGGCGCCACAAGGGCGCCTTGGTGAGCTGCAGCAACGTGGGTTTACTGCGCTGCGCTGGAGGGCTCGCTCCAGCCGCCGCCCAGAACCTTGTACAGATTGACCTGGTTTTGCAGCTGTGCCAGTCGTACCTGCACCACGGATTGCTCCAGTGCGAACAGCGAGCGCTGCGCATCGAGCAGATCCAGATAGCTGGCCACGCCGTTGGTGTAGCGCAGGTCAGACAGCTTGTAGCGTACCGACTCGGCATCCAACTGGCGCGACTGGGCGTCAAGCTGGTCCTGCAGTGTCTGGCGGCCTACCAGTGCATCGGAGACTTCCCGGAAAGCCGACTGAATGGCTTTTTCATACTGGGCCACAGCAATCTTCTGGCCGGCTTGCGCCGATTCGAGATTGGCGCGGTTGCGGCCCGCGTTGAAGATGGGCAGGTACAGCGAGGGTGCAATGCTGAACATTGCCGAGTCGGACTTGAAGAGGTCAGACACATCGCTGCTGGCAAAGCCCGCGGCTGCAGTCAAGGAGATATTGGGGAAGAACGCTGCGCGTGCTGCACCAATATTGGCATTGGCCGCAATCATGGACTGTTCCGCCTGGCGCACGTCGGGGCGACGCAACAACAGATCGGAAGGCAGACCCGAGGGCACATCGGCAAGCGCCGGCAGGTCGGCCAGCTTCTTGTCCTGCATGCCGTTGAGCAGATCGGCGGGCAGGGTCTGGCCCACCAGCAGCGTCAGCGCATTCACATCCAGGGCGCGCTGGCGGGTTTGCTGGGCCAGGGTGGCGCGGGCATTCTCGGTCAGCGACTGGGCCTGGCGGAAGTCCAGCTCGGAAGCCACGCCTGCATCCAGGCGCAGCTTGGTCAGCTTGATGGATTGCTCACGCGTGCCCAAGGTGCGGCGCGAGATGGTCATCAGCTCTTCGTCGGCCTGCAAGCCCAGCCAGGTGTTGGCGACATTGGCAATCAGGCTGATCTGAGCGGCTTTTCGGCCTTCCTCGGTAGCCAGGTACTGCGCCAGAGCCTGTTCTTTCAAACTGCCGATGCGGCCCCAGAAATCGATCTCCCAGCTCGGCATGGACAGGCCTGCCATGTAGGTGTTCGCGTAGTTGCCGGTTGCCGTATTGGGCTGACGGCTGCCGGTACCTGCGACACCGAATTCGGGAAACTGGGCTGCACGCTGAATCTGATACTGGGCGCGGGCTTTCTCGATATTGAGCACGGCCACGCGCAGATCGCGGTTGTTCTCTAGCGCCAGGTTGATGACCTGCTGCAATCGAGGGTCGGTGAAGAACTGCTGCCAGGGGGTATCGGCAGCAGCCACAGCACCGGCTTGCTCGTTGGCGGCAGGAAAGTGCTCGGCCACAGGCGCAGCGGGTCTATCCAGCGTGGGAATGAAGGAGCAGCCGCTGACCAGCAGTACGCCAGCCAGTGCCACGGGTAGCAAAGTCTTATTCATCATGCGAGCCTCCCTGTGCTGCAGAAGTTGCTGCCGGGGAAGTGGTGTGGTTGTCTGGCTTGGATTTCTTACCGAACAGCTTGAACACTGAGATAAAGAACACCGGCACCAGGAACACGGACAAAGGCGTACCGATCACCATGCCCCAGAACACGCCGGTACCGATGGCTTGCTGGCTGGCAGCACTGGCGCCGGAGGCGATATACAGCGGCACCACGCCCAGAATGAAGGCCAAAGAGGTCATCAAAATGGGGCGGAAGCGCAGGTGACCGGCCTCCAGTGCCGACTCCAGCACGCTCTTGCCCTGTGCATGCAGATCCTTGGCGAACTCCACAATCAAGATGGCATTCTTGGCCGACAGACCAATCACCGTGATCAGCGCCACCTGGAAGTAGATGTCGTTGGGCATGCTGCGCATCATCACGCCGGCCACGGCACCGAACACGCCCAATGGCACGACTAGCATCACGGACAGCGGAATGCTCCAGCTTTCGTACAGTGCAGCCAGACACAGGAAGACGGCCAGCAGGGAGAACACGTACAGCAATGCTGCCGATGAGCCCGCCTTCTTTTCGTCCAGAGACTGGCCTGTCCATTCATAGCCAAAGCCTTCAGGCAGCTGGGTGGCCAGTTTCTGCATTTCCTCCATGGCCTGACCGCTGGTATAGCCGGGCTTGGCCTGGCCGGTAATGCTCATGGACGGGTAGCCGTTGTAGCGCGACATCTGCATGGGGCCGCTGACCCACTTGGTGGTGACCAGGGAAGAGAGCTCCACCAGCTTGCCATCCGCGTTGGGTACGGTCAGGCGCATCACGTCCTCTGGCTGCATGCGGCGAGCGGCTTCGGCCTGGATGGTCACGCGCTGCATATAGCCCTGGTTCGGGAAGTCGGTGGAGTTGGCCGAACCCAGCGCTGTGGACAGCGTGGTGGCGATGTCCGACATGTTCACCTTCTGGGCGTACACGGCATCACGGTTGATATCCACCTGCCACTGAGGCGCATCGTCCACGCCGTCAAAGCGCACGCCGGTCAGCACAGCACTCTGATTGGCCTTGGCCACCAAGTCGTTGCGCGCGGCCAGCAAGGCTGCGTGTCCCTTGGCGGAGCGGTCTTGCAGACGGAAGGTAAAGCCGTCGCTATTGCCCAGTTCGGGGATGGATGGAGGCACCAGGGTAAAGATGAAACCGTCTCGCAGCTGCATCATGGCTCCCATGGCGCGGCCCGCGAAAGATTTGGCATCCGAGCCCTTGGCGGTGCGTTCAGACCAATCCTTGAAGGTGGTGAATGACAGACCGACGTTCTGGCCCTGGCCCGCAAAGCTGAAGCCCAGAATGCTCACGATGTCTGCAGTTTCGGGTTGCGCGAGCGCAAACTTTTCCAGCTCACCCATGGTTTTGCTGGTGCGCTCCAGTGTGGCGCCGGGAGGCAACTGGGTCAGGGAGATCACATAGCCCTGGTCTTCCGTGGGCAGGAAGGAGGAAGGCAGCTTCAGGAAGATGAAGGCCGCGCCTGCAATCACCAGCGCATACACGATGGTGGCTTGCACCGAGCGCTTGACGACGAAGGACAGCGCGCCGGAGTAGCGGTGGGTTCCAGCCTCAAACTTGCGGTTGAACCAGTTGTAGAACGGGCCCAGCAAACCGGTCTTCTTGTCATGCGCATGGCCCTTGGGAATAGGCTTGAGCATGGTGGCGCACAGTGCAGGCGTCAGCGTCAGCGCAAAGAAGCCGGAGAAGAAGATGGAAATTGCCATCACCAGCGAGAACTGGCGGTAGATCGCGCCCGTTGCGCCGCTAAACAGCGCCAATGGCAGGAACACGGTCACCAGAATCACGGTGATACCGACCACGGCGCCTTGGATCTGGCCCATGGCCTTGATCGTGGCTTCCTTGGGCGGCAGCCCCTCTTCGGACATGATGCGTTCGACGTTTTCCACCACCACGATGGCATCGTCCACCACGATACCGATCACCAGCACCATGGCGAACATGGCCAGAATATTGATGGTCAGACCGGACACCAGCATCACGGCAAAAGTGCCCAGCAGCGCGATAGGCACCACGATGGTTGGAATCAGCGTGTAGCGGATGTTCTGCAGGAAGATCAGCATCACGATGAACACCAGCACGATGGCTTCGATCAGCGTGTGCACCACTTTTTCAATGGAGATCTTGACGAACTTTGAGGTGTCGTAAGGCGAGGACCACTTCACGCCGGCGGGCAGGAAAGGCTCAATTTCCGCCATCTTGGCGTACACCAGCTTGGCGGTTGCCATGGCGTTGGCGGTTGCCGTCAACTGTACCGCCATGGCGACTGCGGGCTTGCCGTTCAGGCGAGACTCAAAGCCATAGCTTTCCGTGCCCAGTTCGACACGGCCAATATCCTTGATGCGTACGGTGGAGCCGTCGGGATTGGAGCGCAGCACCACATTGGAAAACTCCTCGGGTGTTGTCAGCTGACCAGGCACCACGATGGTGGCATTCATGGTCGTGCCGGGCAGGCTGGGCGTGTTGCCCAGCGAGCCGCCGGAGATCTGCTGGTTCTGGGCTGCGATGGCAGAGTTGATCTGCGCAATCGACATATTGAAACCCTGCAGCTTGGCCGGATCGACCCAGATGCGCATGGCACGTCCGGAAGCAAACAGCTGGGCCTTGCCTACGCCTTCAAGGCGCTGTACTTCAGGCAGGACGTTGCGGTTGACGTAGTCGGCAATATCGTCGCGCGAGGTTTCCCCTGTGTCTGACTGGAAAGCCAGAATCATCAGGAAGTTGCTCATGGACTTTTCGACTCGAACGCCCAGCGCCTGCACAATTTGCGGCAGGCGGGACTGCACCCGTGCCAGACGGTTTTGCACGTCCACCTGGGCCAGATCCTGGTTGGTGCCGGGCTCGAATGTCACGGTCAGCGTGCCTTGGCCGGTGGCCGAGGCGCTGGTTTCCATGTACATCAGACCGGTGGCGCCGTTCATCTCGCGTTCGATGAGCTGCAGCACCGAATCCGTCATGGTTTGCGCTGTTGCACCGGGATAGGTCGCGGTCACCGAAATGGTGGGCGGCGCGACCGTCGGGAACTGCGAAATCGGCAGCTTGGTGATGGCCACGATACCTGCAAGAATCACGAAAATCGCGATCACCCAGGCAAAAATAGGGCGATGAATAAAGAACTTTGACATAGCAGTTCGCCCTGGTTACTTCTGGGCTGGTGCGCTATCGGCCGCCTCAGCTCCAGCGGCAGGTGCCGCCTGTTTTTCGGCGCCATTGGCTGCCGGTGCCGCTGGCGCTTTGGCATCGCCCTTCCATGGCACAGGCGTTACCTTCTTGGCACCCATGCCAACCTTGATGATGCCGTCCACCAACACCTTTTCACCGGCCTTCAGGCCCGAAGTGACGATCCAGTCAGAGCCTTTGGACTGGCTGATCTGCACGGGGCGAGGTGCCACCGTTCCGTCGTCAGCGACGATCATCACGAAATTGCCCTTCTCGTTACGCGTCACGGCTTGCTGAGGAATCAGGGCGGCGTTGTCCACCTGGGCCTGCTCCAGACGTACCCGCACATAAGTGCCGGGCAGCAGCAGACCTTGGGGGTTTGGCAGTTCTGCGCGAATGCTGACCTGGCCCGTTGTAGGGTCCACCGTCAGATCGGTAAACAGCAGCTTGCCCGGATGCGCATATTGCTGACCATCGTCCAAATAGACGATGGCCTTGGCCGCGTTTTCGCCTACCTTTGCTAACTTGCCAGAACTGAGCGCTTCGCGCATGCGCATGATTTCAGACGACGATTGCGTGAGGTTCACATACAGCGGATTGATCTGCTGGATGGTGGCCAGTTGCGTGGCTTCGCCTTGACCGACCAGCGCACCTTCCGTGACCAGTGCGCGACCGATGCGACCGGAGATGGGGGCGGTCACGCTGGCATAGCCCAGATTGACGTTGGCGTTGGTCACTGCAGCATTGCCTGCGGCCACTTGCGCGCGCGCTGCCTTTTCATTGGCGATAGCCGTGTCGTATTCCTGCTTGCTGATAGCATTCGCTTCTACCAATGGCTTGTAGCGGCGGGCAGTAGCCGCGGCCTGAGCCAGGTTGGCTTCGGCTTGAGCCAAAGTGGCCTGAGCGCTTTGCAGATTGGCGCGATAAGGCGTGTTGTCGATCTGGAACAGGACTTGTCCCGCTTTGACGTCAGAGCCTTCCTGGAACAGACGTTTTTGCACAATACCAGCAGCCCGTGCTCGCACCTGAGCCACGCGCGAAGCTTCCAGGCGGCCAGGCAGATCGGACACCAGCGGAACTGCCTGCAGCTCTACCGTGATAACACCCACTTCCGGTGGCTGCGCTTGTGCTGCGGCCTGTGCTTTTTGGGCATCTTCTTGCTTGTCACTGCAGGCAGCAAGTCCCAAGGCTGCGATCAGGCTCAGGCCGATAACCATCGAGCGCTTGTACTGCGCGGCAGGCTTGGACTGTTTCTCGGGGGCCTGGTGTGTTTCATACATGTGATGCATGAACGTCCTTCCGGTTGACTTTGAAAACGTGAAAGAGCGCGACGTGAGAGCGTCGCGCTCGAATAAGGGGGAATCCGAGTGGACTTCCCTACTAATGATGGTGTATGAATTATACATACATCCATAAATGTATAATTAAGAGATTCGTGTGAAAGGCCTTCTTTGGCGGGGTCTTCTTGCGCAGAATTGCTACGGATGAGTGGCGATAAGGATTGGAAATGGCACGTAGAACCAAGGCCGAGGCCGATGAAACGCGCACCAGGTTGTTGGATGCTGCGGAAGAGGTTTTTTTCGAAAAAGGGGTGTCTCGCACATCTCTAGGGGATGTGGCGCAACGCGCAGGGGCTACGCGTGGGGCGGTGTATTGGCACTTCAAAGACAAGATGGATGTCTTTGGTTCCATGCTCAGCCGTATATGCATGCCGTTTGATGAGATCTGTGATGACAAATATGGCGAGATGGAGCCTCTGCAGCGTATCCGCCATTCCATTCAGATGGTCTTTGAGAGCATGGATGAAGATGAGCGCAAGCGCAAGGTCTTCGACACCGCGCTGTTCAAGATGGAGTACGTAGGGGAGTTGGCCGAGCTGCGGGGGCAGCACATAGAAAGTGCCCGCTGTTCGCAAGAGAAATTCGCCCAGGATCTTGCGCTTGCGGCACAGGAGCATTCTGTGAAGCTATCGATCTCGCCGGCGGATGCTGCATTGGGTTTGCATTCGCTGTTTGTCGGGCTCATTCATGGTTGGGTTCTGAATGAAGGTCACTTTGCGCTGGCGCCTGTTGGGCGCATGTCGGTGGATGTGTACTTGACTGGATTGGGATTTCAGCTGAGTTTGTAATTTGTGCTGTATTTGCCGTGCATAATGGCGGCTGTTGAATTGTTGTTGGCTGCGCAAGCGTGATAACGGATTCGCGGCTGTAGCTCAGTGGATAGAGTATTGGCCTCCGAAGCCAAGGGTCGTGGGTTCGATCCCCGCCAGCCGCGCCAACATCGTCGATCAGCAAAAATCAAAAAAAATTCCATATTTTTTTTGAGCTGAAAAAACGGTGCTACAATTCAAGTCTCTTCGGAGGGGTGGCCGAGTGGTTAAAGGCAGCAGACTGTAAATCTGCCCGCTAACGCGTACACAGGTTCGAATCCTGTCCCCTCCACCAGCAATGGTTTGGAAGAGAAGATTGCTAGAGATAGCAGTCGCGTGCAGTCAATCTGTGCGGGAGTAGTTCAATGGTAGAACCCTAGCCTTCCAAGCTAATGACGCGGGTTCGATTCCCGTCTCCCGCTCCAGTTTGTGAGCAAAGATTTTTGAAGTTGCTGGTTGTGACTTCGTTGCCCATGTGGCTCAGTGGTAGAGCACTCCCTTGGTAAGGGAGAGGTCGCGGGTCCGATTCCCGCCATGGGCACCATTTCTGGTGCGCTCGCTTTGATAGGGTAGCGCCGAGATCCCTGTTGCAGTGATATAGATTTTTTTCGGAGTCGGAAAAATGGCAAAAGAAAAATTTTCGCGCACCAAGCCCCACGTCAACGTGGGTACCATTGGTCACGTGGATCATGGTAAGACAACTCTGACGGCCGCTATCGCCACTGTGCTGTCCAAGCACTTCGGCGGCGAAGCCAAGGATTACTCCCAGATCGACAACGCGCCTGAAGAAAAGGCCCGTGGTATCACGATCAACACTTCGCACGTTGAGTACGAAACCGCTAATCGCCACTACGCTCACGTTGACTGCCCCGGTCACGCTGACTATGTGAAGAACATGATTACCGGCGCTGCTCAAATGGACGGCGCTATCTTGGTGTGCTCGGCCGCTGACGGCCCCATGCCCCAAACTCGCGAACACATCCTGCTGTCGCGTCAAGTTGGCGTGCCTTACATCATCGTCTTCCTGAACAAGGCTGACATGGTGGACGACGAAGAACTGCTGGAACTGGTCGAAATGGAAGTGCGCGAGCTGCTGTCCAAGTACGACTTCCCCGGCGACGACACCCCCATCATCCGCGGCTCCGCTAAGCTGGCCCTGGAAGGTGACCAATCCGACAAGGGCGAGCCCGCCATCCTGAAGCTGGCTGAAGCTCTGGACACTTACATTCCTACACCTGATCGCGCTATCGATGGAGCTTTCCTGATGCCCGTGGAAGACGTGTTCTCGATCTCCGGTCGTGGCACCGTGGTGACTGGCCGTATCGAACGCGGTATCGTCAAGGTCGGCGAAGAAATCGAAATCGTCGGTATCAAGGACACCGTCAAGACGACCGTGACCGGCGTGGAAATGTTCCGCAAGCTGCTGGACCAAGGTCAAGCTGGTGACAACGTGGGTCTGCTGCTGCGCGGCACCAAGCGTGAAGACGTGGAACGTGGCCAAGTGCTGTGCAAGCCCGGCTCGATCAAGCCCCACACTCACTTCACTGCTGAAGTGTATGTGTTGTCCAAGGACGAAGGCGGCCGCCACACTCCTTTCTTCAACAACTACCGTCCTCAGTTCTACTTCCGTACAACTGACGTGACCGGCTCCATCGAGCTGCCAGAAGGCAAGGAAATGGTTATGCCTGGTGACAACGTGTCGATCACTGTGAAGCTGATCAACCCCATCGCCATGGAAGAAGGTCTGCGCTTCGCTATCCGCGAAGGTGGCCGTACCGTGGGTGCTGGCGTGGTTGCCAAGGTTATTGCTTAATTGATTGGTTTTTAGGGGTATAGCTCAATTGGCAGAGCGTCGGTCTCCAAAACCGAAGGTTGTAGGTTCGATTCCTACTGCCCCTGCCACCTTATAATGGTGGAATCAACGAGAGCCCGCCTTTGGCGGGCTTTGCCGTCTTGAAATTGTGCAAGTTTTGCGCATTTGAAATGAAATATGGCCACTACTCAGGTTGAAACAGTCAGCTCCGTTGCTGACAAAGCAAAATTAGCCGCAGTTGCGGCTTTAGTTGTTGCTTCTATTGCCGGCTTCTATCTGTTGAGCAAGCAAGGCCCGGTGGCACAATGGGCAGCGCTGATCCTCGGTTTGGTCATCGCTGCTGGAGTGTTCCTGGTCTCGGAGCCAGGCAAGCGGTTTACTGGTTTTGCGCGAGATGCCTGGCGTGAAGTCAAGAAGGTCGTGTGGCCGACCCGCAAGGAAACTTTCCAAATGACGCTTTACGTCTTTGGCTTTGTGGTGGTCATGGCTTTGTTCTTGTGGTTCACGGACAAGACCTTGGAATGGGTCTTGTATGACCTGATTTTGGGCTGGAGGAAGTAATGGCAGACGCTGTTGAAGCAGATGTGAACGGCGGTGCAGCTGCACCGGCCAATCCTGATCTGCGCTGGTATATCGTCCATGCTTATTCGGGCATGGAAAAAGCTGTTGAGCGCAATATTGCAGAACGTATCGCACGTTCGGGCATGCAGTCCAAATTTGGCCGCATTCTGGTTCCTTCCGAGGAAGTGGTAGAGATGCGCAATGGACAACGACGCACGACAGAGCGTCGCCTGTTTCCCGGCTATGTGTTCGTCGAAATGGTGATGGAAGACGACACCTGGCACTTGGTCAAGCACACCAGCAAGGTGACTGGCTTTGTGGGTGGTGCCAAGAATCGACCTGCGCCCATTTCTGAAGAAGAGGTGCGCAAGATCGTCGAGCAGATGCAAGAGGGTACTGAGAAGCCCCGCCACAAGGTTGAATTCATGGTGGGTGAGTTGGTTCGTGTGAAGGAAGGTCCTTTCACCGATTTCAACGGCTCCGTTGAAGAAGTCAACTACGAAAAGAATCGTCTGCGCGTCTCGGTCACTATTTTTGGCCGTGCAACGCCTGTGGAATTAGAGTTCGCTCAGGTTGAGAAAACTTAAGTTCCAACTTAGAATATAAGGCTTCGCATTTTTTTGACTCGATGCGGAGCTTTTTTGTAGAGTCTTAACTTCGGGGAGCTGCCTGCATCCAGTTTGGATGTGCGTGGCGTTATACCCGTTAGGAGCATTCAATGGCGAAGAAAATCGTCGGCTTCATCAAGCTGCAAGTGCCAGCTGGTAAGGCCAATCCTTCCCCTCCAATCGGTCCTGCGCTGGGTCAGCGCGGCCTCAACATCATGGAATTCTGCAAGGCGTTCAACGCCCAGACCCAAGGTGTCGAGCCCGGCCTGCCTTTGCCCGTGGTTATCACGGCATTTGCTGACAAGAGCTTCACTTTTGTCATCAAGACTCCTCCCGCAACCGTGCTGATCAAGAAGGCGATCAAGCTCGACAAGGGCTCTTCGAACCCCCTGAAGACTAAGGTCGGCAAGATTTCCCGCGCTCAGCTGGAAGAAATCGCCAAGACCAAGTTGAAGGACATGAACGCCGCTGACGTTGACGCCGCTGTGCGTACGCTGGCTGGTTCTGCCCGTTCGATGGGCGTGATCGTGGAGGGTGTGTAAATGGCCAAGTTGACCAAGAAGCAAAAAGCTCTCCAAGGCAAAGTTGACAGCAACAAGCTGTACGCTCTGACCGATGCTATCGCCCTGGTGAAGGACGCAGCTACCGCCAAGTTCGATGAATCCATCGACGTGGCCGTTCAGCTGGGTGTGGATGCCAAGAAGTCGGACCAAGTGGTGCGTGGCGCCGTGGTTCTGCCTCACGGTACTGGCAAGGTTGCTCGCGTGGCCGTGTTCGCACAAGGTGCCAAGGCTGAAGAAGCCAAGGCTGCCGGCGCTGACGTGGTTGGTATGGACGACCTGGCTGCCATGGTGAAGGCTGGCGACATGCCCTTCGACGTGGTGATCGCTGCTCCTGACGCTATGCGCGTTGTGGGTCAGTTGGGCCAGATCCTGGGTCCACGTGGTCTGATGCCTAACCCCAAGGTTGGCACCGTGACTCCTGACGTCGCTACGGCTGTGAAGAACGCCAAGGCTGGTCAAGTGCAGTTCCGCGTCGACAAGGCCGGTATTGTTCACGGCACTATTGGCCGTCGCTCCTTCGACACCGAAAAGCTGCAGGGTAACCTGGCTGCTCTGATCGAAGCACTGAACAAGGCCAAGCCTGCTTCCAGCAAGGGCCTGTACCTGCGCAAGGTTGCTGTTTCGTCGACTATGGGTGTGGGCGTTCGCGTCGACACGCAATCCATCTCGGCGTAATTGCTAGAAATCGTCAGATGAGCATCTGCTCATCTGGTGTGGTGGGCTGATGGGGTTGTTGCTCTATCAGGTCATCCAAGACCGTTGGTGTGATTCAGATCACTTAATCGTGATGGCCAACGCAGATGGCGATCCCGCTGCAGATGGATTTTTTCCAAAACAGTTGGTCGCTGCAACAAGAGCGCGCATGAGGGGCTAGCCCTGAGTGCGCATTTAAGGAGTAGACCTTGAGTCTTAATCGCAGTGAGAAAGAAGCGGTCATCAACGAAGTGACCAGCCTCGCCGCTAAAGCTCAAACGCTTGTGATCGCGGAATACCGTGGCATCACGGTCGCCGACATGACCAAACTGCGCGCTGATGCACGCAGCAAGGGCGTGAGCTTGAGCGTGTTGAAGAACACCCTGGCCCGCCGTGCTGTGGCTGGCGGCCAGTTTGACGTGGTGGCTGACCAGATGACTGGTCCGCTGATCTATGGCTTCTCTGAAGACGCAGTGGCTGCCGCTAAGGTGGTGGCCGACTTCGCGAAGACCAACGATAAGTTGGTGATTCGCGGTGGCGCGTTTTCGGGCAAGGCCCTGGACGTTAACGGCGTGAAGCAACTGGCTAGCATTCCCTCCAAGGAAATCTTGCTGGCACAAGTGTGTGGCTTGCTTATGTCCCCAATGTCGCGTACAGCCGTTGTGCTGGGCGCCCTGGCGGCAAAGAAGAGCGAAGGCGCAGAACCTGCAGCTGAAGCTGAAGCTGAAGCAGCTGCCGCTTAATTGCGCGGCACAAACCAACAAATTTGTTAGGAAATAACATGGCATTCGATAAAGACGCATTCTTGACCGCCCTGGACAGCATGACTGTTCTGGAACTGAACGACCTGGTCAAGGCAATTGAAGAAAAGTTTGGCGTGTCCGCTGCCGCTATGGCTGCTCCCGCTGCTGGTGGCGCTGCTGCCGCCGCTGTGGAAGAAAAGACCGAGTTCAACGTTGTGCTGACTGAAGCCGGCGCGAACAAGGTTTCCGTGATTAAGGCTGTGCGTGAAATCACTGGCCTGGGTCTGAAGGAAGCTAAGGACCTGGTTGATGGCGCTCCTAAGAACGTCAAGGAAGCCGTTGCCAAGGCTGACGCTGAAGCTGCTGTGAAGAAGCTGATCGAAGCCGGTGCTAAGGCTGAACTGAAGTAATTCAGTGAAATCAAGGGCTGGAGACTCTTTTCAGGGTCTCCAGCCTTTGGCGCTTGTGAAATGCGCTGAAAAGAACACACCAAAAAGCAGGTTTCCCGGGGAGTCTGCTTTTTAGTGTCTTCTGACAATCCGACAGCAGAAGATGCCTTGGTTCGGGTGATGTGCAACGCATCACCGTCAGCCATGGTTGGTAGTGGCCAACCGCCAAGCCCGCAGAGTGAATCCTCTGTGGGGCAGTCGTCGCAGACCCAGGACTCATGTCTTTGCCCGGAGATCTCATGGCCTATTCTTACACCGAACGCAAGCGAATTCGCAAAAGCTTCGGGAGCCGCGAAAGCGTGCTCGAAGTGCCTTATCTGCTGCAGATGCAAAAAGATGCCTATACCGCATTCTTGCAGGCAGATGTAGCCCCCAAAAAACGTACCATTGATGGCCTGCAAGCGGCTTTCAATTCCGCATTCCCCATCGTCTCCCACAACGGATTCGTTGAAATGAAGTTTGTCGAGTACAACCTCGCCAAACCTGCTTTTGACGTTCGTGAATGTCAGACCCGTGGTCTGACCTTCGCCTCGGCCGTGCGTGCCAAGGTGCAGTTGATCATCTATGACCGTGAGTCATCCACGGCTCAGTCCAAGGTGGTCAAGGAAGTGAAGGAACAAGAGGTCTACATGGGCGAAGTGCCCCTGATGACCGAAAAGGGTTCTTTCATCGTCAACGGTACCGAGCGCGTGATCGTGTCTCAGCTGCACCGTTCGCCTGGCGTGTTCTTTGAACACGACAAGGGCAAGACCCATAGCTCGGGTAAGCTGCTGTTCTCGGCACGCATCATCCCTTACCGCGGTTCCTGGCTGGACTTCGAGTTCGACCCCAAGGACCTGCTGTTCTTCCGTGTGGACCGTCGCCGCAAGATGCCTGTGACGATTCTGCTGAAGGCCATCGGTCTGACGCCTGAAACCATCCTGGCCAACTTCTTCGTCAACGACAATTTCCGTCTGATGGACAGTGGCGCCCAGATGGAGTTCGTGGCTGATCGTCTGAAGGGTGAAATTGCCCGTTTCGACATCACCGACAAGGCTGGCAAGGTCGTTGTGGCCAAGGACAAGCGCGTCACCGCCCGTCATACTCGTGAGATGGAGCAATCGGGTACCAAGTACGTCAGCGTGCCTGAAGACTTCCTGATCGGCCGCGTTGTCGCCAAGAACATTGTTGATCCCGACACCGGTGAAATCATTGCCAAGGCCAACGAAGAGTTGACCGAAGCTTTGCTCAAGAAGCTGCGCAGTGCCGGCGTGCAAGATCTGCAATGCCTGTACACCAATGAGCTGGATCAAGGCGCTTACATCTCGCAGACCCTGCGTACCGATGAAACCGTGGACGAATTTGCCGCCCGCGTTGCCATCTACCGCATGATGCGTCCCGGCGAGCCTCCTACCGAGGACGCTGTGCAAGCGCTGTTCCAGCGCCTGTTCTACAACCCCGATACGTACGATCTGTCGCGCGTGGGTCGTATGAAGTTCAATGCCAAGGTCGGTCGCGATGGCGCAACCGGCCCCATGGTGCTGTCCAACGAAGACATCCTGGCCGTGGTCAAGATTTTGGTGGATCTGCGCAATGGCAAGGGTGAAGTCGACGATATCGACCACCTGGGCAACCGTCGCGTGCGCTGCGTGGGTGAACTGGCCGAAAACCAGTACCGCACCGGTCTGGCACGTATCGAAAAGGCTGTGAAGGAACGTCTGGGTCAGGCTGAGCAAGAGCCTCTGATGCCTCACGATCTGATCAACTCCAAGCCCATCTCTGCGGCCCTGAAGGAGTTCTTCGGTGCATCGCAGCTGTCGCAGTTCATGGACCAGACCAACCCTCTGGCCGAAATCACCCACAAGCGCCGTGTTTCGGCTCTTGGCCCGGGCGGTTTGACTCGCGAACGTGCCGGCTTTGAAGTGCGTGACGTGCACGTGACCCACTACGGTCGCGTCTGCCCTATCGAAACGCCTGAAGGTCCAAACATTGGTCTGATCAACTCGCTGGCCCTGTACGCCCGCCTGAATGAGTACGGCTTCATCGAAACGCCTTACCGCCGCGTGGTGGATGGCAAGGTGACCAACCAGATCGATTACCTGTCTGCCATCGAAGAAGGCAAGTACGTGATCGCTCAGGCCAATGCCGAGCTGGATGCCGAAGGCCGTCTGACGGGTGACCTGGTGTCGGCCCGTGAAAACGGTGAATCGACCCTGCTGTCCGCTGAGCGCGTGCAGTACATGGACGTGTCGCCTGCGCAGATCGTGTCGGTGGCTGCTTCCCTGATTCCGTTCCTGGAACACGATGACGCGAACCGCGCATTGATGGGTGCCAACATGTCGCGTCAGGCCGTGCCTGTGCTGCGTCCTGAAAAGCCCATGGTCGGCACCGGCATCGAGCGCGTGGCCGCTGTGGACTCCGGCACCGTGGTGACGGCAACTCGCGGCGGTATCGTGGATTACGTGGATGCAACCCGCATCGTGATCCGCGTGAACGACGACGAAGCCGTGGCTGGTGAAGTGGGTGTGGACATCTACAACCTCATCAAGTATCAGCGTTCCAACCAGAACACCAACATCCACCAACGCCCCATCGTCAAGCGCGGTGACAAGTTGGCCAAGGGTGATGTGCTGGCGGACGGCGCTTCTACCGATCTGGGCGAAATCGCCATCGGTCAGAACATGCTGATCGCTTTCATGCCCTGGAACGGCTACAACTTCGAAGATTCGATCTTGATCAACGAGCGCGTGGTGGCTGAAGACCGCTACACCTCGATCCACATCGAAGAACTCGTGGTCATGGCTCGCGATACCAAGCTTGGCCCAGAGGAAATCACGCGCGACATTCCGAACCTGTCGGAGCAGCAACTGAACCGTCTGGACGAGTCCGGCATCATCTACGTGGGCGCTGAAGTGCAACCCGGCGATGTGCTGGTGGGCAAGGTCACCCCCAAGGGTGAAACGACTCTGACTCCTGAAGAAAAGCTGCTGCGCGCTATCTTCGGTGAGAAGGCTTCGGACGTGAAGGACACCTCGCTGCGTGTGGATCAGGGCTCGCAAGGCACCGTGATCGACGTGCAAGTGTTCACGCGTGAAGGCATCCAGCGCGACAAGCGTGCTCAACAGATTATTGATGATGAGCTCAAGCGCTTCCGTCTGGATCTGAACGACCAGCTGCGTATTGTGGAAGCCGATGCGTTCGACCGTATCGAGAAGCTGCTGACCGGCCGCGTGGCCAATGGCGGTCCACAAAAGCTGTCCAAGGGCGCCAAGATCGACAAGGCGTATCTGGACGGCGTGGAGAAGTTCCACTGGTTCGACATTCGTCCGGCGGAAGACGATGTGGCTGCCCAACTGGAGTCCATCAAAAACTCCATCGAGCAGCAGCGTCACAACTTCGACCTGGCTTTTGAAGAAAAGCGCAAGAAGCTCACGCAAGGCGACGAGTTGCCTGCTGGCGTGCTGAAGATGGTCAAGGTCTACCTGGCTGTCAAGCGTCGTCTGCAGCCTGGTGACAAGATGGCCGGCCGTCACGGTAACAAGGGTGTGGTCTCCAAGATCGTGCCTGTGGAAGACATGCCTTACATGGCTGATGGCTCCACTGCCGACATTGTGCTGAACCCGTTGGGCGTGCCTTCGCGTATGAATATCGGTCAGGTGCTGGAAGTGCACTTGGGCTGGGCCGGCAAGGGTCTGGGCCAGCGCATCGGCAACATGCTCCAGGAAGAAGCCCGTGCTGCTGAAGTGCGCGCCTTCCTGGAAGAGGTGTACAACAGCCGCGGCCGCAAGGAAGACCTGGCCCAGCTGGACGACAACGAAGTTCTGGCCATGGCCCAGACCTTGACCACGGGCGTGCCGTTTGCCACTCCCGTGTTCGACGGTGCTTCCGAGCAGGAAATCAAGGACATGCTGAAGCTGGCATATCCCGATGACCTGAAGGAACGTAAGGGCCTGACCGAGACCCGCACACAGGCTTACCTGTATGACGGCCGTACCGGTGACCGCTTCGAGCGTCCCACCACCATCGGCTACATGCACTACCTGAAGCTGCACCACTTGGTTGACGACAAGATGCACGCCCGTTCCACCGGTCCGTACTCGCTGGTGACGCAACAACCTCTGGGCGGTAAGGCTCAGTTCGGTGGTCAGCGTTTCGGTGAAATGGAAGTGTGGGCGCTGGAAGCTTACGGCGCCGCCTACGTGCTGCAGGAAATGTTGACTGTGAAGTCCGATGACGTGGTGGGCCGTACCAAGGTGTACGAATCCATCGTCAAGGGTGAGCATTCCATCGAGGCAGGCATGCCCGAGTCGTTCAACGTGCTGGTCAAGGAAATCCGTTCCCTGGGCCTGGACATTGAACTCGAACGTTCTTAATTGAAAAGGAAAGAGTCTATGAAATCGCTACTCGACCTGTTCAAGCAATTTACGCCTGATGAGCATTTCGATGCCATCAAGATCGGCCTGGCCTCGCCCGAAAAGATCCGTTCGTGGTCTTTCGGTGAAGTGAAGAAGCCTGAGACGATCAACTACCGTACCTTCAAGCCCGAGCGTGATGGTCTGTTCTGCGCCAAGATCTTTGGCCCGATCAAGGACTATGAATGCCTGTGCGGCAAGTACAAGCGTTTGAAGCACCGCGGCGTGATCTGCGAGAAGTGCGGCGTTGAAGTCACACAGACCAAGGTGCGTCGTGAACGCATGGGTCACATCGACCTAGCTGCGCCTTGCGCCCACATCTGGTTCCTGAAGTCCCTGCCATCGCGTCTGGGCCTGGTGCTGGACATGACGCTGCGTGACATCGAGCGCGTGCTGTACTTTGAAGCCTATGTGGTGACCGATCCCGGCATGACTCCGCTGAAGAAGTTCAGCATCATGACCGAAGACGATTACGACGCTAAGTGCATCGAATACGGCTACGACGAATTCACCGCCAAGATGGGTGCTGAAGGTATCAAGGACCTGCTGGAAGGCATTGATATCGACGTCGAGATCGAGCGTCTGCGCGGCGATCTGACCGGCTCCGAAGTCAAGGTCAAGAAGAACGCCAAGCGTCTGAAGCTGCTGGAAGCATTCAAGAAGTCCGGCATTCGTCCCGGTTGGATGGTGATGGAAGTGCTGCCTGTGCTGCCTCCGGATCTGCGTCCTCTGGTGCCTCTGGACGGCGGCCGCTTTGCGACCTCCGACCTGAACGACCTGTACCGCCGCGTTATCAACCGTAACTCGCGTCTGCGTCGTCTGCTGGAGCTGAAGGCTCCCGAAATCATTGCGCGCAACGAAAAGCGCATGCTGCAAGAAGCCGTGGACAGCTTGCTGGACAACGGTCGTCGCGGCAAGGCCATGACAGGCGCCAACAAGCGTGCCCTGAAGTCCCTGGCCGACATGATCAAGGGTAAGAGCGGTCGTTTCCGTCAGAACTTGCTGGGCAAGCGCGTGGACTACTCCGGTCGTTCCGTGATTACCGTGGGTCCTTACCTCAAGCTGCACCAGTGCGGTCTGCCCAAGCTGATGGCGCTGGAATTGTTCAAGCCCTTCATCTTTGCGCAGCTCGAGCAGCGCGGCATTGCCACGACCATCAAGGCTGCCAAGAAGGAAGTGGAAGCCGGCACACCCGTGGTGTGGGACATTCTTGAAGAAGTCATCAAGGAACACCCCATCATGCTCAACCGTGCGCCTACGCTGCACCGTTTGGGTATCCAGGCTTTCGAGCCCATCTTGATCGAAGGCAAGGCACTGCAACTGCACCCGCTGGTTTGCGCTGCGTTCAACGCCGACTTCGACGGTGACCAGATGGCTGTTCACGTGCCCCTGTCTGTGGAAGCGCAGATGGAAGCCCGTACGCTGATGCTGGCCTCCAACAACGTGCTGTTCCCTGCTTCGGGCGAGCCTTCCATCGTTCCTTCTCAGGACGTGGTGCTGGGTCTGTATCACGCCACGCGTGAGATGATCAACGGCAAGGGCGAAGGCATGGTGTTTGCCGACCTGGCTGAAGTGCAGCGCGCACTCGATGCCAACGAAACCGAACTGCATGCCAAGATCAGCGTGCGCCTGACCGAGTGGAACAAGAACAAGGAAACTGGCGAATTCGAGCCTGTGACTTCGTTGGTTGAAACCACCGTGGGTCGTGCTCTGCTGTCCGAGATTCTTCCCAAGGGCCTGGCGTTCACCAACATGAACAAGGCACTGAAGAAGAAGGAAATCTCCAAGCTGATCAACGCGTCCTTCCGTCGCTGCGGCCTGAAGGCTACCGTGGTGTTCGCCGACAAGTTGCTGCAAAACGGCTTCCGTCTGTCGACTCACGCTGGTTTCTCCGTGTCGATCGACGACATGCTGGTGCCTCCGCAAAAGGCCGAGATCCTGGCCCGCGCCGAAGGCGAAGTGAAGGAAATCGAACAGCAGTACGTCTCGGGTCTGGTGACCTCCGGTGAGCGCTACAACAAGGTGGTGGACATCTGGGGCAAGGCCGGCGACGACGTGTCCAAGGTGATGATGGACCAGCTGAAGGTTGAAAAGACCACCGACCGCCACGGCAACGTGGTGGAGCAAGAGTCTTTCAACGCCATTTACATGATGGCCGACTCCGGCGCTCGTGGCTCTGCAGCCCAGATTCGTCAGCTGGCCGGTATGCGTGGTCTGATGGCCAAGCCTGACGGTTCCATTATTGAGACGCCTATTACCGCGAACTTCCGCGAAGGCCTCAATGTGTTGCAGTACTTCATCTCGACCCACGGTGCCCGTAAGGGTCTGGCCGACACGGCGTTGAAGACAGCTAACTCCGGTTACCTGACTCGTCGTCTGGTGGACGTGACGCAAGACTTGGTCGTGAACGAACAAGACTGCGGTACGTTCAATGGCTACCTGATGCGCGCCATCGTCGAAGGCGGTGAAGTGATCGAATCCCTGCGCGACCGCGTGCTGGGCCGTTCCGTCGCTGAAGACGTTCTGCACCCCGAAACACGCGCAGTGTTGATGGCCGCAGGCACGCTGCTGGACGAAGACAACATCGAAGAGCTGGAAGCTCAAGGCGTGGACGAGATCAAGGTCCGTACGGCCCTGACCTGCGAAACCCGCTTTGGTCTGTGCGCAACCTGCTATGGCCGCGACTTGGGTCGTGGCGGCATGATCAACCTCGGCGAAGCCGTGGGCGTGATTGCAGCCCAGTCCATCGGTGAACCCGGTACTCAGCTGACCATGCGTACGTTCCACATCGGTGGTGCGGCTTCGCGTGCAGCCATCGCGTCTAGCGTGGAAGCCAAGTCCAACGGTTCCATCGGCTTCAATAGCACGATGCGCTATGTGAGCAACACCAAGGGTGAGCTGGTCGTGATTTCGCGCTCCGGCGAAATCGTGATTGCTGAAAACGGTCGCGAGCGTGAGCGTCACAAAGTGCCTTACGGTGCTGTGCTGACGGTCAAGCCCGATGAAGCCATCAAGGCTGGCAAGATCCTGGCTAACTGGGATCCGCTGACTCGCCCCATCATTACGGAATACGCCGGTCGGGTGAATTTCGAGAATGTGGAAGAAGGCTTGACAGTTGCCAAGCAGGTCGACGAAGTGACCGGTCTGTCCACTCTGGTGGTGATCGATCCTAAGCGCCGCGGCTCTGCCAAGGTGGTTCGTCCTCAGGTCAAGCTGATTGATGCCAACAACCAGGAAGTCAAGATCCCCGGTACCGATCACTCGGTGACGATTGGCTTCCAGGTTGGCGCGCTGATTCAGGTGCGTGACGGCCAGGAAGTGGGCCCCGGCGAAGTGCTGGCCCGTATCCCCGTTGAAGGTCAGAAGACCCGAGACATTACCGGTGGTCTGCCACGTGTGGCCGAGCTGTTCGAAGCCCGTACGCCTAAGGACAAGGGTACTCTGGCCGAGATGACCGGTACCGTGTCCTTCGGTAAGGAAACCAAGGGCAAGATCCGCCTGCAGATCACTGATCTGGAAGGTAAGGTCTCTGAAGAGCTGGTACCTAAGGAGCGCAACATTCTGGTCCACGAAGGCCAGGTGGTGAACAAGGGCGAATCGATTGTGGACGGCCCAGCCGATCCTCAAGACATCCTGCGTTTGCTGGGTATCGAAGAACTGGCGCGTTACATCGTTGACGAAGTGCAGGACGTGTACCGCTTGCAAGGCGTGAAGATCAACGACAAGCACATCGAGGTGATCGTTCGCCAGATGCTGCGCCGCGTTGTGATCGAGAACCCAGGCGAGACCACCTACATCCAGGGTGAGCAGGTCGAACGCTCGGAAGTGCTCAACACCAACGAGGACATGCAAAAGCAAGGCAAGATTCCAGCAACGTACTCCAACGTGCTGCTGGGTATTACCAAGGCTTCGCTGTCGACCGACTCCTTCATCTCGGCTGCTTCCTTCCAGGAAACAACCCGCGTGCTGACCGAGGCTGCCATCATGGGCAAGCGCGACGAGCTGCGTGGCCTGAAGGAAAACGTGATCGTGGGTCGTCTGATCCCTGCCGGTACCGGTCTGGCCTACCACCAGGCACGCAAGGCCAAGGACGAAATGGACGACGCCGAGCGCCGTGCCATCGCCGATGCCGAAGCGGCTGAACTGGCTGGCGTGACCGCCGACGAAGCTTCCAGCGACGCTTCTGCCGAGTAAGCTGCAGCCAGATCCAGGGTGGGCAACCGCCCTGGATTGAGCTCAGCTGTGCGCTCCCGCTCTGCCTGCCGCAGACGGGAGCGTTTTTCTTTTGAAGAATTATTTAAATCTGCCTTGGCTCCAAGGCCTGTCGTCCATGAATCAAAAGCCCGAGAAAAAGCAGCCCACAGCAGATCAGCACCATGCGCCTGCGCTGTGGCAGCAACTGGATGCCGTGGCCCAGGCCCTGCATGGCATCTTGGGTGGGCAGTCGAGCAAAACGGTGCTGGCACAGGTGCCGCAGCGCTTGCGCCCCGGTGTCCAGGCTTTGTTGTTCCAAGTGCTGCGCAATCTGGGTCGTGCGCAAGCGCTGCAAAAGCAGCTGGCCCCGCGCGCTCCAGCCCCGAAGGTCAGTGCCTTGCTGTGTACCGCCCTGGCCCTGGCCTGGACGGATGAACAGGCACCGTATCCTCCGTTTACCCTGGTCAATCAGGCCGTTGAAGCGGCCAAGCGCGGTGCGGCACGTGCTCAGTCGGGTTTTATCAACGCCTGTTTGCGCCGTTTCTTGCGCGAGCGCGATGCGCTGGTGGTGGCCACGCAAGCGAGCCCGGTGGCCGTCTGGAACCATCCTGCCTGGTGGATAGAACGTCTGAAAAAAGACCACCCCCAGGATTGGCAAACCATTTTGACGGCCAACAATGCGCAGCCGCCCATGACCTTGCGTGTTAATCAGCAAAAATGCACTCAAGCCCAGTATCTGAAAGCGCTTGAAGCTATTGATTTGAGAGCTTCATGGGTGGCGGATATGGGTTTGCAGCTGGAGCATGCCGCGCCGGTGAACGAGCTGCCGCATTTCGCCGAAGGCTGGGCTTCCGTGCAGGATGCTGCCGCGCAACTGGCCGCTCCCTTGCTGCTCAAGGGCCTGGCACCGGTAGCAGGCCGCCCGCTGCGCGTGCTCGATGCCTGCGCTGCACCCGGCGGCAAGACCGCGCATTTGCTGGAATATGCACAACCTGGCTCGCTGCAGGTGACGGCGCTGGAGATCGATGCCGAGCGTGCGCATCGCATTGACGATACGTTGGGTCGCCTTGGCCTCAAGGCCCAGGTATTGGTGGCGGATGCCTCGGCACCGGATCAATGGTTTGAATCGCAGTGCGATGGCGAGCTGTTCGATGCCATTTTGCTGGATGCGCCTTGCTCGGCTTCGGGCATTGTGCGGCGCCAGCCCGATGCACGCTGGCTGCGCCGCGAAACCGATATTGCCCAGCTGGGGGAGATTCAATCCCGTCTTCTCGATACCTTGTGGCCCTTGCTGCAACCCGGCGGGCGCATGGTTTACTGCACCTGCTCGGTCTTCAAGGCCGAGGGTGAGGCCCAGGTGCAAGCGTTTCTTGCACGCAACACTACGGCGCTCAGCTTGCCTGCGGCAGGGCATTTAATTCCTGGCAAACCGGAAAAAGCGGATAGGCTGACTGACAATGCTTTAGGTGACCACGACGGCTTTTATTACGCACTGCTGGAAAAAACGCGCTGACACTTTCGCGCAGGCTTGGTGGCGCACGCTGCTGGCCTGCATGCTGTGTCTGGTGGCTTCCGGCATGCTGATGAAAAGCTGGGCGGACACGGTACCGGCCGATATCAGCTCCATGAAGGTCGAGCGCAGTGACGAAGGCCTGTTTCTGTCTGCCAATTTGCAGTTTGACTTGCCCATGCAGGTCGATGATGCCTTGCGTCAAGGCATCCCCATTTACTTTGCCGCCGAAGCCCAGGTGCAGCGCGAGCGCTGGTACTGGTCCGACCAGCAACTGGGCACGGCCACGCGCTATTACCGTCTTACTCACCAGCCGCTGACGCGCCGCTGGCGTCTGCATATCTCCAATAACTCTTTCACCAGTTCCTCCGGTGGGCTGGTTCTGGGCCAGACCTATGAGCAGCTGGAAGATGCGCTGGCCGCCATTCAGCGCATTTCGCGCTGGAAAATCATGGAGCCGGGGCAGCTCAATGGCACCTCCGGTGTCTCGGTGCAACTGCGCTTCAGAGTAGATTTATCGGCCTTGCCAAGGCCTTTGCAAATTGGTGCTCTGGGCCGTTCGGGCTGGAATTTGCAACTCTCGCGCACACAGATACTGGAGCCCTGATGGCTGATTTCAAGCATCTGGATTCCGAAGGCTCGCTGCCGTCCACCACGCGCTGGTCCCGCGCCACCCGCTTGGCCGTGGGTACGGGCGTGGCGTTGATGGCTGTTGTCGGTGTGATGCTGCTGTTTTTGCTCACTTTGGCCACGAATAACCGCTTGGCTTACGAGAGAAATTACAACTGGCTGTTTGCCGCCAATGTGGTGGCCGCAGGCCTGTTGCTGTTCATTTTGCTGTGGGGCGGCATACGTCTTGCCCTGCGCTTGCGCCGTGGTCGTTTCGGCAGCCGGCTGCTGCTCAAGCTGGCAGGCATTTTCACCCTAGTGGGCCTGGTGCCGGGCTTGCTGATTTATGTGGTGTCCTATCAGTTTGTTTCCCGCTCCATCGAGAGCTGGTTTGATGTCAAGGTGGAAGGTGCGCTGTCCGCCGGGGTGAGCCTGGCCAGCGCCACGCTGGAGACGGTGGCCAACGACATGGCCAATAACACCCGCACGGCAGGAGCTCAGCTGTCCACGGTGTCCGATACCGGTGCGGCGCTGGTGCTGGAGCGCATACGGGATCAGATTGGTGCCACGGATGCCGTGCTCTGGAACGCCTCGGGCCGGGCCATTGCCAGCGTCGGTAAATCCCAATTCGATCTGCAGCCGGAGCGCCCCAGCACGCAGGAGCTGCGCACTCTGCGAGAGCAACGAACGATTGCCAGCATCGAAGGGCTGGATGACGAAACCGAAGGCCCTTCAGAAAAGGCCGCCGCCAACGCCCGCGTGCGAACCCTGGTGCTGGTGCCCAATCCTTCCGTCAATCTGCTGGAAGAGCCGCGCTATCTGCAAGCCACCATCCCGTTGCCGTCCAGTCTGGTGACCAATGCCCTGGCTGTGCAGGAGGCGAACCGGGAGTACCAGGAGCGCGCCCTGGCCCGTGGCGGCCTGCAGCGCATGTATATAGGCACGCTCACGCTGGCCTTGTTCCTGGCCGTGTTTGGTGCCGTGGTGCTGGCTGTGGTGCTGGGCAATCAGCTGGCCAAGCCCTTGCTTTTACTGGCCCAGGGCATGCGCGATGTGGCAAGAGGCGATCTGCGGCCCAAGCCTGCCTTGCAGAACAAGGATGAAATCGGCGGGCTGACCCGCTCGTTTGCGGTGATGACCCAGCAACTGGCCGATGCCCGCTCGGATGCCAACCGCAATCTGCTGCAGCTCGATTCCGCCCGCGCCAATCTGCAAACCATTCTGGATAATCTGACCTCGGGTGTCATCGTGCTTGATGACCAGGGACGCATCGTGCTCAGCAACCCGGGTGCGACCCGCATCTTGCGTGCACCCATGGCGGTGTTCCAGGGCAAGCGCTTGCGCGATGTGTCGGGGCTGCAGGACTTTGCCCGTGTGGTGCAGGAGCAGTTTGCCCTGTTCCTTGGCGATCCCAACGCCGCCCAGGGGCGCGACCGCTGGCAACTGGTGTTCGAGCTCGATGGCGGTGACGGCGACGTGGTGCACAACACGACGAGCCTGGTCATGCGTGGTGCAGAGCTGCCGGATGCCCAGCGCCTGCTGGTGTTTGACGATATCTCCGAGATTGTGTCTGCCCAGCGTGCACAGGCTTGGGGCGAGGTGGCGCGACGGGTGGCGCATGAGATCAAGAATCCGCTGACCCCGATTCAGCTGTCTGCCGAGCGCATGGCGATGAAGCTGACCGACAAGCTGCAGCCAACGGAGCAGGCCCTGCTGGCCAAATCTGTCAAAACCATTGTGGATCAGGTGGCCGCCATGAAGCGGCTGGTGGACGAGTTCCGCGAATATGCGCGTTTGCCGGCCGCCAATCTGCAGGCGTTAGACTTGAACACTCTGGTGACCGAGGTGCTTCAGCTCTATGGCGAGGAAAATGCGACGGTGCGCGTAGACGCCATGTTGGACGAGCAATGCCCTCCCATTCGTGGTGACAGCCAGCAGTTGCGACAGGTCATCCACAATCTTTTGCAAAATGCGCAGGACGCGACGATGCAAAAGGCTCAGGAAACCGGGCAGACTCCAGGCCCCGTCACCATTGAAACTCGCTGGCTTGATTCAACGCAACGGGTAAGGCTGAGCATCAGCGACAGTGGCACGGGATTTGCTGCCAACATACTGCAGCGGGCGTTTGAGCCCTACGTCACAACCAAATCGCGTGGCACGGGACTGGGTCTGGCTGTGGTTAAAAAAATTGCCGACGAGCACCATGCCCGGGTTGACCTGGGTAATCGAGAGGAAGACGGGATAGTGCAAGGTGCACGAGTCTCGCTATCATTTGCACCTGATGACCGTGCGACGTGGCCTGATGCCGCCTCGCACACCGCATAGCAATAGGCTTTAGACACATGGCAAACATACTGGTGGTCGACGACGAACTGGGGATCCGGGATTTGTTGTCGGAAATCCTCAACGACGAAGGTCATAGTGTGGACGTGGCGGAGAACGCCAATCAGGCGCGCATCGCGCGTGCCTCTAACGCCTATGACCTCGTGTTGCTGGATATATGGATGCCGGATACGGATGGCGTCACGCTGCTCAAGGAATGGGCAACGGCCGGACAGCTGACCATGCCCGTCATCATGATGAGCGGCCATGCCACGATAGAGACGGCTGTGGAAGCCACGCGCATCGGTGCGCTGTCCTTTCTGGAAAAACCCATCACCATGCAAAAGCTGCTCAAGGCGGTGGAGCAGGGCCTGGCCCGCAGCTCGACCAGCCAGGCGGCTGAATCCACAGCGGCCAGCAATGACGGTATCGCGCCGGCGCTGGCCACCAGCGTCTCGGCTCAGGCAACGGAAGACAATCTGCCGCATGCCCACCAGGGCTTTGACCTGGATCGCCCGCTGCGTGAAGCCCGTGATGGCTTTGAAAAAGCCTATTTCGAATTTCACCTGGCCCGCGAAGGCGGCTCCATGACGCGTGTGGCCGAGAAGACGGGACTGGAGCGCACCCACTTGTACCGCAAGCTGCGACAACTGGGCGTGGACCTCGGACGCAATCGCCGCGGATAATTTTCAGAAAATTTGCGTATTTCGATTTGAGGTCGAAAAGTATGCATATAATCGTGGCTTCGGTATGCGAGAGCATAAAGAAAAGGCCCGGTAGCTCAGTCGGTAGAGCAGAGGATTGAAAATCCTTGTGTCGGCGGTTCGATTCCGTCCCAGGCCACCAAATTCAAATCCCCAGTGCTGCAAAGTACTGGGGATTTTTGCATTCAGGCCTGATTTCTAACGGCGACTTCATCGCCGGATGACCAGGCAAGATGCGAAGGCGAAAGTATGCATATAATCATGGCTTCGGCAAACATCAACGCTGAATGAAAAAGGCCCGGTAGCTCAGTCGGTAGAGCAGAGGATTGAAAATCCTTGTGTCGGCGGTTCGATTCCGTCCCAGGCCACCAAATTCAAAGCCCCAGTACTGCAAAGTACTGGGGCTTTTCTCATTGCCTCGAGGCCCGGGCCCTGGGCTTTTGTGGGCGCTCGGCGTGCTGTCTTCGGGGCAGGCAAGACGCGGTAAGCTCGCTGTTGGCCATGCTGCCGGCGTACAAGGCGCAGGCAGGGCACTGGGAGGGCTTACGTGACGACACAATGGCAGCCGGGGCTGATTGCCCTGCATGGAAATCAGACCGAAGCGCTGGCCGATACGGTGCTGGCCTGGTTGGCCGCGCATCCGCTGGAGGTGCTGGAGCCCGAGATCGTGCTGGTGCAGAGCAACGGCATGGCCGAGTGGTTCAAGATGCGCATGGCCGCGGCCCAAGGCGTGTGCGCCGCCGCCCGGGTCGAGCTGCCCGCGCGTTTTGTCTGGCGCAGCTATCGCCAGATTCTGGGTGCGGACAAGGTGCCGCGTGAATCGCCGCTGGATGAAACGCCCATGATCTGGCGCCTGATGCGCATCCTGCCTCAATGCCTGGAGCAGCCTGAATTCGCACCGATTGCCAGCTTTCTGCGACCTGGGGAACCTCAGCGTCTGCTGCAGCTGGCCGAGCGCCTGGCCGACCTGTTTGACCAATACCAGATTTACCGGGCCGATTGGCTGGATGCCTGGGCCCAGGTGCAGGATGTGCTGCGCAATCCCGGGCGCCCCGATGTGCCTGTCCCCGAAGGCCAGCTGTGGCAGCCCAGCCTGTGGCGCACGGTACTGGCTGAGCTTGATGAGCTAGAGCGCGAAGCCACACGCCCGGCCTTGCTGGCGCGCGTGCTGGCTGCGCTGCAGTCCGGTCAGCCGCCGGTCAGTCCGCTGGCCCGCCGGGTGGTGGTTTTCGGCATGAGCCAGATGCCGCTGTCTCTGATGCAGTTTCTCAGCGGTATTGCCCAGCACAGCCAGGTGCTGATTGCCGTGCCCAACCCCTGCCGTTTTCACTGGGCCGATGCGATTGACGGGCGTGAGCTGCTGCGCCAGGAGCGCCGTCGTCACCCGCACCGCGCGGGGCAGGATCTGGCGCGCATACCGCTGGAGGCCATGCACGCCCATGCCCATCCGCTGCTGGCAGCCTGGGGTCGGCAAAGCCGCGACTATGTGCGCCAGCTCGACAGCTTTGACACCACGGACGAGGTGGCTGCGCAATGGAGCTGGCCGCGTGTGGATGTGTATGACGAAGCCGACGCCCATGATCTGGCGCAGGCGCCCTTGCTCACCCAGGTGCAGCAGCGCATACGCGATCTGGTGCCGCTGGCCGAGCATCCGCGCCTGCAGATTCCCGCAGCAGATCGCTCCATCGTTTTCCACAAGGCCCATGGCCTGGTGCGTGAGCTGGAAGTGTTGCACGATGAATTGCTGCACATGCTGGCTCAGCCCGCGCAGGGTGAGCAGGCTAGACTGGCACCGCGCGACGTGGTGGTCATGCTGCCGGCGATCGAAGAGGCAGCGCCCTCCATCCGTGCCGTGTTCGGCCAATATGGGCGCCATGACGCGCGCTACATCCCTTTCGATATTGCCGACGTGGGTGCGCGTGCCAGCAGCCCGCTGATCACGGCGCTGCAATGGCTGCTCAAGCTACCGCAGCAGCGCTGCCGGCTGAGCGAGCTATGCGATCTGCTGGATGTGCCTGCCGTGGCCGCCCGCGTGGGGCTGGATGCCGATGAGCTGCCGCAGCTCACCCGCTGGATGGCGGGGGCTGGCATACGCTGGGGCCTCAACGAAGCCCAGCGTTCGCAGCTGGGCTTGCAGGCCTGCGGCGACCCCAATAGCGCCTGGTTTGGTTTGCAGCGCATGTTGCTGGGCTATGCCAGCGGCGGCAGCGCCGAGACGCAGGTCCAGGCTTTCGCCGGAATTGAGCCCTACGACGAGGTCGGCGGTCTCAGCGCCGAACTGGCCGGCAGCCTGGCCAGCTTGCTGCAGCGCCTGTTGCAATGGTGGAAAACCGCCAATGTGCCTGCAGCGCCTGCGCAGTGGGCAGAGCGTTTTCGCGCCCTGCTGGACGATTTTTTTGTCAGCCGCAGCGATGAGGATCAGGCTTTGCTGGCCGCGCTGGATGTGGCCCTGGTCCACTGGCAAAGAGCCTGTGAGCAGGCCGATTTTCATGCCGAGCTGGTGCTGGAAGTCGCCCAGGAGGCCTGGCTGCAGGCCTTGTCGGAACCTGCCTTGAACCAGCGCTTTCGCGCCGGTGGCGTCACCTTCTGCACCCTCATGCCCATGCGGGCGATTCCGTTTGAGGTGGTGTGCCTGCTGGGCATGAATGATGGCGACTATCCGCGTCGTGCCAGCCGTTCCGATTTCGATCTGATGGCTTTGCCAAAGCAATCGCGTCCCGGCGACCGGGCCCGGCGTGATGACGACCGCCAGCTCATGCTCGATGCTCTGCTGTCTGCGCGGCGCATGCTCTACATCAGCTGGGCCGGGCGCCATGTGCGCGACAACAGCGAGCAGCCGCCGTCCGTGCTGGTTTCGCAGCTGCGTGACTATCTGGAGCAGGCCTGGCAGGGCGAGGAGGGCGGCAAGCTGCTGGCGCAGCGCACGCATCAGCATCCGCTGCAACCCTTTAGCCGCCGCTATTTCGAGGCCGATTCCGCTGTGCGCACCTATGCCCGCGAGTGGCATGCGGCGCACGCGGCGCAAGCTGCAGCCGTCGCCTCCCAGGCTGTGCCCTTTGTGCTGGATGCCAGCACCCCGCTCACGCTGGCGCGGTTGACGGATTTTCTGCGCCACCCCGCCCGAGCTTTTCTGCGCAACCGACTGCTGGTGCGCTTCGAGCCGGATGAGGAGGTCATAGAAGACGACGAGCTGTTCCAGGTCGACGGCCTGACCGCATACAGCCTGGTGCAGCAGCTGCAGCAAGACGTGGTCACGCAGCTGGTACATGCCGGAGATTTTGCGGATGCAGATGTCTCGCGGCAGGTGCAGCAACAGGTGCAACGCCTGGCGCGCGCGGGCGTGCTGCCGCTGGCGGGTCTGGGCGCACGCGAAGCCCAGGTCTTGCAAGCCCAGGTCACACCCTCGCTGGTGGCTTGGCAAAATCTGATGAAAGAATGGCCGCAGCCGGCATCCAGAATGCGCTTGTTGCTACAAGAAAATGACTTGCTGCTCGATGATTGGGTGGACGGCCTGCGTCAGCGCAGCGACGCCGACACGGTGGGTGAGGGCGATGGTGCTCATGAATTTCAGCTGAGCTGGTTTGCCATGGACCCGCGCAGCCTGCTGGACAAGGAGCGCCAGCCGCGTGCGGACAAGCTGCTGTCCATCTATGTGCGCAGCCTGGCCCTGTCTGCCACGGGCGCACAGGCCCTGGGCTGTGTGGTGGCGCGCGATACCGTGCTCTGGGCCTTGCCCATGGAGCAGCGCCAAGCGCAATCGGCGCTGCTGTCCTTGATGGCTTTGTGGCGGCAAGGCCAGAGCGCGCCCTTGCCCCTGCCGTTGCGCACGGCCATGGCCGCTGCCGCTGACGATCTGCGCGCCGCCACGGCGGCCTATGAGGGCAGCCATGTGCTGGACGGTGAATGCATGGATGCCAGCTGGGCGCGTTGCTATGCCAGCTGGGACGACTTGCTGGCCAGCGGCCAGTTTCAAGACCTGGCCAAGACGGCTTACACCCCCCTGCTGGAATGGAAAAGCCAGTACCTGCGTACCGAGGCCTTGCCCGAACTGAACCAGGGGCAGGCATGAGCAGGCCACAAGAGATGAATCCCATGACCCAGGCGGCCAGCCATATTCTTGATGCGTTTCAGTTTCCGCTCTGGGGCTCGCGCCTGATCGAGGCCAGCGCGGGCACGGGCAAGACCTGGACGATTGCCGCCCTGTATCTGCGCCTGGTGTTGGGCCATGGCGGCGAGCAGGGCTTCAACCGGCCGCTGATGCCGCCCGATATCCTGGTCATGACCTTTACCCGGGCCGCCACGCGCGAGCTGTCGGACCGGATTCGCGATCGCCTGGTGAATGCCGTCAAATGCTTTCGCGGCGAGCAAGAGCCTGAGGAGCACGATGTGTTCCTGCGCGATCTGCGCGCGGTCTATCCCGAAGGCCCGCTGCGCGCAGCCGCTGCATGGCGGCTGGACATGGCCGCGCAATGCATGGACGACGCGGCCATTCACACCATAGACGCCTGGTGCCAGCGCATGCTGCGCGAGCATGCTTTCGACAGCGGCAACCTGTTTGACGAGACGCTGGAAGCCGATGAAAGCCAGCGCCAGATCGAAGCGGCCCAGGACTATTGGCGCCAGCAGTGCTACCCCCTGTCTGGCGAACTGCTGGAGCAGGTGCTTGAGGTCTGGCCCCATGTGGGGGCGCTGGTGGGCGATATGCAGTCACTGCAGCGCGAGGCGGTGCCGGCCGAGGCCGGAGCCGGCTCGCTGGCCGAATGCGTGGCGCAAGCCCGGCAACAGCGGTGCCAGGCCTTGCAAGCCCTGGCCGAGGGTTGGGCGGACAAGGCCCAGCGCTTGCAGACCTGGCTGGATGCGCAGCTGGACGGCAACGGTGCCCTATGGGACAAGCGCAAGCTGCAGCCGGGGCGCTACACGGGCTGGCTGGCGCAGATTGCGGCCTGGGCCGCTGACCCTTTGAACAGCACCTTGGAGTTGACGGATGCCGCGCGCAAGCGCCTGAGCCCCGAGGGCATGGCCGAGGCCTTCAAAGGCTCGACCATGGATTTGCTGCTGCCCACGGAATTTGCCCAGCTGCAGCAGCTGTTGGGCCAGCTGGCCCGGATTCCCAGCATGGCCGTGGTGCTGCGCCTGCATGCGGCGGCCCAGGTGCGACAACGTCTGCAATGGCTCAAGCGCCAAGCCGGCACCTTCGGTTTTGCCGATATGCTGCAGCGGCTGGATGGCGCGCTGGCTGGCGAGAACGGCGCGGCGCTCAGGGCTAGCATTCTGGCCCAGTACCCGGTGGCGCTGATTGACGAGTTTCAGGACACTTCGCCGCTGCAATACCGTCTGTTTGAGCAGATTTACCGCACGGCCGACAACGACTCGGAAAGTGCTTTGCTGCTGATCGGCGATCCCAAGCAGTCGATTTACGGGTTTCGCGGTGCCGACATTTACAGCTATCTGCAGGCGCGCCAAGCCACCGAGGGCCGGCACTATGTGCTGGGCACCAATTTCCGCTCCACCCAGGCTCTGGTGGCTGCCGTCAATCACTGGTTTGCCGAGGCAGAAAAGCGGCCCGGCGAAGGCGCTTTCATGTTCCGCCAGAGCCGCGCCGAGAATCCTCTGCCATTTGAAGCTGTGGTTGCCAACGGCCGCGCCGAGGTGCTGATGACCGGGGCCCAGCCCATGGCCGCGCTGACCGTGGCCTGGGATGGCTCCGTGAGCGATGAGCCGCTGAGCAACGAGGTGATTCGTCGCCGGTTTGCCGAGCATTGTGCCGACCGGATCGTGCAGTGGCTGATGGATGAGGCCACGGGTTTTGCGCAGCCGGGCAAGCCGCTGCAGCGCCTGCGGCCCGCCGATATTGCCGTGCTGGTGCGTACCGGCAAGGAGGCTGCCGCCGTGCGCCGTGCTTTGGCCCAGCGTTCGGTGGCTTCGGTGTATCTGTCGGATCAGGATTCGGTGTTTGCCAGCGACGAGGCGCAAGACCTGCTGTACTGGCTGCGCGCCGTGGCCGCGCCGCTGGATGCAATGGCAGCGCGCGCGGGTCTGGCCACCCGTTTGATGAGCCTGACGCTGGACGAACTGGCCTGGCTGGCCGCCGATGAAGAGGCCTTTGATGCCCAAAGCGAGCAACTGCGCGAGTTGCACAGCCTGTGGCTGCGCCACGGCGTGCTGGCCATGCTGCGCCAGACGCTATACCGCTTCCAGCTGCCTGCGCGCTGGCTGGCCGAGCTGGGGGGCGAGCGGCGGCTGACCAACTATCTGCACCTGGCCGAGTTGCTGCAAACTGCCAGCGCCCAGCTGGAGGGCGAACAAGCCTTGATCCGCTGGCTGGCCACGCAGATCGAGCAGCCAGGCAGCGGCGGCGAGGCGCAGATCGTGCGACTGGAATCCGATGCCGATCTGGTCAAGGTGGTGACGGTGCACAAAAGCAAGGGCTTGGAGTATCCCGTGGTCTGCCTGCCGTTTGCCGGCAGCTTCAGGCTCATGGAGCGGCGCGGCACGGCCTATCTGTCGCTGCCCGTGCAGGGCGAAGCCGGCCCGGCGCGCGAACTGGTGCTGGACTATGACGACGAGCAGCTGGCGCAGGCCGACCGCGAGCGGCTGCGTGAGGATTTGCGGCTGTTCTATGTGGCACTCACTCGCCCGCGCCACGCGCTGTGGATGGGCATGGCGCCCATGAAGCGCGGCAATGGCAAGGCCTGCGTGAATGAGAAAGGCTCGGCCGGCTATCTGCTGGCCGGCGATGAGGCGCAATCCCTGCCCGGCTGGCGTCAGCAACTGGGCGCCTTGGCCGATGGCTGCGCACAGATTGCGGTGCTGGATCTGCCGGCGCAGCTGCCCGAGCTGCAGCTTTGGCAGTCGCCAGAGGCCGCGCCGGCGCTGCTGGCCGCGCCCCAGTACGCGGCGGAATTTGACCGACGCTGGGGCATTGGCAGCTTCACCTCGCTGACGCGGGCCATGGCCGCTCCCAGCGTGCCGGTGCTGCCCGTGGTGTCCCTGCATCCGGCCGACGATGAGGTGCAGACGGCAATGCTGGACGCCGCCGACAACGCATCTGCCAACACCTTGCCGGACGCTTTGCTGCCAGGCCTGCCCATGCAGGTCGCGCCCGTGGCTGCCGTCTGGCACCGTTTCATGCGCGGCCCCGTGGTGGGCAATTTTCTGCACGACCAGCTGGAATGGCTGATGGGCGAGGGCTTTGACCTGCCGCAGGCCGCTAGTGAAGAGGGCGAGTTCAGCGCGCTGGAGGGCCGCCTGCTGCGCCGCTGCGAGCGCGCGGGCCGCAAGGATCAGGCGCTGGACGTGCTGCGCTGGTTGCGCGCCGTGGTGCACCAGCCGCTGCCGCCGCTGCAGACCAGTCTGGTGCAACTGGCCCAGGGCCAGGCCTTGCTGGCCGAGATGGAGTTCTGGCTGCCGGCCCACCAGCTTTCGGCTCCGCGCATCGATGCGCTGTGCCGCCAGTACATCCTGCCCGGTCTGTCGCGCCCGGCGCTGCCGCAGCGCGAGCTGCACGGCATGCTGATGGGTTTTGCCGATCTGGTGTTCAGCCACCAGGGGCGCTACTGGGTGCTGGATTACAAGACCAACCATCTGGGCCAGGATGCCGGCGCCTACACGCCCCAGGCCTTGGCCCATGCCATGCTGGCCCACCGCTATGACGTGCAGGCCGCTTTGTACCTGCTGGCCTTGCACCGTCTGCTGCGCAGCCGCCTGGGCCAGGCTTACGAGCCCGCACAGCAGTTGGGAGGGGCGCTGTACTACTTTTTGCGCGGTATCGATGGCGAGACGCAAGGCATGCATGTGCAGGGCTGCAGCGACGACATGCTGGCGCTGCTGGATGGGCTGGACGCCTTGCTGCAGGAGAAGGAGGGCGAGGCATGAAAAGCAAACGCCACTTGGATGTGCACACCCAGGATTTGTTTGCCGCGCCTGAGCTGAGCGTGCAGCACATGCTGACTGCCTTGCAGCGCTTGAGCGATGCGGGCTTGCTGCGCAGAATTGATAGCGCCCTGGCGCATTTTCTGTGGAGCCAGGATGCGGCGGCGCAGCCAGCCTTGCTGATGGCCGCCGCCGTGCTGGCGCAGATGGAGGGGCGCGGTCACAGCTGCCTGCCGCTGGCAGAGCTGGTGCGCAGCCCCAATAACGTGCTGGCCTGGCCCAAGGAGGCCTTGGCCGCGCAGGAAGTGCTATGGGCGCAGCTGCCCGCCAGCCTTACCGACTGGCTGGCCGCCTTGCAGCGCAGCCCCGTGGTGCGCGTGCTGGGCCGCGATGCCGATCAAGGTCAGCCCCTGGTGCTGCTGGGCGGCGAAGCTCCGCTGCTTTATCTGCGCCGCTACTGGGACTATGAACGCAGCGTGGCTGCGCATATTGTCAGCCGCACGGCCGTGGATGAGGCTGGCGTGGATGAAGCCAAGGTGCGCCTCTGGCTGGACCGGTTGTTTGCCGCTTCTGCCAGTCCTGCCAGCCCAACCAGCTCTGCCGAGGCGGCCGATCTGGATTGGCAGAAGCTGGCCTGTGCGCTGGCCTTGCGCGGCCAGCTGTCCGTCATCACCGGCGGGCCGGGCACGGGCAAGACCTATACCGCGGCGCGCCTGCTGGCCTTGCTGTTTGCCACCGCACCCGATGCGCAGCAGCTGCGCGTGGCGCTGGCCGCGCCCACGGGCAAGGCGGCGGCGCGGCTCAAGCAGTCGATTGATACAGCACTGCTGGACCTGAACCCCGTGGTGCAGGGCGAGCTGGATCTGCAGGCCTTGGTGCAGCGCATGGGCGGCGCCCGCACGCTGCACTCGCTGCTGGGCGCGCGGCCCGATACCCGCCATTGGGGCCACCATGCCGGCAAGCCGCTGGATGTGGACGTGCTGATCGTGGATGAGGCTTCCATGATCCATCTGGAGATGATGTCGGCGCTGCTCCAGGCCTTGCCGCCCACGGCGCGCCTGATTCTGCTGGGTGACAAGGACCAGCTGGCCTCGGTGGAGGCCGGTGCCGTGCTTGGCGATCTGTGCCGCGATGCGCCGGCTGGTTGCTATCTGCCCGATACCGTGGCCTATGCCCGGCGCGTGACGGGCTTGGAGATTCCTGCCGGTTTTGTGGCCGCCCAGGCGGCACTGCCGTTGGCCCAGCACACCGTGATGCTGCGCAAAAGCCGGCGCTTTGGCGGCCCCATAGGCCAGCTGGCGCAAGCTGTGAACCAGGGCGAGGCACGCCAGGCCCTGGCCTTGCTCGAGGAGCACACGCGCCTGGGGCGCTCGGCCGTGCTGTGGGCCAGACAAGGAGGCGAGGTGTCGGAAGTCTCCAGCGCTGCCGTGCAAGGCCGTGGAAGCCAGGCCAGCTATGCCGCTTATGCGCAAAGTCTGGGTCTGTGGCGCGAAAGCCGACCACAGAGTGAGCCGGCACATCAGGCCTGGGTGATGGAGGTGCTGCAGTCTTTTGACCGCTTTCGCCTGTTGTGCGCCGTGCGTGAAGGCGACTGGGGTGTGGCCGGCCTCAACCGTGCCGTGGAAGCCCAGTTGCAGGCCCTGGGCGTGATCCGCAAGGAGGGCGAGTGGTATATGGGCCGCCCGGTGATGGTCAGCCGCAATGATGCGGCGCTGGGCGTTTTCAACGGCGATATAGGCATGGCCTTGCCCAGCTTTGCCGATCCGGCGCGGTTGCGCGTGTATTTCTTGCAAGGCGATACTTTGCACCATGTGAGCACCGCGCGGCTGGCCCATGTGGACACCGCGTTTGCCATGACGGTGCACAAAAGCCAGGGCTCGGAGTTCGAGCACACGGCGCTGGTGCTGTCCGCACAGGGCGGCAGCGTGCTCAATCGCGAGCTGGTCTACACCGGCATCACGCGGGCCCGCGAGGCGTTCTCGCTCTGGGCCGAAGTGCCGGGGCTGCTGGCCTCGGCCATTGCCAGCCCCACGCAGCGCTCCAGTGGTCTGCTGCGATTTTTGGAGCAAAAAGCGCTTGATTGACAAGCGCTACAGGCTTGTTTAATGCTCGTAAACGGCTTCCCAGTTGGCAAAGCCTTTGACCTCGATGGGGTTGCCGCTGGGGTCGTAGAAAAACATGGTCCATTGCTCGCCGGGCTCGCCTTCAAAGCGCACCTGGGGCTCCAGCACGAACTGGGTGTTGGCGGCTTTCAGGCGCTCGGCCAGGGCCAGCCAGTCGGGCTTGAGCAGGATGACGCCCAGGTGGGGCATGGGCACCATATGGTTGCCCACCTTGCCGGTGTTGGCCACGGCAAAAGGCGGGCCTAGATGCAGAGAGATCTGGTGGCCGAAGAAGTCGAAATCAACCCAGGAATCTGTGGAGCGGCCCTCGCGGCAGCCGAGCACGCCGCCATAAAAGCGGCGCGCCTCATCCAGATCGGTCACGTGGTAGGCAAGGTGAAACAGGCTTTGCATAGTGCTGCCTAAGATAGCACCACCCAGGCCTGCTGCCGGCCAAAGTCCGTCACCTGGGCTTTAGCGGCTGGCCTTGGCCTGGATGCGTGCCATCAGCTCGGCGGTATTGGTCTTGCGGTCGGCGTTGAGCTTTTGCACCGTGGGGCGCTCGCCCATGCGGGCCAGGTAGTCGCGTGTCGGCAAATCGGCCAGCACGTCCTTGCCGCAGACGATCTTGCTGGCGCCGCTGATCAGCGGCAGGTGGACGATGGCGCTGCAGTCGGCCAGGGTGAACTGCTCACCGGCGATGAAGGGCGTATCAAAGCGGGCCAGCTTGGCAAAGGCGGCCACGTTTTTTTCCAGCTGCTCCAGCGTGCGGTCGCGTGTGCTGTCGCTGACCTTGCCGCCAAAGAAAGCCTGGGGGTAGAGATTGCGCGCCACCAGCTCCAGGTGCAGATTCAGATACACGCACAGCTCGCGCACCTTGGCGGCGGCAAAGGCATCGGCGGGCAGCAGCGGCACTTCGCTGGACAGCGTTTCCACATACTCGATGATGGCGTCGGATTCGCTGATGGCTCCGTGGCGGGTGCGCAGATAAGGCACTTTTCCCAGAGGCGATTCGGCCGGATTGGTCTCGCCCAGCCAGGCATTTTCTTCTTCGAAAGCGATGCGCTTTTCCATCAGGGCCAGTTTGACTTTGTTGTAGTAGTTGCTGGCCGAGAATCCGCACAAAGTGATCATGCTGTTGTCTCCTAGGGTTGTGAAATATCTGCCGCCGCCGGGGTGAGAGTTGTGGCCGCGTGCCCGCATATTAGTCGCAGGCTGCGAGAACCCTGCGTCACCGATTGGATAGCGCGGCTTCTACAATGAATCGAGATGCGGCCCTGGGTTTGCCTGCGCCGCCATCGCCTGCTGCATCGGCTTGTTGCTCTTGAAACAAGAGCGTTCTGCGCTTGAATATCTTGGGCCGGAACGCATTTTTGCTGCAGCAAGCCGGTTTTGACGCTCAATGTCTTGAATGGAGAAAATCACATGAATCTGCGCAAATTCAGCGCTGCTCTCGCTCTTGGCTCTGCCATGTTTTCCGCAGCGGCCCTGGCGCACTCCGATGCGGCCCATGTCAAGGCCGAAGGTGCCTGGGCCCGCGCCAGCGTGCCGGGTCAGCAGGGTTCGGGAGCTTTTATGCGCCTGACGGCCAAAGAGCCGCTGACGCTGATCGGCGTGGAAACTCCGGCCGCCGCCGTGGCCGAGGTGCATGAGATGAAGATGGAAAACGATGTGATGCGCATGCGTGCCGTCGAGGCTCTGCCTTTGCCTGCTGGCAAGACGGTGGAGCTCAAGCCCGGCGGCTACCACCTGATGCTGCAGCAGCTCAAGGCGCCGCTGGTCAAGGACTCGCAAGTGCCCATCACCCTGGTGTTCAAGGACGGCAAGGGCGCTGTTTCGCGCTTGACGCTGCAAGTGCCGGTGAGCATGGTGCCGCCCAAGGGCGCAGCGCCGGCCATGGATCACGCGGGCCACGGCGGCCACCAGCATTGAAAGCGCACAGGTCTTGGCTTGAGCCTCCAGGACCTGTTTTTCGGGGAAAGCACGGAGCTGGGCCGCAATGCCTGCGTGCGGCGAGTGGGAGCTCTGGGTTAAGCTCTATTCAACGTGCAATTTTCCTGCGAGAGGCATCCATGAGCGACACATCCCCGTTTGGTTTCGGCAAGTTCATTCCCGGTTTCGAGTTTTTGCAGAATCTGGCGCAAAACGCTGGTTCCGCCAACAATCCCATGGGGCGCATATCGCAGTGGGTGGCACCCACGGTCAGTGTGGAAGAAGTGGAAAAGCGCATTGCCGAGCTCAAAACCGTGCAGTTCTGGCTGGAGCAAAACGGCAAGGCGCTGTCGGCCACGATTCAGGCGCTGGAGGTGCAGCGCATGACGCTCTCCACCTTGCAGGGCATGAACGTGAGCATGGGTGATCTGGCCAAGTCTTTCCAGTTCCCCGGCGTGGCTTCGGCCACGGCCGCCGCTGCCGAGGCCGCCCAGAAAGGTTTTGGTGCCTGGCCCATGACGGGCGAGGGCAAGGCCGCTGAGCCTGCACCGCAGCCAGCCGCAGCGCCTTCCCCGGCTCCTGCCCCCGAGCCCGAACCGCAGCAGGAACCCCAGGCGGCAGAATCCGAGTCTGCAGCCAACCCGCAACAGCAGGCCCAGGCCGCCATGGGCCAGGCCATGCAATGGTGGGGCGCGCTGACCCAGCAGTTTCAGCAGATTGCCGCCAAGGCCATGGCAGAACCGGTGCCGGCCCAGACCGTGGCCGCAGCACAGCGTGCCTCCGATATGGCCAGCGATTTCGCCAAGGCTTCCATGGAGAAGGTCATGCAGCAAGCCGGTGCGTTTGCAGCCGACAAGACCCCGCCTCAGCCCGCTGAAGACAAGGCCGGCACACCACGCGCGGCCGCGGCCAAGAAAGCCGCAGCCAAATCCACAGCCAAGCCCGCCGTGAAGGCGACGGCCAAACCGGCAGCCAAAAAGGCAGCGGCCAAGAAAAGCAGCCCGCGCGCTTAAACGCTGCCAGCCTGTAGATGGCATGGCCTGAGCGCGACAGCGCCAGACCTGTCCAGAAAAGGAGGTCCCCATGTCGTTGTTTCCTGTAGGACATGCCAGCCACCCTCAATGGCGTGAAGCGGTACAGGAGGTGGTGCAGCAGCTGCGCATCCAGATGCTGCGCAAGCAATGCGCCAAGCGGCCTCAGCTGGGGCTGATCTATGCCTCGCATGGCTTTGCCCGCCATGCGCAAGAGATGCTGGCGCTGCTGGCCCAGTCTTTGCCACAGGTCACGGACTGGGTGGGCTGCTCTGCCGCCGGCGTGCTGGCCATGGAGCATGAATACCTGGACGACAACGGCCTGGCAGTGATGCTGCTGGATGTGCCTGCAGCCCATTACCGCGTGTATTCCGGCGTGGCGCCGTTGGCCCTGGGCGGCACCGAAGCCGGGTTTGAGGCCCAGACTGCCCTGGTGCATACCGATTCCGGTCAGCCTGAACTGGCCGAGCTGCTGCAGGAGCTGGCCGAGCGCACGGCATCCGGCCATCTCTTTGGTGCGCTGGGCGGTGCGCAGGCCCAGGGCGTGCAGTTCGCCTGCCGCAGCGACGATCTGCCGGCGCTGCGCACCGGTGCGGCGGTGGGCGTGTTCCGAGGTGGCTTCTCGGGTGTGGCTTTCTCTGCCGAGGTGGCCTGCCTCTCCCGTCTGGCCCAGGGCTGCACGCCGCTGGGCGAGGAGATGGAAATCACGGCCGCCCAAGGCCCCGTGCTGCTGAGCCTCGATGGCGAGCCGGCTTTGCCCAAGCTGCTGCGCCTGCTGGATCTGCAGCAGGAAAAAGACAGCGATGCCGGGCACAGCGGTTGGGATTTTGCGCTCAAGGCCTTGCGCCAGACCCAGGCCGCGATTGCGCAGCCCGGCCATGGTCTGGAGCGCGGCGTGCTGACCGACGAAGCCCAGGTGCTGAACCTGGTGGGGCTGGACCCCATGCGCCATGGCGTGGCCCTGTCGGCGGCAGTAGAGGCGGACAGCGCGGTGATCTTCTGTCAGCGTCAGCCCAGTGCGGCGCGGCAGGAGCTGATGCAGATGGCGGCGGCGCTCAAGGATGCCTTGCAGCCGGATTTTGCCGAGGGTGACTCGCCCTCCGTGCCGGAAGCGGCGGCGCAGAAGATTCGCGGCGCGATTTATGTCAGCTGCAAAGGCCGCGGCAGCGAGCTGTTTGGCGGGCCCGATGCCGAGCTCCAGATCCTGCGCCATGCGCTGGGCTCGGTGCCGCTGATCGGGCTGATGGGCGATGCCGAAATCATGGATGGCCGGCTGCATCATCTGGCAGGGGTGCTGACGGTGTTTACCGAAGTTGATACCGTGGAATAGCGACCAAGCCCTGTTTCATCAATGGACAGCTGCTTCTGAATAAATAGCAATAAAAAAGCGAGGGCCAGCCTCGCTTTTTTCATGCTTGCCAACCTTAGCTGGCCTGTGGATAGATTTCCACGCCCAGATTCAGCATCAGGCGGTTGGCCCAGCCAAACAGGGCGGCGGAGTGCAGCATGTCCAGAATTTCCAGATCCGACAGGCCTGCATCGCGCAGCGGCTGCAGGTTCTGCTTGCCAAAGCTGCCAGGGCTGCGGGTCAAGGCCAGGGAAGACTGAATGATGGCGCGTTCGCGGGCATTGGTGCCGGCGGTATCGGGGTCGTCGAACATCTGGGCCATCACATCGTTGCGTTTGGCCAGTTGCTCAAAGCGCTGGGCATGGACCGAGGCACAGTACACGCAGTGGTTGGAGCGCGATACGGCCGTGGCCGCCACTTCACGCTCGGCGCGCGAGAGGCCGCCGGGCGCATACATGATGGCGTTGAAGGCCTGCGAGCGCTCCATCAGCACCTCGGGCTGGCGGCCCAGCAGCAGGTAAAAGTCCATGCTCTTGGCCTTGGGGTGGCTGACTTCCAGCACTTTTTGCTGCTCGGGCGTGGCCGTTGCGGGGTCGAGCACCGGCAGCCAGGCCTTCCAGTCCAGGGTTTCGCTGGTAAAGCCGTTGCGGCGCAGCGGCTCGCCCGGGGCCGGCAGATTGGCCGGGTGCACAAAAGCGGCGGCGGCTGCAGGCTCTGCGGCCGGCGCATCGGCCTGGCCGCCCATCTCGGCCATGGCCTTTACGCCCACCAGCAGCCGGGCCTGATAGGCCACAAAGCCAATCAGCTGGGCCAGCAGCACGGTGTCGTCCACCGAGAGGCCGGCGGCGGGAATGGCCAGCAGCGCCTGCTGATCGCTCTCTGCAGGGTTGAGCGCCAGCGCACGGACAAAGTGCAGCATGGCATCCATGCGGGCATTGCCGGTCTGCACGCCTGCCGTATCGAGAATGGCCTGCAGCTCGGGTGCGAGGGCGCAGTCCAGCGCCTGGGCGCGGCTGCGGTACTCGGCCTCCAGTGCGGCCACGCCGCTCACACGGGCTTGCTCGGCGGCCAGCACCAGGCGTTCGGCCTGGGTCAGCGAGCCGGCCAGCGTGTTGCCCAGCAGCAGGTCTTCGCAAGCCTGCGTGGCCACGGCCACTTTTTCGCGCTCATGGCGGGTGGTGAAGGTGGGGGAGTTGTTGCCAAGGCCTGCCAGGCGGTCAATCGTGTCGCTCATGTCTTGTCTCTCGAATCTTGTGGCTTAAATGCGTTGGGATTGGCTCAGCGCCTGCACGCGCTCGGCCGGGCTGGCTGGCGTCCATTCCGTGCCGTCCAGTTCGGGCTCGGCATAGGACTGCAGCTGGGCAAAGTGCTGGGCGATATCGTCGCGGTAAAACAGCGAGGCCAGACCTTGCGCCAGCTTGCGTGCTCCGTCGCTGATGGCGGGAATGTCGCCGGAGACGGTTCCATGCGAAAGCGCTGCGGGGTAGCAAAAGCAGTGGATGTGATCCAGCCCTGGCTGCTGGCCCGGAGTGTTTTCCTGAAACTCGAACAGCGGGCCCAGATCGGGCGAGGCCGACAGCTCGGCATCTTCGTCGCCCGCTTCGGGTGTGAAGCGCGTATTCCACAGCTTGACGTGGGGGGCGATGTCGGAAAATTCCGGTCGCAGGCTCCAGTCAATGGCAAAGCCGGTGGATATGATCAGAAAGTCCAGCACAAACACGCCGCCAGGCGTGCTGACATGCAGCTTGTCGCCCGCCTGTTCCACGCTTTGCACGGCACAGCCAAAGTTGAAAAAAGCATTGGCATGGCGCGACACCCGCAGCGTGCTGCCATGGGGCGGCGGCACCTGCTGGGCGTTGATGTAGTGGCGTATGCGCCATTTCCATTCGTCTGCCAGCAGATACTGGCCGTGGGTCAGGCCGGGAACGCCCGAACCCTTGGATTTGTTGATGCGCGGCAGCTCTTTGCGACGCACCAGCATGTCCACGCTGGCGGCGGCGTTTTCCAGCGCGGTAGCCGCGCTGTCCATGGCCGAGGCTCCGGCGCCCACCACGCCCACATGCTTGCCGGCCAGTGTGGCGTAGTCCATTTCGTCAGAGGAGTGGGCCCAGAATCTCCGGTCCACGCCTTGCACAAAGGCAGGTAGCTGAGCCCCGCCCAGGCCGTCGCGGCCCGTGGCCAGCACCAGGCGCCGGGTCTGCCAGGTGCGGATTTGAGCGTCTGCCCTGACATCGACTTCCACCACGCCATCGGCCTGGGGGCGCACGGCCAGCACTTCATGGCTGTTGCGCACATCGGCTTGCGTGACGCGGCGGTACCAGCGCAGATAGTCCATCCACTGCAGACGGGGGATCTTGTCCAGCGCCGTCCAGGCTTGCAGGCCGAACTGGGCAATGAACCAGGCGCGGAAGGTCAGAGAAGCAATGCCCATGGCCGGACCTGTCAGCTCCTTGGGCGAGCGCAGGGTCTCCATGCGTGCCGTGGTGGCCCAGGGGCCTTCCAGGTCCAGCGGGGATTTGTCCAGTAGCACGGGCGTGATACCCACCTGCTTGAGTGCCATGCTCAGCGCAAGGCCTGCCTGACCGGCACCGATGACGATGACGTCATGCACGGGCTGGTCGTTGCGGGTGAAGGAGGGAATCCAGGCCTTGGCAGGCCAGCCCAGGGTGAGCAGATCGTCACGCAGGCGTTCTTCCAGAGCGGCCAGGCCCAAAGGCTGGGAGGCCGTAGAAGCAGAAATTGACATAGAAAAACCCAAAAAAGCGCCTACAGCCGAGAGGCTGCAGGCGCGCAAACTAACTCAGTATGCCGATCTTAATCAATGCTGATGTTGGCATCCTTGACCACCTTGGCCCATTTGATGCGATCGCTGTGCACGGTCTTCTTGAATTGTTCGGGCGATTCTTCGCGCAGGCTATTGCCTTGCGAGACAAAGCGTTCGCGGATTTCGGGCTGCTGCTGCACTTCGCGCACTGCCTTGTTGAGCTTGCTGACGATGGCGGGTGGCGTGCCCTTGGGTGCAAAAATGCCGAACCAGATCGAGCTGTCAAAGCCCTTGGTGCCGGGCAGGCCGCTGGAGGCGATGGTGGGCACTTCCTTCACGGCTTCCACCGGCTTGGCGGTGGTCACACCCAGCAGGCGCACCTTGTTGGCTTTGTAATGGGGCAGCACGGTCTGCACCTGGTTCATGATGCAGCAGGTCTCGCCGCGCACCACGGAGGTGATGGCTTCGGGGCCGCCCTTGTAAGGCACATGCACCATGTCCAGACCCAGGCGCGAGTTGAACTCGGCAAACGCCATATGGGTGCCTGCGCCGTTGCCGGTGGAGGCAAAGTTGTACTTGCCGGGATGGGCCTTGACCTCGTCCACGAACTCCTTGAGGTTCTTGACGTTGATCACATTGGGATTGATGGTCAGCACGTTGGCGACATCGATCAGCGGTGCCACCGGCACAAAGTCGGCTTCCACATCGAAAGGCAGCTTTTTGTACAGGGCGGCATTGCTGCCGTGCGTGGCGGCGGTGCCGAAGTACAGGGTGTAGCCATCGGGCTTGGCGCGGGCCACATGCTCGCTGCCGATATTGCCTGCCGCGCCGCTCTTGTAGTCGATGATGATGGGTTGGCCCAGCTTCTGGCTCAGGGGCTCCTGCACCAGACGGCCGACCACATCCACGCCCGAACCTGCGTTAAAGCCCATGATCAGGGTGATGGGCTGGTGCGGGTACTGGGCCGCAGTTTCGGCCGCATGGCTGGTGTGAGACAGCAATGCCAGAGTCAGCGCTGAGGCCGAAGCAGCGAGGGCGCGGGATCCGGAAAAAGAGCGGGTGAGCAGGCGCATGGGAGTGACGCAGTCCGATGGAACAATGAATCTGCCAATTGTGTATCTAACTTAAGAACCGCTTTCTATATGCTTATATTGCATATGGCGCAGCAAGGTCTTTTGGCATGGCTCAGAAAAAGCCCTGCATTTTTGCAAATGCAGGGCTTGAAGGTCCGCTGGTTTGAGGGCGGAAAAAATGGCCGGCGGACGCAGCGATTGAATACTGCTCAGCGGCTGGCGTCAATGGCGGTAGGGGTTGCCGGGGCGCTGGTCGTAGCGGTTGGGCACGCCGTCGCCGTCGCGATCCCAGCGGCTGGCGTTGTAATTCCAGCGGTTGCCGTTTTGCTGCCAGCCCGGTTGGCGATACACATAACCGGGGCGGGCTTTGACCCAGTGACCGGTGCGCCAGACATGGCGGTGGCCACGTGGCTCCCAGTAGCCCGGTGCCCAGACATAGCCGCGGCGCGGTGAAGGAACCGCTTCACGGCGCGGCGCCGGAGGTGCGTTGAACTGCACATTGATCGAAGCACCCTGTTGAGCTGCGGGATGGTAGCCGGGACCGTAGCCGTAGCCCGTCTGGGCCTGGGCGGTGCCGCCAAAGCCCAGCATGGCCAGTGCGGCGGTGCTCAGGGCGGTTTGCAATGTGAAGCGAATGTTCAGCATGGAGGTCTCCTGTTCAGTGAGCGGGTTGCCAGCCTTGCGGCCTTTGGCATCCCATGAACTCCATGCTGATGGGCTTGCGTCAAGCGGGGGTTGCTGCGACGCGAAGTCTTGCAATCTTGTGTATCTGCTTGGTGAAGATTGGTTGCCAATCGAAAGAATGGGGCTCAATTGGCTTCAAGCCCTTCACCGATAAGCGCAAGCAGCTATGTTTTTGGTAGTTCTGCGGTATTCGTTCAGCGCCGCAAGCTGGCAAAGGCCGGCAGCTCCCATTTGCGCATGCCCAGCACCAGGGTGTAGCCCTCGGTCTTGCTGGGTGCCAGGCGCTGGTCCTGAAGATGTTGCTGCGAGAAATCCTGGCCTATGCGCTGAATGCGCTCCACAAAGCTGGGTGCCAGATGCGGGGCAATCGAGCCATGGACCAGCAGCATGGTCTCGTCCTCATCGGAAAAGTGGCCGCCAAAATAATCCAGCACTGCGTTTTCGCGGAAGAAATCCATGACCGGCCCATTGGTCTGCCAGCGAAAAGTCTTGGCCAGGCGCAGCTTGTAGCGATTGCCGGGGCGCAGCTCGATGATGCCTATGCGGTCCAGCTGGGCCAGATAGCCGATGCCCTCGGTTTCCGAGATGCGGTAGGTGGTGACGATTTGCTCCAGCGTCCACTGGCTGAGCACGCAGATGGCGGTGAGCAGCAGCTTGCGGTCGGCTACCACCGAGACTTCCTGCTCGCGCGAGATCTGCTGCAGCAGCGGGCGGCTGTCGGCCACGCTGCGTGCCAGATCGGCAAAGTCCAGGTGCAGGGCGCGGCAGATCTCATCGATGCGGGTCAGGGGCATATCGCCCTTGGCCAGCATGCGCTTGACGCTGGATTCCGCCATGCCTATGGACTTGGCCAGATCGGCATAAGTCATCTGCGCGGCCTTGAGTTCCTTCTTGAGGGCGGTGATGAGGTCTGCAGTCGTGCTCATGGTGATAGGTATCTTAATCGTGTACCAATGGTGTTATCTGGCTAGCCAAGTGTAGTGGATCGATGCTTTTAGAGCGCTGCTTTTGGATACTCGCCCCATCTTCATTGCCCAAGAGCAGTCATCATGCGCACGCACTTTTCCAGTCCGCTTCGTCGTCTGCAGCCTGTCTTGCCGGTGCTGACGGCTGTTTTGCAGCCTCGCCGCCAAGGATTCTGGGAGCGAGCGCTGGCGCTTTACGGGGGCATGCTGCTGTTGCTGGTTTTGGCTCTGCTTCTACCCGCCGTGGCCCAGCCTGAGCACTATCACGCGTTTGCCGATCAGCGCAGCTGGCTGGGCCTGGCGTATGCCGGCGATGTGCTGAGCAATCTGGGCTTTGCGCTGGCCACACTGGCGGGCGGCAGGCAGCTGCTCAAGCACGGCTGGCAGATCAGCGGCACGGCACGGGCCATGTGCGCGCTGTTCTTTGTCGGCCTGGCCTGCACGGCCCTGGCCTCCGCCGCATACCACCTGGCACCCACGGATGCCGGCCTGTTCTGGGACCGCATGGCCATGGGCGTGGCGTTTGCCGGCCTGCTGGGGCTTGCGGTGCAAACCCGGCTGGATGACGGCAGTGCCTGGCTGACCGCTATTGCCACTCTGGTGGCGGCGGGGCTCAGCATGGGCGTATGGAGCCATTCGGGCAATCTGCTGCCCTGGGCGCTGCTGCAAGGCGGCGGCATGTTGCTGGTGCTGTTGCTGGCTTTTGTGGCTGTGCGCAAAAACGCCATGCCGCTGAGTCTGGGCTGGGTCATCGCCTGGTATGGGCTGGCCAAGCTGCTGGAGTTGTCCGATCTGGATGTGTTCGAACTCACGGGCGGCTGGATTTCCGGCCACAGCCTCAAGCACTGGGTGGCGGCGGCTGCGGCCTTGCCGGTGTTGCAAGCGCTCCACGCCAGGCAATCAAATTCATAGCGGCTCGCGCAATATCCATGGCTGATGAAAGCTTAAAAGGCACAATGAGCCGCACTGCTTCCGGGAGAGATTCATGAATTCAACGCAGACCGAACAGACGGCGCCTGCCGCCCATCCCAACCAGTTTGCACTGCTGGGTCAGCGGCGCTTTGCGCCGTTTTTCTGGACGCAGTTTGCCGGAGCCGGCAATGACAATCTGTTCAAGTTCGCCTTCACGGTGATGGTGACTTACCAGCTCAGCGTCTCCTGGCTGCCGCCTTCGCTGGCCGGGCTGGTGATTGGCGCACTGTTCACACTGCCCTATCTGCTGTTCTCGGCCACCTCGGGGCAGCTCACGGACAAGTGGGACAAGACCCGCATGTTCCGCCTGGTCAAGAATCTGGAAATCGCCATCATGCTGATTGCCGCATGGGGCTTTATCAACGCCCATGTGCCGGTGCTGCTGCTGTGCGTGTTCCTGATGGGGCTGCATTCCACGCTGTTTGGTCCCGTCAAGTTTGCCTATCTGCCCCAGGTGCTCAACGACAGAGAGCTGACCGGCGGCAACGGCATGGTGGAAATGGGCACGTTCGTGGCCATTTTGCTGGGCCAGGTGGCTGGCGGTCTGCTGGTTGCCGTGCCCCAGGTTGGTCATACCCAGGTGGCGATTGCCTGCGTGTCTATCGCGGTGCTGGGCCGCATCTGCGCGCAGTTCATTCCCCATGCGCCGGCGACCGATCCGGATCTGGTCATCAACTGGAATCCCTTCACCGAAACCTGGCGCAACCTCAAGCTGGCGCATGAGCAGCCCGTGGTGTTTCGCTCGCTGCTGGGCATCAGCTGGATGTGGTTCTTCGGCGCGGTGTTTCTGTCCCAGTTCCCCAGTTTCGCCAAGGAAGTGCTGCATGGCGACGAACATGTGGCTTCGCTGCTGCTGGTGATCTTCTCGGTGGGCATTGGCATTGGCTCGCTGTTGTGCGAGGTGTTCAGCCGCCGCCAGGTGGAAATCGGCCTGGTGCCGCTGGGCGCCATAGGCATGAGCGTGTTTGCCATCGATCTGTTCTTTGCCACGCGTTCCCTGCCGGCCTCCGAGCTGATGGGTGTGGGCGCCTTTTTTGCCCAGCACCAGCACTGGCGCGTGATGTTCGATCTGGGCATGCTGGCCCTGTCTGCCGGCATCTACAGCGTGCCCATGTATGCGCTGATCCAGATGCGCAGCCAGCCCACACACCGGGCGCGCATCATTGCGGCCAACAATATTCTGAATGCGCTGTTCATGATTGCCTCGGCCGTGCTGGCCGGCGCCTTGCTGGCGGCAGGTTGCAGCATTCCGCAGGTGTTTCTGATCACCGGCATCGCCAATGCGCTGGTGGCGCTGTATGTGTTCCTGCTGGTGCCCGAGTATCTGCTGCGCTTTGTGGCCTGGATCATCACCCACTTTGTCTACCGCTTCAAGGTGCGTGGCGAGGAGAACATCCCCCACGACGGCCCTGCGGTGCTGGTCTGCAATCACGTGAGCTTTGTGGATGCCATTTTGCTGATGGCAGCCAGCCCGCGTCCCATCCACTTCGTCATGGATCACCGCATCTTCAAGACGCCGGTGCTGGGCTGGCTGTTCCGCCTGGCCAAGGCGATTCCTGTGGCCTCGCAAAAGGAAGATCCGGCCGTGTATCAGGCCGCATTTGCCAGCGCCGCCCAGGTGCTGCGTGAAGGCGATCTGCTGGCCATCTTCCCCGAAGGCGGCATCACCTCCGATGGTCAGCTCCAGCCTTTCAAGGCCGGCATCATGAAAATTCTGGAGCAGGCCCATGCTGACGGGCTGCAAGTGCCCGTGGTGCCCATGGCGCTGGGCAATCTCTGGGGCTCGTATTTCAGCCGCATCGAAGTGCGCGGTGGCAAGAACGTGGCCATGGTCAAGCCGCTGCGCCGGGGCTGGCTCAACCGGGTGAGCCTGCAGGCCGGCCCGGCCGTGCCATCCGGCGAGGCCACGCCAGGCCTGCTGCAGCAGCGCGTGGCGCAGCTGATGCAGAACTGATTCAGGGCTGCAGGCGGATATCACCCATATAGGCCAGACCGCTGCCGTGGGTGTTGTCCGAGTCGGCAGAGACGGTGATACCAATCAGCTCGGGCATGGCGCTGGATTCGTCGCCAAAGGCCTGGGCGTAGTCGGCGGCCAGATTGCGCTGCTCCGTCATCCACTGGCCCTGATGGGCGCTACCGCTTTGCAGCACGATGAAGCGCATGCGGTGGGTAAACGCGTTGTGCAGCTGCGTGCCCACGGGCTGCTTGTTGTCCCAGAGGTAGCACAGCGTCTCGGCTGGAATGTCTTCGCCGGTGCTGATCTTGCCCAGGCGCAGCTTGGTGCGTTCACCAAAACCCAGCTGGGAGCGGTCGAAGTCGAAAGACACGCAGAGCTTGAGCGCCGCATCGTCGCCCGAGCGGCTTCGGATATCGGCCTTGCCGACAAGCTCGTCCACGCGCCAGCGCCACTGCAGCTGCATGGCTGCGCTGCCCTGCTGGTGCAGGGGATGAACCATGTTGCCGTAGGCATCCTTGGTGCTCACGCGCAGCACGTTCTCGCCATTGAGCTGGACGATGCCGAACTCGGTAGGCGTCTTGTTGGGCAGGCTAGCGAAGTGCCAGGGCGCGGGCAGCGCACCCGCAGCCATTTTCGAGAAGGGCGCGGGGCTGGGGCTTTGCGCCAGACCGGCTTGCAGCGTGAAGGCGGCCAGTGCGGCGGCAAGCGGCGTTCGCCACGGTGTGCGGCGGCGAGGGATGGTCCGAATGATGTGCCTCATGATTTTTAAAGGTTGTGGGCGCGGGTTCGGGGCAAGATGCCGGACAGGTCACACCTGTGTGCTCCAGCGGAGACATGCAGGCGGTTGAAAGTATCGATATTCAATACCCCAAGGCCTGTATAACGCCGATTGTGACAAACCAGGCTTCTGGCGAGTCCATCGCGCAGATGATTCATTTCACCGCAGCCGAAAGTGTTGCGGCATTCATTTCTATAACCAGGAGCATTTTGTGATCAACGCCTCAGCCATCACCCGTCCTCTTCGCAACAGTCTGTGTGCCCTGGGCATGGCCTGTGCCTTGCTGGGCGGCGGTGTCGCCCACGCCCAGAGCGAAGCCTCTCTGGTGCTGTCGGCCTTGCCCGTGGCCTCGGTGATTGGTGCAGCTTCTGGAGGCGCATCGGAGGACGTTGTGGCAATTCCCTTGTTTCTTTCTGTTGCCGGTGCATCCGTCGTGGTGGCAGCGGTGGAGTCCACGGCAGATGGCGTGAGCTATGTGCTGAAAAATGTGGCAGATGGCGCTTCGGCCGTGGTAAAGGTCTCAGGCCAGGCCGCAGGCGCCTTGTCGGTCGGTGTGGGCACGGTGGTGCAGACCAGCGTGATCGGTGCAGGCGTGATTCTTTCCGCTGCGGGCAAGGTGCTGGCCTTCATACCCAACGAGATCGGCAAGGCCTTGATGCACAACGAACGTCTGTAATCTCATGGAGCCACTCATGCAAAACACCGGCGTTGTACAGGCGGTTGCGCCTGCGCGTACCTTATCCACTCCCATTGCCCGAGCCCTGGTGCTGGCGCTGGGCACCGCTTTGCTTGCCTGGGCGGGTTCGGCCCAGGCGGGCCGCAGCTGCGAGAACAAGCCGCTGACGGCCGATGTCATGGCCAAGGGCCTGAATCTGGCCCTGCGTACCTCACAGGCGCTGGACGCCGAGTTCAAGAAGAACGGCACCCAGGTGGTGCTCTTGGCGCGCCAGGGCCAGGATTTGAGCAAGTACGAGCTCCAATATTCCCACTACGGCTGGGCTTACAAATCGGCCGAAGGTCCGTGGCGCGTGGCCCACAAGCTCAATGAATGCGGCACGGCCGGCGGCCATGTCTATCGCCAGGGCCTGGGCGAGTTTTTCCTCGACGATCTGTGGCGCTATGAGGCCGTGATCCAGGTGCCCACTCCGGCGGTGCAGCAGGCGCTGCTGAAGTTTCTGACGGCGCCCACGGTGCTGCGCCTGCAAAGCGAGCCTTACAGCATGATCAGCTATGCCTGGGGTTTGAAGTACCAGCAGTCCAACCAGTGGGCTACGGAAACGCTGGCCGCCGCCATGGAGCCTGCCGCCATCCAGAACCGGGCCCAGGCGCAGACCTGGCTGCAGGCCAGGGGTTATGAGCCCAGCACTCTCATCATCCGGGCTTTTTCGCGTCTGGGCGGACGCATGACGGCGGCCAATATCGCTTTCGACGATCACCCCAATGACAAGCGCTATGCCAGCCGCATCGAGACGGTGACCGTGGATTCCGTCACCCAGTGGCTGCAGCGCGCCCAGCTGGCGGCTCCCGTGCGCACGGTGCAATGATCTTTAAGAAAATGGGCTTGAAGTCCATATGAGTTTAACGTTTGTAGCTATCAATCAAGGAGTAAAACGTCATGAGTAAATCCTTGCGATTGCCCGAAAAATGGTTTCGCCGTGGCCTGTGGCTGGTGGCGGCGGCTTTTGCGTTCTTCCTGATCGGGCTGGGCAGTCTGGTCGTGGGCAATTTGCCCCAGGTGGAGCGCCCCCTGGAAGTGGAGGCCTTCATCCCCGAGGCCGATGCCCAGCGCGTGCGTGCCCAGATCGAGCAGGCGCAGGCACAGGCCAATCTGGCGGACATGGCGCGGGACAAGGCCCAGCTGCGGTTTGAGGCCGAGCGCGCGCGCTACCAATCGGCCCGCGAAACCTTCGATAACTGGGTGGCCACGCGCCGCGCCACCGAGCGCCCCGAGCAGGATACGGAACTGATCGCCCGTTCCAAGGCGTTGGATGCGCTCAAACAGTCCGAGAACCGGACGCGCCAGGAGCTGGAAAAGCAGGAGCAGACGCATCTGGAGGCCTCGCAAGCGCTCTCCAATGCGCAAAGCGAAATGAGCCAGCTGCGCGATGCCGCGTATCCGCAGTGGCAGTCGGCCATGCGCGCCATCGAGCTGCGCGTCTTCCTCTATCGCCTGGCTCTGACCCTGCCTTTGCTGGTGGCTGCGGGCTGGCTGTTTGCCAAAAAGCGCAAGAGCACCTGGTGGCCGTTTGTCTGGGGCTTCATCTTCTTTGCCCTGTTCGCCTTTTTTGTGGAGCTGGTGCCTTATCTGCCGGACTATGGCGGCTATGTGCGCTACATCGTGGGCATTGTGGTCACGGTGCTGTTGGGGCGCTATGCCATCGTGGCGCTCAACCGCTATCTGGAAAAGCAGAAGCTGCAGGAAGCCCTGCCCGAGAACAAGCGCCGCGAAGAACTCAGCTATGACGTGGCGCTGGAGCGCCTGGCCAAAAGCGTGTGCGCGGGCTGCGAGCGGCCGGTGGATCTCAAGAACACCGAGATCGACTTCTGCCCGCATTGCGGCATTGGCCTGTTCGATCACTGCGGCCACTGCAATACCCGCAAGAGCGCCTTCAGCCGTTTTTGCCATGCTTGTGGTGTGCCGGCTCGCAAGCTGCTGCCCAGGCAGGATGAAGAGCCTGCAAGCGCGGCCCTAACGCCAGAGCCGCCGCCGCAGCACGGCAGCCCTTAAGCGCCAGCCCATAGCAGCCCTTCGCAGGCTGCTATGGTTTTATGGGGGCGCAAAAATTCGGATGTGCGCAAATCTGGGCCTGTGACATCATTGGCAGACGTCTTTAACGTTTGACCAGCATGCCCACCATGGTGATCACCACAGAACCCTTACGGACTAACTCCCTGCCCGCACGGCCGCATGAGCCTGGACGGCTGTTGGTGGACCATTGGGCTTACGCGCTGGCGCTGGCCGGGTTTGCCGGCTCAGGCGCTTTGTTGGTCGCAGCTGTTTTGACGGGGCACTGGGGCTGGGTCGACTTGGGCTGGCTCATGGGGCTGTGGCTGGCCATGGGTCTGGGATGGATTTTGCTTTCACCGCCCCGATGGCGGCTTCTGGGCTGGGGCGCACTGCAGACCCTGGCCGCCACCGCCTTGCTGATACTGCAACCTGAGCTGGTCTGGCTGGCGCTATCCATAGGTCTGTCTGGCGGTGCCTTGATGCTCTGGGGCCAGGGCTTGAGACTGAGTCGCACCGGCGCGCTGCTGGCCTTGATCAGCGGCTTGCTGTTGGTGGTGGGGGCGGCACTGCAGATGTTTTTCCTGGCTGCGCCTGCGCTTTTGCACGACGGTTTGCAACTGGCGGCGCTGTTGTTGCCCGTGCTGCTGCACGCGGTGCTGGCAATGGGGGCCGTGCAGCAACTTCATAGACAGTTGCGGTTGCAGAAGCTGCAGATGCTGGCGCTTGAGCAGCAGTGCCGTTCGCTGGATGAAGACCGGCTGCGCCTGCAGCAGCAGTTGCGCGAGCAGGGGGCGGCGGCAGGTACCGATGCGCTGACCGGTGTGGATAACTTTGCCCGCTCGCTAGACGCGATCAACCTATTGCGTGAACGCCATGCTCGCAAGGTGGAGCCGTTTTGCGTGGTACTGCTGGAACTGGACCCGTGGATAGCCAAGTCCCCTGTGGCAGAACAGCCCAACCGTCCCTCATTGAACGACAAGCTGCAGCTGATGCTCAGCGGCCTGCTCATCACCCAGCTGCGTGCCCTGGATCATGTGGGGCGCTATCACCACAATGCTTTTTTGCTGGTACTGGAGGACACCAACGCCATGCATGCGATTGCGGTCCTGCATCGTATTCGCGACAGCATGCGCCATGGGCAGTGGGGCGAGGCGCGCAGCCTCAACGCGGCGGCCAAGCAGGGGCTGACGCTGACCATGGCCGTGGCCGAGTACCGCAGCGGCGAGACGGCCGAGCAGATGTTCGAGCGCGCCGAGGCCGCGTTGCAGCACGGCCATGCCAGCGGTTATGACCAGATCGTGGTGGCTGGCTCGAACCACTGAGCGTGCTATCGACCGCTGTTTTCCGATTGCCAAGGCCTTGCAAGGCGCAAAAAAAGCCAGAACCGGGTTCTGGCTTTTTGGTAGAGCAGTCTTGATCAGACGCCGCGGGCTCTGTCTGCCTTGAATTGGGCGCGGAACTGCTCAAACGTGCCGGCATCCAGGGCGTTGCGCACTTCCTGCATCAGGTTCAGGTAGTAGTGCAGATTGTGGATGGTGGTCAGCATGGGGCCCAACATTTCGCCACAGCGGTCCAGATGGTGCAGATAGGCGCGGCTGAAGCCGTCGCGGCCGCCATCGTCCCAGCTCACGCCGCTGCTGCCCGCGCAGGCGTGACAGGTGCAGGTGGTATCGATGGGCTGGTGGTCCACCTTGTGGCGGGCGTTGCGCAGCTTCAGGTCGCCGTAGCGGGTAAAGATGGTGCCGTTGCGCGCATTGCGGGTGGGCATCACGCAGTCAAACATGTCCACACCGTCGGCCACGCCTTGCACCAGATCTTCGGGCGTGCCCACGCCCATCAGGTAGCGGGGCTTGTGGGCGGGCAGCAGATGCGGCGTGTGGGCCATGATCTCCAGCATCTCGTCCTTGGGCTCGCCCACGGAAACGCCGCCGACCGCATAGCCGGGGAAGTCCATCTCCAGCAGGCCCTGCAGCGATTCTTCGCGCAGATTGAGGAACATGCCGCCTTGCACGATGCCGAACAGGGCGTTGGGGTTTTCCAGGCGCTCGAACTCGTCCTTGGAGCGCTTGGCCCAGCGGCGGCTCATCTCCATGGATTTACGCGCCTCGGCTTCGGTGGTCTTCTTGCCGTTGGTCTCGTAGGGCGTGCATTCGTCCAGCTGCATGACGATGTCGGAGTTCAGCACGGTCTGGATCTGCATGCTGACTTCGGGCGACATGAACAGCTTGTCGCCGTTGACGGGGCTTTGGAAGTGCACGCCTTCCTCGGTGATCTTGCGCATGGCACCCAGCGACCAGACCTGGAAGCCGCCCGAGTCCGTGAGAATCGGCTTGTTCCACTTCTCGAAACCGTGCAGGCCGCCAAAGGACTTCATGATGTCCAGGCCGGGGCGCATCCACAGGTGGAAGGTATTGCCCAGAATGATCTGCGCGCCCATTTCCTCCAGGCTGCGCGGCATCACCCCCTTGACGGTGCCATAGGTGCCCACGGGCATGAAGATGGGGGTCTGCACCACGCCGTGGTTGAGCGTGAGCGCACCACGGCGGGCGTGGCTGGTCGGGTCGGTCTTGAGGAGGTCAAACTGCAGCATAGCCCGCCATTTTCCCAGATGCGAGAAAGCGTTGCTGCAAAGGCCCGGGCTTGCCCTGTATCCACTGCCTGTTTTTTCCTCGAACGCCTACACTGCTCTCATGCTCACACACGGAGGTTGATATGCACAAGATCATGATTGCCGTCGATGGATCGGATGCTTCGCTGGAGGCCGTACGCCACGGCATCAAGCTGTATGAGCAGGGGCTGAAAGCCCATTTCGTGATTGCCCATGTGCAAAAAGAGGCATCGCTGCTGGAGCTGGCAACCACGGACTCCGACCTTATCGCCAACGCCAGCATCGATGCGGGCATGGACTTGATTGCCTCGGCACAGGATCTGCTCAAGGCAGCCGGTGCATCCTATGAAGTGGAGATCAGTCTGGGCGAAGCAGGCAATACCTTGATCGACATCGCCGATAGCAACGAGTGCGATCAGATCATCGTCGGTGCCACGGGGCAGGGCGGGCTCTCCAGCATTCTGATCGGCTCGGTCTCCAGAGAGGTGGCGCGCCACAGCCGTCTGCCGGTGACGATTGTGAAACTACCGGACGCGCCTGAAACCATGGACAGTGCGGATGACGACTCCTGATGCTCCTGATTTGATAGCTTTCAGCGCTTTTTGATAAAGGGGTTTAGGCCTTTTTGATGGAAATCAGGCCGCCTGCCGCTGGCGGCCTGCGTCGCGCTGCTGACGGCTGTGACGTGCCTGGTTGCCAAACTTGCCGTGGGGCAGGTTGGCCAGGCGTCTAAACATCCAGCGGCAATAGCCCCGCACACGCAGGCATTGATTGATCTCGTGCTCGGGCAAGGGGCCGGAGACCACGATCAGTCTGTCTGCCATCTCCCAGTGGCCGGCGGCGCGCAGCTTGCGGCGAATCCCCAGGGCCCAGCTGTGTATGCGTGTGGGGTGGCCGTGCTGGTGTACCTGGCCGGTGATCAGGTCAAAAGCAATCGCTACCAGCTCGGTTTTGAGCTTGAAACGCCGCTCGCCCGTGACGGCATTGGGCACCTCGCGCATGTCGTAGAGGTAGTAGTACCCAGCCTTGAGCCGATATTGCAGATGTTGCAAATCCATGAGCGGTGCCCCTTGAAGCGTCGTGCAAGTCATTCTCCACGAAAACCGCGAGAGTGCTTTTTCTCGCCCCGCTGTGGCTCAAGACGCCTGGTTTCCCGCCAGTATCAGCCTCAGTTTTCCCAGTTGCTCATAAAGCTCGCGCGAGCTTTTCAGGCCCAGCGGCGCCAGCAGCTGCTCCAGCCACTGCTCATGGGCAGTGGCCATGGCGGCGAACTGCTTTTTGCCACGGCGCGTCAGTCGCACGATCATGGAACGACGGTCTTCGTCGTCGGCCACGCGTTCCACCCAGCCTTCGGCGACCAGCTGATCCGTCAACCCCGTCACATTGCCGCCGGTCACCATCAGATACTCCGACAGCGTCTTCATGCGCAGCCCCTGGGGAAAGCGGCTGAGCTGGGCCAGGTAATCAAAGCGCGGCAGCGTGGTGGCGAACTGGGTGCGCAGATTGCTGCGTATCACCTGTTCAATCTGCGTGCTGCAGGTGAGCAGGCGCAGCCACAGGCGCACGGCCTGGTGGTCGTCATGCGACAGACCCGCTTCGCGGCCCGGTACATCCGGTGTGGCAACAGTGGGCAGAGTTTTCTTGGTGGCCATGGTTTCACATCGTGCCGCTGCACGGCGTTTAGGTGTTCAGGGTTATCTCGGATTTTAGTGAAATATTCATGGGTGAATAATTTAGATATAAAGTAATTTTTCTTCACCCGGAAATCAGCCATGAAAATCGTCTGCGTCGGTGGCGGTCCCGCCGGCTTGTACTTCGCACTGCTGATGAAGCAGATGAACCCCGCGCACGACATCACCGTGGTCGAGCGCAACAAGCCTTACGACACCTTTGGCTGGGGCGTGGTGTTCTCGGATGCCACCATGGACAATATGCGCGAGTGGGACCCCGTCACCGCCACGCAGGTGGAAAAGGCCTTCAACCACTGGGACGACATCGAGCTGTTGTTCAAGGGTCGCACCCTGCGCTCTGGCGGTCATGGCTTTGTGGGCATAGGCCGCAAGCACTTGCTCAATATTCTGCAGGCGCGTTGCGAAGAGCTGGACGTAAAGCTGGTGTTCGAGACCGATGTGCAATCGGATGCCGATTACCCCGATGCCGATCTCATCGTGGCCTGCGACGGCGTGAATTCGCGTATCCGCACCCAGTACCAGGAAGTGTTCAAACCCGACATCGTGGTGCGGCCCAACCGCTTCATCTGGCTGGGCACCCACAAGGTATACGAGGCTTTCACCTTTGACTTCGTGCGCACCGAGCACGGCTGGTTTCAGGCCCATATCTACAAGTTTGACGACCAGACATCGACCTTCATCGTCGAGACCACCGAAGAGACCTGGAAGGCCAGCGGTCTGGACACTGCCGATCAGCAGCAGTCGATTGATTTTTGCGAAAAGATCTTTGCCGACAATCTGCAGGGCGAAAAGCTCATGACCAACGCGCGCCATTTGCGCGGCTCGGCCTGGATCAACTTCAACCGCGTGGTCTGCGACCAGTGGTGGCTGCAAAACACCCAGGGCAGCCATGTGGTGCTGATGGGCGATGCCGTGCACACGGCGCACTTTGCGATTGGCTCGGGCACCAAGCTGGCCATCGAGGATGCGATCGAGCTGGCGCGCCAGTTCAAGCTGGCGGGCGATGGCAAGGAGCACCTCCCCGAGGTCCTGGCCGCCTACCAGGAAGTGCGCCGCGTGGAGACGCTGCGCATACAGAACGCGGCCTGGAACGCCATGGAATGGTTTGAGGTCTGCGGCAAGCGCTATTGCGACCAGCTGGAGCCCGAGCAGTTCATGTATTCCATGCTCACCCGCAGCCAGCGCATCAGCCATGAAAATCTGCGCCTGCGCGATGCCCAGTGGCTGGGCGGTTACGAGCAATGGCTTGCCGAGAAAAACGGCGTGACGGTGGCAGGCAAAGCGCCTCCTCCCATGTTCCTGCCCTATACCGTGCGCGGGCTCACGCTCAAGAACCGCATCGTGGTCTCGCCCATGGCGCAGTACTCTGCCGTGGACGGCGTGCCGGGCGACTACCACCTGATGCACCTGGGCGCCCGTGCCATGGGGGGCGCCGGTCTGGTGTTTGCCGAGATGGCTTGTGTAAGCCCCGAAGGCCGCATCACCCCCGGCTGCCCCGGCACCTATAACCAGGCGCAAAAGCAGGCCTGGAAGCGCATCAGCGACTGGATTCATCAATACACCGATGCCAAGTTCGCCATGCAGATCGGCCACGCCGGCGCCAAGGCTTCGACCCGCCTGGCCTGGGACGGCACGGACCTGCCTTTGCCCGAAGGCAACTGGCCCATCATGTCGGCCTCGCCGCAGCAGTACCTGGAGGGCGTGAGCCAGATTTCCAAAGCCATGACGCGTGCCGACATGGATGAGGTGAAGGCCCAGTTTGTGCAGGCGGCACGTATGGCGGTCGAGATCGGTGTGGACTGGCTGGAGCTGCACTGCGCGCACGGCTACCTGTTGTCGGGCTTCATCTCGCCGCTGACCAATCAGCGTGATGACGAGTATGGCGGCAGTCTGCAGAACCGGTTGCGCTATCCGCTCGAAGTTTTCACGGCCATGCGCGCCGTCTGGCCCGAGGACAAGCCCATGTCGGTGCGCATCTCGGCCACCGACTGGGTGGCAGGCGGCACCACGGCCGATGACGCGGTGGAGATTGCCAAGGCCTTCAAGGCGGCCGGCGCCGATTTGATCGACGTGTCTTCGGGCCAGGTCAGCAAGCGGGAAAAGCCCACCTTCGGCCGCATGTTCCAGACTCCGTTTGCCGACCGCGTGCGTCAGGAGGCGGGCATCGCGACCATTGCCGTGGGTGCGATCAGCGAGGCCGATCACGCCAATTCCATCATTGCCGCCGGCCGTGCCGACCTGTGCGCCGTGGCCCGTCCCCATTTGGCCAACCCGAACTGGACCTTGACCGAAGCCGCCAAGATTGGCTACACGCCGATTGAATGGCCCAAGCAGATCTACCAGGGCAAGCGCCAGATGGAAAGCCTGTTCGAGCGCGAAAAAGCCTTGAAATGAAGCACCCCCTGAGTCGCTTCGCGCCTTCCCCCTCTCTACTCGCTTTGCGAGGGAGGGGGACTCTGCCCTTGCTCGGCTGTCATGGCTTGGGTTGCGCAAGTTTCATGCGGCATGGGTAGCGCGTATTGCTATGGAGAACTGAATGACAGGTGATCTGAATGATCAACATGCGCTGGTGACCGGTGCGGGCCAGGGCATTGGCGAGGCGATTGCACGCCAGCTGTTGGCACGCGGTGCCAAGGTGACGGTGCTGGGTCGGCGGCCCCAGCCCTTGCAGCAACTGGTGGATGAACACCCAGGCCGTTGCCACATGGTGCTGGCCGATATTGCCAAGGCCGATGAGGTGCAAACCGCTTTTGCGCAGGCTGTTGCTGCGCAGGGTGCTATCCATATTTTGGTGAACAACGCCGGCCAGGCTTTGAGCAGTCCATTTCTGAAAATGGATGACCAGCATTGGCAGCAGATGCTGGCCGTCAACCTGACGGGAACCATGCTATGCATTCAGCAGGTGTTGCCCGCCATGGCCCAGGCCGGTTACGGCCGCATCGTCAACGTGGCCAGCACGGCGGGGCTGACCGGCTATGCCTATGTGGCTGCCTACTGCGCGGCCAAGCATGGCGTGATCGGACTGACGCGATCGCTGGCACTGGAATTTGCCCAGAAGGGCATCACCGTCAACGCCGTCTGCCCCGGCTACACAGAGACCGAAATCGTCACCACCAGCATTGAGCGCGTGGTGGCCAAGACCGGCCGCACGCCGGAGCAGGCCATGGCCGAGTTTGTCAAAAACAATCCCCAGGGCCGTCTGGTGCAGCCGCAGCAAGTGGCCGACGCCGTGCTGTGGCTGTGCGGCCAGGGCGCGGGTGCGGTGACCGGGCAGGCCGTTGCCGTTGCCGGTGGCGAAGTGATGTGAACACAAGGAATGACTATGAGCGACTACTCCATTGATCCCGCGCTGTGCGCCGGCAATCAGCTGCATCTGGCCGATTACCAGGCCAGGCATTTTCTGTGGCAGGTCAAAGACCAGGTGGCCACCATCACCTTGAACCGGCCGGAGCGCAAGAACCCGCTGACCTTCGAATCCTATGCCGAGCTGCGTGATCTGTTCCATCAACTCAAATGGGCGCAGGACGTGAAGGCCGTGGTCATCGTGGGCGATGGCGGCAACTTCTGCTCGGGCGGCGACGTGCATGAAATCATTGGGCCGCTGGTAGCGCTCAAGGCTCCTGAGCTGCTGATGTTCACCCGCATGACGGGCGAGCTGGTCAAGACCATGCGCGCCTGCCCCCAGCCCATCATCGCGGCGGTGGACGGTGTCTGCGCCGGTGCCGGTGCCATCATGGCCATGGCCTCCGACATGCGCCTGGGCACGGCGCGCAGCAAGACGGCATTTCTGTTCAACCGCGTGGGCCTGGCCGGCTGCGACATGGGCGCTTGCGCTTTCCTGCCGCGCATCATCGGTCAGGGTCGGGCCAGCGAGCTGCTCTACACCGGCCGCAGCCTGGGAGGCGAGGAGGGCGAGCGTTGGGGCTTTTTCAACCGCCTGTGCGAGCCCGAGGCGGTGCTGGCCGAGGCGCAGAAGCTGGCCGCCGATCTGGCCGCCGGTCCCAGCTTTGCCAACGGCATCACCAAGACCATGCTGCACCAGGAATGGGCGATGACGATAGAGCAGGCGATTGAAGCCGAGGCGCAGGCGCAGGCCATCTGCATGCTGACCGAAGACTTCTCGCGTGCCTACCATGCCTTCGTCGCCAAGCAAAAACCTCAATTCAAGGGGAACTGATATGGCGGACACCAGCTATCTGCAATGGCCTTTCTTTGACAAAAAACACGCCCAGCTGGCCACCGAGCTCGATGCCTGGGCCGCGCAGAACGTGGCGCATATCCACAGCGATGACAACGATGGCGATTGCCGCCACTTGGTGAAGGCCCTGGGCCAGGGCGGCTGGCTGCGCCATGCCGTGGCCGGGGCGGAAAACGGCGGTTCCGGCGCGCAGATCGATACCCGCGCCATCTGCCTGATTCGCGAAACCCTGGCACGACACAACGGCCTGGCGGACTTTGCCTTTGCCATGCAGGGCCTGGGCTCGGGTGCGATCAGCCTGGCCGGCACACCCGCGCAAAAGCAGCGCTATCTGAGCCGGGTGGCTGCCGGTGAAGCGATCTCGGCTTTTGCCCTGTCCGAGCCCGACGCCGGCTCGGATGTGGCGGCCATGAGCTGCGAGGCGCGGCTGGACGGCGATCACTATGTGCTCAACGGCGAGAAGACCTGGATCTCCAACGGGGGTATTGCTGATTTCTACGTGGTCTTTGTGCGCACCGGCGAGGCGCCGGGCTCGCGCGGCATCTCGGCCTTGATTGTGGACGCGGGCACGCCGGGTTTTGAGATTGCCGAGCGCATCAATGTGATCGCTCCGCACCCGCTGGCGCGGCTGCGCTTCACCAACTGCCGCATTCCGGTCACGCAGCGCGTGGGCGCTGCGGCCGAGGGCTTCAAGGTGGCCATGCGCACGCTGGACGTGTTCCGCACCTCGGTGGCCGCTGCCGCACTGGGCTTTGCGCGCCGGGCACTCGACGAAGCACTGCAGCGCGCCACCACGCGCAAGATGTTTGGCGGCGTGCTGGCCGACTTTCAGCTCACCCAGGCCAAGCTTGCGCAAATGGCCACCTTGATAGACAGCGCTGCCCTGCTGACCTACCGCGCAGCCTGGCAGCGCGACCAGGGGCAGAACGTGACGCGCGAGGCGGCCATGGCAAAGATGACGGCAACGGAAAACGCGCAGCAAGTCATCGATGCCGCCGTGCAGATCTGGGGTGGCCTGGGAGTGGTCAGCGATCAGCCCGTGGAGCGTCTGTACCGCGAGATCCGCGCCCTGCGCATCTATGAAGGCGCGACCGAGGTGCAGCAGCTCATCATCGGCCGCGACCTTATCAAAAGTCATAGCTAAAAGCGCAAGACCATCCAACGCAAGACCGGGTTTTTGTTCAAGAGGTTTGGAACCATGTCGTACACCGCGCATATCGACACTTTTGCTGCCGACAATCTGCCGCCGCCGCAGCTGCAGCCGGACTTTATTTTTGAGCTGCCCGAGCTGCAGTTCCCCGAGCGGCTGAACTGTGCGGCGCAGCTGCTGGACAGACATGTGGCCGAAGGGCGGGGCGAGCGCCTGTGCATTCAGGCCGCAGGTGTTCGCTGGACCTATGCCGATCTGCAGGACAAGGCCAACCGGATTGCGAATGTGCTCACGCAGCAGCTGGGCTTGGTGGCGGGCAACCGCGTGCTGCTGTGTGCGCCCAACAATCCCATGATGGTGGCTTGCTGGTTTGGCGTCATCAAGGCCGGCGGTATTGCCGTGGCGGCCATGCCGCTGCTGCGTGCCAAGGAGCTGTCTACCATCGTCGATATTGCGCAGGTCAGCCATGCGCTGTGCGACGAGGCATTGCGCGCCGAAGTGCTGGGCGCCCAGCAGCAATGCCAGACCCTGAAGGTGGTGCAGTTCTTCAATGCCAAGAGCGGCGATGGCCTGCAGGGGCTGGAAGCTCTGATGGATGGAGCATCCGGCCAGTTCGAGACCGTGGATACGGCAGCAACCGATACCTGTCTGCTGGGCTTTACTTCGGGCACCACCGGCGTTCCCAAGGCCACCATGCATTTCCACCGCGATGTGATGGCCGTCTGTGCCTGCTGGCCGCAGCACACCTTGCGTGCCAATGCCGACGATGTGTTCATAGGCAGCCCGCCGATGGCATTCACCTTCGGGCTGGGCGGACAGGTGCTGTTTCCCATGGCCATCGGTGCCAGCATGGCGTTGCTGGAGAAAGCCGGGCCGCCGCAGCTGGTCGACGGCATAGAGCAGTTTGGCGCGACCGTGGTGTTCACCGCGCCCACCTCTTACCGCGTCATGGCCCAGCAAGGCGAGCGCATGCGCCAGACCCGGCTGCGCAAATGCGTCTCGGCCGGCGAGGCCTTGACTGCCTCCACGCGTGCGCTATGGAAAGATGCCACCGGCATCGAGATCATTGATGGCATAGGCTCTACCGAGATGCTGCACATCTTCATCTCGCACCGCGAGGAAGAGGCCAGGCCCGGAGCTACCGGCAAGGCCGTGCCCGGCTACCAAGCCAAGGTGGTGGATGACGCGGGCCAGGAGGTGCCGCCGGGGACGGTGGGCAAGCTGGCCGTGCAAGGCCCTACGGGCTGCCGCTATCTGAACGACAGCCGCCAGACCAAGTATGTCAGCCATGGCTGGAACCTGACCGGCGATGCCTATCTGATGGATGCCGACGGCTATTTTGTCTATCAGGCGCGCACCGACGACATGATCATCTCGGCCGGCTACAACATCGCCGCGCCCGAGGTGGAAGAAGCGTTGATGGCGCATGCGGCCGTGGCCGAATGCGCGGTGATCGGCGTCGCCGATGCCGAGCGCGGCCAGATCGTCAAGGCTTTTGTGGTGCTGCGTGCCGGCCATGTGGGCGACGAGGCCATGGCCAAGACGCTGCAGGATTTTGTGAAAAACACGGTGGCACCCTACAAATATCCGCGCGCCGTGCAGTTCGTCTCCCAGCTGCCGCGCACGCCCACGGGCAAGCTGCAGCGCTTCAGATTGCATCAGCCGTGATTGCTATGCTTGTAATAGCTGGTTGCGAATATACAGTGTGCGCTCAACGCGATATTTGTCTGATTTCTGGAGCCCTGCATGTCTGAGTCTGTCGCCGCCTTGCCGCGCTTTGTGACGCAAGTGCCGATTCGCTTTGCGCACTGCGATCCGGCCGGCATCATTTTCTTTCCGCAGTATCTGGTGCTGTTCAACGGCCTGGTGGAAGACTGGTTCAACCAGGCGCTGCAAGTGCCTTATGCGCAGATGCTGGCGACGGATCGTATTGGTCTGCCCATCGTGCATCTGGAGTGTGATTTTCGTGCCATCACCCGCATGGGCGAGGTGGTGAGCCTGGGGCTGTCTGTGGCCAAGCTGGGAACGCGCTCGCTGACTTTGGCGCTCGACTGCCTGGGGCCCGACGGCCAGCTACGCGTCTCGGCGCAGAAGGTGCTGGTGTTCACCGATCTGCAAACCCATCAGGCGCTCAGCGTTCCCTCTCATATCCGCACTGCCATGGAGCAGTGGATGCAATCGTCTTCACATTGAAAAGGAAGCAAACATGCAAGTACTGCTGCCACCGGGCTGGCCCCGGCCCAAGGGTTATGCCAACGGCGTCTCGGTGCAAGGCCGCCAGATTTTTGTGGCCGGAATGATTGGCTGGGATGGTGATGGCGTGTTCCACACCGACGAACTGGCCGGCCAGGTACGCCAGGCGCTGCAAAACATTGTGGCGGTGCTGGCCGCCGGCGGCGCCAAGCCCGAGCACATTGTGCGCATGACCTGGTACATCACCGACAAGCAAGACTATCTGGCCCAGCAGGCCGAGATCGGCCGGGCTTACCGCGATCTGATCGGCTCGTTCAGCGTGGCGATGACGGCAGTGCAGGTGGCGGCGCTGATTGAAGACCGGGCCAAGGTGGAGATCGAGGTGACGGCCGTGGTGCCTGAATGAGATTGCTATTGATTGTGTAGCTTGTAGCGTTTGATGGATCTGGGCTCAAGGCAGAAAATGCCTGAGAAAGCTCCGAAAAACGCGAGCCGCATGCAAAACACAAAAGGCGCCAGTGGCGCCTTTTGTGTTGCGGGTCTGCGGTCTCAGAAATCCAGCAGACTCAGGCCCACACTGAACGTGGTGCGCTTGTTGTTGTAGTCGATCAGGCTGTCGCCATAGCCGCTGAACAGCTGGACATGCAGGCGCAGATTGCTCTTGCCGCCATTCCAGCCTTCGCCCAGGGTGCGCAGCCATTCGACGCGGCCCGAGCCCTTGCCTTTGCCCACCGAACCACGTGCGGTAAAGCCCAGATAGTTCTGCTCGTTGACGTTCCAGCCCAGCTTGATTTCACCGCGACCTATGTAGTCCTGGATATGGGGGTTGTCGTCTTCCAGAGCGCTCTCGCTCAGGCGCTGCCAGGCCTTCAGATGCAGCTGCCAGCGGTTACCCAGTTCGGCACCGGTCATCAGATACCAGCGGTTCCAGCTGCGCGAAATCGGATTGCTCTGGCCGTTGGATTGGTGAGCAATACCCACGCCCGAGTAGCGCCAGCGCCAGCCGAAGGGCAGCTGCGCGTCGCTGGGGTAGACGTAGAACATCTCGGGTTCATGGTCGGTGGTGCGGAAGGGGCGCGAGATATCGCCGTTGAACAGCTGCCAGTAGGACTGCTGCGTATAGCCAAACCACAGCGAATCCTTGCCGCTGGAGGTGGGGCCGGTCAGCAGGCCCGACGCAATCTTGGTGCGTGCCGACAGCTGCAGCCGCATCTCATGCTCCTGATAGGGCTGGGAGCTGCTGGGCGAGCCGCGAGAGGGTGAATAAGGCTGCTGGTTGACGTTATCGCCTACGACCACCGAGACGCTCATGGGGCGGTAGCCGCGGAAGCTGAAAGTGCCGCAGTCCGAGCCAGGCTCCAGCTCGTAGTAGCGCGAGAGTTCGCTGTAGCGGGGATCGCGGCAGCCGCCATTGGTCGGCGTGACGGGAAGCGTCAGACCCTGGCCGTCGCCGGCTGTGGCTAAGGCCATCGGCGCTACGGCAGCCGTTGCTGAGGCAGCCGCTGCTGCATCGGTCGTTGCTGCGGCAGCCGCTGCGGTGGCAGAAGCGCTTGTGTCAGCCGCAGTTGCGGAAGCTGCGGGCGTCGGTGCCGACCGCTTGCTGGCCGGTGGTGCGCTCAGCGGCTGCTGGGCTTGGGCCCAGGCATCGAAACAGGCCAGGCGGGCCTGGTTGTCGGTGGCGGCCGCACATTGGCGCCAGGCTTCGGGCGGCAGAGGTGCGGTCTCGGCCGCTTGGGCCGGTAGCATCCAGCCACAGGCCGCCAATGCGCTCGCAATGGCGGCGGCTGTGCCTGCTTGTGGCAGTGGTTTCAGGCGCGCGTTTGGAACAAAGGGGTACATGGTCAAGATGGCTGCAAAAAAGTGAAAAGAATGTGGGTGGTTTTGCGGTGGTTCAGAGTTGGAGTTGTGGCTGGCGTTATGGCTGGCTTTTGCGCAGGACAAAAGTCTGGCGGGGTCCGTCTTCTCCGGCCTGGAATTCACCCTGGATTTCGTGGGCACAGCTGTCGCTCACCGCCTGGCCCAGCCAGGTGCCGGTGATGTGCACGCCGTCCGCGCTTTCCTCCAGTGTGATGCTGCCCTGATTCACATCGCCCACCATGGGATAGCGGCTGCCGGGGCGTTCTATCGTGCCTTTGACATTGCCCTTCCATTCAGGATGGGGGTCCAGCACGATACGAACGGCCTCATCGCGGCCGGAGATCGTGCCCTGCCATTGGCCTTGCAACTGCTTGTCCGTCATGACGGAGTCGGTGTTGCAAGCGGCAGAGGGTTCAGAAGTGATTTGGGCGAAAGTGCTTGATAGGAAAGCGCTTGCAGCTATGAAAAGCAGAGCTTTTTTGAGCTTGTGCTGGGTCATGTCAATCGGATCAATGGGCCGGCCCGGTTGTCGGGCCGGTGGCGGTGGGGGCTTTGCGCGCGGCAAATTCCTCACGCAGCTTGCGCAGTTTCTCGCGCGGGTCTTCCTTGGCGGTGGAGGAGTCCAGCCCCATCTCCTTGATGAAGCGGCTGGGCTGGCAGGCCACCATTTCGCGCCCTTTCTTGCGGCGCTTGGTCCAGCTCACGGCCAGGGTGCGCTGGGCACGGGTGATGCCCACATACATGAGGCGACGCTCTTCCTGCAGACGGGCGGCGGTTTCGTCGCTGACCTGCAGCTGGCGGCCGTTGTCATCATCGAGCTTGAAGGGCAGCATGCCCTCGGTCACGCCGACCAGGATGACATGCGGCCATTCCAGACCCTTGGAGGCGTGAAGCGTGGAGAGCACCACCATGTCCTGCTCTTTTTCGCGCTCGCTGATGGTGGAGAGCAGGGCAATATTCTGCGAAACCTCGAGCAGGCTTTTCACCTCGGTCTGCGTGGTGGTGCCGGCCGCATCTTCGATGGCGCCGCCGGCGCGCTGGGCCATCCAGTCGCAGAACTCCAGCACATTGCTCCAGCGCGCGGCAGCCACGGTTTCGCTGTCCTCGCTGTCGTACAGATACTGCTCGTAGCCGATCTCCTTAAGCCAGTCCACGAGAAAGCTGCGCGAATCCTGCGCGCCCAGCGTATGGCGGGCGCGGTATTCCAGGTCATTGATGTAGCGGCCAAACTCCAGCAGGCTTTCGAAGGCCTTCTTGGGAAGCGCATCTTCCAGCATGGAATTGAACAGCGAGCCGAACATGGACAGCTTGTGCGCGCCCGAGAACTCGCCCAGCTTGCCCAGCGTGGTATGGCCTATGCCGCGCTTGGGCGTGCCGATGGCGCGCAGAAAAGCCGGGTCGTCGTCGTTGTTGATCCACAGGCGAAACCAGGCGCACAAATCCTTGATTTCGGCGCGGTCGAAAAACGAGGTGCCGCCCGAAACCTTGTAGGGGATATTGGCCTTGCGCAGCGCCTTCTCGAAGGGCTTGGCCTGGTGGTTGGCGCGGTAAAGAATCGCCATGTCTTTCCAGGCCGGCTGGGGGTTGCTGCCGGCACGCAGGCCTTGAATGCGGGCCACGGCGCGCTCGGCTTCATGCTCTTCGGTGTCGCAATCCACGATGCGCACCGGTTCGCCTTCGCCCAGCTCGGAGAACAAGGTCTTGGGAAACAGCTTGGGGTTGGGGCCGATCACATTGTTGGCCGCCCGCAAAATAGCGCTGGTGGAGCGGTAGTTTTGCTCCAGCTTGATGAGCTTGAGCTCGGGGTAGTCGAGGGGCAGTTTTTTGAGGTTGTCCAGCGTGGCCCCGCGCCAGCCGTAGATGGACTGGTCGTCATCGCCCACGGCAGTGAAGTGGCCGCGCTCGCCGACCAGCATCTTGAGCAGCTCGTACTGCGTGGCATTGGTGTCCTGATATTCGTCGACCAGCACATGGCCCAGCAGACGCTGCCATTTCTCGCGCACCTCGGGGTGGCCGCGCAGCAGTCGCATGGGCATGCCGATAAGGTCGTCGAAGTCCACGCTCTGGTAGGCCGTGAGCCGTTCTTCATAGCGCTGCATGATGAGGGCAATCGTGCGCTCGTTGTCGTCCTGGGCCATGGCCAAGGCCTTGCGGCTGTCCCAGCCGGCGTTCTTCCAGCCGCTGATGGTCCACTGCCATTGGCGGGCCGTGGCCGCATCGGTGGTGCCGCCGGCGCAATCCTTCAAGATGCCGGTCACGTCATCGGTGTCCAGAATGCTGAACTGGGGCTTGAGGCCTAGCGCATGGCCGTCTTCACGCACCATGCGCACGCCCAGGGCGTGGAAGGTGCAGATCAGCACTTCCTTGGCCTTGCGGCCTATCAGCCCGGTCGCACGTTCGCGCATTTCTGCTGCCGCCTTGTTGGTAAAGGTGATGGCTGCAATACGTTTGGGAGCCATGCCTGTTTCAATCAGACGCGCAATCTTTTGCGTGATCACCCGCGTTTTGCCCGAGCCGGCACCGGCCAGCACCAGGCATGGGCCTTCTGTGTAATGCACGGCTTGAAGCTGAGCGAGGTTTAGACCTGCGGACATGTAGCAGAGGAACTCATAAAAATAGGGGAGCTGGGAGCATACAGCCTTGGTCTGTTCATGCTCGGCGGGGTGGTTTTGACAAACTGTGTCAGGGCCGAGGCCTGATGACTGCCAATGACAGCGGATGACCGCCCGGGGCGGTGATATCCGGACACTATCAAACGGAAACATTTTCAGGCGGCAGTCAAGCGGGCCTGACTTGCTGTTGCGAAAAGAACCTTTGGTTTGCGTCTGGGGGCGATGCTTTCCGGTTTCAAAAATTTCACAGCCATGGCTGCGCTTGCATGGCGGCAGCCCTGTCAGAATTTGCGGGTGCTGTCCGTTCTACTCATCACCTTCCCCTTCTTTGCCCTGGTGGCCTGCGGCTTTATCGCCACCTGGCGCGGTGTTCTGCCGCTGGCGGCGATTCCGGGGCTGAATGCTTTTGTGCTGTACTTTGCGCTGCCCTGCATGCTGTACCGCTTTGGCGCACAGACGCCGATAGCGCAGCTGCTGGATGTGAACGTGACGGTGGTCTATCTGCTGTGCGGCCTGCTCATGGTGGGAGCTACGGTGATGCTGACCCGCCGACGCATGGGCTGGAACGATGCGGCCTTTGGCGCGCTGGTGGCTGCTTTCCCCAATACCGGTTTCATGGGCGTGCCCATGCTGGTGGCGCTGCTGGGTGCCCAGAGCGCCGGCCCGGTGATTGTGACCATGGCCATAGACATGATTCTCACCACCTCGCTGTGCATAGGGCTGTCGCGGCTGGATCTGGCGGGCGGGCTGTGGCCGGCGCTGCGCAATGCGTTCAAAGGCATGCTGGCCAATCCCATGCCCTGGTCGATTGCGCTGGGAGGCATGGCCTCGGCCATGGGCTGGGTCCTGCCGGGCCCGGTCGATCAAACCGTGGCCATGCTGGCGGGAGCGGCCTCTCCGGTGGCGCTGTTCACCATCGGTGCCGTGCTGGCCCGCTCGCAGCGCAACAGCCACGAACGCGTGGCCGCGCGCGACTATATGCCCATAGCCCTGGCCAAGCTCATGGTTCATCCGCTGCTGGTGTTTGCCGTGGGCAAGGCTGCCATGGCCCTGGGCCTGCCGTTGACGCAAAACGCCCTGGTAGTGCTGGTGCTGCTGGCGGCGCTGCCATCGGCCAGCAATGTCTCGCTGCTCACCGAGCGTTACGGCGCCCACAGCGGCCGCGTGGCCAGAATCATTCTGGTCTCGACCAGCCTGGCCTTTCTGACCTTCTCGGCAGCCGTGGCCTTGATGGCCTAGCAAAAACAATAGCGGCTTGCGCAAGTACCACCTGCGCAAGCCGCTGTTTTGATCATCAACTTGAAACCAAGCATGTCCCAGCAAAGAGGCAGCCAGCAAGAGCCTAGGCGGCCCCGCCGCCTCGCGGCAAAGGCTGCCGTCCCCTTGAGGGGAAGCCGCGCTAGCGGCTCAGGGGTGGATCAATACTCCCAGAACATCCGCTGCAGTTCGGCCGTGCTAGCACCCTTGGTCAGCGCCAGCATGGTCAGAATGCGGGCTTTTTCGGGGCGCATATCGTGGGCTACGACCCAGTCGTACTTGTCATCGGGCTGCTCGGCATTGCGCAGAACAAAGCCGTAAGGCACGCGTGAAGCACGCACGATGAGCGTGCCCTTAGCGCGGGCGTCCTGCAGCGGCTTGACCATGCGGTCGGCCACCGAGCCATTGCCGGTTCCGGCATGGACGATGGCCTTGGCGCCGGCATCCACCAGCGCATTCACGGCCGTGGGCTGCACGCTGCCGTAGGCGTAGACGATGTCCACCTGGGGCAGCTTGTCAATGCTGTCGATATTGAATTCGGACTGGTTGGTGTGGCGTTTGACGGGGGCGCGGAACCAGTAGTTCTTGCCTTCCACCACCATGCCCAGCGGGCCCCACTGGCTCTTGAAGGCGCCGGTTTGGATGTTGATGTCCTTGTTCACATCGCGGGCGGTGTTGATCTCGTCATTCATGGTGACGAGCACGCCCTTGCCCTTGGCATCCTTGGAGCCGGCAACGCTGACGGCGTTGACCAGGTTCAGCGCACCGTCGGCCGACAAGGCCGTGCCGGGGCGCATGCTGCCGACCACGGCGATGGGCTTGTCGGTGTGCACGGTCAGGCTCAGAAAGTAGGCGGTCTCGGCCAGCGTGTCCGTGCCGTGGGTGACGACGATGCCGTCCACATCGGCCTGCTTGGACAGCTGCGAGACGCGCTTGGCCAGGGTCAGCAGATTGTCATTGGTGAAGCTCTCGGAAGCGATCTGGAACACTTGCTCGCCGCGCACATTGGCCACCTGGGCCAGCTCGGGCAGGCCGGCCAGCAGCTTGTCCACCGGTACTTTGGCGGCCGTGTAGGTGGCGCTGTTGACGGTGGAGGCGCCCGCACCCGCAATGGTGCCGCCGGTGGCCAGCACCACCACATTGGGCTTGGCCGTCTGGGCCGTGGCGCTCTTGGCGGCAGTGGCCGATGCATCCTGGGCCAGTGCGGCGCCGGGCAGGGAAAGCAAGCCGGAAACGGCCAGGCTGGCGGCCAGCAGGGTGCGACGAAGAATACGCTTGTGCATGTAAGAGTGCTCCGAGGGTTGAAAGTGCCTGCTCTCGTGGAGCAGCCCCTCGCACCATGCAATAGCCATGCCGGGATGCACAATCGCGCAAATCCCGATGGCGCCGGGCATGAAAAGAAATTAGGGTTTATTTGATAGCTGCATGTGCTTGATACATAAAGGCTTGAGGCCTAAAAGACTCAAATTTCTGAGCTGGCACACAGCTTCAGATGCTCAGCGGATCCACATCGACCAGCCAGCGAACAAGGCCTTTGTGATCGGGCAGGCCGCGCAACCAGTGCAGATACTGCTGCCAGCTGTTCAAAAAGCGCAGCAGGGCGCTGCGGTTCGTGGCTTCCAGCAGCATCTGGGCGCGCTCCACATTGGCCACGCGCTGCACCGCCATGGGGATGGGCGGGTAGATGAAGACTTCGTCCAGATAGGGCAGACCGGCGTCTTTGGCGACCTGGGTTGCCGCACTCAAAAAGGCCTGGGCGGCTTCCTGGGTCCGCGCATCGGCGCGGACTATGGCCTGGAAGGCATAGGGTGGCATGCCCGCGTCCAGCCGCTCCTGCAACTGCTGCTTGGCAAAGGCCGGGTAGTCGTGCCGCTTGAGGGCTGCATAGACGGCGTGTTGCGCGTCATGGGTCTGAATCCACATCTCCGGCGCGCTGCCCTGGGCCTTCACATACAGGGCGTCGCGCCCGGCCCGGCCTGCGGCCTGCATCAGCAGGCAGAACAGGCGCTCCGGCGCACGGTAGTCACTCGAATACAAAGCGCTGTCGGGCTGCACGGCAGCCACCAGGGTGATGCGTCTAAAGTCGTGGCCCTTGGCCACCATCTGCGTGCCCACCAGCACGTCGATGTCTCCGGCATGCATGGCGGCCAGTTGCTCTTCCAGACTGCCCTTGGCCTTGGTGGTGTCGGCATCGATGCGGGCCACACGGGCCGGGTCGCCGTCGGGGCGCTGCACATTGCGCAGCAGCCGCTCCAGCTCCTCCTGCAGCTGCTCCGTGCCCTTGCCCAACGGCAGGATGTCGGGATTGCCGCAGCTGGGGCAGGCAAAAGGCACGCGCTGGGTAAAGCCGCAGTGGTGGCAGCGCAGCGTGCGATCGCCCTTGTGGAACACCTGGTGGGCGCTGCAATGGGGGCAGTCGCTTTTCCAGTTGCAATCGGCGCAAAACAGCACGGGGGCAAAGCCGCGCCGGTTGAGCAGGATCAGGCTTTGCTCGCCGCGCTTGACGCGGTCGGTGATGGCGTCTATCAGCGGCGGCGAGAACACGATGCGTTTGGGCTGCTGGGTCATATCCACCACCCGCACCCGAGGCAGAGCCGCTGCGCCAATGCGGCTGGGCATCTCCAGCCGCTGGTAGCGGCCCACCTCGGCCTCGCTGGCATACCAGCTCTCCAGCGAGGGCGTGGCGCTGCCCAGAATGACTTTGGAGCCGGTATCGCGCCCGCGCCATAGGGCCAGATCGCGGGCCGAGTAGCGGGCGCCTTCCTGCTGCTTGTAGCTGGCGTCATGCTCCTCGTCGACCACGATCAGTTTCAGGCCCGGCAGGCTGGCAAAGATAGACATACGCGTGCCCAGCACAATGCGGGCGCGGCCGGTGTGGGCGGCCAGCCAGCTTTTCAGACGCTGAGGATTGGTCATGCCGCTGTGCATGCTGACCACCGCCTCCTGGCCGTACTGCGGCGTGAAGCGCGCAACAAAGCGCTCTTGCAACTGGGGCGTCAGATTGATCTCAGGCACCATCACCAGGGCCTGTGCGTCGGGGTTGGCATCCAGCACGGCCTGCACGGCACGCAGATAGACCTCGGTCTTGCCGCTGCCGGTGCTGCCGTAAAGCAGAAATGGGCCGGGATTTTGCTCGATTTGCGCAAATACCGAGGCCTGTTCTGCGCTCAGTGCTACCAAAGGCGTAGTGGGGGGCGGCGCCGCTACGGCGATGGCGGCTGCTGCGTCCTCGAAGTTTTCCTCGGCCTGGGCCTTCTTGCTTTTGCTGCGCTTGGTCTTGGCGGGCTTGGGCGGCGCCAGGCGCCGGGTCAGCTGCTCGGCCGTCATATCGCGCAGCTGGGGCGGCAGAGCCGTCACGGCAATCTCGCCCACGCTGCGTTGATAGTAGTGAGCGGCAAAGCCTACCAGCCGCCGCCAGCCCCGGCTCAGGGGGGCAATGCCGGGCAGCACGCAGGCAATGCTGCGCAACTCCACGCCAGGGGGAATGTCTGCCGGCGCGGTCGGCGTATCCCAGACCACGCCCAGCAGCTCCCGCCTGCCCAGAGGTACGCGCACCAACGTGCCTGGTGGCAGCACCTCGTCACAGGTGTAGCTGAGCAGCTCGCCCACCGCGCTATGGGCGGGGGTCTGAACGGCGACATGGGAGATATGGGGCATGGGCAGGCGAAACGATCCGAGGGCGGCCCAAGCATACGCGAGGCGCTGGTTGGTGGCGCCGGTGGCGGTTCACGGGATTTGTGTGGATAACTTTGTGGGGAAACTGCGCCGGATCGCCGTCATCGGCTGCTGGCGATTGATTTTTGTGCTCACATTCTTGAAACGTTATTTAGATTTACTCTATGAAAATCAATGACTTGCGTTTTATTGTGTGTGATGGGTTTCCATAAAATCCGCCGGAAGCCGCTAGATTGCTGCCTGAGCGCGCTTGTGCATAAATCAGCATGGCGGTCGCTGTCAAGCGCGTAGCTCCCAGGACCTAAATGTCGATAAATGCGTCAATACGCGCCATATTTCGCTAAAAACATAGCGTCATGGCGCACAGCGGCAAGGCGGTGGCGCATCAAAAGCCCAATCTGTGGATAACTCTGCTGTTTTCAAGGGTTTACCCTTTGGTTGCTGCTGAACTCAATCTGCGCCACAGCCGTCCGAGCTTCAAGAGCATGTGGCAAGGCTCCGACATGGCCCATAAGCAAAAAGGACCCGAAGGTCCTTTTTGTTGAGCACCGAGAGCTTAGCCCGCAGCACGCATGGCGCGCGAATGGCTGTGCACGGCTTCGACCAGGGCCGCCACATGTTCGGGTGGGGTGAACTGGCTGATGCCGTGACCCAGGTTGAAGATGTGGGTGGGGCCGGTGGTGGTCTTGTCGGTGTGGGGCTTGCCAAAGCTGTCCAGCACGGCACGGGCCTGGGCGGCCACCTGCTCGGGGGGAGCAAACAGCACATTGGGGTCGATATTGCCCTGCAAGGCCTTGCCGGGGCCGCCGACTTCACCGCCCACGATGGCGCGGGCCTTGCCCAGGTTGGCCGTCCAGTCCAGACCCAGGACTTCGCAGTCCAGCGTGTTCATGTCCTGCAGCCAGATGCCGCCGCCCTTGGTGAAGACGATGCGGGGCACGTCTGTGCCGTCCACACCGGTGCGCTTGAGCTGGGCCAGCACGCGCTTGGTGTAGGCCAGGCTGAACTGCTGGAACATGCCGTCGGCCAGCACGCCGCCCCAGCTGTCAAAAATCATCACGGCCTGGGCACCGGCATCGATCTGGGCATTCAGGTAGGCGGCCACGCTGTCGGCATTGATTTCCAGAATGCGGTGCATCAGGTCGGGGCGGCTGTACATCAGGCTCTTGACCTGGCGGTAGTCGTCGCTGCCCTTGCCTTCCACCATGTAGCAGGCCAGCGTCCAGGGGCTGCCGGAGAAACCGATCAAGGGCACACGGCCGTTCAGCGCCTTGCGGATGCTGGTGACGGCATCGAACACATAGCGCAGCTTGTCCATATCCGGCACGGCCAGCGCGGCGACTGCCGCTTCGTCGCGCACATTCTTGGCGAAACGCGGGCCTTCGCCTTCGGCAAACGACAGGCCCAGGCCCATGGCGTCGGGCACGGTCAGGATGTCGGAGAACAGGATGGCGGCATCGAGCGGGAAGCGTTCCAGCGGCTGCAGCGTGACCTCGGTGGCGTAGTCCACATTGGTGGCCAGACCCATGAAGCTGCCGGCCTGGGCGCGGGTGGCTTTGTACTCGGGCAGGTAACGGCCCGCCTGGCGCATCAGCCACAGCGGCGTGTAGTCAGTGGCCTGGCGACGGCAGGCGCGCAGGAAGGTGTCATTGGTCAGGGGAGCGAAACTCATGGGGGGATTGTCGCCCACTCCGGCCCGCCAGGTGCATGCATTCCCGAGCAGGTGATGGAACCAATAGGTTGCAAAGGACTACCAAAAGCCGCAAGAGACGCCAAGGCTTCAGGCCGCACAAGGCTTTGCCGGGGTTTGCCCTTGGCTGCCTCAGTCGCTGCTGCTTGGCGTAGTACGGGTTTGTTCGGGCACTGCTTGCGCTAGCTCAAATTACTATTTGCCGACCAAGCGGTAGATTTTGTTTCTGATCTGCCGCAAGCCAGTCTTGCTAGCAGAGGAGTGAGCATGTCGGAACCTCTTGTCCTGGTGCTGAACCGTGGTGCCGTGCGCACCTTGTGGCTCAACCGACCCCAGGCTCTCAATAGCTTTACCGGAGCCATGCATGAGGAACTGCTGGCGGCGCTGCAACAGGCTGCTGCAGATTCAGGAGTGCGTTGCGTAGTGCTGACGGGTGCTGGACGCGGTTTTTGTGCCGGTCAGGATCTGGCCGATGCGGATGCCGCACCTGCTGCCCCAGGCCAGCCGCCCACGGACTTGAGCGTCTTGATCGAGCGCCATTACCGCCCCTTGTGTGAGCTGCTGCGCAGCATGCCCGTGCCGGTGATTGCGGCCGTCAACGGCGTGGCGGCCGGGGCGGGAGCGAATATTGCGCTGTGCTGCGATCTGGTAGTGGCGGCGGAGTCGGCCAGCTTTATCCAGGCCTTCACCCGTATCGGCCTGTTGCCCGATAGCGGCGGCACCTGGCTGCTGCCGCGTCTGGTGGGACGTCAACGCGCTCTGGGGCTGGCGTTGCTGGGCGACAAGCTCTCGGCCGGTGAGGCCGAGCAAATGGGCCTGATCTGGCGCAGCCTGCCCGATGCCGGCTTCGAGCTGGCTGTGGCGGCCATGGCCGACAAGGTGGCAGCCATGCCAACCAAGGCCTTGGTGGCGACGCGCAAGGCGATTGATGCGGCGCAGCATCTGGACTTTGGTGCCTCGCTGGCGCTGGAGGCCGCCGAGCAAAAAGCCCTGGGCAGCGCCCCAGACTACCTCGAAGGCGTGGCCGCCTTCATGGCCAAGCGCGCGCCGGTGTTCAGCGATCGTTGAAAGCAGGACGATATGAATCCTCAACAAACCGCAGAACATGTGCGCGACGGCATGTTGGCCCGCGACCGCGCCGCGCAGGGGCTGGCCATGCGCATCACCCATATCGCCCCGGGTCAGGCCACGATTGAAATGGCCGTGCGGGACGACATGCTCAACGGCTTCGATATCTGCCACGGCGGCTTTATCACCACGCTGGGAGATACGGCGTTTGCCTATGCCTGCAACTCCTACAACGAGATGACGGTGGCCTCGGGACTGGCCGTGGATTTTGTGGCTCCGGGCCGGCCCGGCGATGTGCTGGTGGCGCAGGCGACCGAGGTCTCGCAGGCCGGGCGTACCGGCGTGTATGACGTGACGATTCGCAACCAGAAGGGCGAGGCGATTGCGTTGTTTCGTGGTCGCTCCTACTGCATGAAGGGCAGGCCTACCGTGCCTGTTCAAGCTTGAAGAGGTGAGCAGCATGAATGCACGCGAAGCCATAGAAACCGCCAGCCGCGATGAAATTGAGGCGCTGCAGCTGCAGCGTCTGCGCTGGTCGCTGCAACACGCTTACGACCATGTGCCGCATTACCGCCAGGCCTTTGATGCGGCAGGCGTGCACCCGGCCGATCTGAAAAGCCTGCAGGACATTGCCAGGTTTCCCTTCACCACCAAGAAGGACTTGCGCGACAACTACCCCTTCGGCATGTTTGCCGTGCCGCGTAAGCAGGTGGCGCGGGTCCATGCCTCCAGCGGCACCACGGGCAAGCCCACGGTGGTGGGTTATACCCAGAACGACATCAATGTCTGGGCCGATCTGGTGGCCCGTTCCATTCGCGCGGCCGGCGGCCGGCCCGGGGACATGGTGCATATCGCCTACGGCTACGGGCTGTTCACGGGCGGTCTGGGCGCGCACTACGGCGTGGAGCGTGCCGGTTGCACGGCGATTCCCATGTCGGGTGGGCAGACCGAAAAGCAGGTGCAGCTGATTGAGGACTTCAAGCCCGACATCATCATGGTCACGCCCTCCTATATGCAGGTCATCCTCGAGGAGATGCAGCGCCAGGGCAAGGACCCGCGCGCCAGCTCCTTGCGCACCGGCATCTTTGGCGCCGAGCCCTGGACAGAAGCCATGCGCCACGAACTGGAAAGCAAGGGCGGGCTGGACGCGGTCGACATCTACGGCCTGTCGGAGGTGATGGGCCCGGGCGTGGCCAGCGAGTGTGTAGAAACCAAGGACGGCCCGGTGATCTGGGAGGATCATTTCTACGCTGAGGTCATAGACCCCGACACCGGCCAAGTGCTGCCCGACGGCAGCGAAGGCGAGCTGGTGTTTACCTCCTTGTCCAAAGAGGCCATGCCCATCATCCGTTACCGCACGCGGGACCTGACGCGTTTGCTGCCGCCCACGGCCCGTTCGTTCAAGCGCATGGGCAAGATCGTGGGCCGTTCGGACGACATGCTCATCATCCGCGGCGTGAACGTCTTTCCCACGCAGATCGAAGAGATCGTGCTGCAAAACCAGCAGCTCTCGGGCCAGTACCAGATCGTGGTGACGCGCGACGGCAATCTAGACCAGATGGCCGTGCGCTGCGAGCTGCAGCCCGGCACGCAAGCTCAGGCGCAGCAACTGGCCGACTGGGTGCAGCAGCGCATCAAGACCTTGATCGGCATCAGCACGGCGGTGGAGGTGCTGGGCGCCGATTCCATAGAACGCACTCTGGTGGGCAAGGCCCGCCGCGTGATCGACAAGCGCCCGCGCTAATCAAAGGAGTACGCCATGTACACCCAAGCCCTGGATTTGATGGCCAAGGAAGGCCAGGCCGACAAGCCCGTGCTGCGCAGCGCCGAGGAGCTGCAGCTGCAGGAGCGCTTTGATGCCCGCATTGACGCCGGCGACTTCATAGAAGCCAAGGACTGGATGCCCGAGCATTACCGCAAGACGCTGCTGCGCCAGATCAGCCAGCACGCGCATTCGGAGATTGTCGGCATGCTGCCCGAAGGCAACTGGATCACGCGTGCGCCCACGCTCAAGCGCAAAGCCATTTTGCTGGCCAAGGTGCAGGATGAAGGCGGCCACGGCCTCTACCTCTATGCCGCCGCCGAAACCCTGGGCACCAGCCGTGACCAGATGGTGGATGCGCTGCACACCGGCAAGGCCAAGTACAGCTCCATCTTCAACTACCCCACGCTGAGCTGGGCCGATGTGGGCGTGATCGGGTGGCTGGTCGATGGCGCGGCCATCATGAACCAGGTGCCCATCTGCCGCTGCTCCTATGCGCCTTATGCACGTGCCATGGTGCGAATCTGCCGCGAGGAAAGTTTTCACCAGCGCCAGGGCTTTGACAGCCTGCTGACCATGATGAAGCAGGGCACGCAGGCCCAGCGCGACATGGTGCAGGACGCGGTCAACCGCTGGTGGTGGCCCACGCTGATGATGTTCGGCCCGCCCGATGACCAGTCGCCCAATTCGGCCCAGTCCATGCGTTGGGGCATCAAGCGCATCAGCAATGACGATTTGCGCCAGAAGTTTGTCGATGCCTCGCAAGAGCAGGCCGCCGTGCTGGGTGTGAGCTTTCCCGACCCCGAGCTGCGCTGGAACGCAGAGCGCCAGCACTACGACTTTGGCACGATTGACTGGAGCGAGTTCTGGCGTGTGGTGGGAGGCGATGGCCCCTGCAACCGCGAGCGCCTGACCGCCCGCGTCAAGGCCTGGGACGACGGTGCCTGGGTGCGCGAAGCCGCCCTGGCCCATGCCGAAAAGCAGGCGCAGATGCCGCGCAAACACGCTATTTGAAGCCAGAGAATCGAGGTCCGTGATGAACACCGTTCAAGACAAAAAGGAATGGCCGCTGTGGGAGGTCTTTATCCGCAGCAAGGCCGGGCTGGATCACAAGCACTGCGGCAGTCTGCACGCCTGCGATGCCGCCATGGCCATACAGATGGCGCGCGATGTCTACACCCGTCGCCAGGAAGGCACCAGCATCTGGGTGGTGAAGTCCGAACAGATTGTGGCCAGCGATCCCGGCGACAAGGAGATGTATTTCGATCCCGCGCAGGACAAGGTGTACCGCCACCCATCGTTCTACCAGCTGCCCCAGGCGGTCAACCACATGTAAGAGGGCGCAGCCATGCAACACAGCATCGCATTGCAGGAGGATCTGGCGCAGCAATACCTGCTGCGCCTGGGCGATACCTGCCTCATCCTGGCGCAGCGCCTGGCCGAGTGGTGCGGTCACGCGCCGGTTCTGGAGGAGGACATAGCGCTGTCCAACATGGCGCTGGACCTGGTCGGCCAGGCCCGCGCCGTGCTGACGCTGGCGGGCAAGGCTTCGGGTCATGACGAAGACCAGCTGGCTTTTTTGCGCGAGGAGCGCCACTACTACAACCCCACGCTGGTGGAGCTGCCGCGCGGCGACTTTGCCTATACCGTGGTGCGCAACACCATGGTTTCCACCTGGCTGCTGCTGCTGTGGAGCGAGCTGCTGCAGTCCGGCGATGGCGAGCTGGCAGCCATTGCAGGTCAGGCCGTCAAAGAGGCACGCTATCACCAGGAGCATGCGGCCGACTGGCTGGTGCGCCTGGGTGATGGCACCGAGGAATCGCATCGCCGTGCCCAGCAGGCGGTGGATACGCTATGGCTTTACACGCCCGAACTGTTCAGCGGCGATGCCGTGGATCTGCATGCCGAAAAAACCGGTCTGGGCCCCCGTTGGAGCGCTTTGCAAAAACCGTGGCTGGCGCAGATGCAGGCGGTGCTGGATGCGGCAATGCTCGTAGTGCCCAAGGACAGCGCCTTCGTCAGCAGCGGCAAGCATGGCAGTCACAGCGAGCACATGGGCTTCATGCTGGCGCAGATGCAGCATCTGCAGCGCGCCTATCCGGGCGGGGTGTGGTGATGAACGCGACTCTTGCTCATCCCGCAGACCTGACGCGCGTGGCCCGGGCCTGGGCCGTGCTGGCGCAGATTCCCGATCCGGAGGTGCCGGCGGTCACGCTCTGCGACCTGGGCATGGTGCGCTCGGTAGAGGAGGTGGGTGAGGTGCTGGAAGTGGCGTTGACGCCCACCTATTCGGGGTGCCCGGCTACGGAAATGATAGAGCAGAGCGTGATCGACGGCCTGCGCTGTGCCGGTCTGGGCCCGGTGCAGACAAGGCTGCAGCGCGCACCGGCCTGGACTACGGACTGGATCACGCCCGAAGGCCGCGCCAAGCTGCGCGCCTACGGTATTGCGCCGCCGGGCCAGGTGCAGCCCCATGAATCCATCACCTTGCGCTTTGTGCCGCGTGCGCAATACCAGCAGCAGCGTGGCCAGGCTCAAGCCGGTGTGGCCTGCCCGCGCTGCGGCAGTGCGCAGACCGAGCGGCTTTCCGCCTATGGCTCCACGGCCTGCAAGGCACTGTACCGCTGCCTGAGCTGCAGCGAGCCTTTCGAATATTTCAAACCGATCTGAGTCCGCCATGAGCACCTTGTTCTACCCGCTGACCGTGCGCTCCGTGCAGGCCGATACGGCCGAAGCCGCCATCGTTTGTTTCGAGGTGCCGGATGCCTTGCGCACGCAGTTTGTCTTCACGCAAGGCCAGTACCTCACGCTGCGCACCGAAATCGAGGGGCAGGATCTGCGGCGCTCGTATTCGATCTGCGCCGGCGTGGACGACCAGGAGCTGCGTGTGGGCGTGCGGCGCGTGGGCGGCGGCGTGTTCTCCAACTGGGTCAACGAACACCTCAAGGCCGGCGACCAGATTCAGGTCATGCCGCCGAAAGGCCGGTTTTTTGTGCCGATTGATGCGGCTGCGCAGCGTCATTACCTGGGCATTGCCGGCGGCAGCGGCATCACGCCGATTTTGTCCATCATGAAGACGGTGCTGGCGCGCGAGCCCGGCAGCCGCTTCACGCTGATCTACGGCAATCGCAGCGTGCAGTCCACCATGTTCAAGGAGGAGCTGGAAGACCTGAAGAACCGCTATCTGACGCGGCTGGTGCTGCACCATGTGTTCTCGGCCGAGGACACCGATGCGCCGCTGAACATGGGGCTGATGAACCGCGACAAGATTGCGCAATTTCTGGCCACTGTGGTGCCGGCGCAGCAAGTCAGCGAAGCCTTTGTCTGCGGTCCGTATCAGATGAATGACGAAGCCGAATCCGCCTTGCTGGCGGCTGGCGTGGAGCAGGCGCATATCCATATCGAGCGCTTTGGCGTGCTGCCGGCGGCGGGCTCTGCTGCCGCCCAACAGGCCGGCCGCAGCCTGGATGCGCACAGCGCGCAGATCACCTTGATTCGCGATGGTTTGACGCGCAATTTCCCCTTCAAGGAGCAGCATGCCAGCCTGCTGCAGGCGGCCGAAGCGGCAGGTCTGGAAGTGCCTTTTTCCTGCACCTCGGGCGTGTGCGGCACCTGCCGCGCCAAGTGCACGCAAGGCGAGGTACGCATGGAACGCAATTTCGCCCTCAACGCTGCCGAGGTGGCGGCGGGCTTTGTGCTGACCTGCCAGTGCCGCCCTCTCAGTGCATCGGTTACGCTATCGTTTGATGAGCGGTAGGCGCTTGTCAATCAAGCAGTACAGCGCAGAATCAATGAAAAACAACAAACACGGGGCAGTCCATGGCTAGAGGCCGCGCCCCCGGATACGACGATCAGCGCACCATGATTTTGCAGCGCGCAGCCGAGCTGTTTGCCCAGCGCGGCTACCCGGCCACCAGCATGAATGAGGTGGCCCAGGCCTGCGGCATGTCCAAGCCCAGCATCTACCACTACTTCCAGGATAAATATGCGCTGCTGCTGGAGATCTGCGACGGCCATGTTTCGCGTCTGCATGCCCTGGTGCAGGAGGTGCAGCAGCAGGATTTGCCCGCCGAGCTGCGCTTGCGCACGCTGATCGAGCGCTTTGTGCAGGAGTACGCCCATGCCAAGGAGGCGCACCGGGTGCTGACCGAGGATGTGCGGTTTCTTGAAAGCGAAGATCAGCAGCGGGTGCTGGACAAGGAGCGCGCTGTGGTGGCGGGCTTTAGCGAGACCGTGGCCCAGATACGGCCCGATGCCGATCAGGCCGGGATTTCCAAGGCCTTGACCATGCTGCTGTTTGGCATGATGAACTGGATGTTCACCTGGCTCAAACCCGGTGGAGCGCTGGACCATACCGGCATCGCCCCCGTCGTTGCGGACTTGTTCATGGGGGGAATCCATGCCGTACAAACCCCAGCCACGGAGGTCGAAAAAAAGCTGGTGCAAAAGTAGTTGTCAAGGTAAATTTCATCGCCTTGAGTGCGCCAGATGCAAACACTTTAAAAGCGGGAACGGCCAGTTGATAGGACGCGGTCTGATTCCCGATGGAGTGGCGAGAGTGATTTTTGTGTGAACAACTAATCGAGGAGACAGACATGAAGCGCTTTACCAAACTGGGCCTGCTGGCGGCGGCATTGGCAACCGTATGGGGCACGGCTCAGGCCGACATCACCGTGGGGGTGGTGGTTTCGGCGACCGGCCCTGCGGCATCGCTGGGCATTCCGGAGAAAAACAGCGTGGCTCTCATGCCCCAGACCATGGGCGGGCAGAAGGTCAACTACATCATTCTGGATGACGCCTCGGACACCACGGCGGCCGTGGCCAATACGCGCAAGCTGATCAGCGAAAGCAAGGCCGACATCATCATCGGCTCCAGCACCACGCCCAACTCCCTGGCCATGATCGACGTGGTGGCCGAAGGCAAGACGCCCATGGTGACGCTGGGCGCTTCGGCCCGCATCATCTCGCCCATGGACGACAAGAAGAAATGGGTCTTCAAGACGCCGCAAAACGACAGCATGATGGCCGGCGCCATTGCCGATCACATGGGCAAGAGCGGCATCAAGACCATTGGCTTCATAGGCTTCAACGATGCCTATGGTGAAGGCTGGCTGCAGGAATTCAAGAAAGCTGCCGAAGCCAAGGGCATGAAGCTGGTGGCCACCGAGGCGTTTTCGCGCAGCGACACCTCGGTCACCGGCCAGGCCTTGAAGATCATGGCCGCCAAGCCCGATGCGGTGCTGGTTGCGGGCTCGGGCACACCTGCAGCTCTGCCAGAGAAAACGCTCAAGGAGCGTGGTTACAAAGGCAAGTACTACCAGACCCATGGCGTGGCGAATGCCGACTTTCTGCGTGTAGGCGGCAAGGATGTGGAGAACACGCTGCTGCCCGCCGGCCCGGTGCTGGTAGCCCATCAGCTGCCCGATACCCATCCGGTGAAGAAGTCTGCCGTTGCCTATGTGGATGCTTACGAGGCCAAGTACGGCAAGGGCTCGGCAGCCACCTTTGGCGCCCATGCCTGGGATGCCGGCAAGGTGCTGGAAGCCGCCGTCCCTGCCGCGCTGAAGAAGGCGCAACCGGGAACCGTGGAGTTCCGTACCGCTTTGCGTGATGCGCTGGAGAGCACCAAGGATGTGGCCGGCGCCCATGGCGTTTTCAGCATGTCACCTACCGATCACCTGGGCATACAGCATGGCGTGGTCATGGTGAAGATCGAAAACGGCAGCTGGAAATACCAGCCCTGAGCTTGATTCCGCCTGAAACACCGGCACTGTCCTGAAGTCGCTGGCGCATGGCCGGCGCGTCGGGGCAGGGCCGGCTGCAGGCTGCTTTCGCGAAAGTGTCGAATATGGATTTGCAGATTGCCTTGCTGCTCGGGCAGGACGGTATAGTCAACGGCGCCATCTATGGGCTGCTGGCTGTGGCTCTGGTGCTTGTTTTCTCCGTAACCCGCGTCATCTTCATTCCCCAGGGAGAGTTCGTGTCATTTGGCGCGCTGACCCTGGCCATGATGCAGACCGGGCGTTTGCCGACCACCTTGTGGCTGCTGGTGGCGCTGGCTGCCATGGTGCTGGTGCTGGATATCCTGCGGGCCCGTGCAGGTCGCGAAGTGAGCTGGTCGGCCTCGATTTTCTGGACGGTGGTTGCGCCCTGTGTGGCCTTGGCCCTGGCCTGGGGACTGCGCCCTTCGTCGCTGATTTTGCAAGCCATCACCACGCTGGCCATCATCACGCCCATGGGGCCGCTGATGTATCGCCTGGTCTACCGCCCTCTGGCCAACGCCACGGTGCTGAGCCTGCTCATTGTTTCCGTAGCAATGCACGGCGTTCTGGTGGGGCTGGGCCTGGTTTTCTTTGGTGCTGAAGGTTCTCGCACTCCGGCGTTTTCCGAGGCGCAGTTTCAGCTCGGCGATATAGGTATCTCCGGCCAGTCGCTGGTGGTGGTCGGCACGGCCATCTGCCTGGTGCTGGCGCTGTTTGTGTTCTTTGGCCGCTCCATGGTGGGCAAGGCCTTGCGCGCCACAGCCATCAACCGCGTGGGCGCGCGTCTGATGGGCATTCCCGCCGGTCTGGCGGGTGATGTCAGTTTTGCGCTGGCCGCCTTGATTGGTGCGGTCTCCGGTCTGCTGATCGCCCCCATCACCACCGTGTATTACGACACCGGCTTTCTCATGGGCCTCAAAGGCTTTGTGGCCGCCATTGTGGCGGGCCTGGCCAGCTACCCGCTGGCCCTGGCCGGGGCTTTGCTGGTGGGGCTGCTGGAAGCTTTCTCTTCATTCTGGGCCAGCGCATACAAGGAAGTTCTGGTGTTCACTCTGATCATTCCCGTGCTGTGGTGGCGTTCACGCAGCAGTCACCATGTGGAGGAAGAAGAATGAGCGCGCCCCTCACCTCTCAAACAGCGCAGGCCAAACCGGCCGAGCCTGCGGCAGCGCCCGCGCGCCGTGGCTTCGTCAGCACCCGTGCGCTGACGCTGATGGCCGTCGCTCTGCTGGCCGTGTCCTGGGGCTTTTTGCCTGATTTCACGGTGGTGATACTGAGCTATATCGGCTTGTATTCCATCGTGGCAGCTGGTCTGGTCATGCTCACCGGCGTGGGCGGCATGACCTCGTTTGGTCAGGCCGCTTTTGTGGGCATAGGCGCTTATGCCACGGCCTGGGTGGGCACCTCGCCCGTGGCCACCCAGGCGCTGGGTGCTCTGGTCGGAACCAACGGTCTGCCCTGGGTGGGCTTGCTGCTGGGTTTGCTCATCACGTTTGTGGTGGCCTGGTTTCTGGGCGCGGTCACGGTCAAGCTGCAAGGGCATTACCTGCCGCTGTGCACGATTGCCTGGGGCCTGAGTCTGTACTACCTGTTCGGCAATATGGAATTTCTGGGCGGCCAGACGGGCATCACCAGCGTTCCGGCCATCAAGTTCGGCAGCCTGTCGCTGGAGTCGCCGCGCGCCATGGGCGTGGTGATCTGGATCGTGCTGCTGCTGGCCTTGTGGCTGCTGCACAACCTGCTCGATTCGCGTGAGGGCCGCGCCATCCGCTCGCTCAAGGGCGGGCAGATCATGGCGGAATCCATGGGCATCCACACCGCGCGCCACCGGGTCAAACTGTTTGTGCTGGCGGCTTTGCTGGCCACGCTGTCGGGCTGGCTTTATGCGCACATGCAGCGCTTTGTGAGTCCCGCGCCCTTCAACCTCAATATCGGCATTGAATACCTGTTCATGGCCGTGGTCGGTGGTGCCGGCCATCTCTGGGGCGCGGTGCTGGGTGCAACGGTCATCACCTTGCTCAAGGAAAAGCTGCAGGACATACTGCCCGCGCTGCTGGGCACCAACGGCAACTTTGAAGTCATTGTTTTCGGCCTGTTGATGGTGCTGGTGCTGCAGCGCTTTGCCGAAGGGCTGTGGCCTACGCTGCAGCGCATGGCCTCGCGCTGGGTCTACCAGCCGCAAGCGGCGCTGCCCGCTGCCGTCAAGCCGCTGGATCAGCATGCGTTGCCGCCTGCCGGTACGGTGCTGCTGGCTGCAGAGCATGTGACCAAGCGCTTTGGCGGTCTGGTGGCGAACAACGACGTGTCCATGACGCTCAAGGCCGGTGAAGTCCATGCCTTGATCGGCCCTAACGGTGCGGGCAAGAGCACCTTCTTCAACATGATCTCGGGCGTGGATTCGGCCACCGAAGGCCAGGTGCAGCTCATGGGCAAGACCATGGGCCATGCGCCATCGCGTGCTTTTGCGGCGCTGGGCCTGGGACGTACCTTCCAGCATGTGCGCCTGCAGGGGCAGCGCAGCGTGCTGGAGAACGTGGCCCTGGGCGCGCATCAGCGCGCACACAAAGGCTGGCTGGCCTCCATGCTGCGCATGGACAGGGCCGAAGAAGCCGCTCTGCTGGACGAAGCCCGCCAGCAGATAGAGCGCTGCGGCCTGGCGGCGTTTGCCCATCTGCCTGCGGCGTCTCTGGCTCTGGGTCAGCAGCGGATTGTGGAAATTGCCCGTGCCCTGGCCGGCCAGCCGGCCGCGCTGCTGCTCGATGAGCCGGCCGCCGGCTTGCGCCACCTGGAAAAGCAGGCGCTGGCCGATTTGCTGCGTCAGCTGCGGGCCCAGGGGCTAGGCATTCTGGTGGTGGAGCACGATATGGAGTTTGTGATGAATCTGGCCGACCGCATCACCGTGCTGGAGTTCGGTACCGTGATCGCTGCCGGATCGCCTGCCGAGATTCAGTCCAATCAGCGGGTGCTCGATGCCTATCTGGGTGGTGGCGATGATGAGGAGAGTGCCGCATGAGTGAAAAGAATCTGTTGCAGCTGCGCGGCCTCAGCGTCTCCTACGGCCCGGTGGAGGCGATCCATCAGGTGGATCTGGACGTGCGCGCCGGGGAAATCGTCACCGTCATCGGCCCCAATGGAGCGGGAAAGACCACGCTGCTGTCTGCGGCCATGGGTTTGCTGCCCTCCAAGGGGGAAGTCTGCTTTGACGAGGCGCGCATTGCACGCCCATCGGTGGAGGCCATGGTGGCGCGCGGTGTCAGTCTGGTGCCGGAAAAGCGCGAGCTGTTTGGCGAAATGTCGGTGGAAGACAATCTGCTGCTGGGCGGCTTTTCGCTTTGGCGCAAAGGCCAGCGCGATCAGAGCCAGCGCATGGAAGAGGTGTTTGCCATCTTCCCGCGCCTCAAGGAAAGGCGGGTGCAAATGGCTTCCACGCTCTCGGGCGGCGAGCGGCAGATGCTGGCCATAGGCCGGGCGCTGATGGCCAAGCCGCGTCTGCTCATGCTTGATGAGCCTTCTCTGGGCCTGGCACCCTTGATCGTGCGTGAGGTGTTGCAAGTGGTGGCCAGCCTGCGCAACCATGGTGTCTCCGTGCTGCTGGTGGAGCAAAACGCCAGAGCGGCACTCAAGGTGGCCGATCGCGCCTATGTGCTGGAGATGGGGGCGGTGGCGCTCACGGGCTCTGCACGGGACTTGCTCAACGATAGACGCATCATCGATACCTATCTGGGTATGGGCAACAAGGCGCAGGCTGTCGCCTGAGTCCGGGCTTGCAGGCCGCCTCGAAAGCAGCTGTTCGCAGCTGCTTTTTTCATGTCTGTCATGCAATCGTCATGCAATTGTCGCAAGCGCTTCATCTGTGTTTTCCACAATAGCGACACGCAGGCATACCGTGTGGCACAGGCAGGCCGCCAACTGCGTCCAACACAGAGAGGAAAGCAGATATGAGGCATCCTGACGTATTTGAAGCGCTGAACCCTCAGGTCATCAGAGCGCCCCAGTCGCCACTTGCTCCGCTTTCCTCTCAAACCGCGCCGCCAGCAGCGCCCTTGCGACTGAATGTGCGCTGGGCCAGACACCAGGATGAAGTGCGCCAGGTCCAGCGTCTGCGCTACCAGGTGTTTGCCGAAGAAATGGGCGCGCTGCTGCAGACACCGCTGGCCGGTCACGACATCGATGTCTTTGATGATTTCTGCGAACACCTGATGGTCTGCGACGAAGTGCAGGGCAAGGTGATAGGCACTTATCGTTTACTCACTCCCACCCAGGCGATTCGAGCCGGCGGCTTGTACAGCGATCAGGAGTTTGAGCTTGCAGCCATCGATGCCCTGCGCCCGAATATGGTGGAGCTGGGTCGCAGCTGTGTTCATGCCGAGCATCGCCAGGGCGGCGTCATTCTGGCCCTGTGGGGTGCTCTGGCCGAATTCATGCAGGGCAATCAGCTGGAAACCATGGTGGGCTGCGCCAGCATTCCCATGCAGTACCCGGGTCTGGCCCACGGCGAAGGGCCGGCACGCATCTGGCAGCAGCTGCGCCAGACGCATCTGGCCGAAGCGCAGTTTCAGGTGCAGCCGCGCGTGGCCTTGCCGGAGCAGCTGGCCCATGCCAGCGATGTCTCTGCCAGCGCCCTCAAGGTAGAACCTCCGGCGCTGATTCAGGGCTATTTGCGCACGGGCGCCAAGGTGCTGGGGGCTCCGGCCTGGGATAGCGATTTCAACACCGCCGATCTGCCCATCATGATGCGCATGCAGGATCTGCCATCGCGCTACCGGCGCCTGTTTGGCCGCCGTAGTTAAGGCGCATTTCCTGCTGCTTTCCCGCCGCATACCGCTGGTGCTTGCATTTTGATTCATGCAAAAAATGCTGCTCCTGCCTTTGAATTCAATGACTTTAAGCTATTGATTTTGATGATTTTCAAGCTCTGTTCTCCTACCCGACCAGGTCGCAGCTGATGACCGGCCTGGGCCTTGGGCTCCGACGAGAGGCTGGCCCAAAGCAGGGCACAGTGAGGTGACTGGCCGGCTCAGATGCGGATCTGACGGCTTGTTTATCGAAGCAAAGGAGTGGCTTATGAAGAAGGAACAGATCACCGGTCGTGTGGATCAGGCCAAGGGAGCGATCAAAGAGGCTGCAGGCAAGCTGACCGGCAACACCAAGCTGGAAGTGGAAGGCAAGCTGGAAAAAGCCACGGGTAAGGCCGAAGCCAAGGTGGCCGACCTGGCCAACGCCGCAGAAAAATCGTTCAAGAAATAAGCGCTGTCCCAGCCACGGGCGAATGTAGTCAGTGAACAAAAAAGAGCGGGTGCAAAACACCCGCTCTTTGCATTGAGCGTTTGGACTAGCCCATGCGCATGCGCGCAAGATGGGCTTGTTGTGTCAGGTGTGGGCCTTGGGCTCTTCCAGGTTTTCGGCCAGCAGACCCAGGGCCGAGAAGCCCATGGCCAGCATGGTGAACACATAGGCGGCTGTGGCCAAGCCCAGACTCAGGCTATAGCCCCAGCGCAGCAGCGTGCAGGCCCATTCGGCTTTGCTGTACATGGCCATGCATTGGCTGGATGCCGGCATGTGCACATACCAGGTGACAGCAATCAGCATCAGTGCGGCAATGGTCAGCGCGCAGCTCAGTCTGAAGGCCGGTGCCTTGTGCATGCCCAGCAGAAGCACAGCCGGAACGGCCGCTCCCCAGACAAACATCATCAGCCAGCTGGCAATAGGCACTTGCGCCAGCGCATGTTGTAGCCAAAGCATTTTGGGCAGCTCGTTGATGGCCGCCAGCGCATCCCAGACAAAGGGCAGAACCAGACCGGCCACCGCCAGACTGGCCAGAACCAGTGCCATCAGCAGACTGCGGTTGCGTGGCGAGGGATGTAGATGAAGCGCATGCATGATTCACCTCCTGGCTGGGATGGAGGTGTACAGCTGCGCTCTTTGCACAGGATGCGGCAGCTGCACAACTCTGCTCCGTGGAAAGGCCCCTGGAGCCGTTTCAGTCTAGGACTTTTGCCGTGGCTGCGCCATAGGGTGGGGCGCGGCCTGCATGAAAAAAGGGAGCGATGAATCGCTCCCTGGGGCTGGGTGGTTGCGGCGGACTACAGGCTTTTCAGCGCATCCAGCACCTCGCTCTTGCTCAGCAGCTCGGTCATCACCAGGGGCGTTTTTCCAGGGGCGTACAGCACATAGACCGGCACGCCGCTGCGGCCCAGAGCTTGCAAAGCCTGGGTGATGGCCGGGTCCTGCCGCGTCCAGTCGGCGCGCAGCAATTGCACCTTGCGGGCATCGAAAGCGGCCAGCACTTCAGCATTGTTCAGCGTGGTGCGCTTGTTGACCTGGCAGGTTACGCACCATGCGGCGGTGAAATCCACAAACACCGGCTGGCCGGCGGCTTGCAAGGCTTGCAGCTTGTCGGCAGACCAGGGCTGCCAGCGTTCGCCCGCCTGAGCCTGCTCGCTGGCTGCCGGTGCTTGCGTGGTGATCAGCGGCACGGCCTGGTAGGCAATGACAGCGCTCAACAGCAGGGCGGCGATGCCCAGTGCGACGCGGCTTTGGCCGCTGAGGTTGAGAGCCCAGATCAGCGCGGCCAGCGCCAGCAGCAGGGCCAGCAAGGCTGCGGCCGCGTCCATGCCGCTTTGATGCCCCAGCACCCAGACCAGCCAGATCACCGTGGCAAACATGGGAAAGGCCATGGCCCGGCGGAAGGTCTCCATCCAAGCGCCGGGGCGGGGCAGCCAGCCCACGACGGCGGGCACAAAACTGGCCAGCACATAGGGCAGGGCCATGCCCACACCCAGGGCGGCAAACACCATCAAGGCCTGGGTGGGCGGCATATCAATCGCAAAGCCCAGCGAGGCGCCCATGAAGGGGGCGGTGCAGGGCGATGCAATGGCCACGGCCAGCACGCCGGACAAAAAGGAATCCACCACGGGGTTGCGCGCCTGGGCGCTGGCCCAGCTGCTGGGCAGCATGCGACCAAACTCGAACAGGCCCGCCAGATTCAGGCCCAGCAGGGTAAACAGGCTTGCCAGCAGCGCCACGACCACCGGTGACTGCAGCTGAAAGCCCCAGCCCAGTTGCTGGCCGGCAGCGCGCAGGCCCAGTAGCAGGGCGCCCAGCGCCATAAAGGACAGAACCACGCCCAGGGCATAGGCCATGCCGCCCAGGCGCTGTGCGCGGCGATTTTGGCCGTGGCCTGCAAAGCCAAGTACCTTGATGGCCAGTACCGGGAACACGCAAGGCATGAGGTTGAGGATCAGCCCGCCAATCAGGCCGCCGAGCAGGGCGGCCCACAGCCCGGACGAGCTGCTGGTCGAACTACCGGCTGTGGTGGCCGGTTGGGCCGCGCTCTTGTTGGCTTCCAGAGCGGCGGCCAGCGCCGGAGAGACGGTTGCCAGCGTGGCTGGCGTCCATTGGCCTGCGACGGCCAGCTCGCTGCGCCAGGCCACAGGCTGGCCTTGATTTTGAGCTGCGGCGCGCTTTTCGGGCGCCAGGGCCAGCACCACCGCCAGCTGCTGGGGCGTGTCGCCACGCATATCGGACAGAGGCAGATTCTCGGCCACCCAGACATCGCCGTCCCAGCGCTGCGTCCAGTCCTTACCGGACTCGGCCGCATGTTTGAAGGTGTCGCTGCTTTCGGGGTAGAACTCCAGTGTCTGGCCTTGCAGGTTGGCAGGCAGGCCGGGAACGCGCAGCTTGATGCGGTCATCACGCAGCGCATTGCCGGAATCCGGGCTTTTCGCGTCGGGCTGGACCTGGGCCTGGCCGGCCGGCTTCAGCAGCCGGGGCTGGGCCAGCTGGGCTTTGACAAACGCATCGCCGTGGGTGGCGGTACTGCCTTGCACGGCGATGGGCAGCTGAAAACTGCCGCTCTCCGGAATGCACTCCACGCGGCATACCAGCCAGCTGGCATTGAGTTGCACCTCCACCATGCCCGAGGCCGGGGCCTTGAAGTCATCGGCAACCTTGACCGGCACGGGCAGCAGCACCATGTCTTCATAGCCGTAGTTGACCAGAGGGCCTACACGCAGCGCATGGGGTGTGGGCCAGTCAATGGCGCCGGCCGTAAGGCCTGCGGGCAGCTGCCACTGCAGCTCCGTAGGCAGGCCGGAATCGCCAGCGTTCTTCCAGTAGGTGTGCCAGTCGGGCTGGTGCTCTATCTTCAGTCCCAGCCAGAAGGTCTGGCCGGCGGTAATTCCATCCGGCACCTGGGCCACCAGCTCGGCGCGCACGCGCGGCGTCTGCACCACGGGCGATGCGGCGCCGGCGACAGCGGCGGAGAGATGGCTGTTTTTAAGAACAATTTCAGCTCTGGCGCTTGTGGATAAAGCGCTGGCAGCTATCAAAAAAAAGACTGACAGCCACAGGAGCAGCGCAGAGTCCGCTAGGCGGCGATGAGGGAAGAGGGAGTGCATGGCGTTATATAGGAGCGCAGGCCTGCATTTTGGTTCCTTAGTCGTCGCGCCGTGCCCGCAGGTGATTAGGCCGGGCCGGGCCTGCGGCGGTGGCCAAAGCGGCGATCGTCGTGGCTATTGGCTATTGGCTATTGGCTATTGGCTATTGGCTATTGGCTCCTGTCGCTTGCCGTTGCCTCTGCAGCGGCTGCCTGGGTGGCCACGGGGCAGGGGGGCAGGCCGGCCACTTCGGCGGGCATTGCAATGCGCTCGCAAGGCCCCGATTGCGCCAGCAAGGCATTGCTGTCCACCGGGGTGGCGGCCTCGGCATCTTCCTGCTCCGGGGTTTGCTCCTCGGCTTTGGCGACAGCAGCCGGCAGCATGCGTGCCTTGCGCCAGTTGCCCCAGCGGTAATAGGCCAGGATCATCAGCACCGAAGCCAGCGAGCTGATGGGAAAGCTCCACCAGATGGCATCCGCGCCCAGTGCACCTTGCAGGCCCTTGGCCACCGGCACGCGTATGCCCCACATGGCGATGGCCAGAATGATCAGCGGCGGCATGACCGCCCCTGTGGAACGCACCACGCCCGAGAGCACAAAGGTGACGCCAAAGAACAGGAACGAGCCTATGGCGATATGGTTGAGATGGCGGGCCACCTCCAGCGAAGGGCTGCCCAGGGGCAGAAACCAGCCCAGCACAAAGCGGTCCAGCAGCACGATGAGGGCGATCAGGCCGCCGGTCAGCAGCACATTGACCAGCATGCCGGCGCGGGCTGTTGCGTCCACCCGCTTCCACAGGCCTGCGCCCACGTTCTGGGCGGCCATGGTGGAACAGGCCGCGCCAATGGCCATGGCCGGCATTTGCACATAGGTCCACAGCTGCAGGGCGGCGCTATAGGCCGAGGCGGTGGTGACGCCATAGGCGTTGACCATGGAAATCATGGCGATCATGGCCATGGAAATCATCACCAGCTGCACACCCATGGGCAGGCCCTTGGTGATGAGGGTGCGGATGATGGCCAGATCCGGCTTGAACAGGCCTAGCTGGCGCCGCCCAATCCACAGCGGGTGGCGGCGGGTGCGCAGCCAGATCAGCAGGGCCGCAAAACTCAGGCCGTTGGCAATCAGCGTGGCCACGGCAGAGCCCTTGATGCCCAGGGCCGGCACCGGCCCCCAGCCGAAGATGAACAGCGGGTTGAGTGCCATGTCCAGCGCCACCACGATCAGCAAGAACCAGAACGGGGTTTTGGTGTCCCCCGCCCCACGCAGCACGGCGGTGACGAAGGTGAACATGAACAGCAGAGGAATGGCCATGAAAATGATCTGCAGATAGGCCTCGGCCAGATGCAGAGCCTCCTCGGGCGTGCCCATCCACTGCATGAGCTTGCGCGATAGCGGCACGCCCAGCAGGGCGATCAGCAGCGAGACAAAGCCGAAAAACGTGGCACTGCTGCCCAGCACGCGCTTGGCCTGGCCGAGCTTCTTGGCCCCCATGGCCTGGGCCACCAGAATATTGCTGGCCATGCTGATGCCGAATACCGCGCCAATCAGCGCAAACATCACATTGTTGGCATTGGCCGTGGCGGTCAGGGCGGCTTCTCCCAGATGGCCGCCCACCCAGACGGCATTGACCGATCCATTGAGCGACTGCAGCACATTGCCCGCCAGAATCGGCAGGGAGAACACCATCAGCGTGCTGGCGATGGGGCCCTGGGTCAGGTCTCGGGTGGGTGATTTGGTGGAAGGTTTGGCGGGTGCTGGCATGGGCTGATTCTGGGGCCAGGCGGTACGGACGGCAACGCCTGTGCCGACACCTGAGCCGGGGGCCGCTACGATGGCGGCATGAATGCATCTGCCGCTTCTTCTAGTACGCCCCAGTCCTTTTGGCCTTCACGCTTCTTGGCCGAGGTCTCGGCCCATGACTTTGCCCAGGCCCAGACCAGCGGCCTGGCTGCCAGCACCGTGGCCGTGCTGCCCGTGGGCGCGGTGGAGCAGCATGGGCCGCATCTGCCGCTCAATGTGGATGCCAGGCTGATCGAAGGCGTGATGGCCGAGGCCCTGCCGCTGCTGCCCGCCGATCTGCCGGTGCTGTTTCTGCCGCCGCAAAACATAGGCCTGTCGGTGGAGCACACAAGCTATGCCGGCACGCTGACGCTCTCGCCCGCCACGCTGATTGCGTTGTGGACCGAGCTGGGCGCCTGCGTGGCGCGCTCCGGCATCAAAAAGCTGCTGCTGCTCAACGGCCATGGCGGCCAGGTCAGCGTGATGGATATCGTGGCCCGCGAGCTGCGGATGCAGCATGGGCTGCTGGTCTATAGCGCCAGCTGGTTCGGTCTGGTGGACGATGCGGCCAATCAGCAGTTTTGCGCCCATGAACACCGCTTCGGCATCCATGGCGGCGAGGTGGAAACATCGATGATGCTGCATCTGGCACCCGAGACCGTGCATATGGAGCGGGCGCAGAACTTTGCTTCCACGTCGGAAGTGCGTGCCGGAAAATATCACTTCATCGGCAATGGGCGCAGCGCCAAGCTGGGCTGGGCGATCGAGGACTACAACCCCGCCGGAGCCGTAGGCAACTCCGCTGCCGCAACGGCAGAGCGCGGCGCGGCCATGGTCGCTTCATCGGCCGAGGGCCTGGTCAGGCTGCTGGGCGAAATTCATGACTTGCCCTTGAGTACCGTAGAGAATCAACCCAAACCGCTCTAAAACTGGCGCAATCTAACTCAGAGACGCTGAGCAAGAGCCTAGGCGGCCCCGCCGCCTCGCGGCGAAGGCGTTGTCCTCCTCCCGCATTGCGAAGCAAAGCGAGAGAGGGGGAAGGCGCGTAGCGCCTCAGGGGGCGCTTACTGCTTCGGAATTTTGGCCGCCGTGATCACATCGCCCCAGCGCTTGATTTCCGACTGCAGCAGCTTTGCGGTCTGCTCGGGCGTGCTGGCCTGGGCTTGCACGTTCAGATCGCGCAGCTTCTTGGTGACCTCGGGGTGGTTGACGGCGGCGTTGATTTCCTTGTTCAGGCGGGCAATCACCTCGGCCGGAGTCTTGCTGGGGGCTGCCAGAGCATTCCAGGAGGAGGCCACAAAGCCTTTCACGCCGGACTCCTGGGCCGTGGGCACCTTGGGCAGCAGGGGCGAGCGCTTATCGCCCGTCACGGCCAGCAGGTTCACGGCCTTGGCATTGATCTGGCCCATGATGGGCGTGAGAATTTCCACGGCCGCATCGATCTGCTTGCCGCGCAGAGCCGTCACCACGGCCGGCGTGCCGTTGAAGGGCACGATCTGCACGTCGATACCGGCCGTGGTCTTGAACAGCTCGGCCGCCAGATGCTGGGTACTGCCCACATTGATGCTGCCCAGATTGAGCTTGCCGGGATGGGTCTTGGCGTAGCTGACCAGCTCGCCCAGGTTCTTGAACGGCGATTGGGCGTCGGTGATCACACCAATATCAAAGTAGCCCAAGGTGGAAATCGGGGTCAGGTCCTTGACCATGTCGAAGGGCAGATTGCTGAACAGATTGACCGTTACGGCGCTGCCGTTGGACATGAGAAACAGCGTGTGGCCGTCCGGGGCGGATTTGGCCACGGTATCGGCCGCCACAATGCCGCCGGCGCTGGGCTTGTTGTCTATCACCACGGGCTGGCCCAGCTGGGTGGACAGCTGCTGCGCCACCACGCGGGCCGTCACATCGGCCACGCCACCGGCGCCAAAAGGCACGACGATGCGTATGGGGCGGTTGGACAGTCCCTGGGCGTGGGCGGCAAAACCTGCCAGCAAAGCGGCCCCCGCAGCGGTACTGATCAGGGTCTGGGTAAAAGTGCGTCTTTGCATGCTGGTCTCGGCAGTCTCAAAATTTGATACGCCACAGTGTCGCTGGAGTCGCTCTTCTCCCATAGTGCGTCGCTGTTCTGTCAGCTATGCCCGCCGGTAATAGCTGAGTCAAAGCGCACTTAGACCTGCATGCGCGGCATCTAAGGCTGGCGGCTCAGGCGCTGGTGATCCAGCTACGGTGTTCGTCGGTGTCTAGGTGGTTGAGCGTGTTGAAGGTCTGCAGCATCAGGCGCTTGGGGCTGATGCTGAACTCCGTCACCGCGCTATTGCGCAGCCGCATATTGAGTGCAATCGTCACCTCGGGCGAGGTGCCCAGCACCTGGCCCACGGCCGTGGAGATGGGGCCGCCGCTGCTGACCAGCAGCACATTGCGCCCGGCATGCTGGTGGCGGATTTGCTCCAGAACGGCGTGTACGCCGTCGGCGAACCCATTCCAGTCCGGCATGCCTTGCGGGCTGATGGTGCCGCCCATCCACTGGGCCAGCGCATCGCAGAGCAGGCGAAAGTGCTGGCGGTACAGCTCGGGCGTATCGGCCTTGGGCAAAGGGGCGGGGTGAATGGCGCGCAACAGGGCTTCGCTGTCGTATTCGTTGAGCCCCGGGGCTGCCTGCACGGGCAGATCCAGCCCGCCCAGGCCCTGAACAATGCCTTGCAGCGTTTGCTGGTGGCGTTTGAGCGTTCCGGTGTAGACCGCATCGAATTTCTGTCCTCGTTCGCGCCAGTATTGGCCCAGGCGCACGGATTGGGCGTGCCCGCGCTCACTGAGCTGATCGTAGTCATCCGCACCAAACGAGGCCTGGCCGTGGCGCACAAGATAGAGGGTTCCCATGGGGCGGATTGTGTTGTGCCGCCGCCGGGCCGCGCTGTCATGCGGGCGACCAGCTGGCGCTTGGGCGACAGCGGGCTTAGGGGTATTGCCGCACGGCTTTTCCGGATTGCGCGCAGCCGCCTGACGGCGGCAGGTTAAGATGATTGAGAGCTATTCGCAAAAAACATAACAACACGCTCCATCTTGAGAGCCTGCGCACGCCCTTCCTCGCGGAAGGCGTCGTGTGCAGGTTCCGGGGCGGGCGTGTTTTTTTTTGCCCACCGACGATTCATTTTTCTGGGAGACCTGAATGTTCCGACGCCCCTTGACCGCACTGGCCGCCGTTGCCAGCCTGTGCGCCCCAGCCCTGTATGCCCATGCTGCGCAGGAAGAGCTCACGCTCTACACCACGCGTGAACCGGCTTTGATTCAGCCGCTGCTGGCCGCTTTCACGGCCCAGACCCAGATCGGCGTGAAAACCGTGTTTGTGAAGGACGGTCTGCTGGAACGCGTCAAGGCCGAGGGCGAGCGCTCTCCCGCCGACCTGCTGATGACGGTGGACATCGGCAATCTGCTGGATCTGGTCGATGGCGGCGTGACCCAGCCGGTCAAGTCTGCGGCACTGGAATCGGCCATTCCCGCCCAGCTGCGCGATGCCGGCGGCCAGTGGTTCTCGCTGTCCATGCGTGCCCGTGTGCTGTATGCGGAAAAAGACCTGAAGATCGGTGCTTTTCGCTATGAAGACCTGGCCAGCCCCAAGTTCAAGGGCAAGGTCTGCTCGCGCGCCGGTCAGCACCCTTACAACACGGCCTTGATCGCGGCCATGATTGCCCATGACGGGGAAGCCAAGACCGAGCAATGGCTCAAGGGCGTCAAGGCCAATCTGGCACGCAAGGCCACCGGCGGCGACCGCGATGTGGCACGCGATATTCTGGGCGGCATCTGCGATGTGGGCCTGGCCAACACCTATTACGTGGGCCATATGAAGGCCGCCAAGGAAGGCACGGACGCCCGCAAGTGGGGCGATGCCATCAAGGTTGTCAAGCCCACGTTTACCGACCCCAAGAGCGGCACCCACGTCAATATCAGCGGCGCCTCCGTGGCCAAGCATGCGCCCCACCGCGCCAGCGCCGTGAAGCTGCTGGAGTTTCTGGTCTCCGAGCCTGCACAAAACCTCTATGCCCAGGCCAATTACGAACACCCTGTGCGCAAGGGCGTGGCACTGGACCCCGTGGTGGCCCAGAGCATTGGCGAGATCAAGATCGACCCGCTGCCGCTGACCGAGATTGCCAAACACCGCAAGCAGGCCAGTGCGCTGGTGGATAAAGTCGGGTTCGACAAGTAAATACACCCCCTGAGCGGCTGTGCCGCTTCCCCCTCTCTCTACGCGCTTTGCGCTAGGGGAGGGGGACGATGCCATCGCTGCGGGGCGGCCCTTGCTTGGCATCCCTGATTGGGGGCATGCTTGATCAAGCGTTGTGTCCCTTGCGCTGCCCCTTCGATGGGGCATACCTGTTTCTGGGTCGTTGGTCTTGGCGTGATTTAGTTGTTGATGTTTTCTTTTCTTCGTTCAGGGCTGCGGCCCGTGGGGCCGGTGTGGCAGGGTGCAAGCTGGTTGATTGCGCTGGGGGTGCTTGCGCCCATTGCATCGCTGGCCTGGCTGGCGCTGGGGGCGGATTTCGCCCACTGGCAGCATCTGCTGCGCTATGTGCTGCCCGATGCGGCGTTGAACACGGGTTTGTTGCTGGCGGGCGTGGGTCTGGTGGTGCTGGTGGTGGGTACGGGTTGTGCTTGGCTGGTGACGGCCTGCGATTTTCCCGGGCGGCGTTTTCTGCTGTGGGCACTGCTGCTGCCGCTGGCCATGCCGGCCTATATCGTGGCCTTTGCCTATCTGGATTTGCTGCACCCCATAGGCCCGGTGCAGGGCGCGCTGCGCTGGCTGCTGGGCTATGACAGTCCGCGCCAGTGGCGCCTGCCCGATCTGCGCTCCATGGGCGGCGCGATCTTTGTGCTGGGCTTCACGCTCTATCCCTATGTGTATATGACGGCGCGGGCCATGTTCATGACCCAGCCGGCCCATCTGATGGAAGCGGCGCGCACCCTGGGAGAGACGCGCTTTGGCGCCTTCTGGCGCGTGGCCCTGCCCATGGCGCGGCCCGCGCTGGCCGTGGGCCTGAGCCTGGCGCTGCTGGAGGCGCTCAACGACATCGGGGCCTCCGAATTTCTGGGCGTGCACACGCTGACCGTATCGGTCTACACCACCTGGATCACGCGCTCGGATCTGGCGGGGGCGGCCCAGATTGCCTGCTCCATGCTGGTGATGGTGGTGGCCTTGGTCTGGCTGGAGCGCAGAGGCCGCAGCCGCCAGCGCTTTGGCTCGGCCCAGCGCATGCGCGCGATTGCTCCGCGCCGCCTGCGGGGCGGCTGGGCCTGGCTGGCCACGCTGGCGACCGGTCTGCCGGTGTTGATCGGCTTTGCCGCGCCGGCGGCCTATCTGGGATGGGAAAGCTTCAAGCGCCTGTCGCAAGGCACAGGCATTTCGGCCGGGCTCTGGGCCAGTCTGTACAACACATTGGGGCTGGCATTGGGCGTGACGGCGCTGGCCGTGGCTGCCGGCTTGGTCGTTGCCTGGGCTACCCGCAGCGGCATCAGCACCCGCGCGCCCAGGCGCTGGCCGGCGCAACTGGCGGCTCTCGGCTATGCCGTGCCGGGCACGGTGCTGGCCATTGGTCTGCTGACGCCCGCGCTGGCGCTGGATGCCGGTTTTGCCCAGCTGTTCGGCATGGCCGGCCTGCCGCTGATGGGGTTGGGCACGGTGCTGGTCGCCGCTTGCGTGATCCGCTTTCTGGTCATGCCTGTGGGGGGGATTGAGGCCGGACTGTCCCGCATTCCGCCCACGCTGGAGCAGGCCTCGCGCCTGCTGGGCGAAAGCAGCCTGGGCACGCTGCGCCGTGTACATCTGCCGCTGCTGCGCCCTGCGATTGCCACCAGCGCCATGCTGGTGTTTGTCGATGCGATGAAGGAGCTGCCCGCCACCCTCTTGCTGCGCCCGGCAGACTTTGACACCCTGGCCACCTGGCTGTATGCCGAGGCCGCGCGCGGTACCTATGAAGAAGGTGCGATTGCGGCCCTGGGCATTGTGCTGGCCGGTCTGGTGCCGGTGATCCTGCTGGCCCGCAGCCAGCTTTCTAGCCTGCGCCAGGAATTGGATTAAAAATGCCTGAAGCCCATGATTTGCATGCGCTTTAAGCTATTGATTTTGAAGTATTTGAATGACTGCCTCTCTTCGCATCGCGCAACTGCATCTGGCCTATGAAACGCCAAAAGGGCTGCACACCGTGGTGCAGGGCTTTGATCTGCAGGTGCCCGCCGGTCATATCGCCAGCCTGCTGGGGCCCTCGGGCTGCGGCAAGACCTCGGTGCTGCGCGCCATTGCCGGGTTCGAACCGGTGCGCGCCGGCAGCGTGCATCTGGGCGAGGTGTTGCTCTCAGGCCCCCAGGTGCATCTGTCGCCCGAGCAGCGCCATGTGGGCATGATGTTTCAGGAGTACGGCCTGTTTCCGCATCTGACGGCCGCGCAGAACGTGGGCTTTGGCCTGCGCCGCATGGGGGCGGCCGAGCGCGGGCAGCGTGTACAGCAGATGCTGGACATGGTGGGCCTGGCCGCTACAGGCAGAAAGTTCCCGCATGAGTTGTCGGGCGGTCAGCAGCAGCGCATTGCGCTGGCCAGAGCGCTGGCACCGTCGCCGGCCCTGTTGCTGCTCGACGAGCCGTTTTCCAATCTGGATGCCACCACGCGCGAGCGCCTGACCCGCGAGGTACGCGAAATCCTGCGTGCAGCAGGGCAGACGGCGGTGCTGGTCACCCACAACGCGCAGGAGGCCGAAACCATGGCCGATCAGATCTGCGCCATGACGCCCCACGCTTGAGCCGGTTTGCGTTGGATTACAGCAAGACCTGACCGCTGACCAGGGTCAGGGTGTGGCCGCCCACCCAGAGCTGGCTGTTGGCGCCGGTCTGCACATGGACTTGGCCGTCGCGGCCCACGCAAACGCCCTGGGCGGCGATGTAAGGCGTCTGCAGCAAGCCCTCGCCTGTCAGCCATTGGGCCAACGCGGCGTTCAGGCTGCCGGTGACCGGGTCTTCGCTGGCGGTCTCGCCGATCAGGGCCCTGACTTCCAGGCGTGGTTGCAGTGTGGATGCAGGTGCTTTCTCTGCCTCGGCCTGCTGCTTGGCAAAGGCTCGGGCCTCGCGGCTGGAGCGGCCAATCAGCGGCGCTTGCTCCTCGGGTTCGCACAGCGCGGCCAGACCGGCCTTGGCGCCCAGCTGTTGCAGTGCCGCAAAGTCGGGCTCCACGCCCAGCACCGTGTCCGGATGATCCAGCAGCAAGCCCAGCCAGGGCGAGCCGTTGTACAGATGGCGGGCCGCCAGCAACTGCTCGCGCTCCAGCCCCAGGGCCTTCAGCACCGGGCCGAGTTCGGCTTCGCTCACCTCGTGCGAGTCCAGGCTTGGCGCCTCAAAAAACAGAGCGCCTTGCATATTGGCGGTAATGGCTACCAGCCCTTTTTTGCATTGCTGCAGCACCTGATCGGCATTGCGCGGCACGCCGCCCAGAGCCAGCCAGGCATGGCAGCTGCCCAGCGTGGGGTGGCCGGCAAAGGCCAGCTCGCCCGCAGGCGTGAAGATGCGCAACTGGTAGTCGGCCCCGGCGGCCAGACCTTCGGCTGTGGGCTGCAGCACAAACGTGGTTTCGGACAGATTGGTCCAGCAGGCAAAAGCCTGCATTTGCGCATCGCTCAGACCATCGGCCCCCAGCACCACGGCGACGGGATTGCCACGCAAGGCGGTTTGCGTGAACACATCCACGGTCATATAGGGGCGAGAGAGAGGGGCTGAGGCAGGCATGGGCAGGGATTGTCGGCAAAAAGCAAAACCGGCGCAGCAGGATGCAATTGCCTGCGCGCCGGTTTTGGATAGCTCACTTGCCTGCCATCGCATGTCAGAGATGCCAAGCAAGGGCCGCCCCGCAGCGAGGGCATCGTCCCCCTCCGCGAAGCAGAGAGGGGGAAGCCGCGTAGCGGCTCAGGGGGTGTTATGCATAAGCTTTAATGGCTTCGGCCAGAGCCGCAATGCCCTTGTCGATCTGCTCGGCGGTCACCGTCACATAGGACAGGCGCAGCGTGTTGTTCTGTGGCTCGCCCGCATAGAAAGGCGCGCCGGGCACAAAGGCCATGCCGCGCTCCACGGCGCCGCCCAGCAGCTGCTGGGCGTCCATGCCTTCAGGCAGTTGCAGCCACAGGAACATGCCGCCCACGGGACGAGTCCAGCTCACGCCCAGGCCGGCCATTTCACGCTCCAGAGCGTTCAACATGGCATCGCGCTGCACCTTGTACATGGCGCGGATGGTGGGTACATGGCGGTCCAGGAAGCCGTCCTTGATCACCTCGGCCACCACGCGCTGGTTGAAGCTGGGGGTGTGCAGATCGGCGGCCTGCTTGGCCTGTGTCAGCTTGCCGTAGACCGAGGCCGGAGCCACGATGAAGCCAATGCGCAGACCGGGGGCCAGCACCTTGGAGAAGGAACCCATGTAGATCACGCCCTCGGGGTTGCGCGCAGCCAGCGGCAGGGCCGGTTCCTGCTCGTACCAGAGGTCGCCGTAGGGGTTGTCTTCCACCAGGGGGATGTTTAATTCCTTGGCCTTTTCCACCAGTGCCTGGCGGCGCGCTTCGCTCATGGTGCGGCCGGTGGGGTTCTGGAAGTTGGGCAGCACATAGGCAACACGGGCCTTGTCGGCGCCGTTACCCACCTGACGGGCAAAGTCTTCGATCAGCATGCCTTCGTCATCGCTGTCCACGCCCACGGCCACAGGCTCCATGGGGGTGAAGGCCTGCAGCGCGCCCAGGTAGGTGGGCTTTTCCACCAGCAGACGGCTGCCCTTGTCCAGAAACACCTTGCCGATCAGATCCAGCGCCTGCTGGCTGCCGGTGGTGATCAGAATTTGCTCGGGGTTCACTTCCCAGGGCAGAAAGTCGGCAATCGCCTGGCGCAAAGGCGCAAAGCCTTCGGTGGTGGAGTATTGCAGGGCTGCGGCGCCATCGCGCTCCATGACGGACTGGCAGGCTGCGGTGAACGCGTCCAGCGGGAAGGCCTTGGGGGAGGGCAGACCGCCTGCCATGCTGATGATGCCGGGGCGATCCGTCAGCTTCAGGATCTCGCGGATCGCGGAGGAATTCATTTTGGCAGCACGTTCTGCCAGCGTCCATGTCGTCATAACAGTACTCGATCTTTTGATTGCCAGCCCTGCGGGGGCCGGCTGGTGTGCGGTCTCATGCCCGGGTAAGGCATGTGTTGGCGGGAGCCACAGGCTCTTTTGCCACAGGGACTGCAGCGGTGGCTGCGGCCTCTGTGCGCCAGCAATATAAGGCTTATTTTGTCGCGCCCGGTTTGCCTGTGTGGGCGGGTGGGCCATTGCGACTTTTTTGTGCACATCGGCCGGTGCAGCCGGTGCGCGTGGCCGAAGCCCTGTGTACAGGACGGCCAAGAAGGGTTGATGGCTTCAATATACGCTTGAGACCATTACAGTTCCTATACAGACAGTCTCACAATGATGCCAGCTGTATTGGTGTTTGAATCGGCACAGTTTCGGTTTCTGCTTTTCCTATGTCCACCTCCCTGTCCCGCCAAGGCTCGCTGACCCTGACCCAGCAGCTGGCCGAGCGTCTGGCCGAGCGCATACGCATGCGGCTCCTGCCTGCCGGCACCCGTCTGCCTTCGGTGCGCGAATGCGCGCGCCAGCAGAATGTGAGCGCCTATACCGTGGTCGCCGCCTATGACTTGCTCCAGGCCCAGGGCCTGGTGGAAGCGCGGCCGCAGCGCGGTTTTTTTGTGCGGGATTTTGTGCAGAATCTGCCCCTGCTGCAGGACGGTCAAGCGCAGATAGCTATGAAATCCGCAGCGACGCAAATGCCTGCGGGCCTGACGCCCGGTGCACGCATCAATGCCTCCATGCTGATACGCGGCATGTTTGTGGAAAGCGTGGCCGGCAAGCCCCAGCCCGGCGCGGGCGTGCTGCCCGCCGAATGGCTGGATGTGGGCTTTCTGGCCGCTGCCGTGCGCAAGGTCAGCAGCGGCCAGGGGCTGCGTGAATCCATGGTGCGCTATGGCGAACCCATGGGCGACAGCAGCTTGCGCGAGGCGCTGGCCCGGCGCATGCAGCGGCTGGGCATTGCGGCATCACCGGCGCAAATCATCACCACCATGGGGGCGACCCAGGCTCTGGACATTGTCAGCCGTGCTCTGCTGCAGCCCGGCGATCCGGTGATGGTGGAAGAGCCGGGCTGGGCCGTGGAATACGCGCGTCTGGCCGCCATGGGCATGCGCGTGCTGCCCGTGCCGCGCGGGCCGGAAGGGCCGGATCTGGCCGTGATGCAGCGCTATTGCGAGACCATGGCCCCCAAGCTCTATGTCAGCGTCAGCGTGCTGCACAACCCCACGGGCTACAGCCTCAGTGCGGCCAGCGCCCATGAGGTGCTGCAGATGGCGCAGCGCCACGGCTTTTATGTGGTGGAGGACGACACTTACTGCCACATCGCCCCCGACCACGCGCCGCGCGTGACGGCGCTAGACCGTTTGCAGCGCAGCATCTATATCAGCGGTTTTGCCAAGGTGCTGGTGCCCAACTGGCGCATAGGTTATCTGGCGGCTCCGCCCGAGCTGGTGGAGCGGCTGCTGGATACCAAGCTGCTGTCCACGCTCTCCACCCCCACGCTGATGGAGCAGGCCATGGCCTTGTGCATGGAGCAAGGCCAGCTGCGCCGCCATGCCGAGCGCCTGCGCCAGCATCTGGGCCAGGCCCGCAGCCGCAGCGTGGCCCTGGCCCAGCAAGCCGGTTGCCGCTTTGTGGCCGAGCCCGCAGGCATGTTCGGCTGGGTGGACACCGGCGTGGACACCGAAACCCTGGCCCAGCGCCTGCTGGACGAAGGCTATCTCATCGCCCCCGGCGCCATGTTCCACGCCAGCCGGGGCGCCAATACCTGCATGCGCATCAACTTTGCCACTACCCAGGATGCCGCCTTCTGGCGCGTGTTTGAAACAGCGGTAAAGCAAATGCAGGACGCTGCTTGAGCTATCAAAACTGATAGCTACTTGCGCAATAGATAAAAGGGCTGAGATCGAAGAATGAGAGCTTTGCCAAAACTGGCACGAGCCAAGCCAGAGACGCCGTGCAAGGGCCGCCCCGCCGCACCGGCGTCGTCCCCTTCCCGCGCAGCGAGAGAGGGGGAAGCGGCAAAGCCGCTCAGGGGGTGAACCCTCAGTGAGCCCGCATCTTGGTCCGCAAGCGCGCAATCGCCTGGCTGTGCAGCTGGCAGACGCGGGACTCGGTCACGCCCAGCACGGCAGCGATTTCCTTGAGGTTCATGTCGTGCTCGTAATACATGCCCATTACATGTTGCTCGCGCTCGGGCAGGGCCTTGATGGCATCGACCAGGGCCAGGCGCAGGCGCTGGTCGCGCAGCAGCGAAAACGGATCGGCACCGGCATCGGCCACATGGCGGTCGAGGTAATCGTCGCCCGCATCATCGCCGCCGCCTATGTCTTCCAGATACACCAGCTGCGTGCCGCGCACCTTGCCCAGCAGGGACTGGTAATCGTCCAGGTCCATGCCCAGCTCGCCGGCAATTTCGGACTCCAGCGGCGAGCGGCCCAGGCGCTGCTCCAGCCGGTTCATGGCCTGCTCTATATCCTTCTGGCTTTTGCGCGAGCTGCGGCTCATCCAGTCGCCTTCGCGCAGCTCGTCCAGCATGGAGCCGCGGATGCGCTGACTGGCAAAAGTCTCGAATTGCACGCCTTGCTCGCTCTCGAAGCGCGACAGCGCTTCAGCCAGCCCGATCATGCCGACCTGGATCAAATCATCCAGCTCCACATTGGGCGGCAGTTTGGCGATCATGTGCAGGGCAATCCGACGCACGAGCGGCGCATGCTGACGAATCAGCGCGTCGCGGTCGAGTTGGCCTTTGGCGGTGTACATGGCTTTCAGTGACTCCAGGCTAACGAGGGCAGCGCAGCGGCATCTGCACCCGGTACGGCTTGCAGGCCATGCTCATGCATGGGCAATATGCAGGCGGTTTTGAGCATATGCAGGGTCAGCTGATGCAAATCGCTGACCTGGCGCCAGCGCATGCGCAGCAGCACTGGTGCATCGCCCAGATGGCGCTGCGAACACTGTAGCAGCGCATCCAGTCGCTGCAAGCGAGTTTGCGAATCCTGTGCGGCGCTTTGGTGGCTGCTTTGCTTGCGGCTCCAGTCATAGCGCTGCGGGCCTTCGGGCGGGGCCGAGCCTTCCAGCGCGGCCAGGGTGCAATGGGTATCGGCAAACACGGCCAGATGCTTGATCTGTCGGTAGCTTTCGATCAGGTGCTCGGTATCGGGGGGCAGCACCAGCAGCGGCTGCAGGCTTTGCTCGCCCAGCAGCGGGGTCAAGGCCTCGGCACTGGCGTAGATCAGCACGGTGGAGTAGCCGCGCACATAGCGCTGCAAGGCGGACAGCGGTGCCAGGCCGCTGTCCTGCGCCGACTGGCGCAGTCTGGCCAAGCCCAGTCTGGCGGGCAGGGTTGCCACGCGGCGGCTTTCGGTATTGCGTTCGGCCAGGCTGCGCAGCTCGGTGGCGGCTTGCCAGGCGGTCTGGCTCAGCAACTGGGCCAGGCCAGGCGTGCGTGCCGATTCGCTCTGGCTGCCGTCGATGACCAGCACGGACTGGCCCAGGCGCTGCAGCTGGGCGCACAGCGGCCAGAGCAGGGAATGTTCGGCCTGGCTGGCGGCCGCATGGTGCAGCATGGCCATGATGCGCAGGCCCGAGTCGCCGGGGCTGCCATGCAGATGTAGACCCATGCCCTGGTGAGGAGGGGAGTAAGACTCAAGCATGGGCGGTCTCGGCCAGCTCGGTGGATTGCGCCACTGGGGCTGCTTGGGCCGCTTGGTCTGTTTCCGTGGGCTCGGCAGATGGAGCCGCCTCGGCTGTCTGGGGAGCGGCGGGGGTAAAGAAGAAGTCCAGATCGAGGGCCTCGGGGTCGAAGGCCGATGGCGCGGTGGCACGCATGGAGGCCGAAGCCAAAGCCTGTGAATTGGCGCGCTCCCAGTCTTCAGGCACGCGCTGGCCGTTGGTCACGCCGCACAGCTGCATCTGGTGGCGGATCAGCGAGTCCACCGAAGGGCCGATCTTCACGGCTTCGTCGACCTTGGTCAGGATGGCATGCTGCGAGCCGCGGGCCTTGAAGGCGCGAATCACATCATCCTGGGCATCGCCCTGGGCGGCGGCATTGACAGCCAGCAGCTGCTGCACGCCTTCAATGTCCAGCACATCGATGATCTCGTCCTTGCGCGGATCGCGCGGGGCCACGCCCGTGGTGTCGATCAGCACGATTTTCTTGTTCTGCAGCAGACCCAGCAGGTCTTGCAGGGCGGCCTTGTCATGGGCCTGGTGGGCCACCATGCCCAGCATGCGTGCATAGCTGCGCAGCTGTTCGTGGCCGCCGATGCGGTAAGTGTCCAGCGTGATCAGGCCCACGGAGGCGGCGCCGTGGCGCGCGGCGCACAGGGCGGCCAGCTTGGCCGTGGTCGTGGTCTTGCCCACGCCGGTAGCACCCACCAGCGCGTAGACGCCGCCTCTGTCATACAGAGCGTCCTGGGCGGCATCGGTGCGCAGATTGCGTTCCAGCACCTGCATCAGCCAGCGCAGGGCATCGCCAGCCGAGAGGGTCTCGGGCAGTTTTTCGATTAGCGCGCGCGACAGCACGGGCGAGTAGCCGGCGCAGATGAGCTTGTGCATCAGGCTGGACTGAATCGGGTTCTGGCGGGTCTGGCCCAGCCAGGTCAGGGTGTTGAAGCGTTCTTCGAGCAAGTCCTTCATGGACTGCATCTCTTGCATCAAACCCTGCGGGCTGGCCGAGGCGGCCACGGCAGCTGTCGCTGTGCTTGGCTTGACCACGATGGGCTCGGATCGCAGCGGATTGTGGCGTGCAATCGGGGCGGCAGCGCTGGGCTGGGCGGGCCGGGAGGCGGAAAATTGCGCGGGGCGCGCGGCCTCGTTCTGGGCCCGGGTGCGCTGGGCAAACGTGGGCAAAGGCTCGTCGGCGCTCAGCGAGGCTTCGTGGCGGCGGCGCAGCATGCGCTCGCGCACATAGTCCTGAAACGACAGCGTGCTCATGGACAGCTGTTCCACGTCGTCCTGCACGGAAGCCTGTGTTGAGGCCTGCTCCGGCGCGGCCTCCTTGGCCGCCTGGCGGGCCAGCACATGCTCCAGCGTGCTCATGGCCGGCTTGGCAGGGGCGGCCGTGGTTGCGCTGGAGGATGGTGAGGCAGATGAAGCAGTAGCTGCAAGCGCCGACTTTTGCGATGAAACAGGAGCGAAGTCCTGATCGGTAAAGCGCTGCTTGCTACGAAAATCTCTAGGCTCGTCGATGGCGCGGCGCTCGATGGCCGCGCGCAGTGGCGAGCCGGCATCCGTGGGCTGCACATCGTCCTCGGCCGTGGCCATGACTTCCACGCCCTCGGGGGTCTGACGGTTGGACAGGATGAGGGTGCCTTCGCCAAAAGCCATGCGCGCCTTGGCCAGGGCCTCGCGCGAGGTGGGGGCGTAGAAGCGTTTGATGTTCATGCGGATGCACCTTTAAGAATCGGGCCTATGCGTATGGTGTGCGTCTCGGGAATCTCGCTGTGCGAGAGCACCTGCAGACGTGGCGCCACACGGCGCAGCAGCTTGGCGATGGAGTTGCGAATGGCGTCGGGCACCAGCAGGCAGGCGGGCAGGCCCAGCTCTTCCTGCTGATTGACCACGTCCACGGCTTTTTGGGTGAGGATCTCGGCCACGCCCGGGTCCAGCGAGGGCGAAGCCGGGTTCGATAGCGCTTGCACCAGCAGGCGCTCCAGACCGGGCTCGATGGCAATCACATTGAGCTCGCGGGTGGGGCCGTAGATCTGCTGCACGATGGCCGGTGCCAGCGCAATGCGCACGCGGCGGGCCAGCTCGGCAGGATCGGCGGTGGTGCTGGCGTTTTCGGCCAGGCTTTCGATGATGGTGCGGATATCACGAATGTGCACAGAGTCCTCCAGCAGCAGCTGGAGCACTTTCTGGAACGTTGTGATGGGCACCATTTTCGGGATGACTTCTTCTATGAGTTTGGGAGCCTGCTTGGCCACATGCTCGACCAGTTGCTGGGTCTCGGTACGCGAGAGCAGCTTGGCCGCCTGCACTTGCATCAAGTGTGACAAATGGGTGGCCATCACGGTTTCCGAATCAACGACGGTAAAACCAGCCATTTGTGCGGCTTCCTTCTGCCTCTCGTCTATCCAGTGGGCGGGCAGACCGAAGGCCGGGTCGGTGGTGGCCGTGCCAATCAGCGGCGTGGTGATGCCGCCGGGGTTGATGGCCAGAAACATGCCGGGGAAGGCTTCGCCCTCGCCCACCATCACGCCGCGCAAGGTGATGCGGTAGGCGCTGGGCTTGAGTTCCAGGTTGTCGCGCACATGGACGGCAGGGGGCAGAAAGCCCACTTCCTGGGCAAACTTGCGGCGCACGCCTTTGATACGGGTCAGCAGATCGCCCTGACGGTTCTTGTCCACCAGAGAGATCAGGCGATAGCCCAGCTCCAGCCCCAGCAGGTCCACCGGCTGCAAATCATCCCAGCTGGCTTCGCCGTCGTTTTGTGCGCTCTGCGGTGCCGGGGTAGGGGCTGCTGTGGCAGCGGCTTGCTGGGCCAGCTGCTTTTTGTGCAGCGCCCAGGCACCCCAGGCCATCAGGCCGCCCATGCTCAGAAACACCAGATGCGGCATGCCGGGAATCACGCCGATCAGCAGCAAAATGCCGGCCGTGATGCCCAGCACCTTGGGCGACAGGAACAGCTGCTGCACGATCTGGCGGCCCATGTCGGCGTCCTTGCCCACACGCGAGATCACCATGGCGGAAGCCACGGAAATCAGCAGACCCGGAATCTGCGCCACCAGCGCATCGCCCACGGCCAGCAGAATGTAGCTGTCGGCCGCCTGGCTGGCCGACAGGCCGTGCTGGGCCATGCCGATGGCAAAGCCGCCGATGATGTTGATGACCAGAATCAAGATGCCGGCAATCGCATCGCCGCGCACAAACTTGCTGGCACCGTCCATGGAGCCGAAGAAGTTCGCTTCCTCACTGACTTCGGCGCGGCGACGCTTGGCTTCTTTTTCGTCGATCAGGCCGGCGTTCAGGTCGGCATCCACGGCCATCTGCTTGCCGGGCATGGCGTCCAGCGTGAAGCGGGCCGAGACTTCGGCAATGCGCTCGGCACCCTTGGTGATCACCACAAAGTTGATGACCACCAGAATCGCAAACACGATCAGACCCACGGCAAAGTTGCCGCCAATCAGAAAGTGGCCGAAGGCCTCGATCACGGCGCCGGCCGCACCGGGGCCGGTATGGCCTTCCAGCAGCACCACGCGGGTGGAGGCCACGTTCAGCGACAGGCGCATCAGCGTGGTCAGCAGCAGCACCGAAGGAAAGGCAGCAAAGTCCAGTGGCCGGATCATGTAGGCCGCTACCATCATCACCATCAGCGCTACGGCGATGTTCAGGGTGAAGAAGGTGTCCAGCATCCACGGCGGCACGGGCAGCACCATCAGGCCGAGAATGGCCACCACCAGCAGCGGCGTGGTCAGGCCTTGCAAGGTCTTTGCATTGCTGCCCAGCCACTGCGGCAGGGCTTGTAGCGGGTTGGAATTCATCGGGATTTACCTTCTGGCGCCTGAGCGGCTGTCGGTTCCTGGGCCGCTGTCTCGGGGGTGTTGCGGCCGTGTAGCGGGTCCAGCTCCACCGGCACCACGGGCTCGCCCAGTTCGCCGGGCGCCGGGCCTTCGCCGCGCAGCGCGGCTTTCAGGCGATACACATAGGCCAGCACCTGGGCCACGGCGGTATAGAGCGCGGCAGGAATGGCCCGATCCAGATCGGCATGGGCATACAGCGCCCGCGCCAGCATGGGCGATTCGAGCACCGGAATCTGGTGTGCGCCCGCCACTTCGCGGATCTTCAGAGCCACCAGGTCCGTGCCCTTGGCAATCACCTGGGGCGCGGCCATGCTGGCATCGTCATAGCGCAGGGCCACGGCATAATGGGTGGGGTTGGTCACCACAAAATCGGCACGCGGCACGGCGGAGACGCTGGCCCGGTCGGCAATCTCGCGCTGTTTCTGGCGCAGCTTGCTCTTGATCTGAGGATTGCCTTCGGATTCCTTGTGCTCCTGCTTGACTTCCTCGTGGCTCATCTTCAGGCGCGACTTGAACAGCACGGCCTGCAGCGGCACGTCGATCACGGCCACCAGCAGCACCACCACCAGCAGCAAGGCCGTGCCCGAAGTCAGCCAGGAACCCACCATGGACAGCGCCATGGGCGAGGGCTGGGAGGAGACGGCCACAATCTCGGCAATGCGGCCGCTCATGAACTTCCAGGCCACAAAGCTCAGCACGGCCGTCATGAACACCATCTTGACCACGTTGGTCAGCTGTTGCTTGGAAAACAGGTTCTTGAGGCCGGACAGCGGGTTGAGGCGGTTGAACTGGGGTTGAATCGGCTTGAGACTGAAGATCCAGCCGCCTGCAGCCACACCGGCCAGCACCGAAGCACCGGTGGTGACGGCAGCAAAAATCACGGAAATCGTCAAACCCAGGCCCAGCATGGATTGAAAGCGCTCCAGCATCAGTGCCGGCGTCTTGGCGCTGGCCGCATTGAAGACCAGCTGCCGGGCCATGGCCTCTTGCATATGCTGCATCAGCGGCCGGGTACCCATGAACATCAGCAGTGCGCCCATGCCCAGAATGGCCAGATGCGACAAATCCCGCGAACGCGCACCCTGGCCGTCCGCACGCGTTTTTTGCAGCTTGCGTTCGGTAGCCGGCAGGTTTTTGTCTTGACTCGATTCCATGGCGCAATGACGGATAGGGTGCCGTGATTTTGCGCAGGACCGGAGTTTTCAATGCGTGGATAAGAGGGGGGCTGGCCTTGTTTATGGGGGGTTCCGCTTGAAGGGCAGGGGCCGGGATATGCGCCCGGCAGCGCAGCTCCTTTCTTTTGCTTCTCCAAAAGAAAGGAACCAAAGAAAAGGCGACCCTACTGCCCACGACCCCTTCGCTGCGCTACGGAGCAACCTGCGCCGTCAACCTCTTGTGGCTGTGCGGCCCAACTCACTGCGTGCCTGCGGCACTCCGTTCAGACAAACGGCCGCAAGTCAGAGCACGAAGCGGCTGCACTCTACGGTGCAGCCGCGCGCAACAAGAGGCTGCCGCCGCAGGCGTGGGCACAAGGGGGCAAATAGCGGGCTGGCTTTTTTGTGCTTTTGATAGCTGCCAACGCTTTTGGTAATTGGGCTATAGGCCGATTACGTCATAAATCTCGCCGGCCGTCCCTTCCCTTTTGGCTGCGCCTGCGGCACGCGGTCCAGGCTGCGGGCATTGGCACCGCAGAGTGCCAATGCCTTGTGCTCTGATTGGCCGCCGTTTGTTCGAGCGGCGCGCGCAACGCAAAGCGAGTTGGACGGCCCCGCAGGCTGGATTGCGTGACACAGGTTTGCCCGTAGCGAAGCGCAGGGACGCAGACATCAGGGAAAGCGCTCTTTGCCTACTTTCTAGCGCGCTAGAAAGTAGGTCGCCTGCCGGGGCGAGACCCGGCCTCAAAGATGAAAAAATGTATGAAATCCGGCTCCGCCCATTAATGGGCAAGCGCCGATAGCTATAAAAAACAAAACCCCGCAAAGCGAGGCTTCAAAGCAATAAAGAAAAAATCAGCTGGCCGCGTGATAAATCCGCGCCCGGCCCTGGCCGGAGGAGGGCTTGTTGCCTAGGCTGCGCTCATAGGTGGCATCGTCGCCCATGGGCACGAGGGCCTGGGCACGGCGCTGGGCGAGCACGTTCATGCGGGCGGTCTGATCGCGCAGCAGATTCAGGGCTTCACCCAGGCGGGCGGCGCGTTCGCGCAGCTCGGGTGTCCAGTCGTCGGGGCCAAAGCGGCGCACCAGCTGGGAGAAAGCCACCATGGCATCGCGCATGCGGGTGCTCGATTGCTCCAGTGCCGCAGGGTCCTGGGCTTGCATGGACGCCGACACCATCTGAACCACCGCGTCCAGCGAATCGAGCATTTCTTGCAAAGTCATGGGAGGGCCTGCTTGTCAGAGGTTCAGCCGCGGGCGTGAACCAGGAATTCTTCGGTATTGGCCAGCAGCTTGTTGGCCACGGCTTCGGCGTTGACGCGGAAGCTGCCGTTGGCAATGGCTTCGCGCATGGCCTTGACGCGGTCGGCGTCAAAGTCGGTATTGGCGCGGCTTTGAGTATCCAGGGCGCGGGCCGAGGAGGAGAAAGACACGGGCACACCGGCGGCGCGCTCTGGCAAACCCCGGGTGGATTCTTCGGCAGCAACAGTGGTCGCAGACTTTGGGGCCTGCTTGGCGGCCTGGGCTGCAGCACCTGTCTGGGGCAGCTCCGGCTTGTTTCCTATTTTCATAGTGGTTCTCCAATCGCCCTGGCGGCGTAGGGCGTTGTAGCCGTGGTTTCGACCAATGTGCGCAGAACTTGAGATATTTTTTGCATGGACTCGGGGTATGGGGCCGGGTTTGCGCTATTGGACGACAACGACGCCGTTGGCATTGACGGTGCCAGTCACCAGGCGGCCATTATCCATGCGAACCCTGACTTGCTGCCCCTGGCCTGCGGCCGACATGGCCTTGCCCGAGGAGGAAATCGTGAAACCGCCGCCGTTGACCATGACCTGCACCGGCGAGCCTGCGGTGAACAGGTTGGGCGGGCGCAACATGTTCTGGCGCAGGGCCTGGCCGGCGTTCAATGTGCGGGCTGCGACCTGGCCAACCCAGTCCTGGGCATTGGCATAGACGGGAGCGCTGTCTTCGGCCCAGTCCACTTCGGCCTGAACCGCGTCCTCTGCCGTCAGCATCTTGCCGGCGGGAATGCCGGTTTGCACCACCCAGGCCGGGCCGTAGGCGTGTACGGTGATGGGGAGAAACACATTCCAGTGCACAGCGCCTTCCAGGCAGCGCAGTCCCAGGCGGGTGCGACCCCACAGGCGGCTGCCAGCAGGCAGATAGGGTTCCACCCGGGAGCAGGCAGCCAGACGCAGGCGGGAATCCAGCTGGCCGGTCTGCACCTGCATGCGCAGCGGCATATTGCCGGCGGGCTTGTCCGTGTCCTGCTGCAGGGCCTGGTCCAGAAAACGCTGACCGATCTGCAGCAGCTGGCTGGTGCCGTCTTGCTGTGCCCATGCGCTCTGTGCCAGCAGGGCGGCCACGCCGACCACGGCGCAGCGCCGTAGGGCAAGAGCAGATGAAGCAATCAAGGAAGGTGGCACAAGCATGGTGTGAAGTGGGTGATCTGCACGCACTCTGCGGCAGATCGTGGTTGCAAATATAGGGCGGTACGCCGGTCTGCAATGCACCGAAGTACGCAGCCAATCCCGCTTTCTTCGCGCTTTAGCTTTTGGGTGTGATTTTCATAATCAGCGCATGCCGCAGTCCGTGCCATGGAGTGCGCCACCCGAATTCACCCAAGCGAGGCTGCGATGCTGAACAAACTGACCGAACGGCTGGACTTCCAGAGCCAGGCGCTGCTGCTGCGGGCCGAACGCCAGCGCACCATTGCCAGCAATATCGCCAATGCCGATACGCCTGGTTATGTGGCCCGCGATTTCAATTTTCGCCAGGCCTTGCTGACGGCCACCGGCGGTCCCTCGACCCTGGCCATGGCCGGTGCCAGGGCAGCCGGCCACATGCCCTTGCCCGGTGCTGATGCCGCTCAAGGCATGGGCTATGCCGTGCAGACCCAGCCTGCCATAGACAACAACACCGTGGATCTGGACCGCGAGCGCGCCAACTTTGTGGATAACTCCGTGCGCTACGAGGCCACGCTGCGCTTCATCAACGGCCAGGCCAAGACCATGCTCAGCGCCATTCAGGGCCAGTAAGCGCTGCGCCCAAAGGAATCGTCATATGTCCATGTTCTCCATCTTCAATATCTCGGGCAGCGCGGTCAGCGCCCAGTCGCAGCGCCTGAACGTGGTGGCCTCCAATCTGGCCAACGTCGATGCCGTGGCCGGTCCCGATGGCAGTGCCTACAAGGCGCGTCAGGTGGTGTTTCAGACCGTGCCCATGGGCGCCGACGGCAGTGCCGGCGTGCGCGTGAATGCCATCAATGAAGACAACACGCCGGGCCGTCGCATCCACGACCCGGCCAACCCCATGGCCGGCGCCGACGGCTATGTGACCCATTCCAACGTGAGCGCCGTGGACGAGATGGTCAACATGATCTCGGCCTCGCGCTCTTATCAGAACAATGTGGAAGTCATGAACACGGCCAAGACGCTGCTGCTCAAGACCCTGCAGATGGGCCAGTAAGCCCGGGAGCCAACACATGATTTACGGCGCAGGCAACGTGGACGCCGCCACGGCAAAAACCGGCAGCAACAGCAAGACCGCAGGCACCGATCCCAATGAGGCGCAGGACCGCTTTCTCAAGCTGCTGGTGGCGCAGCTGAACAATCAGGATCCCATGAACCCCATGGACAACGCCCAGATGACTTCGCAGATGGCGCAGATCAACACGGTGACGGGGATTCAGCAGCTCAACCAGACCATGGCCTCCATGTCCAGCCAGTTCATGGCCATGCAGGTGCTGCAGGGCACGTCCATGATTGGCCGCACGGTGCTGACCGAGGGCAACACCCTGGGCGTGGCTGCTGACGGCACGCATACCGCTGCGTTTGACCTCGCCGGCTCTGCGGCCAACGTCAAGGTGCAGATCACCACGGCCAGCGGCGAGCTGGTGGACACGATTGAGCTGGGCCAGGGCACGGCCGGGCGCAACTACTTCACCTGGGACGGCAAGGACAAATACACCGGCGATGCTTCGCAGCTGCGCTATGTGGTGCAGGCCACCAACGGCGCGAGCGCCGTGGCTGCCACCTCGCTGTCACCCCACGCCGTGATTGCGGCCAGTTCCAGCAACGGCCAGCTGATGCTGGAGCTGGATGACGGCAGCAGCCTGGCCCACTCCGCCGTCAAGGCCGTGTACTGAGTTTTCGATATCAACGTTCCGCAGGAGAACACCATGAGCTTCCAACAAGCCCTGTCGGGCCTGAACGCCGCAGCCAAGAATCTGGACGTGATCGGCCACAACATCGCCAACTCTGGAACCGCCGGTTTCAAGAGCTCGCGCACGGAGTTCGCCGAAGCCATGGCCAGTGCCGCCGGTTCGGCCAGCGGTCAGACCGTAGGCATCGGCGTGAACGTCGGCTCGGTGAGCCAGCAGTTCCAGCAAGGCAATATCAACGTCACCGGCAACAATCTGGATGTGGCCATCAATGGCGACGGCTTTTTCGTGCTGCGACAGCCCGATGGCAGCGCGGCCTATAGCCGTGCCGGCAACTTCCATCTCGACAAACTCGGCAATCTGGTCACCGTTGGCCGCGACCAGGTCATGGGCTACCCGGTGGACCCGGCCACCGGCAAGGTGCAGACCGGCATACAAGCGGTTCCCATGAACTTCCCTTCGGGTCAGTCGATTCCCGCCCGGGCCACCGCCAAGGTGGAGATTGATCTGAACCTTGACGCCCGCGCCCATGACGCCGTCGGCGACCCGAACGCGACGCCGCCGGTTCCCGCCACGCCGCGAGCCACCTACGGCACCTCGCTGACCGTCTACGACAGCCAGGGCATAGGCGCGCCCATGTCCATGTATTTCGAGAAAAACGGTTCCAATAGCTGGGATGTGTATGACGGTCTGGATGATCCGACCGCCACCCCTCCTGTGGTCGCCAACAAACTCACCACCCTGGTGTTCGATGCCTCGGGCAAGCTGCTCAGCGGCAGCCCGGTCGCCAACGCTTCCATCCCGACCAACAACCCCAATTCGCCCACGCCCGGTTCCATCACCGGCGTGAACATCGATTTCTCGGGGGTTACCCAGTTCGGTACCAAGTTCGCTGTCTCCGACCTCACGCAGGATGGCTATACGGCCGGTGTCATGACGGGCATCAATATCAGCGGTGACGGCTCCATTGTGGCCTCCTACTCGAACGGCGTGTCGCGTGCGGAAGGCATGCTCACCCTGGCCTCGTTCAGCAATCCCCAGGGCCTGGCCGCCACGGGAGGCAACAAGTGGGTGGAGACTGCCGACTCGGGTCTGGCCATCAACGGCCTGCCCAAGACGGGCACGATGGGTACGCTGCAGTCCGGTGCGCTGGAAGACTCGAACGTGGATCTGACGGCCGAGCTGGTCAACATGATGACTGCGCAGCGCGCCTACCAGTCCAGTGCCCAGGCCATCAAGACGCAGGACCAGGTGTTCTCCACCTTGGTGAATCTGAAGTAAGCCTCTAAGGCGCTTTGCGCCTTTCCCCTGAAAGGGGGCGACGTCCTCGCTGCGGGGGCAGCCCTGCTTTGGGGCGCGTGGGTTTCGAGTGGCAGAGCACCACACGAATGATTGATTCGAGCAAAGGAAGCCAGCATGGATCGCATGATTTACACCTCGATGACGGGGGCTAATGCCGCTGCACAGCGCCAGGCCGTGCTGGCGCATAACCTGGCCAATGCGAGTACCAATGGCTTTCGCGCCGAGATGTCGGCGTTTCGCTCCGTGCCGGTGCAAGGTGGCGGCTCGGGCACGCGCGTGTTTGCGCTGGAAGCGACTTCGGGCTATGTGGAGGCTGCGGGCCCCGCCCAGCGCACCGGCCGCGCGCTGGATGCCATGGCCATGGGCCGTGCCTGGTTTGCCGTGCAGGGAACGGACGGGCAGGAAGCCTATACCCGCAACGGCGTGTTTGAAGTCTCGCCCCAGGGCCAGTTGGTCAACAGCAATGGCATGGCCGTTCTGTCGGACGGCGGAGCCCCCATCGATATTCCACCCGAGTCCTCCATCACGCTGGGCTCCGACGGCACGCTGACGGCCAAGACCGGCAATCAGCTGCCCGTGGCCGTGGCCAGAGTCAAGCTGGCCACGCCGCCCGAGGATGCGCCTTTGGTGCGCGGCGACGACGGCCTGTTCCGTGCGGCGCAAGGCGATGCTCTGCCCAATGACGAGACGGCGCGCCTGCTGTCGGGCTCGATTGAAGGTTCGAACGTCAACAGCGTGGAGACCATGGTGGGAATGATTGCCGCCTCGCGCCAGTTTGAGCAGCAGATGAAGCTGCTGCAGACCGCCGAAACCAACGATAAATCTGCCAGCCAGCTGCTGAGCTTGAATGGCTGATAGCCCAAGGAATACGTCATGATCAATTCGCTGTTCATTGCCAAGACCGGCATGGAAGCCCAGCAAACCCAGCTGGACGTCATCTCGCACAATCTGGCCAACGTCTCCACCACCGGCTACAAGCGCGCCAATGCGGTGTTTGAGGATCTGATCTACCAGAACCTGCGCCAGGTGGGATCGCAGACCACCGAACAAAACCAACTGCCTACCGGTCTGCACCTGGGTCTGGGCGTGCGTACCGTGGCTACCACGCGCAATTTTCTGCAGGGCAGTCTGCAGCAGTCCAACAATGCGCTGGATGTGGCCATCAACGGCAACGGCTTTTTCGAAGTCAACATGCCCGACGGCACCATGGCCTATACCCGTGACGGCTCGTTTCAGGTCAATGCGCAAGGCCAGCTGGTGACCTCCAGCGGTCTGCCCGTGGCCAATGGCATCACCATCCCCAATGGCGCGACCGCCGTGTCTATCAGCGCCGACGGCGTGGTCAGCGCCACCATGCCCGGCCAGACTGCGCCGCAGCAGGTGGGCAATATTGCGATGAGCCAGTTCATCAACGCCGCCGGCCTGGAGCCGCGCGGCCAGAATCTCTACGTCGAGACGGCGGCCTCGGGCCAGCCCCAGCAGGGCACGCCAGGCACCAACGGGTTGGGCGCCATTCAGCAAGGCTATCTGGAGGCCTCGAATGTGAATGTGGTGCAGGAGCTGGTGACCATGATCCAGACCCAGCGTGCCTACGAAATGAATTCCAAGGCCATACAGACTTCCGATCAGATGCTGGCCAAGCTGGCGCAGCTCTGATTTTCACTAGGTATTGAGAAGCTGCAAGCGCTCTATTTCATTGAAATGTCGATGAGTTTTTCATTGAGTTCAATATTGGGTGAGCGCTAGATGCTTTGTTTTTGATAGCGTGCATTGCGCACGCCAGAGGCAGAGAATGCCGCAGCCCGCTGCGGTTGGTCTGCCAAGGACTTGACGCTATGTTCAAAACCATTGTTTCTCCTTGTGCCACAGCGGCCGCCATTGCTGCGGCCTTGATGGTTTCCGGCTGCGTCTCGCTCAACCCGCCGCCGCCGGTGGACATGCCTGCTACCGCACCGCCGGTTTTGCAGCCGCGCGAGTCTGTAGCGCAGGCGCCGTCGGGCAGTCTGTTCAATGCCAGCCGCTACCGCCCGGCCTTCGAGGATCAGCGCGCGCGCATGGTGGGCGACACGGTGACGGTGACCATTGTGGAGCGTGTTTCTGCCAGCCAGAGTACCGACTCCAAAGTGGGGCGCAACAATGATATGAGTACCGGCATCAACAGCTTGCCGTTGCTCAAAGGCGGAGCCGAGAAAGTGCTCGCGGAAGCTTTGACGCTCGGTGTCGGAAGCAAAAACGACTTCAAAGGCTCGGGCTCCACCTCCAGCAGCAATACCTTTACCGGCTCCATTGCCACCACGGTGGTCGATGTGCTGCCCAACGGCCATCTGGTGATTGCCGGCGAAAAGCAGATTGGTGTGAACCAGAACGTGGATGTGCTGCGCTTTACCGGCTCGGTCGATCCGCGTTCGCTGCGCCCCGGCAGCACGATTGCGTCCACGCAAGTGGCCAATTTGCGCGTGGAATCGCGCAGCCGCGGCCAGGCCGGAGAAGCCCAGTCAATTGGCTGGTTGTCACGGTTCTTTTTGAACGTTACGCCGTTCTGATTCTTCCGAGAATGGGCAGTATGAAAGTACTGTCCACGCTCCTGACACTGCGCCCCGCAGCACGCACCGGCCTGTGGGCCGTCGTAGCCGCCGGCGCAACGCTGCTGGCCTTGCCCGTCGAGGCCACACGCATCAAAGAGGTTGCGGCCATTCAGGGCGTGCGCAGCAATCAGCTGACGGGCTATGGCCTGGTGGTGGGCCTGGACGGCACGGGCGATCAGACCACGCAAATGCCTTACACCAAGCAGGCGCTGGCCAATTACCTGGAACAAATGGGCATCTCGCTGCCGGCCACGGGCAATGCGGCGCAGCTGCAGCTCAAGAATGTGGCCGCCGTCATTGTGACGGCCGAGCTGCCGGCCTTTGCCCAACCGGGGCAGGGCATAGACATCAATGTGTCCTCCATGGGCAATGCCAAGTCCCTCAGGGGTGGCACCCTGGTGGCCACGCCGCTGCGCGGCGCAGATGGTGAAATTTATGCCCTGGCCCAGGGCAATGTGGTGGTCGCCGGTGCAGGTGCGTCCGCCGGCGGCTCCAAGGTGCAGGTCAACCACTTGAGCGCGGGCCGCGTGCCCCAGGGTGCGCAGGTGGAGCGGGCTGTGCCCACGCCCATCAACGAAGGCAACACCATCACGCTGGGCTTGAACACCACGGATTTCCAGACCGCCGACAAGATGGTTCGCGCCATCAATCAGCGCATGGGCAGTGGTACGGCCACGGCCATGGATGGGCGTACGGTGCAGGTGAATGCGCCCACGGACCCAGGCTCGCGCGTGCGCATGATTGCCGAGATTCAGGAGATGCCGATCGAGACCGCCAAGCCCGCGGCCAAGGTGGTCATCAATGCGCGCACCGGTTCCATCGTGCTCAACCAGGCCGTCACGCTGGGAGCTTGCGCCATTGCCCACGGAAATCTGTCCATCACCATCAGCACCACGCCGGTGATCAGCCAGCCGGGGCCGTTCTCGCAAGGCCAGACAGTGGTGGCGCAGCGGTCCGATATTTCGGTCAAGAACGAGCCGGGACAGGTGATTCACATGCCCAATTCGCCCCAGTTGACGGACGTGGTACGGGCGCTGAACTCTCTGGGCGCCACGCCCCAGGATTTGCTGGCAATCTTGCAGGCCATCAAGGCTGCAGGCGCGCTGGATGCGGAGCTGGAGGTGATATGAGCCTGTCCTTGCCAAGTACTGCCTCTTTGGCGGCCAACAACGCGCTGGCCGTGGATGCACGCTCGCTCAATGCGCTTAAAACGGCGGCGGGCGAGAACAATCCGCAGGCCGCGCGCGAGACGGCCAGGCAGCTGGAATCGCTGTTCATGCGCGAGATGATCAAGAGCATGCGCGAGGCGACCATGAAGTCCGGCCTGCTCGACAGCGCACAGGGCAATCTGAGCACCGACCTGCTCGATCAGCAGCTGTCCGTGGCCATGGCAGGCCAGCCCGGCGGGTTGACCGAAGCCATCACCAAGCAACTGGCGCGCAGCATGGGCGTGGAGGCGGCCGAAGACGCAGAAATTGCCGTGCCGTCCACGCTCAGCCTGAGTCGCAGCGCGTGGCGCGGCAGCAGCGGCATCAGCGGCATCAGCACGGGCGCTGCAAACCGCAGTGCGCAGCTGCAGTCCATCAATGCCTACGCCCCCGCACCTAAGGGGCGTGACAATTTTGTGGGCTTTCATGCCTCTGCCGCCGAGCGTGTGGCGCGTGACAGCGGCATTCCCGCGTATTACATGCTGGGCCAGGCCGGGCATGAGACCGGCTGGGGCAAGAGCGAGATCCGCAACAGCGACGGCAGCAACTCCTTCAACCTGTTCGGCATCAAGGCCGGCAAGGGCTGGACGGGCAAGGTGGCCGAAGTCACCACCACCGAATACATCAACGGCGCGCCCAAGAAGATCACGGCCAAGTTCCGTGCCTATGGCTCGTACGAAGAGTCGTTTCGCGACTATGCACGCCTGATTGGCAGCAATCCGCGCTACGAAAAAGCCATGGGTCAGACGGGCTCGGCCACCGCCTATGCCGCCGAGCTGCAAAAAGCCGGCTACGCCACCGATCCCGCTTACGCCCAAAAGCTGGGCCGCGCCATACAAAGTGCGGCGCAAGCCGCATCCGGCACCGCGCAAGCCAAGCTCAACCGCACCAACGAGAACCAGACATGAGTCTTTTGAACGTGGGCGCACGCGCCCTGATGGCCAACCAGATGGCCCTGCAGACCACGGGCAACAACATTGCCAATGTCAACACGGCAGGCTATTCACGGCAAAGCGTGGCCTTCCAGACGGCGACGGGTCAGAACATGGGCAATGGCTACATCGGCAACGGTGTGGATGTGGCCACTATCATGCGCAATTTCAGCGAGCTGCTCAGCCGTCAGGCCACGGCCGCCACAGCCGTCAGTGCTTCCGATACGGCCAGATCGCAGTCGCTGAACCAGATGCAGGAGGTCTTCTCGGGCGGAAAGTCGGGACTGGGTACGGCGATCAGCGACATGATGAACGCCTTCGGTGACGTGGCCAGTGCGCCCACCGACGCGTCGTCGCGGCAGGTGGTGCTGACCCGCATGAATGAGCTGGCTGCGCGGTTTCGCGGCGCTTCGGCGCAGCTCGATGAGCTGGACTACAGCACACGCCAGCAGATGAGCAACGATGTGAACGTGGTCAACAGCCTGGCAGAACAGGTGGCTGCGCTCAATGCACAGATCAGCCGCGCTGCGGCCACCGGTCAAACGCCCAATGATTTGCTGGACAAGCGCGATCAGCTGGTGCGCGATATCAACAAATATGTGCAGACCTCCACCGTGGATGGCGGGGATGGCTCCATCAGCCTTTTCATTGGCGGCAGCCAGCCGCTGGTGCTGGGTCAGAGCACGGCCAAGCTGAGCCTGCAGGAGTCCAAGGAGTACCCAGGCAGTGGCAAGATGGCTGTGTATTTTCAGCAGACGGGCGGGCAGTCCATCGAGCTGACGTCGGCCATGATAGGCGGCGGCGAAGTGGCCGGCTTGCTGCAGTTTCAGAATAACGATCTGAACGAGGGACGCAATCTTCTGGGGCGCATGACGATTGCCATTGGCGATGCGCTCAATACCCAAAACCAGCTGGGCCTGACCCTGTCGGGCCAAAAAGGCGGGGCACTGTTCAATATTCCGCTGACCACCTCGGGTGCCACGACCGGCGGGCAATGGGCCCAGCCCAATACGCCGACCGTGACGGTGACGGACTCTGCTGCGCTCAATGCCTCCGATTACAAGATCGTGTTTGGCGATGATGCTCCCAGGGGCAAGGTGGTACGGCTGTCTGACGGCAAGACCACGAGCTTCAACGACATGGCCGATCTGAACAGCAAGCGCATCGATGGCTTGCAGTTCGATCTCAAGGCCGAAGGCGGGCGCGGACAGTCGGTGCTGTTCCAGCCTCTGCGCACCGCGGCCCAGCAGGTGCAGGCCATGGTGCATTCCGGCAATGATCTGGCTGTGGCCAATCCGGTGGCCGCCAGTATCCAGTCGCTAGGCGATGCCGGGCTGCGCATGGGCGGTATTCAGGTGGGCAAGGGTTTTGGTGCCGCTGCTTTGCCGGATCCGACCACGCTGTCGTTTTCCAAGGACGCTGACGGCAAGGTGAGCTACACCATCACGCCTGCGCCTACGCCTGCTCCCCCCGCACCCGGCGGCATTGCCAGCACCGGCACTTTCATCTCGGGTCAGGCCATAGAGCTGGCTGCTGGACTGAAAGTGAGCTTGACGGGAACGCCTGCTGTGGACGGCGGCAAAAGCGATACGGTGCGCTTTGGCGCCAATACCAATTACAGCGCCGATACCGGCAATGCTAGCTCGTTTCTGGCGCTGCGCGATGCCGTGGTGTTTGATGGCTCCACCACGCTCAGCGATGGTTTCTCGGCCGCCATGGCCCAGGTCGGTACCCGTACCCAAAGCGCGCAGTACGCGGCCACGCTTTCGGCGTCCATCGTCAAGAATCTGGAGGCCGACCGTATGGGGGTCTCGGGCGTCAACCTGGATGAGGAAGCGGCCAAGCTGCTGCAGTTTCAGCAGGCCTATCAGGCATCCGCCAAGATGCTTCAGGTGGCCCAGGGAATTTTTGACAGCGTCATTTCCGCCGTCGGCCGCTAAGGCCTGCGTGCGATTGCATGGGAGATAAGACATGAGCATTGCACGCATTGGCACGGCCAGCATGTATGACAGCACCATCAACAATCTGAATTCGCGCCAGAGCTCTCTGGTGGATTTGATGGAAAAGACCACGGCAGGCAAACGCGTGCTGCGGGCCAGCGATGACCCGGTGGCGGCCGCTCAGGCCGAGCGTGCGCGTACCCGTATCTCGCGCTCCGAGAACGACCAGCGTGTGCTGGGTGCCCAGCGCGATGTGATTGCCCAGGGCGAATCGGTGCTGGGCACGGCCCAAGGCGCTTTGCAGGAGTTTCGCGATCTGGTGCTGAAGGCCGGCAACGGCTCTTTCAATCAAGAAGCCCGCGATGCGTTGGTGCAGCAGATGAACAGCTTGCGCGACCAGATTCTGGGCTATGCCAATACCAAGGATTCCAATGGCCTGCCGATTTTTCGCGGCCTGGGCAGCGGCAGCGAGCCCATCCAGAGTACGCCTCCCGGTTCCACCGGTCAGCTCAACCCGGGGCAGAACACCGGTGCGGACAACGGCCTGCCCATTTCGCTGGACGGCCATGCCGCTTGGTTGAACGTGCCCACGGGCAATGGCGTGTTCACCGTAGGGGGAGAGGCCGGCAACAGCGGCACGGCCTGGGCTGATGTGGGCAGCGTGACGGATCCCAGCAAAGTGACGGGCGACAGCTACAGCCTGGTTTTCAGCAAGGACGCGACGACGGGCGCTGTCAGCTATGTGATCAATTCCAGCGCGGCAGGGGCCACCAACCCCATCAAGCCCAGCCAACCCTACACAGCCGGTCAGGCCATTACGGTCAATGGACAGCAGATCACCATCAAGGGCGAGCCCGCCGACGGCGATCAGTTTGTCATGGAGCCCAGCACGCGCACCGATTTGTTCAGCGTGCTGGATCAGGCCATCGCTGCGGTCAAGCAAGGGACTAATGGCAGCACGGCGTTGCAGCAGGCGATAGGGCGTTCGCTCAGCGAGATCGATGCGGGCATGAACCGCGTGCAATCCATGCGCAGCTATGCCGGCGATCAGCTCAATCGTGCCGACCGACTCGAATCGGGCATGAAAGACCAGGCGCTGACGCAGGAGGGCGCACGCTCGCGCGCCGAAGATATAGACATGATCACGGCGCTGTCGGATGTGGAAACGCAAAAAGTAGGGCTGCAGGCGGCTTTGCAGTCGTATGCGCAAATTCAGAAGCTCTCTCTTTTCAATTACATAGGCTGAATGCAGGTGTAAGTGCTGCCCTTCTTCGTGGCACACTTTTGCTTGTTGAGTCATCACTACCAAAGCGTTTCCATGGTGCAGTCCGTTCTGAATTCCTTGACCCTGGGCTATAGGCCGCTATGGAGTCGTGCCCGGCGTCTAGCCGGAGTTCAGTTGTTCGTGCATGAAGAACCGGGCCGCAATGCCGATATGCCGCACCTGTTGCGCACCCTGGCGGAAATGTGGAACAACCAGGCACCGCCACTCTTGCTATCGCCGCAGTCGCGGCAGGTGCTGTGTAATCTGCTGGAGCAAGCACCCCAAGGCAGCCCGTGGATTGAGGTCAACGGCAGCTGGTTGCAGGAGGATGAGGGCATTTTCGAGCTGGTGGAGCAGGCCAAGGCACGCGGGCTGATGCTGGTCTGGAGCGGAGCGCTGAATCAGCTGCCCGATGTCGATGCGGCCCAGGGCTTTGTCAGCAGCTTGCTGCGCCTACCGCCCGAAGGTGCACAGGGAGTGCGCAATGAGCCCGATTTTTCAGACCAGCCGTCGTTCAAAGCCGTGGCCTTGTCTTTGGCCGCCAAACCTCTGAACCTGCTCGATGGGCAGATGTACGAGGGTTTGCAAAACCTGGAGCTGGCCCGGCTGTGTCTGGACAGTCATGGCGCCGGGGCGGTGGCGGGTTGGCCGGTGGCGGATACCGTGCGTGCCTTTCGCCTGGAGCAGCCGCAACCTGCGCGCGATAGCGTGCGCAGGTTGATGCAGGCCATCGATGGCGAACAGTCCATAGATCAGTTGGAGCATCTGCTGGGCGAGGACCCGGTGCTGGCCTACCGCTTCATGCTCTATACCAACTCGGCAGCCCTGGGTCTGCGCCGTGGCGTGGATTCGCTGCGTCGCGGCCTGGTCATGATGGGCCTGGGCACGCTGCAGCGCTGGCTGTCCGATCAGCTACCCCATGCCTGCACCCACGCCGATCTGGTGCCTCTGCGCACGCAGATGGTGGTGCGCGCCCGTCTGGCCGAGGAGTTGATTGAAGCCGGCGTGAGCCTGGAATTGCAGCGTGAGATGTATCTGTGCTGCCTGTTCTCTCAGCTGGACTTGCTGTTGCACGAGCCCCTTGCCACCTTGCTGCGCCGCATGCCGCTGTCGGAGCGGATTTTTGACGCCGTCATCAACAACACCGGTCCTTATGCCGAGGTGCTGCAAATGTCGGCGGCACTGGCAAGCACCGATGCTGCCACGATTCGCCGCCTGCGCGAGCAAGGGCAATGGGAGGCCGAAGAACTTAACCGCATGTTGCTGCGCGTTCTCAGCGATCTGAAGCTGGGAATGCCGGAAAAACTGGCCTGAGTTTGCTCTTGTTTGTATAGCTTCAAGCGCTTTTTGAGTAAGCGCTTGAAGCGGATCTGACTTGATTTTTATGGATTCTGCTCAGAAAGCAGAGATGGCACATCAAAAGCCCAGACTGGCCAGCAAATCATCCACTTGCGATTGGGATGTGACCACATCCGGGGTGTTTTCCGGATCGACGACCGGCCCTGCCAGCTTGACCTGCTGCTCCACTGGTGCCAAAGCCGGGGCTAGCTCGGACTCAGGCGAAGTCTGAATCAGCAGTTCCACCAGCTGGGTTTCCAGGTCTGCGGCCAGGGCGACCACCCGGGCAATCACCTGACCGGTCAGATCGTGAAAGTCCTGGGCCATCATGATTTCGGTCAGGCCGCTGCCGGCTTTTTGCGTGCCTTCCTCCACCTCCTGGAGAAAGTTCATGATGTGACCCTTGGCCACGGCGGCCACGGGGTCCTTGATCAGATCGGCACGCATGGCGCGTGTGCGTTCGGCCAGCGCCTCTTGCTGGCTTTGCGTGACTTCCACCTGGCCCAGCACTTTTTCGGCCGCTTCACCTGTGAGGCGGGCGATATAGGACAGGCGGCTCTGGGCATCGGGCAGCTCGGTGACGCTGCCCCGCAAGCGATCCGCATAACCGAGTTCGTTGAGCGAGTTGTGCAACTGGCGCGTCAGAACCCCAATCTTGTAATGCACGTCGGCGGTGGCAACCGGGCTGCTGCTCATGACTTACAGGTCGAGTTTTTTGATGATGAGGTTGACCTTCTCTTCCAGCGTGGCTTTGGTGAAGGGCTTGACGATGTACCCGGCGGCACCACCCTGGGCAGCGGCCACGATGTCTTCCTTGCGGGCTTCGGCGGTGACCATCAGCACGGGCAGCTGCTTGAGCTTTTCATCCTGCTTGATTTCGGTGAGCAGCTGAAAGCCGTTCATATTGGGCATGTTGATGTCGGTCACCACGAAATCAAACTTGCTGGAGCGCAGCTTGTTCAGCGCAACCACACCGTCTTCGGCCTCATCCGCATCGGCAAAGCCGCTTTCCTTGAGCAGATTGCGCACGATACGGCGCATGGTGGAGAAGTCGTCAACAATCAAAAAACGCAGGGCATTAGCCACGAGAGGCCCTTTCGGTCGAAATAGGTGCGTGGGAGAGAAGCATGAGCCGTTGATGGTAACAATTTGTCAAAATCAAGGCGCTGGGCGTGCATTGTCAGGCTTTTCGGCAGCTTCGGCAGCAACTTCAGTCGTTGTTACAAACTCTTCCTTGGGGCCCAGGGATTGCGCGAGAGGGATGGCTGTGGTTTTTGCAACACTTGGCGTTTTGGACTGTGCGCTGCTGGCTGCCACTCCGGCCTTGATATCGGCACTCAAGGTTTCGCTGCTGCCGTTCCGGCCAAAGCCAAGCATGCGGCGCTCGGCTTCCTTGGTCAGCACAGTGATGGTGATGCGGCGGTTTTGCGGGGCACGTGGCTCATTGACCACCAGCAGATCGCTATCGGCCAGCCCCACCACGCGAGCCAGTTGCTGCAGCGGCATGCCGGCAGCTACCAGTTCGCGGCGCGAGGCATTGGCACGGTCGGCAGAAAGCTCCCAGTTGCTATAGCCCCGGTCTGCATTGCCGTAAGGCGCGGCATCGGTATAGCCCGAGAGGCTGATGCGATTTTCCGCATCGGTCATGGCCGCACCTACCTCGCGCAGAATATCGCGCATATAGGGCTTGACCGTGGCGCTGCCGCTATCGAACATGGGGCGGTTTTGCTCGTCCATGATCTGGATCAGCAGGCCGTCTTGTGTGATCTCGGTACGAATCTGGGCCCTGTATTCGTTGAGCTTGCTGCTGTTGGCGATCATGGAATCAACCTTGGCCTTGAGCGCATGCAGACGTTTAGCATCCTGGAGTGTCTCTTCGGCACGGCCGGCTGCCTGGCTGGCGCGGCGGTTGGCGTTGTCATCGGCGTCGGAACGACGCACCTGGCCGTGGACCTTGGACAGGTCATTGCCCCCGCCGGGCACCACACTCGAGCTATTGCCCGCGCCATTGCCGCCTGACATGGCCACCTTGAGCGGCGAATTGAAATACGCGGCAATGCCTTGCAACTCGCCCTGGGCCGTAGAGCCCAGCAGCCACATCAGCAGAAAGAAGGCCATCATGGCCGTCACAAAGTCGGCGTAAGCAATCTTCCAGGCGCCGCCATGTGAGCCATGCTGCACCTTCTTGATGCGCTTGACGATGATGGGCTGCAGCTTCTTCTCAGCCATGGCAAGACTCCAAGGGCATCACTTCTTGCCCTTGACGTGGGCTTCCAGTTCCAGAAAGCCGGGGCGCTCGGTAGAGAACAGCACCTTGCGGCCAAATTCTATGGCCGTGGAGGGGTTGTAGCCCTGCATGCTGGCCAGCAGCGTGACCTTGATGCACTCAAACTCCTTGGCCGCGTCCTGTACCCGTTGCTCCATCAGAGCGGCAATGGGCTCCACCAGTCCATAGGCCAGCAAAATGCCCAGAAAGGTACCGACCAGAGCGGAGGCAATCATGCCGCCCAGCACTGCCGGCGGTTGACCCACAAAAGCCATGGTGTTCACCACGCCCAGCACGGCTGCAATGATGCCGAAAGCCGGCAGAGCGCCGGCCAGGCGGGTGAGCGCGGCCACGGGGCCGTGAGCCTCTGCATGGTGGGCCTCTATTTCGCTGTCCATCAAGGACTCGATCTCGTGCGAATTCAGATTGCCCGAGACCATCATGCGTAGATAGTCCGTGAGGAACTCCACGATATGGTGATCGGCCAACAGCTCGGGGTAGTTCTGAAACACCGGGGAGTCGTTGGGCGACTCCACATCGGATTCGATGGACATCAGCCCTTCCTTGCGGGCTTTTTGCAGCAGCTCATACAGCAGCGCCATGATCTCCATATAGCGCGCCTTGGTGTAGCGCGAAGACTTGATCGCTGTGGGAATGGCCTTGAGCGTGGCCTTGAGCACCTTGGGCTGGTTGCTCACGATAAACGCCCCCAAAGCGCCGCCGCCAATGGTCACCATTTCGAACGGCAAGGCTTTGGCAAGCACCGACACACTGCCGCCGTGCAACACATAGGTGCCGAAAATGCAGCCGAAGGCAACGATATAACCAATGAGGACAAGCATGGGAGACGATTGTGGGGTGGACGACCCGTCTGCATTGGCAGGAAAAGCTGGGCCTTTGCGTTGTAGATCGGCAGCTTGCGCTATTTATGTAGCTTGCTGCCCCATTTTTCTAGGTATTTGCTACAGGCAATCCATGGAGGTGATGTCGCCATGAGCAGGGTGGTCTCCATGGTTGCACAGCAGATGCGGCAGCAAACGCTTCATCTTCTTACATTTTGAGAAATATTTGCAAGCCACCCCTAAAGTTTGGCTGCAACCCCTCCGATAACAGCTTCAACAGGGGAAAAAGCCCTGTGACCAGCGAGCCACAGCAGCAAAACCATAGGACTGCCGGCTGGGGTGCTGGATTGGGCTGCCGCCGCCGCCCACCCTGGGGAAGTCTCAGGTCACTGTGGCGGCGACGTTTTGATCTCACGAAGGAGTTTGCACCATGGCCATGACCATCAACACCAACATCCAGTCGCTCAACGCACAGCGTAATCTGGGCACCTCGCAGACCTCGCTGTCCACTTCCATGCAGCGTCTGTCGTCTGGCATGCGCATCAATAGCGCCAAGGACGATGCGGCTGGTCTGGCGATTGCCGAACGCATGAGCGCACAGGTCAAGGGGTTGAACCAGGCGGCTCGTAATGCCAATGACGGCGTGTCGCTGGCACAAACTGCTGAAGGCGCACTGAGCACCATTGGCGGCAATCTGCAACGTATTCGCGAGTTGGCAGTGCAATCGCGCAATGCCACCAACTCCACGGATGACCGTGCTGCCTTGCAGAAGGAAGTGGATCAGCTCAAGAGCGAAATTGATCGTGTGGCCAAGGACACATCATTTAATGGTACCAATCTGCTGGACGGTTCTTTTACAGCGAAATCCTTCCAAGTTGGCGCAAACCAAGGTCAACGCATCGACATTGACAGCATTCAGAACTCGCGCATTTCAACACTTGGTTCTTGGGAAAGCTTGGATGTGCAGGCCACTGTTTCTAGTTCCAAGTCGGTGCAGGCAGGGACGGTGGTGCCAACCACCCAGGCCATGACGGGGTTTACGCAGAACGTAACAGATGGTGACGTTCAGGATCTGACTATTGAGGGGGTTTCGATTGCGTCTAACACTGTTGCAGGCGGAGCTGGTCTTACAGCGGCAGATATTGATACTGCTCTTGCCGGTAAAACTGATGCTCTTAGGGAAAAAGGCGTTGTGTTCACAGGAACAGTGGCTGCTGGCAATTTGACTTTGAAGAAGGTTGACGGTACGGCTCTGGCGGCAACAAATACAAAAACCGGAATTACGCTTGGCACTGCAGCAGCCGGCACTACTGCTTACCCGCCTGTTACTCTCAGCATCAACGGCAAAAGTATCACAACAGCTGCGGCTACGTCTGAGGAGGAGTTCGGAAAAGATTTGATGGCAAAAATCGGTGCAGACACCACCCTCCGCGGTACTGTTGAAGCAAGCTTCTCAGGTGGAAAGCTGTCGTTGAAGGGAATCAACACCGACGTTGTGATCGCTGGAACCGCGACCAACTTGGACAAGCTGGGACTTGAAGCAGGGACTACCAGTTTCAAAGCAGGAAAGTCCGAATCCGGGTTCGAAAAGCTGACCGTCGCTACGGCAGAGGATGCAGACAACGCCATCTTGGCCATGGATGCTGCTCTGAAGTCGGTCAACTCCGCCCGTGCCGATCTGGGTGCAATGCAGAACCGCTTTGAATCGGTAGTGTCCAATCTGAATGTGAACAGCGAAAACCTGTCGGCTTCGAAGTCCCGCATCATGGATGCCGACTTTGCCTCGGAAACCGCCAATCTGAGCCGCTCGCAAATTCTGCAGCAAGCCGGTACCGCGATGGTGGCCCAGGCCAACCAGCTGCCACAAGGCGTGCTGTCTCTGCTGCGTTAATTGCAGCAAGCTGCGCACCGGTTGATGCCGGTGCCTGGCTTATTTATCAAGGCCTCCTTTGGGAGGCCTTTTGCATTTTCAAGCTGCTGCTGGAGGGCTCGGTAATCAGCTTCAATTGAACAAATGGCGGTGCTTTTGGCCTCTTATCGGTCTTATGTGCACTGTGGCTTGCTCCAACAATCCTCGTACCCGCAATCCTAGACTTCGGTCCGCGTTTTCGGTCACGTGGGCCAGCGTCGTCGCTGGTCGTGAAAACGGCTAAGTACGTCGCCGGTTTACTGGCTTGAAACAGGAACATACGCCATGGCAGCCATCATCAATACCAATATCCAGTCGCTCAATGCCCAGCGCAGCCTGAGCTCTTCCCAAAGCCAGCTGGCAACATCCATGCAGCGCCTGTCTTCGGGCTTGCGCATCAACAGCGCCAAGGATGACGCGGCGGGTCTGGCCATTTCCGAACGCATGACTACACAAGTGCGTGGTTTGACAGTCGCCATGCGCAATGCCAATGACGGCATCTCGCTGGCGCAGACTGCGGAAGGTGCCTTGAGTTCGGTTGGTAATAACCTGCAGCGTATTCGTGAACTCGCCGTGCAGTCGCGCAATGCCACCAATTCGGCAGAAGATCGCGCGGCACTGGATACCGAAGTGCAGCAACTCAAGGCCGAGATCAGCCGCATTTCTCGTGATACCTCATTCAATGGCACAAAGCTGCTGGATGGCTCATTCACCAATATGGCATTCCAGGTGGGGGCCAATCAGGGGCAGACCATTGACATTAGCGGTATTGCAAATACCAATGTGGATGCACTGGGAGCCTGGAATAGTGTGGCGGTGTCTGCAAAGATGACGGGTGCAACGATAGCTGGTACTTCCAGTACAACCGTACCGCAGCCAACGGCTACTTCTTTGGCATTGGCTGCTGCGGTTGATAACGGCAGCGGCGATTTCGGCTATGAAACGTTTAAATTGAATGTCGGCGGTACCGATTACACAATTACGAAGCCCTCTACAACCGCCGCTGATGCACAGACTGCGCAGGCCAATTTGCTGGCAGGCTTGCAGGCTGCCAGTATTCCCGGCCTTACGTTTGATCTTGATGTGACGGGTACAAATATCGTGGTGACCAATGCGGGTGCCACAGACATTGCCATTGCGGATGGCAATGGCACGAATGCCAGCCCTATTACAGGCGGTACCGCAGCAGCCGCTACCAGCAGTACGACAACCAGCAATGGTTTGCCAACTGCAGCAGTCAAAATCAATGGCAAAACATTTAACCTGAACGCTCAGGACAGCGCATCCAAGCGGGTTGCAGATTTGGTCAAGCAAATCAATGAAGCTGATTTTGGCAATCAACCCAAGGTGACTGCCTCGATTGTGAATGGTGGCGTTGTCCTGTCCTCTGCCGCTGGAAATATCACAGTGGCAGGGGAGGCGCCAACAGCTGACGCTGATGCCTTGAAGGCTGCGACGGGTTTGGCCGCAGCAACGACCGCAGCAACGACCGCTGCAGGCTCCCGCGCATTTGAAGCTGCGGTAAACGATGTGCAGGGCTTTGGCAAATTGAATGTGCTGGATGTGGAGTTTGCCGATAACGCCATTTTGGCCATGGATGCCGCCTTGACTGCCGTCAACGGAGCACGCGCCACCCTGGGTGCCGTGCAAAGCCGCTTTGAAACCACGGTTCAAAACCTAAGTGTCAACGCTGAAAATCTTTCCTCTGCGCGCAGCCGCATCATGGATGCCGACTTCGCTGTTGAAACCGCCAATCTGAGCCGCACGCAAATCCTGCAACAGGCGGGTACGGCCATGGTGGCCCAGGCCAACCAGCTGCCGCAGCAGGTGCTCAAGCTGCTACAGGGCTAATACCCATCAAAAGCTGAAGTAATGTAATGCACTCAAGTGTGTCGGTGATTTGCCGATACATCGTGTGCAGTGCTGTCCACACAGTGGCTGGGCTGGTGCGTGCCCGGGCTGCTGTTCAATGACGCAAGCCATGCGTGCTGCGCGCAGCTGCGTTGGCGGCGAGGGAGATTGTTATGGGTATCAGCTCGGTAGGTCTTGGCAGCGGCCTAGACGTTGAAAAAATTGTCACTCAGTTGGTGGCACTGGAGTCTAAGCCGTTGGCGACCTTGCAGACCAAGGCCAGCGGCATCAATACGCAGATTTCGGCTTTTAGCCAGTTGAAATCGCAGATTGCCAATCTGCAGGAGCAGGCGACCAAGCTCACCAAAAAAGAGACCTGGCTGGGCAATACCTTGACCTCGTCCAATGCGGCCACAGTCAGCGGTACGGCCACGGCGGCTGCGGTGCAGGCAACCTATGACGTAATGGTCTCGCAAATGGCGGCGGGCCAGACTGTGGGCTCAGGCTTGGTTCCGCCTAAAACATCTTTGGGTACGGGCAAGCTGACTATCACCATGGGGGAGTGGGGTAGTACCAGTTCCTCGGGTGTGTCCAGCGATTTCAAGGTCAATACCAAGGATGGTGCGAATGTCAGCTTCTCTGTGGATATCACGGCTGAAGATGATTCGCTGACCAAAATTGCGGCCAAAATCAATGCGGCCAAAGGCGATGTGAGCGCCACCGTGCTCAAGGATCACACGGGCGAACGCCTGGTGCTGCAATCCAAAACCACGGGTGTCAATTCGGCTTTTCAAGTGAAGGCAGAAGGCGTGGAGCTGCAGCGATTTGCCTATGACGGCGGCAATACCGTTGGTGGCATGAATCGCTCGGTTCAAGCTCAAGACACCTTGGCCACCATCAACGGCATTCAGATGGCATCACATACCTCCACCTTCACGGATGTGGCGGAAGGTGTGACGCTGACAGTCTCCCAAAAGATGGAAGACAAAGCCGCGCCCGTGCGCATTACGATTGCCAATGACAGTGCGGCAGCCAAGACTGCGCTCAAGAATTTTGTAGAGTCGTACAACGCTTTGAGCAACGCGCTCACCACGATGACGGCTTACAACAAGGACGCCAAGACGGCGGGCACGCTGCAAGGGGATTCCACGGCCGTGAATCTGCAATCGGCCTTGCGTCGCATTGTCTCCGGCCCCGGCGGTGAAGGCGGTGCATTTGCCAGCCTGTCGCAGGTGGGGATTGCATTCCAGAAGGATGGCACGCTCAAGATCGACGACACCAAGCTGGACAAGGCGCTCAAGGATCCGGAGAGCATGTCCCAATTCTTTGCCGTGGACCCGGCCGGTACCGATCAGGATGGTTTTGCCGTGCGTCTGAAGGATTTCACCACCGGCTTGTTGGCGACGGATGGCACTTTTGCTACCAAGGACACTTCGCTCAAAGACTCGCTCAAGCGCAATACCTCGGATCAGGAGCGTCAGAGCAGCAAAGTCGCGGCGTATGAAGTGCGCTTGCGCGCTCAGTACTCGCGTCTGGATACGCAGATGGCCAGCCTGTCTGCGCTGGATACCTATATCACCCAGCAAGTAGCGGCCTGGAACAAGTCCGGCAGCTGATTTGCCAAGGGCAGAAGATAGGACTTAATTCCCTCCTGAGTCTGCCGATAACAAATGCAGTGATCTGAGAAACTGCAAACAAGGAGTGGTCGTGATGTTTACCCCAGCCAATGCGCGCGCAATGTCGGCTTACCGTCAGGTGGGTGTGCAATCCATGGTGGATGGTGCATCGCCCCAGCAGCTGATCAAGATGTTGTTTGACGGTCTGGTGGCGTCCATCAACGCCGCGCGTGGAGCCATGGAACGTGGCGATATCGGCGAAAAAGTGCGCCATATCGGCAAGGCCGTGCGCATTTTGCAAGAAGGCTTGCTGGCGGTGCTGGACAAGGAAAAAGGCGGCGAGCTGGCGGACAACCTGGCTGCACTCTACGACTACTGCACCACGCGTTTGACCTTGGCCAATGCGCGCAACGATGTGGCCATGGTCAATGAAGTGGCGCAACTGGTGGGCACCGTGGCGCAAGGCTGGACCGAGATGACAAATGCACCGGCACCTGCTGGGGCTTGATGATGGAGCACACTTTGATCGATTTCTACCGTGCCATAGAGCAAAGCAGCGCCAAGATGCTGCAGGCGGCCCAGGATAAAGATTGGGAGGGCGTTGCGCGTTACGAGGGCACTTGCGCCGTGCTGATCGAGCAGCTGCGCTTTCGCTCACGTGAGGAAAAACTGGCCCCCGAACTGCGCAAGGAAAAAGCGCGCATCATGCAACGCATCTTGCGCAACGACGCCCAGATTCGCGTGCTGGCTGAGCCATGGCTGGCCAATTTCGAACACCTGTTTGACGGTCAGCCGCATGTGATGCACTGAGAGTCCGACCGTCGGCTCAAGATGACAAAGCCCTGTCGCAGCAATGCGGCAGGGCTTTCTTGTTGGCGCTCAAAGATTTGAATGAAATCGGCCTGAAGTTCTTTACCGACAAGCGCTTGCAGCTATCGAATCAATGAGCGTTGCGTGGATGCTTGAAAGCAAAAAGCCCGCATGTCATCACAACCTGCGGGCAAGCCTTGGAGGGCAAAAGCGTTGGTGTGAGCGTTGCTCACACCTGCATATTCATCACATCGGTATAGGCCTGTACCAGGCGGTTGCGCACATGCAGCGTGGCTTGAAAGCCGATCTGTGATTTCTGCATGGCCAGCATGGTCTGCTCCAGGCTGACGGCCGGGTTCTCCAGTTGCACTTCGCGTTGTAGCTGGCCGGAGTGGTTCTGGGCGCTGCTGACTTCCTTCAGTGCGCCCTGCAGGGCCTGGCTGAATCCGCCGGCTGCCACGGCAGGGCTGCCGGTGGCGGCAAGGCCTTTGGTGAGCGGGCTGCCGCTGACGGGGGAGGTGAGGCTGGGAATTCGCAAGTCCATATAGATTCCAACAGGAGTTGGTGAGATGGCGTGATCCTAGGTTTTTGAGAGCGCGGCAGACGGGCGATAAGTGGGGGGTTTGGCGCGCTTATCGGGGGAATGTGAAGACCGGTAGTCCGAATAATCCACAGGACGCTAGACCTCGTGTGGGGTCTGACACATGGAACTCAAATGTCTGCTGTTGCTGAAGTCCCTCACTCTGCCGGTGCACCTGCCGCCCGCCCTGCCGTCATGCAGCGCTGGAATGCGTTGGACCGTGCTCAGCGCCTGCGATGGGGTGCGCTGGCGGCCCTGGTAGCGGTCGGTCTGGTGGCTGCTGCGGTGTTTTACCGCCAGCCTGATTACAAGCTGCTGTTCTCCAATCTGAGCGACAAGGATGGCGGCGCCATCGTGGCCCAGCTCAGCCAGCTGAACGTGCCCTACCAGTACAGCGAAGGCGGCGGCGCCATCATGATTCCGGCCGACCGGGTACACGATGTGCGCCTGAAGCTGGCCACCCAGGGCCTGCCCAAGGGATCGGTGACAGGCTTTGAACTGATGGAGAACAGCAAGTTCGGCATCACCCAGTTTCAGGAACGGCTGAATTTTCAGCGCGGTCTGGAGGGCGAGCTGACGCGCTCCATTCTGGCCTTGAGCGCCGTGCAAAGCGCACGCGTGCACCTGGCGCTGCCCAATCAGAACGGTTTCTTTCGCGAGCAGCAAAAGCCTTCGGCTTCGGTGCTGCTGAGCCTGCACCCGGGCCGTGTGCTGGACCGCACCCAGTTGGCGGGCATTGTGCATCTGGTGGCATCCAGCGTGCCCGAAATGCAGCCTGAAGCGGTCAGCGTGCTCGATGACTCGGGCAAGCTGCTGTCCCAGTCGCCTGACGGTAGCGGTGGCAACATCGACATGCAGCAGCTCAATTACACGCAGCAGATCGAGCAGCAGTATGTGCGCCGCATTCTGGACATTCTGGAGCCCGTAGTCGGCAAGAACAATGTGAAGGCCCAGGTCTCGGCCGAAATGGACTTCAGCCAGACCGAGCAAACTTCCGAGCAGCATCGCCCCAATCAGGCGGCCGATGGCGGAGCCATTCGCAGCCAGCAGGTGGTTGAGAACCTCAACGATGCCAAGCCGCCCATGCCCACGGGCGTGCCCGGTGCTGCCAGCAACCAACCGCCGCCCAATTCCACGGCCCCCATCAACGGAGCCAACCCTGCGCCGCAGGCCGCCGACGGCCAGCAAGGCCAAAGCCGTGGGCAAGGCAATGGTAAGCGCGAATCCATTACCAACTACGAGGTGGATAAAACCGTGCGTGTCACCCGTGGCGGCAGCTCGGGCGCCATCAAGCGCCTGACGGCAGCCGTCGTGGTCAACGCTCCTCTGGTCGCGCCGGCCGCTACCGGTACCGATGTCGCCACCGCCGCCACTGCGGCAGCCGCGACCAGCGGCCTGCGTGCCTTGAGTGCACAGCAGCAGGAGCAGCTTTTGAGCCTGGTGAAGCAAACCGTGGGCTTCAGTGCAGATCGTGGCGACTCGGTGAATCTGGTCAGCACACCTTTTGTGGATGTTGTGGCCGCCCCCGTGGAGCTGCCGTTGTGGAAAGACCCGGAGATGTTGGCCATGGCCCGAAGCCTGGGTGTGCCGATTGCACTGGCCTTGTTTGGCGCACTGGTGCTGCTGGGTCTGGTGCGTCCGTTGCTCAAGGGGCGAAAGGGCGAACAGTCTAGTTTGCGAATTGATGCGATTGAAGGCGAGTTGGTGGAGCGCCCCGCCCTGCCTGCTCCTGCGGTGGCGGATCCGTCAGCGAGCAAGGAGGGTGCCCGCATGGAGCATGCACGCCAGTTGGCCAAGCAAAACCCGATTGCGGTGGCCAATATCGTCAAGACCTGGATCAACGGCGAGAGCGCCTGAGCCTTGATCCCCGTGGATAACTGAATAGAGAGTGCGAATATGGATGACCGAGGCCTGAACGACGCTGCCATTTTGTTGGTCTCCCTCGGCGAGGAAGAGGCGGCCGAGGTATTCAAGCACCTGAGCCCCAAGGAAGTGCAAAAGCTGGGCGAGACCATTGCCCGCATGCGCGGCGTGACGCGTGAAAAAGTCGACTTCGTGATCGAGCGCTTTGCCAACGATGCCGCTGCACAAAGCCTGTTGGTGGACGATGCCAGCGACTATGTGCGCTCTGTGCTCAAGCGCGCTCTGGGCGATGACAAGGCCGCGCTGTTGATTGACCGCATCTTGCAGGGCGGCGACATCTCGGGCATTGAAAGCCTCAAATGGATGGATCCGTTGTCGGTGGCCGAGCTGCTGCGCGGCGAGCATCCGCAGATCGTGGCTGCCATTCTGGTGCACCTGGAGTACGAGCAGGCAGCTGCCGTGCTCATGCAGCTGCCCGAGCGTTTTCGCAGCGAAGTCATGCTGCGCGTAGCCACGCTGGAAGGTATTCAGCCCGCAGCGCTCAAGGACCTCAATGAAGTGCTGTTCCAGGTGCTGGCCGGTGGCGACAAGGTGCGTAAGACCTCGCTGGGCGGAGTGAAGACGGCGGCCGAAATGCTCAACCAGCTGGGCGGCAATTCGGATGTGGCTGTGCTGGATTCGATTCGCAACTACGACCCCGAGCTGGCCCAGAAGATCATGGACCGCATGTTTGTCTTCGATGACCTGGTCAAGCTTGACGACCGCTCGATACAGATGGTGCTGCGTGAGGTGGTGATGGAGACGCTGATCGTGGCGCTCAAGGGCGGCTCCATGGAAGTGCGCGACAAGGTTCTGGCCAATATGTCCATGCGTGCTTCCGAGTCGCTGCGCGAGGATCTGGAGTCGCGCGGCCCCATGCGCTTGTCCGAAGTCGAAGCCCAGCAAAAGGAAATTCTCAAGATTGTGCGCCGACTGGTCGAAGAAGGCCAGGTCACCCTAGGCGCCGGCCCGGAAGACAGCTATGTCTAATCCTGTGAACCGCAGCCATTCGCGCTTTATCCCGCAGGAAGAAATTGACGACAAGGCCGTGATGCCGTGGCGCTTTGATGCGGTCGATGCCCATGCCGGCGCCTTGGCACCCGTCACGCCTGCGCAGTTTCAGAGCTTTAGCGCGGCGGCCTTCATGCCGGCAAAGCAGCTGTCTGCCGATGTGGTGGAGATGCCGGAGCCCCAAGCGCTTGTGCCAGCCGAGCCGGCCTTGGCGCAGGAGCAGTTGCAGCAGATGCTGGAGCAGGCACGTGCCGAAGGTCTGGCGCAGGGGCTGGCCCAGGGTAAGGCGCAGACCACGCAGGAATGGCAGCGCCGCCTGGATGACTATGTGGCCGGTGTGGGCCGCGACAATGTTCAGCGCGTGGATGCCGTGCTACAGGGTCTGGATGCTGGCTTCAAACAAATGCAGACTGGCGTGGCCAGCGAACTGCTGGAGCTGGCTTGTGAAATTGCGCGCCAAGTGGTGCGCCAGGAGCTTCGCAGTCAGCCCCTGGCCTTGCTGCCCGTGGTGCGTGAGGCGCTGGACATGCTGGCCGCCGAAAGCCGTCTGGCCACGGTGCGCTTGAATCCGGCAGACTTTGCCGTGCTGGACGAGGCCCTGCGCGCCGAACATGGCGAGCACAGCAAGATTCAATGGCTCAGCGATGCCGCAGTGGCGGCCGGTGATGTGAAAGTGGAATCCGGCGGCGCTGAAATCGATGCCGGTCTGGACAAGCGCTGGCGCCGTGCCGTGGCGGCTCTGGGTCTGGTCTCCACCTGGTATGACGGAGCGCCGTGATGCAAGAGACTGCGCAAAGCAATACCTCGGACCTAGGCTCGGACCACAGCGCGGAAAACCCGTGGCTGCAATTCATGGCCAATGCCCAGGCGCGCTATGCGCAGCCCGTGGCGCTGGAGTGTCAGGGCCGTCTGACCCGCCTCACCGGTCTGGTGCTGGAAGCCAGCGGCCTGCGCGTGCCCGTGGGCGCGCAATGTCATATCCGCCAGCCCGGGCAGGAGCCGGTGCTGGCCGAAGTCGTGGGCTTTTCCGGCGAGCGGGCCTACCTCATGCCGGCCGGCGATATTCAAGGCCTGTCCAGCGGAGCCATGGTCACGCCGGTCGTGCCTTCGGTGCCGCCGCCGCTATTTGGCGCAGGGCATGAAGCAAAGATCTCCCGCTCCGTCGGCGTGCTGCGCCTGCCCATGGGCGACGGCCTGCTGGGCCGCGTGGTGGATTCGCAAGGCACGCCGCTGGATCATGGCGGTGCCTTGGGCGATGTGCTGGCGCAGGAGCTGGACCGCAGCCCCATCAATGCCATGGAGCGCGACCCCGTGCGCGAGCCGCTGGATACCGGCGTCAAGGCCTTGAACGCCTTGCTCACCGTGGGCCGGGGTCAGCGTCTGGGCCTGTTTGCCGGCTCGGGCGTGGGCAAATCCGTGCTGCTGGGCATGATGGCCCGCTACACCCAGGCCGATGTGATCGTGGTGGGCCTGATTGGCGAGCGTGGCCGCGAGGTCAAGGAGTTTGTCGAAGACATTTTGGGCGCCCAGGATCGCAGCCGCGCCGTGGTGGTGGCTGCGCCGGCCGACGCCCCCCCGCTGCTGCGCATGCAGGGCGCCAGCTACGCCACCGCCATTGCCGAGCATTTTCGGGACAAGGGTAAGCATGTGCTGCTGCTCATGGATTCGCTGACCCGCTACGCCATGGCCCAGCGCGAGATTGCCCTGGCCATTGGCGAGCCGCCGGCCACCAAGGGCTATCCGCCATCGTGCTTTGCCAAGCTGCCCGCCCTGGTGGAGCGCAGCGGCAATGGTTTGAACGGCGTGGGCTCGATCACGGCTTTCTACACCGTGCTGTCCGAAGGCGATGACCAGCAGGACCCGATTGCCGATGCCGCCCGTGCCATCTTGGACGGCCACGTGGTGCTGTCGCGGGCGCTGGCCGAAACCGGACATTACCCCGCCATTGATATCGAGCAGTCGGCCTCGCGTGTCATGCACAACGTGGTCACGCGTGAGCATTTCGAGCTGGCGCGCCGCTTTCGTGCCGTGTATTCGCGCTACCAGAAAGGTCGCGATCTGGTGCAGGTGGGTGCTTATCTGGCGGGTTCCGACCCGCAGATGGACGAGTCCATTCGCCTGCAGCCGGCCATGACGGCTTTTCTGCAGCAAAGCATGTTTGAAAGCTCCGATATGGAGCACAGCGTGGCGGGCATGGCCCAGGCCGTGCAGGCCGCGTAAATCGAAAACAACCAGGGAGTTGCAACATGTCATCCGTGAACGCTTTGATGGTGGCCATTGATGCCGCCGTGCGCAAACGCGACGCCGCCCGCACGGGTTTGCAGGAGCGTCAGAGCGCACAGCAGGCGGCACAGGCCCAGATGGACCAGTTGCAAGCCTATATGCAGGAAATGCAGACCCGCTGGGGCGCGCAGGACGGCCTGGCCGTGCAGCCAGAGGTCATGCATCACCACTACCAGTTCATGGACAGACTGCAACACGCCATCAGTCTGCAGACTTCGGTGCTGGTCGATGTGCGGATTCGACTCGAAGCCGCGCAGCAGGCCTTGCTGGCTGCCGAGCTGCGGGTCAGCAGTCTCAACAAGGTGGTGGACGTGCGCAAGCGCGACATGGCCCTGGTCCAGATGCGTCGTGAGCAAAAAGAGACCGATGAGCGCGCCGCCTTGCAGTTCTTCCGGCGCAGCCTGGGTTTGCAGATGCAGGAGGCGGCACCATGAGCGATACCCGTATTGAGCATCGGCTGGCCCAGCAGACCATGGCGACTTCCCGCAGCGCGGGCGCGAGCACAGAGCAAGGTGTGGCAAGCGGCTTTTCCTCGGTGCTGGCGGCTCAGGGCGCCGGGGCTGCCGGCTTTTCTCTGGCACCGGCCGAGCCAAGCGGTGTCAGCCTTGGCTTGGCTGCCAACCTTGCGCCACTCAAGTCCGTCGCGGCCGACGAGGACTTGGCGCCTGTGCCGTCTGCCGAGGCGCTGATGCTGGCCGGCCAGGTGCATGCGCCCTGGATGAGTCTGGTGGGGCAGACAGCCGCGCAGGATAGCCAGGCCGATACCGATTTGCGCCAAGGCGTGGCCACGGACTTTCTTTCGGGTCGGGGTCATGCGGGCCTGTTGGCCCAGCGGCAAAGCCTGGCGTCGCAGGTGGGCGGAGCCAATGCCACAGCCCATGCGGCATTTTTGGCAGTGGATTCAAAGCAAAATCTGCCTCAAGCCCAATATCTGAATGCGCAAGCGGCTATCAATGTTGATGCGTCTACGGCCGATCTGGCGGATGCAGCGGCCGATGCGTCCGGGAGCAAAAATCAGGCGGTACTGGCCGCGGATGCTTTACAAAGTGCTGTGCAGCAGACGACCGAGGTCCGCCATACAGCGCAGCACGGCGGCAGCCTGGGCTTGCAAGGTATGACGGCGGTGCAGCCGCAGGAGCTGACAGGACTCAAGGAAAGCTTGCTGGCGGCCATGCAGCGCGGCAAGGGGGCTGAAGATCTGGCGGACAGCGCTGGCAACCGGCCAGCAGCGCAAGGCGGTCACGATGCGCTGGCCACCGCTGTGGCTGCGGGGGCGTTACAGGCCGGCATGCAGGCGGGAACCCAAGCCGGCGGGCAGAATGCTTCGGCTTTCGCCCAGACGGCAGACGGCCAGGCCGCGCCGGCGGAGCGCGAGCAAGAAATCTCCGAACAGGTGGCTTTCTGGGCGCATCAGAAAAATCACCATGCGGCCCTGTCCATACAGCACGAAGGCAAGCCGATTCAGGTGCAGGTGCAACTGAACGGCCAGGAGGCCCATGTGCGCTTTGCTGCGGATGACGAGCAGGCGCGCCAGCTCCTGGCCGACGGTCAGTCTCAGCTGCGCGAGTTGTTGCAGGCCCAGGGCTTGCAGCTAGCCGGGGTCAGCGTGGGCAGCGGCAAGGCCGATTCCCAGGGCAATAGTCAGCGTGACCAACGTGACGAGGGGCGCAGCAGCGCCAGGCAGGCGCGTGTGCAGCTGACGGCCGATGTGGGCGGCACCTCCGTGGCAGCCAGCCCCAAAAGCGCGGGTGTGGATGTGTTTGTCTAACGTGGTTTGAAGGGCGCAGGCTCATCCGAGCCAGGGAGAAGGCGGGGTTTAGCGCTTTTATTCGGGCAATGTCTCTGGCGGTAGTGTCCAATAATTCAGCCATGGACCTCTCCCGTGCATGGTGCAGCGAATGCCGGTCGTGGTCTTTCTTTAGTAAGGAATATCCGCCGTGTCAGCCAATCCCAATGCCGCTCCCGCAGCTCCTGCTCCGGCCAAGAGCAAAAAGTTGATCCTGATCCTCGGCATCGTCGCGCTCCTGCTGATCGTGGCCGCCGCCGCTTACATCTGGATGGTTCAGCGCCAGCACAGCAGTGCAGATGGCGAGGACGAGGTCAAAGTCGAAGCCACGGTGCCCACGTTCTTGCCGCTCGATAATATGGTGGCCAATCTGGCCGACCCCGGCGGCGATCGCTTTGTGCAGCTGGGCATTACGCTGGAGCTGGCGGACGAAAAGACGGCCGGTACCGTCAAACAATATCTGCCCAGCATCCGCAACGGCATTCTGATGCTGGTGTCCCAGCGCAGCTCCGATGAGCTGCTCACGCGCGAAGGCAAGGAAAAGCTGGCTGCCGATGTGCTGGCCGAAGTGGCTGCGCCGCTGGGCTATAACGCCCGTCCCAAAAAGCGTTCGCAGGACGATGGGGACGAGGAGCGTCCCAGCAAGGTCGGCAAGAATCCCGTACGCCGCGTGCTGTTCTCCAGCTTCATCATTCAGTGATCCTGGAGCCTAAGCATGAGTGATTCATTTCTCTCCCAGGAAGAAGTGGATGCCCTTTTAGAGGGTGTCACAGGCGAAAGCCAGAAATCCGAGGTGGCCGAGGTCGATATCGGCCTGATTCGCAACTACGACATTTCCAGCCAGGAACGCATTGTCCGCGGTCGCATGCCGACCATGGAAATCGTCAATGAGCGCTTTGCGCGTAACTTCCGCATTGGCCTGTTCAACTTCATTCGCCGCAGTCCCGAGGTTTCGGTCGGTACGGTCTCGGTACAGCGTTACAGCGCTTTCCTGCGCGAGCTGGCCGTGCCCACCAATTTCAATATCGCGGCCATTCGCCCTCTGCGCGGCAGCGGCCTGGTGGTTTGCGAGCCTTCGCTGGTCTTTGGCGTCATCGACACCTTGTATGGCGGCACGGGCCGCCTGCAAACCCGTATCGAGGGGCGTGATTTCTCGCATACCGAGCAGCGCGTCATCAACCGCCTGGTCAACGTGATCTGCGAGGAATACAAAAAAGCCTGGCACGGTATCTATCCGCTGGAGTTGGCTTATCAGCGCTCGGAAATGCAGCCCCAGTTCGCCAATATCGCTACGCCCAGCGAAATCGTGGTCTCCACGGCTTTTCAGCTGGAGATCGGCGATATCTCGGGCTCCATCCACATCTGCATGCCCTACGCCACGCTGGAGCCCATCCGCGACGTGCTGTATTCGTCCACCCAGGGCGATGCCATCGAGGTGGACAGGCGCTGGGTCAAGGTGCTGACGCGGGAAATCCAGTCGGCCGATGTGACCCTGGTGGCCGAGCTGGCCCGGGCCGATGCCACGGTGGAGCAGCTGCTGGCCATGCGCCCTGGCGACTTCATTGAGCTGGATCGCGAGCCGCTGATCCGAGCATCGATTGGCGGGGTTCCGATTTTCGAGTGCCAGTACGGCACGCACAACGACAAATATGCAATCCGCGTGGAGCATTGCCTGCGCGGCGGTGATTCCGGCTGGACGGGAGAGAAAAATGGCAATTGACGACAGCAACAAGAGTGCGGGCGACGATCCCTTCTCGGGCTGGGCCGAAGCGTTGGAAGAGCAGCGTGCCCACGATGGCGCAGATGTTTCCGAGCAGGGCGGTCCGCTCTCCGGCGAAGCGCAGCGCCCCTATGGCGGCGCCGATGTGCCGGTGCACGACATCAACATGGTGCTGGACATTCCGGTGCAGCTCTCGGTGGAGCTGGGCCGCACCAAGGTGCCTATCAAATACATTTTGCAGCTGGCCCAGGGCTCGGTGGTGGAGCTGGATGCGCTGGCCGGTGAGCCCATGGACGTGCTGGTCAACGGCTATCTGATTGCACAGGGCGAGGTGGTGGTGGTCAACGACAAGTTCGGTATCCGTCTGACGGACGTGGTGACGCCGTCCGAACGTTTGCGCCGGGTCAGCCGTGGTTGACAGCTCGGCGGCGGCTGCGCCCTCCATGTGGCCCACGCTGGTGCTGGTGGCGCTGTTTGTCGCCGCCATGGCAGCTTTGCCCTGGCTGGTGCGCCGGTTGCAGCAAAAGAATCTGCTGCCCCGCAGCATGGGCATGGCGCGCGGCGCGGCCCCGCTGCCGTTGCAGATTCTGGGCTCGCTGTCCATAGGTCAGCAGCAGCGCGTGGTGACGGTGCAAGTAGGCGATGGCGATGAAGCCGTGCGCCTGGTGCTGGGCGTGACGGCACAACAGATTCAATGCCTGCATGTGCTTGAAGAGCACAAAGCACATGCGCCGGCAGCTATCAAAAGCGAGGCATCGCAGTTTGCCGATGTCATGGCCCAGGCTCAGCGCCAGGCATCGCAGGATCAGGGACATGTCTAAGTTCATATCTCGCCGCACGGTTGCCGCTCTTGTCAGCCTGCCTTTATGGTGTTGATTTCCACGCAAGACTGACCCGCTATTTCCATCTCAAACTGACCCACCCTTTGGCTTGAGCCGTAGGCTCAAGATGTGGATAAGGTTTTGCTTCTCTCCCTCTTGATGAGCGGTTGTTGGATTGCACAACTGTGCTTGAAGCGGTAGCTGTCGTTGCCTGTTTCCAGAATATGGCAGTGGTGGGTCAGACGGTCCAGAAGGGCCGTAGTCATCTTTGCATCGCCAAACACGCTGGCCCATTCGCTAAAGCTCAGGTTGGTGGTGATCACCACACTCGTGCGCTCGTAAAGCGTCGAGAGCAGATGGAACAGTAGCGATCCGCCAGATGAGCTGAAGGGCAGATAGCCCAGCTCATCGAGTATCACCAGATCCGTATGCACCAGCCTGTGGGCGAGCTGTCCGGCTTTGCCTTGGGACTTCTCTTGCTCCAAGGCGTTGACCAATTCCACGGTAGAGAAGAAGCGCACCCTTTGGCGGTGGTGCTCGATGGCCTGGATACCCAGCGCCGTAGCAATGTGGGTCTTGCCAGTACCGGGTCCGCCGACAAGCACCACATTGTTGGCCTTCTCGATGAATTCACAGCGATGAAGGCTGCGTACCAAGGCTTCATTGACCTCGCTGTGGGCAAAGTCAAATCCCGCCAGATCTCTGTAGATAGGGAACTTGGCAGCCTTGAGTTGATAGGCAATGGAGCGAACTTCTCGCTCTGCGCTCTCGGCCTTCAGCAGTTGAGCCAGCATGGGATGTGCCGCTTCAAAGGCTGGAGAGCCTTGCTCGGCAAGCTCAGTGATGGCCTGGGCCATGCCAAACATCTTGAGTTGCCTGAGCATGATGATGATCGCTGCAATGGCTGGGTCATGGCGCATGGTGCCTCCGCCTGAGTTGGTCGTAGCGCACAACGTTGGCTTGGGGCTCGACGAGCAAGGTCAAGGCTTGTGGTGAATAGATGGGTTCAGGCTCCGGTGTTCCGTCAAGCAGGCGATGCAAGACATTGATGATGTGGGTCTTGCGGGGAACGCCTGCTTCCAAGGCCAACTCCACTGCCGCCAGAACCGCCTGCTCATCGTGCTGCAACACCAAGGCTAGGACCTCCACCATCTCACGGTCGCCGCCAGGCTGCTTGAGCAGCAGAGCTTGCAGCCGTTTGAAAGCCTCTGGCAGCTCTGCAAACGGAGCACCGTTGCGCAATGCACCGGGCTTGCGCTGCAACACGGCCAGGTAGTGACGCCAGTCATAAACCGTACGACCAGAACCTTGGTGATTGCGCTCAATGATGCGCTGGTGTTCGCAGACGACCTGGCCTTCGGCCACGACAACTAAGCGGTCGGCGTAGACCTGCAAGCTCACGGGCCGGTTGGCGTAAGAGGCCGGTACGCTGTAACGGTTGCGCTCAAAGTGCACCAGGCAGGTGGGCGAGACCCGCTTAGCGTGTTCGACAAACCCATCAAATGGTCGAGGCATGGGCATTAATGCCGAGCGCTCTAGCGCCCAGACATCTGCGACTGAGCCAGGCAACTGGCCATGCGTAATCCCTTGCCATAGCGCCTGACATCGCTGCTCCAGCCAAACGTTGAGGGCACTGAGCGTAGGAAAGGCCGGTACAGATTGCCAGATGCGATGACGGGCATCTCGTACATTCTTCTCAACCTGTCCCTTCTCCCATCCCGAGGCGGGATTGCAAAACTGTGCCTCGAACAGGAACTAGCTGTCCAACGCGGGGAAGCGGGCGATGAGCTCTAGGAGCTGGCCATGGCCGAAACCATCGACGGCTGTGCGCATATGGTCGTAGATGCCCCGCATGGGGTTCCCTCCAAACACCGCAAATGCCCGGTTGTGGGCATCAAAAAGCATCTCATGGGTTTGAAGCGGATAGGCCCGTAGATAAAACGCACGGCTGTGACTGAGCTTGAAGTGAGCCACTTGCAGCTTGGTACGCACACCCGCAATGACAGCCCAATCCTCACTCCAGTCAAACTGAAAGGCTTCGCCAGCAGCAAAGATCAGTGGAACAAATACGCCTCGGCCCGCTGTTTGTTCAGCTGCATGGAGCTGAACCTTCCATGCTCTGGCAAAAGCGGCTACCCGACCATAGGATCCCGCATAACCCAGAGCCTGCAAGTCTTCGTACATCTGCTTGATCGTGCGCCGCTGCTTGCGAGAGCGATTCGCTTCAGTACGAAGCCAGCCCGAGAGTTTGCTGGCGAATGGGTCTAGCTTGGTGACGATGGTGCGCTGCGCAGGGCGAGGCTGCACAACATCGGAGCGCAAATACTTGCGGATGGTATTGCGAGAAAGCCCGGTTCTGCGGGCGATCTCTCGGATGGACAGGTGCTCACGCAGAGCCCAGCGTCTGATGACACTCAAAGTGGCCACGTCAATCACTCCTGGTCTCCTGCTGCACAAGAAAGCAGCAGGCTAGGGTTAATGCGTGGGTCAGGTTGAGATGGAAAAGCCAGGGGCTAGTGGGTCACTTGTGGGTGGAAATCAACATTTATGGGCCGCGCCTATGCTGGCTGCCGCCCAGGGGGCTCCCGCCAGCTTGCCGTTGCTGATAGGGCAGGGAGGGGGCGGTGGAGCCAGCTATTCCGTGCCCATTCAGACCTTGCTGTTTTTTACGGCACTGTCGTTTCTGCCGGCCATCTTGCTGTTGATGACGGGCTTTACCCGCATCGTCATCGTGCTCAGCCTGCTGCGTCAGGCGCTGGGCACGCAGTCTGCGCCGCCCAATCAGGTGGTGATCGGCCTGTCGCTGTTTCTCACGCTGTTTGTGATGGGGCCCACGCTGGACAAGGTCTATCAGGATGCTTATGTGCCTTACACCAGCAACAGCATCAGTTTTGAGCAGGCGGTGGACAGGGCCGAGGCGCCCATGCGCTCCTTCATGCTCAAGCAGACGCGTCAGTCGGATTTCGCGCTGTTCAAGCGTCTGGCCAAGCTCGATGAAGCCGTGACGGCCGAGACCGCACCGCTGCGCGTGCTGGTGCCGGCCTTTGTGACCAGCGAGCTCAAAACGGCGTTCCAGATCGGCTTCATGATCTTCATCCCGTTTCTGGTGATCGACATGGTGGTGTCCTCCATCCTCATGTCGCTGGGCATGATGATGCTCTCGCCGGTGCTGGTGGCGCTGCCGTTCAAGCTCATGTTGTTTGTGCTGGCCGACGGCTGGAATCTCATCATCGGCTCGCTGGCGGCGAGTTTCGTCACATGAGGCTCCCCCTGAGTCGCTTCGCGCCTTCCCCCTCAAGGGGGACGGCAGCTTTTGCTGCGGGGCGGCCCTTGCTGGCTGCCTCTTTGATGTGCAGTGTCTATTTCAAGCAGATCTGACGCTGCAAGCGATGTAGAGAGAAAGAGGAACCCATGACCTCTCAATTTGTTCTGACCTTCGGCCGCGAGGCGCTGACCTTGCTGCTCATGATCTCCATGCCTGTGCTGGGCGTGGTCATGGCCGTGGGCCTGGTGGTCAGCGTGTTTCAGGCCGTGACCCAGGTGCATGAAGCCACGCTGGCTTTTGTGCCCAAGCTGCTGGCTGCCGTGCTGGTGTTTGCCGTGGCCGGGCCGTGGATGCTCTCCACGCTGGTGGACTTCATTCGCCGCACCATCGAGAGCATTCCCGGCTCCATTGGGTGAATCGCGGGTGATATCGATCAGTGAAGCCCAGCTGGTGGCCTGGCTCTCGCCGGTGCTGTGGCCGTTCGTGCGCGTGCTGGCACTGTTTTCGGTGGCGCCCGTGTTTTCGCAGCGTGCCATCCCCTTGCGGCTCAAGGTCGGGCTGGCGCTGCTGGTCGCCATCTGCGCCCAGCCCGTGTTGGGCGTGCAGCCGGTGATTTCCATCAATTCGGCCCAGGCATTGGGCACGGTGGTGCAGCAGGTGGTGATCGGACTGTCCGTGGGTTTTGCCGTGCGGCTGGTGATGGCCGCCGTGGAAGTGGCCGGTGAGGTGATTGGCCTGCAGATGGGCTTGAACTTTGCCTCGTTCTTCGATCCCACCAGCAATGCCCAGCTCAGCGCCGTGGCGCGCTTCATGGTGCAGATCGCCACGCTGCTGTTCATTGTGATCAACGGCCACCTGCTGGTGCTGATGGCGGTGCTCAAGAGTTTTGAAGCTTTTCCGGTAGATGGCAACTTTCTGCAAGCCATTGCCCAGATGCGCCTGCATGAGATGGGCAGCGCCGTGTTTGCCAGCGCTTTCTGGATTGCCCTGCCCATGATTGCCATGCTGCTTTTCGTCAATCTGGTGCTGGGCATCATCTCGCGCGTGGCGCCGCAGATGAATATCTATGCCGTGGGCTTTCCCGTCACGCTGACCGTGGGCCTGCTGGGGCTGGTCGCCACCCTGCCTTTGCTGGAGCAGCCCATGGTGGCCTTGCTGCAAAAAGGCATTGCCATCTTTGGCGTAGGCAGCTGATATAAAAAAGATAGCTGCAAGCGCAAGACTAAAGACCTGTTGAGCTCTGAATAGGCCTGTAATCCAATCCAGCCATGCGCAAGCAGCTGCTCTTTTATATCAATTGGTTGTGAATGGCATAGGCCGTCAGCTCGGCATTGCTGCTCATGGAGAGTTTTTCCAGCACGCGGGCCCGGTAGACGCTGACGGTCTTGGGGCTGAGCATCAGCTCCTGGGCAATATCGGTCAGGCGCTGACCGTTTGCAATCTTGAGCAGGGTCTGCATTTCGCGCTCGGACAGGCTTTCGTGCGGAACGGGAGTGGCGGGCTGGGCCAGGCTTTCGGCCAGCATCTGCGCCACTTCGGCCGTCAGGTATTTGCGGCCGCTGAATACGGTGCGCACGGCTTCGATCAGCAGCACCGGGTCGCCCGCCTTGTTGGCATAGCCTTGAGCGCCAGCCTTGATGCTGCGCAGCGCGTACTGATCCTCGGGATACATGGAGACCATGATGACGCGAATGTGCGGATTGGTCTCGCGCACGCTGGCCAGCACTTCCAGGCCGCTGCGCCCTGGCATGTTGATGTCGAGCAGCAGCACGTCACAGGTCGCAGTCCGTAGTTGTTCGCGCAGCTCGGCGTAACTGGCCGCCTCGCCGGTGACAGTGATGTCCGTGGCTTCGGCCAGCGTATCGCGAATGCCCCGGCGCAGTACCGCATGGTCATCGCATAACACCACGTGGATCAAGTTGGGTCTCCTGAAAAGTCAAAAGCTGCGGCTTGCAAGGCAGCAGCGGTATTGGTGCCCAATGGTAGGTCATGCCTGCGCAGACGTGGCGCAGGCATCCAATGGGATGGAAATAATGATGGAGGTGCCGCAGCCCGCCTGGCTGCTGATGTCAAGCCAGCCATGGACGGTGCGTGCGCGCTCACTCAATCCGCGAAGACCAAAGGACTGAGGCTTTTCGCGATCGCCTGCCGAAATGCCTACGCCATTGTCCGTGACTTCCAGGGTCAGAAAACCTTCCTGATCGGACAGTTCTATATCCACACGGCTGGCTTGGGCGTATTTGCTGATATTGGTCAAAGCTTCTTGCGCCGTGCGGTAGGCCACCAGCTGCAAGGCGGGAGCAATTTCCATATGTTCGCGGCTGAGGCGCAGCCGTACCGGCACGCCGCTGCGGCGCTCAAAATCGCTGGCCAGCCATTGCACTGCGGCCACCAGGCCCTGATCCAGCACCGGAGGGCGCAGGTTTTGCATGATGCGCTGGCTGGCCCCCAGAGCATGCTCGAGCATCTCCAGTGCCGACTGGGCATGGGACTGCATGGGGCCTTGCGGCGTATTGCGCAGCAGCCAGGCCAGATCGAACTTGACGGCGGTGAGCGAGCCGCCGATGTCGTCATGAATCTCGCGCGAGATGCTGGCACGTTCCTGCTCTATCGAGGTGTGTAGATGCTCAGTCAGCTCGGCCAGGCGTTTTTCCGACTCGGCCAGCTCCTGCATGGCGCGGTGGCGAGCGCGTCTGGCATCGTGCACTTCCAAGGCCCGTTTGATGACATGCGGCAGACTACTGATCTGGTCCTTGAGCAGATAGTCGCTGATGCCCAGGCGCATGATGTCCACGGCTGCCGACTCGCCAATTGCCCCGGAAAGCAGTACAAAAGGCGGTGGCGCGGGCAGGGCACGAACCAGCTCCCAGACATCAATTGCCGTGAAGCCCGGTAGATGGTAGTCCGCCAGAACGAGGTCGAAATTTTGCGTGGCCAGTGCCTGGCCTGCTTCCTGCAGGCTATCGACCGGTGTCACCGTACAAGCCGGCAGGCCGCGTTGCAGATGCAGGCGCGCCAAGGCCTGATCGGCGACAGAGTCTTCAATATGCAGAATGTTCAAGGGCTGTTCCTGCAATTGCGCATAGCCAAGGGCGCTATCATTGGATACATTTTGGAACATAGAGGTCAAAATTCGTCAAGCTGGGTTGCGTGAGCGCTCTGCTAACGATCACGAATGTGTTCATGCGTAAAGCATGGCACAGCTATAGGGCTGTTCGTTGTTGGAGCAAGGATGCAGACATTCCAAAACCCTTCGGGTGAGCCTGCGGTGCCCGTGCCTGTCATGGTTGCCGCCGAGCTGCAAGACGCTTTGTCGGTCGCTTTGCGCGACCTGCAGCGTCTGGAGGGCTTGCTTGACCATGCCTCGCACAATCTGCTGGAGCGGTTTGAGGAGGCGAATGCACAATTGTCGCATCCCGGTTTGGCTGGGTTGTCGCAGGCGGATGCTGCTCGCGAAGCTCTGCGCCAGGCGGTGATCGAGCTGCAATTTCATGACATGTCCTCGCAATTGATAGCGCATATTGCCAGTACGCTTCAGGCCTGTGCCTTACGTTTTGCTTCAAGCACAACGGAGGATGGTCAGAATGGGGTTGTGGATGCCAGCTTGTCACCTATGCCGGGTAAGCCCAATCCCGTGAATCAAAGTGAGATGGACGCAGGCTCTGTGGAGCTGTTTTGACTGTAGTTATGAAGCACATCTTTTCCTATTGCCCGTCTGTTGGAGCTGTACATGCGATCGATTCTGGCCGTTGATGATTCCCCCTCGATGCGAAAGATGGTCGCTTTCACATTGACCAGCGCTGGTTTCAAGGTGGTTGAGGCCGTGGACGGCGTGGACGCATTGGCAAAAGCGCAGTTGGAGAATATCGACCTGGTGTTGGCAGATCAGAATATGCCGCGCCTGGACGGCATCGGCCTGACGCGTAAGCTGCGCGAAGACCCCAAGTTCCAGGACACGCCGATCCTGATCCTGACCACGGAGTCTAGCGATCTGATGAAGCAGGCTGGGCGCGCTGCCGGTGCCACGGGCTGGCTGGTCAAGCCGTTTGATCCCAGTCGTTTGATCGAAGTCATTCAGAAAGTGCTCCGTTAAGCCGATAGCTATGGATACACCCGAAAAAAAGCAGGAAACACATGGCTGATCTACACCAAGATGGAGCAGGCTCTGGCGCGGACTTTGACCTGAGCCAGTTCTATCAAATTTTCTTTGAGGAGGCCAGCGAGAACCTCGATCAGATGGAGAAAATGCTGGTCGGCCTGGATCTGTCAGCGGCCAATGACGAAGAGCTCAACGGAATCTTCCGCTGCGCGCACTCCATCAAGGGCGGTGCAGCCACGTTCGGTTTCTCGGATGTGACCGCTCTGACCCATCGCATGGAATCCTTGCTGGATCGCCTGCGCCGCCACGAGATCACACCCATCCCCGAGATGGTGGATGTGCTGCTGGAATCCGCAGACGCCAGTCGCAGCCTGCTGGCCCGCCACCAGGCAGGTGACGAAGGCGAAGCCGTATCGACGGCCGAGTTGGTGATGCGCATTGAAGCCCTGGCCCAAGGCCTGACGGTGATGCCTACTGTGGATCGGGGCAGCCCCGCTTCGCCGCCCGCCCCGGCCGCGGCTACGGTAGTTGCTGCACCTGTGTTTGCGCCCGCATCGGTGCCAGAACCTGAGGTACCCGCCCTGGTGAGTGCCACTGCAGCAATAGCTACCGGCCAGCCCGAAGGTGAGCGCGTGCTGCATGTGCGGATTGGGCCTTTGGCGCGCCTGGAGATGGCGGATGCCATCAAGGAGCTGTTCCGCGATATTCCGGGACTGGGCACCATCGAAGATCTGCCATCGCCCCAGAGCGACAGCCGCCTGTTTCTGGTCAGAACCTTGTCGGAAGATGACGAGTTGTGCGATCTGTTCGCCTTTCACGTTGCCAAGGAGCAGGTGCATATTTCGGCGGTGGGCGAGGAACCGGTCGAACCCCTGGAGCCGTCGCAAAGCGCTGAACCGCAAGAGATGGTGCAGCCCAGTACCGGGGAGGGCGAATTTCAGGCACTCATCCATTTGTCAGCCGAGGATGCCTACGGCTTTTTCCCGGGCGCACCCGGTGTCCCTGTAGGCAATCTTCCGGAGGCGGCGGCTTCTGTCGAGGCCGCGCATACCGCCTCACCCAAGGCGGTGGTCAAAACGGCGCAGGCCATGGAGTCCACCAGCATCCGCGTGGATATCAAAAAAGTCGATCAACTCATCAATCTGGTGGGCGAGTTGGTGATTACCCAGGCGATGCTGGCGCAGAACAGCCAGGGACTGGATACCTCCACTTATCAACAGCTGCTGGCCGGATTGGCCGACCTGGATCGCAATACGCGCGACTTGCAGGAGTCGGTGATGTCGATTCGCATGATTCCCATGTCCACCGTGTTCAGCCGCTTTCCGCGCATGTTGCGCGATCTGGCGGGCAAACTGGGCAAGAAAATTGACCTCATCACCTTGGGTGAGGCCACGGAGTTGGACAAGGGTTTGGTGGAAAAGATTACCGACCCTCTCACCCATCTGGTGCGCAACAGCGTGGATCACGGCATTGAAATGCCCGAGGACAGGCTGGCTGCTGGCAAGTCCGAGAGCGGTACATTGACGTTGGCGGCCTCTCATCAGGGAGGCTCCATCGTGATCGAGGTGCGCGATGACGGGCGCGGCATGAATCGCGAGAAAATTCTGGGCAAGGCGCGTGAACGCGGCATGGACGTTTCGGACAGCATGCCCGACAGCGAAGTCTGGCAGCTGATTTTTGCGCCTGGCTTTTCGACTGCCGAGGTGGTGACCGATGTCTCCGGCCGCGGTGTGGGCATGGATGTGGTCAAGCGCAACATCACATCGTTGGGCGGCTCGGTGGAGATTGAATCCGTGGCCGGGCGGGGCATGAAGGTATCGGTGCGCCTGCCGTTGACGCTGGCCATCATGGATGGCATGTCGGTAGGCGTGGGTCAGGAGGTCTATATCCTGCCGCTGTCCTCGGTGGTGGAGTCTTTCCAGGTCAAGAACCAGGATGTGAATACCGTGGCCAACGGCACGCAGCTGGTGAAGGTGCGGGACGAGTACATGCCGGTGATCGCGCTGGAGCGCATGTTCCAGGTTCCGCGCGAGGATGCCAGCCAGACCAGCACCATCATGGTGGTGGTCGAATCCGACGGCAGCCGTGTGGCCTTGCTGGTCGACGAGCTGCTGGGTCAGCACCAGGTGGTGGTCAAAAATCTGGAAACCAATTACCGCAAGGTACCCAATGTCTCGGGCGCCACCATCTTGGGCGATGGCTCGGTGGCGCTGATTCTGGACACGGGCTCCATGGTGCGCCGTGCCAGACATTGAAGTGATGAATCAAGGACTGACAGCGCTCAAGACCGCTGTCGGCCAATCCCATAGAGCACAGTCGCAAGCTGTGCAGACGCCAAGGAGTTGACCATGAGTGTTACCAATAAGACTGCAGACGGCATGTCCGGCGGTGCGCGCGAGTACCTGACCTTCCGCCTGGGTCAGGAGGAGTACGGCATCGACATCCTCAAGGTGCAGGAAATACGCGGCTACGAGCAGCCCACACGCATTGCCAATGCGCCCGAGTTCATCAAAGGCGTGGTCAATCTGCGCGGCACCATCGTGCCTATTGTGGACATGCGCCTGAAGTTCCATTGCTCCGAAGTGGTGTACAACAACTTCACCGTGGTCATCATCCTTAACCTGCGCAATCGCGTGGTGGGCATTGTGGTGGACTCGGTCAGTGATGTGATGGAGCTGTCTGCCGAAGCTATTCGACCTGCGCCCGATATCGAAAGCGCGATTGACAGCGGCTGTATTCTGGGGCTCGGCTCCGTGGGCGAGCGCATGCTCATCCTGTTGGATATAGAGAAGCTCATGGGCAATGTGGACATGGGCCTGGTGGCGGCTGCAGCCTGAGCCCGGCACGCACTGACAAAGGAATCCCTTGCTGACCATTGATCGCTCCTCATCTGCGTCTGCCGCTTCACCGCTGTTTGATGACGAAGACGCATCGCTGAACCCCGGCTTTGGCCCGGCGGCGCAGGGGCGCGAGTTCATCTGGTCCAACCGCGATTTTGCGAGGGTGCAGGCGCTGATCTACAAGCGCGCAGGCATCAGCCTGCATGACGGCAAGCACGCCATGGTCTATAGCCGGCTCTCGCGGCGCTTGCGCGAGACGGGGCATGAGAGCTTTTCCGCCTATCTGGACTGGCTGGAGACTATTAACGATGGTCCGGAGTGGCAGGAATTCGTCAACGCGCTGACCACCAATCTGACGTCGTTTTTCCGCGAACAGCACCATTTCGAGATACTGGCCCAGCACCTGCGCAGCAAGCCGGCAGGTACGGGGTGGAATGTGTGGTGCAGCGCGGCCTCCACCGGTGAGGAACCCTATTCGATCTTGATGACGGCGGCCGAAAATCTGGGTGGGCGTGGCAGCTTTCATCTGCTGGCCAGCGACATTGATTCACGTGTGCTGGAAACCGCCTCACGCGGGGTGTACAAGGAAGATGGCTTGAAGGGCGTGGGTACAGAGCGGCTGCATCGCTTCTTTCTGCGCGGCAAGTCTGGCAACGCGGGAATGGTGCGCATCAAGCCCGAGTTGCGCCGTATGGTCGACTTCCTCAACGTCAACCTGATAGCCGGGGAGTGGCCTTTCAAGGAGCCCTTCGATGTGGTCTTTTGCCGCAATGTCATGATTTACTTTGATGCATCGACCCAGCGCCGGGTGCTGGAGCGCATTCATCGGGTGATGAAGCCCGGCGGCTTGCTGTTTGTGGGGCATGCCGAAAATTTCAGCGATTCACGGGACTTGTTTGCTCTCAAGGGCAAGACGGTTTATGAGCGGCAATAGCTTGCCTCCCGATTCCTCGGCCCAGTGGCGGGGAGTGGTCCCGGCGCAAGGGGCTGGCGCTGCAGAACGGGGCGGGGGTAATGTGCGCACGCTGAACCATTCGCCGGTGGAGAGTGCCGTGGCTGAAGGCTCGTCTCCGGTTTCCTCTCTGGAGCAGCTCAAGCGCCGGCCGCGTCGCCCGGGCGAAGCTTCGTTTTTCTACTTCGATCCGCATTTCCAGTACAACACGGCCAAAGTCTTGCCTGGCGAGTATTTTGTCTCGCGTGAGGATATGGCCATCGTCACCGTGCTCGGCTCCTGCATTGCGGCCTGCCTGTGGGACAGAGTCATGCGCATCGGAGGCATGAACCATTTCATGCTGCCCGAAGGCGACTCGGCCGATGTATCGGGGCGCTATGGTTCCTATGCCATGGAGTTGCTGATCAATGAAATGCTCAAGCTGGGCGCGCGACGTGAATCCCTGCAGGCCAAGATTTTTGGTGGTGGCCAGGTCATGCACAACTTCGCCAGCATGAATGTGGGAGAACGCAATACGGCTTTTGTGACCGATTATTTGCAGACGGAGCGTATCCCCATCGTCTCCCGGGACGTGCTGGACATCTATCCGCGCAAAGTGGTGTTTTTTCCGGTTACAGGCAAGGCCATGGTCAAACGACTGGCCCATGCGCATCCGGAAGAGCTGGTCCTGCAGGAGCGAACACGGGGCAATGCCGCCGTGGTGGCTCGCAATACGGCAGGCGGCTCGATCGATCTGTTTTAAAAAGGTTCAAGAGGGAATGAGCAGAAAAATCCGGGTGATTGTGGTGGACGATTCTGCGCTGGTGCGCAGTTTGCTGGCCGAGATCATCAATCGTCAAACCGATATGGAGTGCATTGGCTCGGCCAATGATCCGCTGATTGCGCGCGAGATGATTCGCGACCTCAGCCCTGACGTGATTACGCTGGATGTAGAAATGCCCCACATGGACGGCATTGACTTCCTGGGTCGTCTCATGCGCTTGCGTCCCATGCCGGTGCTGATGATCTCCACGCTGACCGAGCGCGGTGCCGAAGTCACCCTGCGCGCACTGGAACTGGGAGCCATCGACTTTGTCGCCAAGCCCCGTGTGGGGGTGGCCAACGGTCTGCAGGAGCTGGCCAGCCAGATCGTGGAAAAAATCCGTGTAGCTGCCGTTGCCCATGTGCGCCGTTTGCCGGCTGCCCGCGCAGCGGTCGGTCCGGCCATGGCTGGAGCGAGCGCCGTGGTGGAAAAGTCGGCACTGGCTTCCAGTCTGCTGGGACGAGTCTCTACCGAGAAGATCATTGCGGTGGGTGCATCGACTGGAGGTACGGAAGCCATCAAGGAAGTGCTGACCCACCTGCCCGCAGACTGTCCGGGCATTGTGATTACTCAGCACATGCCGCCGGGCTTTACCACCAGCTTTGCGGCGCGGCTGAACAGCTTGTGTCTGATCACGGTCAAAGAAGCGGTGCAGGGCGAGCGCATCTTGCCCGGTCATGCCTATATTGCGCCCGGCGGCAAGCACTTTTCCATAGCGCGCAGCGGCGCCAACTATGTGGCCGTGGTCGATGACGCGCCGCCAGTGAATCGCCACAAGCCCTCGGTGGAAGTGCTGTTCAAATCGGTGGCCTCCTGTGCCGGCCGCAATGCTTTTGGCATCATGCTCACCGGCATGGGGGCTGATGGCGCTGCCGCCATGCGCGAGATGAAGGATGCGGGCAGCTACAACCTGGTGCAGGATGAAGCCAGCTGCATTGTCTTTGGCATGCCGCGCGAAGCCATTGCCCATGGCGCTGCCGATGAGGTGCTGCCACTGCAGCAAATTGCTCCAACCCTGCTGACCAAGCTCAGGAGTGGCGCAGATCACGTGCATCACCGCATCTGATGCACGTAAAAAATGAGCGCCTGGCGCTTGTTCTATATAGAGAATCGATTTTTTCCGATTCACACTCTATATATGACAAGCGCCAGGCGCTCATTTATTTGATAGCTAGCGCTAGAGACTCGGCCTTACTCGGATAGAGCACTCCAACGTTCCAGCGCAGCCATCAGCTCTTCGTCAATCTGCGCATCCCGCTGGTGCATGGCGACGGCCTTGGCGTTGTCGGAGGAAAACAGCTTGCCATCTGCCAGTGTTGCCTGAATCTGCTTTTGCTCGGTCTCCAGCGCTGCAATCTGCGCAGGCAGTGTTTCCAGCTCACGCTGCTCTTTATAGCTGAGCTTTTTCTTGGGGCTGGCCACACTCTCTACGAGGGGCGCCACAGGCTTGGCTTCTTCCTTGGGTGCGGTCTTGGGCTGGGCCGCTGCGGCAATCGCCTTGCTGCGGCGAGATTGCTCCATCCAGTCCGTCACGCCGCCTTCGTATTCACGCCAGTGGCCGGGGCCTTCCCAGGCAATGGTGCTGGTGACCACGTTGTCGAGGAAGGTGCGGTCATGGCTGACCAGGAAGACGGTACCGTCATAGCTTTGCAGCAGGTCTTCCAGCATGTCCAGCGTCTCGATGTCGAGGTCGTTGGTCGGCTCGTCCAGCACCAAGACATTGGCGGGACGGGCAAACAGACGCGCTAGCAGCAAGCGGTTGCGCTCACCACCCGACAGAGAGCGCACAGGCGAGTGCGCACGGGCGGGGGAGAACAGGAAGTCAGCCAGATAGCTCTTGACGTGCTTTTTCTGATTGCCGATCTCGATCCACTCGCTGCCGGGGCTGATGAAGTCTTCCAGCGTCGCATCCAGATCGACCTGATGGCGCATCTGGTCAAAGTAGGCCACCTGCATATTGCCGCCCTGGCGCACAGTGCCGCTGTCCGGAGCCAACTCGCCCAGAATCATCTTCAGCAGCGTTGTCTTGCCAGCGCCGTTGGGGCCGAGCAGGCCGACTTTGTCGCCACGCAAAATGGTGCCGCTGAATTTCTCTACAATCTTCTTGGCGCCGTAGGTCTTGCTGACATCGGTCAGTTCGGCCACGATCTTGCCCTGGTAGCTATCGCCCTTGCCAGATGCAATATCCATGTTCACGCTGCCCTGCACATCACGGCGTGCGGAGCGGTTGGCGCGCATTTCTTGTAGGCGGGTGATGCGGCTCTGGCTGCGGGTGCGTCGGGCTTCCACGCCCTTGCGGATCCAAATTTCTTCCTGTGCCAGCAGCTTGTCGGCTTTGGCGTTGATGACCGCCTCTTGAGCGAGCTGCTCTTCCTTTTGCAGCACGTACTGGGCAAAGTTGCCTGGGTAGGAGAGCAGGTTGCCTCGATCCAGTTCCACAATGCGGGTGGCAATGCGGTCCAGAAAGCTGCGGTCGTGGGTGATGGTGATGACGCTTCCCTTGAAAGCAATCAGCAAATCTTCCAGCCACTCAATAGAGTCTAGATCCAGGTGGTTGGTTGGTTCGTCCAGCAGCAGCACATCAGGGCGGGCCACCAAGGCTTGAGCCAGTGCCACGCGCTTGCGGGTACCGCCAGACAGGCTGCCCACCAAAGCATTGGGGTCCAGGTGCAGGCGCTGCAGTGTTTCTTCTACGCGCTGCTCCCAGTTCCAGGCGTCATAAGCCTCGATCTGGGTCTGCAGCACATCCAGATCTTCGCCCTCGCCGCCGGCCAGGTAGCGCTCGCGGACTGCAATCACTGCAGCCAGGCCATCGGATGCGGATTCGAAGATCGTGTGCTCCGGATTGAGCTCCGGCTCCTGGGCCACATAGGTAATGCGAACCCCGTTTTGAACCTGGAGTTGACCGTCGTCGGCTTTTGCCAGGCCGCCCAAAATTTTGAGCAGCGAAGACTTGCCAGCGCCATTGCGGCCGATCAGACCGACGCGCTCGCCGGTTTCCAGGGAGAAAGTAGCGTGGTCCAGCAGGGCCACGTGCCCGAACGCCAATTGAGCGTCCAACAAAGTAATCAGTGCCATCGTGAGTGCATTATCGACGGGCTCTGCGGCTTCTCTATATGAGGGTGCACTTGGCCCCATGGAACAGATGGCCCGCAAGGGCCATCTGTTCCATGTCCGGCGGTCCTTGAAAGATCGAAAAGACCTTGGCATCCGATGAAGCTTTTGTGTCAAAGCTTGCGGGTCTAGGGTTTAACCTATGCTATAGTTCAATCCATCGCAGCAAACAACTGCCTCCCAAGCTTCTGAAAAGTTCTTGCGGGCAAGGTTGAAAGTCGTGCTAAAATCAAAGGCTTCGCTGATCGCAGCAAGCAAAAAAATGAAAGCCGGTTTAGATTGGTTTTTGTTCTCGGATCCTTAACAAGATACAGCCGATAAGCGTGGGCGTTTGATGGCAAGCAGCCAAGTTCTTTAGAACTAAATCAAACGCTCATGGAAATAGAAGTGAAGTTCACTTCAATTCCGTTTTTATGAGTGAGTCGCAAGACTTTAAATTCAAGATCGAACTATAGAGTTTGATCCTGGCTCAGATTGAACGCTGGCGGCATGCTTTACACATGCAAGTCGAACGGTAACAGCACTTCGGTGGCTGACGAGTGGCGAACGGGTGAGTAATACATCGGAACGTGCCTAGTAGTGGGGGATAACTACTCGAAAGAGTAGCTAATACCGCATGAGATCTACGGATGAAAGCAGGGGACCTTCGGGCCTTGTGCTACTAGAGCGGCTGATGGCAGATTAGGTAGTTGGTGGGGTAAAGGCTCACCAAGCCAACGATCTGTAGCTGGTCTGAGAGGACGACCAGCCACACTGGAACTGAGACACGGTCCAGACTCCTACGGGAGGCAGCAGTGGGGAATTTTGGACAATGGGCGCAAGCCTGATCCAGCAATGCCGCGTGCAGGATGAAGGCCTTCGGGTTGTAAACTGCTTTTGTACAGAACGAAAAGTCTTGGGTTAATACCCTGGGACCATGACGGTACTGTAAGAATAAGCACCGGCTAACTACGTGCCAGCAGCCGCGGTAATACGTAGGGTGCAAGCGTTAATCGGAATTACTGGGCGTAAAGCGTGCGCAGGCGGTTATGTAAGACAGAGGTGAAATCCCCGGGCTCAACCTGGGAACGGCCTTTGTGACTGCATAGCTAGAGTACGGTAGAGGGGGATGGAATTCCGCGTGTAGCAGTGAAATGCGTAGATATGCGGAGGAACACCGATGGCGAAGGCAATCCCCTGGACCTGTACTGACGCTCATGCACGAAAGCGTGGGGAGCAAACAGGATTAGATACCCTGGTAGTCCACGCCCTAAACGATGTCAACTGGTTGTTGGGTCTTAACTGACTCAGTAACGAAGCTAACGCGTGAAGTTGACCGCCTGGGGAGTACGGCCGCAAGGTTGAAACTCAAAGGAATTGACGGGGACCCGCACAAGCGGTGGATGATGTGGTTTAATTCGATGCAACGCGAAAAACCTTACCCACCTTTGACATGTACGGAATCCTTTAGAGATAGAGGAGTGCTCGAAAGAGAGCCGTAACACAGGTGCTGCATGGCTGTCGTCAGCTCGTGTCGTGAGATGTTGGGTTAAGTCCCGCAACGAGCGCAACCCTTGCCATTAGTTGCTACATTTAGTTGAGCACTCTAATGGGACTGCCGGTGACAAACCGGAGGAAGGTGGGGATGACGTCAAGTCCTCATGGCCCTTATAGGTGGGGCTACACACGTCATACAATGGCTGGTACAAAGGGTTGCCAACCCGCGAGGGGGAGCTAATCCCATAAAGCCAGTCGTAGTCCGGATCGCCGTCCGCAATTCGACTGCGACAAGCCGGAATCGCCAGTAATCGTAGACCAGGACGACACGGTGAATACGTTCCCGGGTGTTGTACACTCCGCCCGTCACACCATGGGAGCGGGTCTCGCCAGAAGTAGGTAGCCTAACCGCAAGGAGGGCGCTTACCACGGCGGGGTTCGTGACTGGGGTGAAGTCGTAACAAGGTAGCCGTATCGGAAGGTGCGGCTGGATCACCTCCTTTCTGGAAAACCGCTGCTTCAATTGAACGCCCACACTTATCGGTTGTTGGAACAAGCCAAGGCTTGGTAGATGAGAAGAGATTCTTGCTTGCCGGGTTGAGGAATGGGTCTGTAGCTCAGCTGGTTAGAGCACTGTGTTGATAACGCAGGGGTCGTTGGTTCGAGCCCAACTAGACCCACCATAAATTCCAACGCCAGGTTAGAGGATCCCGGGGGATTAGCTCAGCTGGGAGAGCACCTGCTTTGCAAGCAGGGGGTCGTCGGTTCGATCCCGTCATCCTCCACCAAAACCTAGTGCCTGAGGGTGCTATAATCGAAGGCTCTTCAATACAAAAGCAGTCTGGCTTCAGACTGCTTTTGTATTGATCAATCTGATCAATAGGCTGTTCTTTAAAAATTCATAGAGTCGAAATCAGCGTTGCTGGTGGAAACTGCACATTCGTAAAGGTTTAGTGCAGACCGTGCCACCAGCAACAATTTTGATTGCGTCAAAACAAATATTTTGCGAAAGCAAAGATATTTAGTAATGACGAATATCTCCAAGATAGCAATATCGAGGAATTATTCACATTACGGCATAACGCGTGAGGTGTGAGACCTCACCAGTCTTTGATTTTGATTTTGTTGTTTCGCAAGAGACATCAAAGTTATAGGGTCAAGTGACTAAGAGCATATGGTGGATGCCTTGGCGATTACAGGCGACGAAAGACGTGATAGCCTGCGATAAGCTTCGGGGAGCTGGCAAATAAGCTTTGATCCGGAGATTTCTGAATGGGGAAACCCACCTAGCAATAGGTATCGCAACCTGAATACATAGGGTTGCGAGGCGAACCTGGAGAACTGAAACATCTAAGTACCCAGAGGAAAAGACATCAACCGAGATTCCGATAGTAGTGGCGAGCGAATTCGGAACAGCCTTCTAGTGATAGTCAGATTGCTAACAAAACGGAATGGAAAGTCCGGCCATAGTGGGTGATAGCCCCGTATGTGAAAGCAGTTTGGTGGTACTAGGCTAGAGAAAAGTAGGGCGGGGCACGAGAAACCTTGTCTGAATATGGGGGGACCATCCTCCAAGGCTAAATACTCGTAATCGACCGATAGTGAACCAGTACCGTGAGGGAAAGGCGAAAAGAACCCCGGGAGGGGAGTGAAATAGATCCTGAAACCGTATGCTTACAAAAAGTCGGAGCCTCGTAAGGGGTGACGGCGTACCTTTTGTATAATGGGTCAGCGACTTACATTCAGTGGCAAGCTTAACCGAATAGGGGAGGCGAAGAGAAATCGAGTCCGAATAGGGCGTCTAGTCGCTGGGTGTAGACCCGAAACCAAGTGATCTATCCATGGCCAGGATGAAGGTGCCGTAACAGGTACTGGAGGTCCGAACCCACTAGTGTTGCAAAACTAGGGGATGAGCTGTGGATAGGGGTGAAAGGCTAAACAAACTTGGAAATAGCTGGTTCTCTCCGAAAACTATTTAGGTAGTGCCTCAAGTATTACCGTCGGGGGTAGAGCACTGTTTAGGCTAGGGGGTCATGGCGACTTACCAAACCTATGCAAACTCCGAATACCGACGAGTACAGCTTGGGAGACAGAGCACCGGGTGCTAACGTCCGGACTCAAGAGGGAAACAACCCAGACCGCCAGCTAAGGTCCCTAAAATTGGCTAAGTGGGAAACGAAGTGGGAAGGCTAAAACAGTCAGGATGTTGGCTTAGAAGCAGCCATCATTTAAAGAAAGCGTAATAGCTCACTGATCGAGTCGTCCTGCGCGGAAGATGTAACGGGGCTAAGCCAGTTACCGAAGCTGCGGATGTGCAATTTATTGCACGTGGTAGGAGAGCGTTCTGTAAGCCTGTGAAGGTGTCTGGTAACGGATGCTGGAGGTATCAGAAGTGCGAATGCTGACATGAGTAGCGTTAAAGGGGGTGAAAAGCCCCCTCGCCGTAAGCGCAAGGTTTCCTACGCAACGTTCATCGGCGTAGGGTAAGTCGGCCCCTAAGGTGAGGCAGAGATGCGTAACTGATGGGAAACAGGTCAATATTCCTGTACCGATATGTAGTGCGATGTGGGGACGGAGAAGGTTAGCTCAGCCAACTGTTGGAAATGTTGGTTCAAGCCTGTAGTCATGCCTGGTAGGCAAATCCGCCGGGCTAAGATGAGGGGTGATAACGAGTCTGCTTGCAGACGAAGTGAGTGATACCCTGCTTCCAGGAAAAGCCACTAAGCTTCAGCTACATACGACCGTACCGCAAACCGACACTGGTGCGCGAGATGAGTATTCTAAGGCGCTTGAGAGAACTCAGGAGAAGGAACTCGGCAAATTAACACCGTAACTTCGGGAGAAGGTGTACCCCTAGTAAGTGAAGTTGTACAAATGGAGCTAAACGGGGTTGCAAAGAATAGGTGGCTGCGACTGTTTAATAAAAACACAGCACTCTGCAAACACGAAAGTGGACGTATAGGGTGTGACGCCTGCCCGGTGCTGGAAGATTAAATGATGGGGTGCAAGCTCTTGATTGAAGTCCCAGTAAACGGCGGCCGTAACTATAACGGTCCTAAGGTAGCGAAATTCCTTGTCGGGTAAGTTCCGACCTGCACGAATGGCGTAACGATGGCCACACTGTCTCCTCCTGAGACTCAGCGAAGTTGAAATGTTTGTGATGATGCAATCTCCCCGCGGAAAGACGGAAAGACCCCATGAACCTTTACTGTAGCTTTGTATTGGACTTTGAACAGATCTGTGTAGGATAGGTGGGAGGCTTTGAAGTGTGGTCGCTAGATCACATGGAGCCAACGTTGAAATACCACCCTGGTGTGTTTGAGGTTCTAACCTTGGTCCATTATCTGGATCGGGGACAGTGCATGGTAGGCAGTTTGACTGGGGCGGTCTCCTCCCAAAGCGTAACGGAGGAGTTCGAAGGTACGCTAGTTACGGTCGGACATCGTGACGATAGTGCAATGGCATAAGCGTGCTTAACTGCGAGACTGACAAGTCGAGCAGATGCGAAAGCAGGACATAGTGATCCGGTGGTTCTGTATGGAAGGGCCATCGCTCAACGGATAAAAGGTACTCTGGGGATAACAGGCTGATACCGCCCAAGAGTTCATATCGACGGCGGTGTTTGGCACCTCGATGTCGGCTCATCTCATCCTGGGGCTGTAGTCGGTCCCAAGGGTATGGCTGTTCGCCATTTAAAGAGGTACGTGAGCTGGGTTTAAAACGTCGTGAGACAGTTTGGTCCCTATCTTCCGTGGGCGCTGCAGATTTGAGGAAGCCTGCTCCTAGTACGAGAGGACCGGAGTGGACACACCTCTGGTGTATCGGTTGTCACGCCAGTGGCATTGCCGAGTAGCTAAGTGTGGAAGAGATAACCGCTGAAAGCATCTAAGCGGGAAACTCGTTTCAAGATGAGATCTGCCGGGGCCTTGAGCCCCCTAAAGAGTCGTTCGAGACCAGGACGTTGATAGGTCAGGTGTGGAAGCGCAGTAATGCGTTAAGCTAACTGATACTAATTGCTCGTGAGGCTTGACCCTATAACTTTGATTGAGAAATCAAGGTGAAGACTGAACGTGAAAGCGTTCAAGTTATGCCAGGCGCAATCAAAAGATAAAAAAGCTGATAAAGACTCTATGAATTCGTTGGATTGAAGGTGGCTTGATCAAGAAGTTGATTGAGGGCCTTGGATCTGACAAAAAGTTTATGCCTGATGACCATAGCGATTTGGTACCACTCCTTCCCATCCCGAACAGGACAGTGAAACGAATTTGCGCCGATGATAGTGCGGGTTCCCGTGTGAAAGTAGGTCATCGTCAGGCTCTTACGCCTAAACGCCCGGCTCAGCGCCGGGCGTTTTCTTCTCCTTCTTCGCAATGAAGGATGAGAAGAAAACGCCAAAACGTTTAAAAGCATGGCGAAAGTCGTGCTAAAATCAAAGGCTTCGCTGATCGCAGCAAGCAAAAAAATGAAAGCCGGTTTAGATTGGTTTTTGTTCTCGGATCCTTAACAAGATACAGCCGATAAGCGTGGGCGTTTGATGGCAAGCAGCCAAGTTCTTTAGAACTAAATCAAACGCTCATGGAAATAGAAGTGAAGTTCACTTCAATTCCGTTTTTATGAGTGAGTCGCAAGACTTTAAATTCAAGATCGAACTATAGAGTTTGATCCTGGCTCAGATTGAACGCTGGCGGCATGCTTTACACATGCAAGTCGAACGGTAACAGCACTTCGGTGGCTGACGAGTGGCGAACGGGTGAGTAATACATCGGAACGTGCCTAGTAGTGGGGGATAACTACTCGAAAGAGTAGCTAATACCGCATGAGATCTACGGATGAAAGCAGGGGACCTTCGGGCCTTGTGCTACTAGAGCGGCTGATGGCAGATTAGGTAGTTGGTGGGGTAAAGGCTCACCAAGCCAACGATCTGTAGCTGGTCTGAGAGGACGACCAGCCACACTGGAACTGAGACACGGTCCAGACTCCTACGGGAGGCAGCAGTGGGGAATTTTGGACAATGGGCGCAAGCCTGATCCAGCAATGCCGCGTGCAGGATGAAGGCCTTCGGGTTGTAAACTGCTTTTGTACAGAACGAAAAGTCTTGGGTTAATACCCTGGGACCATGACGGTACTGTAAGAATAAGCACCGGCTAACTACGTGCCAGCAGCCGCGGTAATACGTAGGGTGCAAGCGTTAATCGGAATTACTGGGCGTAAAGCGTGCGCAGGCGGTTATGTAAGACAGAGGTGAAATCCCCGGGCTCAACCTGGGAACGGCCTTTGTGACTGCATAGCTAGAGTACGGTAGAGGGGGATGGAATTCCGCGTGTAGCAGTGAAATGCGTAGATATGCGGAGGAACACCGATGGCGAAGGCAATCCCCTGGACCTGTACTGACGCTCATGCACGAAAGCGTGGGGAGCAAACAGGATTAGATACCCTGGTAGTCCACGCCCTAAACGATGTCAACTGGTTGTTGGGTCTTAACTGACTCAGTAACGAAGCTAACGCGTGAAGTTGACCGCCTGGGGAGTACGGCCGCAAGGTTGAAACTCAAAGGAATTGACGGGGACCCGCACAAGCGGTGGATGATGTGGTTTAATTCGATGCAACGCGAAAAACCTTACCCACCTTTGACATGTACGGAATCCTTTAGAGATAGAGGAGTGCTCGAAAGAGAGCCGTAACACAGGTGCTGCATGGCTGTCGTCAGCTCGTGTCGTGAGATGTTGGGTTAAGTCCCGCAACGAGCGCAACCCTTGCCATTAGTTGCTACATTTAGTTGAGCACTCTAATGGGACTGCCGGTGACAAACCGGAGGAAGGTGGGGATGACGTCAAGTCCTCATGGCCCTTATAGGTGGGGCTACACACGTCATACAATGGCTGGTACAAAGGGTTGCCAACCCGCGAGGGGGAGCTAATCCCATAAAGCCAGTCGTAGTCCGGATCGCAGTCTGCAACTCGACTGCGTGAAGTCGGAATCGCTAGTAATCGTGGATCAGAATGTCACGGTGAATACGTTCCCGGGTCTTGTACACACCGCCCGTCACACCATGGGAGCGGGTCTCGCCAGAAGTAGGTAGCCTAACCGCAAGGAGGGCGCTTACCACGGCGGGGTTCGTGACTGGGGTGAAGTCGTAACAAGGTAGCCGTATCGGAAGGTGCGGCTGGATCACCTCCTTTCTGGAAAACCGCTGCTTCAATTGAACGCCCACACTTATCGGTTGTTGGAACAAGCCAAGGCTTGGTAGATGAGAAGAGATTCTTGCTTGCCGGGTTGAGGAATGGGTCTGTAGCTCAGCTGGTTAGAGCACTGTGTTGATAACGCAGGGGTCGTTGGTTCGAGCCCAACTAGACCCACCATAAATTCCAACGCCAGGTTAGAGGATCCCGGGGGATTAGCTCAGCTGGGAGAGCACCTGCTTTGCAAGCAGGGGGTCGTCGGTTCGATCCCGTCATCCTCCACCAAAACCTAGTGCCTGAGGGTGCTATAATCGAAGGCTCTTCAATACAAAAGCAGTCTGGCTTCAGACTGCTTTTGTATTGATCAATCTGATCAATAGGCTGTTCTTTAAAAATTCATAGAGTCGAAATCAGCGTTGCTGGTGGAAACTGCACATTCGTAAAGGTTTAGTGCAGACCGTGCCACCAGCAACAATTTTGATTGCGTCAAAACAAATATTTTGCGAAAGCAAAGATATTTAGTAATGACGAATATCTCCAAGATAGCAATATCGAGGAATTATTCACATTACGGCATAACGCGTGAGGTGTGAGACCTCACCAGTCTTTGATTTTGATTTTGTTGTTTCGCAAGAGACATCAAAGTTATAGGGTCAAGTGACTAAGAGCATATGGTGGATGCCTTGGCGATTACAGGCGACGAAAGACGTGATAGCCTGCGATAAGCTTCGGGGAGCTGGCAAATAAGCTTTGATCCGGAGATTTCTGAATGGGGAAACCCACCTAGCAATAGGTATCGCAACCTGAATACATAGGGTTGCGAGGCGAACCTGGAGAACTGAAACATCTAAGTACCCAGAGGAAAAGACATCAACCGAGATTCCGATAGTAGTGGCGAGCGAATTCGGAACAGCCTTCTAGTGATAGTCAGATTGCTAACAAAACGGAATGGAAAGTCCGGCCATAGTGGGTGATAGCCCCGTATGTGAAAGCAGTTTGGTGGTACTAGGCTAGAGAAAAGTAGGGCGGGGCACGAGAAACCTTGTCTGAATATGGGGGGACCATCCTCCAAGGCTAAATACTCGTAATCGACCGATAGTGAACCAGTACCGTGAGGGAAAGGCGAAAAGAACCCCGGGAGGGGAGTGAAATAGATCCTGAAACCGTATGCTTACAAAAAGTCGGAGCCTCGTAAGGGGTGACGGCGTACCTTTTGTATAATGGGTCAGCGACTTACATTCAGTGGCAAGCTTAACCGAATAGGGGAGGCGAAGAGAAATCGAGTCCGAATAGGGCGTCTAGTCGCTGGGTGTAGACCCGAAACCAAGTGATCTATCCATGGCCAGGATGAAGGTGCCGTAACAGGTACTGGAGGTCCGAACCCACTAGTGTTGCAAAACTAGGGGATGAGCTGTGGATAGGGGTGAAAGGCTAAACAAACTTGGAAATAGCTGGTTCTCTCCGAAAACTATTTAGGTAGTGCCTCAAGTATTACCGTCGGGGGTAGAGCACTGTTTAGGCTAGGGGGTCATGGCGACTTACCAAACCTATGCAAACTCCGAATACCGACGAGTACAGCTTGGGAGACAGAGCACCGGGTGCTAACGTCCGGACTCAAGAGGGAAACAACCCAGACCGCCAGCTAAGGTCCCTAAAATTGGCTAAGTGGGAAACGAAGTGGGAAGGCTAAAACAGTCAGGATGTTGGCTTAGAAGCAGCCATCATTTAAAGAAAGCGTAATAGCTCACTGATCGAGTCGTCCTGCGCGGAAGATGTAACGGGGCTAAGCCAGTTACCGAAGCTGCGGATGTGCAATTTATTGCACGTGGTAGGAGAGCGTTCTGTAAGCCTGTGAAGGTGTCTGGTAACGGATGCTGGAGGTATCAGAAGTGCGAATGCTGACATGAGTAGCGTTAAAGGGGGTGAAAAGCCCCCTCGCCGTAAGCGCAAGGTTTCCTACGCAACGTTCATCGGCGTAGGGTAAGTCGGCCCCTAAGGTGAGGCAGAGATGCGTAACTGATGGGAAACAGGTCAATATTCCTGTACCGATATGTAGTGCGATGTGGGGACGGAGAAGGTTAGCTCAGCCAACTGTTGGAAATGTTGGTTCAAGCCTGTAGTCATGCCTGGTAGGCAAATCCGCCGGGCTAAGATGAGGGGTGATAACGAGTCTGCTTGCAGACGAAGTGAGTGATACCCTGCTTCCAGGAAAAGCCACTAAGCTTCAGCTACATACGACCGTACCGCAAACCGACACTGGTGCGCGAGATGAGTATTCTAAGGCGCTTGAGAGAACTCAGGAGAAGGAACTCGGCAAATTAACACCGTAACTTCGGGAGAAGGTGTACCCCTAGTAAGTGAAGTTGTACAAATGGAGCTAAACGGGGTTGCAAAGAATAGGTGGCTGCGACTGTTTAATAAAAACACAGCACTCTGCAAACACGAAAGTGGACGTATAGGGTGTGACGCCTGCCCGGTGCTGGAAGATTAAATGATGGGGTGCAAGCTCTTGATTGAAGTCCCAGTAAACGGCGGCCGTAACTATAACGGTCCTAAGGTAGCGAAATTCCTTGTCGGGTAAGTTCCGACCTGCACGAATGGCGTAACGATGGCCACACTGTCTCCTCCTGAGACTCAGCGAAGTTGAAATGTTTGTGATGATGCAATCTCCCCGCGGAAAGACGGAAAGACCCCATGAACCTTTACTGTAGCTTTGTATTGGACTTTGAACAGATCTGTGTAGGATAGGTGGGAGGCTTTGAAGTGTGGTCGCTAGATCACATGGAGCCAACGTTGAAATACCACCCTGGTGTGTTTGAGGTTCTAACCTTGGTCCATTATCTGGATCGGGGACAGTGCATGGTAGGCAGTTTGACTGGGGCGGTCTCCTCCCAAAGCGTAACGGAGGAGTTCGAAGGTACGCTAGTTACGGTCGGACATCGTGACGATAGTGCAATGGCATAAGCGTGCTTAACGGCGCCACTGACAAGTCGAGCAGATGCGAAAGCAGGACACACTGATCCGGTGGTTCTGTGTGCAAGGGCCATGGCTCAACGGATAAAAGGTACTCTGGGGATAACAGGCTGATACCGCCCAAGAGTTCATATCGACGGCGGTGTTTGGCACCTCGATGTCGGCTCATCTCATCCTGGGGCTGTAGTCGGTCCCAAGGGTATGGCTGTTCGCCATTTAAAGAGGTACGTGAGCTGGGTTTAAAACGTCGTGAGACAGTTTGGTCCCTATCTTCCGTGGGCGCTGCAGATTTGAGGAAGCCTGCTCCTAGTACGAGAGGACCGGAGTGGACACACCTCTGGTGTATCGGTTGTCACGCCAGTGGCATTGCCGAGTAGCTAAGTGTGGAAGAGATAACCGCTGAAAGCATCTAAGCGGGAAACTCGTTTCAAGATGAGATCTGCCGGGGCCTTGAGCCCCCTAAAGAGTCGTTCGAGACCAGGACGTTGATAGGTCAGGTGTGGAAGCGCAGTAATGCGTTAAGCTAACTGATACTAATTGCTCGTGAGGCTTGACCCTATAACTTTGATTGAGAAATCAAGGTGAAGACTGAACGTGAAAGCGTTCAAGTTATGCCAGGCGCAATCAAAAGATAAAAAAGCTGATAAAGACTCTATGAATTCGTTGGATTGAAGGTGGCTTGATCAAGAAGTTGATTGAGAGCCTTGGATCTGACAAAAAGTTTATGCCTGATGACCATAGCGATTTGGTACCACTCCTTCCCATCCCGAACAGGACAGTGAAACGAATTTGCGCCGATGATAGTGCGGGTTCCCGTGTGAAAGTAGGTCATCGTCAGGCTCTTACAGTGAAAACCCCGTAGTCGAAAGGCTGCGGGGTTTTTTTATGGTGGCGGCGAAAAAGCGGTCGAAAAAGCGATAGTGGTCAGTGCTTGCTGCATAAGCGATGCAATCATGAAATACCGCAGACCCAATAAAAAGAGAGCGCTATGCGCTCTCTTTTTATTGGGTGAATGAAGCTGCTATTTCGGCTGAGGCAGTGAGAAGCGCAACACACCTTGCGGATCCTCGCGGCGCTGCAATTGCTGCTTGAACCAGAGGTAATGCAAGTGGGCCAGAGCTTCACCCATGGCGAAGGTGGTCTGGTGTGCATCCAGTTTGCGTTTGAAGAGTAAGGGAAGGATGTCGGCGGCACTGAGCTCCTTGCCCGGAACGGTCTGAAGAATGCCGTTCAGATGCTCTTGGTGATGATCGAGCAGCTGTTGTACGCGGGTATGCAGGCCGTTAAAAGGCTTGCCGTGGGACGGCAGCACAAAGGTATCCTCCGGCAAATCAAAGTAGCGCTTGAGCGAATCCATGAACAGCTGCAATGGGTTGGCTTCTGGTTCGCTGGCATGCACGCTGACATTGGCGGAGATGCGGGGCAGGACCATATCGCCGCTGATCAGCAGGTTCAGATCCTGGTTGTACAGAGCGATGTGTTCAGGTGCATGGCCATAACCGGCGATGCATTGCCATGAATGGCCTCCGATGCTCAGCGAATCGCGATCCAGGAGGCGGTGGTATGACTGGGGCAGTTTGTGCACCAAAGACGAGTAATAACTGCGGCGGCCGCGAACGTGGCCGAGAAAGCCTTCATCGCGCAGGCCGTGCAGCTCATAGAACCTGGTGCCGGACTCGCCGCCGAAGCCGTCATGGTCGGTCATGGCAACGCGGGCGACGTTGATGTCGGTGGCGCTGATGAAGAGCGGCGCTTGCCAGCGTTCGCAAAGCCAGCCGGCCAGACCAATATGGTCCGGATGCATATGGGTGACGATGACGCGCAAAATGGGCAAGCCTTCGAGCCGCTTGTCGAAGATGGCATTCCACTGGGCTTGCGATTGCGGGCTGTTGACGCAGCAGTCCACCACGGTCCAGCCTTCGCGTAGCGTGCCAAAGCGGTCTTCCATGCGGTCGCGTATCAGCCAGAGATTGATATGGTCCAGCGCAAAGGGCAGGCTCATGCGCAGCCAAAAAGTGCCCGGTGCGACCTCCATGGTTTCTGACTCGCCGGGGATTGCATCGCCCAGAGGGTAGTGGAGTGCTGATTCTTGGGTCTGGGTCATGGTGGGCCTGCTTATCGATTACATTGACGTTAACGTTAACGTAAACGTCAGTATTAACAACCCATTGTAGAGAGCTTCGGCGTATGCACAGTCGCACGTGTGATGGATGTGCCGCTCTTCAGCTCCTGCCAACCATATCTTGCTATGTCGACCAGTTACACCATCAGCGATCTTGCCAAGGAGTTTGATCTCACCACGCGGGCCATCCGTTTTTATGAGGATATGGGCTTGCTGCAGCCCGAGCGCTCGGGAGCGGCGGGGCGCAACCGCGTTTATTCGCCCCGTGATCGCGCGCGTCTGCGGTTGACCTTGCGTGCCAAGCGCCTGGGACTGTCGCTGACAGAGGCCAAGGAAATCATTGAGCTGTATGACAGCCCGCGTGATACCGGCGTGCAGCTGCAAAAATTTCTCGATGTGCTGGCCGTGCATCGCAAGCAACTGGAGTCGCAGATGGCGGATCTGCAAGCCACGCTGGATGAGGTGCGCGAGCAGGAAAAAGAGGCGCGTACGCTGCTCAAGAAGACTTCCGGCAAAAGTGCTGCATAATTGACGTTTACGTAAACGTCAATTCTCTGAATTTCTTGAACCGGAAGCAGACCAGATGCCAGCCTTGACCTCGGAAGACGTGGATTTTGAGCAGCGTGTGCGTGAGAGCTTTGCCCTGCAAGGTGCGATGCAGACCCTGGGCGCAGAACTGAGCCGCATTGAGCCGGGCGTTGTGGATATCAGCCTAGCCTGGGCACAAGGGCTGACGCAGCAGCACGGTTTTCTGCATGCCGGCATGGTCTCCACGGCGCTGGATTCCGCCTGTGGTTATGCGGGGCTGACGCAAATGCCTGCCAGCGCTGCGGTTTTAACCATCGAGTTCAAGATCAATCTGCTGGCTCCTGCCAAAGGCCAGCGCTTTCGCATGGAAGGGCGGGTGATCAAGCCCGGCCGGACCATCACCGTCACCGAAGGCCGTGCCTATGCGATCGATAACGGCCAAGAAAAATTGATAGCAACCATGGGCTGCACCCTGATGGCGGTGCAAGGCCGTGCAGGTCTGAGCGACTGAAACGGCCGACTTTTTCAACTCATTGTTCAATACAAAACCGATAGGAGACAACCATGAGCCTTAGCAATCTGCCTGGACTGAACTTTCAACTGGGTGAAGACATTGATGCCCTGCGTGATGCGGTGCGTGAATTTGCCCAAAGCGAAATCGCTCCGCGTGCAGCGGAGATTGACCGCAACGACCAGTTCCCCATGGACTTGTGGCGCAAGTTCGGCGATCTGGGGGTGTTGGGCATTACCGTCTCCGAGCAGTATGGCGGTGCGGATATGGGCTATCTGGCCCATATGGTGGCCATGGAGGAGATCTCCCGCGCCAGCGCTTCGGTGGGCCTGTCCTATGGCGCGCACAGCAATCTGTGCGTGAACCAGATCAATCGCAACGGCAACGAGGCACAAAAAGCCAAGTACCTGCCCAAGCTGATCAGCGGCGAGCATGTGGGTGCGCTGGCCATGAGCGAGCCGGGCGCTGGCTCCGATGTGATCAGCATGAAGCTCAAGGCGGAAGACAAGGGCGGTTACTACCTGCTCAACGGCAGCAAGATGTGGATTACCAACGGCCCCGATGCAGACACGCTGGTGGTCTATGCCAAGACCGAACCGCAGATGGGCGCAAGAGGCGTGACGGCATTTCTGATCGAAAAAGGCATGAAGGGCTTCTCGGTTGCGCAAAAGCTGGACAAGCTGGGCATGCGAGGCAGTCACACGGGCGAGCTGGTGTTCGAAAACGTGGAGGTGCCGGCAGAAAACATCCTTGGCGGTCTGAACATGGGCGCCAAGGTGCTGATGAGCGGGCTGGATTACGAGCGTGCCGTGCTCACCGGCGGGCCGCTGGGCATCATGCAAAGCGTGATGGACAATGTGGTCCCCTATATCCATGACCGCAAGCAGTTTGGCCAGAGCATTGGTGAGTTTCAGCTCATCCAGGGCAAGGTGGCCGATATGTACACCGTGCTGCAAGCAGGCCGTTCTTTTGCTTATACGGTCGCTAAAACCCTGGATCTGCTGGGAACCGACCATGTGCGTCAGGTACGCAAGGATTGCGCCAGCGTGATTCTGTGGTGTGCCGAGAAGGCCACATGGATGGCCGGCGAAGGCGTGCAAATCTATGGCGGTAATGGGTATATCAACGAGTATCCGCTGGGCCGACTCTGGCGAGATGCGAAACTCTATGAGATTGGCGCTGGCACCAGCGAAATTCGCCGCATGTTGATTGGCCGCGAATTGTTCGCTGAAACCTGCTGATAAAGCGGGCCGTAACAGGATTGCTGCGCCGTCATTGTCACTCACCATCAAAAAGAAGGATCACCTCATGACAACGACCTCCATCGAAGACCTCTTTATCCACAACCGCCAATGGGCGGAACAGGTGGAAAAAGAGCGTCCGGGCTTTTTCACCGGATTGATGGCACAGCAAAAACCCAAGTACATGTGGATTGGCTGCTCCGACAGCCGCGTCCCGGCCAACCAGATCACCGGTCTGGAGCCTGGCGAGGTCTTTGTGCACCGCAACGTGGCCAACGTGGTGGTGCCCAGCGATCTGAACTGCCTGTCCACCATTCAATACTCGGTGGATCACCTGAAGATCGAGCACCTGATGGTGGTGGGCCACTACGGCTGCGGCGGCGTTTATGCCGCCCTCAACAATCTGCGTCTGGGCCTGGTGGACAACTGGACGCGCCACGTGCGCGATGTGCGCGACAAGCACCTGAAGCTGCTGGAAAGCATCTCCACCCAGTTCCGCCACGATGCGCTGTGCGAACTCAACGCCATCGAACAGGTGGTCAACGTGGCCCAGTCCACAGTGATGCAGGATGCCTGGGCCCGCGGCCAGAAGGTCACGCTGCACAGCTGGTGCTACAGCCTCAAGAACGGTCACATCACCAACCTCGAGATGACCGTGCCAGGCGTGGGTGGCCTGGATGATGTGTACGCCGCCGCCATCGAAAAAGTGGCCAAGCGCGAACGCAGCTAAGCCCCGCAGCCACCATGCAGCCCTGCGCAAACTCCAAGGCCTGAAAGGCAGCAAGCCCAGCCATGTTTCCCCAACGACTGGACGCCCCACAGGCCTACGCGATTGCGCAGGCGCTCATGCATGGTTTCAACCAGCACTACCGCATGTTCAGCGCCGAATCGGCGCGGGCCAAGCATCGCTTTGAAACCATGGACTGGCTGGGCCAGCAGCGCGCCCAGCGTGAACGCATAGAGTTCTATGACCTGCATGTGCGCGAATGCATGCGCAGACTGGAAAAAGAATTTGCCGCCAGCCGGCAGCCCATGAATGTGTGGCAGCAGGTCAAGCTGCACTACATAGGCTTGATGGTCGATCACCTTCAGCCCGAGCTGGCCGAGACTTTTTTCAACTCGGTCACCACCAAGATCCTGCACCGCACGCATTTTCACAACGACTTCATCTTTGTGCGTGCGGCGGTCAGCACCGAATATCTGGAGAACCACGCGCCGGGAGCGGTGCCCATCTACCGTGGCTACTACCCCGCCAACCGGGAGCAGTTGCCCGCCAGTCTGACGCAGATGGTGGAGCAGCTGGCACTGCAGTGTCCGTTTGAGGATCTGCCCCGAGATGTGGCGCGCCTGACCGAGCGTGTGCGCGGGCGCCTGCAAGGTCTCACGCTGCGCCCCAATTTCCAGCTGCAGGTGCTCTCCAGCCTGTTCTTTCGCAACAAGGGCGCCTACCTGGTGGGCAAGATCATCACCGGCTATACCGAGCTGGCTTTTGCCGTCCCCATTATTCATAGCGCCCATGGCAAGCTGGTATTGCACGCCGCCCTGTTTGGCGAAGACGATCTGCACGGCTTGTTCAGCTTTGCGCGTGCCTATTTCATGGTGCACATGGAAGTGCCCAGCGCCTATGTGCGCTTTTTGCACAGCCTGATGCCGCGCAAACCCTGTGCCGAGATTTACAACGCCCTGGGGCTGGCAAAGCAAGGCAAGACGCTGTTCTATCGCGATTTTCTGCACCACCTGCGCCACTCCAGCGATCAGTTGCGCATAGCGCCCGGCATCAAGGGCCTGGTCATGCTGGTGTTCGACCTGCCCAGCTTTCCCTATGTGTTCAAGCTCATCAAGGACCGCATCGCCAGCAGCAAGGACATCACGCGCACCCAGGTCGAAGGCAAATATCGCCTCGTCAAGCGCCACGACCGGGGCGGGCGCATGGCCGACACCATGGAATACAGCCTGGTGGCTCTGCCGCGCAGCCGTTTCAGCGATGAGCTGCTGGCCGAGCTGCAGGTGCAGGCACCCGAGCAGATCGAGATCAGCGACCGCGATGGCGACGGGCAGGAAGAAGTCATCATCCGCCACCTCTATATCGAGCGGCGCCTGGTGCCGCTGAACCTCTTTCTGCAGGAATGCTTGGCCGAAGCCGAGACCAAGCCCGAGCGCCGCGCCGCCATGGAGCGTGCGGTGGTCGAATATGGCAATGCCATCAAGGAGTTGGTGGCCACCAATATTTTTCCAGGCGACATGCTGTGGAAGAACTTTGGCGTGACGCGCGGCGGCAAGGTCGTGTTCTACGACTATGACGAGATCGAATACCTGACGGAATGCAATTTCCGCGCCGTGCCTGCGCCGCGAGATGACGCCGATGAGATGTCGGGCGAGATCTGGTATTCGGTAGGCCCCAAGGATGTGTTTCCCGAGACCTTTGGCCCTTTCCTGCTGGGCCACCCGGCAGTGCGCGAGGTCTTCATGCGCCACCACGCCGATCTGCTGGAGCCCGCGTTCTGGCAGCAGCACCAGGCCAGCATACGTGCCGGTCAGATGCCCGACGTCTTCCCTTACGAGAGCAGCCGCTTTCTGGACGAAAACGAGCAATGGCCGGCCATGTTCTCGGTTCGTCCCGTCCCGTGTCCCGCCTGAAGCCTGCCTGAAACGTATTTCAGATACCTATCAAGCGCTCATCTTTTGACTTTGCATTGTTCACCACTACAACCCAGGAGACTTACCATGCAACACGACCCCATCGTCATCGTCAGCGCCGCCCGCACGCCCATGGGCGCATTCCAGGGCGATTTTTCCGATCTGGCCGCCCATGATCTGGGTGGCGCCGCCATCAAGGCCGCCGTGGAGCGCGCAGGCATTGCGGCCGACAAGGTCGAGGAAGTGCTGTTCGGCAACTGTCTGATGGCCGGTCAAGGCCAGGCACCGGCACGCCAGGCCGGTTTTAAGGGCGGCCTGCCGCAAAGCACGGGGGCGGTCACCCTGTCCAAGATGTGCGGCGCTGGCATGGAAGCCACGATGCTGGCACACGACCAGCTGGTGGCCGGCAGCCGCGATGTGATGGTGGCAGGCGGCATGGAAAGCATGACCAATGCGCCCTATCTGCTCAAGAAGGGCCGTGGCGGCTATCGCATGGGCCATGACAAGATTTTTGACCACATGATGCTGGACGGTCTGGAAGATGCTTACGAGCCAGGCCGCTCCATGGGCACTTTCGGCGAAGACTGCGCTGCCAAATACAGCTTCACCCGAGAGCAGCAGGACGCGTTTGCGATTGCCAGCGTGCAGCGTGCGCAAGCCGCGGCGCAAAGCGGCGCCTTCGACGCGGAAATCACGCCCGTCACCGTCAAGACCCGCAAGGGCGATGTGACGGTGAGCGTGGATGAAGGCCCGGCCAAGGCCAAGCTCGACAAGATTGGCAGCTTGAAGCCCGCCTTCAAGAAGGACGGCACGATCACGGCCGCATCCAGCTCCAGCATCAATGACGGCGCCGCCGCCATGGTGTTGATGCGCGAATCCACCGCCCAAGCCATGGGCTGCAAGCCGCTGGCTCGCATCGTGGCCCACGCCAGCCATGCCCAGGCACCCGAGTGGTTCTCCACCGCACCCGTGGGCGCAACCGAGAAGGCGCTCAAGAAGGCCGGCTGGAAGGTGGAGGATGTGGACCTGTGGGAAATCAACGAGGCTTTTGCCGTCGTTCCCATGGCCTTGATGGCCGAGCTGGGCATCTCGCACGACAAGGTCAATGTGCACGGCGGCGCTTGCGCCCTGGGTCACCCGATTGGCGCCAGCGGTGCACGCATCATCGTCACGCTGATCCACGCACTCAAGACCCACGGCAAGAAAAAAGGCCTGGCCACGCTGTGCATAGGCGGCGGCGAAGGCACGGCCATGGCGATCGAGCTGGTGTGAGGCTCAAGCCCCGCCTGCGTGCACTACATTGAACGGATGTTCAACGGCCTGTGCGCACCTGCCAAGGTGTGCACAGGCATTTAGCGAAAACCATTCATGAGCGCAGACATTCAAGAAGACGACACCCCTCACGTGCTGCCGATTGGCATGCCGCAGATCGAGGCGTTCTGGAGCGATTTTTCCGAGCAGCTGAGTTCGCTGGAAACCCTGGATGGCCCGGACTTCGTGGAGCGCGCCAACGAGCTGCTGCAGCGCCATGCGCCGGGTCTGGCCGTGGAGCTGGAAGGCCAGCTCCGGCAGGCCGGTTCCAGGCTGGTGATTTCCGCCCATGGCAACACGGCGCAGTTTGAGAATGTGCAAGCCCTGGTGCGTCATGCACCGCGCTTCGAGAACTACGGCGTGCAGGCCTTTCGCAGTCGCACCGCCGGCGGCGATTTCGCCATGCGCATGGAAGATTTCGAGCTGTCCAGCGCCGAGGTGCTGGTGGGCTATTACGACGCCGGCGGCATCATCGGCCTGGAGCTGTCGTTTGGCAAAGCCATTCCCGAAGACATGGCGGCGCATGCGCAGCACATGGCTTTCATCATGCTCGACCATGTGCTGGGCGAGTGGGATTTTTCCGTGCGTGTAGGGCCAGTGGAATTTGTGCAGCAGCTGTCGCATGGCAGCTCAGGGCCGGTGCCGCTGCGGGATTTTGCTCCCGTCTTTGATGCGTTTCAGCGCGAGGTGCTGGGCCGCAGCTTCCAGTTTCCGCAGGAGCAGGACAGCCGCTGGCTGTCGCTGGAGGTGCGTGCCCGGGATGCGGCCGAGGACGATGCGCCGGACATTCTGTCTTTCCACGATTCGGCCAATGCCGTGGCCACGCGCGCCGATCTTTCGCACTTCATGCTGTGGCGCTTGCCGTTTTCCAGTCAGCAGGAACTCGATGCCGTGCGCGATGCACAGGACGGCCTGGAGGCGGAGCTGGCCCGCCAGCAGCGTGGCATTCTGGCCTTCACGCGGGTGGAGAGCATGAGCTCGCGCGTGGCCGCTTTCTATGTGGACGAACCGGTCTACGCCGCGCAGCTGGCCAAGCAACTGGCAGCCCAACATGCGCCAGGGCTTGAGGCCGAGCTGGACCTGAGCTTCGATCCCGCGTGGAACGAATACCTGTCCCTGTATGCCGCTATCCACCGCCAGGATACGCATGGGCAGGAGGATGCGTCGTGATCACCTCGCTTGAGCAACTGCAGCAGCTGTACGCACCGCCGGCAGAGCGGGCCTTGCTCAAGCAGCAGCTGGAGCTGGACCGCTATTGCCTGCGCTTTATTGCCCTGTCTCCGCTGCTGGTCATGGCCACGGGCGGTGCCAGCGGTACGCTGCTCGATGCCTCGCCGCGTGGCGGCAAGCCGGGCTTTGTCAAAGCCCCCGATGCAAACACGCTGCTGATTCCCGATGCCGGCGGCAACAACCGGCTCGACAGCCTGAGCAATCTGCTGCAAGACCCGCGTGTGGGTCTGCTGTTTTTCGTGCCCGGCTTTGACGAGACACTGCGCGTCAACGGCAAGGCCAGGCTGCGCGACGAGGCGCATTACACGGCGCTGTTTGCGTCCGAGCACTTCAGGCCCAAGCTGGTGATCGAGATCGAGGTGCAGGAAGCCTATCTGCACTGTGCCAAGGCCTTGATGCGCTCCAGGCTGTGGAGTGCCGAAGCCCAGGTGCAGCGCAATGTGATGCCCACGCTCAACCAGATGATTCAGGCGCAAATGGGCATGACCACGGCGCCTGAATCGCAGGAGTTGATGGTCAACCGCTACAACGCGCAAATCGCTGCCGAGCAGGGCAAAAAGTAATTGATAGCTGCTGGCGCTTGAACTGAAAGGGATTGAAGTGTTTTTTGGCTTGAATTCAATGAAAGATAGGCGCAAGCAGCTATGGCTTTGATACTGATTCTGGGCGCGTCGCGCGGTCTGGGCCGTGCCTTGACCGAGGCTTACGTACAGCAAGGCCACCGCGTCATCGCCACGGTGCGCAAGGCCGAGGACATGGCGGGCGTGCAGGCCCTGGGTGCCGAGGTGCTGCAGATGGATCTGGCCGACCCGGCCAGCGTCAGCGGCCTGGCCTGGCGGCTGGACGGCGAGAGCATCGATCTGGCCCTGTATGTGGCTGGCGTCTGGGATAGTAAGGACGCCGGCGTTCCGCCCTCGCAGCCTCAGTTCGATGCCGTCATGCACAGCAATGTACTGGGTTTCATGCAGGTGCTGCCGCAGATCGCGCCCATGGTCCAGGCCGCTGGCGGCGTGATGGGGGCGTTTTCCAGCGAGATGTCGCTGCTGGCGCAGGCCGATGCCTATGCCTGGTTATACCGTGTCAGCAAGGCCGCTCTGAATATGGCTGTGGTGTCGGCCTGCCAGCAATGGCCGGGCATGACGCTGCTGGCGCTGGACCCGGGCTGGGTACAGACCGAGATGGGCGGTGCACAGGCGCCGCTGACTCTGCAGCAAAGCGTGCAGGGCCTGATGCAGGCCCTGGCCACGGTGAGGCCTGAAGACCGGGGCTGTCTGCTGCGCCACGATGGCTTGAGAACACGGTTGAACCAAGGGCAGGCCTAGTTTTTATCCAGGCTTTGCGCTATCAAAAATGTATTAAAAAATTATAGGAGACATCCATGCTTTTGACCTCTGACCAGGAAATGATCCGCGATGCCGTGCGCGATTTCGTGCGCGAGCAAATCACGCCCCATGCCGCGCGCTGGGACAAGGAGCACCACTTTCCCAAGGATGTGCACCAAGGCCTGGCCCAGCTCGGCGCCTACGGCATCTGCGTGCCCGAGGAGTTGGGCGGCGCAGGGCTGAACTACATCAGCCTGGCCCTGGTGCTGGAAGAGATTGCTGCCGGCGATGGCGGCACGAGCACCGTGATCAGCGTGACCAACTGCCCGGTCAACGCCATCTTGATGCGCTACGGCAATGCCCAGCAGCAAGAGCAGTGGCTGCGCCCGCTGGCCCAAGGCGCCATGCTGGGTGCCTTCTGCCTGACCGAGCCTCATGTGGGCTCAGATGCCAGTGCGTTGCGCACCACGGCCGTCCGCGAGGGCGATGACTATGTGATCAACGGCGTCAAGCAGTTCATCACCAGCGGCAAGAACGGCGATGTGGCGATTGTGATTGCCGTCACCGACAAGGCCGCGGGCAAGAAGGGCATGAGCGCTTTTCTGGTCCCCACCGGCAACCCCGGCTATCAGGTGGCGCGGCTGGAGGAAAAGCTGGGCCAGCACAGCAGCGATACGGCGCAGATCAATTTCGACAACTGCCGCATTCCGGCCGCCAACCTGATCGGTGCAGAAGGCGAGGGCTACAAGATTGCCCTGTCGGCGCTGGAAGGCGGGCGCATAGGCATTGCCGCCCAGAGCGTGGGCATGGCACGTGCGGCCTTCGAAGCCGCGCTGGCCTACAGCAAGGAGCGCGAGAGCTTCGGCCAGCCCATCTTCAATCACCAGGCCGTGGGTTTCAGGCTGGCGGACTGCGCCACGCAGATCGAAGCGGCGCGCCAGCTGATCTGGCATGCGGCCAGCCTGCGCGATGCCGGTCTGCCCTGCTTGAAGGAAGCGGCCATGGCCAAGCTGTTTGCCAGCGAAATGGCCGAACGCGTGTGCAGCATGGCGATTCAGACGCTGGGCGGCTACGGCGTGGTCAACGATTTCCCGGTGGAGCGCATCTACCGCGATGTGCGGGTGTGCCAGATCTATGAAGGCACGAGCGACGTGCAGAAAATCATCATCCAGCGCGCCCTGGCATGAGCGGGCAGGACATCCGGCGTCCGCTGGATGCCCAGGCGGTGGCCCTGATGCTGCTGCTGTGCCTGATCTGGAGCCTGCAGCAGATCGTGCTCAAGGCCACAGCGCCTGATTTCTCGCCCACCTTGCAGCTGGCGCTGCGCTCCGGCATTGCGGCGCTGCTGGTGTGGCTGTACATGCGCTTCAAGGGTGAGCGGCTCAATCTGCAAACAGGGGTCTGGCGGGCAGGTCTGCTGGTGGGCGCCCTGTTTGCGCTGGAGTTCGTGCTGCTGGGCCAGGCCGTGCGCCTGACCACGGCAGGCCATGTGGTGGTGTTTTTGTACTCGGCCCCGGTGTTTGCGGCCCTGGGCCTGCACCTTAAGCTTCCGGCCGAGCGGCTGGCAACCCTGCAATGGCTGGGCATTGCCCTGGCCTTTGGCGGCATTGCCGTGGCTTTTCTGGGAGATGGCGGTCAGGGCCGTCTGTCCTCCACCCTGCTGGGCGATGCGCTGGCGCTGGGGGCGGCCTTGGCCTGGGGCCTGACCACGGTGGCCATCCGCGTCTCGCCGCTGTCCGGCCTGCCGGCCACGCAAACCCTGTTCTATCAGCTGGTGGTGGGCTTTGTGCTGCTGATGGCGGCGGCCTGGGCCCTGGATGAGACGGTTTTCCGCTCCAGCTTGCCGGTATGGGCGGCGCTGGCTTTCAATGCCGTGCTCGTCTGCTTTTTCAGCTTTCTGGTCTGGTTCAGCTTGCTGCGCAAATACCTGGCCTCCCGTCTGGGCGTGTTTTCCTTTCTCACGCCCATTCTTGGCGTGATCCTTGGGGCCTGGCTGCTCGATGAGCCGGTGGAGCCCAATTTCGCCATCGGCGCCGCCCTGGTGCTGGCCGGGATCGTGCTGGTCAGCGGCTATGGCTTGCTGTTGGGCTGGCTGCAGCGCCTGAGGCACCGCGTGCCTGCGCGAAAAATCTAGGGCTTGTCAACCGGGTGTGGTGCAGTAAGGGCCATGCCGCTTGCCCTGGTGATGGCGCCTGCCTAGGATGAACGCAGGAGAGGGTGCACGCAGCGCCCTGCAGCGATCAACCTATTGCACAGGAGTCTCCAGCATGCCTTTTGCCCCGGTCAACGGTCAGAACCTCTTCTACGAAGATACGGGCGGGCGTGGTCCCGTCATCGTGTTCTCGCATGGGCTGCTCATGGATCACACCATGTTCGCGCCCCAGGTTCAGGCCTTGCAAAGCCGTTTTCGCTGCATCAGCTGGGATGAACGCGGCCATGGGCAGACGGCAGACCCCGAGCATTGCGCGCCTTTTACCTACTACGACAGCGCCGACGATCTGGCCGCGCTGCTCAAATACCTGGGTGTAGACAAGGCGGTGCTGGTCGGCATGTCGCAAGGCGGCTATCTCTCGCTGCGCTGTGCCCTGATTCACCCCGAGGTGGTGGGGGCGCTGGTGCTGATCGATACCCAGGCCTTGCTGGAAGACCCGGAGCAAATGCCCCATCACGAAGCCCTGCTCAAGGCCTGGATGGAGCACGGCCTGTCTGACGATATGGCGACCATGGTGGAGCACATCATCCTGGGCCAGGGTTGGGGCGGCGCGGCCCAGTGGCGCCACAAATGGAAGCAGGCCACACCCGTCAATCTGGGACAGAGCTTTGCCACGCTGGCGCTGCGCGACGACATCAGCCCGCGCCTGGCCGAGATCCGCATGCCGGCCCTGGTCATTCATGGCAGCAAGGACGAGGCCATCGCCCCCGAGCGCGCCCGCGCCATGTTCAAAGGCCTGCCCCAGGCACGCTGGGTGGATGTGGTGGGGGCCGGCCATGCTTCCAACCTCACCCACCCGGAGCCGGTGAACGCGGCCATGGAAGAGTTCCTGGCGGGCCTGCATTGACTCTGGCGCACGGGGCCGGAGGCGCAGTCTTGTGATAAAAATGGCGGCTAACGCTTGTCCTTCAAGCGCATCAAGCTATGAATATTGATGCAAGCCCGTGGCTTGCCAGAGAAAGATTGCACCGTGAGCGACAAGAGTCAGACCGCCGCCTGCCCCTGCGGAAACACGACAGCCAAGGGCAAGGCGCTGGCCTATGCCGCATGCTGTGGCCGCTATCTGGACCACTGGGACAGCCAGCCCGCCCCAGATGCCCAGGCGCTGATGCGCTCGCGCTACACGGCTTTTGTGCGTGAGAACGCCGCCTATCTGCAAGCCAGCTGGCATGCCAGCCAGCGACCCCAGAGTCTGGAGTTTGATCCGGCCAGCAAATGGCTGGGCCTGGAGGTCAAGGACTTCCAAGCCACGGGCGAGAGCACGGCCGAGGTAGAGTTTGTCGCCCGCTACCGGCATGCGGGCCGCGCCGTGCGTCTGCATGAGCGCAGCCGTTTTGTGCGCGAAGAGGGGCGCTGGTATTACGTGGATGGCGAGCAGTTCTGAACGAGTCCAACACAGTGCCCGTGACCCCGGCGCCGGCCGGCGTTTTCTGGCCGCAAGCATGAAATACCGCATGCACGCATAATCGCGCCATCCATTTTTCTATGACCAAAGGCGCTACAGGCGCCTTTTTGCATCGCTTTGTGCCGATGCGGGCAATGCTTTATGACTGCTTTTGACGCTGTGCTCTTTGACTGTGATGGTGTGCTGGTGGACAGCGAATCCATCACCAACCGCGTGCTGTGCACCATGCTCAATGAATCCGGCTGGGCCATCAGCCAGGAGGAGTGCACGCGCGACTTCATAGGCAAGACGGTGCGCAGCCAGGCTGCCGTCATCGAGTCGCACACCGGCAAGCCGTTGACCGACGCATGGATGGCCGAGTTCTATGAGCGCCGCAACACGGCCTTGCGTGCCGAGCTGGTGGCCATTGACGGGGCGCTGGAAGCCGTCAAGCAAATCCACGAGCTGTGCGGGGGCCGTATTGCCTGCGCTTCGGGAGCCGACCGCGCCAAGGTGGAGATGCAGCTGGAGCAGGTGGGCATGGCTGCCTACTTTGAGGGCCTGGTCTTCAGCGGCCATGAGATGCCGCGCAGCAAGCCTTTTCCCGATGTGTATCTGGCGGCCGCGCAAGCGCTGGCTGCAGACCCGGCCCAATGCCTGGTGATCGAGGACACGGTCACCGGCGTGCAGGCCGGCGTGGCTGCCGGTGCCACGGTCTGGGGCTATTTCCCATCCGATCAGGGCCATGCATCGTCAGAGCAACTGCTGGATGCCGGCGCGGCCTGCGTGTTCGGCCATATGGGCGATTTGCCCGCCATGTTCGACGCCGTGCGCAAGGCTGCTTCTTCTATGACTGGCGGCGACGGTTACGAGCACGAAATCCAGTAGGCCCGGGTCTTCAGTTCCAGACCGACAGGGCTTCGGCCAGGCGCAGGCTGGCCTGGTCTTCAATCACGCTGTTGTGCAGCAGGATGACGCGCTGCACCGGCCATTGCTGCATCTGGGCCGCGCTGGCCTTCACCGCCGCCCTGTCCTTGACCAGCAAGCGCACGCTGCGCGGCACGGTCAGCCGTTCATGGCCGCCCGTCAGCCCCAGGTACAGGCGCACCGGCAGGCTGAGCGGCCCCTTCCAGCATTGCAATATGTCGGTGGCTATCAGCGAGCCTGAGGCCGGGTGGAACCAGACGGTTTCATCGAGCATGGGAATGCCGCCAAAGCGCAGATACTCCAGATCGCCGGCCCAGGGTTCCGCCTCAATCGTCGGCAAGAGTTCCATGGTCATCAGATCGGGCCGTTTGCGCCGCACGCCCTTGGTGCCGTAAATCCTGGCCTTGGGATACTGTGCGGCCAGATCGCCGACAAACAAATGGTGCATGGCGCTGGGCGCCACGATGTGGCGCAGCGGCCCCATGGAGTCCAGCTGCTGCTTTTGCGTGGGCGTCAGCGGCACGGCTGAGTGCGAGAGCAGGCTGCCATCGCTCAGCTTCACCACCGTCATGCGGGTGCTGACCTGGAGGCCCATATTGCTGAATTGATAGCTAAGAGCGTATATGTTGTCAGCGATTGAGCGCCATTTTTCTTGTATTTCATGCATGGTCAAATCATCCAAACGGGCGAAGCAGAGGTGAGGGCGTGCTGTCCACGCCCTGTGCCATCGCCGCAGCCTGTTCGGCCTGGCGGGCGCGTGCAAAGGCCGGGCGCTGTTGCAGGCGTTGCCAGTAGGCCTGGGTGGCGGGGCCGGCCTGCGGCAGCAGACCCAGAAAGTCGGCCAGCATCAGCGCATAGCCCACGGCCACATCTGCAGCGGTGAAGCGGCCGGCGCACAGCCAGTCCGATGTGCTCACCGCCGCTTCCACCGCCCGCAGCCGGGCCAGAAACCAGCGCGCATAGTCCTGCGCTACATCGTCATGGCGGCGTTCGGGCGGCTCGAAATGCTGGTAGCGCAGCACCAGCGTCTGGGGAAAGGTGAGCGTGGCATCGCTCATATGCAGCCAGTTCAGATAGGCGGCAAAGCCGCTTTCGTGGGGCGAAACCGACAGTTGCGGCTCGGGGTGAAGAGCGGCCAGATATTCGCAGATGGCCGCCGACTCCGTCAGCTTCACCTGCTCATGCAGCAGCAGCGGGATTGTACCCAGCGGGTTCAGCTCCAGATAGCTGCGCTGCAGCGCCCGGGGTGGGAAGGGCAGCAGATGCAGGGTGTAGGGCTGTTGCAGCTCTTCAAGCAGCCACAGAGGCCGAAACGAGCGCGCGCTGACGCAGTGGTAGAGGTGGTACATGGCCTGTGTTTTCAGTCGGGGCGGTGGCTGGCGGAGCGGCGAAATTCCGAAGGCGACAGACCGGTCCACAGTCTGAAGGCGCGGATAAAGCTTTTGTCGTTCAGAAAGCCGCAGGCCTGGGCAATGCGCTTGATGGGGCGGCTGGTGCGCAGCAGCAGGGCAATCGCCCGTTCGCGGCGGATCTCGTCCTTCAGGGCTTGCAGCGAAGCGCCTTCCTCCTTGAGCTGGCGGTGCAGGCTGCGCTGCGAGACATGGAGCTGGCGCGACAGGGTCTCGGCCGTCTGCTGGCCTTCGCTGTTGGCCGTCAGCAGCTGGCGTACGCGTTGCACCAGGGTGCGCTCGCGCTGGTAGGGGCGCACCTGCAGCGGCAGGGCACGCTGCAGCATGCGGTTGAGCGCGGCCTCGTCGCGGGCCAGCGGGGCTTGCAGCAGCCGGGCATCAAACTGCAGGCTGGCCTCGGCGGCATCGAATTCCAGCTCGCCCGGCGGGAACAGCACGCCATAAACCGCGGCATGTGCCGGCGCCGCAAACGGAAAACTGGCTTTTTGCAAGGCAATGGCGTCGTTGATCAGCCAGCTGGCAAAGCCGTGGATGTTGCGCAGCACCGAGACCAGGCAGAACTCGCGCATGGCGCCCAGCGGCCGGCATTCCTGCAGGGTCAGGGTGGCGATGCCGTGTTCCTCGGTCAGGGTCAGGCGTATATCGGCGGCAATCAGGCCGTGGTGGCGGCACCAGCGGGCCAGGGCCAGGCCCAGATGCGGGGCGCTGATGCTGGCGCGGGCCAGCATGCCGTAGCTGCCCCAGGGCAGGCGGCGCTCGAACCAGCCCAGGGTCTCGTCGTCAAGTTCGCGCATGGCGGCATCGCACAGGGCTTCCATCTGCAAGGCCGTGATGCACTGTGTTTCATCGTTGAGCAGCTCTGGCGGGATTTGTGCCTTGTTCAAAGCTTCCAGCGGCGATAGCTGCCTTTGCTCATAAGCCTTTACAACGGCCAACACAAAGGCCATGGGGGTAATTGCCGGGTGAGATTTGGTCGCAATGCTGGCATTGTGTGGCAGCGGCGTCTTGACCAGTGAGGGGGTAAGCATGTGGCAATTATTGCAACCTTTGTGACTTCATCTGAACAGGGCTAGCCCTTATGCTGCGGCAATCAATTCTCGCTGGCGTTGCCGGGGAAAACAGGAATTCAAGGAGTCTCAGTCATGTCATCGCCCATGCAGTTGCTCACCACCAGCTATGCCAAAGGCCGCACCGATGTGCCGCTGATCGAGCAGACCATTGGTGATTTCTTTGCCGACATGGCGGCTCGCCAGCCCCACAGCGATGCGCTGATCAGCCGTCACCAGGGTCTGCGCTTTGATTATGCGCAGCTGCACCAGGCCGCGCGCCAGCTGGCCAGTTCCTTGCTGGGCCTGGGTCTGGTCAAGGGCGATCGCGTAGGCATCTGGAGCCACAACAATGCCGAGTGGGTGCTGCTGCAGCTGGCCACGGCCCAGGTGGGCGTGGTGCTGGTGAACATCAACCCGGCCTACCGCACTTCGGAAGTGGAATACGCGCTCAACAAAGTGGGCTGCAAGGCGCTGGTCGCCATGCCCCAGTTCAAGAGCAGCGACTATTTGGGCATGCTGCGCGAGCTGGCTCCGGAACTGGCGAGCTGTGCGCCGGGCCAGCTGCAGGCCAAGCGCTTGCCCGAGCTACGCTCCGTGGCCTGGATCGATGCGCCCGGCCAAGGGGACGAGCAGCCCGGCATGCTGCGTTTTTCGCAGCTGATGGCGCAAGGCACATCCGGCGATGCGCGCATAGACGCCATTGCCGCCACGCTCAGCAACACCGACCCCATCAACATCCAGTTCACCAGCGGCACCACCGGCTTTCCCAAGGGCGCGACGCTGACACATCGCAACATCCTGAACAACGGTTTCTTCATCGGCGAATGCATGCGCCTCACGCCCGAGGACCGGTTGTGCATTCCCGTGCCGCTGTACCACTGCTTTGGCATGGTGCTGGGCAATCTGGCCTGCTTCACCCATGGCTCGGCCATTGTCTATCCCAATGACGGTTTTGACCCCGTCTCGGTGCTGGAAGCGGTGCAGGCCGAGAAATGCACGGGTCTGCACGGCGTGCCCACCATGTTCATCTCCGAGCTAGATCACCCCAGCTTTGCGCAGTTCGATCTGTCCACCTTGCGCACCGGCATCATGGCCGGATCGCCCTGCCCCATCGAGGTGATGAAGCGCGTGGTGCGCGACATGCATCTGTCGGAAATCACCATTGCCTACGGCATGACCGAGACCAGCCCCGTGAGCTGCCAGAGCGATGCCGACACGCCGCTCGAAAAGCGCGTGGCCACCGTGGGCAAGGTGCAGCCGCATCTGGAAGTGAAGGTGGTGGACCCGAACACGGGCGAGATCGTGGCGCCCGGCGTCTCGGGCGAGCTGTGCACGCGCGGCTACTCGGTCATGCACGGCTACTGGGATGACGAGGCCAGGACCCGCGAAGCCATTGACGACGAGCACTGGATGCATACCGGCGATCTGGCCACCATGGATGCGGAAGGCTTCGTCAACATCGTGGGCCGCATCAAGGACATGGTGATTCGCGGTGGCGAAAACATCTATCCGCGCGAGATCGAGGAATTCCTCTACCGCCACCCCCAGGTGCAGGACGTGCAGGTGGTCGGTGTGCCCGATGTGCGCTATGGCGAGGAGCTGTGCGCCTGGATCATCGTCAAGCCGGGCCAGGAGCTGAGCGAGGAGGGCGTGCGCGATTTCTGCAAGGGCCAGATCGCCCACTACAAGGTGCCGCGCTACATCCGTTTTGTGCAGGCCTTTCCCATGACGGTCACGGGCAAGATTCAGAAATTCAAGATTCGCGACGAGATGATAGAGCTGCTGGATCTGCGCGTGGTCAAGACCGCCTGAGCGGGCAGCAGGAAAAGTACAAACCCGCTCCAGTGGCGTGAATACGTTCTGAGAGCCAAGCATTCAAGAGGCAAGCAATGAGCATTCTGGGGACAAAAATCAACCCGCGTTCTGCGGATTTTCTGGCCAACGCCGCTGCCATGCAGGCCGTGGTCAATGACTTGCATGCGCGCTGCGACGAAATGGCGCTGGGCGGCAACGAAGCCGCCCGTGCCAAGCATGTGGCCCGCGGCAAGTTGCTGCCGCGCGAGCGCGTGCAGCGCCTGCTGGATGCGGGCACGCCGTTTCTGGAGCTGTCGCCGCTGGCTGCGCTCAATATGTACAACAACGATGCGCCGGGCGCGGGCGTGATTGCCGGCGTGGGCCGCGTCAGCGGCGTGGACTGCATGATCGTCTGCAACGATGCGACGGTAAAGGGCGGCACCTACTACCCCATGACGGTGAAAAAGCATTTGCGCGCCCAGGAAATCGCTGCGCAAAACCGCCTGCCCTGCATCTATCTGGTGGACTCCGGCGGTGCCAATCTGCCCAATCAGGACGACGTGTTTCCGGATCGCGAGCACTTCGGTCGCATCTTCTTCAACCAGGCCAATATGAGTGCGCAAGGCATTGCGCAGATTGCCGTAGTCATGGGCTCGTGCACGGCCGGCGGCGCCTATGTGCCGGCCATGAGCGATGAGTCCATCATCGTCAAGAACCAGGGCACGATTTTTCTGGGCGGCCCGCCCCTGGTCAAGGCCGCCACCGGCGAGGTGGTGAGCGCCGAAGATCTGGGCGGCGGCGACGTGCACACCCGCCTGTCGGGCGTGGCCGACCACCTGGCGGAAAACGATTTGCATGCCATTGCACTGGCCCGCCAGGCCGTGGCCAATTTGAACAAGAACAAAGCCGAGAACAAGGCGGATCTTGCGCCGCAGGCGCCGCTTTTCGAGGGTGGCGAGCTGTATGGCGTGATCCCCGTGGATACGCGCAAGCCTTTTGACGTGCGCGAGATCATTGCCCGCGTGGTGGACGGCAGCCAGTTCGACGAGTTCAAGGCCCGCTTTGGCAGCACCCTGGTTTGCGGCTTTGCGCGCATCGAAGGCATGCAGGTTGGCATCATCGCCAACAACGGCATTCTGTTCAGCGAATCGGCGGTCAAGGGCGCGCACTTCATCGAGCTGTGCTGCCAGCGCAAGGTGCCGCTGGTGTTTCTACAGAACATCACCGGCTTCATGGTCGGCCGCAAGTACGAGAACGAAGGCATTGCCCGCCATGGCGCCAAGCTGGTGACGGCCGTGGCCACGGCGGCCGTGCCCAAGTTCACCATCATCATCGGCGGCAGCTTTGGCGCGGGCAACTACGGCATGTGCGGCCGCGCCTACTCGCCACGTTTCCTCTGGATGTGGCCCAACGCCCGCATTTCGGTCATGGGCGGCGAGCAGGCAGCCAGCGTGCTGGCCACCGTCAAGCGTGACGGCATCGAAGCCAGGGGCGGCAGCTGGAGCGCCGAGCAAGAGGAAGATTTCAAGGCACCGATTCGCCAGCAATACGAAGACCAGGGCCATCCTTACTACGCCACGGCACGGCTGTGGGATGACGGCGTGATCGACCCCGCCGACACCCGCCGCGTGCTGGCGCTGGGCCTGGCCGCCACGCGCAACGCGCCGATTGAGGACACGCGTTTCGGCGTGTTCCGCATGTAAGCGCCAGAACGCCGAAAAGCCCGTTGCCATGCAAGCACAGCGCACCCTGAGCACCACAGTCCGGAACCTTGCGCAGTGCCTGCCTTTGGTACAACAATTTTTGCAGCGCCAGGCTGCCCCGCCTGCACCTTGATGACTGGAGCCAAGCCAATGACGACAAAAGCCCTGACCCTGGTAGTGAACTCCGGTATCGCCACCATCACGCTGGCCCGGCCCGAAATCCGCAACGCTTTCAGCGATGAAACGATTGCCGAAATTACCCAGGCTTTCCTGACCGCAGGCGAGCGAGCCGATGTACGGGCCGTGGTGCTGGCCGCCGAAGGCCCGGCCTTCTGCGCGGGTGCCGACCTGAACTGGATGCGCCGCATGGCCGAGTATTCGCGCGATGAAAACCGCGTGGATGCCGACCTGCTGGCCCAGATGCTCAACGTCATCTACCACTGCCCCAAGCCCACGATTGCGCGGGTGCAGGGCGATGTCTATGCCGGCGGCATGGGGCTGGTGGCCTGCTGCGATATGGCAGTGGCCGCCGATACGGCAGGTTTTTGCCTGTCGGAAGTGAAGATCGGCCTGATTCCCGCCACCATCAGCCCTTATGTGGTGCGTGCCATGGGCGCACGGGCCGCGCACCGCTACTTTCTCAGCGGCGAGCGCTTTTCGGCACAGGAGGCACATCGCATCGGCTTTGTGCATGAAGTCACCGAAGCCGAGCAGCTGGACTCCGTGGTGGACGGCTGGATCAAGCATCTGCTCAGCGCCGGCCCCGAAGCCGTGCGTGCCTGCAAGCGCTTGGTCATCGATGTGGCAGAGCGTGAAATCAACGAGCAGCTGATTGCCGTGACCGTGGAAGGCATTGCCAATATCCGCGCCAGCAGCGAAGGCAAGGAAGGCGTGCAGGCCTTCCTCAACAAGCGCAAGCCCAACTGGCTGCCGGGATGAAGAGCGGCTTCTGAATCCCTCGCCATTGAGCTGAAACACCATGGACATCTGGCAAACCATCATCCACTGGCTGCACGGCGCCGGTCTGCATGTGGACCCCGATACGGCCCAGGCCGTAGGCGAGGCTGCCGGCCAGGTGGGCGACGTGGCGGCCAGGGCCGGCCATGCCGTGGCTCAGATGGACATGGGCGCGCTGCTGGCGTTGGCGGCCGCTCTGGGCTGGGCCAGCGGTTTCAGGCTGTATGCCGTGGTGTTTCTCGTGGGCTTGCTGGGCGCCACCGGCTTGATGCCGCTGCCCGGCGGTCTGGGCGTGCTTCAGCACCCCATGGTGCTGATCCTCAGCGGCAGCTTGCTGTTTGTGGAGTTTTTCGCCGACAAGATTCCCCTGGTTGATTCGGTGTGGGATCTGTTTCAGAGCGTGCTGCGCATTCCCGCCGGTGCAGCGCTGGCGGCTGCGGTGTTTGGTGCCGACAACAGCACCATGGCCATGGTGGCAGCCCTGATGGGCGGCACGCTGGCGGCCACCAGCCAGGCGGCCAAGACCACGACGCGCGCCTTGATCAATACCTCGCCCGAGCCTTTCTCCAACGTGGGCGCCAGCCTGGCCGAGGACACGGTGGCGGTGGGTGCCATCTGGCTGGCGCTGGCCAACCCGCTGGTGTTTGGCAGCGTGCTGGTCGTGGTGGTGATTTTGATGTGGCTGGTGATCTGGGCGCTGTGGCGCTTTTTGAAGGCAGCGATGCGCCGCCTGCGCGGCTGGCTGGGCGGTGTAGATGCCGAGCCTTTGCAAAAAACATAGCTGCTTGCGCTGATTGAAAAAGCGCTGGCGGGCAATTTGACCTGAATTATTGGAGACAGAATGTTTAAAAAAATCTTGATTGCCAATCGCGGTGAAATCGCTTGCCGTGTGGCCGCTACTGCACGTCGCATGGGAGTCCAGACCGTGGCCGTGTACTCGGACGCCGATGCCGGTGCCAAGCATGTGGCGGCCTGCGACGAGGCCGTGCACATTGGCGGCAGCGCCCCCAAGGACAGCTATCTGCGCTGGGAACGCATTCTGGAAGCCGCCAAGCAAACCGGTGCGGAGGCGATTCACCCCGGCTATGGCTTCCTCTCCGAGAACGAAGACTTTGCCAATGCCTGCGCAGCGGCCGGTCTGGTCTTCATCGGCCCGCCTGCCAGTGCGATTCGCGCCATGGGTTTGAAGGCCGAATCCAAGCAGCTGATGGAAAAAGCCAGCGTGCCCCTGGTGCCCGGCTACCACGGCGCGGGTCAGGACCCGGCCATGCTGCACCAGGAAGCCGACCGCATCGGCTATCCGGTGCTGATCAAGGCTAGTGCCGGCGGCGGCGGCAAGGGCATGCGTCTGGTCGAGACAAGCGAGGACTTTGCAGCCTCGCTGGATTCCTGCAAGCGCGAAGCCATCAACAGCTTTGGCAACGATGCGGTGCTGATCGAGAAATATGTGCTGCGCCCGCGCCATATCGAAATCCAGGTCTTCGGCGACAAACTGGGCAACTGCGTTTACCTGTTCGAGCGCGATTGCTCGGTGCAGCGCCGCCACCAGAAGGTGCTGGAAGAAGCTCCGGCGCCCGGCATGACGCCTGCGCTGCGCCAGAAGATGGGCGAAGCCGCCGTGGCCGCCGCCAAGGCCGTGAACTATGTGGGCGCGGGCACGGTGGAATTCATCGTTGAGCAGCCTGGCGGCTACGACCAGCCCGAGGCCATGAAGTTCTACTTCATGGAAATGAATACCCGCTTGCAGGTGGAGCACCCGGTGACCGAAGCCATCACCGGCGAAGACCTGGTGCAGTGGCAGCTGCTGGTGGCCAGTGGCAAGCCTTTGCCCAAGCAGCAAAGCGAGCTGAAGATCATCGGCCACGCCATCGAAGCGCGTATCTGTGCCGAGAACCCCGAAAACAACTTCCTGCCCGCCACCGGCACGCTGGCCGTGTACCGCAAGCCGGCGTGTTCCAGCTTTGAGATCAGCAATGTGCGCGTGGATGACGGCGTGCGCGAAGGCGATGCCATCAGCCCCTTCTACGACAGCATGATCGCCAAGCTCATCGTCCATGGCGACGACCGCGCCCAGGCGCTGGCACGCCTCGATGCGGCTCTGGCCCAAACCCATATCGTGGGCCTGACCACCAATGTGCAGTTTCTGCGCCAGGTGGCCAAGAGCCAGGCGTTCTCCAACGCCTTGCTGGACACGGCGCTGATCGAGCGCGAACGCGAGGCTTTGTTCGGCAAGGATCTGGTGGGCCGCGATCTGGCCGTGGCTGCCGCCATGGTGCATGAGCTGCAGCACGAACAGTCACTGCAGGGCGCCGATCCCTTCAGCCGCCGCGACGGCTGGCGCGTCTCCGGTCGCTACGAGCGCCAGTTCAGCTTCGCCTATCGTGGCGAGGAATTCAATGCCGGCCTGGCCTACGGACATGACGGCCAGACGTATCAAGTGGGCGTGGGCGAGGGCGAGAGCCGCAGCGAATTCGCGCTGCAGTGGCGCGCTCTGTCTGACGACCATCTGGAGCTGAACTGGGGTGGCGTGCGCACCGTGGTCGTGGTCCATGCACTGGGCGAGATGCTCTCGATCTTTACAGCTGCCGGCAGCACCCAGATCACCGAGGTGGACCAGCTGGCCCATGCGGCAGGTGGCGGCCATGAAGGCGGACGACTGACTGCGCCCATGCCCGGCAAGGTGGTCTCGTTTGCGGTCAAGGCCGGTGAGAAGGTCAGCAAGGGCCAGCCGCTGGCGGTGATGGAAGCCATGAAGATGGAGCACACCATTGCGGCGCCCAGCGATGGCACGGTGGTGGAGCTGCTCTATGTGCCTGGCGACCAGGTGACGGAAGGCGCCGAGCTGCTGCGCATTGAAGTGACGGCCTGATAAGGCGTAGGGCGGCCGGGTTGAACTGTTTTACAAAAAGAGCGGCTTGCGCTGGTTGGTCAATGATTTCAGCCATGTCTGATGCTGAAATTCAATGAAATAAAGCGCAGGAAGCTTCTTTTTTGATAGCGGGCCAATTGCCATCCACGTCTGCAGCACCGGCGCCAAACCGTTAGGCTTCGCATCTATGAAAGTTCTATTTTGCTGTGACGATACGCGGCCCGAGCCTTGGCTCAAGGGCTTGTTCGATGCCTTGCCCGACGCCGAGGTAAGTATCTGGGAGCCGGGCGCCGCCCAGGCCGACTATGCGTTGGTCTGGGCTCCGCCCCAGCAGTTCATCGACGAGCAGGCGGCAGGCCTCAAAGCCATGTTCAACATAGGCGCTGGCGTGGACGCCTTGCTGCGCCTGGAAGTGCCCGCTGCGCTGCCGGTTTACCGTCTGGAAGATGCTGGCATGTCGGTGCAGATGGCCGAATATGTGGCGCAGGCCGTGATCCGCTTCTTCAGAGGGCTGGATCGGTACGAAGCCGATATGGCGCAAGGCATCTGGCAGCACCAGCGCAACCCTCGACGTGCCGACTATCCCGTGGGCGTGATGGGCCTGGGCAAGATGGGCGAGCGTGTGGCCAAGGCGCTGACGGTGTTTGACTTCCCGGTCAATGGCTGGAGCCGCTCGCCGCGCGAGCTGGACGGTGTGAAGTGCTTTAGCGGCACCGAAAACCTCGATGCCTTCCTGTCCGAAACCCGTGTTCTGGTCAATCTGCTGCCTTTGCATGACGAGACGCGCGACATCATCAATGCCCGCAGCCTGGCGCTGCTGCAGCCCGGCGCCTATGTCATCAACGTGGGCCGTGGCGGCCATCTGGTCGATGCAGACCTGATCGCGCAGATCGACGCCGGTCATGTCAGCGGCGCCATGCTGGATGTCTTCCGTGAAGAGCCGCTGCCCGCAGATCACCCTTTCTGGGCGCACGAAAAAATCATTCTCACCCCCCATACCTCGGCCCGCACGCTGGCGGCCGACAGCATTGCCCAGATCACCGGCAAGGTGGCGGCCATGAGCCGGGGCGAGCCGGTCACAGGGCGCGTAGACCTTGGACGTGGCTATTGAGCATTAATCAGGAGCACTGAATGAACTATCCCGCACGCGTGAAAATCATCGACGTAGGCCCGCGCGACGGGCTGCAGAACGAAAAGCAGCCTGTGCCTGCGGCCGTCAAGATTGCACTGGTGCACAAGCTGCAGGAGGCCGGTCTCAAGGAGATCGAGGTCACCAGCTATGTCTCGCCCAAATGGGTGCCGCAGATGGCGGACAACGCCGAGGTCATGGCCGGCATCACGCGCGCCAGCGGGGTGCTTTATTCGGTGCTCACGCCCAATCTGAAGGGTTTTGAGGCGGCGGTTGCTTCCAGGCCCGACGAGATCGTGGTGTTTGGCGCGGCCAGCGAGGCCTTCAGCCAGAAGAACATCAACTGCAGCATTGCCGAGAGCATCGATCGCTTTGCCCCCGTGGTCGAAGCCGCGCTGGCCCAAGGCATTGCCGTGCGTGGAGCCATGAGCTGCACCGTGGGCTGCCCTTACGAAGGGGAGATTGCGCCCGAGCGTGTGTCCTATCTGGCAGGCCTGATGAAGGGCATTGGCGTGCAGCGCGTGGATGTGGCCGACACCATTGGCGTGGGCACGCCTCTCAAGGTGCAAAAAGCGCTGGAAGCCACGCTGGCGCATTTCCCTATCGACGCGATTTCCGGGCATTTTCACGATACCTATGGTCAGGCTTTGAGCAACACGCTGGCGGCGCTGCAGCTGGGGGTGTGGAACTTTCAGTCCTCGGTGGCAGGCCTGGGCGGCTGCCCGTATGCCAAGGGCGCCACGGGCAATGTGGCGACCGAGGATGTGGTCTATCTGCTGCAGGGGCTGGGCATTGAAACCGGCATCGACCTCGACAAGTTAATCGATGCCGGCCAGTTCATCAGCGAGCATCTGGGTCGCCCCACGCAATCGCGGGTGGCCAAGGCTTTGCTGGCCAAACGTGGGGCCTGATATCGCCCTGGCATGACGGCGGTGCATGGGCGTTGGTACCATCACGCCCATGCAAGCGAGATCATGTTTTTCACGGGCCGTGGTGGTGGCCGCCTCGGCCATGCTGTGGGGCTGCAGCACCATGGATGCGCAGGAATGCCGGGATACGGACTGGGCCTATCTGGGGCAGCTGGATGCCATGGAAGGCAAACAGGATCTGAAAACCCGCGCCCAACGCCATTTCAGAACCTGCAAGGACCAGGGCGTGCAGATGGATGCGCGCGCTTATCAGCAAGGCTGGATGCGCGGCTTGCGGGACTTTTGCACCCCGCAAAGCGGCAAGGCCTATGCGGAGCAAGGCCTGCGCTTTCAGCCCGGCTATTGCCCGGCGCAGCTGGAGGCGGCATTTTTGGACGGTTACAGTCCTGCGCGTGAGCGCTACGATGCCCAGCAGTCCGCGCTGGAGCTGGAACGGCGCATAGAGGCCAAGAAAAAAGAGTTGCGCGAGGCGCGCAACGCCAAGAACAGCGCTGGCCATATTGCCTATGTGCAAAAGGACTTGCGCGATTTGCAGCTGGAGCTGGTGCAGCTCAAACTCAGGCTGGCGCAGTAGGAATCAAGGCGCTGCGTTGCCGCAGTGCGTCTCAGGAAAACAATGATGTGTGGATCAGAACTTCATGCGCTGCCCGAAGGTGTGCAGCGCGTCAGCCGCTTTTTGCAGGATGCCGGTCATCCTCATGCGCCGCAGATGCTCGACGGAGCGGCGCGTACCGCGCAAGAGGCGGCCGACCAGCTCAGCATTCTGGTGGGGCAGGTGGCCAAGAGCATCATTTTCAAGCGCCGCATGGATGGCGTGGCCGTGCTGGTCGTGACTTCGGGCGACAAGCGCGTGGATGAGAAAAAAGTGGCCGCCCTGGTCGGACCGATTGGCCGTGCCGATGCCGAGTTTGTCAAAAGCAGCACCGGCTTTTCGATTGGTGGCGTGAGCCCTGTGGCGCACGCCAGCAAGGTGGTGACTCTGATGGATATGGAGTTGCAGCGCTTTGATACGGTGTGGGCCGCAGCCGGTCACCCTTTTGGTGTTTTTCCCGCGTCGCCGGTGCAGCTGCAGCAGCTGACGGACGCTCCCTGGTCGGATGTGGTGGTACAGGCATGAGTACAGAAATTCTTCAAGAACAGCAAGCGCAACAACTGGTGCAACTGGCCAACAAGGCCGAGGTGGCGCTGGTCTGGGCCGAGGCCGATCAACCCGTGGCCTCGCCCTGTATTAATGTCTGCCGTATGACGCAAGACCGCAGCCACTGCCAGGGCTGCTTCAGAACGATTGACGAAATTCGAGCCTGGTCCAAGGGCGATAACGAGCTGCGCCTGCAGACCTGGAGCACGCTGTTGCAGCGTGCCGGCCTGAAGGACCCGCGGGAAGCACAGATCTAAGCGCAAACCCAAGCACAACCAAAGGCGAGCTGGTATGAAACACATCAGGTTCTATCTGGATTTTGTCTCGCCCTATGCCTGGCTGGCCTTGCAGCAAATGCCCAAGGCCTTGCAGGGCCTGAGCTATCACGTGGAATACCGCCCGGTGCTGCTGGGGGCCTTGCTGCAGAACAACAGCAACCCCGGCCCGGCCGGCATACCGGCCAAGCGCGCCTGGACTTACCGACATGTGAGCTGGCTGGGCCATTCCCTGGGCGTGGAGTTGCAGATGCCGGCCCAGCATCCGTTCAAGCCGATTGCCTTGCTGCGGCTGGCGCTGGCCCATGGGCGCGATGGCTGCATCAACCGCTTTGTGGCCCAGTCCGTGATGCAGCATGTCTGGGTGGGCGGCCAAGATGCCAATGATCTCCAGCGCATGCAACAGTTGCGAACCCTGCTACAGGATCAGAAGCATCACAACGAGGGCGGTGACGAGGTCAAGCAGTGCTTGCGTGCCAATACCGATCAGGCGCAGCAGGCCGGCGTGTTCGGCGTGCCGGCCTGGGAGGTCGACGGTCATGTCTTCTGGGGGCTGGATGCCCTGCCCATGCTGCGCAGCTATCTGCAAGGCGACAGCTGGTTTGATGGGCATTGGCAGGCGGAGGCCGAAGTGGAATCCGGCCTGAGCTAAGGCCAGTCCAGCCGCCTCAGCCTTACTGCGCGGCCGCCAGCTTGCCTGCGCCGCGATAGCGCTCCAGCCAGTGGGCGTAGGGGGCGGGCAGCGTCCAGTCGGGGCGCTCGGTGCTCAGGGTCTGGGCCAGCTGATAGACGTAATGCGGGTTGGCCAGATGGGCGCGGCCTATCATGACCAGATCGATCTGGCCGTCGGCCACCACGCGCTCGGCAATGCGGGCATCATCCATGCCCCAGCTCGATGCCACGGGCAGGCCGGCCTCGCGGCTCACGCGCTGGGCGATGGGGGCCAGGAAAGCGGGTGTGCCCCAGGGAATCTTCACATCGGGAATCACGAAGTTGACGCTGACGTTGAGCAGGTCCAGGCCGCGCTCGCGCATCTGTCGGGTGACGGCGATGGATTCTTCCAGGGTTTGCTCGTCGCGGCCGTCGTACTCGATGACGCCGAAACGTGCCGTCAGCGGCAGGTGTTCGGGCCAGACTTGGCGTACGGCAGCCACGGTTTCCAGCAGAAAGCGGGCGCGGTTGTCATAGCTGCCGCCATAGGCATCGCTGCGCTGGTTGCTGTGAGCGGAGAAAAAGCTCTGCGCCAGATAGCCGTGGGCAAAGTGCAACTCCAGCCATTCAAAGCCTGCCTCCAGCGCACGACGGGCTGCGGCTACAAAGTCGGCCTGCACGCGGGCGATATCTTCCAGCGTCATGGCGCGCGGCACGCGCGGCAGTCCGCCGCCAAAAGCAATGGCCGATGGCGCGATGGGCTGCCAGCCACGCGCATCCCCTTCGGCAATGTGATCGTCGCCTTCCCAGGGATTGTTGGCGCTGGCCTTGCGTCCGGCATGGCCGATCTGGATGCCGGGCACGGCGCCTGCGGCCTTGATGCCGGCGGCAATGCGGGACATGCCTTCGATCTGGCCGTCGTTCCACAGCCCGGTGCAGTCCGGCGAAATGCGGCCTTCGGGCGAGACGCCGGTGGCTTCGACGATCACCAGTCCGGCACCGCCGCGCGCCATGGATGCGTAGTGAACCTGATGCCAGTCATTGCTGAGGCCGTCGACGGCGCTGTACTGGCACATGGGCGGGATGGCGATGCGGTTGCGCAGGGTCAGGCTTTTGAGAGTGAAAGGAGTAAAGAGTGCGGACATGGAAAAATGCTGCGGGTGGGGGAGGGGAATGGCCTGGCGTTGTCGCCGGACATGTTTAAGAACTTGATAGCGATTGGCGCTTGTCATTCCTGGCTTGTGGAATGAAATGCATCTTGAAACGATGTGTTTCAAGCGGTAGCTGCTATCAAAAAATGAAAGGCCAAAATCAGACCGAAACGGCTGAGATGCGCAGGCTCTGGGCGACGGTCTGGTTGGAGGCGAAATTTTCTGTCGTGCCCCGCACATGGTCGGCGGGCCAATGAATGCAATGCATGCAGGGGTTCTGTGTGCGGGGAAGGCATGAATCATCGGGGCTGTGTTGAAATAAATCCAATCGATATTTGTGATTTATGACATCGTGCCGTCTGATATCAAGAATCTGGACCTGAACCTGCTCAAAGCGCTTGACGCGCTGCTGGACGAGCGCAGCGTGACGCGCGCTGCCGAGCGTTTGTCGCTGACCCAGCCTGCGGTCAGCGGCATGTTGACGCGGCTGCGTGAGAGCTTCGGCGATCCGCTGTTTGTGCGCACGCAGCGCGGCATCGCCCCCACCTTGCGCGCCCAGGCGCTGGCCGGGCCGCTCAAGGAGCTGTTGTGCAATGCCGAGGCGCTGCTGCGCCCCCAGGCTTTTGATCCGGCCACGGCAAAGATGACGCTGCGCATCGCTGCCACCGATTACGCGTTGCAGGCCGTGGTGCTGCCGTTTCTGGCCGTGCTGCGTCAGCGTGCGCCCGGTCTGTGCGTGGCTGTGGTGCCGGCCCAGCATCTGCCGCTGCACGAGCGGCTGGAGCGCGGCGATATCGATCTGGCGCTGATCACGCCGGAGAACACCGCGCCGGATCTGCACGCACGCCGTCTGTTCGATGAGCACTATGTCTGCGTGATGCGGGCCGATCATCCCGATGCACGCAGGCGCAGCTTGTCGCTGGCGCGCTTTTGCGCCCTGGACCATGCCCTGGTTTCCTATGGCGGCGGCAGCTTTCGCGGCGTGACGGATGAGGCGCTGGAGCGCCTGGGGCGGCAGCGGCGCGTGGCGGTGTCGGTCACCAGCTTTCTGGTGTTGCCCGAGATACTGCGCAGCAGCGATCTGATTGCCGTCGTGCCGCGGCGTCTGGTCAGGCCGGATTCGGGTCTGGTGGTGCTGGAGCCGCCGTTGGAGATCCCCGGCTTCACCAAGACGGCGGCCTGGCATGAGCGCACCCATCGCTCGCCAGGCCACCAGTGGGCGCGGGAGCTGCTGTTCGAGTTGGCGCAGGCCGACGCGCTGGCCGCGCTATGAAAATAGCCCGCAGAAACAGCCGTGTTTCATGCGGGCCAGTCGAGGCAATCGTCAACACGTTCTCAGCGCTGCGGTAGCGAGGCCCGGCATTGCGTCGGGCCATCCCTCATCAGTGACCCGATGCGCCGGCGGCGCCCAGGCCGGTTTCGGAGCGTACTTGCTGGGCAGCGAAGGCCGCACGTTCCTTGGCAGCTTGTCCGCTCTTGTCGAGCACGGAGAACAGCCACACGCCGCCGAAACCGATGGCCATGGAGAACAGTGCCGGCGAGGCATATGGGAACCATGCCGAGCCGGCTGGATTGCCCAGCGTGCCTTCCCAAACCGAGGGCGACACAATGGTCAGACCCACGGAGGAAACCAGGCCCAGGAAGCCGCCGATCACGGCTCCCTTGGTGGTGCAGTCTTTCCACAGCACGGACAGCAGCAGGGGCGGGAAGTTGGCCGAAGCCGCCACCGCAAAGGCCAGCGAGACCATGAAGGCAATGTTTTGCTTCTCGAACACAATGCCCAGCATCACGGCGACAAAGCCCAGGCACAGCGTGGTGATGCGCGAGACCCGCAGTTCGGAGGCGCTGTCGGCCTTGCCCTTCTTGATGACGGTGGCGTACAGATCGTGCGAGACGGCGGAGGCGCCGGACAGCGTCAGACCGGCCACCACGGCCAGGATGGTGGCAAAGGCCACGGCCGAGATAAAGCCGTAGAACACATCGCCGCCCACGCTCTTGGCCACCAGCACGGCCGCCATATTGGCCGTGCCCGCACCGCCATGAATGATGCCCTTGGCGGTATCGGCCATTTCAGGATTGGTCAGCACCAGGGTGATGGCGCCAAAGCCGATGATGAAGATCAGCACATAAAAGTAGCCGATCCAGGTCGTGGCCCAGAACACGCTTTTACGCGCTTCCTTGGCGTCAGGCACCGTGAAGAAGCGCATCAGGATGTGGGGCAGGCCCAGCGTGCCGAACATCAGCGCCATGCCGAAGCTGATGGCGGAGATGGGGTCCTTGATGAAGCCACCAGGGCCCATGATGGCCAGGCCTAGCTTTTCAGCCAGTGCCGGCTCGGCGCCGCCGTTGGCTGCGATCTGGGTGCGAACGCGCACGCCATCGGCAAACAGGGCTTCGGGGCTGAAGCCGTACTTGGACAAGACCATGAAGCCCATGAAGGTGACGCCTGCCAGCAGCAGACAGGCCTTGATGATCTGCACCCAGGTGGTGGCCGTCATGCCGCCAAACAGCACGTAAACCATCATCAGGCCGCCGACCAGCACCACGGCAATCCAGTAATCCAGGCCGAACAGCAGCTTGATCAGCTGACCGGCACCCACCATCTGGGCAATCAGATAAAAGGCCACCACCACCAGCGTGCCGCAGGAGGCAAAAATCCGGAACGGCTTTTGCTCGAAACGGTAGCCGGCCACGTCGGCAAAAGTGAAACGGCCCAGATTGCGCAGGCGCTCGGCCAGCAGGAAGGTCAGGATGGGCCAGCCGACCAGAAAACCGATGGAGTAGATCAGACCGTCATAGCCGCTGGCCATGACGGAGGCGGAAATGCCCAGGAACGAGGCGGCAGACATGTAGTCGCCCGCAATCGCCAGACCGTTTTGAAAGCCGGTGATGCCGCCACCTGCGGTATAGAAATCTGCGGCCGACTTGGTGCGGCCGGCCGCCCATTTGGTGATCCAGAGTGTGGCCACCACAAAGCTGGTGAACAGGATGATGGCCGTCCAGTTGGTGGCCTGTTTGGCGGCTACGCCCACGTCGCCACCGGCGGCCATCACCGGAGCGACGGCGCAGATCGCCAGTGCCGCGGCCAGGCATTGATTGAATGTGCGCTGCTTCATGGCTTGGCGTCCTTGAGGATGTCGCGGGTCAGCTTGTCGAATTCACCATTGGCGCGACGTACATAGAGGCCGGTGATAAGCACGGAAAAAATGATGACGCCCATGCCGATGGGAATACCGAGTGTGGTGACACCAGCACCCAGGGGCGTGGCCAGGAATTCCTTGTCAAAGGCAATGAGTGCGATATAGCCGTAATAGACGGCCAACATCAACAAGGTCAGCATCAGACCCAGTCGATTACGTTTTTTGCGCAAAGCCTGATATTCAGGATTGCTCTGGATTCTTTCAATCACCGGGTCTCTCACAGTCTTGTCTCCTATGAATGCATGCCTGCTTGAAGTGGCCGCTGTGGCGCGTAACTCCTGCAGGCGCTTGCATTCTCGAAAGCCCGTCTGACCCCGTCCTTACTTACGTTATCAGTGTTTTCACTTGGTTTTTCATATCGAAAAAATCGAGCCAAGGGTTTGCGCTTAGAGGGTCGGGTAAAGCCTTGTCGGGAATTTTCTGAAAGTGAATTTTTGTAAGTTAACGGTCAGTTGCCGATTTGATATTGGAAATACAGGCGTTTTGGCTGCGCCTGATCTTTCAAAATCAAGGAGACAAGCATGGCCATCAATGCAGCAAGCAATATGGGGGCGAAGCCGGCCGACAGGCCCATGAGCCCCGAGGAGCGAAAAGTGATTTTTGCTTCTTCACTCGGGACGGTTTTCGAGTGGTACGACTTTTATCTATACGGATCTTTGGCAGCCATCATTGCCAAGCAGTTTTTCAGCGGGCTGGACTCGGGATCGGCTTTCATCTTTGCGCTGCTGGCCTTTGCTGCCGGCTTTATCGTGCGTCCGTTCGGTGCGCTGGTGTTTGGCCGCCTGGGGGACATGATCGGCCGAAAATACACCTTTCTGGTGACGATTTTGCTCATGGGTCTGTCCACGTTCATCGTGGGTATCTTGCCCAACTACGCCAGCATCGGTGTGGCAGCTCCCATCATCCTGATCGTTCTGCGCATGCTGCAAGGCCTGGCCCTGGGCGGCGAGTACGGCGGTGCTGCAACCTATGTGGCAGAGCATGCGCCGCACGGCAAGCGAGGTGCCTATACCTCCTGGATTCAAACCACGGCCACGCTGGGTTTGTTCCTCTCGCTGCTGGTGATTCTGGGGGTGCGCACATCCGTGGGTGAAGAAGCTTTTGCCGACTGGGGCTGGCGTATTCCCTTCCTGGTATCCATCCTGCTGCTGGCCATCTCGGTATGGATTCGCATGACTTTGTCCGAGTCGCCTGCCTTCCAGAAGATGAAGGCCGAAGGCAAGGTGTCCAAGGCACCGCTGACGGAATCCTTTGGTCAGTGGAAGAACCTGAAGATCGTGATCCTGGCGCTGGTGGGTTTGACGGCCGGTCAGGCCGTGGTCTGGTACACGGGTCAGTTCTATGCCTTGTTCTTCCTGACGCAGCAGCTCAAGGTTGATGCGGTCACGGCCAATCTGATGATTGCTGCCGCGCTGCTGATCGGCACGCCTTTCTTTGTGATCTTCGGAACCTTGTCCGACAAGATCGGCCGCAAGCCCATCATCATGCTGGGTTGTGTTCTGGCCGTGCTCACCTACTTCCCTGCCTTCAAGGCCTTGACCGAAGCCGCCAATCCTGATCTGGCCGCAGCACAAGCCAAGAACAAGGTGGTGATCATTGCGGATCCCAATGAATGTTCCTTCCAGTTCAACCCTACCGGCACAGCGAAGTTCACCAGCTCTTGTGACGTAGCCAAGCAGGCCCTGGCCAATCGTTCGGTAAGCTACGAAAGCGAAACCGCTCCAGCGGGTACGCCAGCCGTCATCAAGATTGGCGAGCACTCCATTCCCAGCTTCGCCATGGCTGGCTTGAGCCCGGATGAGCTGAAAGCCAAGGCTGCGGATTTCAACAAGACCGTCACTGCGACGCTCAAGCAAGATGGCTATCCAGACAAGGCAGACCCCGCGAAGATGAACAAGGTCATGATGATCGTCATCCTTGCGTACCTGGTTTTGCTGGTGACCATGGTCTACGGCCCTATTGCCGCCATGCTGGTGGAACTGTTCCCCACCCGCATCCGCTATACCTCGATGAGCTTGCCCTATCACATCGGCAATGGCTGGTTCGGCGGCTTGCTGCCCACCATGTCTTTTGCCATCGTGGCGCAGACCGGCAATATGTATAACGGCCTGTGGTATCCCATCATCATTGCCGGTGTGACGGCCGTGATCGGTACCTTGTTCGTGCCTGAAACCAAGGATCGCGATATTTACGCGGAAGACTGACGGACGCATTCGCGCATCTGAACGGTGCGCGAATCAACTTTTCCAAGGCCTGTGCCTCTCGTATGGCGCAGGCTTTTTCAATTGAGGAAAACGTTGAGGTCTAAAGAATGTGACGCAAGTGTGGCACTTATGCATCACCGCGCATATTTTTGGGATGGGTCACACATTTTTTTACCAGCCCCCACCTAGAATCTGAAACCAGCCGCCAGGGGATTCATGAAATCCCTCAGCTGATGCGGTGAAAAACAGAAAACGGAACCTTAGGAGCAACACATGACCAAGATGACTCGCATCGCTCTGGCCGCACTGGCAGTGATGGGCGCAACCACCGCAATGGCTCAAAGCAGCGTGACGCTGTATGGTCGTATCAACACCACGGTTGAACGCCAAAAGACTGGTGATCAAACTGTCACTGGCATGCAGAACAATGCTTCTCGCTGGGGCATTCGCGGTACCGAAGATCTGGGTGGCGGCCTGAAGGCTGGCTTCGCACTGGAGTCCGGCTTCAATTCCGATACCGGCACCGGTTCCGCCTGGACCCACCCCACCACCGGCATGTCGTTTGCTCGTCAGAGCGAAGTGAATCTGTCTGGCGGTTTCGGTATGGTGCGCTTGGGTAACTTCGTGCCCGAGTCCTACTATGCAACGGCTGACTACATCAGCATGCACAACCACGACACCGGTTCGTCTTCGGATGCCTTGTACTACGATCCCGTCTGGTTTGGTGGTCTGAGCACCAAGAACAAGGTCGGCTATCGCACTCCCAGCATCGGTGGCCTGACGGTGGATGCTTCGGTGTCCATGCATGAGAAGGATCCTACTGTGGGTCCTCGCAAGAACGGCTACGATCTGGCCGCAAACTACGCCACAGGTCCTTTGCACCTGGGCGCTGGCTACAGCAAGGTTGGCGACAACTGGCAAGCTGCTCTGCGCGGTCTGTACACCTTTGGTCAATTCACGGTTGGCGCCTACTATCAGCGCAGCGACCAGGATCTGATCGGTACGCGTAACAACTTCCGCCTGTCGGGCATGTACGCTCTGGGCGCTTCCGAATTCCACGTAAACGTTGGTCACGCCAACAAGTGGAGCAAGGTTGCCGACTCCGCTGCCACGCAGTGGACTCTGGGCTACAACTACAACTTGAGCAAGCGCTCCAAGGTGTACGGTTACTACACCCGCGTGAACAACGACAGCGGTGCTGCATACAACGCACCTGCAGGCAAAGATTTCAGCTCTATTGCCGTTGGCGTTCGCCACAACTTCTAATTGGTGCACCGCGTAAGCGGTGTCTACAGCAGCTGCAGCTGATAATGCAGACCATTACTCCAAGTTCTAGCCCTGTGCCTAAAGCACAGGGCTTTTTTCTTTGGTGAAACGTTTCAACGTAAGCCGCATGCAATGCAAGGCGGTTTCAATGCTTTGGTAGGCGTGTCGAGCATGCTGGGGAATGGCTGCAAGCGGCCTGCTTCATTCAATCAAGGACTCAGGAGACAACGATGTGGAAATTGGCTGTGGGTTTTGTGGTGTTTGCCGCGATATCGCTTTTCGCCATCATGAAGGCGGGCGACAGCGTGGATATGAGTGGCGAAAAGCACGGCGCCGATGCCGTCACCGTTCCGGCGCCTGAATCAAAATAAGCAGCAGCGCTGCTGAGTTTGCGTGCAAAGCCCCGCTTGTCGGGGCTTTGCTGTTAGTTGATGGTGATTAGCTGCGCTGGCGTAAAGGGCCAGCCGGCACAAGTGCATGCTCAGACTGCCTAGAATGTTTGGCCTCCATAGGAAAGACAGCAGAACATGACGCAGGGCCTGATCCGTATTCGTGGTGCTCGCCAGCACAATCTTCGCAATCTGGACATCGACATCCGCACGGGTGAGTTGACCGTGGTGACGGGCCCCAGCGGCTCGGGCAAGTCCAGTCTGGTGTTTGATACCTTGTATGCCGAAGGCCAGCGTCGGTATGTGGAGACCTTCTCTGCCTATGCGCGCCAGTTTCTGGATCGCATGGACAAGCCTGCGGTAGACAAGGTCGAGGGCGTGCCGCCGGCCATCGCCATCGATCAGACCAACCCGGTGCGCAATTCGCGCTCTACCGTGGGCACGATGACCGAAATCAACGATCATCTGAAACTGCTGTTCGCCCGAGCCTCCCAGCTGTATGACCGCGAAACCGGCATGGCTGTGCGCCACGATACGCCGGACACGATTTACGCCGAACTGGCCCAGCGTTGCGAAGCCGCAGGCGATCCGCGCATCGCCATCACCTTCCCGGTGGAGCTGCCGGCCAATACCTCGGCCGAGGAGGTGGAGCAATGGCTGTCTGCCAGCGGTTTTACCAAGGTGCAGGCCGAGCGCGAAGTGGAGCGCGCGCAGCAGGCCAGCAAGGACGCAGACAAGGGCAAAAAGAAGGCCCAGGCCGTGCCTGAAAAGGTCAAGGTGCTGGATGTAATTGCCGACCGCTTTCGCCTCAGCAAGGCCGAGCGTGTGCGGGTCATGGAGGCGATTGAAGTCGGGCTCAAGCGCGGCAGCGGCCGGCTGACGGTCTATCTGCTGCCGGAAAGCGGTGTGGAAGGTGCAGAGCCCGAGCTGTGGAAATTTTCCCAGGGACTGCATTGCCCGGAGAGCAATCTGTCCTACCAGGAGCCGATTCCTTCGCTGTTCTCCTTCAACTCCGCCGTGGGTGCCTGCGAGGCCTGCCGCGGCTTTGGCCGAGTGATTGGCGTGGACTGGGGCCTGGTGATACCGAACGACAAGCTCACGCTGCGCACGGGGGCCATCAAACCGATTCAAACGCCTGCCTGGAAAGAAATCCAGGATGACTTGATGCGCCACTCGGAAGCCGAAGGCATTCCGCGCGATACCTCCTGGGCCAAGCTGACCCAGGCGCAAAAAGACTGGGTGATCGAAGGTTCGCCGAACTGGAACGGCAAGTGGACGCAGACCTGGTACGGCATACGCCGCTACTTCGAGTACCTGGAAAGCAAGGCCTACAAAATGCATATCCGGGTGCTGCTGTCCAAGTACCGCAGCTACACCGAATGTCCGACTTGCGGCGGCGCGCGCCTGAAGACCGAAAGCCTGCTGTGGCGCGTGGGCAGCAAGCAAGCCGCCGATGCGGTCTTGCCGGCCCACGATGCTGGTGGCAAATACCAGCGTTTTCTTCCCCAGGGCGTGGGCTGGAGCCGCGAGCAGCTCGATGGCTTGCCGGGTCTGTGTCTGCACGATCTGATGCGCTTGCCCATCACGCGTTTGCGGGACTTTTTTGCGCAGCTGGCACCGGCTGCCAATGCAGACAAGAACGATGGCGAACTCCAGGCGCTCAAGATGCTGCATGAGGAAATCATGACGCGTCTGCAGTATCTGTGCGATGTAGGCATTGGCTATCTGACGCTGGATAGACAGAGCCGCACGCTCAGCGGCGGCGAGGTGCAGCGTATCAACCTGACCACAGCCCTGGGCACCTCCTTGGTCAACACCTTGTTTGTGCTGGACGAGCCCTCGATCGGTCTGCACCCGCGCGATATGGAGCGCATCACCGAAGCCATGCACCGCTTGCGCGATGCGGGCAACACGCTGGTGGTGGTCGAGCACGACCCGGCCGTGATGTTTGCCGCCGATCGCATGATTGACATGGGGCCGGGCCCGGGTGCGCGCGGTGGCCAGATCGTGTTTGACGGCACGCCCGAAGATCTGCGCAAGGCCGATACGCTGACCGGTGCCTATCTGGGCGGACGCAAGCAAGTGGGTTTCGGCCTCAAGCGCATGGTGACTGAAGCCACGCCGCGCCTGATTCTGGAAGGCGCGCGTGAACACAATCTGCGGGATGTCACCGTGGATTTACCGCTGCAGCGGCTGGTGACCATTACCGGTGTTTCAGGCTCGGGCAAGTCCACGCTGATTCAGGATGTGCTGGTACCCGCCTTGATGCGCCACTTTGGCAAGCCGACCGATGCCGCAGGTGCGTTTGAGCGTCTGATGGGAGCCGATCATCTGGCTGATGTGATGTTTGTCGATCAGTCGCCCATAGGCAAGACCGCGCGCTCCAATCCGGTCAGCTATGTGGGGGCCTGGGATACGCTGCGCGAGCTGTTTGCCGTGGCGCCGCTGTCGCGTCATCGCGGCTATACCGCGTCCAAGTTCAGCTTCAACAGCGGGGATGGGCGCTGCCCCACCTGCGGCGGTTCGGGCTTTGAGCATGTGGAGATGCAGTTCCTCTCCGACGTCTATCTGCGCTGCCCCGATTGCAATGGTTCGCGCTATCGCCCCGAGATTCTGGAAGTCAAGATCGAACGTGGCGGCAAGCCTTTGAACGTGGCCGACGTGCTAGAGCTGACGGTGGCCGAGGCCGCCTTGCTGTTCTCGCAGGATCGCGATGTGATTCGCGCCCTGCAGCCCATCGTGGATGTCGGGCTGGAATACGTGAAGCTGGGCCAGCCCGTGCCCACGCTGTCGGGGGGAGAGGCCCAGCGCCTGAAGCTGGCCGGCTTTCTGGCCGAGGCGGCCAAGGCCCAGTCCAAATCCAAGCAGTCTTTGGCCAAGAAGGGCACGCTGTTCATGTTCGACGAGCCTACGACAGGCTTGCACTTCGAAGACATTGCCAAGCTGATGCGCGCCCTGCGCAAGCTGCTGGAGGCCGGGCATTCGCTGATCGTGATCGAGCACAATCTGGATGTGATTCGCGCCAGCGACTGGTTGATCGATCTGGGGCCGGAAGGTGGCGACGGCGGCGGCCTGGTGGTAGCCGAAGGCACGCCCGAAGATGTACGCAAGGTCAGCGGATCGCACACCGCACAGGCGCTGCGCGAATACGATCTGGCCATGGGCGTGGGCGGTGAAGCCGTGCACGAGGTGGCCCCCATGCTCTACAAAGCAGAGCGCAAGGCGAAGGCGGTGCAAGCCACTCCGGGCAAGGACGCGATTGAAATCGTCAATGCCAAGGAGCACAACTTGAAGAGCCTGAGCGTGAACGTGCCGCGCGGAAAATTCAATGTGGTGACCGGTGTTTCCGGCTCGGGCAAATCCACGCTGGCCTTTGACATTCTGTTCAACGAAGGCCAGCGCCGTTATCTCGAATCGCTGAATGCCTATGCGCGCTCCATCGTGCAGCCGGCAGGGCGGCCCGAGGTCGATGCCGTCTATGGCATTCCGCCCACGGTGGCCATCGAGCAGCGCCTCTCGCGCGGCGGGCGAAAATCCACGGTGGGAACCACCACCGAGGTCTGGCACTTTCTGCGCCTGTTGTATGTGAAGCTGGGGGTGCAGCATTGCGTTCACGACCATGCGGTCGTGCAGCCGCAGACCGAGGAAAGCATTGCCGCACAGCTGATGACGAACTTCCGCGGCCAGACCATTGGTTTGCTGGCCCCGCTGGTGGTCAACCGCAAGGGCGTCTATACCGAGCTGGCCGATTGGGCACGACCCAAGGGCTATACGCATTTGCGGGTTGATGGCGAGTTCTTGCCCACCACGGGTTTCCCGCGCATCGATAGATTCAAGGAGCACACCATAGAGCTGCCTGTCGCCAGCGTGACGGTGACGGCGGCCAACGAGGCCGAGCTGCGCAGTCATCTCAAGCAGACGCTGGAGATAGGCAAGGGCGTGCTGCATGTGCTTTCCGGCATAGAGAACCTGGCCGAAGCCATGGCCGGTGGGCAGAGCACGGCGGGCATAGGCGCGCTCCAGGTGTTCTCCACCCAGCGTGCCTGCCCGGTCTGCGCCACCAGCTATGCGGAACTGGACCCGCGTCTGTTCTCCTACAACAGCAAGCATGGCTGGTGCCCGGATTGCGTGGGTACGGGCGTGAAGTTGACCAAGGACCAGCGCAAGGTGTATGACGACACCTTGCTGGCCGAAGACAACCGGGGCCGTGAGGTCAAGTTCGAAGGCCAGGAGGTCGAAGACCTGGCCGAGGTGGAGTGCAGCAAATGCCATGGCACGCGTCTGAACCCCACGGCGCGTGCCGTGCAATTTCATGGCGTGGGCATTACGGATATTGCCGAGCTTTCGGTGAGCGATGTGCGCGCCTGGGCGCAAACACTGGCGCTGTCGGGTCGTGAAGCCGATATTGCGCGCGACCTGATTCCCGAGATTCAAAGCCGGCTGGAATTTCTCGAAGAAGTGGGTCTGGGCTATCTGACGCTGGATCGCGGCGCGCCCACCTTGAGCGGCGGCGAAGCCCAGCGCATACGTCTGGCAGCGCAGCTGGGCAGCAATTTGCAAGGCGTTTGCTATGTGCTGGACGAGCCCACGATTGGCCTGCATGCGCGCGACAACCAGATCCTGCTCAACGCCTTGCACAAGCTGGGCGACAAGGGCAACACGCTGGTGGTTGTGGAGCATGACGAAGACACGATTCGCCGCGCCGATCACATCATCGATATCGGCCCCAGTGCCGGCATACGCGGTGGACGCCTGGTGGCCGAAGGCTCGGTGCAGGACATCATGGACGCCAAGGATTCGGTCACCGGCCGTTATCTGCTGCATGCCATGCGCCATCCGTTCAAGCCGCGCCGCTGGATTGGCGAGGGCGAGCCGCCCCAGCCTGCGGCGAAGCCTGCTATCGAATTGCGTGCTGCCAGCGCTGAAGAAGTAAAACTTGCAGAGCCAAAACGAGCCAAGTCCAAGAAAGCAAAAGCGCAAGCTGCTACGGAAGTTGAAGTTGGCACACAGTCTTTTGCTCTGCATTGGCTGAGTCTGTTGGGCGCGCATATGCACAATCTGCAAAGCGTGGATGTGCGGGTTCCGCTGGAGCGGCTGGTGGCGGTGACGGGGGTGTCGGGCTCTGGCAAATCCACGCTGGCGCGCGATGTGCTGCTGAGCAATGTGGCGGCCTGGGTACAGCAGCGCTCCACGAAGGCCGGGCGCGATGCCATGGATGAAGGCAAGTCTCCGGCGCTGATCGGTTGCAAAGGCTTGAAGGGTTTTGAAGTCATCGACCGGGTGCTGGAAGTGGACCAGACGCCGATTGGCAAGACACCGCGCTCCTGCCCCGCAACCTATATCGGTTTCTGGGACACGATTCGCAAGCTGTTTGCCGAGACGCTGGAAGCCAAGGCGCGCGGCTATGCGGCGGGTCGCTTCTCGTTCAATACGGGCGAAGGGCGCTGCCCATCTTGCGAAGGCCAGGGCGTGCGCACCATAGAGATGAGCTTTCTGCCCGATGTGAAAGTGCCTTGCGAGGTCTGCCATGGTGCGCGCTTCAACCCGGAAACCCTGGCTGTGACCTGGCGCGGCAAGAGCATTGGCGATGTGCTGCAGATGGAGGTAGACGAGGCGGTGGAGTTCTTTGCCTCCATGCCCAGCATTGCCCATCCGCTGCAGCTTTTGCAGGATGTGGGTCTGGGCTATCTGACCCTGGGCCAGCCATCGCCCACACTGAGCGGCGGCGAAGCCCAGCGCATCAAGCTGGTGACCGAACTGACCAAGGTGCGCGACGAAATCGGCCGCCGGGGGCAGAAGGCACCGCATACGCTGTATGTGCTGGACGAGCCCACGGTGGGCCTGCACATGGCCGATGTGGACAAGCTGATCAAGGTGCTGCACCGCCTGGTGGACGGCGGCCACAGCGTGATCGTCATCGAGCACGATCTGGACGTGATTGCCGAGGCCGACTGGATCATCGATCTGGGCCCCGAAGGCGGCAAGGAGGGCGGACGCATCGTGGCCGAAGGCACGCCGGAAGATCTGGTCCGTGCCGGTACGCACACGGGCAAGGCGCTGGCGCCGGTGCTGGCGCGTACCTGAGGCCGCTGCCATGACGTTTGCCGCACGGTGTTGCGACAGGCGTCATGGCGTATCGGGCTTGGTGGTGGCGCTCAGTGGGAAGTGAGGCCGGCATGGTCAGGCTTGCCTGAGGATGCCGGCTGCAACCACCTTACAAACAGTGCGCTGCACTCTTTTAGCCATGGGCAGCTTGCATTGGATCTCCAGACTCCTGTGTGAAGCGATTCAGGCATTGCTCAGTTTTCTGGAGGGGCGGGAGCCCGATGCAGTCTCTTCCTGAATCTGCTCATGCACTTGTGGGCTGTTGCCTATCGACCGGGCGCACAGGGCCGATACCAGACCTGCAAACAGCACATAGAAGCAGACGAGCCAGGGAGATCCGCCGCCGACCTTGATCAGGCTGGTTGCAATGATGGGAGTGATGCCAGAGGCAAAGATCCCCGAGAATTGATAGACGAAGGAGATGCCGGTGTACCGTACCTTGGCGTCAAACAGGTCGCAAAACAGAGCGGCTTCCGGACCATAGATGGCGGCATAGAGCACGCCGAGCGGGATGACGACTGAGGCCCAGATAAGCAGTGGGCTGCTGCCAGCATGAGTCATGATCCAGAAGGCCGGAAAAGCTGAGATCGCGGTGACGATGGACCCCCACATGAAGATGCGAGGACGCCCGAAGCGGTCTGAAACCCGGCCAAAGAACGGGATGGTGAAACACATGACCACGGCGGCCATCATCACACCTATCAATGCATCCGTTCGGGATATCTTCACCGTGTCATTCAGATAGCTGATGGAGAAAACGCCGAAGATGTTGAAGAAAACACCGTCGATGTAACGCGCGCCCATGCCTTTCAAGACGTTGCCGGGGTAGCGGCGCATCATGTCCAGGAAGGGAATGGCGGTTTCCGCATTGCGTTCCTTGACGGCCGCAAATTCAGGCGTTTCCTGTACATGCATGCGTATGTACATTCCAACCAGCACCATCACGCCGGAAATCAGGAAGGCAATGCGCCAGCCCCAGGCCATGAATTGTTCATCGGTGCACAACCAAGACAGCAGGGCCACGACGCCGGAAGCCAGAAACAAGCCTATGGCCAGGCCAATTTGCGGCAGGGAAGCGTAAAAGCCGCGCTTGTTTTTGGGTGCGTACTCATAGGCCATCAGCACTGCGCCACCCCATTCACCGCCGAGGCCAATGCCTTGAGCAATTCTGAGCAGCAACAGCAAGATGGGGGCGGCAATGCCGATTTGATCAAAGGTCGGAGTCAGGCCTATGAGGAAGGTGGAAACGCCCATGATCATGAGCGTGATCACCAGCATGCTTTTGCGACCGACTTTGTCACCAAAGTGGCCAAAGATGATGCCGCCCAGCGGGCGGGTCACAAAGCCGACCGCAAATGTGGTGTAGGCCAGGAGGGCGGAAATCAGCGGGTCTTCTCCTGGAAAGTAGAGCTTGCTGAAAACGATGCCGGCGACCACGCCGTAAAGAAAGAAGTCGTACCACTCGATGGTGGCCCCGATCAGTGCTGAGGTGACTACCTTACGAACTACCTTGGGATCACTGTCTTTTGCCATGATGTCTCCTGGTGTCTTGTCGCGTGGTTTGAACTTTGAGCAGTCATGCGACTTGAAACTGCTTTGCGTCTTCCTGGATCAGATCGGCGGCTTTTTCGGCAATCATGACGACGGGTGCATTGGTGTTGCCGGAGACCAGCGTGGGCATGACCGAGCAGTCGACCACGCGCAAACCTTGAATGCCGTGCACGCGCAAGCGGGCATCGACTACGGACATGGGGTCGTGATTCGGCCCCATGCTGCAGGTGCCGCTGGGGTGAAAGATGGTGGCGCCGTTGTTACGGCAAAACTCCAGCAATTCCTCATCGCTTTGCGTAGGGGAGCCTGGCTTGACTTCGCGCTTGACATAAGGCGACATGGCCGCCGACTGTGCGATCTCTCTGGCCGCTCGAATGGCCGCCACATTGGTACGCTGATCGAGTTCCGTGCTCAAGTAATTGGGCTGCATCGATGGCGGTGCAAAAGGATCTCTGGAGCGGATACGCACATGGCCGCGTGATTCTGGGCGCAGCTGACACACCGACATGGTGAAGCCCGAGTAAGGGTGGACCTTGCCGCCGGCCATGTCCGCAGAAAGTGTGGACACATGAAACTGTATGTCTGGTGTGCTGGCGGCAGCGCTCCCGTCGGCATTCTTGAGGGCGCGCATGAAGCAGCCGCCCTGGTTGATGCCGACGGCCAGCGGGCCTGAGCGATGAAAAAGCCACTCTAGCCCCAGCTTGGTCGTGCCTATCCACGAGTTCAGCTGATCGTTGGTTGTGATAGGTTTGCTGCACTCGTAGCTCAGACGGATCTGCAAATGATCTTGCAGGTTTTCACCCACGCCCGGCAGGTCGTGCACGACAGGAATGTCCAGGCTTTGCAGCAGGGCGCGAGGCCCTATGCCTGACAGCTGCAAGAGCTGGGGCGACTGTATGGCGCCTGCGGACAATATGACTTCGGCATTGGCCAGGGCCTTGCGCATATTGCCGTTCTGGCGAAAGTTCACGCCTATGGCCCGTTTGCCGCGCATGACCAGGCCCGTGGCCATGGCGTCGGTTTCAATATGTAGATTGGGACGGTTGCGGGCCGGGCCCAGATAGCCCTTGGCAGTGCTGCAGCGCAGGCCTTTGCTCGTGGTGAGCTGGTAGTAGCCGGCACCTTCCTGCTGGCGCCCGTTGAAGTCGCTGGTGCGTGGCACGCCGATCTGCTGGGCTCCAGCGATAAAGGCTTCAATCAGCTCATGCTTGGCGCCAATGTCCGAGACCTTGAGCGGACCGGTTCCGCCATGGGACTCGACCGCTCCTCTTTCATTGCCTTCGGATTTGATGAAGTAGGGCAGCACGTCTTCATAAGACCAGCCAGGGTTGCCGAGGGCGGCCCAGTGATCGTAGTCCTGCGCCTGGCCTCGTACATAGATTAGGCCGTTGATGGAGCTGCTGCCGCCCAGGGTCTTGCCTCGAGGCCAATAGATCTTCCGTCCGTTCATATTGGGGTCGGGATCTGTTTCGAAACGCCAGTTGTATTGAGAGCTCCACATGGTCTTGCCATAGCCTATGGGCAGGTGGATCCAGAGAGAGCGATCGGGTGGCCCCGCTTCCAGCAGCAGGACTTTGTTGCGGGGATCTTCGGACAGGCGTGCAGCCAGAACGCAGCCGGCAGAGCCGGCACCGACGATGACGTAGTCATAGCTTTCGATTGCATTTGACATAGAAGATCTCCTTTGTTTTATCTAGAGGAACTGTTTGTTCCTTTTGATGGAACTCTATGTGTGAGCTCAAATGCTGTAATCAGCGCTTTCCCTTGCTCGTATAAGTACCAGGACGCCTGGGCTTTAACTGGCGTATTCGCGAGCTGTGCCATCATTCCCGTCATGCCTGTAGCTATTCCACAAAGTGCTTCTGATGTCGCATCGACATCTTTGGAAGACCCCAGTTCAATGTCGGACCGTGCACTTGCGGTGTTGGATTACGTGACCCAAAGCAGCGAGCCTCCAGGGCTGATGGAGATTGCCAATGCGCTGAGCTTTCCCAAGGCCACGGCTTCGCGTTTGTGCTCGGCTCTGGAGTCGCGGCAGTGGCTGACGCGGCATGAGGGGGACCGCAGTTTTTCGCCTGGGCCGCGTTTGCTCAGCCTGGCGGTGAGAGCATTGCAATGCGATCCACGCCATGCTTTGCGCCATGAGGTCTTGTCTCAGCTGGTGCAGGCGCTTGGCGAAACTTGCAACCTCACGGTGCTGGATGGAACGCGCGTGCGCTATCTGGACCGGGTCGAGACGCATTGGCCGCTGCGCATGCAGCTGGAAGCCGGCTCCCGGGTGCCTTTGCACGCGACTGCCAGTGGCAAGCTTTTCCTGGCACATATGGAGCCCCAGCGCCGCATGGCGGTGTTGGACAACCTGGTGCTGACGCCTTGCACGCCCCACACATTGCAGTCGGCTGCCGCTCTGGTCCAGCAGTGTCTGCACATTCAAGAGCATGGCTATGCCTGTGATCGCGAGGAGTTTATGCTGGGAATGATTGCCGTGGCCGTGCCGATCAAGGATGACAAAGGCCTGTGTCGTGCTGCGCTGGCGGTGCATGCACCGCAGGCACGCATGTCTCTGGAACAGGCGCTTACCGGCTTGCCGCACTTGCAGGCGGCTGCACAGCGCATGGGCAAGCTTTTGTTTTAGCCATAGCGCCGACCGGACGGAGCGCTTTGCGCAGAAAAAGTGCCGCCTCGATGGCGGCCCTTTGCATGGCTGATCCACTCAGAAGCTGATTGAGGAACTTACTGAAATCCCTGCATGTGCGCCAGCCAGATGGACAGGGCTGGAACAAAGGTCAGCAGGCACAGCACGATGAAGCGGCCAGCAAGAACAGCGGCATCTCGCGCGTCAGCGCAGTGATGGAAACGCGGGTGGCGACCGGGATGGCCGTCACCGGCGCGCGGATGCCGTGACCATGGCCGCACGCGCCAGAATGCCGGGCAGGACCGGCACGCACACGGGCAAGGTGCCGGCGCGGTCATGACGTTAAAAATAGCGTGGAGTGACTGAGCGGCTACACAGAAACTCCACGCTGCTCCGAATAATCGGAGGGCAGAAAAGAGCGGTGCCATGAGGTTCGGGTGCACGGTTGTACCTGGGGGTTACCGCTGAGACCATGTCTGAAGCGCTTGTCTTGCGTGGGCCTGAAAGGCCAGACCTGCTGTGCCACGAGGTGCTGGCGGATATCTTTGAAGCAACGGCTGCGGCTCATCCTGAGCAGATTGCTCTGATCGAGGGGCAGGGCGATCAGCTTCGGCAATGCAGCTATGCCCAGCTGGATGCCGATGCCAGCCGTGCCGCGCACCGGCTGATCCAGGCCGGCGTGCGCCCCGGCGACATGGTTGGTCTGTGGCTGCCGCGCGGTATTGAGCTGCTGACCCTGCAGCTGGCGATCACCAAGACCGGGGCAGCCTGGCTCCCCTTCGATGCCGAAACCCCTCCCGAACGCATCGCCACCTGCCTGGAGGATGCGCAGGCCAAGGCGCTATTGATAGCGGAGCGGCAATCGCATGCGATTCAAGCGCATGCAGGCATTTTGGCTCAGGTTTTCATCGACGCCGCTCTGCTGGCGCCGTTGCCGACAGGCACTGTGCCGCGCCGACGCGAAGGTGCGCTACCCAGTCACCCGGCCTATGTGATCTACACCAGCGGCTCCACCGGCAAGCCCAAGGGCATTGCCGTCACCCAGGGCAGCATCTGCCACTTTTTGCGCAGCGAGAATGTGCGGCTGGGCGTGCGTCAGAGCGACAAGGTCTACCAGGGCTTTTCGGTGGCCTTCGACATGTCGTTCGAGGAAATCTGGATCAGCTACCTCGTGGGCGCGTCGCTGTGGCTGGCGCCGCGCGAGATCGCCGGCGACCCCGAGGCCCTGCCGCGCGCGCTGATAGCGCAGCAGGTGACGGTGCTGCATGCCGTGCCCACCTTGCTGGCGCTGTTCGCGCAGGACGTACCGAATCTGCGCCTGATCAATCTCGGTGGCGAGATGTGCCCCGAATCGCTGGTGGCGCGCTGGGCCAACGGCTCGCGTCAGATGTTCAACACCTACGGGCCCACCGAGGCCACGGTATCGGCCAGCCTGGCCGAACTCCAGGCCGGCGCGCCGGTGACCATAGGCACGCCGCTGCCCAATTACGCACTGGTGGTGGTGCAGGTGATCGATGCCGACAGCTTTCCCGCCGGCACTGCGCCCACGCTGGTGGGTCTGCCGCAGGGCGAGGTCGGTGAGCTGTGCATCACCGGCCCCGGCGTGGCGGCCGGCTATTTGGGCCGCCCGGAGCTGACGGCCGAAAAATTCTTGGTCAATCCCTGGGCGAACGGCCCGCACGATACGCGCTTGTACCGTACCGGCGATCTGGCGCGCATCGACGAGCATGGCCAGATCCACTGCCTGGGCCGGGCCGACGACCAGATCAAGATCCGTGGTTTTCGCGTGGAACTGGGTGAGATCGAGGCCGTGCTGGCGCAGCAGCCTGGCGTGGGCACCACGGCCGTGCTCCTGCGCAAGGATGACGGTATTGACCAGTTGGTGGCTTTCTACGTGCCCGTCGAGCTTGCGGCGCCGCCCGCCCACGCTGTGCTGCGCAGCGCCCTCGCCGAGTGCTTGCCGCCCTATATGGTGCCCGCGCGCTTCGAGGCGCTGGCCGAGATGCCGCGCCTGACCTCGGGCAAGATCGACCGCAAGGCGCTCAAGGCCCAGCAGCTGTCCACTGCGGTGAACAGCTGCGACTCCGAAACGCCCGAAACCCCGGCCGAGGAAGTCTTGTTTGCCGCACTGGCGCAGCTGTTTCCGGGCCAGCCCCTGCGCCGGGCACTGGATTTTTTCAGCGACCTGGGCGGGCATTCGCTGTTCGCCGCGCGGCTGACCTCGCTGCTGCGCGCCGATGCGCGTTTTGCCCAGGCCACGGTGAGCACCATCTATCAGCAACGCAAGATCGGCGCGATTGCCGAGGCACTGCAAGCCGCCATGTCGGTTGGCGATGCCACCGTGCAGGAGCGGCCGTTCCGCATCCATTCCGCATGGCGGCGCTGGCGCTGTGGCGCGGCGCAGACGGCGGCGATTCCGCTGCTGGTGCTGATCAAGATGGCGCAGTGGCTGGCGCCGTTCTTCACCTACCACTTCTTCACCGGCGACGAGACCGACTCGGTGCCGTTTGCCGTGGCCATATCGGTGCTGGCGTTTGCGATCGCCACGCTGGCTGAGTTCGGCATTGCCTGGGTTGGGAAATGGCTGGTGGCCGGGCGCCTCAAGCCCGGGCGTTACCCGCTGTGGGGGCTGACGTATTTCCGTTGGTGGTTTGCCGACCGGCTGGTGGATGCGGTGCCGGTTTCCATGATCAGCGGCTCGTCGCTGCACCCGCTGTGGCTGCGCGCGCTGGGTGCGAAGGTAGGGCGCGAAACCAACCTCGGCTCAATGACGGTGCGTGTGCCGGAGCTGCTGAGCATTGGCGATGGCGTCAGCGTCGGCAATGCCGTCAGCCTGGAGAATGCCCGCGTCGAAGGCGGCGAGCTGGTGCTGGGGCACATAGCGATCGGTCACGAGGCCTGCATAGGCTCGTATGTGGTGATCGAGGGCAATACCCGTCTGGGCGACTGGGCGCACCTGGAAGGCCAGTCGGCCCTGGCCGACGGCATGGTGCAGCCCGCGCGCAGCATCTGGGCCGGCTCGCCTGCGCGGGCTGTGGGCGAGTTCGATCCCGCCAGCCTGAAGCCGCGCAAGACAGTGGGCCGGGTGCGCCGGGCCTGGGAGATGTGTGTCTTTCTGCTGGGCACTCTGCTGGTTGCCACGCTGTTCTTCATGCCGGTGTTTCCCACCTTCATGTTGATCGACGTGCTCGACGTGGACGCCATTTCGGTGCGGCCGCTGATCGAGGACGGCACCGTCAATGCGCTGGGCGCCTTTATCCTGCGCTTTTTCAAGTTCTTCTGGCTGGCACTTCCCGCCAGCGCGGTGCTGGTGGCTTGCACGGTGCTGGTGGCGGCGCTGGTGCGCTATCTGTTTTTGCCACGCACCCGGGCCGGCACCTGGTCGGTGCACAGCGGCCGCTACCTGGGCAAATGGTTGGTCAACCAGATTCAGGAGGCCAGTCTGGCCACGCTGCACGGTATCTACGCGACGGTGTACTCGTCCACCTGGTACCGGCTGCTGGGCGCCAAGGTGGGCAAGCAGACTGAACTCTCCACGGCGCTGGGTGTGGTGCCCGATATGTTGACGCTGGGCGACGAATGCTTTGTGGCCGACGCGGTGATGCTGGGCGACGAGCTCATCGATGGCGGCTGGATGACGGTCAAACCCACCGTGGTGTCGCGCCGCAGCTTCATCGGCAACGGCGCCTATGTGCCCGACGGTTCGACCATTCCCGAGAATGTGCTCATAGGCGTGATGACCGCCGTGCCGCGCAATGCCGACATGCAAAGCGGCGACACCTGGCTGGGCGCACCGGCCATCAACCTGCCGGCGCGCGAAGTGGCCCAGGGCTACCCCGATTACCTGACCTTTGCGCCCTCGCCCTGGCGGCGTCTGGGGCGAGGTCTGGTCGAGGCCGTGCGCATCGCCGCGCCGCACGCGTTGGTGATCGCCGTAGGCTATGCCATCGTGCTCGACGCGATGCCGCTGGCGTCAGACGAGCGCTGGGGTGCGGTGGTGCTGGACCTGGCCGTGGCTGGCGTGATCTTTGGCATGCTCGCCTTCTTTGCGGTGGCGCTGTTCAAATGGCTGCTCGTGGGGCGCTACGGCAAAAAAGCCATGCCCATGTGGACGCCCTTTGTCTGGCTCTCCGAGGCTACGACCAATATGTACGAGGGCATTGCCGTGCCCAACTTTCTGCGCTATCTGCGCGGAACGCCCTGGCTGCCGCTGGCCCTGAACCTGATGGGCAGCAAGATTGCCCCCAGCGCTTGGCTGGACACCACCGATATCACCGAGCACGATTGCGTCACCGTCGGCGCGCACAGCGAGCTCAATGCGCTTTGCTGCCCGCAGACCCATCTCTTCGAAGACCGGGTGATGAAGATCGACCATGTGCTCATCGGCAGCCGTGTGACCATGGGCGCACGCTGCACCGTGCTGTATAGCGCCAGGGTGGGCGACGGTGTGCAACTGGGCCCGCTGACTCTGGTGATGAAGGGCGAAACCCTACCCGCGCGCACCCGCTGGGAGGGTGCGCCCGCCGCACCGGTTCCGCACCGAGCCGGGCAGGGTTGATGCAGATCCAGTCTTGTGCCCTGGCTGGCGCACCGGATGACCATGCACCACGGGTATGGCTGGCGCAGGGCCTGGATGCCGCCGACCGTGAGCAGGCCCGCCTGCAGGCCCGCGCCGCGCTGTGCGCCTGCCTGGTGCCGGAGCTCGATTGCAGCGAAGACGAGCTGGGCATCAGCAATCTGCGCAACCAGGCGCCGCAGTTGTTGTGGCGCGGCAAGCCCTTGGCGTTGCCGCATTGTTCCATCAGCCATGCGCCGGGGCTGGCATTGCTGGCCAGGCATTGGCAGGGGCCGGTCGGTGTGGATATTCAGGCCTTGAACACTACCGCGCCGCGCCATGAGCTGGCTGCGGTGGCCAGGCTGTTCTTGGATCAGAAAGCGGCTCAAGCCTTGATCGATATTCCGCAAGAAGCTCATTTTTTAGAAGCTTTTGCGAATGCCTGGACACGGCACGAAGCACGCCTCAAATGCGCGGGCCTGGGCCTGGTGGAGTGGAGCGGGGCGCTGGAGATGCGGCTGGCAGGCATCGGCAGCGCGCCGCTGTTGTTGGCCCATGGCTATGCGGGGGCGGTGGCCTGGCGCAAGCCTGCAGGCATAAAGGCTTGATGCTCACCATCAAACCATGGGCAAGCAGGAGGGCTGACCTTGCTTGAAAATTTGCATGTCGGCTGCTGTCGTCGCACCTCATGAAAAATAAAGGCTGCCAGAGGCAGCCTTTAAAAGCACGAGTTCGGCGATTACTGGAAGCCCAGCGTGTGCGGCAGCCAGGTGGACAGGGCTGGAACAAAGGTCAGCAGGCACAGCACGATGAAGTGGGCCAGCAAGAACAGCGGCATCTCGCGCGTCAGCGCCGTGATGGAAACCCGGGTGGCGACCGAGGTGACGAACAGCAGGCCGCCGACGGGCGGTGTGATCATGCCCAGCGTGAGGTTGACGATCACCACCATGGCAAAGTGCGTGGGATCTATGCCCAGGTTGAAGGCAATGGGCGCCAGTATCGGCACCAGAATCATGACGCCCGGCAGCGGCTCCATGAAGATGCCAAAGACCAGCAGCAAGATGTTCACGGCGATCAGGAACATGGTGGGCGAAAGCTCCCAGCTGACGATCAGCTCGGACAGATACTGGGGAATGCCTTCCACCGTCAGCACCCAGGCGAAAGCGGCCGAGGTGGCCATCACCAGCAGCACGGATGCCGTGAGCATGGCCGAGCGCGCCAGAATGCCGGGCAGGGCCGACCATTGCAGCGTGCGGTAAATCCATTTGCCGCAGATCAGCGCATAGAACACGGCAACCACCGAGGCTTCGGTGGGCGTGAAGATGCCAAAGCGGATGCCGACCACGATCAGCACGATCAGCATCAGCGCCGGAATGGCCTTGAAGCTGTTGACCCACATTTCACGGGCCGAGGGGCGGGGATCGGTCGAACGGTAGTCGCGCTTTTTGCACACCCACCAGTTGACGGCAGCCATGGCCAGCGCAATCAGGATGCCGGGAATGAAACCGGCCATGAACAGGCCGCCTACCGACACATTCTCATCTTGCAGCGCATAGATGATCATGCTGACGGAAGGAGGAATGATGGGGCCGACGATGGCGGTGCTGGCGGTGAGTGCTGCCGCATAGGGGCGGCTGTAGCCGGCCTTGTCCATCATCTTGACCATCATGGAGCCGGGGCCGGCGGCATCGGCCAGGGCCGAGCCGGAGATGCCCGAAAACAGCGTCAGCGACATGACGTTGGCATAGCCGAGGCCGCCACGCAGATGGCCCACGAACTGGGCCGCAAAACGCAGCAGCACGGCGGTGAGCGCACCGCCCGACATCAGCTCGGCGGCCAGGATGAAGAAGGGCACGGCCATCAGCGGAAAGCTGTCTATGCCGGTGAACATTTCCTTGAAGACGATGAGCTGTGGATAACGCCCACCGACAAACACGGCCAGTGCGGCCGAGATGGCCAGCGCAAAAGCCACCGGAAAGCCCAGCACCAGCAGGACGATGATGGCTACAAATAAAGTGATACCCATGATGTTTCAGTCGATCAATAGCTCATGACGTGTTGCATGAAACTGGCGTGCTCCAGGCGAGAGACACCGAGGAAGGGCCGCCCCGCACCGAAGGTGTCGTCTCCGTCCCGCGCAGCGAGAGAGGGGGAAGCGGCGAAGCTGCTCAGGGGGTGTTTCATATCGAGGCAGCTGCGTCGGCGTCCATTTCGTCGGACTCGGCAAAGTCGCCTGCCTTGATATAGCCACGGGCGATGAAGAGCAGATGGACAAACATCAGCAAAAAGCCCACCGGCATGGCCGCGTAGATATAGGAGATGGGGATGTCGGTTGCCGCCGTGGTCTGAAAGCGTGTGGCGTACACGTACTGCGACGAGGCCACGCTCATCACCAGGAAGAACACGCCCAGCCCCACGACCACAATGGCGCGGATGATTTGCGCGCTGCGCGTACCCACGCTGCGGTGCAGATTGTCAATCGCCACATGGCCGCCAAATCGCAGCACCAGGCCGGCGCCCAGGAAGGTGACCCAGATCATCATGTGACGGGCCACTTCTTCGGCCCAGACAATGGAGTCGCCCGTGGTGTAGCGCAAGATAACGTTGGCAAACACGATGCAGGCCATGGCCAGCAACAGCAAAATCAGCAGCCAGCGGTTGCAAGCCACCAGCGTGCGTTCAATACGATCAAGCATAGGAGGAGGGTGCGTGAGGCTATGGTTTGGCCATGCAGGTGCCGGCCAATGTCACGGAAATGAGGGCTGCGCCATCATGCGGCGTGGCTTGAATAAAACCATCCGTAATGACCGCAACAGCGGAGGGCAGGCATCAAGCAAAAAAGCCGGCAACCGATGGTGCCGGCTTTGCTTTGCATGGCCCGCTTACTTGGTGGCGGTAATCGAGTCCAGAGTCTTCTGGCCAAACTTCTTGGCGTACTCCTTGTACGCGGGCTCCAGCGCCGTGCGGAAGGCGGTTTGATCGACCTTCTCGACCACCTTCATGCCATTGGCCTTGGCTTCTTCAACGCCCTTCTTTTCCACGGCATCCACAAAGCCGCGCGAGGCCAGCGCGCCCTTCTTGGCGCCTTCGGTGAAGGCCGTCTTCTGCGCCGCATTGAGCGAGCCCCAGAACGAAGGCGAGACGATCAGCGCCATGGGGGCGTAGACGTGCGAAGTCAGCGTCAAATGCTTTTGCACCTGCCACAGCTTGGCGGACACCAGCACCGAGATGGGGTTCTCCTGACCGTCAATCGTGCCTTGCTGCAAGGCGCCGATCACTTCGGGCCAGGACATGGGCGTGGGCGATGCACCCAGCGTACGGAAAGCCGTGATGTGCACGGGGTTCTCGGTGACGCGGATCTTCAGGCCCTTGAGGTCGGGCACGCCGTTGACGGCATGCTTGTTGTTGGAGAGGTGGCGAAAGCCTTGCTCACCCCAGGCCAGAGCCACCAGGCCACGCTTCTGGAATTTGGCCAGCAAGTCCTGGCCGAAGGCGCCGTCCATCACCGCACGGGCGTGCTGGGTGTCGCGGAACAGGAAGGGGATGTCCACCACGCCCACATCGGGCACAAAGTTGCTCAGTGCGCCTGTGGAGACGATGGCCGCCTCCACGGTGCCCAGCTGCAGGCCTTCGATCAGTTCGCGCTCGCCACCCAGTGCAGAGGCCGGGAACTGCTTGAGCTTGTAGGCGCCGTTCGTGCCTTTTTCCACGCTTTCGGCCCAGGCGTTGGCTGCTGCACCGTAGTGGGAGTTCACTGCCAGGGCGTAGCCGATCTTGACTTCCTTGGCTTGGGCAAAAGCGGCACCGGCGGACATGGCTGCGGTGGCAGCCACGGCGGTGGCAACAAAAGTGCGACGAATCATGCGCATAGCAGTGCTCTCTCCCTGTGTGTCTTCTAGACAAAATGAATCCAAAGATTGTAGTGAGGGCCAAGCCCTTGGCCCCCCCCTGCAAGGGGGGCGTCATGTAAGGTGCGCGACATCGCGGTTGGCGATGGGAGCTCGCTCAGTCGCGGTGTCCGGCCCGGCTTTCAGACCGGCTTGAGCATGGCTGCCGATTGCTCGCGCAGCAGTGCGATTACATACTCGGCGCGCTCCGACGGCGCCTGATGATTGGGCAGGGCCAGCACCACGTCCACCGTGCAGCGCGGCAGAAAAGGGCGTATGCACAGGCCCTGGGCAAAGGTGGCCGCCACATAGGGATTGACCACGCCCAGGCCGGCGCCCTGCGCGGCCAGGCAGCAGATGGTGGCGGAGTAGGTGGTCTCTATGGTCGAGCGCGGCAGCACACCGTGGGCCTGCATGGTGTGCTGCAGCTGCAAAAAGATGTTGTCGTCGGCGTTCAGGGTCAGCAGCGGCTGGTCATGCAGATCCTTGACATGCAGGCTTTCGCGCTGGGCCAGAGGGTGATCGGGGCGCATGACGCAAACCGCCTGCGTGCCGTGCAGAACGCTGGCATTGAATTCCGGCGAGGCGATGGCCATGGTGCTGACCACCAGATCGAATCGTCCCAGCAGCAGGCCTTCGCGCAGATGTGTGGTACCCAGGGTCTGCAGACTCACATGGGTGCCGGGATAGCGCTGCAGAAAGCGGTGGACCACGGCCGGCAATACCGACAGGCCTAGCGCCGGGGTGCAGCCTATACGCAGAGCGCCCGCACCGGACTGGCGCAGGCCTTGCAGGTCGCGCTCTATGCGATCCAGGCCCACAAAGTGTTGCTGCACGGTGGCAAACAGTTCTATGGCTTCGGCTGTGGGGCGCAAGCGGCCTTTGTGCATGTCAAACAGCTTCAGGCCGGCACCGGCCTGCATCTGGGTCAGCAGGCGGCTGATGGAGGGTTGCGTGGTGTGCAGCAGCTGAGCGGCAGCCGTGGTCGTGCCGGTTTGCATGACGGCGCGAAAGGCTTCGATTTCACGAAAGTTCAAAGGACGGGACATAGGCGGGGCAGCTACCGCTGCATGGAGAACACACGGCTCAAAGGTATACCAATCTTGTATAGCTGCCGCTTAAAAATGAATTTTTCCGAGTAGGCGCGAATTTCTACACTGCAGTTCATTCACAAAAAAAGCAGGCGCTTGTCATCGGTTTCGCGAGACAGGCACCTCGATCCAAGGAGTTTGACTATGAACCGCTCTACAAGCCGCCGCCAACTGGGCCTGGCTGCCGTGGCCGCTCTCTTGCTGGCAGGCTCTGCAACCGCCTGGGCAGACGACGGCGCCTACCCCAACCCCTCGCGCCAGGTGCGCATCATCGTGCCCTTTACCGCCGGCGGCAGCTCCGATGTGCAGGCACGCATGCTGGCCGACAAGCTGGGTCGCATGTGGGGCCAGCCGGTGGTGGTGGAAAACAAGCCGGGCGCCGGCGGCCACCTGGGCGGCAAATACGTGGCCGACCAGCCCGCTGACGGCTATACGCTGATGGTGGGTTCCATCGGTCTGCACGCGGCTTACGGCGTGTACAAAAAACTGCCTTACGACCCGGCCAAGGAATTGCGCGTGGTCACCGTGCTGGCAGAGATGCCCCATGTGGTGGTGGCCACGCCCGGCCTGCCGGTGAAGAATCTGCAGGAGCTGACGGCCATGGCCAAGAAGGAGGCTGGCAGCATCAACTTCGGTTCGGCCGGTGTCGGCTCATCGGTGCACATGATGGGCGAGCTGTACAAGATGCAGTCCGGTGCACCGATTGTTCACGTGCCGTATCGCGGCAGCTCGGCAGCGCTCAATGATTTGCTGGGCGGTCAGATCCAGCTGATGTTCGAGAACCCGCCCACGGTGCTGGCCCATATCAAGGGCGGCAAGCTCAAGGCCCTGGCCGTGACCAGCAAGGAGCGCCTGGCCGCGTTGCCGGATGTACCCACCGCGCCCGAAGCCGGCATGAAGGACTATGTGGCCACCTCCTGGACCACGGTGGCGGTCTCTTCCAAGGTGCCGGAAGCGGTGGTGCAAAAAATCAGCGCCGATGTGCGCAAGGTGATCAACACGCCCGAGTTCCGCAAGGGATTGCAGGATCAGGGCATGAGCGCCGTTGCCAACTCCTTGCCCGATGCCCAGGCCTTTGTGGCCCGCGAAAAAAAGCGCTGGGACCATGTGATTGCCCAAGGCCAGATCACGGCCAACTGATTTGCGCCCTCCTGCTGACGGCGTGCACCAAGCACGACCGTCATGCATGAACCGCGTGTTTCGGCCGCAAGCCATTTGTTGGAGATTGCGGCTGCGTATTTTTGATTCTTGCAAGCATTGCCATGACGACATCTGCCCCTGACCAGTTCGTACCCTGCCGCCGCGTGGGTGACGGCAGCCAGCACCACTTTTTCGGCTACTACAACAAGTCCAACTGGGACAAGACCAATCGCCTGATCACTGGCCAGCGCACGCCCTGGATGGACCAGTATCTGACGCCCGAAGTCAAGGCCACGATCGGCTATTTCGATACCGAGAACGGCGACCGCTTTCATGCCGTGGGCGAAACCGGCGCCTGGAACTGGCAGATGGGCAGTCAGCTGCAATGGCTGGATGGCGCCCAGGGCCGCAAGCTGATCTACAACGACCGCACCGGCGACATGAGTGCCCGCTACCCCGGCTTTGGCGCCGTGGTGGTGGATGTGGATACGCAGGAGCGCCGCGTGCTGCCCATGCCCGTGTATGTGGTGGCGCCCAGCAGCGCCTGGGCACTGTCGGTCAACTATCGCCGCCTGTATGTGACGCACGAGACCATTGGCTACAGCGAAGCGGGCGGCCCGTTCGAGCTGACTCTGGCCCCTGCAGACGACGGTATCTGGCGCATGGACATCGCCAGCGGCGCAGCGCAGTTGCTGGTCAGCTACGGCGAGCTCAAGGCTTTTCATCACAAGGCGTCGATGGACAAGGCCATCCACTGGGTCAGCCACATCGAGATCAATCCCGCCTCCTCGCGCATTCTGTTCCTGCACCGCTGGACCGAGCGTGTCAAGGACGAGACCTGCTTTCTGCACCGTTTGATCACCATGAATCCCGACGGCTCGGACATGCGTCTGCTAGAGTGCTCGGACCATCCGTTGCCGCAGCTGGCCGATGATTTCGATCCCGCTGCCGTGGGTACTTTCGACTATGAAAAGTCCGAATACCAGATCTCGCACCCGCTGTGGCAGGACGACGCGCACATCATCGTCTGGGGGCCGCACGCCGGTGAGATCCACTACCACCTCTATCACGATGTAGAGGGTGGCGAAGTGCAGGTGATAGGCCGTGACGTGCTGGTGGAAAACGGTCATATGACCTTCTCGCCGGTGAGCACGCGCTGGATGCTCAGCGACACCTATCCTGACGACAAGACGCATGAGCGCTTTCTGTTCCTGTTCGACATGCAGACTGGCGAGCGCCGCAATCTGGGCAGCTTCTTTGCCAGCCCCGGTCTGAGCAAGGAAAACCGCTGCGATTTGCACCCGCGCTGGAGCCGCGACGGCAAGCAGGTGTGCATAGACTCGGTACACGAGAACCAGCGCCAGATGTATGTGCTGGACGTGTCCGCCATCGTCGGCGCTTGATTCTTCACGCCCATAGCAAAAGCCCGTTAGCCAATGGCTGCGGGCTTTTTTAATTTGAGAGCTGCGGGCGCTTTTATTTGATTGATTTCAGCATTAAAAATATCTGAAATCAATGATCTGCAAGCGCTATTAGCTCTTATTTTTGAGTAGCCAGAATGTGGTCTGCCAGCTGCACAAAGCCCTCGCCGCGTTCGGCTTGGGTCATATGGCGTGGCAGATGCTGCAGCTGGGGCACAAAGCGCTCGATATTGGCCACGCCCACGGACAGGGGCATGCTCTGGAACATCAGCTGGTCATTGGTGGAGTCGCCGATGTAGATCCACTGGTCCAGCGTGGCGTCGAGGTTGATGCCGAACAGCGCATCCACAATCCAGCGTGCGCCTTCGAGCTTGTTGTGCTCGCCAAACCAGCCGTTGATGTGGATGGAGCTGACAGTGGCATTCATGCCTGCCGCCTTCATGATGGCCACGCAGGCATCGATCTGGGCCTGGGGCATATGGGTGAACTCGCTGTGGTCCACCGCAATATCGCATTCGCGGCCGGCCGAGTCGGTGGCGCGGCTGGCGCCGGGCACCGTGGCTTCGATCTGCTCCAGCACTTGCTGCATCTTGGTAAAGTTGCTGGCGCGTTCCTCGCTGTCTTGTTGGTAGAGCTTGTCCAGTCCGCCTGTGCCATTGGGGCGCAAGGCCACGGCGCCGTTTTCGGCCACGATGGCATCCACGGGCCAGGCGCTGGCAAAAGGCACGCTCCAGCCCACGGGACGGCCGGTGATGGGCACGACCTTGAGACCCGCAGCCTTCAGGCGTGCAATGGCGGCCACCACGTGCTCGGGCACCACGCCGTCGGTGGTCAGGGTGTCGTCGATATCGGTCAGCACGCCCAGCAGGTTCGACGGAACCGTCAGTTCAGACAAGGGGCGCAGAAATTCGTTGCTCACAAAAAACTTTCTCAGTTTCACGCTGCTGAAACAGAGCGGCCCTTGCTCAGAGACATCGAGCAAGGGCCGCCCCCGCAGCGAGGATGTCGTCCCCCTCCCGCTGCAAGGCATCGAGAGAGGGGGAAGGCGCGCAGCGCCTCAGGGGGAGAGGCTCAGTTCGCTGAGCCTAAGCTCAGGCCAGCGTGCTCGCGCAGCGGATGGAAGTGAATCTTGGGGAAACGCTCCTGTGCCAGGCGCACGTCATAGGGGCTGGTGCACAGATAGGCCAGGGTGTCGGCCGCATCGTGCGCCAGGCGCATGGGGTAGGCGTTTTCAAACTCGCGCAGTTCGGCGGGCGAGTCGGCCGTGATCCAGCGTGCGCCTGTGTACTGGCAGCCTTCCAGGCGCACATCGCAGTCGTACTCGGTCTTCAGGCGGTGTTGCACCACTTCGAACTGCAGCTGACCCACGGCGCCCAGCAACATGTTGCCGCCCACATCGGGCTTGAACACCTGGATCGCACCTTCTTCGCCCAGCTGCATCAGACCTTGCTGCAGCTGCTTGGTGCGCAGCGGGTTCTTGAGCACCACGGTCATGAACATTTCGGGTGCGAAGAAGGGCAGTCCGGTGAACTGCAGGCTGGGGCCGTCGGTGATGGAGTCGCCCAGCTGCACGCCGCCGTGGATGGTGAAACCGATGATGTCGCCGGCGTAAGCTTCGTCCACGGCCTCGCGGCGCTGGGACATAAAGGTCACCACCGAGGTGGGACGCAGTTCCTTGCCGGTGCGCTGCACCTTCATCTTCATGCCCGGGGTGTACTTGCCCGAGGCCACGCGCACAAAGGCGATACGGTCGCGGTGGTTGCTGTCCATATTGGCCTGGACCTTGAACACCACGCCGGAGAAGCTCTTATCCTCGGGGCGAACGATTTTCTCTTCGCGGTTGCGGTTCACTTCCGTGAAGGCCACGCGCGGGCCGGGCGGGGGCGACATGTCGACCACGGCATCCAGCACTTCCATCACACCGAAGTTGTTCACACCCGAGCCGAAGAACACGGGCGTCAGCTTGCCGGCCAGAAAGGCTTCGTGGTCCCACTCGGCCGAGGCGCCAACGGCCAGCTCCATGGATTCCAGCGCATCGTCAAAAGCCTGGCCGAAGCGCGCGCGCAGCTTGTCGGCCTCGCTCAGAGGAATGACTTCGAAGTCCTTGGGGCCGCGGTCGCTGCCGGGGGTGAACACCGTCATGCTCTGCGTGCGCAGATTGATGATGCCGCCAAAGCTCTTGCCCTGGCCCACAGGCCAGGTGATGGGGCAGCAGGGCATGCCTAGCTCGCGCTCCACTTCGTCCATGATGTCCAGCGGGTCGCGCACTTCACGGTCAAACTTGTTGACGAAGGTGATGATGGGCGTGTTGCGCTGGCGGCAAACTTCGATCAGGCGGCGGGTCTGCGATTCCACGCCGTTGGCCGCGTCAATCACCATCAGTGCCGAATCCACTGCCGTCAGCACGCGGTAGGTGTCTTCCGAGAAGTCCTTGTGGCCGGGCGTGTCGAGCAGGTTGATCACATGGTCGCGGTAGCTCATCTGCATGACCGAGGAGGCCACCGAGATACCACGTTGCTTTTCAATTTCCATCCAGTCGGAGGTGGCGTGGCGGCTGGCCTTGCGCCCCTTCACCGCGCCGGCAATCTGGATCGCGCCCGAGAACAGCAGCAGCTTTTCGGTCAGCGTGGTCTTACCCGCATCCGGGTGGGAGATGATGGCGAACGTACGACGGCGCCGGGTTTCTGGGGCGTATGACACGGTATTGAATGCAAAGTGGACAGCCTGCGGCAGCGGCTGTCATGCTGAAAGAGGGGTGGCAGGCAAGGGGGCCGACCGCGCAAGGTTTGCCAGCCAAGGCCTGCTGTCTCTGGTCGCAGGCGGTGATGGAATTCCTCGAAGGACGCCATTTTATAGGCCAGCCAATTCTTTGGCCGCAGGCAGGTTAGTGCCCGGTACAGAACCGTCGGTGACGGGCAGAGAGCGGGTATGCGGCGCACAATGCAGCGCTAAACCCCAAGACCGTATTTCCAGGATCGTATTGCCCGCCATGAATCGCGCCACGCAGGATGTGAATCCTTCCTCCGCTCCAGAGTTTCAGGCCGCGCCTGCTGCTGTATGGATTGAGCGCGGAACGCGCGAATATCTGCGCGTCAGCCTGGCCTTGTTCCTGGCGGGTTTCGCCACCTTCTCGCTGCTGTACTGCGTGCAGCCTCTGTTGCCGGCACTGGCCCAGACCTTTGCCGTGAGCCCTGCCCAGAGTGCGCTGGCGCTGTCGGTTTCCACGGCCTGCCTGGCGGTTTCTATCGTGCTGGCCGGTGCGCTGTCCGAAGGTCTGGGGCGGCGCAAGCTGATGTTCATCTCCATGGCGCTGGCCGCCGTGTGCAATCTGGTGGCCTCCTATCTGCCGCATTGGCATGCGCTGCTGGCGGCCCGCGCGCTGGAGGGCATCTTGCTGGGCGGCGTGCCGGCCGTGGCTATGGCTTATCTGTCTGAGGAAATCGATCCCAAGGGCCTGGGTTTTGCCATGGGCCTGTATGTGGGCGGCACGGCGCTGGGTGGCATGCTGGGCCGCGTGGGCATGAGCGCCATGACGGAGTTCTGGGGCTGGCGCCATGCGCTCGCCGCGCTCTCGGTGCTGGATCTGCTGGCGGCGCTGGGCTTTGTCTTGCTGCTGCCCAACTCGCGCAACTTTGTCAAAAAAAGCGGTCTGGGAGCCCGCCACCATCTGCAGGCCTGGGGCAGGCATCTGCAGCACCAGGGCTTGCCGCTGCTGTTTTTGATAGCTTTTGGTCTGATGGGGGTGTTTGTCAGCATTTACAACTACGCCGGCTTTTTTCTCAGTGCTCCACCCTATGGCCTGAACCAGCTGCAGATCAGCTATGTGTTCTATGCCTATCTGTTCGGCATGGTGGCATCGCCGATTGCGGGCGGACTGGCCGACAAGCTGGGGCGCGGCCCGGTGCTGATTGCCGGCACCCTGATCATGGCCGCCGGCGTGGTGTTGACCATGTTCCAGCCTCTGGCCGTCATCGTGCTGGGCATTGTGCTGCTCACCGCCGGTTTTTTTGTCTCGCACTCCGTGGCCAGCAGCTGGGTAGGGCGTCTTGCCACCCAGGCCAAAGGCCATGCTTCCTCGCTGTATCTCTGGGGCTATTACATGGGCTCCAGCGTGCTGGGTGCCGGCGCGGGCTGGTTCTGGTCGCGCTGGGGCTGGACTGGCGTGGGGCAGGTGGCGCTGCTGGTGCTGGCCCTGGTGGTCGCCCTGGTGCTGCGCCTGCAATGGCTGGGCAAGCAGGCCGTCCCGGAGCCCCCCGCATCTTGATGCGGTCTTGATACCGCGCCTGGCAATCTCTATCCGCTCTTGACGGGTTAATTTCTACATTTTCTCCATCGCAACTCAGCCCAGCAAAGGGCTTGCGGGAGGAAATAAATGACTACTAGCTGGATTGAAGCCCTGGCCGCCATTGTGGCGCTGGGGCTGTTTGCCTATTTGGGCTATGCGCTGCTGCGCCCCGAGAACTTCTGAGGGGACTGTCATGCATGCACTACAAGACCTGATCTTTGTCAGCCTCACGGTTGTCTGCTTCGTGGCCCTGCTGGGCTTTGTACGCGCCTTGGTGCGTATCTGAAGGGGGCGTCATCATGTGGTTACCCTGGATGGAATTTGCCGTGGTCCTCACGGTCATGACACTGCTCGCCGTGGTCATGGGCCAATGGCTGGCACGCTGTTTTACCAGCGAGCATCACACCTGGCTGGAACGGCTGACGTATGGCGCCCTGGGCGTCAATCCTCAAGAGCGCATGGGCTGGCAGCGCTATGCCGTGGCCCTGGTGCTGAGCAATGCGGCGATGATGTTGCTGGGCTATCTGATCCTGCGGCTACAGGGCTGGTTGCCGCTGAACCCGTTGGAGATTGCGGCGCAAGAGCCGCACCTGGCTTTCAACACGGCAGCGTCCTTCATCACCAACACCAACTGGCAGGCCTACGCAGGCGAGAGCAGCCTCAGCAATGCCACGCAGATGGCGGCGATCACCTTTCTGATGTTTGCCGGTGCGACTACCGGTGTCGCAGCGGGCGCCGGCTTTGTGCGCGGTCTGGCCCGCTCTAGCAGCAAGGACGTGGGCAATTACTGGGTGGACTATGTGCGCGTGCTGTGGCGCGTGCTGCTGCCCCTGTCCCTGGTGATGGCTCTGGTCTATGTATGGCAGGGCATTCCGCAAACCCTGGGTACCGAGGCCGTGGCCACCACGCTGGAAGGCGCACGTCAGCAGCTGTTGATGGGCCCCGTGGCCAGCCTGGAGAGCATCAAGCACTTGGGCACCAACGGTGGCGGCTTCTTCAGCATGAACGCGGCGCACCCGTTTGAAAACCCCACGCCGCTGACCAATGTGCTGCACATCCTCTCGATGCTGCTGATTCCTGCCGCCATGACCTATGCCTTCGGCTCCATGCTGCTGCGCCGCCGCCAAGGCTGGGTGCTGTTCGGTGCCTGCATGGTGATCTTCATCGGCTTCTTGAGCCTGGTGTTTGTGGCAGAGCAGGGTGGCAGCGATTTGCTGGCACGTGCAGGGGCCGACCAGCAATGGAGTCAGACCCAGTCCGGCGGCAATATGGAAGGCAAGGAGCTGCGTTTCGGCATTGCCGACACCGCCTTGTTTGTGACCACCACCACGGCCGCGACCACGGGCTCGGTCAATGCCATGCACGATTCGCTGACGCCGCTGGGCAGCATCACGCCGCTGGCGCTGATGATGCTCAACTGTGTGTTCGGCGGCGACGGCGTGGGACTGATCAACCTGATTCAGTACGCCATCCTCACGGTGTTTCTGGCCGGCATGATGATTGGCCGCACGCCCGAATTCCTGGGCAAGAAGATCGAGGTACGCGAGATCAAGCTCGTCATGCTCTCGGTGCTGGCCCATCCGGCGGCCATCCTGGGCTTCACCGCGCTGGCCGCGCTGTGGCCCGATGCGGCCGCCAGTCTGAACAACCGCGGCCCGCATGGCTTTTCTGAAATTCTGTACGCCTATGCCTCGGCCACGGCCAATAACGGTTCGGCTTTTGCGGGGCTGAACGCCAACACGCCATTCTTTAACACCACGATTGGCCTGGCCATGATCGCCGGACGCTTTCTGACGCTGCTGCCCCTGCTGGCCGTGGCCGGCAGCATGGCTGCCAAAGCCACGGTACCAGCCGGCCCTGGCACGTTTCCCACGGCCACGCCGCTGTTCATGGGGCTGCTGGTGTTCGTGGTGCTGGTGGTCGGTGGGCTCACCTTCCTGCCCAGCTTGGCGCTGGGCCCGGTGATTGAGCATCTGCAGATGCTGGTCGCTCAGTTGTACGCGTAACGAGAACTTTTGCCAAAGGAGCGGGGCCCGCCTCGCGCCAAGGAGCAAGCTATGAAATCCTCTTCTTCTTTTTCCCTGTCCGCACCGCTTGCTGTGGTGGCAGATGTTGAGTCGCAGCCCAGTTCCTGGGGACAACTCCTGGGCAGCAGCGTGCGCGCCGCAGTGCTGGTGATGCTGGTCACCGGCATTGCCTACCCGCTGCTGACCACGGGCGTGGCCCAGGCCGTGTTTCCGCAGGCAGCCAATGGCAGCCTGGTGATGCGTGACGGCCAGATCGTGGGCTCGGCCCTGATTGGCCAGCAATTCGATGCTGCGGCCTATTTCCACGGTCGACCCAGTGCCACCCTGGGGCCTGATCCCGTCAAGGAGGGCGCCAGCATCGCCACGCCCTACAACGCCGGTGCATCGGGTGCCAGCAATCAGGGCGTAACCCACAAGGATCTGGCCGAGACCGTGGCCGCTCGCGTGGCGCAGTACCGCGCCGACAACGGTCTGGCCGCCGGGGCCGCCGTGCCTGTGGATGCGGTGACGGCTTCGGCCTCGGGCCTCGATCCCCATATCTCGCCGGCCAATGCCGCGTTGCAGCTGCCGCGCGTAGCCAGCGAACGCGGCTTGACGCTGGCGCAGCTGCAGCAACTGGTGAGCCAGAGCACCGAGCAACGCAGCCTGTTTTTTCTGGGCGAGCCACGGGTGAATGTGCTGCAGCTGAATCTGGCGCTGGATGCCTTGGGCAAACCTGCCGTCACCGCCGCTGCGGCCAAGGAGTAAGCCATGAGCAACAAGAATATGAAGGCAGGCAGCAGCCTGTTCGATGCCAAGCTGGTGCGCTCTGCCTTGTGGGGTGCGGTGTGCAAGCTGTCCCCACGCACGCAGTGGGCCAACCCGGTGATGTTCGTGGTCTATCTGGGCGCCATGCTGACCAGTTTGCTGTGGGTGCAGGGCTTGATGGAGCCGGGCAGCGAGAACCTGGGCTTTACGCTGGCGATTGCGCTGTGGCTGTGGTTTACCGTGCTGTTTGCCAACTTTGCTGAAGCGCTGGCCGAGGGCCGCAGCCGCGCCCAGGCCGCCAGCCTGCGCGGCATGAAGCGCGACACCGTGGCCAAGGTGCTGCAGCAGCCGCGCTATGAAAGCTCCTGGATTCCCATGCGTGCCAGCGAGCTGCGCAAGGGCGTGACCTTGCTGGTGGAAGCCGGCGATGTGATTGCGCTGGACGGCACGGTCATCGCAGGCGTGGCCTCGGTGGACGAAAGCGCGATTACCGGCGAGTCGGCTCCGGTGATCCGGGAGGCCGGTGGTGATTTTTCATCTGTCACCGGCGGTACACGCGTGCTGTCCGACTGGCTGGTGATGGAAGTCACCGTCAACCCTGGCGAGTCGTTTCTGGATCGCATGATCTCCATGGTCGAATCGGCTAAGCGCCAGAAAACGCCCAACGAGCTGGCGCTGTCCATCCTGCTGGTGGGTCTGACTCTGGTGTTCTTGTTGGTCATCGTCACGCTGTGGCCCTTCTCGGTCTTTGCCGTGGCGCAGGCCGGTAGCGGCTCGGTGGTCGGCATTGCGGTGCTGGTGGCGCTGCTGGTGTGCCTGATTCCGACCACGATTGGCGGCTTGCTGTCGGCGATTGGCGTGGCAGGCATGAGCCGCATGATGCAGGCCAATGTGATTGCCACGTCGGGCCGAGCCGTGGAGGCGGCCGGCGATGTGGATGTGTTGCTGCTGGACAAGACCGGCACCATCACCCTGGGCAATCGCCAGGCCAGCGAGTTCTTTCCCGCCCCCGGCGTGAGTGCCCAGCAATTGGCCGAGGCGGCCCAGCTGTCATCCCTGGCAGATGAAACCCCTGAAGGCCGCAGCGTGGTGGCTCTGGCCAGAGAACGCCACGGCCTGCCCGAACGCAGCACGGCGGATCTGCAGGCTGAATTCGTGCCGTTTACCGCCCAGACGCGCATGAGTGGCGTGGACCTGTCCACACCCCAGGGCCTGCGCAGCTTGCGCAAAGGCGCGGCCGATGCCGTGCGCCGCCATGTCGAAGCCCTGGGCGGCAGCTTGTCTGCCGCCGTGCAGCAGGCGGTGGACAATGTCTCGCGCAAGGGCAGCACGCCGCTTGTGGTGGCCGATGGGGCCAAGGTGCTGGGGGTGATCGAGCTCAAGGACATCGTCAAACCTGGCATGCGCGAGCGCTTTGCCGAGCTGCGCCGCATGGGCATTCAGACGGTGATGGTGACGGGGGACAACCCGCTTACCGCCGCCGCCATTGCCGCCGAAGCCGGGGTGGACGACTACCTGGCAGAGGCCAGGCCCGAAGACAAGCTGCAGCTGATCCGCAGCCACCAGGCTGCAGGCCGCCTGGTGGCCATGACCGGCGACGGTACCAATGACGCACCGGCCCTGGCCCAGGCCGATGTGGCCGTGGCCATGAACAGCGGCACCCAGGCCGCCAAAGAGGCCGGCAATATGGTGGATCTGGACAGCAACCCCACCAAACTGATCGAGGTGGTGGAAACCGGCAAGCAGATGCTGATGACGCGCGGCGCGCTGACCACTTTCAGCATTGCCAACGATGTGGCCAAGTATTTCGCCATCATTCCTGCTGTCTTCGTGGGCACTTATCCACAGCTGGCCTCGCTCAACGTGATGCAGCTGCACAGCGCGGACTCGGCCATTCTGAGTGCGGTGATCTTCAATGCACTGATCATCATCGCCCTGGTGCCGCTGGCCTTGCGCGGCGTGTCCTACCGCGCCGTGGGTGCCGCCGTGCTGCTGCGCCGCAATCTGCTGATCTATGGCCTGGGCGGGCTGGTCGTGCCCTTTGTCGGTATCAAGCTCATCGACATGCTGCTGGCCGCGCTGGGTCTGGTCTAAGCGTCGGCCTGGGTCTTCTCTTCTCGCTTTCTCTGTCTGTTGCCTTGCCTGCCTTCCATGCCCGTCGCCCATGCGCCGGGGCTGGAGGCGGCTGGCTCTGTTATTCCTCCATCATGTGCCCCTCTTTTAAAAAATCTCTGGTGTTGCTGCGTTCCGTGACTGCGGTTTTTGGCGCGTTAGCCTGTGTGTTTTCAATGCCAAATATGGCTCAAGCCCAGGAATTGACTACGCAAGCAGCTACGTCTTCTGTAGCGCAAGATGCGCCGCAATCCCAGCCTGTGATCAGCGGCAGCCTGGGCTTGCAGTCCGACTACCGCTTTCGCGGCATTTCGCAGACCTGGCGCGGCGCTGCCGTGCAAGGCGGCGTGGAGCTGGCCTTGCCCCGGGGCTGGTATCTGGGAACCTGGCTGTCCAATGTCTCCACCCACAGCTATGGTCAAGGCCAGGGCCTGGAGCACGATCTCTATGGCGGCTGGCGCGGTGACGTGCTGCCAGACTGGAAACTGGATGCCGGCCTGCTGCACTACCGCTACCCCGGTGCGCGCCTGAATGCCGCCGATGGCAGCAGCCAGCGCTTTGATACCACCGAGGCCTATCTGGGCGCCACGCATGGGGGCCTCCAGGTCAAATGGTCGGTGGCGCTGACGCCATACTTCGGCCTGCGTGAAAACACGGCAGCCTCCGCTTTTGCGACGGCGCTCACGCCTGCGGGCAGCAGCCGTGGCAGCCAGTATCTGGATCTGAACTACCAGCATCCGCTGGGCGACTGGGCCACGCTGGGCTTGCATGCGGGCTACACCCATGTGCGCAATTACAGCGAGGTCTCGTATGCGGACTGGCGGGTTTCGCTGGCCAAAACCTGGGGCGCCTGGACGGCCTCTGCCGCCTGGGTGGGAACTTCGGCCGATGCCCGCTATTACAGCGCGGTCAACAGCCAGGGGCGCATGCGCAGCCTGGGTCGCAGCGGTCTGGTTCTGGGTCTGAGTGCCGCATTCTGATGCGGGCGAGAGTGATACGCTGATATCCCCATGCCAAGCAACAACATCTCCATGGCCCTGCGCCCCGATCCCGATGCGCTGGTCGCTCAGTTGCAAGCCGAGCAGCAGCAGGCGCAACGGGGCAAGCTGCGTATTTACTTTGGCTCCAACGCCGGTGTGGGCAAAACTTATGCCATGTTGGCGACCGCGCAGCGCGAGCGCCAGGCGGGCCGGGAGGTACTGGTAGGCCTGGTCGAAACCCATGGCCGGGCCGAGACCGAGCAGCAGCTGCACGCGCTGGAGCTGCTGCCGCGTCGCATGCTCAACTACCAGGGCAAGCAGTTGCCGGAGTTTGATCTGGATGCCGCACTGCTGCGCCGCCCCGGCGTGTTGCTGCTGGACGAGCTGGCCCATAGCAATGTGGCCGGTTCGCGCCACCCCAAGCGTTGGCAGGATGTGCAGGAGCTGCTGGACGCGGGCATCGACGTCTGGACCACGCTGAACGTCCAGCATCTGGAGAGTCTTAACGATGTGGTTGGCGGCATCGTGGGCATACAGGTGCACGAGACCGTGCCCGACCAGATCTTTGATGAAGCCGATGAGGTCATCGTCGTCGATATCCCGCCGGAAGAGCTGCTCAAGCGGCTCAAGTCCGGCAAGGTCTATCCGTTGGAGCAGGCCGAGCGTGCCTCGCGCAACTTCTTTCGCCTGGGAAATCTGCTGGCCTTGCGCGAGCTGGCGCTGCGCCGCACGGCTGATCGCGTGGACGAAGACATGCGCGACTACCGGCGCGAGCGCGCGATTGGCGAAGTCTGGCCCGCACGCGAGCGGCTGCTGGTCGGCATTGGCGGCCGTGCCGGCGATGGTGCGCTGGTGCGCCAGGTGGCGCGGCTGGCGCGTCGGCTGGAGGCCGAGTGGGTGGTGGTCTATGTGGACGCGCCCGAGCGCCAGCACCGCCCGCGCCCCGCGCAGGAAGCCGTGCTCAAGACGCTGGCGCTGGCGGCGCGCCTGGGCGCGGATACCGCCACCATTCCCGGTGCCGATGTGGCGCAGGCGCTGGTGGACTTTGCGCGTGAGCGCAACGCCAGCCATCTGGTGCTGGCGCGGGTGCAGCAGCGCCTCAATCGCTGGCTGCCATGGCGGAGGCCCAGCCTGCCTGAGCAGATCGCTTTGCTCAACCCGGGTTTGGACGTGCTGGTGCTGTCGGTCAATAGCTCCAGAAACGAGAGCGTTCCTCCTGAGCCGGTCAGCGCAAACCGTGGTTTTTCCTGGAAGGGATATCTGGGCGTCACGCTGGCCTGTTTTGCTGCAGCCGGTCTGGCAGAACTATTGCTGGAGGTGTTTGACCCGGCCAATGTGGTCATGTTGTTCCTTTTGGTAGTGGTGCTCTCGTCCCTGCGCTGGGGGCGCGGGCCGGGCGCCTGGGCGGCACTGCTGTCGGTGCTGCTCTTCGATTTTTACTTTGTGCCGCCGCGCAACTCCTTCAGCGTCAATGACACGCAGTACATCTTCACTTTCTGTCTGATGCTGGGCGTGGCCCTGGTCTGCGGTCAGCTGATGGCGCGGCTGCGCCGCGAGGCCAGGGTGGCGGCCGAGCGCGAGCGGCGCGCCGGTGCGCTGGCGCGGCTGGCGCGGGATCTGTCGGGTGCGCTCACGCAGGAGCAGGTCACGCAGATTGCTCTGACCACCATCGCCGGCGTGTTCGATGCCCAAGCCGGTCTGCTGCTGCCGGACAGTGAAGAGCAGCTGCATATTGTCAGCGGCAGCGAAGGCGTGATCGACACCAGCGTGGCCCGCTGGAGCATGGAGCATGGCCAGATGGCCGGCCACGGCACCGACACCTTGGCCGCCACTGCGGCGCTGTATGTGCCGCTGATGGCGCCTGTGCGCTCCCGCGGCGTGCTGGCGCTGCAGCTGCGTCAGCCCGAGCGCCTGCGTGTACCCGAGGAACGGCGCCTGCTGGACGCCTGTGCCAGCCAGATCTCCCTGGCGCTGGAGCGCGTGCACTTTGTGCAGGTGGCGCAGCAGACCCAGGTGGCCATGGAAGGCGAGCGCATGCGCAACACCTTGCTGTCTGCCGTGTCGCACGATTTGCGCACCCCGCTGACCGGCATTCTGGGGGCGGCGCAGGCTGCCTTGCCGCATGCGCCTGCCGGCCCTGCGGCGGATATGCTGGTGCAGATACGCAATCAGGCCCAGGCCATGCAGCAGTTGGTGGACAACCTGCTGGCCATGGCACGCCTGCAGCAAGGCGGCGTGCATCTGAAGCGCGAATGGTTGCCGGTGGACGAGTTGGTGGGCAGCGCCCTGCAGCAGATGCGCGAGCGCCTGGCGGCCCATGTGCTGCGCACCGATGTGCCTGTGGATTTGCCGCTGCTGCATATCGATGCCGTGCTGATGGAGCGCGTGCTGGTGAATCTGCTGGACAACGCGGCCAAGTACACGCCGCCGGGCACGCCGATTACCGTGGCTGCGCGGCTGGATGGAGCGGACTGCCTGGTCACCGTGCAGGATGCCGGCCCCGGCTTGCCCGCCCATGTGGAGCCGGTGCAGCTGTTCGAGCCGTTTACACGCGGCGAAACCGAATCTGCCGTCTCCGGCATGGGGCTGGGGCTGACGCTGGCGCAGCGCATTGTGAAAGTGCATGGCGGCAGCCTGCAGGCCGAAACGCTGGAGCCGGGGCCGGGAACCGTGTTCACCATCCGCATGCCCGTGCCGGATCAGCCGGCCATTGATGAATAGCGCCGACAATGCTTTGCCAGATTGAGCTTTGAGACATGAACCACGCAGCCCCCCGCATTTTGCTGATTGAAGACGATGCCAGCATCCGCCGCTTTGTGCGCCTGGCATTGGAAGACGAAGGCTGGCAGGTGTTCGAGGCCGACACCGCCAAGCGCGGCCTGATCGAAGCTGCCAGCCGCCAGCCCGATGCCGTGGTGCTGGATCTGGGACTGCCCGATGCCGATGGCAAAAGCGTGATCAGCGAGCTGCGCGGCTGGAGCCAGCTACCTATCCTGGTGCTTTCGGCGCGCGAGCGTGAGGAAGAAAAAGTGGCGGCCCTTGATGCCGGGGCCGACGACTATCTGAGCAAGCCCTTTGGCATTCCCGAGCTGCTGGCTCGTCTGCGCGTGATGCTGCGTCGCCGCCAGCAATCCACGGCCGGCGACAGGAGCGGCAGCCTGGCCCGTTTTGGCGATGTGACGGTGGATCTGGCAAGTCATGAAGTGCGGCGCGGCGATGCCTTCATTCACCTGACGCCGATTGAATTTCGCCTGCTGGCGGCCTTGATCGCCGGGCACGGCCGGGTGCTGACCCATAGGCAATTGCTGCTGCAGGTCTGGGGGCCTGAATACCTGGACAGGCCCCACTATCTGCGCGTTCACATGGCCAATCTGCGCCAGAAGCTGGAAGTGGACGCGGCCCAGCCCCGCCATCTGTTGACCGAACTGCAAGTGGGCTACCGGATTGTGGGGTTATGAGAGTGTGTTGACGGTCTCCTCGGCGCCGCGCCAGTGTCTTTGCGGGATGAGATGCTAGGCGCGGGTGCGCAGCAAGGCTGTTGCCTTGCAAGCGACCGCAACACCGCAGACCGCCCCTGGCCGGGCGCCCGCAAAGGCACGGGCCCCAAGGGTTGAGGCGCAATCGGGCGATTTCTTCGCGCTGCGGCTGGCTTGCACCCCGGTGCAAGTGGCTCCACATCGCTTCGAACTCATCCCGATTGCGCCTCAACGCGGCTGCGTAGAGATCGTCAACACACTCTCTGTGCCTATACCCTTATAATTGCCGTCCATCCGAGGAGCGTTGCAGCGTTCCCCAGCCGGCCAAGAGCTAGGCACCAGCGGGGCGTGAGGCTCGGATCCTTCGATTTATCGATTCCGCAACGACGCTCACCCACGCTTTCTGTGCGGTGAGATGGCTTATCCCTCTTCTTCCGCTGAACGTGGTTTTTCATTCATTTTTTGGAGAAAACCATGAACGCTGCTGTTCGCTTCAACCCTGCCGATTCGGCCATCACCGACATCACCCTGGCCGACTGGGGTCGCAAGGAAATCCGCATCGCGGAAACCGAAATGCCCGGCCTGATGGCCATCCGCGAAGAATTCGCTGCTGCCCAGCCTCTGAAGGGCGCGCGCATCACCGGCTCGCTGCACATGACCATTCAAACGGCCGTGCTGATCGAGACCCTGAAGGACCTGGGTGCCGACGTGCGCTGGGCTTCGTGCAACATTTTCTCCACCCAGGACCACGCTGCCGCCGCCATCGCTGCCACCGGCACTCCCGTGTACGCCATCAAGGGCGAGTCGCTGGAAGACTACTGGAACTACACCCACAGCATCTTTGAATTCGGCGCCGCCGGCACCGAAAACGAAGGCCCCAACATGATTCTGGACGACGGCGGCGATGCCACCATGCTGTTGCACCTGGGTCAGAAGGCCGAGAAGGATCTGTCCGTGCTGGCCAACCCCGGCAGCGAAGAAGAAAAAATCGTCTTTGCCGCCATCAAGGCCAAGCTGGCTGTTGATGCCACCTGGTACACCCGCAAGTCGGCCCAGATCCTGGGCGTGACCGAAGAGACCACCACCGGCGTGCACCGCCTCAACGATATGTCGGCCAACGGCAGCCTGCTGTTCCGCGCCATCAACGTGAACGACTCGGTGACCAAGTCCAAGTTCGACAACCTGTACGGCTGCCGCGAATCGCTGGTGGATGGCATCAAGCGCGCCACCGACGTGATGATCGCCGGCAAGGTCGCTTGCGTGGCCGGTTACGGCGACGTGGGCAAGGGCTGCGCCCAGGCTCTGCGCGCCTTGAGCGCCCAGGTGTGGGTGACAGAAGTCGATCCCATCAACGCCCTGCAAGCCGCCATGGAAGGCTACAAGGTCGTGACCATGGAATATGCCGCCGACAAGTGCGACATCTTCGTGACCACCACCGGCAACAAGGACATCATTCGCCACGAGCACATGGTGGCCATGAAGGACCAGGCCATCGTCTGCAACATCGGTCACTTCGACAATGAAATCGACGTGGCTTCGATCGAGAAGTACGAGTGGGAAGAAGTCAAGCCCCAGGTGGATCAGATCAAGTTCCCCGACGGCAAGAAGATCACCCTGCTGGCCAAGGGCCGTCTGGTGAACCTGGGTTGCGCCACCGGCCACCCCAGCTTTGTGATGAGCGCTTCGTTTGCCAACCAGACCATCGCCCAGATCGAGCTGTTCACACGCCCTGATGCCTACGAAGTAGGTAAGGTCTATGTGCTGCCCAAGCTGCTGGACGAAAAGGTGGCCCGTCTGCACCTGAAGAAGGTCGGCGCCATGCTGACCGAACTGACCGATGCCCAAGCTGCCTACATCGGTGTGAAGAAGGAAGGCCCTTACAAGCCTGAAACCTACCGCTATTAATTTGCGGTAGCTGCTGCACCGGCTGTTGAAGGCCGGTGCAGGCTCATTTATTTGATAGCTGTCAGCGCTGGATTTTTCTAAATTTCAGATGAATTCAATGCCGATAGTCAATGCAGTCAAGCGTTAGCCGCTGCAAAAAATACAGTACTCAAAGCCCCGCTGCGTGTTGTTGCGCAGTGCCCGGCGCTGGATGTTTCAAAGGAAGCGACGCTATGCGCGCAGATGTTTTTTTGGTGGAAGCCGGTCATGCCTCCACACGCTCCCAGGCCCAGCGCCTGATTGCTTCGGGTGTGGAGTGGCGCTTGACGCCTCTGGCGCCGTGGAAGAAGGTTGCCAAGAACGGTGACGAGATTCCTGCGGGTGCCGAGTTGCAGCTGCTGGACGCGGCCGAGGCCAAATACATCTCGCGCGGCGGCCTGAAGCTGGAAGGCGCTTTGCTGGCCACGGGCCTGAAGGTGGCCGGTCTGCGCTGCCTGGATGTGGGCCAGAGCACGGGCGGTTTTACCGACTGCCTGCTGCAGCAAGGCGCAAGCCAGGTCATAGGCGTGGATGTGGGGCACGGCCAGTTGCATGATCGCCTGCGCGCCGACGAGCGCGTGATCTGCGTGGAAGGGCTGAACGCCCGCGCCATGACGGCCGAGAGCCTGATCGATGCCTGCGAGGAAGTGCTGTCCGAGCGTTGGGAAGAAGACGCCGACGACAACGACACCCAGCCCGTGGCGCCCTATGCCTGGATGCGCAACGGCGGTCTGATCGACGAAGAGTACGACGACAGCGAAGACGCCAAAGAGCAGGACATTGAAAAGTTCAAGCTCGAACGCGCCAGCAAGACCAAGGCCCGCGAAGAAGGCACGATTGCTACCGAGCGCCGCCGCAAGGCCGAGTTTGCCGATGTGAACGTGACGCCAGAATTCGATTTCGTGACCGGCGATGTCTCCTTCATCTCGCTGACCCTGGTGCTGCCAGCCGTCGTACGTCTGCTCAAGCCCAACGGCCATCTGCTGATGCTGGTCAAGCCCCAGTTCGAGCTGCAGCCAGGCCAGGTGGGCAAGGGCGGCATTGTGCGCGATGCGGCCCTGTTCGCCGAAGTCGAGCAGCGCATTCGCGAATGCCTGGACGGCCTGGGCCTGAAGGTGCTCAAGTGGCTGGATTCGCCCATCGAAGGCGGAGACGGCAACCATGAGTTCTTTGTCCATGCCCAGCAAGGTGCCCAGGTGCAAGCGTTGCCTGAAGTGCCTGCCGATGCGGCGCCCGCCAAGCCGGCGGTCAAGCGCGTATCGCGTACCACGCTGCGCGAGCAGCGCAATGAGCGTGTGATCAATCTAGACCCTGAAGCCGACAGCTTCGGCCAGCCCGGACCTGCACGCCCCAAGCAAAAAAAGCGCAACGAACGCTGAACGTTCTTAGCCCAGCGCATTGCACTCGTGATTTGACCCCGTGATTTGATTCAGAGACCAAGACCGCCATGAGTTTTCCGATCAGCTTCGAGTTTTTCCCCACCAAGACGCCCGAGGGCGCGGCCAAGCATGTGGGCGTGCGCCAGGCGCTGTATGCGCGCAAGCCGCAGTTTTGCTCCGTCACCTACGGTGCCGGCGGCTCTACCCAGTCCGGCACTTTCACCATGGTGGGGGATATCCAGAACGAGGGCGTGAGCGCGGCTTCGCACTTTTCCTGTATCGGAGCCACGCATGAGTCGGTGCGCAATGAGTTGAGCGCTCTCAAGGCCATGGGCGTCAAGCGCATCGTGGCCTTGCGCGGCGATCTGCCCAGCGGTTATGGCCTGGGTGGCGAGTTCCACTACGCCAGCGATCTTGTGGCTTTCGTGCGACAGGAATTCGGTGACTGGTTTCATATAGAAGTGGCCGCTTACCCTGAGTTTCACCCGCAATCAAAGTCCCCACGCGCCGATCTGGACGCATTTGTCGCTAAAGTACGGGCTGGCTCAGATTCCGCCATCACGCAATACTTCTACAATGCCGACGCATATTTCCGGTTTGTAGAGTCCGTGAGTGGCATGGGAGTCGATGTTCCGGTCGTACCCGGCATCATGCCTATCACCAGCTCCACACAGCTGATGCGCTTCTCGGACGCCTGCGGCGCCGAGATCCCGCGCTGGATACGCCTGCGTCTGCAGGCCTTCGGAGATGACACTGCCTCCATCCGTTCCTTCGGACTGGACGTGGTGACCCATCTCTGCGAACAACTGCGCAGCCAGGGAGCTCCCGGGCTGCACTTTTATACGATGAACCAGAGCGTCGCCACTCTGGAGATCTGCGACCGACTGGGGCTGTAAGCGCACAACGCAACACGCCCGGCGGTGCAGTCTTGGGCGGCACTCACTTGAGCTAGTCAAGGAGATCCCGTCCATGCACATTCTGTTGTCGCGATGGCGTTGTTGTCAGTGGTGGGTTTTGGGTGCTGCCACGGCCATTCTGGCCGGTTGCGCGCCCACACCCGAGTCCGGTGCCGATAGCGGCCAGACTCAAACCTCCGCGCGTGCCGCGATCAAGGGTGGCAAGCGCACAGGTTCTCCCGGAGTCTCCGAGTCCCTGCCCGACGCTTATGCGCGCAGCCAGTACCGCGACAAAGGCTTGGGCATGCGTGCCAACAAGCCTGCCGATGCGGACCGGGCCGAAACGCCGGAAGACGTCAACAAATATGAGCTGAACCCTCCGCGCGAGAGCGATCAGCAAGGCCAGGCCTCCTGGTATGGCGAGCAGTTCCATGGCCGCAAAACCGCCAGCGGCGAGCGCTTCGATCTCAACGAATTGACGGCAGCCCACAAGACGCTGCCATTCGGTACCCGTGTGTGCGTGCGCAGCGCGGTGACCGGCAAAAGCGTGGTGGTTCGCATCAACGATCGCGGGCCGTTTGCGCCCGGGCGCGTTATCGATTTGAGCAAGGCTGCGGCGCAGGAGCTTGGCATGCTGGGTCTGGGCATCAAACCCGTGGAGCTGTGGCAGCTCGATGCGGATGAGGACGAGTGTCCGGCTCAGCTCAATGCATCGGCAAAGAAGAAGCCGCGCAGCAGCACCGCCAGTGCCAAGGCGAGCAGTGTGGCCAAAAGCAAGCCACGAGCCGTTGCACGCCAGAAAATCACGACCAAGGCCACAGCGTCCAAGGTGGTGGCGGGCAATACGCGACGCAAATAAGCCGGCCGCCGCGCCATTGAGACAGCATCAAAAAAGGGGCTTGCAGCCCCTTTTTCTGTTTTTGACCTCCGGTCAGAGGCCGCTCGGTTTTAGCCGCCGGACTCCAGCGTGAAGGCCGCATTGCCGTCCTGGCCCAGCAGCTTGACCAGCTGCGGCATGGCGGGCTTGAGCTGCTCCTTCAGATTGAAGGGCGGGTTGATCAGGAACATGCCGCTGGCGGGCAGACCGCCACGTTCGGAAGTCTTGTTGCTCTTGACCGTGAGCGTGGCGTGCAGCCAGCTCTTGCCGGCCTTGGTGGCCATGGTTTTGAGGCGCTTGGGCAGATCATGGGCGTCGGGGCGCGGAATGATGGGATACCAGATGGCGTAGGTGCCGGTGGGAAAGCGCTTCATGCTGTCCGTCACCATGTCCAGCACCCGGCCGTAGTCGCTCTTCATTTCATAGCTTGGGTCGCACAGCAGCAGTGCGCGGCGCGATGGCGGGGGCAGGAATTTCTTCACGCCCTCAAATCCGTCCTCGGGCAGCACGGTCACTTGTCGGTGTCTTTCCAGCTGGCCCAGATTGCCCGCCAGGGAGCGCATGTCGGTAGGGTGCAGCTCAAAGGCCTTCAGGCGGTCGTGCGGGCGCAGCAGCGCCTGGGCGATGAAGGGCGAGCCAGGGTAGTTGCGCAGTTTTTCGCCCTGGTTGAAGGAGCGCACCATCTGCATATAGTCCTGCAGCACAGGGGCCAGCTCGGCCTGATTGGCTGCGGCCATGCGCAGCACGCCTTCTTCGGCCTCGCCGCTTTTGTTGGCGTAGTCGCCGTCCAGGCGGTACAGGCCGGCGCCGGCGTGGGTGTCGAGCACCGTCAGCGCAGCCTCCTTTTGCGTGAGGTATTGCACGGTGGCAATCAGGACGGTGTGCTTGAGCACATCGGCATGGTTGCCGGCATGGAAGGCGTGGCGATAACTGAACATAGGTGCTGATGGTAACCAGCCGCGCGACGCTCGTGAAGGCGTGTGGTGAAGGGCGATGCCCTTGGCGGCTGAAAGTTGTATGGGGGCCGAAAAACCGCGGTCAAACCGTTGCTGTGAAGAGGCAAATGGCCTTATTTGCCACAGCCTTTGGACGGAAACGACACGTGCTGCGGTGTTTTTGTATAATTGCGGGCTTCGCAGCGATTTTATGAGTCCCGCGGCGAAGTCTTTGGCTGTACTTGCTATAGCCCTAGAAATACCGCCTAAGAGGCTTCCTTTAAAGGTTTTCCTTTTTGAGAAGAAGCACCGACCGCGGAAAAGGACTCGCCAAACCCTCTTGAAAGAGAAAACTCATGTCTACATTCAGCGCAAAGCCCGCTGAGGTGCAACACGAGTGGTTTGTGATTGACGCCACCGATAAGGTGCTCGGACGTGTCGCCAGCGAAGTGGCACTCCGTCTGCGCGGCAAGCACAAAGCCATTTACACACCTCACGTTGATACCGGTGACTACATCGTCATCATCAATGCATCCAAGATCAAGGTCACTGGTACCAAGAATCTGGACAAGGTGTACTACCGTCACTCCGGTTACCCAGGCGGCATCACTGCCACCAACTTCCGCGATCTGCAGACGAAGTTCCCTGGCCGTGCTCTGGAAAAGGCCGTCAAGGGCATGCTGCCCAAGGGTCCTCTGGGCTACGCCATGATCAAGAAGCTGAAGGTGTACGGCGGTGCTGAACACCCCCATACCGCTCAGCAGCCCAAGGCTCTGGAAATCTAAGGAGACTAGAGATGATTGGTGATTGGAACAATGGTACCGGCCGTCGCAAGTCCAGCGTCGCACGTGTATTTCTGAAGAAGGGCTCCGGCAAGATCTCTGTGAATGGCAAAGACATTCAACAGTACTTCGGCCGCGAAACTTCCATCATGATCGCGAAGCAGCCTCTGGCTCTGACCGAGAACCTGGAAACTTTCGACATCCAGATCAACGTCCACGGTGGCGGTGAATCTGGTCAGGCTGGCGCAGCCCGCCACGGCATCACCCGTGCCCTGATCGACTATGACGCAGCTCTGAAGCCCGTCCTGAGCCAAGCCGGCTTTGTGACTCGCGATGCTCGTGAAGTCGAACGTAAGAAGGTCGGTCTGCGCTCCGCACGCCGCGCCAAGCAGTTCTCGAAGCGTTAATTCGCTTCCACTGCAGGAAGGTCTGTCTGGCTTGCCAGCTGGGCCTTCCCACAAAAAAGCCGCCTCGAACGCAAGTTTTCGGCGGCTTTTTTGTGGGCGTCTCAACGCTCTTGGTGGCGGCTGCAAATGCCCTTACAGGGCCTGTCGACAAAGTGGCAGGGTCTGAATTCCCGAGCCTGTTGCTGTACCATTTCGACTAATCAAGAAAACTACGGAGTGTTGCCATGAGCGCCGTTGCTGAATCCCCCACCACAGAAATGCCCGCCCCCATCGTCTTTACGGACAGCGCTGCCGCCAAGGTGGCCGATCTGATCGCCGAAGAGGGCAACCCCGATCTGAAACTGCGCGTGTTTGTGCAGGGTGGCGGCTGCTCGGGTTTTCAATATGGTTTCACTTTTGATGAAATCACCAACGAAGACGACACCACCATGACCAAGAACGGTGTGTCCCTGCTGATCGATGCCATGAGCTACCAGTACCTGCTGGGCGCCGAGATCGATTACAAGGAAGACCTGCAAGGTGCCCAGTTCGTGATCAAGAACCCGAATGCCACCACTACCTGTGGCTGCGGTTCCAGCTTCTCGGTTTAAGCGCATGGAGGCCGGCGCACCAGCTGCTGCTGCGCTGGTGAACGCACACTTGAAAGCCGCTGCCTGACAGCGGCTTTTTTGCGTCTGATGCATAGGAATTTTCTGGAGAAGGCTGATGGGAGAGATGACTGCGCCCGGCAGTGCGCCGCATAAAGAACGTTTGCTGTGGCTGGTCGCCATAGGCTTTTTCATGCAGTCGCTGGATGCGACCATTCTCAACACAGCCCTGCCGTCCATGGCCGAGGCGCTGGGCGAGAGCCCGTTGAAGATGCAGTCCGTCATCGTGGCTTATGCGCTGACCACGGCCATGCTGATTCCGGCCACGGGCTGGGTGGCGGATCGCTTTGGCACGCGCCGCATATACGGTTGGGCGATTGCCTTGTTTGTCATCGGCTCGGTGCTGTGCGCGCTCTCGCCCAGCCTGCCGTTTCTGATCGCGGCCCGGGTGGTGCAGGGCGTGGGCGGAGCCATGATGCTGCCCGTGGGGCGGCTGGCCGTGCTGCGCACTTATCCGCGCGGCGAGTTCATCCGGGCCATGAGTTTCATTGCCATCCCGGGTCAGGTCGGGCCCTTGCTAGGCCCTACGCTAGGGGGCTGGATGGTGGAGTACGCCTCCTGGCACTGGATCTTCTGGATCAACGTGCCGGTGGGCATGCTCGGCCTGTGGGCCACCTGGCGCTGGTTTCCCAAGTCCCCGCCGGTGCAGGTGCGCAAGTTTGACGGTGCGGGCTATGCCTTGCTGGCTTTTGGCATGGTGGCGATTTCGATTGCGTTGGATGGCATGTCCGGCATGGGGCTGGGCATGGCCTTGGTGGTCGTGCTCATGGTGTTTGGTCTGGCCAGCCTGGCCAGTTACTGGATGCACGCCCTGCGTACCGAAACGCCCTTGTTCCCTCCGGCGCTGTTCAGCGTGCGTTCGCTGCGCGTGGGCCTGCTGGGCAATCTGTTTACCCGCTTTGGCAGCGGTGCTGCGCCGTTTCTGATTCCGCTGCTGCTGCAGATCGGTCTGAAGATGTCGCCCATGAACGCCGGCATGATGATGCTGGCCACCGTGACCGGCAGCATGCTGGTCAAACGGGTGGCGGTGCGCACCGTGCAGCGTTTTGGTTACAAACGGGTGCTGCAGGTCAACTCCGTGATGTTGGCGGTGATGCTGGGCTCGTTCAGTCTGGTGACGGTGGGTACGCCGACCTGGCTGATTCTGCTGCAGCTGTTCATCTTTGGCGGCTTCAACTCCATGCAGTTTTCCGCCATGAATTCCGTCACGCTCAAGGACATGGAGGGCGAGTTTGCCAGCAGCGGCAACAGCCTGCTGTCCATGGTGCAGATGCTGGCCATGAGCATGGGGGTGGCCATCGCCGGCGCGCTGCTGACGGGCTATGCCGAGATGTGGCCCGGTGATGTGGACGACCGCATGCTGGCCATTCGCGCCACTTTTGCCACGGTGGCGCTGATGACGCTGGCCGCCACGCTGGTGTTCAGTCAGCTGGAAACGGATGAGCCCGTGCGGCCCGCGCCCGATGGCGGCGATGCTTGAGTCTTATCAACTTCATAGCGACTAGCGTTTGCGATTGAAGGACTTCATGCTTGACCAGGCAGGAAGTTCGGATATGCCAAGCGCCAGCTGCTATCAAAAATAGGCGTCAAGCAAAACGTGGGTACGGATCAGCTTTGCGGAACTCCAGTGTTTACCCTTGGTGTGCCGTGTTTTGTGCGGGTTCTCACCAGTTTTTGCCAGGGATATAAGTCGCCCCACATAGGCAATATGGGGGCTGCAATATGTGAAGGTGGCAGCGCAGGCCGTAGTCTATGCACCATAGCCTGCACTGCCCGCGTTCCAAGTGGCACGCCGCTTGCGTGCAGGCCCGCAAATACCTGGCAAAGCCCTTGCCCCCACGAATATGAGCACCAGCAACAGTCCACAGCCCATCCGCTTTTTCCATAGAGGCGAGGTGGTTCAGATCCAAGGCCCGCATCCCACCCGTTCGGTGCTGGAATGGTTGCGCGAAGACGCGCACTGCACCGGCACCAAGGAAGGCTGCAACGAAGGCGATTGCGGTGCCTGCACCGTGGTGATTGCCGAGCTGGCCGAAGACGGCGCCAAGGATGCCATCGGCGGTCTGCGCCTGCAGACGGTGAATGCCTGCATTCAGTTCCTGCCCAGCCTCAATGGCAAGGCCTTGTTCACGGTTGAAGACCTCAAGCCCATGGCCCAGTGCTCCGCAGCTGGCGCCCAGGGTTGCGCGGGAAAGTCCGGCCATTCAGAAGCGCAAAGCCTGCACCCGGTGCAGCAGGCGCTGGTGGACTGCCATGGCTCGCAATGCGGCTTTTGTACCCCCGGCTTTGCCATGTCGCTGTGGTCCAGCTATGAGCACCACCAGCAGCAGGGCAGCCAGCCCACGCGCCAGCAACTGGCCGACGAGCTGTCGGGCAATCTGTGCCGCTGTACAGGCTACCGCCCGATTCTGGATGCCGGCCAGCGCATGTTCGATCTGCCGGCCGTGCGCCTGGATGCCGCGCCAGTCGTGGCCGCCTTGCAAGGCCTGCAACATGGCGATGCCGGTTTCGACTATGCCGTTGCCAGCGGCTTGCGCACCGACCACTTTCACGCACCGCGCACGCTGGATGCGCTGGCCAGCTTGTGCGAAGCCAAGCCCCAGGCGCGCATCGTGGCCGGTTGCACCGATGTGGGACTGTGGGTGAACAAGCAGTTCCGCGATCTGGGCGACATCCTCTACGTGGGCGATGTGAGCGAGATGAAGCGCATCGAGGTGCGTGAGGATGCCGAAGGGGGGGAACTCTATATCGGTGCCGCAGCCTCGCTGGAAGCGGCCTGGGGCGCGCTGGCCCAGCGCTTTGAAAGCCTGACCGATGTCTGGCTGCGTTTTGCCTCCACTCCCATACGCCACGCCGGCACCATGGGCGGCAATGTGGCCAACGGCTCGCCCATCGGGGATTCGCCGCCGGTGCTGATGTCGCTGGATGCACAGATTGAACTGCGCAAGGGCGAACGCGTGCGCCGCATGCCGCTGCAGGACTTTTATCTGGACTATATGAAGAGCCAGCTCGAGTCCGGCGAGTTTGTGCAGGGCCTGGCCATTCCCCTGCATGTCAGCAGCCGTCAGGTGCGTGCCTACAAGATCAGCAAGCGCTTTGACTGCGATATCTCGGCCCTGTGCGCAGGCTTTTCCATCGAACTCGATGGCGATGTGGTCAAGACCGTGCGCCTGGCTTTCGGCGGCATGGCTGCTACGGTAAGAAGAGCTGCTAACGCAGAGTCCATGCTGCTTGGAAAGCCCTGGACTCAGGAGAATGCCAAAGCCGCCCAGCTGGCTCTGGCCCAGGACTTCAAACCCATGAGCGATATGCGTGCCAGTGCCGACTATCGCCTGAAGGTCGCGCAAAACCTGATTCAACGCCTGTGGCTGGAAACGCGTGCCGACCAGCCCATGAATACGCAAGCCACCAGCGTGTGGAGCGTGATGCCGCATGCCGCCATGACTGCCGCCGTGGAGCAAGGAGACTGAAATGAACAATCCACGTGAACTGAGCAAGGCCCAGATTGCCGAAGTTTTTGCCGACTACCGCAAGAACACGGCCTATCGCCTCGACGAACCTACCGAAGCCCAGGCCTTGAACGGCGGCGCCCGTGTGGGCATCAGCCGTAAACATGAATCGGCCCATCTGCATGTGGCGGGTGAAGCCGCCTATATCGACGACCTGCCCGAGCTGGAAGGCACGCTGCATTGCGCACTCGGCCTGTCGCCCGTGGCCAACGGCAGACTCACGGCGCTGGCGCTGGAATCCGTGCGCGCCATGCCCGGCGTAGTGGATGTGATCACGGCGGCCGATATCCCCGGCGTCAACGATTGCGGCTCCATCATTCACGACGATCCCATTCTGTGCGACGGTCAGATCCGCTACGTGGGCCAGCCCCTGTTTGCCGTGATTGCCCGCAGCCGCGATGCGGCACGACGCGCAGCAGCCATGGCCAAGAGCGTGGCCAGCATCACCGAAGAAGCGCCGGTGCTGACGCCGCAAAAAGCCCATGAGCTGGGCCAGTATGTGCTGCCGCCCATGCACCTGAACCGCAGCACCCGTGACGGCGGTGCGCGTGCCGCCATCGACGGCGCTGCGCATCAGCTCAAAGGCTCGCTGGATGTGGGCGGTCAGGAGCAGTTCTATCTGGAAGGACAGATCAGCTACGCCATTCCCAAGGAAGACGGGGCCGTGCATCTGCACTGCTCCACCCAGCACCCCAGCGAGATGCAGCATCTGGTGGCCCATGCGCTGGGCATTGCCTCGCACGCCGTGCAGGTGGAGTGCCGTCGCATGGGTGGCGGTTTTGGCGGCAAGGAGTCGCAGTCCGGCCTGTTTGCCTGCGTGGCAGCGGTGGCGGCCACGCGCCTGAAAAAGCCGGTCAAGCTGCGCCTGGACCGGGATGACGACTTCATGATCACGGGCCGTCGCCACTGCTTCTGGTATGAGTACGAGGTCGGCCACGACGACGAGGGCCGGATTCTGGGCGTGGAAATCACCATGGTCTCGCGCGCTGGCCACTCGGCCGATCTGTCCGGCCCGGTGATGACGCGGGCGCTATGCCATTTCGACAACACCTACTGGTTGCCCGATGTGAGCATGCATGGCTTCACGGGCAAGACCAATACGCAGAGCAACACGGCTTTCCGTGGCTTTGGCGGCCCGCAAGGCGCAATTGCCATCGAGAACATCATGGAGGCCATTGCCTGCAAGCTGGGGCGCGATGCCCTGGACGTGCGCCGCGTCAACTTCTACGGCAAGGACGGCAACAACGTCACTCCGTATGAGCAGCCCGTGGCGGACAACGTCATCCATGAGCTGGTGCAGCAGCTGGAGGCGTCCAGCGACTATCGTGCCCGCCGTGCGGCCGTGGATGCATTCAACGCCAGCAGTCCCGTGCTCAAGCGAGGCTTGTCGCTGACGCCGCTGAAGTTCGGCATCTCCTTCAACGTGGCCCACTTCAATCAGGCCGGGGCACTGGTGCATATCTACACCGATGGCTCCATCCTGGTGAACCACGGCGGCACCGAGATGGGCCAAGGCCTGAACACCAAGGTGGCGCAGGTGGTGGCCCACGAACTGGGCGTGGCCTTTGACAGCGTGCGCGTCACGGCCACGGATACCAGCAAGGTGGCCAATACCTCGGCCACGGCGGCGTCGACCGGTGCCGATCTGAACGGCAAGGCGGCACAGGATGCAGCGCGCCAGCTGCGCGAGCGTCTGGCCGAATGCGCGGCAAAGCTGCATGGCGGCGATGCTGCCAGCGTGCGCTTTGCCAATGACTGCGTGCAGGTGAACGGCCGCAGCCTGCCGTTTGCGGAGCTGGTGCGCAGCGCCTATCTGCAGCGCGTGCAGCTGTGGTCTGACGGCTTCTACGCCACGCCCGGCCTGCACTGGGATGGCAAAGCCATGAAAGGCCATCCGTTCTATTACTTTGCCTACGGCGCGGCCGTGAGCGAGGTGGTGATCGACACGCTGACCGGTGAGCACAAGCTGCTGCGGGCCGATGTGCTGCATGACGTGGGGCGCTCGCTGAACCCCGCAGTCGATGTGGGCCAGGTGGAAGGTGCTTTTGTTCAGGGCATGGGCTGGCTGACATCGGAGGAGCTGGTCTGGCATCCGCAAAGCGGCAAGCTCACCACCCATGCTCCCAGCACTTACAAGATTCCCACGGCCAATGACTGCCCGCCCGTGTTCAACGTGAGGTTGTTCGAGGGCGAGAACCACGAGGATTCCATCCACCGCAGCAAGGCTGTGGGCGAGCCGCCGCTGCTGCTGCCGTTCTCCGTCTTCTTCGCCATACGCGATGCGATTGCCGCCACCGGCGCTGCGGGTTGCAACCCGGCGCTGCGTGCGCCGGCCACGCCAGAAGCCATCCTTCGTGCACTGGAAGCCGTTCAGGCGCACACTGCCGGGTTTTCCTGAAGGGTGTTGTAGGCCCTAGGGCCTGCAGCTATCGAAAAAAGTCATTGCTGTTCGCCCAAAGAGGCGGAGGCTATGTTGCGCGCCGTCCTCGGGGCCGGTGTGCAGGAAGGCGCGTTCCTCATCGTTGCGCCATGCATGCAAAAACAACACGGAGACTTAGTAATGAACTGGACAGAGCGAATATTTAAACTCAACGAGCACGGCACCAACGTGCGCACCGAATTGGTGGCGGGCCTCACGACCTTTCTCACCATGGCCTACATCATGTTCGTCAATCCCACCATCTTGGGGGATGCGGGCATGCCCAAGGACTCGGTCTTTGTGGCCACCTGCCTGATTGCGGCCCTGGGCTCCACCATCATGGCGCTGTACGCCAATTACCCGATTGCGCTGGCGCCTGGCATGGGGCTGAACGCCTACTTTGCCTATGTGGTGGTGCTCAAGATGGGCTACACCTGGGAGGCCGCGCTGGGCGCCGTGTTTGTGTCGGGCTGTCTGTTTCTGCTGGCCACCTTGTTCGGCCTGCGCGAGCTGATCATCAAGGGCATTCCGCATTCGATTCGCGTGGCGATTACCGTGGGTATTGGCCTGTTCCTGGCCTTGATTGCCTTGAAATCGGCAGGTGTCGTGGTCGGTGACAAGGCCACCCTGGTCACTCTGGGCGATCTGCACAAGCCCGAACTTATCATGGCGGCCCTGGGCTTTTTGCTCATCGTGGTGCTGGACAGGCTCAAGGTGCCCGGTGCCTTGCTGATCGGCATTCTGGCGGTGACCGTGGCCTCCTTCTTCTTTGGCGGCAACCAGTTCAACGGCATTTTCTCGGCTCCGCCATCGATTGAGCCCACCTTCCTCAAGCTCGATATCAAGACTGCGTTGACCAGCGGCATCCTAAACGTGGTGCTGGTGTTCTTCCTGGTGGAGTTGTTTGACGCCACCGGCACGCTGATGGGCGTGGCCCGCCGTGCCGGCCTGCTGGTGCCTGAGCGCATGGGGCGTTTCAACCGCTCGCTGCTGGCCGATTCCGGTGCGATTTTTGTGGGTTCGCTGCTGGGTACCTCCAGCACCACGGCTTATGTGGAAAGCGCGGCCGGCGTGCAAGCCGGCGGCCGCACCGGACTGACGGCACTCACGGTGGCGGTACTGTTCCTGGCCTGCCTGTTCATCGCTCCGCTGGCCAGCGTGGTGCCCGGTTATGCGACGGCACCGGCGCTGCTGTTCGTGGCCTGCCTGATGCTCAAGGATCTGACGGAAGTGCAGTGGGAAGAAACCACGGAGGCCGTGCCTGCCGTCATCACCGCGCTGATGATGCCTTTCACCTACTCCATCGCCAACGGTCTGGCGTTTGGTTTCATCACCTATGCCGTGCTCAAGCTGTTTACCGGCAAGGTCAAAGAGGTGCACTGGATTGTGTGGCTGATCGCCGTGGTGTTCCTGTTCAAGTTCATTTACTTGGGCGGACATTGATCAATCGCTGATTCCAGCAAAAAAGGCGGCTTTCAAGCCGCCTTTTTCATGTCGGTGAGGTCCATGGTTATGCCGGGTAGATTGCACCCAGAATGCGCGGCCCGCTGGCACCCGTCACGCTGGCCAGATTGCCGGGCAGGCCCAGCAGGCACTGGCGTGCCAGCCAGGCAAAGGCGGCGGCCTCCACCTCCAGCGGCGGCAGGCCGCGTGCGGCCGTGGTGGTGACATGTACGCCCGGCAGCAAGGCGGCCAGGCGTTGCATCAGATAGCTGTTGAGCGCGCCGCCGCCGCAAACCAGCAACTGCTTGCCGTCGCGACCAAAGCGCTTGACGGCATCGGCGCAGCTAGCCGCCGTGAATTCGGTCAGCGTGGTTTGCACATCGGCCGGGGCCGGAGTGTTGTGCAGCGCCTGCAACTGCTGTGCCAGCCATTGGGCGTGAAACAGATCGCGTCCCGTGCTCTTGGGGGGAGGCAGGCTCAGAAAGGGCTCGGCCAGCATGCTGTCCAGCAACTCAGGAATGAGCTGGCCGTAGGCGGCCCAGCGCCCGCCTTCGTCATAGGGCTTGCGGGTGTGCTCCAGACACCAGCCATCCATGAGCGCATTGCCAGGGCCGCTGTCAAAACCGAGCACGCTGCCGTCCGCGCCCAGCACGCTGAGATTGGCAATGCCGCCGATATTGAGCACCAGCGTGGTTTGCTCGGCTCTGCCGAACACGCCCTGGTGAAAAGCGGGTACCAGGGGCGCACCCTGGCCGCCAGCGGCTACATCGCGGCTGCGCAAATCGGCCACCACGGTGATGCCGGTCAGCTCGGCCAGCAAGGCCGGAGCATTGAGCTGCAGCGTATAGCCTGTGCCGTCAAACAGCTGGGGACGGTGGCGCACTGTCTGGCCGTGGGCGCCGATGGCGGCGATCCTGGAGGCCGGCAGGCCGCTTTGCTGCAACAGCTGACGGACGACCCGGGCATAGCAGCGAACCAGGGCATTGGCGGCCAGCAAGGCGCGGTGCAACTCGTTGTGGCCGTCGGGGGTGTTCAGGGCCAGCAGCTCGGCACGCAGCTCCTCGTCAAAGCCGCTGCTGGCGTGGGCCAGTACCTGGGTGCCGTGGGCAAAGTCCACCAGCACGCCGTCCACGCCGTCGAGCGAGGTGCCGGACATCAGGCCGATATAGATAGTGCGCTGGGCGGCTGAGGCGATGACGTGGCTCATGGTGTTTGGGTGCTGACGGAGTGAGCACTATCATAGCTGTAGCGTATGGCGCATGTCATGTAAGCGCAGCAGCCATTTTCGCTACATAAAACCAAAGGGCTGCATAGGCAGCCCTTTGGTGATGGAGTCGCGTCGGCTTAGCGTGTGCTGGCCATGGCAAACGACTGGGTGCCAGCGTTGAGTTCCACGCGCATCTGCGCGGCCAGCTTCTCGAAAGTGGGGCGGCTGGCTTTGGAGATGGGCTTGGCGGTATCGGCGGCCTGGGCAATGCTCAGCGGGTCTTGCTGCTGGCCCTTGACGCGGAATTCGAAGTGCAGATGCGGGCCGGTAGCCCAGCCGGTGGAGCCCACGGCGCCCACGATATCGCCCTGATCCACGCGCTGGCCTTGCCTGACGTCCACGCGGCTCAGGTGGGCGTAGACGGTGGTGTGCTGGTTGGCGTGCTCGATAAAGATCACGTTGCCATAGCCGTTTTGCACGCCGGCAAAGGACACCACGCCATCACCCACGGTGCGTACCTTGGTGCCGGTAGGTGCTGCAAAGTCGGTGCCTAGGTGGGCGCGCCATGTCTTCTGGATGGGGTGCAGACGCATGGCAAAGTTGCTGCTGATGCGCGAGAACTCCACGGGGTAGTTCAGATAGGCCTGACGCTTGCTTTTGCCGTCCAGGGAGTAGTAAGCGCCTTTTTTGCCTTCGTCCTGGAACCACAGGGCCTGGTGCACCTTGCCGCTGTTGTGGAATTCGGTGCTCAGCACACGGCCGGCACGCAGGGGCTCGCCATCGGCTTCCAGGGATTCATAGACCACGGCAAAGCGGTCGCCCTTGCGCAGGCCACGGCGAAAGTCCAGCTCGCCCTGGAGGATGTCGGCCATTTGCATGGAGACGCTGTCCGGGATGTCGGCGGCGTCCGTCGCGGCAAAGAAGGAGGAGCGGATCACGCCGCCCGCCAGACGGGGAGAGGCCGTCAACTTGCCGGAATCGATCTTGGTGCTCAGCTTGCCATCCACACGCTCCAGCGTCAGGCGGCGGAAAGTACCGTCCTCATCGGGTGCCCAGCGCACGATCAGCTTGCTCAGCTGATGATCGCTGGTGGTTTCGGCCGAAACCAGGCGGCCTGCGGGCCCCAGCACGTTCTGGCGCACGGCATCGCTGGCGCGCATATAGGCGGCGGCCTGCGGGTCGGCAATGCCCAGGCGCTGCAGCAGGGACTCTGCCGTGTCGTTGGCGCGGGTGGTTTCCGAGCGGTAGAGCGAGAACGACTGCAGATCGGTCAGATCCGCCAGCTCATGGCCGTCTGCCAGGGAGGCAACGGACTCGGTCAGTGTGCGCACCGGGAGGTCGGCAGGATCTGGACCCAGGCTGGCCACTGCGAATGCGCCGCTGCCACCGGTTAACAACAGAGCCGCTACGGCTGCGGTGACGCGCTTGGGGTGCATTTGCAGGGCGACGGTCAGCCGCGCAATCAATGCACTACCGGCATTTTTCAGGCCATTAATCAAAACTTCAGATCCTTGGGGATAGGCGTGTCTGGTGAGTTGGCGCTTTGTTACGACTGACACGAGCTCCAGCACGCTCAACCGTGCCATATGTCCATCCAAAGAGGTCTATATGAGGGAGCAGTCTAGAATTGGCCGCAACGCCAAACCCCCAAGTATATCGAGCGCGTCCTACCGCGTCTGCCGAAAAACCCTTATGAATCAATCTGCTGTTACACCTTACCCCGTGACCGACAGAGTGAACCAGGCGCTGGAAGTCACTCTCCGCGGCGTGGATGAACTGCTGCCCAAGGACGAATGGGTCCAGAAACTGGCCAAGTCCGAAGCCACCGGCGTGCCTTTGCGCATCAAGCTGGGTCTGGACCCCACGGCTCCTGACATCCATCTGGGCCACACCGTGGTGCTCAACAAGATGCGCCAGCTGCAGGATCTGGGTCACACCGTCATCTTCCTGATTGGTGACTTCACGACTCTGATCGGCGATCCCTCGGGTCGCAACAGCACGCGCCCGCCACTGACGGCCGAGCAAATCAAGCTCAATGCCGAAACCTATTACACCCAGGCCGCCAAGGTGCTGGACCCGGCTCGGACCGAAGTTCGTTACAACAGCGAATGGTGCGATCAGCTGGGCGCGCGCGGCATGATTCAGCTGTCGGCCAAGTACACCGTGGCCCGCATGATGGAGCGCAACGACTTTCACACGCGCTTCACCGAAGGCAGCTCCATCAGCCTGCACGAGTTCCTGTACCCGCTGCTGCAGGGTTACGATTCGGTAGCGCTCAAGGCCGATCTGGAACTGGGCGGAACCGATCAGAAGTTCAATCTGCTGATGGGGCGCCATCTTCAGGTTGAATACGGGCAAGAGGCGCAGTGCGTGCTCACAATGCCTTTGCTGGTGGGCCTGGACGGCGTGGACAAGATGTCCAAGTCCAAGAACAACTACATAGGTATCACCGAAGACGCCAACACCATGTTTGCCAAGGTGCTGTCGATTTCGGACACGCTGATGTGGGACTGGTACACACTGCTGTCCTTCAAGAGCCTTGAACATATTGCCCAGCTCAAGGCCGAAATCGAAGCCGGTGGCAATCCCAAGCACGCCAAGGTGGCGCTGGCCAAGGAAATCACGGCACGTTTCCACAGCGTCGAAGCCGCCGATGCGGCCGAGCAGGATTTCATCAACCGCTCCAAGGGCGGCATTCCTGACAATATTCCTGAAGTCAGCCTGAGCGGTGCGCCCATGGGCATTGCTGCGTTGGTCAAGCAAGCCAACCTTGCCGCGTCGAATGGCGAAGCCAACCGTCTGATTGACGGCGGCGGTGTGCGCGTTGATGGCGCGGTGATCAGCGACAAAGGCTTGAAGCTGGACGCGGGCAGCTTTGTGCTGCAAGTGGGCAAGCGCAAGTTCGCCCGGGTGACACTGGCCTGATCGACTCCTGATCTGAGAGCTGCCTACCCAGGTGAATACTGGGTAGGCAGCTTTTTTTATGGATTCTCGGGATCTATCATGCTGGCGCTGGTCTTCTTGGCCTCGGTCATCAGCCACTGGCAAAAAGCCAGGACCTCGGGGCGCTGCTGGCTGCGGGGGCCCACCAGCAGCCAATAGGCCAGAGGAGAGGCCAGCCGGTGCTCGGGCAAGACCTGCACCAGATGGCCGGCCGCCAGCGCATCGGCCACCAAGGGCAAGCGGGCAATGGCCAGCTCCTGGCCGGCCAGGGCGGCCTGGACAATCTGGTGGGCGTAATTGAAATACAGCCAGCGCGGCGGCTGCAGCTGATCGCAGCCCTTGGCGGCAAACCAGCGCTGCCAGCTCAGCCACTCCAGCTGGGGCATGCGGTGCACATCGCCGGTTTCTATCAAGGTGTAGTGGGCGGCATCGGCGGGCTGGCGCAGCGGCGGGCCGTTCTTCAACAGTGCCGGGCTGGCCACCACTACCAGCTCTTCGCCAAACAGGGCTTGGGCCGCCGCATCGGTGACATCGCGGCTGTAGCGTATGGCCAGATCCACGTCGGTGGTCTCCAGGTCGACCACGGCGTCGCCGGTGTCTATGCGGATATCGATGTCGGGCCAGGCGCGCTGAAAGGCTTCCAGGCGCGGGATCAGCCACATGGCGGCAAAACTGGCCCAGGTGGTAATGGCCACGCTTTTGCGTCCTACGGTCTGACGGATCTGGCGCACGGTGGCGTCGATGGAGTCCAGCGCAGGCTGTACGGCATGCAGCAGCTGAGCGCCCGCGCCCGTGAGCTCCACGGCGCGGGAATGGCGCAAGAACAGCGGCACGCCCACCTCATCTTCCAGCGACTGAATCTGGCGGCTCATGGCCGATTGCGTCAGGGCCAGCTCATCGGCGGCAACGCGAAAATTCAGGTGCCTGGCCACGGCCAGAAAGGCGCGCAAATGACCGGCGCCAATGGCTCGGGTGCGAAGCAGCGGTGCGGAACGGGTAGTGGCGTGCGGCATGGTGCGGGCAAGCATACGGGTTTTGATGCTCTGTTTGCACTCTCTTGCATCGGTGCAGCCTGTGTCTGGGCCGATAATCGAAAAGTTTTTTGATCTCGCAAACAACTATGACTGCACCTCTGGACATCGTCATCATGGCCGCCGGCAAAGGCACCCGCATGAAAAGCCGCCATCCCAAGGTCTTGCAAAAGCTGGCCGGTCGTGCCCTGCTGCAGCATGTGCTGGATACGGCTGTCTCGCTGAAGGCGCGTTCGGCCGTGGTGATCACCGGTCATGGTGCTGCAGAAGTGGAAGCAGTCATCGCAGACGCCAACAGCGCGCAAGCCGGTTTTGATCTCTTATTCGTGCGCCAGGAGCCCCAGCTGGGCACGGGCCATGCTGTGCAGCAGGCCGTGCCCGTTCTAAAGACCGATGGCATGGTGGTCGTGCTTTCGGGCGATGTGCCGCTGACCCAGGCCGACACGCTGCAGGCAATGCTGGATGCCGCAGGCAGCGACAAGATGGCTTTGCTCACTGTGAGCATGCCCGACCCCACAGGCTACGGCCGCATTGTGCGCAACGAAGCCGGTACGGTGCAGCGCATCGTGGAGCAAAAGGATGCGAATGAGGTCGAGCGCGCCATCACCGAGATTTACAGCGGCATCATGGCCGTGCCAGCCAGACATCTGACGGCCTGGCTCGCCAAGCTCAACAATCACAATGCCCAGAGCGAGTACTACCTGACCGATATCGTCGCCATGGCCGTGGCCGATGGCGTGCCGGTGGTAGGCCACCGTATCAGCGATGTGCTGCAGGTGGCGGGCATCAACAGCCCGCTGCAGCTAGCGCAGCTGGAGCGGGCCCATCAGTTGGGTCAAGCCCAGGTGCTGATGGAGCAAGGTGTGCGTCTGGCAGATCCTGCACGTTTCGACCTGAGGGATGATGTGCGCGGCACCAAGGCCAGCCTGAGTTGCGGCCAGGATGTGGAAATTGATGCGAACTGCATCTTCACTGGCAAGGTGAGCATAGGGGCCGGCGCAAGAATTGGTGCCAACTGCCACATCAGCAATGTGACGATTGCGGAGGACGCCATCATTCACCCCTTCACCCATATCGATGGCGAGAAAGCCGGTGTGCAAGTGGGGCAGGGTGCGCTGATTGGCCCCTTTGCCCGTCTGCGTCCCGGTGCCACGCTGGGCAAGGAGGTTCATATCGGCAACTTTGTGGAAGTGAAGAACTCCACGCTGGCCGATGGGGCCAAGGCCAATCACCTGGCCTATCTGGGCGACGCCACGGTGGGTGAGCGTGTGAACTACGGCGCAGGTTCCATCACCGCCAACTATGACGGCGTGAACAAGCACCGCACCGTGATTGAAGCCGATGTGCACATAGGCAGCAATTGCGTGCTGGTGGCGCCGGTGACGATTGGCGCAGGCGGCACGGTGGGTGGAGGCTCCACGGTAACCAAGAGCACGCCAGAAAATGCGCTGACCGTGGCACGTGGCAAGCAGGTCAGCCTGGCCTCGTGGAAGCGGCCCGTCAAACAACCCAAGCTGTGATGACCGGGGTGCAGCGCGCGACACAGCGGTCGGGAGCCCAGACGGAGCAGGAGGACAGTGCTCGGCCGCAAACGCTGGAGCAGGCTCTCATGCTGCTGCAGCAGCGCGAGCAGGAACTGCAGACCTTGCGCTGTGCCCAGGATGAATGGGTGCATGCGATATCGCATGATTTGCGTGCACCGCTGCGGCATGTGCTTTCTTTCGGCCCCATGATTGCCGAGCTGCTGCAGGCGCAGCCAGTGGCTGCCGAGGAGTTGGCGGATGCGCGGGAATTTCTGCAGATCATGAGCCAGTCGGCCCGCCGCATGGGCGGCATGCTCGATGGCTTGCTGCAGCTATCGCGCGCCAACCGCCATGTCATGCAATGGCAGCCGGTGGATATCGGCGGCATGTTGCAGCGCCTTCAAAGCGACTTGAGCCGCCGAGCCGATGTGCAGGGCCGGGCCATCGAATGGCAATGGCCTGCGCAGTATCCGCCTGTCAGAGCGGATGCCCAGCTGCTGGAACAGGCTTTGCAGGCCGTGCTTTGCAATGCCGTCAAATTCACCCGCAAAGTGGCGACAGCCCGAATCGCCGTGACCGTTGAACTCCATGCCGATCAAGGCTGGACGCTGAGCATCGCGGATAACGGCAGCGGATTTGATTCTTTGCGGGCTGGCAAGCTGTTTGGCATCTTTCAACGCATGCACAAGGACAGCGAATTCGAGGGCGTGGGGACGGGGCTGGCGCTGGTGCGAGCCATTTGCCGGCGCCATGGGGGCGAGGCCGTCATTGAGGCCAGGCCGGGTGAAGGCTGTGTCGTGAGCCTGCACTGGCCCGGCGGCCTGGTGCGTGGCCTAGCCTAGCGCATCTCGGTTTGGGAGAACAGATCGTTGACATCTTCCTTCTTGGAGATGAAGGGTATGGCCGGAGTCGAAGTGCGCTGCTCTACCGCCGCATGTGGCTGGGGCATGGTTGCAGATGCCGACGTGTGCATGTCTCTGGAATGGATTACCTGATCGCGGCCAGCCTGTTTGGCCTTGTACAGCGCGCCGTCCGCAGCCTCGATCCAGTCCTTGACCGAGGTAAAGCGCGCTTCGGCGGCAGCCACGCCTATGCTGGCGCTGACACGTAGCTCGGGATGTTCGCGGATACGGATGCGGGCCACCTGATCACGGATGCGAAGCGCCACTGCATAAGCCACCTCGACACCGGCGTTCTTGCACAGCACCGTGAATTCGTCGCCGCCATAACGTCCGGCTGCATCGTGGCTGCGCAGGCATTGGCGAATGTTCAGGCCCACGGCCTGCAACACGGAGTCTCCGACGATATGGCCGTAGAAATCATTGATTTGCTTGAAGTGATCGATGTCGATGATCAGCAGACTGGTAGCCTCATGGCCGGCTCTGTGGTTGCGCAAGGCCGTGCGGGCTTTTTGCCACCAATAGTCGCGGCTGTAGACCGTGGTCAGCGGGTCAATTCTGCCCAGAACCTGCAGCTGTAGATTTTGCTTGGCCAGCGTGCGAATCATGCGTTTGGAGGACCAGCTGGCATACACGCTGTGCATGAGGATCAGCGGTAGCAAACTCAGCTGCACCCAGAAGCTGGCAGCCCAGTTCAATGTCGGTTGTACCCACCAGTGCGCGCCGATCATGCCTATCAGCAAGGCGATCAGAGATTGGAGCCAGCGTTTCTTGAGCCCGATGTAATGGCGGTCTGCCGCGCAAATGGCCACGATGCAGAGGCTGGGCAGAATGCTCCATTGCATGATGGGAATCCAGCAGCCCAGGATCAGGGCATCGATCACGCGGTTGACGTATTCGGCCTGGAAGTGATCGCGCTTGCGATTGGCGTGAAAAAACGCGATATGTGGCCAGACCAGGGCGCTGACAAACACAAAGGCCCACAGCGCCATGCTGGGCGATGGCTGCTGTGCCAGACTGACAGACACAACCAGACCTCCCAGCGCCATATTGGAGGTGCGCAAAGGGTAAGTCCGGCGATGAATGCGCTTGGACACGGGCATCTGAAGTGATGGGTTGGGCTTGAAACCGTCAAGAATAATTGAATTGCATCAATTCGTATCAGCTAGTGATGCAAAAGTGCAACTCTCCCATCAGGATTAATTGACTCAAAGTAAATGAGCCAAGGTTGTACCCGCGAACAGGCCAAGATTTATTACAGTTCCTACGTAGAAATGGGTATGTCTGTGGTGAATTTTGCGCGTTTGACGCAAAAAAACGTTTTGACGTTTCTCACATTGGAATCTTGAGTGAATAATTTTTGACTCAAGCTCAGATAGGCAGGCATGTCCTGGGTCGCCACGATCAGGATGAAATCCGGCCCCGGGGAAACACGCCAGCACTGCTGTACTGCACTCTCGGCGATCGCCTTGGTCTCAAATTGCAGCAGCGCAGCGCTATCTTGCCTGTCCAGAGATACTTCCACCACCGCCTGCAGACCGTGTCCCAGGGCGACGGCCAGGCGTTCGCTGTTCAGAATGGCGACCTGGCGTTCGATCAAGCCCAGACTTTGCAGTCGTTTGACCCGACGCAAACAGGTGGGTGGAGTCAAATGCAAGGCCTGTGCAAGCGCTTGATTGCTCCGGCCCGCATCTTGCTGCAATGCCTGCAGCAACTCCAGATCCGTGGCATCCAATGCAATTGAATTTTTATCCATATTTTTTAGTTTAATGAAATAAAAAATCAACTATGTGATGTAATGATTTTTTATTTCATTTGATTTTAAAAAATGGAATAAAAAATTATTGTGATCCGCGTAGCATGCCTGCAATTCAATGAAGGGCAGCAATCTATGTGTGGCATCGTCGCAGCGGTTTCTCACCGCGATATCGTTCCGGTTCTGGTCCAGGGCTTGCAGCGCCTGGAATACCGGGGCTATGACTCTTGCGGCGTGGCCGTGCAGGCTTTAGATACCAAAGGTCTCAGCGTTGGCCTGCAACGCGCCCGCTCGACTGCGCGTGTGGCGGAGTTGATGGAGCAGGTTAAGACCGAGCATGTGGGCGGTCTCACCGGTATTGCCCACACCCGCTGGGCGACCCATGGCGAGCCTGCCGTGCGCAATGCCCATCCTCATTTCAGTCATGGACCAGGCGTCAGCGCCGTGGCCGATACGGACGCTCCGGCCCGCATAGCGCTGGTGCATAACGGCATCATTGAAAACTATGAAGCACTGCGCCGCGAGCTGCAGGGCAAGGGCTATGTGTTTGCCAGCCAGACAGATACGGAAGTCATAGCGCACCTAGTAGATAGCCTCTACAGCGGCGACCTCTTTGAAGCCGTTCAAGCGGCCACAAGCCGTTTGCATGGTGCTTTTGCCATTGCGGTGATGCACAAGGACGAGCCTCATCGCGTAGTGGGCGCTCGCGCCGGATCGCCGCTGATCCTGGGCGTGGGCCAGGAGGGCGCTGAACATTTTCTGGCCAGCGATGCGATGGCTCTGGCTGGTGTGACGAATCAGATCGTCTATCTGGAAGAGGGCGATCTGATCGACCTGCAGCCAGGCCGCTATTGGGTGGTTGCCAAGGGTGGGGCACGCATGAGTGCCGATCAGCGCCCCGTGAAGACCGTGCATGCGCACAGCGGTGCGGCCGAGCTGGGCCCTTATCGCCACTACATGCAAAAGGAAATCTTCGAGCAGCCGCGCGCTTTGGGAGACACGCTGGAAGGTCTGCAGAGCATCGTGCCCGAGCTGTTCGATGGCGTCACGCCAGAAGGCAAGACCGGCGCATCGGCCTGGCGTGTGTTCAAGGAAATCGATCGGGTTCTGATCCTGGCCTGTGGCACCAGCTACTACAGTGGCTGCGCCGCCAAGTACTGGCTCGAAGCGCTGGCAGGTATTCCCTGCAACGTGGAAGTGGCCAGCGAATATCGCTATCGCACCAGCGTGCCAGATCCCAAAACGCTGATCGTCACCATCAGCCAGTCGGGCGAGACGGCCGATACGCTGGCGGCATTGCGCCATGCCCAAAGCCTGGGTATGAAGCACACGCTGACTGTGTGCAATGTCTCCACCAGCGCCATGGTGCGCGAGTGCGAGTTGGCCTACATCACGCGGGCCGGTGTGGAAATCGGTGTGGCATCCACCAAGGCGTTTACGACCCAGCTGGCGGGCCTGTTCCTGTTGACGCTGGCGCTTGCCCAGTCCAAGGGCCGACTGACAGAAGAAAAAGAGCAGCAGTATCTGACGGCCATGCGCCATCTGCCGGTGGCGCTGCAGTCCGTGCTGGCGCTGGAGCCGCAAATCATCAGCTGGGCCGAAGACTTTGCGAAAAAGGACAATGCGCTGTTCCTGGGACGCGGCATTCACTATCCGATTGCTCTGGAAGGTGCACTCAAGCTCAAGGAAATCAGCTACATCCACGCCGAGGCCTATCCGGCGGGTGAACTCAAGCACGGCCCGCTGGCGCTGGTAGACAGTGCCATGCCCGTGGTGACCGTGGCTCCCAACGACGAGTTGCTGGAAAAGCTCAAGAGCAATATGCAGGAAGTACGCGCGCGCGGTGGCGTGTTGTATGTGCTGGCCGATGCAAAAACCGATATCGAAAGCAGCGAAGGTATGCATGTGATCCGCATGCCGGAGAACTACGGCGCTTTGAGCCCCATTTTGCATGTGGTGCCGCTGCAGCTGCTGGCCTATCACACGGCCGTGGCGCGCGGAACAGATGTGGACAAGCCGCGCAATCTGGCCAAATCGGTGACGGTGGAGTAAGTCTGCCTGGAGAATTGACTAGGGCGAATCAAGTTGGTCGACGCGAGGGCAGATCATGCTTCTAGATAACGGTCATCGTTAAGAAAAGAAAAAGCGCTTCATCGAAGCGCTTTTTCTTTGGCCAAGGCATCGATGGGATCAATCCTGAGAGATTGGGTGGTCGTGCGGATGCGGGGTATGGCCGCACCAGTCAGGCCGGCGTGGCGTCTCGCACGGCTGGTCTCTGTCGGCGAGCAAGGTGCCGCAGGGCCTTTAGCGGGAGAAGATGGGCGTCATCGAACTCAACAACGCCTTTGCTACTCAGAGTCTGGACGCGCAGCGGATCGGGATTTACTCAGCCCAGCTTGTTGCCGGTTTCCACCAGTCTTCTGGCATAGGCCGCCAGGATGATGCGCTCCGAGTGCACCAGATAGTTGTTGAGCGCGGTGGCTGCTTCGGCCGGCTTGCCATCGTCAAACAGCTTGAGGATGTGCAGATTCATGTCCACATAAGGGGCATGCAGAAAATGCGGGTCGCGCAGCAGGCCGAACGCCAGTCTCAGCTCGGCCAGCAGATGCGAGAACATTTCATTCAGACGCTCGCTGTCGGCCAGCTCCACCACGGCCTTGTGAAATTCCATATTGGAGGTTCCCACGCCCGGCCAGTCCTCGGCTTCGCGCTGCAGCATGGCGCTGTCCACCGCCTTGCGCATCAATTCGCGCGCAGGGTGCATGGGATAGGCCTGGGCCAGCGCCTGGCACTCGATCATGCGGCGCACGCGGTAGATGTCGATGATGGACGCCATGCTGGGCACGGCGACCGACACGCCCTTGTTGGGCTCATGGACCAGCAAGCCTTCCTTGGTCAGGACGCGGAACACCTCGCGCAAGGTATTGCGCGAGATGGCCAGCGTTTCGCTGAGCGCGGCTTCGGATAGGCGCTGTCCCGGCGCGAACTCGCCGTGCACCAGCTTGCCGCGAATTTCGTGGGCGATGCGCTCCGTCAGATTCTGGGGGTCTGCGACTACTTTCATATCCAACCTGCAATCAATGCGGCCCAGTGTATCGGCTGGCGTTGAGCAAAATTCCTGACGTTTGGGGTGATTTCCTAGGGTTTTCTCTATTACAGAATTTAACTTGTTCTGCAAAAAATCTAATTTGTACTTTCATCTTATTTTGATTGTTCAACAATCTGAGGTGTCGCAAGTGGCTGCTTACACGGCCGACCTGGGGCTCAGCAGGTCAAGGTGCAGGCAGCGGCTGGTGTGGCGTTGACTGCTTTTGTAGTTTTCCAGGTCACTTGAGGGCCTGGGCCCAACCGGGATCTCGGAGGTCGACATGCCTGCTGAAGTCAACTTGTGGCCGCTGATTGGCGTGCTCATCATCATTGCCGGCTTTGCGCTGCGCTTTAACCCCATGCTGGTCGTGATCGTGACGGCCATAGGCACGGCGCTGGCGGCGGGCTTTCCCATAGACAAGGTGTTAGCCACCATTGGCGCGGGCTTTATCAAGACGCGCAATCTGCCGTTGATCATCCTGCTGCCGCTGGCGGTGATCGGTTTGCTGGAGCGCCACGGTTTGCGTCAACACGCGCAAAACTGGATCAGCTCCATCAAATCGGCCACGGCCGGCCGTTTGCTGATCGTCTATCTGGGCGCTCGTCAGCTGACCGCTGCCATCGGCCTGACCAGTCTGGGCGGTCACCCGCAAATGGTTCGCCCCTTGCTGGCTCCCATGGCCGAAGGTGCCACCGAATCGCGCTACGGCAAGCTGTCGCAAAAAGTGCGCGAAAAGCTGCGCGCCATGTCGGCTGCCACGGACAACGTGGGTCTGTTCTTTGGTGAAGACATCTTTGTGGCCTTCGGCGCCATCGTGCTGATGACCACTTTCCTCAAGGAAGCGGGCATCGAAGTCGAACCTATCCACGTGGCACTGTGGGGCATTCCTACGGCCATCAGCGCTTTTGTGATTCATGCCTTCCGCCTGCACCGTCTGGACAAGACGCTGGCGCGTGAAATCGCTGAAGAGAAAAAGAACGCCAAGGGAGAGCAAGCATGATCATCCCCATCCAGTATCTGTACTACCTCGTTGGCATCATCTTGGCCATCACGGCCGTGATGACGCTGCGCGATGCCAGCAACCCCCGTCGTTATTCCGCCGGTATTTTCTGGGCCCTATATGCCGTGGTCTTCTTGATCGGTGAGCAGTTGCCGCCCGTCTGGGTGGGCGTCGTGGCCGTGCTCATGGCTTTGATTGCCGGCTTTGGCGGCGTGCTGGGCGGCAAGCACCAGCCGCGCACCGATGCGCAGTACATGGAAAGCGCCAAGCGTCTGGGCAACAAGCTGTTCATTCCCGCACTGGCCATTCCCTTGATCACCATGGTGGGCACGCTGTCTGCGAAGCATCTGGTGTTTGGCGGCGTGCCGCTGATCGATCCCAAGAACACCACGCTGGTCAGCCTGGGCATTGGTTGCGTGGTTGCCCTGGGTCTGGCCTGCAAGCTGACCCGCGAGACGCCCATGCAAGGCCTGCGCGAATCGCACCGCCTGATTGATGCGCTGGGCTGGGCCCTGGTGCTGCCGCAGATGCTGGGCATGTTGGGCCTGGTGTTCTCCGACGCCGGTGTGGGCAAGGCCGTGGCCTATGTCACCACCACCTATATCAACATGGACGTGCGCTTTGTGGCCGTGGCCGTGTATGTGATCGGCATGGCGCTGTTCACCATCATCATGGGCAATGGCTTCGCGGCCTTCCCCGTCATGACCGGCGGTGTAGGCGTGCCCGTGCTGGTGGGCGTGTACCACGGCGATCCGGCCGTGATGGCGGCGGTAGGCATGTTGTCCGGCTACTGCGGCACCTTGCTGACCCCCATGGCGGCCAACTTCAACCTGGTGCCTGCGGCGCTGTTGGAGATTGACAAAAATGCCGTGATCCGCGCACAGGTACCCACAGCGATCACACTGCTGATCGTGAACGTGTTCCTGCTCAATTTCCTGATGTTCCGTTGAAGGACTGTTTATGCCCGCGCCCGCCGCTTCCCGCATCCTGCTCACCGGCTTCGAGCCTTTTGACAAGGACAGCATCAACCCCTCGTGGGAGGTGGCGCGCGCGCTCGATGGTGAAGTCATCGCCGGCGGCACCGTGCATGCCGTGCAACTGCCCTGTGTGTTCGGCAATGCCATGCAGGTGCTGGACGAGGCACTGGCCGGCCTGCAGCCCGCACTGGTCATCAGCCTGGGCCTGGCCGGTGGCCGCAGCGACATCACACCCGAGCGGGTGGCTATCAATCTCGATGACGCCCGCATCCCGGACAACGCTGGCAAGCAACCGGTGGATGAGGCGGTGGTCAGCAATGCGCCGGCCGCCTATTTTTCCACCCTGCCCATCAAGGCCATGGTTCGCAATCTGCGCGAGGCCGGCATTCCGGCCTCGGTATCCAACACCGCAGGCACCTTTGTCTGCAACCATGTGTTCTATGCCTTGATGCACCGCCTGTCCCGTCGCGCAGCAGCCGGTGTGCGTGGCGGTTTCATTCATGTGCCGGCCCTGCCGCAGCAGGCTGCCAAGCAGCCGGGCATGGCCAGCATGGCGCTGGAGGCGCAGATCAGCGCCATCCGCGAAGCGATTCGCACGGCCATGACCGTGCAACAAGACCTGCGTGAAAACGCAGGCCAGCTGCATTGATTGCAGCAAGGAGAGAGCGATGAAAATGGATTTGAACAGCGACCTGGGCGAGAGCTTTGGCGCCTGGAGCATGGGCGACGATGCCGCCATGCTGGACATCGTCAGCAGCGCCAACGTGGCCTGCGGCTTTCATGCCGGCGATGCCGCCGGTATTTTGTCCACCCTCAAGGCTGCCAAGGCGCGCAATGTGGTGGTCGGTGCCCATGTGGCCTACCGCGATCTGGCCGGTTTCGGCCGCCGCAACATGGATGTGGCCAGCAGCGATCTGGTGGCCGATGTGATCTATCAGATCGGCGCACTGCAAGGTCTGGCCGCCGCTGCTGGCACCAGCGTGAAATACGTCAAGCCCCATGGCGCGCTGTACAACACCATTGCCCAGGACAAGCGCCAGGCCACCGATGTGATCAATGCCATCAAGGCCATCGACCCCTCGCTGGTGCTGATGGCGCTGGCCGGTGCCCCGCTGATCGACTGGGCGCGCGATGCCGGTTTGACCGTGGTGGCCGAAGCCTTTGCCGACCGTGGCTACACGCCCCAGGGCGCCCTGGTCTCGCGCCGCGAACCCGGTGCCGTGCTCCATGATGAGGCCCTGATTGCCCAGCGCATGCTGACTCTGGCGCGTGAAGGCCGGATCGAGGCCGTGGACGGCAGCATGGTGCATGTGCAGGCCGACTCCATCTGCGTGCACGGCGACAGCCCTGGCGCCGTGGCAATTGCCCGCGCCTTGCGCCAGCGCTTCGAACAAGAGGGCGTGCAGATCACGTCCTTCGCAGGGTGATGACTATGCTTTTTCTACCCGTCAACCGCCACTCTATCATGGTGGAGCTGGCCGATCTTCAGCAGACCCTGGTGCTGCTGGGCGCGCTGCAAGCCAAGCCCATTGCCGGCGTGCAGGAGCTGGTGCCGGCGGCGCGCACCATCCTCGTGCAGTTCGCTCCCCACATCATCACGGCGGCGCAGTTGATTGGCGAGATTGCCGCCCATGATCTCCAGGGTTCGGTGCAGCGTTCCGATGTGCTGGTGGAGATTCCCGTGCGCTATGACGGCGAAGACCTGGCCGAAGTGGCGCAGATCCTGAATATCAGCGCCGAAGAGGTCGTGCGCCGCCACACGCAAAGCGAGTGGTCAGTGGCCTTTACCGGCTTTGCTCCCGGTTTTGCCTATCTGACCGGTGGCGATCCCATCTTCAACGTGCCGCGTCGCGCTACGCCGCGCACCAAGGTGCCTGCGGGTGCCGTGGCCCTGGCCGGCACTTTCAGCGCCGTCTATCCACAGGCCAGCCCTGGTGGCTGGCAAATCATCGGCGTCACCGACAGCGCCATGTGGGACCTGTCGCGCGATCTGCCGGCGCTGCTGCAGCCCGGCTATCGCGTGCGTTTTGTCGATACGGCCGCTGCAGGGTATGAATCTGATTCAAATCAGCCTCAAGCCAAGGAAGGTAAATCGCAAGATGCTATTGAAAAAGTAGTGTCTGCCGGCGCAGGGCAAAGCGCTCTCAAGGTGAAAGCCACCGGTCTGCTGACCGTGTTCCAGGATCTGGGACGCCACGGTCAGGCCGGGCAGGGCGTTTCAGCCTCCGGAGCCATGGATCAGGCTGCGCTCAAGACGGCCAACCGCCTGGTGGGCAATGCCAGCAATCTGCCAGCACTGGAGACCGTGGGCGGAGGCCTGTCGCTGCAAAGCGTGGGCGAGAACGTGGTGGCCGTCACCGGCGCCGATGCACCGATCAGCATCGCCGCGGCCGACGGCCGTCGCTGGAATGCCGCGCGCTATGCCGCGATTGCCCTGGCCGACGGCGATACGCTGAGCATCGGCCAGCCCACGGCCGGCGCACGTTGCTATGTGGCGGTGCGCGGGGGCTATCAGGTCGCGCCCGTGCTGGGTAGTGCTGCCACCGACACGCTGGCCCAGGTGGGCCCCAAGGCCTTGCAGGCCCGGCAGATGCTGAATGTTCATGCCGTGCAGCATGCCGTGGTGGGCGAGGAGGCCTTGCCGCCCGACAACCTGCCGGCGGTGGATGGCGAGGTGGTGCTGGATGTGGAGCTGGGCCCGCGCACCGACTGGTTCACCCCCGAGGCCGTGGAATTGCTGAGCCGCCAGCGCTGGCAGGTCACACCCCAGTCCAACCGCGTGGGCTTGCGCCTGGCCGGTGAGCAGGCCTTGAGCCGTGCCATCGCCAGCGAGCTGCCCAGCGAAGGCACGCCTCTGGGGGCCATACAGGTGCCCGCCAGCGGTCAGCCCGTCTTGTTTCTGGCCGACCATCCCTTGACCGGGGGCTACCCCGTCATCGGCTGTGTGGCGCCGTATCACCTTGATCTGGCGGGACAGATTCCTGTCGGCGCCTGGATTCGTTTCAACCCCGTTCTAGCCTTTGCAGAGATGACGCCTGCGGCTACGAAATGAGGAGCGTTTTATGAAAAAAGTATTGATTGCCAACCGTGGCGAGATCGCCGTCCGCATTGCCCGCGCCTGTGCCGACTACGGCGTGAAATCCGTGGCCGTGTATGCCAATGCCGATATCGATGCCCTGCACGCTCGCATGGCCGATGAGGCTTTTGGTCTGGACGGCGACAAGCCCGCCGAGACCTATCTGAACATCGCCAAGCTGATGGCGATTGCCAAGAAGTCGGGTGCCGATGCCGTGCACCCCGGCTATGGCTTTCTGTCGGAAAGCGAAGCCTTTGCACAAGCGGTGACCGATGCCGGTCTGGCTTGGATCGGACCGCGCCCCGACACCATCGCCAAGCTGGGCGACAAGGTGGAAGCGCGCAAGATTGCCCTCAAGGTCGGTGCTCCGCTGGTGGCTGGAACGCCAGATCCGGTGCAAAGCGCCGATGAAGTGCTGGCGTTTGCACAGCAGCATGGTCTGCCCATCATCATCAAGGCTGCGTTTGGCGGCGGCGGTCGCGGCATGAAGATCGCGTGGCGCATGGATGAGGTGGCCGAGCTGTACGAATCCGCCGTGCGCGAAGCGGTGACGGCTTTCGGCCGCGGCGAATGCTTTGTGGAGCAGTTCCTCGACAAGCCCCGCCATATCGAAGCCCAGGTGCTGGCCGATACGCATGGCAATGTGGTGGTGATGGGCACGCGTGACTGCTCGCTGCAGCGCCGCAACCAGAAGCTGCTGGAAGAGGCTCCCGCGCCTTTCATCACCGAAGAGCAGCGCGCCCGCATTCACGATGCGGCCAAGGCCATCTGTGCCGAAGCCGGCTATGTCAGCGCCGGCACGGTGGAGTTTTTGCTGAGCGGCAATGGCGCGATTTCCTTCCTGGAGGTCAACACCCGCCTGCAGGTGGAACACACGGTGACCGAGGAAACCACGGGCGTGGATCTGGTGATAGAGCAACTGCGCGTAGCCGACGGCCTGCCGCTGTCCGTCACCGAGACCCCCAAGCCCAGGGCTCACTCCATTGAGTTCCGTATCAATGCCGAGGACGTGGGTCGCGGCTTCCTGCCCACACCCGGTCCCATCCTGCGTTTTGCACCGCCCTCGGGCCCTGGCGTGCGCCTGGATACGGGTGTGGAATCGGGTTCGGTGATTCCCGGCAGTTTCGACTCCATGATGGCCAAGCTCATCGTGACCGGTGCCACACGCGAGCAGGCTCTGGCCCGCGCCCGCCGTGCGCTGCGCGAGTTCAAGATCGAGGGCGTGGCTTCGGTACTGCCTTTCCACAAGGCCGTGATCGAGCATGCGGACTTTCTGGGCGCAGACGGCTTCAAGGTCCACACCCGCTGGATCGAGTCCGACTTTGCCGAACCTCTGGCTGCCGCCGTGCGTGCCGAGCCCATGGTTGATACCAGCCTGGTGCGTACCGCGATCGAAATCGACGGCCGTCGTGTACAACTGGGCTTGCCAGCCATGCTGCTGCAAGGCCTGGCCACGGGTTCGGGCGGCGCGGCCGCCTCGGCTCCTGCGCAGGAAGCGCTGGACCCGTCCGCTGTTGCCTCGCCGATTGCCGGCAATCTGCACGCCTGGAAAGTGGCCGATGGCGATGAAGTCAAGGAAGGCGATGTGATTGCCGTGATGGAAGCCATGAAGATGGAGATGCAGGTGGCGGCACACCAAAGCGGCCGCATCACGCTTGCTGCGCAAGCCGGAACCGCACAGGTGCTGGGCGCCGTGCTGGCGCACATCCGCTGAAGTCCTAAGCTCAGTCTCTCAAAGCGCGGCCTCAGGGCCGCGTTTTTTTATGCAGCTCAGGGCCATGGCCACCAGGGCATCGAGAAAGTCGCTGGATTGCGCTTGCTCTGGCATGTCCTGCACGGCGCTGTGAATGATTTCGCGCAGGCCCTGGCCCATGAGATAGGCCGCCAGCTGCAGATTGTCGGTCTGTACCTCGCTCGCATGCATTTGCAGCAGCGGCAGCCAGGTGGTGTTGATGAACTCCTGCCGGCTGGCTTGCGGCGCGTGCCACAGCCCCAGATGCAGGGCGTTGCGATAGCGCGCATGAAACCCATGACTGAGTCGGTTCAGGCGCAGCTCCACCCGGATCATGTTGGCAAACACCTGGCGCAGCACGGCTTGCAGCGGCAGCCCGTGCAGCTGCTCGCGCATCTGAAAAAGCTGCTGGGATTCCTGATCAAGCAGGCGCTCATAGACCGCCGCAATCATGGATTCCTTGTTCGGGAAGTACTGGTAGATCGAGCCCACGGTGGCTCCCGATACCTCGGCAATCCGGTTCACGGTCAGCGCATCCTCGCCTTCCTTTTCCAGAATGCGCAGGCAGGCCTCGGCAACCGCATCGACCAGCGCCCTGGAGCGTGCCTGCATGGGTAGCTTGCGCGGCTGGGGCAGCTGATCTTTGGGAAGAGGTGGCGATGTGGCGTCCATGAAATGCAAGTGCCGTTTTCGGTGGCTGGGTTTGTGCGTGTTTTTTCCTGTTGTATCAATGGCTTGCGGCTTCTCTGTGGGTAGCTGAATGCGAGTGGAAAAGCCTCGCTTCGCTCTCTAGACTTTGCAGCCAGGAAGCTCTACATCCTAGCGGTAAAGAGCGACCTGAAGCGTTTGAGTCACGCGCAGGAGGAGAGCCAAGCGCTGCACTCAGGCAAGACATTGCATAGAGGAGAAAAACATGTCACCCCCCTTGACGGTACGGGCCCTTGGCCCGCGCATTGGTGCCGAAGTGCTGAGGCTGGATCTGGCAGGCAAGCTGTCGGCACAGACCTTGCAGCAGTTGGAAGCGGCCCTGGTCCAACATGAAACCCTGGTGTTGCATGTGCCCGAGATGACGCCCGAGCAGCAGCTGGCGATAGCCCTGCATTTTGGCGAGCCCGAGGTGCACACCTTCTATCCCAATCTGGGGCAGGACTATGAGCAGATCACGGTGATTGATTCCAAGCTGGGCGACCGTGCCGATATGTGGCACCACGACGAGAGCTTTCTGCCCAGTCCTCCCATGGTCACCATGACCCATGCGCGCATTCTGCCGCCCACGGGTGGGGATACCTGCTGGATCAGCATGACCAGCGCTTACGACGCGCTGTCGGCGCGCATGAAGCAGTATCTCGAAGGTCTGCATGCCTGGCATGACATGAACGCACCCATGACGGCCGCGCTGCAGCAGGGTGTGGTCAGCCATGAGCGCTATGTGCAAGTGGTGACGCAAAACCGTCGTCACCTGCATCCCATGGTGCGCGTCCATCCCGTGACAGGGCGCAAGGCGCTGTACATCAGCCCCACCTATGTCACGCATATCGACGGTCTGCCGCCGGCCGAAAGCCGCGCCATCCTGGCCTATCTGCATGCGCATTACATGCAGGTGGAGTTCATGTTCAAGCACCGCTGGACGCTGGGCGACATGGTGATCTGGGACAACCGCAGCGTGGTGCACAACGCCATCCTCGACTACGCCCCGCATCAGCGCCGCATGCACCGTGCCTCGGTGTTCGCACGCCAGAGCGCAGCCCCTATCCAGCAACACAATAAGGAGGCCGTATGCGCCACGACGGTTTGAATCAGGAACTGCTTGCCAAATACGCGCCGCGCCCGGGGCGCAAGCCCTTGCTGCCTGTTTTGAACGAGCGCCAGCAAGTCGCGCTGCTATGCCGCGTGCTGTCCCGTGAAGGCTATAACGACCATATTGCCGGCCATATCACCCTGCGCCTCGATGACGGCAGCTATCTGGCCAACCCCTGGGAGCTGACCTGGAGCGAGCTGACCGCTTCCGACATCCTGCGGCTCGATGCGCAAGGCAATGTGGTGGAGGGTGAGTGGAATATCACGCCCGCCATTCAGCTGCATATCGATGTGCACAACTTGCGCCACGATGTGCGGGTGGTGATTCACAACCACCCCGAGTGGAGTTCGGTCTGGTCGGCTACGGGCAAGGTGCCGCCGGTCTATGACCAGACCTCGGCGCTGGTGGATACCGACCCGGTGGTCTATGACGAATACCGTGGCACGGTGGAGCAGCGTGCACTGGGCAATGCCGTCGCCAACGCGCTGGGGCAGAACAAATGGGCGCTGCTGGCCAACCATGGCGCGTTGGTGGTGGGCGGCAGCATTCGCCAGGCCCATCTGCGCGCCATCACGCTGGAGTGGCGCTGCCGCCTGGCCTGGCGGGTGCAGGCGCTAGGTGGCGGCAACCCCTTGAGCCAGGCCGTGGTACAGGCTACGGGGGGGCGCACCGATCTCAATGGTTTTCCTTTCCTTTGGGAGGCCATGTGCCGCGAGGAAATCCGTCACGACCCCTCGGTGCTTGAGTAAGCCCTTTCCTCGCACTCCTTGCTTTCCGTCGCTTCCCACGGCTTGGCTCGCGGGAAGCGAGGAATGCCTTCGCTTCTCTGAAAGTTTCTCTCATGACTGCCCCAGATTCGCGTCCCCATCTGCTGCTGGTGACGCCTGTTCCGCCCAGCTTGCGCGAGCGCTTGCATAGACACTTTGTACTGCACGGCGATGCTGGGCTGGATCATGTTCAGCGCATGGCGCTTGCTGCACAGGTGCGTGCCATGTTGTGCAACGCGCAATCGGTGGTGAGCCGGGAGCAGATGCAGCGATGGCCTGCGCTGGAGATGATTTCCGTCATCGGCGTGGGCATGGACGGCATCGATCTGGATGCCGCTGCGGCGCAAGGCATTGCGGTGCGCAACACGCCTGAAGTGTCCACCGAAGACATTGCGGATCACACGCTGGCCTTGCTGCTGGCGGCCACGAGGCAGATTGTGCAAGCCCACCGCTTTGTACAGCAGGGCCTGTGGCTGCAGGGCCGCCATCCGCCCAGCATGCGCTTTTCAGGCCGACGCATGGGCATCGTCGGCCTGGGGCGTATTGGCAGCGCTGTAGCCATACGGGCGCAGGCCTTTGATATATCGATTGCCTATACCGGGCGCGCGCTCAAGAGCAATGTGGCTTATCGCTGGTATGACAGCGTGCCGGAGTTGGCCGCCGCCGTGGATTTTCTGGTGGTCTGTGCCAGCGGCGGCCCCGAGACGCAGGGGCTGATCGATGCACAGGTGCTGCAGGCTCTGGGCCCGCAAGGCGTGCTGGTCAATATCGGCCGAGGCTCCATCGTGGACGAGGCCGCGTTGCTGCAGGCGCTGCAAAGCCGCACGATTGCTGCTGCGGCCCTTGATGTGTTTGCCCATGAGCCGCAAGTGCCCGAAGCCTTGCGGAATCTGCCCAATATTGTGCTCACGCCGCATATGGCCAGCTCAACCGTTCAGGGCCAGCAGGCCATGCTGGTGCAGGCCGAGGCGCAGCTGCTGGAGCATTTCGGTTTGCTTGAAACTGCGGGCTGAGTCAGATCAAGTTTTTCTGCCATTCGCATGCGGATAGATCGCAGGGCTTGACATTCACATCATGTCAATCTTTAAAGTCACATCCAACGTGAATGGAGAAGACTATGAATGCATTGGCGAAAAATGGCGTTGTGGAGTTGCAGGTCGAAGGCATGACTTGCGCATCCTGCGTGGGCCGTGTCGAGCGCGCACTCAAGAAAGTGCCGGGCGTGCAGCAGGCCGTGGTCAATCTGGCCACTGAAAAAGCCAGCCTGACCATTGACGACCCTGCCCAGGCTTCGGCCATCTTGCCGCAGGTTGTGGCGGCTATTGAAAAGGCCGGCTATGCCGTGCCAACGCAGAACGTGGACTTGCAGGTCAATGGCATGACCTGCGCCTCCTGCGTGGGCCGGGTGGAGCGGGCCTTGAAGAAAGTGCCTGGTGTGCAAAGCGCCACCGTCAACTTGGCCACCGAGCGTGCCAGCGTGCAGCTGCAGGGCGATACCGAGGTCAGCGCCTTGATTGCAGCCATTGCCAAGGCCGGCTATGAAGCCCAGCCCGTGGCGCAGAACGCCGGAACCGCAGGCGAAGACGCCGCTGCCCAGCGTCAGGCGGCCGAGCGTGCCTCGCTCAAGCGGGCGCTGACGATTGCCACGGTGCTGGCGCTGCCCGTGTTCATTCTGGAAATGGGCGGCCATATGGTGCCGGCCTTCCACCACTGGATTGCGGGCACCATAGGTACGCAGACCAGTTGGCTGATTCAGTTTGTGCTGACGGCGCTGGTGCTGATCGGCCCCGGTCGGCGCTTTTTTGAAAAAGGCGTGCCCGCCCTGTTGCGCGGCGCGCCCGACATGAATTCGTTGGTGGCGGTGGGCACGGCGGCGGCCTTTGCCTACTCGGTGGTGGCGACCTTTGCCGCGCAGCTGTTGCCCGCCGGCACGGTGAATGTGTACTACGAAGCCGCGGCCGTCATCGTGGCGCTGATCCTGCTGGGCCGCTTTCTGGAGGCGCGTGCCAAGGGCAATACCTCCGAAGCCATTCGCCGTCTGGTGCAATTGCAGGCCAAGACCGCCCGCGTGCGCCGCAACGGTGCCGTCGAAGAGCTGGATATCGCCCTGGTACACGCCGGCGATGTGATCGAGGTCCGCCCTGGCGAGCGCATTCCCGTCGATGGCGAAGTCATCGAAGGCCAGAGCTTTGTCGACGAATCCATGATCAGCGGCGAGCCCGTGCCGGTGGAGAAAACCGCAGGCGCTGAAGTCGTGGGCGGCACGATCAACCAGAACGGTGCCCTGGTGTTCAAGGCCACCAAGGTGGGTGCCGATACGCTGCTGGCGCAGATCATCCGCATGGTGGAGCAGGCCCAGGGCAGCAAGCTGCCGATTCAGGCCCTGGTGGACAAGATCACCATGTGGTTTGTGCCGGCCGTCATGGCCGCTGCCCTGCTGACCTTTGTGGTCTGGCTGATCTGGGGTCCGTCGCCCGCGCTGAGCTTTGCCCTGGTCAATGCCGTGGCCGTGCTCATCATCGCCTGCCCTTGCGCCATGGGTCTGGCCACGCCGACTTCCATCATGGTGGGCACGGGCCGGGCTGCGCAAATGGGCGTGCTGCTGCGCAAGGGAGAGGCCTTGCAGCAGCTCAAGGATGCCAAGGTGGTGGCGGTGGACAAGACCGGCACCCTGACCAAGGGCCGCCCCGAGCTGACGGATCTGGTGCTGGCCGATGGTTTTGAATACAGCGCCGTGCTGGCCCAGGTCGCGGCGGTGGAAGATCGCTCCGAGCACCCGATTGCACGTGCCATTGTGGATGCGGCCAAGGCACAGCGACTGACGATTCCCGGTATCGATGCTTTTGAATCCGTCACCGGCTTTGGCGTGCGTGCTGTGGCCGGCGGCGTGAAGGTGGAAATCGGTGCCGACCGTTTCATGCGCGAGCTGGGTCTGGATGTGGCCCACTTTGCCAGCGAAGCCGCCCGCCTGGGCGATGAAGGCAAGACGCCGCTGTATGCCGCCATTGGCGGTCGGTTGGCCGCCATGATTGCCGTGGCCGACCCTATCAAAGCCAGCACCAAACCGGCCATTGATGCCCTGCATGCGCTGGGCCTGAAGGTGGCGATGATCACAGGTGACAACCAGTACACGGCCCGCGCCATTGCGCGCCAGCTGGGCATTGATGAAGTGGTGGCCGAGGTGTTGCCGGGCGGCAAGGTCGAGGCCGTGCAGCGCCTGAAGCAGGAGCATGGCACGCTGGCCTATGTGGGCGACGGCATCAACGATGCCCCCGCGCTGGCCGAGGCCGATGTGGGCATTGCCATCGGCACGGGCACCGATATCGCCATCGAAGCGGCCGACGTGGTGCTGATGTCCGGCGATCTTGCCGGCGTGCCCAATGCGATTGCGCTGTCCAAGGCCACGATGAAGAATATCGGCCAAAACCTGTTCTGGGCCTTTGCCTATAACGTGGCTTTGATTCCGGTGGCTGCCGGCCTGCTCTACCCCTTCAACGGCATGCTGCTGTCGCCGGTTTTTGCCGCAGGTGCCATGGCGTTGTCCAGCGTGTTCGTGCTGAGCAATGCGCTGCGGCTCAAGCGTTTCAAGCCTGCGCTCTGATGGTTTGTGCCTGGCGGTGGTGGCGCACCGTCAGGCGGCTTGTTGTATTCCTTTATTCATAGCTGTAAGCGCTTATGAATAAAGGGGTTGATGCCGATTCAATGCAAAAAAGCGCTGAATTCAGCGCTTTTTTGATGGGGGAGGGCTTAGCGGGGTATCTGCGGCACGTCCACAAAATCATCCAGGCTCAGGCCTTTTTCCTTGAGCAGGGCTTCAAGCACGGGCTTGAGTCGGCCCAGGCTGGCTTCCACGGTTTCGCGCACCGTATCCACCACCACCTGGGTGCTGCGTTCGATCTCGATGTTGACCAGATCGCCCACGCGCTTGTTGCCGAACACCGTCATGCGCAGGGTTTCGGGAATCAGCCAGACCTCGAACCAGCCCTCCTTGCGGTTGACTTCGGAGACGGTCAGGCTGGCGCCGTTGACGGCGATATAGCCCTTGGCAAACACATAGGCGCGAAAGGCTTCGGGAATGCCGAAGCGGATCTTGTGATTGGTGTCGGTGCTCAGAACTTCCAGCAGCGGCGCGGTGAAGTCCACATGGCCGGACAGCGGATGGCCGCCAATCTCGGCGCCGTCCCTGGCCGCGCGCTCCACATTGATGGCATCGCCCACCTGGTAGCTGCCCAGGGTGGTGATGTTCAGGCTTTGCAGCATCACATCAAAGCTGGCCGTGGTGGGCGATAGGTTTTCCGTCACCGTCAGGCAAACGCCGTCGTGGGAGACGCTGGCGCCAATGGCCAGCTCCTGGCAAAAGCCCTCGGGGAACTCCATGGTGAAAGTGCGCAGACCGTCCTGGTCGCGCAGCGCGGCAATCTTTGCCACGGCCTGAATGATGCCGGTAAACACGGATGGGTCTCTCTTTTCAACAGGCCGGGCGCAAGACGCCGCAGCCACGGTTCAAAGTCCTTATTTTGCCTGCTTGTGGCTTCGCCCCGCAGCGCTCAGGCCAAGGAGGGCTGGCCTTCCCAAAATCCGCTGATCAGGCCTTGCGGCTTTTTGAGGGCCCGTACCCAGGCGCAGTCAGGCCAGGCTTGCATCTGCACATTCATGCCGGCAAACACGCCATAGCCGGAGCCGGCGGCTATTTCGCCGTCGGCCTGCAGCGTCTCGCCTGCGCGAATGCTGCAGGCCGCGCGGATATCGCCCAGGGCCTTGATGCCCCAGCCCGCCTGTATGTGGTTGCCGCAGTCGATGCTGTCATTCGATGCAATGCCGTCACCCGCTTCCAGCAGGCCCTGCACGGCCACGCGGCCACCGGCGCGCAGGCCTTTGGCGCAGGTCAGACGGCCTTGGACCTCAATCTCCTGACCGACTTGCAGGCCGCCTTTGAGCGTCACATCGTCGCCGCAGCGCAGCTCCCAGCCTGCACGCAAATCGGCAGCACGAATCTTGCCCTGGACTTCCACGCTCCACGCGGCCTTGATATGGCCCCCTGCCTGCAGCAGTTCATCGCAAAAAATGGCGCCTTCGCACTGCAGGTCTTCACCCGCTTCAAGCTTGCCGGCGCGAATGCCGCCACCCACTTGCAGGCTGCGCCCCACCAGCAACTGGCCGCTGACGCGCACATCGCCGCGCACGATCAAGGTGCCGGCATAGACAAAGTTGTCGGCCTCCAGGTGCTCCACTTCCAGCACGGTGTTGGTGCTGCCGAAATTCTCCAGCAGCCAGCGTGCATCATCGACACGGCCGGCGGCCACTTGCGTGTCCATGGCGGCCTGGTAATCACCGCCGCTCAGGTTGTTGCGAACAAACCAGCGGTAACCCATGGCGCAAGGGTTTTTGCCGCGCAGAAAAGTTTGTGAGAGTTCCATGTCCATGGCCAAGCCTCCGAGATAGGGTTCGGGAAAGCGGGCGCGTGGCTAGGCTGTCTGAGCAGACGTGGATAGGCCTTTCCCTTGCGCCTGCAGTTTGCAAGTGCTTGGGGCCGTGCGGAGGGAGGTTGGTGTGCCTTAGACCTTCCGCACGGCGGCGGAAAGCATGGCCGTGACGCCACTGAGGCTCACGAAGGCGGTGGGAACTCCATGGCGCAGTGCTTGCTGGGTGCGCAGCACGCAGGCACGCGCAGCCTGCACCGTCGCAAGCGAGGTGCGGAGCAAGCGGGCAGCGGGTGACTGGGTGATGCAGGCCATGGAGGGAGGGGGTTCTTGAGCCCGAATTATGCCGCGTGACATGGCCGGGCGCAGCCGCCAGCGCCAGAGCCCCCTGACGCGGGTGCCGATGTCAAGGCCGCTCTGGCCGAGCTTAGACCTTGTTACCGGCTTTGCTGCACGGCGGTGCGCAGCCGCTCCACGGCTTGCTCAATCTGCGCCACCTCGGGCGCGGCAAACGACATGCGCAGCGTGTGCAGATCGGGGTCGGCCGGATAGAAGGCCTTGCCCGGCACATAGATCACGCCCTGGGCCACGGCGGCGTCGAAAAGCTTTTGCGGATGGATGCTGCGGTCCAGCTCGGCCCAGACAAACATGCCGCCCGCAGGGCGCGAGCAACGTATGCCGCTGTCCGGCCCTGTGCTCAGGCCTTGAACCAGGGTCTGCATGCGGCGCTGGTATTCCTGGCGGGCGCGTTGCACCGTGGCCGGGTAGCGGCCGCTTTGCAGATAGCAGGCCGCCACCATCTGCGTCAGCGCAGAGGTGCACAGATCGGCGGTCTGCTTGGCCACGGTGCAGCGGCGCAGCAGCGGGGCGTCGGCCAGCATCCAGCCCACGCGCAGCGCAGGCGCCACGGTTTTGGACAGGCTGGACAGATAGACGACCGGGTTGTGGCCGGCCTCCGCCAGCCGCTGGCCTGTGCCGCGTACGGTGGCTGGCATGGTTTCTGGCAGGCCGCAAGGATCGTCAAAGCGCAGCTCGCCATAGGGATCGTCTTCCACCACCCAGAAGCCGTATTGCAAGGCCAACTGCACCAGGGCTTCGCGGCGCTCGCCCGTCAGCAGCGTGCCGCGCGGGTTGGAGAAGTTGGGCACGCTGTACAGCAGCTTGGGGCGTTGTGCTGCGGGCAGGGCCGCCAGCAGCTCGGCCAGGGCGTCGGTCTGCAGTCCGTGCTCGTCCATGGGAATGGGTAGGATGCGGGCCTGGGCCAGGCGCAGGGCCTGCAGCGTGGCGGGGTAGGCCGGAACCTCGACCAGCACCGTATCGCCGGGCTCCACCAGCACGCGCACCAGCAGGTCGAAAGCTTGCTGCGAGCCCGTGGTCACCAGAATGTCGGCGGCCGTGGCCTGCATGCCGCGCTCCTGCGCCTGCAGTGCCAAAGCCTCACGCAGCTCGGGCAGGCCTTCGGTGGCGCTGTATTGCAGCGTGGACCAACCCTGCGTCATGGCCTGCTGGGCTGCCTGGGCCAGGCCTTCGGCATCAAACAGGCTGGGTGAGGGGTAGCCGCCAGCCAGCGAGATCATGCCGGGGCGGGACAGATAAGGAAACAGCTCGCGTATGGGCGAACCGGCAGGTTCGGCAAACGGTGCGGCAAAAGCGGCCAGCGATGCGTTCTGCTTCATGCCAGGGCTCCGCTCAGGCTGTCGCGCACCTGCGCCATGGACTGCTGCTGGGCGCGTTCGTACAAGGCGATCTCGTCATGCACGCGGGCGCCCAGGGCGCTTTCGAAGACCTGCTGCGCAGCATGGGCCTGGTATTGTTTTTGCTCCTCGCCGCCCAGGTTGGACTGGAAGATGCCGGCCGCGCTCACGGGCAGAAAGTCTTCATAGGTGATGGGCTCGGCCTGCACCAGGCCCTGGGCGATCAGCGCTTCCAGCTCTTCATGGTCAGCCGCCTGGCCGGCTTGGGCCAGGCCTTGCTCGGTCAGGCTGTAGCGGTAAAAGGCCAGGCCCTGCTGGCGCAGCGCCTCGTGCGTGTCGGGAAACTGCGTGAAGACCTGCTGCAGGCGGCTCGCATAGTCGGCCGAGGCGCTGCCGGCATTGTCCATGCTGCGCACCTGGGCCAGCAGCTCGTCGTACAGGGCGCGTCCCTGGCGCGTCAGCGCCACGCCGCGCTGCTCGATCTCGCCGAAGCGGGCGGTGTGGGCGCCGGCACGGGCGTCATCGACAGAGTCATCGGTAAAGCGTATGGCTTCCTTGAGCGCCTTGAAGCTGGTCTGGCGCAGCAAAATAGGGCAGGCGCGCTGGGGCGGGCCTTCCACCACGTCCTTGGCATCCATGCCGCGCTCCGGCATGCCGGCCTGGGCGGTATCAATGTCCAGCGTGCGCGGCGTCAGATGGTTGATGTGCGGGCCTTTGAAACAGACCACATCGGCCACCAGGCGGTGCGATTTTTGCAGTGCATCGTAGGTGGCTGCGTCCACGGTGGCATCGCTGTGCCAGCGGAAAGTCTCCAGCGCCTCCTGCACAAAAGCGTCGGCATCCTGGCTGTCCAGACCGCCGCTGCGCTCGGCCTGCTCTATCAGCGCCAGGGCGCGGGGTGTGAAGATCTGGCGGCGGTCCAGGATTTCGGCGGCCTGGGCGCGCAGCGCCGCATCGGCAATCAGCTCCAGGCGCAGCAGCGAGGTAAAGACCCGGAAGGGATTGGCCCGCAGAGCGTCGTCATCCACAGGGCGGAAGGCCGTGGAATGCACGGGCACGCCGGCCACCGAGAGGTCGTAATAGCCCACGGGCTCCATGCCCATCACGGCAAACAGGCGGCGCAGCGTGGCCAGTTCCTGTGAGCTGCCCACGCGGATGGCGCCGTGGCGCTCCACGTCCAGGCGTTCCAGCTCGCCGCTCCTGCTCATGCGCTGGCGCAGCTCTGGGTCGGCTTGCAGGCTCAGGGCGTTGACATCGGCTACCAGCTCGATCAGCGTGCCGTATTGCGGAACTTCCTTGCGGTACATCTCGGACATGGCGCGCGAGAAGCGCGTGCGGATGTCGTTGCTGGAAACAAAGCGGCTGGAGTTGGTATGCGTGGCGCTCATGACAGAACTAAAGGGCTGGGGGTCGTGGGGCGGCTGAACCAAGGGTTTTGCCGCAGAGATATGCAAGATGTTGGGCGGCTGCCTGATTTTGGTCAAACGATAATCCCGCCTGTAGGTCATACCCAAACGGAATGATCGCCAGCAGCTCTCTTTCTCCCTCGCCCCCACCATGCAGCTTTCCCGTCGTTTTCTGCCTCCCATGTCTCTGTTGTGCGCTTTCGAGGCTTCGGCGCGGCTGCAGAGCTTTACTGCGGCGGCGTCCGAGTTGCATCTGACGCAAAGCGCCGTCAGCCGCCAGATCCGTGCGCTGGAGGAACGCCTGGGCACGGCGCTTTTCGTGCGCGAGCGCCAGACCGTGCGGCTCAGTGCCGCAGGCCAGGCCTATGCGCAGGAGATTCGTGCGGCCCTGGTGCGCATCTCCAATGCCACGCTGGGCTTTCGCACCAATCCGCAAGGCGGCAGCCTGAACCTGGCCATCCTGCCCACGTTTGGCACGCGCTGGCTGGCGCCCAGGCTGCCGCAGTTCTTCAGCGCCCATCCTGGCATCACCATCAATCTGACCACGCGGTTGTCGCAGTTCGACTTTCAGCTGGAAGCCGTGGATGCGGCCATCCATTTCGGCCTGCCCCACTGGCCGGGTGCCGAGCTGGAGTTCTTGATGAGCGAGACCGTGGTGCCGGCCTGCAGCCCGGACGTGATGGAGCGGCACCGGTTTGCCCAGCCGCAGGACTTGCTGCGTGCGCCGCTGCTGCACCTGGCCTCGCGCCCCGATGCCTGGCGGCGCTGGTTCGGCAGCCAGGCCTGTCAGGTCCGCGATATGCAAGGCATGTTGTTCGACCAGTTCGCCACGGCGGCTCAGGCGGCGATTGCCGGTGTGGGCGTGGCCTTGCTGCCCAAGTTTCTGATCCAGCGCGAGCTGCAGAGCGGCGACCTGGTCCAGGCCTTGCCTCAGCTGCCCGAGGTCGAAAGCGCCGAGCGCTATTACCTGGCCTGGCCCACCAGCCGCTCCAGCTATCCGCCGCTGCTGGCTTTTCGCGGATGGCTGCAAGAGGCCAGCCAAGGTTTCAAGGATGGTGCCTCAAAGCCATAAAAAACAAGAGCTGCTTGCGCAGCTCCCATAGGCTTCAGAGCGTGTTTTGCATTGAGGTGAGGGCCGTCAACGCTTGCACGCCAGACGCTCAGATCCGGATGCCGGCCTTTTTGATGATGGCCGCGTTGTTGTCACTTTCCTTGCGCAGCAAGTCCGTGAATGTGGCAGCGCTTTGCCGCAAGGCGATGTTGTCCGTGGCGTTCAGCAGGTCTTGAATTTCCTTGGTTTGCACCTGCTGCTGCACCAGGGCATTAAGCTTTTCCACAATGCTCGCTGGCGTGCCTGCCGGGGCCATGAAGCCGAAGAGAGAGGTGAGGTTGGCCTCTGGCACGCCCAACTCTGCCAGGGTCGCCACTTTGGGCTGGTTGGGCGCACGTTGAGGGCCCGTGGTTGCCAGCACACGCAGCTTGCCTTGTTCGATCAGGCTGTTGACGGTCGAAAACGGGTTGCCCATCATGATTTCGAAATGTGCACCTACTGCATCGGTGACGGTCTGCCCCACGCCTTTGTAGGGCACATGGATGAACTGCGCGCCGGTCTTGGCCTGAATCTGCTCCACCATGATGTGACCGACCGAGCCAATCCCCGAAGTGGCAATCCGAACACTGCCCGGGTTGGCCTTGGCTTGCGCAATCAGGTCTTGCCAGCTGCTGCCCTTGAACGCGGTGGTGGCCAGCACATAGACGGGCGAGTACATCATGGGGACGACCGCCGTAATGTCTTTGAACGGATCGTAAGGCAGCTTCATCAGGTGCGGTGACAGCGTCAACGGACTGATGGCGCTGAGCGCCAGCGTGTAGCCATCGGGCGCAGCCTTGGCCATTTCTGCCATGCCAAGCGTGCCGCCTGCTCCGCCTTTGTTTTCGACAACAAAGTTGTGTCCCAGGACTTGGCCCATCTTGTCCACGAGCTTGCGGCCGACACTGTCCGTCACACCGCCTGCGGCATACGGAATCACGACCCGCACGGGTTTCTGGGGCCAAGGGCTTTGTGCCTGGACGGAAGGCAGGCCCAGCGCCATGGCGCTTGTGAGCATGAAATGACGACGTTGCATGATGGTGCAGTTCCTCTCTGTGCTTGCAGTGTTGCTGAGCTGATGCCTGGGTGCATGCGATTCATGTAACGGCATCCTGGGCGCTCAAGGCAAGCGCTGCAATTTTTATGCCCTTGTGTCTGGAGATGGCAGATGGGCTTGCACCAATGTGCTGTGGCAGCTCATCTGCAGGCCGCTTACGATGCGTAGGCTTCCAGCGGCTTGTCGTTGGGGTTTTGCAGCAGTTGCTTGAGGGTGTCGCTCATGGGCAGGTTCAGCGGCATTTCCTTGGGCGGAATGGGCTGCATAAACCACTTGTCGTAGACCTTGGCCACTTCGCCGCTCTTCATCATGCGCATCAGCGCGTCGTCCACGGCTTTCTTGAATGTGGGGTCGTCCTTGCGCATCAGCAGGGCGATGGGTTCGGACCCCAGCACCTCGCCCACGATCTTGTAGCCCTTGGGGTCCTTGGAGTTGGCCAGCACGCCGGCCAGCAGGTTGTCGTCCAGCACAAAGGCATCGGCGCGGCCGGACTCCAGCATCAAAAAGCTCTCGAAGTGGTCCTTGCCCAGCTGGGTCGGCAGCTTCACATTGTTCTCGTGGCCGAACTTGCGCAGCAGCTGCACGGCGGTGGTGCCGGTCGATGCCGCCACGGTCTTGCCGTCCAGCTGTTTGAACGAGGTGACGGGTGAGTCCGCACGCACGGCCATGCGCACCTGGCTGACATAGGTGGTGACGGCAAAGGACACCAGCTTCTGGCGGCTCAGGTTGTTGGTCGTGGGGCCGCAGCCCAGGTCTACCGTGCCGTTCTGCACCAGGGGCATGGTGTTCTGGGCCGTGATGGCCATGTACTCAATCTTGGCGCTGGGGGCGATCTGGGCCAGCACCTTCTCGCACAGCTCCACGTGGTAGCCGGCGAAGCGGTGATTGGCGCCTATGGCGTAAGCCATGGGTGCCGAGCTTTCGCGCACGCCGATGACGACCTTGCCGGATTTCTGAACCTTGTCCAGCGTTCCGCCGGGCGCAGTCTGTGCTTGGGCGCCAAAAGCGGCCAGAAGGGCGGTACATGCCAGCGTTATGTTCGCGGTCATCAAGCGCATGGGGGTGTCTCCTCGGGATATAGGTGAAAGCAAAAGCGCAATGCGGTTATTTTTCAGTCCTCCATGGTGCTGCGCATTGCCTGCAGCCCATGAAACAGGCATCAACCAACGGCTGCGTAGCGGGTCAGAGCCTTCTCTGAGCAGCCTTCATGCATCCGTCAAGTGCCTGCATCAACTATCCGGCAATTGCGGCTGCCGTCATAACGATGAAACGGAAGAAGGTCATGCTTGCGGCGTATGACCTGCAGGCCGCAAGGCCGTCACGAGGCGGCAGATTGTGCTTTTGGGTAACATCTGCGCCTATTGCACAGGCCCGCGCGCACATATGTCCGGCGTGTCCTGCCTGGTGCCGCCAGGGCCGGGCCGTGCAGAAGCTGCCGGGTCCGGGCTCTATTTTCGGTTCGCGCAGCGCAGGCCCGCAAGGGCGCCACGGAAGAATCCTGGCATGCGTGAACCTGTTTTGAGACAGATTCCATGACTGCCAACACACCCCCCTCATTCCTCAGCCGCATCGCCATCGCGATCGGCAGCTTTTTTGCCATCCTCGGCAACGGCCGCCTGGCCGCCGATGTGAACCGCGTACGCGCGGGCGAAGCCTTTGCCGCCGACGTGGCGCCCAAGGAAGTGCGTGTCGAAGTTCCCGTAGAGAAAATCGTCGAAGTCCGCGTGGAAGTCCCGGTCGAGAAGATCGTGGAAAAAACAGTGGAAAAGCGCGTCGAAGTGCCGGTGGAGCGACTGGTTGAAAAGACCGTGGAAGTGTCCACCGATACCGCAGCCCTGCAGTTGCTGGGCCTGATGCAGCGCGAAGCACGCTTTGTGGATTTCGTCCAGGAAGACGTGGCGCCCTATACCGATGCCGAAATCGGCGCCGCCGCCCGTGTGGTGCATGAAGGCTGCCGCAAGGTGCTGCGCGAGCATTTCACCATTGCTCCCGTGCGCTCCGAGGCCGAAGGCTCCCGCCTCACGCTGCAGGCCGGCTTTGACGCTTCCGCCGTGCGCCTGACCGGCAATGTGGTCGGCCAGGCCCCGTTCACCGGCACGCTGTCCCACCGTGGCTGGCAAGTCACCGACGTCAAGCTGCCCCAGCTGACCGACATCCAGGCCGCCAAGGTCATCGCCCAAGCCGAAGTGGAGCTGTAAGCATGAATATGTTCTCTTCGATTGCTGCCTCCGGCAATGCTGCGCAGACTCCCGCCGTGGATGCTGCAAATACCGTAGCTGCGAGCGCACAAGCAGCAAGCACTACAGGCCAAAACCGCTCTGAATCTGCGGCGCAGTTCAGCATCGGCATCGACCTGGGCACCACGCATTGCGCGCTGTCCTATGTGGACAAGACTGCCAGCGACGGCGAGAAAATCGTCCAAGGCGTGCTGGACATTCCCCAGCTCTCGGCTCCGGCCAGCGTCGAGGCCCAGCCTCTGTTGCCGTCCTTTCTCTACCTGCCGCATGAAAGCGAGCTGAGCGAGGCCGAGCGCAACTTGCCCGGTGCGGCAGCGCAGGATTTCATCGTCGGTGAATTCGCCCGCAGCCGTGGCGCAGCCACACCGATTCGTCTGGTCAGCAGCGCCAAAAGCTGGCTTTGCCACCCCGGCGTCGATCGCCGCTCGCCCTTGCTGCCAGCCGATGCGCCCGAGGAAGTCAGCCGCATCTCGCCGCTAACGGCCTCTATCCGTTATCTCGAGCATCTGCGCTGGGCCTGGGAACAAGCCCACCCCGAGGCTCCGTTTGCCCAGCAAGACATCACCGTCACCATTCCTGCCTCCTTCGACCCGGCGGCGCGCGAGCTGACGGCCGAGGCCTGCAAGGCTGCCGGTTTCCACAATCTCACCTTGCTGGAAGAACCCCAGGCCGCGCTTTACAGCTGGATTCAGGCCAGCGGCGGCGACTGGCGCAAGCAGGTCAACAACGGCGACGTGATTCTGGTCGTCGACGTGGGCGGCGGCACCACCGATTTGTCGCTGATCGCCGTGCGCGAACGCGAAGGCAATCTGGAGCTGCAACGCATTGCCGTGGGCGAGCACATCTTGCTCGGCGGCGACAATATGGACCTGGCCCTTGCCTATGGCGTGGCCCGCAAGCTGGCGGCCGAGGGCAAGCAGCTGGACGCCTGGCAAACGCGCGCCCTGGCCCACGGCTGCCGCGCTGCTAAGGAGCAGCTGCTGGCCGACGAAAACCTGCAAGCCGTGCCCGTGGTCGTGCCCAGCCGTGGCAGCAAGCTCATCGGTGGCAGCATTCGCACCGAAGTCACGCGCAGCGAAGTGCTGGCCATGCTGGTTGAAGGTTTCTTCCCCAAGGTCGCCGTCAGCGCCAAGCCCCAGACCCGCGCCCGCGCAGCTCTGACACAGCTGGGCTTGCCTTATGCGCAAGACGCAGCCGTTACCCGCCATCTGGCCGCCTTTCTGAGCCGCCAGGTCAACGCACTGGCCGAGATCGACGGCCTGAACGCCGGGCAGGTGGATGGCTCCACCTTCCTGCACCCCACGGCCATTCTGTTCAATGGCGGCGTGCTCAAGGCCGCGCAGATCGAACAGCGCATTCTGGAAGTCATCAATGGCTGGCTGGACGAAGAAGCTTGCGAGCCGGCCCGCCTGCTGGACGGCGCCAACCTCGATCTGGCCGTTGCCCGTGGCGCGGCCTATTACGGCCACATCGCCACCAGCGGCCGTGGCGTGCGCATCCGTGGCGGCACCGCACAGTCCTATTACGTGGGCGTGGAGAGCAATATGCCGGCCATCCCCGGCATGGAGCCGCCCCTGTCCGCCCTGTGCCTGGCACCGTTCGGCATGGAAGAGGGCACGGAAGTGGCCTTGACCGATCTGGAGCTGGGCCTGGTCGTGGGCGAGCCCGTGCGCCTGCGCTTCTTTGGCTCCAGCGTGCGCCGCGCCGATCAGGTCGGCACCATGCTGGATTTCTGGGGGCCCGAGGAACTGGTGGAGTTGCAAGAGATCGAGCTGAACCTGCCTGCGGCTGGCCGTGCGGCCGGTGAAGTCGTGCCCGTGACCCTGGAAGCCCGCGTCACCGATATCGGCACGCTGGAACTCAATGCCGTGCCCGTGGGTGGAACCGACCGCTGGAAGGTGGAGTTTGATGTGCGGGCCGAGACTTCGGCGGAAGCTGCCGAGTAAAGCCGCTTAGCCGTTTGATTGCAAAAGCCCGCTGACCGGATGGTTGGCGGGCTTTGTTGTTTTTGGCTGTTTTATGCCTCTAGCGCTGATGCAGAAAGCGCTAGGAGCTATGAGTCTTGATTGGATTCTGCTGTGGCGATGTTGCCTGAGGCCGGGACTTCGCCCCGGCGGGCGACTCACTTTCTGGTTCCAGAAAGTAGGTCGGCAGGCGGGCCGAGACCCGCCCTCTGTCTCAAACCTCAGTCGATGGAGCTCTATCCCCTGTGAATCCCTTAAACACGGCCACAGGCGGAAAGAACTGCACTCCGCAGTCCTTGCTGCCAATTGTTACGATCAGCCACCTCCGTAGCGTATCGTCCCTGGCTTCATGACTGTCACTTCCACTCAGCCCGCTTATATAGTCGGCATCGATCTCGGCACCAGCCACACGGTCGTCGCCAGCGTTTCGCTGACCGGTGCGGCGGGCGATATTGTGTTACTCGACATTCCCCAGCGCAGCGCCGCAGGCGAAGTCGTGGCCCAGCCCCTGCTGCCTTCGGTGCGCTATCAGGCGGCACCTGGCGAGCTGGGTGATAGCTGGCAGCAGCCCTGGCCGCCGCAGGGCGCAGATGAGGCCGCGCCCGCCGTCATCGGCCGCTGGGCGCGAGATTTGGGCACGACCGTGCCTGGCCGTCTGGTGGCCAGTGCCAAAAGCTGGCTCTCGCATACCGGCGTGGATCGCACTGCGCCCATACTGCCCTGGGGCGCTGGCGAAGAGGTGACCAAGGTCTCGCCGCTGGCTGCGTCAAGCGCGTATCTGGCTCATGTCAAAGCGGCCTGGGATAAGGTTCACCCTGAAGCGCCGCTGCAGGCGCAAACCGTGGTGCTGACCGTGCCCGCCTCGTTTGACGAAGGCGCGCGCGCGTTGACGCTGGAGGCGGCGCAACTGGCCGGCTTGCCCGGTGTGCAACTGCTGGAAGAGCCCAAGGCCGCGTTTCACGACTGGCTGCTGCTGCAAGGCGAGCAGCTGGCGGCCCAACTGGCCGACAGCCGTCTGGTGCTGGTGGTAGACGTGGGCGGAGGCACCACCGATTTGACGCTGATCCGCGTGGAGGCCGACCCCGAAGGGGGCCTGCCCACGCTGACCCGCACCGCCGTGGGCGAGCATTTGATGCTGGGCGGTGACAACATGGATCTGGCGCTGGCGCATCAGCTTGAATCCGCTTTTGCGGGTGAGGGTCAGAAGCTGCCTGCACAGCGCTTTGCCCAACTGGTTCAGCGCTGCCGTATGGCCAAGGAGCAATTGCTGGCTGCCAATGCGCCGGCCAGCGTTACCGTCACCTTGCTGGGCGGCGGCAGCCGCCTGCTGGCCAAGACCCAGTCCGTCACGCTGGCCAGGGAGCAAGTGCAGCAACAGGTGGAGGAAGGATTTTTGCCTGTCGCCCAGATTGGCGATGTGCCCGGCAAGCGCCAGGGCGCTCTGCGCGGCTTTGGTCTGCCGTATCCGGCCGATGCGGCCATCACCCGGCATCTGGCGCAGTTTCTGGCCCAGCATGCGGTTGGCGCTGATTCCCGCGACTTGCCCGATACCGTGCTGCTCAACGGCGGCGTGTTCCATGCGCATGCCCTGGCCGAGCGGCTCACGCAGCAGCTGTCCGCCTGGCGCGGCAGCCCTGTACGGGTGCTGCACAACCCGCACCCGGACTGGGCCGTGGCACGCGGTGCTGCGGCCTATGGGCTGGCGCGGGCTCAAGCAGATTCGATCAAAAATCTGCCTGCAACCCAAACCGGTCAAGCGCAGGATGCTATTAAATCGGCTGTGTCTGTGGCACGCCTGCCGCAGATTGGCGGCGGCTCGGCGCGCAGCTATTGGCTGCTGCTGCCCGGCAAAACCGGCGCCAGACCGCAAGGCCTTTGCCTGCTGCCGCGCGGCACGCAAGAGGGCGTGCGCATAGTGCTGACGGGCCGCCGCTTTGCCCTCAAGTTGGGCCAGGCCGTGCGCTTTAATTTGCTGGCCAACAGTCGCAGCCACACACCAGCGCAAGCCGGGCAGATTGCCGAGCTGGATGGCGAGGGCTGGGTGGAGTTGCCGCCGCTGTCCATGGTATTGCCCGCGCCGCCTTCAGCGGAGGGCGGCAGGGACAAGGCACAGGTGGAAGTGCAGCTGCAGGCCAGCATGACCGAGGTGGGTACGCTGGAAGTGCGTTGTGTGGCCGTGCAGGATGCTGCGCAATCCTGGTTGCTGTCTTTTTCGGTACGCGGAGCGGCGACTGGTGATGATTCAAATTTGATAGCTGTTGGCGCAGATGAATCAAGCGCTGCAGGTCTCAAAGACTCCAACTCTCAAGACGCCCGGTTGCCGCAGGCGCTGGCCTTGATAGAGCGCATCTTCGGCACGCAGGCGCAGGACGTGACGCCCAAGCAGGTACGCCAGTTGCGCCAGTCGCTGGAGAAAATCTTGGGCCCGCGCGAGGCCTGGGATGTATCGCTGCTACGGGCCATGTTCGATGCCTTGCTGGCCCGTGCCAAACGCCGCCGTCGCACGGCAGACCATGAGCGGGTATGGCTCAATCTGGCAGGCTGGTGCCTGCGCCCGGGTGTGGGTGCGCAGCTGGATGGCTGGCGCATGGCCCAGGTCTGGGCCTTGTATCCCCAGGGCCTGGGTTACGGCAAGGAAGCGGCCAACTGGACCGAGTGGTGGGTGTTCTGGCGCCGTGTGGCGGCAGGGCTTGATGAGGCGCAGCAGATGGAGCTGCTGGAAGATGTGGCCGGCCAGATGCAGAAAGCCGTGCAGCAAACCGCCCGATCCGGTGGCAAATCCAGTCACGGCAGCTATGACGACATGCTGCGCCTGTTTGCTGCCATGGAAGCCGTGCCCTGGCAGTACCGCCAGGAAATGGGGCGGTGGATGCTGCAGCGCCTCGAGCGCGAAGGCGAAACCGTGCAGACCTGGTGGGCGATCGGCCGTCTGGCCGCGCGCCAGTCGCTGGCTGCCAATGCGCATCTGGTGATGCCGCCCGAAGCCGCGCAGGAGTTTCTGGACGCCACGCTGGCCCAGGACTGGCGCAAAAACGAAACCGCCATGTTCGCCGCCGTGCAAATGGCCCGCATGACCGGCGACCGCGCCCGCGATCTGCCCGATGCCGTGCGGGAGCAGGTGCTGGAAAAAATGCGCTCCAGCGGCGCGCCGCAGCGCTGGATAGAGCTGGTGGAGCAGGTGGTGCAGATGGAAGCCGAGGATCACAAACGCAGCCTGGGCGACAGCCTGCCGCCGGGGCTGGTGCTGCTGTAAATAAATAGGATTTATATGAGAAAAATAGATGAAGAAATTAGTGAGAATTATAAATTTCACATAGAGCATCTTCCGGAAATAAAAAAATCAATTGATTTTCTTGCTAAAGAAATTAATTCTTTTATAGATGTTATTGATAAATCTCCCGGTTTTACTGCATTGGTGCAGAGGCTTCAGGTAAATCATTTTTTGTGTGTGATTCATGAAATGAACTCTGCAATTTACAATTCAATAATAACAGGAAAATATACAGCTGCTGAGTCATTGTCTCGAGTCTCATTGGAGATGTCTGCTAATTTGTTATATATATTAGGTGGGGATAAGCATGGCAGGTCTAAAGGGTATTTAAAGTATCATTTAGATCATAAAAAGAAAAATTTTCATAAATGGGATAATTTTTCGAATGAAAATAATAACGAATATATTTCGCAAAAAATTAAAGAAAAAATTAAACAATTTCAAGATATAGAAGATGTTTTTTATGGGCTAACGGATGCGCCTTTTGAGGAGTGGCCTAAATCTATTTTTGAAAAATTTGAAAAAATTGGGCATAAGGAAGCATATAGAACTTTGTATTCAACAGCTTCGGATGCTGTTCATCTTTTAGGAGATGATGTTTTGAATGTGGTGCTGTGTAACTTTATTCCTCAAGATGAGCAGAAAGGTGTTATAAAAAACATATTGAACGAAAAAATAAGCTCTGTTATATATTTTTTAACTTATTGTTTGGTTTTTCAATTTGAAGGCGTGTGTAAAGTTATGGTGAGGATGTCGTTTGATAAAAATAGGATAAATAAAATAGAAGAAGCTAAAAAAGTTTTGAATGAGATTTTGTTGATTCATGAAGTTGATGAAATATATGCTCACGAAGCTCTTATGAAAAATAAAACTCTCTGATTGAGAGTTTTATTTTTCATAGTATTTTTTTTGCCCTCGTCTACATCTTGCTCATCATCGTTGCCGGCCTGGCATCGCGCCAGGGTTATGTACCGTTTCCTGCCGTGTTGGGCAACTACCCGGGCGATGCGCTGTGGGCCTGGGTCGTGTTCCTGTGCGTGGCTTGGGCCAAGCCATCCATGACGCGGTGGCGTTTGGTCGGCCTCTCTCTGCTGATCGCTTTTGCCATCGAGTTTCTGCAGCTCTATCAGGCGCCCTGGATGCAGGCGCTGCGAGCTAACAAGCTGGCGTATCTGGTGCTGGGCAATGGCTTTGATCCGCTGGACTTGGCGGCCTATGTGGTCGGCATAGGCTGGGGCGCGCTGGTGGATGCCTGCTGGCCCTGGCGCCGTGTGGCACAAGCGCAAGACTTGAACGCTTGAGCCGCGTGGGCGTGATGCGCTGTGGGGCTGCTGCGTACGCTGTCTAGAATCGGCCTGTCATACAACACAGGGATTGAGGTAACTGCCATGGGATTGCTGGACGGTATGTTGGGTAACGCATCCAAGATGGATGCGGGCAAGATTCAAGCGGAGTTTGCGCAGATTCTGGCGCCAGGCGAGAGGGTGGAGCATGCGTACCAACTGATCCGCGACTACTTCGTCTTTACCGACAAGCGCCTGGTGCTGGTGGACAAGCAGGGCATCACCGGCAGCAAGGTGGATTACCACTCCGTGCCCTACAAAAGCATTACCCACTTCAGCGTGGAGACCGGCGGAACCTTCGATCTGGATGCCGAGCTGAAGATCTGGATTTCCGGCATGGCGACGCCTGTGCAAAAGCAATTCAACAAGAAACTGAGCATTTACGAAGTGCAGTCGGTTCTGGCCAGCTATGTGCTGAAGTGAGTTGACAGAGTTGATTGCCGTGCATGTCTGGGGCAACAAGCCTTTGCCGCTGGTTGGCTTAGGGTGATGAGTCAGCCCGGCAGTTCAAACCCCGTTACCGCACCCCGCCCCGTCTGGGGTCAGGGGAAGTCCGGTTCAGCGCTGATGGAGAGCGCCACGCCTTTTCACGGCAGCTTCTTCACCGAAGCCCTGGCCCGCATACGCTCGGAATGGGCTGCCACGCGGGGGAAGTCGGCAATGTCCACGCCATCACCTTTGAGCCAACTGGCCAAGATGTACAGATAGCCATCGGCCACGGTGAATTGCTCGCCCATCACCCATGGTTTGTCGCCCAGGTAGTGCTTCTCGATGACGGAAAAGCATTCGTACATATTCTGCTGCACCTTGGCGCGCATGGCGGCCTGTGCGGCTTCATCGTCGGCCCAGCGCGAGGCCCGCATGCGGTGGGCGTGGGCAACATGCACTGTGGAGGCCAGATAGGCATTGAAATCCTGCATCTGAGCCAACGCGAATGCATCGTCCAGCGGCGCCAGAGCGGCTTGCGGATAGGTCTGCGCCACGTACAGAAGCAGCGCAGGCACTTCGGTCAGCACGCCCCTTTCGGTGACCAGCGCAGGCACGCGGGCCTTGGGGTTGAGGGCCAGGTATTCGGGGCTGCGCTGCTCATGGTCGGCAAAGTTCAGCGTATTGAGCGTGAACTGCGCGTCGGCTTCGTAGAGCGCAATTAGTACGGCCTGAGCGCAGGTGCCGGCAGCGTAGTACAGCGTGAGTGGGGTTGCCAAGGTCGGTCTCCAGAAATGAGGTGTCTGCCAGTGTAGGGCGCGCGCCGGTCTGCAGCCGCGGCCTGAATTCCCTGAAGGTGAGCGTTCATCCTGCTTGCCGACTGGCAGTCGCCCTGCATTGGTGTAACAAGGTCGTTCGCTGGCCTGAGGTGGCATGAAATGTGCTGCTCGTTTCAGGTATCAGCATGACAACAAGCATTACCCCATGAAAACCCCTCTGCACTACCTGGTTGCGGCAAGGCAAAACGAAATTGCCGAGCTGGAGCAGCTCGGCAGCGCTTGCGCCCTGGTCAGTCGCATGTCGCAGCTGATCCATGCTCTGCAAAAAGAGCGGGGCCTGTCCAATATCTTTCTGGCCAGCGAGGGCGCGCAGGGCCGGGAGGCGCTGGATCAGCACCAGCCTTGGGTGCAGCAGGCGATCGCCGAGCTCAGTGCAACGCTGGAGGCCTTCAGCCTGGGCCTGTCCGGCGCGCATGGGGCGCGGCTTTTCAGTGCGATTGCCTATGCGCTGCAAGGAATCGAGGCCTTGCCGCTGCTGCGGGCGCACCGGGATGGACAGCGGCTGACGCCCGAGGAAAGCACGCAGGCCTATATGCGTCTGGTCGCCGGCTGTTTGACCGTGGTCTTCGAGGCCGCCGACAGCGCCTGTGATCCCGATATCTCCCGCACACTGGTGGCCATGTTTCACTTCATGCAGGGCAAGGAGCTGACAGGCCAGGAGCGGGCCGCAGGCGCGGCCGCATTTGCCAGCGGGGTTTGCAACGCGGCACGCCAGCACCACTGGCTGCATCTGATCGAGTCTCAGGACAAGTGCTTTCAGGTATTTGCGGATTTCGCATCGCCGGCGGTGGCGGCCTGCTGGCAAACGCAAAACCAGTCCTGCGCGGATATGGCGGTGATCGAACGTTTGCGCCGTATTGCCTGCACCAGCCCGCCGGGCAGCACGCTGGACTGGGCGCTCAACAGCGTCTGGTTTGAAGCCTGCTCGCTGAGGCTGGATGCCATGCACCAAATTGAAGCCCTGCTGGCGCAGGAGCTGGAGAGCCTGTGCGGGCAAAAGCTGGCGCTTGCCCGCACCAGCCTGTCTCAGCAGTTGCAGCGCTTGCATCTGCCGGACGGCATGCCAGACCCGGCTCCAGGCCAGTTGGCGGACGGCATGCAGTTCTTCAACGGGCCTGCGCCCGGCATGCCCTGGCCCATGGACCTGGGCTGCGGGCCGCAGCTGGGGCGCTCCATTTTGTCTCTGGTGCAGGAGCAGGCGCAGCGCCTGCAGCTGATGCAGACGGAAATCGACAAGGCGAGAACCTCCTTGAAGGAACGCAAGACGATTGAGCAGGCCAAGGGCGTGTTGATGAGCTACCGGCAGATGAGCGAGAGCGATGCCTACAAGCTCATACGCCAGACCGCCATGAACCAGAACCGACGCATGCTGGACGTGGCCGAGGCCGTGTTGGCGACGGTGGATTTGCTGCCTGCGGGAGCTGGCACCAAAGCGTAGCTCGATGGTGTGAATTTTCTGCTGCACCGCACCAAAGAAGGGCTGGCAATGAGGTCGGCCCAGGGCTCTCCCTCTGAGCTGCGATGGAAAAGAAGCTGGCATGGAACCTGCTTTGTCTTCTGCATCAAGCAGGCCAAAGGCGGTCGGGCTTTAGCGTTATTACAAGTAGCTCAGGACAACGGCGTCCCTTTCTTCTCCGAACCGGGGAGGCAAGGACGCCGTTTTGTTTTGCGGTTTGGCTTTCACCACGATTTTTGATGGAGTTTTCTCATGAGCAAGCGCCAATCGTCACCCGCTTTTACCCACTTCGAGATACCCACGGCCAGCGGGCGACGCGAATTCTTGCGTCGCAGTGCCGGCGCGGCATCGGGCGCTTTTCTCTATGGCGCTCTGGGCCACCATGGCGCCTGGGCGGCCGGCTCGGATGCGCCCGAAATCAAGGAGGTGAAAATAGGCTTTATCCCGCTGACCGATTGCGCCAGCGTGGTCATGGCCTCGGTGCTGGGGCTGGATCAGAAATACGGCGTCAAGATCACGCCCACCAAGGAGGCCAGCTGGGCCGGTGTGCGCGACAAGCTGGTCAACGGCGATCTGGACTTTGCCCATGTGCTCTACGGCATGGTTTACGGCATGCATATGGGCGTAGGCGGCCCGCAAAAAGACATGGCCGTGCTGATGACGCTCAACCGCAACGGGCAGGCCATCACCCTGTCCAAGAAACTGGCGGAAAAAGGTGCGGTGGATGCAGCTTCCCTGGCCAAGCTGATGGCCACAGAAAAGCGCGAATACACTTTTGCCCAGACCTTTCCTACGGGCACCCACGCCATGTGGTTGTACTACTGGCTGGCCAGTGCCGGTATCAACCCAATCAAGGATGCCAAGGTCATCACCGTGCCGCCGCCGCAGATGGTGGCCAATATGCGCGTGGGCACTATGGACGGCTATTGCGTGGGCGAGCCCTGGGGCCACCGCGCAATCATGGATGGCATAGGTATCACGGCCGTCACCTCGCAGGACATCTGGCGCGATCACCCCGAAAAAGTGCTGGGCTGTACCGGCGACTTTGCCAACAAGAACCCCAATACCGCACGCGCCGTGATGATGGCCGTGATGGAGGCCGGGCGCTGGATTGATGCCAGCATGCAAAACAAGCTCAAGATGGCGGAGACCATTGCCGCCAAGTCCTATGTGAACACCAGCGTGGATGCGATCAACCAGCGCATTCTGGGGCGCTATCAAAACGGTCTGGGCAAGACCTGGGACGATCCCAACCACATGAAGTTCTTTGCCGATGGCGATGTGAACTATCCCTATCTGTCGGATGGCATGTGGTTTCTCACCCAGCACAAGCGCTGGGGTTTGCTCAAAAGCCATCCGGACTACCTGGCCGTGGCCAAGAAGATCAACAAGACCGAGCTGTACAAGCAAGCGGCCTCGCAGCTGAAGGTCAGCCTGCCCAAATCGGATCTGCGCACCAGCAAGCTGATCGACGGCAGCAGCTGGACCGGTGCCGATCCTGCGCGCTACGCCGACAGCTTTGCCGTCAAGGCCTGATGCACCGACCCCTGTTCTGAAAGGAGTGAGCCATGATGAGCGCACTGATCAAATCGACCCCGGCCCGCAGCGCCGACCAGCCCGAACCAGCCAATGCAGCGACGGCAGCGGCCGCTGTGTCCGCCACTGCCGTGCAAGTGCCACCATCCACGCCAGCACCGCCGCCTGCGGCACAAGCGGCCAAGGCCAGGATGTCCTTGAACCAGTATTTGAGCGCGGCGCTCAACTGGCTGCTGCCACCGGCCATGGGTCTGGGGCTGCTGGTGGTGCTGTGGTCTATCGCCGCCAGCAGCAGCGGCGGCAGCATTCCCACGCCCGTCGATACCTGGAAGCAGGCGCTGGAGGTGTTCAGCGATCCCTTTTATCGCAACGGCCCCAACGACCAGGGCGTGGGCTGGAACATTCTGGCCTCGCTGCAGCGCGTGAGCGTGGGCTTTGGTCTGGCGGCGCTGGTCGGCATTCCGCTGGGTTTTGCCATCGGCCGCTTCGACTTTCTCTCGCGCATGTTCAACCCGCTGATCAGCCTGCTGCGCCCGGTATCGCCCCTGGCCTGGCTGCCGATTGGCTTGCTGCTGTTCAAGGGTGCCAACCCGGCAGCCATCTGGACCATCTTCATCTGCTCCATCTGGCCCATGGTCATCAACACCGCGGTAGGCGTGCAGCGCGTGCCCCAGGACTATATGAACGTGGCGCGGGTACTCAAGCTCAGCGAATGGAAGATAGCGACCACCATTCTGTTTCCGGCCGTGCTGCCTTATATGCTGACCGGCGTGCGCCTGGCCGTGGGCACGGCCTGGCTGGTGATCGTGGCGGCCGAAATGCTGACCGGCGGCGTGGGCATTGGCTTCTGGGTCTGGGACGAGTGGAACAACCTCAACGTCAAGAACATCATCATTGCGATTTTCGTGATCGGCCTGGTGGGCCTGGTGCTGGAGTGGGCACTGGTCAAGCTGGCTTCGGCATTCACATTCGAGGAGGTCAAGGCATGAATTCCCATCCATCCAAACAGACTGCGGCCCGCTTCATCGATGTGCAGAACGTGGAGCAAAGCTTCAAGACCGCCAAAGGAGTGTTTCTGGCCTTGCAGAACGTCAATCTGAGCATTGCCCAGGGTGAGTTCGTGAGCCTGATCGGTCACTCGGGCTGCGGCAAGTCCACCTTGCTCAATTTGATTGCCGGATTGACCACCCCCACGCAAGGCGTGCTGCTGTGCGCCAACAAGGAGATCAAAGGCCCGGGGCCGGAGCGTGCCGTGGTGTTTCAAAACCATTCGCTGCTGCCATGGCTCACCTGCTACGGCAATGTGTATCTGGCGGTGGAGCGGGTGTTTGGCAAGAGCGAGAACAAGGCCCAGCTGGCCGAGCGTACGGCCGCCGCGCTGGCGCTGGTGGGGCTCAGCCATGCAGCCCAGAAACGGCCCGGAGAAATCTCAGGCGGCATGAAGCAGCGCGTGGGCATTGCCCGGGCGCTGTCCATGGAGCCCCAGGTCTTGCTGATGGACGAACCGTTTGGGGCGCTCGATGCGCTGACCCGTGCCAAGCTCCAGGACGAGTTGCTGGAGATCGTGGCCCGCACGCACAGCACCGTGGTCATGGTCACTCACGATGTGGATGAGGCGGTGCTGCTGTCCGACAAGATCGTGATGCTGACCAACGGGCCCGCCGCCACGATTGGCGAAGTGCTGCAGGTGGCGCTGCCGCGCCCCCGAAACCGGGTGGAGCTGGCCGAAGACGCGAACTATCAGCTATACCGCAAGGCCGTGATCGACTTTCTCTACACCCGCCAAGGGCATGTGGAAAAAGCGGCTTGAACCCTCGGCTTCTCACGTTGCATGGCGCCTGATGGCGCCATGTTTTTTTGCACAGCAATAAAGCGGGCTTGCACAAAAGCAGTGCATGCAGGGCGAGAGGGGTGCGGCCTGCAGGCTGCAAAAAGCTGGCATGGCAATTGCATATTGTTCAGCGTGGCCAAAGTGGGCCACAGGGCGAAGGTGCAAGGCTGTGCCAGAGTCCAAAGACAAAGACGTCTACGCGTTCATGCAAGTCATGCAACGCGCAGACGTCTTTTTTTGTTGCCGGGCCAGCGCCCTCTTGGGGGCTGTTGCCACACGCAGTGGGCAGGCGTGGGGGGCCCTTTCTCGCAAACCCACGAGGACTCAGATGAAAAAATCCAAATTGGTCATGATTGGCAACGGAATGGCAGGCGTTCGCGCTCTGGAAGAGCTGCTGACCATCGCCCCCGATTTGTACGACATCACGGTGTTCGGCGCCGAGCCGCACCCCAACTACAACCGCATCCTGCTGTCGCCGGTACTGGCCGGGGAGCAGACGCTCAGCGATATCGTGCTCAACGACTGGGCCTGGTATCAGGACAACCATATCCTGCTGCACGCCGGCTACACGGTGACGGCCGTGGACAGAGCCCGCCGCGTGGTGCACGCGGTCAATGCCGGCGGCGAGACGGTCAGTGCCGAGTACGACCGCCTGATCATGGCCACGGGCTCCAATCCCTTCATCCTGCCCATTCCCGGCAAGGACTTGCAGGGGGTGCTGGCCTATCGCGATATTGCCGATACCGAGGCCATGATCGAAGCGGCCAAGACGCTCAAACATGCGGTGGTGATCGGCGGCGGCCTGCTGGGGCTGGAGGCGGCCAACGGCCTGATGAAGCGCGGCATGCAGGTGACGGTGGTGCATGTGGGCGACTGGCTGATGGAGCGCCAGCTCGACGAGCAGGCAGGCCGCATGCTGCAGACTTCTCTGGCCGAGCGCGGCATGCAGTTTTGCATGCAGGCGCAAACGCAGGAGCTGCTGGGTGACGCCAGCGGCCGCGTGAGCGCCGTGCGCTTCAAGGACGGCAGCGAGATTCCGGCCGAGCTGGTGGTCATGGCCGTGGGCATACGCCCCAATACCGGCCTGGCCGAGTCCATGCATCTGCATGTGAATCGCGGCATCGTGGTCAGCGACACCTTGCAGACCGTGACCGATCCGCGCATCTACGCCGTGGGCGAATGTGCGGCGCACCGTGGTGTTGCCTACGGGCTGGTGGCGCCGCTGTTCGAGCAGGGCAAGGTGCTGGCCAACCATCTGGCCGAATTCGGCATCGGCCGCTATCTGGGCTCGCTGACCTCGACCAAGCTCAAGGTCACCGGCATCGATCTGTTCTCGGCCGGCGACTTCCAGGGCGGCGGCGATACCGAAGAGATTCTGATGAGCGACCCCTATGCCGGGGTCTACAAAAAGCTGGTCATCAAGGACGACAAGCTGGTCGGCGCCTGCCTCTACGGCGACACGGTGGACGGCAGCTGGTATTTCAAGCTGCTGCGCGAGGGCCGCAGCGTGGCCGATATTCGCGACAAGCTGATGTTTGGCGAATCCAATCTGGGCGACGCCGGCCACCAGGGTCAGAACAAGGCGGCGGCCCTGGCCGATGGCGACGAGGTCTGCGGCTGCAACGGCGTGACCAAGGGCGCCATCTGCAAGGCCATCAAGGACAAGGGCTTGTTCACGCTCGACGATGTGCGCAAGCACACCAAGGCCAGCGCCAGCTGCGGCTCCTGCACCGGGCTGGTGGAGCAGATCATCATGTTCACGGCCGGCGGCGACTATTCCGCATCGCCCAAGACCAAGGCCATGTGCGGCTGCACCGACCACGGTCATCAGGCCGTGCGCGATGCGATCCGCGAGCACAAGCTGTTGAGCACCGATGCCGTGTTCCACTTCATGGAGTGGCGCACGCCCAATGGCTGCGCTTCCTGCCGTCCGGCCGTCAACTACTACCTGGTCAGCACCTGGCCCAAGGAGGCCAAGGACGATCCGCAAAGCCGCTTCATCAACGAGCGCAGCCACGCCAACATCCAGAAAGACGGTACCTACAGCGTGATCCCGCGCATGTGGGGCGGAGAGACCACGGCCTCCGAGCTGCGCCGCATTGCCGATGTGGTGGACAAGTACCAGATTCCTACTGTCAAGGTGACGGGCGGCCAGCGCATCGACCTGCTGGGCGTGAAGAAGGAAGACCTGCAAGGCGTGTGGAATGACATAGGCATGCCCTGCGGCCACGCCTACGCCAAGGCCTTGCGCACGGTCAAGACCTGTGTGGGCAGCGAATGGTGCCGCATGGGCACGCAGGACAGCACGCAGATGGGCAAGGATCTGGAGCGGGCCATGTGGCGCATGTATGCGCCGCACAAGGTGAAGTTCGCCGTCAGCGGCTGTCCGCGCAACTGTGCGGAGTCCGGCATCAAGGACGTGGGAATCATAGGCGTGGACTCGGGTTGGGAGATGTATATCGCCGGCAACGGCGGCATCAAGACCGAGGTGGCGCATTTTTTCACCAAGCTCAAGACCGCCGAGGAAGTGCTGGAGTACACGGGCGCCTTCATGCAGCTGTACCGCCTGGAAGGCTGGTATCTGGAGCGCACCGTGCATTACGTCAACCGCGTCGGGCTAGACCATGTGAAGCGCCGCATTCTTGAAGATGAACCAGGCCGCAAGGCACTGTGGGAGCAGCTGCAGTTTGCGCTGGAAGGCGAGCCCGACCCCTGGTTCGAAACCGACAAGGCGGCTGTGGATACGCGCCAGTTCCAGGCCCTGCCTGTGATGCCAACCCAAAGCACTGGCGTCAGCGCCTGATCAAAAGCACCGAGGAGCCAGAAATGAGTGAATGGATTTCTATCTGCACGATTGACGACATCCCCGTGCTGGGCGCACGCCGTGTGGCGCGGGCCAAAGGCCTGGATGTGGCCGTGTTTCGCAATAGCGAAGACGAAGTGTTTGCGCTGCTGGACAGCTGTCCGCACAAGGGCGGGCCTTTGTCGCAAGGCATTGTGTTCGGCCGCAGCGTGGCCTGCCCGCTGCACAACTGGACGATTGCCTTGAGCACCGGCCAGGCAGCGGCGCCCGATGAAGGCTGCACGCCTTATTTCAGCGTGCGTGTGCAGGACGGCGAGGTGCAGCTGTGCGCAGAAGAACTGGCCAGCCGTGCGCTGGAGCAGACGCGACCGCATGCAGGGCCCGCACATTGCGCTGGCAAGTCTGGCTGCGCCACGGCCTAGTGTTTTGATTGCTATGAATTGAATAGCTGTATGCGCTTTTTTGGAAAGCGCTACAGCACGATTTCACTGAAAGTCTGCCATGCGTGAGACCAAGTCCACCTGTCCCTACTGCGGCGTCGGCTGTGGCGTGGTTATCGAGTCCGAGGGGCGCAGCATTGTCGGCGTGCGCGGCGACCCGGACCATCCTGCCAACCAGGGGCGTTTGTGCAGCAAAGGCAGCAGCCTGCATCTGACCGCTGCACCGGAGCTGGCGCAGCAGGCCCGCTTGCTGCAGCCCATGCGCAGGCTGGAGCGCAGCGCTGCACCGGAGGCGGTGAGCTGGGATGCTGCCCTGGACGAGGTGGCCGCGCGCATTGCCAACATCCATGCCGATCACGGGCCCGATGCCCTGGGTTTTTACCTCAGCGGTCAGTTGCTGACCGAGGACTATTACGTCTTCAACAAACTGGTCAAAGGGCTGCTGGGTACCAACAACCTCGATACCAATTCGCGCCTGTGCATGAGCAGTGCTGTGGCCGGCTACAAGGCCACGCTGGGTGCCGATGCGCCGCCGGCCTGCTACGAAGATATCGACCTGGCCGGCTGCCTGTTCATCACCGGCAGCAATATGGCCTGGGCCCACCCGATTCTGTTCAGACGGGTGGAAGAGGCCAAGGCGCGCAACCCTCAGCTAAAGATCATCGTGGCCGATCCGCGCAAGACGGAGACTGCGGAGCTGGCGGATCTGTATCTTCCACTGCAGCCGGGCAGCGATGTGATGCTGTTTCACGGCCTGTTGCACATCATGCTGTGGGAGGGCTGGACGGACAGCGCCTATATCGCGCGGCATACCAGCGGCTTTGCCGAACTCAAGCAGTTGGTGCGCGAGGCGACGCCGGAGCAGGTGTCCCGCGTCTGCGGTCTGCCCGTGGCTGATCTTTACCAGGCCGCGCGCTGGATGGCATTGGGCGGAGCCGAAGCTCTGGACGGCCAGCGCCAGCCCACGCTCAGCCTGTATTGCCAGGGCCTGAATCAGAGCCGCAGCGGCACGGCCAATAACGCGGCGCTGATCAATCTGCATCTGGCCACCGGCCAGATCGGCAGGCCGGGCGCAGGGCCGCTGTCGCTGACCGGCCAACCCAATGCCATGGGCGGGCGCGAGGTGGGCGGTCTGTCCAATCTGCTTAGCGCCCACCGCGATCTGGCCAACCCCGAGCACCGTGCCGAAGTCGCTAGCCTGTGGGGTGTGGACGCTGTTCCCGCGCAACCGGGCAAGGCGGCACTGGAGATGTTCGAGGCCGCCGCCGACGGGCAGATCAAGGCCTTGTGGATTGCCTGCACCAATCCGGCGCAGAGCATGCCCAATCAGGCCATGGTGCGCAGGGCGTTGGAACGTGCCGAGCTGGTCGTGGTGCAGGAAGCGTTTGCCGCCACCGAAACCACGGCCTATGCCGATGTGCTGCTGCCGGCCACTACCTGGGGCGAGAAGCTGGGCACGGTCACCAACAGCGAGCGGCGCATCTCCCGCGTACGCTCTGCCGTGGCCGCCCCGGGGCTGGCGCAGCATGACTGGCAGATCGGCGTGCAACTGGCACAGCGGCTGGAACGGCGGTTGCGCCCCGGGCTGCCCAGCCTGTTTGCCTATGACACGGCTCAGGCCGAGGCCGGTGCCGAGGCCATCTGGAACGAGCACCGCGAAAGCACGCGAGGACGCGATCTGGATATCACCGGCCTGAGCTGGAGCGTGCTGGAGGCACAAGGTCCGCAGCAATGGCCCATGCCCAGCGGCGCAGACACCGGAGTCAAACGCCTGTATGCCGACGGGCGCTTTGCCACGGCCGACGGCCGCGCCACTTTCGATGTTCAGCCCTGGAAAGCCGTGGCCGTGCCGCGCGACGCCCGCCATCCCTTCAGCCTCAATACCGGCAGGCTCAGAGACCAGTGGCATGGCATGACGCGCACCGGGCAGCTGGGCCGGCTCTTCTCCCATGTCAGCGAGCCGCAGCTGCAAATGCATGCGCAGGACATGCAGCGCCTGCAGCTGCAGTCTGGCGATCTGGTTCATGTCTCCAACCCCTTGGGCGCGATTGCTTTGCCGGTGGTTGCCGATGCGGGCTTGCAGCCGGCCCAGGTGTATCTGCCCATGCACTGGGGCAGCATGTTTCTGAGTGGCAAAAGCTCCAAGGGGCTGCGACTTGCCGGCGTGAATGCGTTGACCACGGACCAGCGCTGCCCGCGTTCGCGCCAGCCCGAGCTCAAACATGTGGCGGTCAAGGTGCTCAAGGCCGAGATGCCCTGGACCTGCCTGGGTATGGCATGGCTGGATGAATCCCAGGTGCAGCGGGTGCGCCAGGCCTTGGCCGCTTTGATGCAGGAATTCGACTTTGCCAGCAGCGTGCTGTTTGGCCGTGCCGTGCCGCTGGAGCAGGCCGCGCAGGGGCGCAGCGGCGTGCAGTTTCGCGCCGCCGCCTATGAGGCGCCTTCTGCCGCCGTGCTGGCGCGGCTGCATGAGCTGCTGCAGCTGGGCGGGACCGATGCTCTGCGCTATGTGGATGCGCGTCGCCAGTGCAGCCGTGCCATGGCGCTGCGCAAGCATGAGGGGCAGACCTTGCTCGACAGCTTTCTGCTCTGCGGCGATGCCAGTGCCGGCCAATGGCTGGCACCGATCTTGCGTGATGAGCAATCAACCCAGAGCTTCGGTCGCCTGTTGCTGGCCTCCGGAAAAATGCCGCCAACGGCCATGCCGGCCAGATCCCGTCAGGTCTGTGCCTGCATGAATGTAGATGAGGCCGGCATTACCCAGCAGCTGCAGCAATGCAGCGGCACGGCGCAGGAGCGTCTGGAGAGTTTGAAAAGCCAGCTGGGTTGCGGCACGCGCTGCGGCTCCTGCATTCCGCAGATCAAGCAGCTGGTGCAAAGCGTTGCTGTCGTTGCATAAGCTTTTTAAAGCGAAAGGTCGGTATGAACTCTCCCGAGACACCTCTGCCATCGCCAGGCTGCTGCTATCTGGTCGGTGCCGGGCCCGGCGGCCCCGAGCTGCTGACTGTCAAAGCCTTGAAGCTCATACAGGCGGCCACCTTGCTGCTGGTGGACGATCTGGTCTCGCCCGAAATCGTGGCCCTGGCCAGCCCGGCGGCGCGTGTCATCCAGGTGGGCAAGCGCGGCGGGCGCGAGAGCAGCTCGCAGGCCTTCATCGAAAAGCTGATGGTCATGGCCGCAGGCCAGGGCGAAGTGGTGGTGTGGCTCAAGGGCGGCGGCGAACCCGTTACCTTTGACCGCGATGGTGAAGAGGCAGAGCGTTTGAAGGCGGCTGGCGTGCCGGTACACGTGGTCAGCGGTATCACATCGGAGCGGGTGAGCGCCGCGCCGCTCATGCACAGCCATCACGCGCATGGTGCGATTTTCATAGCTGGCAAGGTACGGCCAGACGATGCGACGCCCGGCCGGACGAGGCCGGGCCTGGTGGCCTATAGAGGCGCGCCGTGTGAAATTGAAACGCGCTGTGCCGGGTTTGCCTGACGGCACCCCGGCTCAAACGCTGATTTGTCACCCAATGGTCTCAGGGTGATGCAAAGCATGACTAGAATTTGGCTGGGCCCGGAACCTTGGCTTTCGGGCTTCCCCTTGGTCATTCACCATGCCAGACCTTGTACATCGCAAGGGGGATGAGGGCTGGCACATCCGAGAGCCGTGATGAGCATTGCATACCCAGATACCCAGCTTTTGATTGAAGGCCAGTGGCAGGACGCCGCCAGTGGCAAGAAGATTGATGTGCGCAACCCCGCCACGGGCGAGGTGATTGGCCGCGTGGCCCATGCCGATATCACTGATCTGGACCGCGCTCTGGCCGCGGCAGACAAAGGTTTCCAAGTCTGGCGCAAGGTCTCGGCACACGAGCGCGGCGCCATCATGCGCCGTGCAGCCGCCTTGCTCAAGGAGCGTGCCGACGAGATTGCTGCGCTGCTGACCCAGGAGCAAGGCAAGCCGTTGGCCGAAGCCAAGGTGGAAATCATTGCCGGTGCCGGCATCATTGAATGGTTTGCCGACGAGTCGCTGCGCATTTACGGCCGCATCGTGCCTTCGCGCAAGCCCGAGATCCAGCAACTGGTCATCAAGGAGCCCGTGGGCCCGGTGGCGGCTTTCACGCCCTGGAACTTCCCCGTCAACCAGATCGTGCGCAAGATTGGTGCGGCGCTAGCTTCGGGTTGCTCCTTCCTGTGCAAAGCACCTGAAGAAACTCCCGCTTCGCCTGCCGCGCTGCTCAAATGTTTTGTGGATGCCGGCATTCCCGCCGGCGTGGTGGGTCTGGTCTATGGCGATCCGGCCCAGATTTCTTCCTACCTGATTGCCAGCCCCGTGATCCGCAAGGTCACCTTCACCGGCTCCACCGCCGTAGGCAAGCAGCTGGCGGCGCTGGCCGGTCAGCACATGAAGCGTTCCACCATGGAGCTGGGCGGTCACGCTCCCGTGATCGTGGCCGAGGATGCCGATGTGGAGCTGGCTGTGAAGGCGGCCGGTGCGGCCAAGTTCCGCAACGCGGGCCAGGTCTGCATCTCGCCCACGCGCTTTCTGGTGCACAACAGCGTGCGTGAGGATTTCACCCGCGCCATGGTGGCTCATGCCCAGGCGCTGAGCGTGGGCAACGGCCTGGAAAAAGGCGTGCAGATGGGCCCGCTGGCCAATCCGCGCCGCGTGACCGCGCTGACGCAAATGGTGCAGGACGCCGAAAAGCACGGTGCCAAGCTGCTGGCCGGCGGCAACGCTTTTGGCGATGCAGGCAACTTCTTTGCGCCCACGGTGCTGGCCGATGTGCCGCTGTCGGCAGACATCTTCAACAACGAGCCTTTCGGCCCCGTGGCCGCCATTCGCGGCTTCGACAAGCTGGAAGATGCTATTCAAGAGGCCAACCGCCTCTCATACGGTCTGGCGGCCTATGCCTTCACCCGCTCGCTCAAGACGGCGCATCAGCTGTCGCAGGATGTGGAGACGGGCATGCTGTGGGTGAACCAGCCTGCGCTGCCCTCGGCCGAGCTGCCGTTTGGCGGTGTCAAGGATTCCGGCTACGGTTCCGAAGGCGGCCCCGAGGCGCTGGAGTCGTATCTGGTATCCAAGGCCGTGGCTATTACCTGTGTGTAACCCCCTGAGGCGCTGCGCGCCTTCCCCCTTTCTCGCTTCGCGGAAGGGGGACGACAGCATCGCTGCGGGGCGGCCCTTGCTTGCTGCCCCTTTGTTGGAGGGCGCCGGTTTTTAAGGCGCAGGCTATAAAAAAGCCGCTGTGTTTTGCAGCGGCTTTTTGCTTTTATGGGTGATGGTGCTCAGGCAATCTTGGCGGTGCTGGCAAAAAAGGTTGGATGCGCTCCAATGTCCTGGGCTGCCAGTTGCAGCTGCAAGGCCTGCTCGGGCTGCCGGTGTTGGATTCGTTTGGCAACCGCGCGCAGCAAGGGCACGGCCTTGGCAGGTGCCGCCTGCAGGTTTTGCAGGCGCAGCAGTGCGCTGCGCACGCTGCGTGCCGTGCTTTCGGACTGCAGCACATCGTCGCTCAAGCCGTGCAGCACGTGGACGGCCTTGCCCACGCGCAGAGCGGCCAGTCCGCAACTGGCGGCTTGCTGTACTTCGGCGGGGCCGGCTTTCTCGCTGGCACGCACCAGACGCAGCAGGCGGTGGAACAGGCGAGCGCGCCAGATGCGCACATCCTTGGTGTGCATGGGGGCTGCGGCCATGTCCTGCAGCTCATGGACCATCATGGCGCGCAGGCCTTGCAGCCTGCCTTGCACCGTGATCGGCAGTATGAAGCGGTAAGCCAGCCAGCCGGCCAGGGGGCCGGTGATGATGGCCACGGCCATGGCCAGCGAATGGCCGTAATCCAGGGTGTAGGGAAACTGCGGCGACAGCGCCAGCAGCAGCACCATATTGCAGTCATAGCCCGAGAGCATGGTGCGGCGGTGGCTGAACAGCAGGGCGCCTATGAAGATGAAGGGCATCATCCACAGCACCATCTGCAGCTGGCTGCCGGCCAGCGGCCAGACCAGCCACTGGCAGGCCAGGGCCACGGCGGCTCCCATGGCCTGGCCCAGGATCACATAGCGCATGGTGAAGGCCGGGTTCTCGAAGGAGGAGAACACGGTGATCATCACCGACAGACCCAGCAGCATATAGGCGCCGCCGCTCCAGCCGGTGATGACCCAGATCAGGCCCACCAGAAAGATGGAGCTGAAAGCGCGCAGCATGGCGCGGCGGGCGCTGACCCAGTCGCTGTGCAGCACCACGGGCAGCTGGCGGGCGCGATGCTGGCTGGGCAGGGGCAGATCGCTGGCGGCCACCAGATGGGCCTGCAGGGCCAGGCCGATGTTGCCAATGATTTCCTGGGCATGGCCCCAGCCGGCAGCGGCATCGCGAGCCCTGGCGATGGCATCTATGGCGGCATGCGGAGCGGGCTGGGTTTCCAGCAGCTTGGCGGCCTGCTCCAGCGCTTCGGCCATGGTCAGTGCATGGGCGCTGCTGAAATCGGCGGTGATGGTCTTGCCCGTGCTGTCACGCAGCCACAGCAGCGCAGAGATTTGCGTGTTCATCAGCCGGCGCAGAGCACGCACGGCGCGGCGTGAGCGCTGCGAGCCGGCCGCATGCGGCTCCAGCCCTTCCTCGATCAAGGCCAGGGCCGAAAGTCGCTCGGCCAGTTCTTTGGGGCTCAAGGCGCTCTGGCCCGGCTTTACCTGTCGGGCTGCCGCAGCCATATCGCGCAGCAAACGGGCGCACAGGCGGCGCACCTGGCCGTTGCCCGGAATCTCTGCGTCCGCAGGAATGAACAGCCAGCCCACGATGAGCGCTGCCACCACGCCGGTGAGTGCGGTCAGCAGTCGGTCCCAGCCCAGTGCGTACACATGGGCGGGATGGCCGGAATCGAGCAGGGCCACCATGGCTGCAGAGTAGCCGGCCAGCATGGTGCCGTAAGACGCAAAGCCGCGCTGCAGATTGCCCAGGCCTGCGCACAGCCCCATCCAGAGGGCCAGGCCCGTGACCAGATACAGCAGATGGCCTTGTGCCAGCAGCACCAGGCCCACGCCGCCCGCGATGCCGATGATGGTGCCGGTGATACGGAAAAAGCTTTTCTCCAGCATTTGGCCGCGCAGAGGCTGAGAAGCGGCCCAGACCGTCATGCCTGCCCATTGCGGGTGTTGTAGCCCCAGAGCCCAGGCAGCGAATACGGCCAGACAGGCTGCAAACGCGGTGCGCAGATGCTGGCGCAGGCGCGGGCTGTCAAAGCCCCAACCGGCGGCGCGCTCCAGAAAGCGGTCGTAGCTGGCCAGGCTCATGCTCTCACCTCGGGTGCATCCTCGGGTTGTGGCGTGTTGCAACGCTCGACATGCATCTGCTCTATGCGTGCACGGATCTTGTTGACCCCGCCCAGCATGGCTTCGACTTCTGTCTCGCTCAGGTCTTGCAGCATGGCCAGCTCTGCCTGCAGCATGGTGGCGCGTATGCGATCCACGGCGACATGGCCTTCGGCGGTGAGAAAAATGCGTTTGCTGCGGCGGTCGGCAGCATCGGCGCGGCGCTCCACCCAGGCATGGCCTTCCAGAATGTCCAGCAGACGCACCAGACTGGAGCCGTCCAGGCCCACACGCTCGGCCAGTTCCTTCTGGGTCACGCCATCGCCCCAGGCGCGCAAATGGATCAGTGGCGTCCAGGTGGCATCGGTCAGGCCGCTGGCGGCCAGCTGATCTTCCACCAGGCGGCGCCATTGGCGGGTGAGGGTGACCATCAGAAAGCCCAGACGGTCGCGGGAAGGTGCATCAGCAAAAGACATGCTGCCGATTTTATTTGTTGTTCAATTAATTTGTAATTCAAATTAGTTGAATAAGCATTGATGTTGTGGGTAATTCCTTGATTTTTGATAGTGGAAATAAAAAAAGAGAGCGCATGGCGCTCTCTTTGAAAGGGGTTGAAGCTTGTTGGACTGGTTTTTAGAACAGGGTGGGAATCCATAGGTTCAGCAGCAGACCGGCCACCAGCAACCATGCAAACAGCAGGGCGGCCAGGATCAGCGGCTTGGTGCCTGCAGCGCGCACGGCGCGGATATGGGTGGTCAGGCCCAGGGCTGCCATGGCAATGGCCAGCAAGGCGTTATCGAGCTGCACACCGACGCTGACCAGTTCCTTGGGCAGCACGCCCAGGGAATTGATACCCGCCATCACCACAAAGCCCAGAGCAAACCAGGGAATGGTGATCTTGTTGCTAGTGGGGCTGCCGTTGCTCACACCTTGCTTGCGCTCGCTGCGCGACAGCCACATGGACAGAATCAGCAGGAAGGGGGCCAGCATCATCACGCGCACCATCTTGGCGATCACGGCGGTGTCGGCGGCCTGGCTGCCGATGGCTTCGCCAGCGGCAACGACCTGGGCTACTTCGTGCACGGTGGAGCCGACGAAGATGCCGTATTGCTGCGCATCCACATTGAGCCAGCCGTACTCGGCATTCCAGTGGAACAGGGCAGGGTAGAGGAAGGTGCCTATGGTGCCGAACACCACCACGGTGGCCACGGCCACGGCCACATCTTCGGCGCGGCCCTTGGCCACGGGCTCGGTGGCCAGCACGGCAGCGGCACCGCAGATGGAGGCACCGGCGCCCACCAGCAAGGTGGTGCGCTTGTCCATGCCCAGCAGCTTCTGACCAATCCATTGCGCCAGCAGGAAGGTGCTGGAAAGCACCAGGGCGTCAATCACCACGCCGGCCATGCCGACATGGCCGATGTCCTGAAATGTCAGGCGCAGGCCGTACAGCACGATGCCGGCGCGCAGCAGGCGTGCCTTGGTGAAGGCGATGCCGCTGTGGCACTGACTGGCCATGGCAGGATAGACGGTGTTGCCTATGACCAGGCCGATGATGATGGCCAGCGTCAGTGCGCTCAGGCCGTTGCTCTTGATGACGGGGAATTGGGCGGCCCAGGTGGCCACGGCGGCAATGACGCCCGCCAGCAACAGGCCAGGCAGCAGGGCAGTGGTTTTCTGCATCCAGCCCTGGGGCTGGCTTGAGTGGGACAAAGTCGTGGTGTTCAAGGTGAATCTCCTGCCGAAGCGCTGCATCGGACGTGAGCTGGCTTCAGCGTTGGGTTCACTTTAGATTTGTTCGTTATATTTGTATAACGAATAGTTTTTGTAAGATCAATCGATAAAACTGGTAGATTGCTCTCTGATGGCCTCAAAGATCCGGCAAGTCCGAGATCAGACCGGGCCGCGCTTATAGTCGCCAGGCGCGGTATTCAGGCCGCGATTGATGGGAAAAACAGGTAAGCCATGCTGCATCTCACCTTGCGCCAACTCGAGATTTTCTGTGCCGTGGCGCAAGCCGGCACCACCGTGGCTGCGGCCGATGCCATAGCGCTGTCCCAGTCCGCCACCAGCGCGGCCCTGCAGCAGCTGGAGCAGGGTTTGAGCGTGCAGCTGTTTGAGCGCGTGGGCAAGCGCTTGGTGCTCAACGATGCCGGCCGGGCCATGCTGCCCCAGGCCCTGAGCCTGCTGGAGCTGGCTCGCGGCATGGAGATGGCTTTCTCGGCCAAGGCCGCCCACATGCCGGTTCGGTTGCGGGTGGCGGCCAGCACCACGATAGGCACTTACGCCTTGCCCCAGGTGCTGGCGCGGCTGGCGCAAACCCATCCGCTGGTGCGCGTGGATCTGCAGATTGCCAACACGCTCGAAGTGGGCGAGGCCGTGCAGGCGCTGGAAGTGGATCTGGGGCTGATCGAAGGCACCAGCCATTGGCCGGGGCTGGAGGTGCAGCCCTGGCTGCGCGACGAGCTGGTCATCGTTGCCTCGCCGGAAGATGCGCTGTGCGAGCAGGCCAGGCACAAGCCGCTGGGCGTGGCCGCGCTGAGGCAGGCCGCCTGGTTGTTGCGCGAGGCGGGCTCGGGCACCCGTGAAATGGTGGAGCATGCGCTCTTGCCCCATCTGCACCAGTTGCCCGCGTCTGCCACGCTGGGCAGCTCGGAGGCCATTGCGCGCTGCGTGGCCCAGGGGCTGGGCATCAGCTGCCTGTCGCGCGTGCTGGTGCAGGCGCTGGTGCAGTCCCATGCGCTGCAGGTGCTGCCCACCACGCTGCCGCGCATGTGGCGGCATTTCTCCCTGGTGCAACGCGCGGGCAAGCGCCGCTCGCCGGCACTGGAGGCCTTTGTCCAAGCCTGTCTGGCCAGCGAGCAGCCGCTGGCGGATTGAGGCTTGAAGAGGCTTTGGTGCTTGATGGGTAAGCGCAGCCAGCTATGGTTTTATTCATTAGCCACTTTGCTTGTAGCTGCTGTTTTTGCCCCTATATTGGATAGACAAGACCGGCGCAGTCAGTGCAGCGCCGGGCACCACAAGCAGGGAGGAACACCATGAAAACCATAGACGAAATGCTGCACCTGGACCTGCTCACCCAAGAACAGCATCTGCAGATCAGCAACTGGATCGACGATGCGATCAGCCCCGAAGCCATTTTGCAAATGCCCGCTCCGCTGTGGCAGGCCGTGGAACGCGCCAGCCAGGCTATGGGCGTGAACGAGGATTTGCAGCGGCCGCCGGCACTGGATGCGGGCGGCATGACGTTCAGTCCATAAGAAGCGCAAGGCACCGATGAAAGCCTGGCCTTGCGTGGCTAGAAAATCCCCATAAAAACCAGATCAAAGGCAGGCTGCAATTGCGCAGCCTGCTCTGGTTATTACTTTTTCAGCGGAATCGGCGTGCTGGCCGGCACGGCCACGGCCGTCACGCTGTTTTGGGGCGAGCCTTCGATGACGCGGTCCGAATACGTCATATAGACCAGAGAGTTGCGCTTTTCATCGACCATGCGCACCACGCGCAGGCGTTTGAAGAGCAGCGAGGTGCGCTCGGTGAACACTTCTTCCTGCTGCTTGATGGGCGCAGGAATCTGGATGGCCGCCGTGGCCTGGCAGACGATGGAGGCTTCGGACCGGTCTTCGGCCAAGCCCAGCCCGCCCTTGATGCCGCCCGTCTTGGCACGCGAGACATAACAGGTCACGCCCTGCACCTTGGGATCGTCATAGGCATCGACCACGATTTTGTGGTCCGGCCCTATGAGCTTGAACACGGTATCCACCGCGCCAATCTGCTCGGCATGGCCCAGGCCCATGAAGGAGAGGCTGGCTGCGACGGCAGCAACAGCGGCCAGAAAAACTGAAAGACGTTTCATTCGCCAGAGCATAAGGCCGTTTGATGACGGCCGCAGCAGGCTCTGCGGTTTGCATTGAATCAAGGGTTAACCCTTGATATCGCCCGGGGCATTGCCTGGTGCCCAAGCCGGCTGGCAGGTCGGTGGCGACAATGGACGCCTCTTGTTCCCCGCCTGTGTTGCTGCTGCAGCACAGCGCCTCCCGACGGGCTCTCTGTAGCCCGTCCACCTGCAAGCCTGTATGGCTTGTCGACCGATTTCAAGAATCCTTTCTTTGGCAGCTGCAAGCCGGTTTTGGCGAACGGCTGCCGGATGGCGTTGGCTTGCTCCACGCCCAGGGCCTGCTGCGCAGGCCGCATTTTCGGAAAAGCGATAGGCATGTCTGTGAACTCTGCCGCGCCCGCACCGCAAGGTCTGGGTGCTTCTTCTTTGCTGCTGATGGCTCTGGCCTGTGGCTTGTGTGCCGGCGGCAATTACTTCAATCAGCCGCTGCTGCACTCGATCGCCGAGCATTTCGAGGTGGCGCAAGCGACCGCCGCGGCCAGCGTGACGCTGGCCCAGATGGCCTATGCCAGCGGCTTGCTGCTGCTGGCCCCGCTGGCCGACAAGCTGCAGCGCCGGGGCTTGGCCGTGAGTTTGATGCTGTTGGCGGCCGTGGGCCAGGCGATCTGCGGTTTTGCGCCCAGCGTTCAGGCCTTCATGGCCGGCACCGTGGTGGCCGGCCTGTTTTCCGTGGCAGCTCAGGTGCTGGTGCCCATGGCTGCCGCCCTGGCCATGCCAGGCCAGAGCGGGCGCGCCGTGGGCTGGGTGATGAGTGGCTTGCTGCTGGGCATTTTGCTGGCGCGCAGCGTGGCGGGCATGGTGTCTGAAGCCTGGGGCTGGCAGGCGGTCTACCAGGGCGCCGCCGTGGTGATGGCCGTGGTGGCGCTGTGGTTGTGGAAGATGCTGCCTGCATCACGCAGCAGCGTGCCGGTGAGCTACGGCCAGGTGCTGGCCAGCATGTGGCAGCTGCTGCGCGGCCAGCAGGCGCTGCGCCAGCGCACCCTGGTAAGCGCGCTGGCCTTTGCTTCAGTCAGCGTGCTGTTCTCCACCATGGCGCTGCAGCTATCCAGCGGGCCCTTGGGTCTGGGGGATGGGCAGATCGGCATGATCGGTCTGGCCGGTGCCGCCGGTGCCCTGGTGGCGACCCAGGCCGGACGGCTGGTGGACAAAGGCCTGGGCCGCGTGAGCTGCGCGATTGGCGCGCTGGCGCTGCTGCTGTCCTGGCCCATGTTGTGGTGGGGCGGTGCGCATCTGGGGTGGTTTGTGCTGGGCCTGATCGTGATCGATCTGGGTCTGCAGTGCCTGAACATCACCAATCAGGCCACGGTGGCCCAGCTGCTGCCCGCAGCGCGCGGGCGCATGAATGCCGTGTACATGACAGGCTACTTTCTGGGCGCAGCACTGGGCTCGGCCCTGGGGACGCTGGCCTGGCGCATCAATGGCTGGCAGGGTGCTTGCACGCTGGGTCTGCTGCTGGCCGTGCTGGCGGCTATGGGTACGTTCAGCATGCGGCGCAGCCATGCAGCGCTGGCTGCAGCTGCGTAAAGTGCTTCAAGAGTTTCAGTGAAAATGGGATCAAGCCCATTCAATCAAAGCGTTAGCTGCTATGAAAAAAGCCCGAGATAGGCGTCTCGGGCTTTTTGGTTGGCTGGGCAGCTTGATCAGGCTGCAGGCTGGGACTGACCGGCTACATGCTTGCGCAAATGTTCCAGGGCTTCCTCCACCTGATCGACCAGTACCAGGCACAGATCGCCAGGCTGCAGGCGTTCCAGAGCGTGGTCGATGGCCAGGAATTCACCATGGATCTCGGTGCTGTAGCTGGTGCGCGGAGCGCCTTCCAGGCCTTGCTTGAGCAGGCCTAGTACCTCGCCGTCGGCGCGGCCGCGCTGGCAGGCGTCCTGGTAGAGGATCACGTCGTCGAACACCTTGCCCAGGATTTGCGTCTGCTCGACGATGTCCTGGTCGCGGCGGTCGCCGGCGCCGCTGATCACCACGCTGCGCTTGTTGGCTGGCATGGCGCCCACGGCTTGCGACAGGGCGCGGATGGCATCGGGATTGTGGCCGTAGTCGGCAATCACGGTCGCGCCCTTGTAATCCATCACGTTAAAGCGTGCGGGTGCGTTGTCGCTGTCGTTCAAAAAGCCTGCCAGACCGCGGCGAATGGTTTGCCAGGGCAGGCCGACAGCCCAGGCAGCGCCAATCGAGGCCATGACGTTTTCCACCTGGAAGGTGATGGTGCCGTTGCGGGTCAGGGGAATCTCGCGCAGCAGGATGGATTCGCGCCACGAGCCTTCGGCGGCCACGATGGCATCGCCATCCACATAGACCACGCGGCTGCCCTGGGCACGGTGCGTGGCCATGACGGGGTGGTGACGGTCGGCGGCAAAGAAGATGACCTTGCCGGGGCAGGTTGTCGCCATATTGGCGACCAGCGGATCGGCAGCGTTCAGCACGGCGTAGCCGTCGGTGGCCACGTTCTGCACGATGACGCGCTTCAAGACGCCCACATCTTCCTTGGTGGTGATGAAGTTCAGACCCAGGTGATCGCCTTCGCCCACATTGGTGACCACGGCCACCTGGCAGCGGTCGAAGCCCAGGCCTTCGCGCAAGATGCCGCCGCGTGCGCATTCGAGCACGGCCGCATCGGTCTCGGGGTGGGCCAGGGCATTGCGGGCACTCTTGGGACCGGAGCAATCGCCGCTGTCGATCTGGCGGCCGTTCACATACACGCCATCGGTGTTGGTCATGGCGGTGCGCCAGCCGTGGGAGGTGAACAAATGTGCAAGTACGCGGGTGGTCGTGGTCTTGCCATTGGTGCCGGTGACGGCCACCAGCGGAATGCGGCCGTCATTGCCGGCGGCAAACAGCTCGTCCACCATGGGCACGCCCACGTTGCGGGGCTTGCCGAAGGAGGGGGCCAGGTGCATGCGCAGGCCGGGGGCGGCATTGACTTCGACCACGCCGCCGCTTTGCTCTTCCAGGGGCTTGAGCATGGTCTCGCAGACCACGTCCACGCCGCAGATGTGCAGGCCAATGGTCTGGGCGGCTTCAATGGCGCGGGCCGCGATTTCGGGGTGCACGTCATCGGTCACATCGGTGGCACTGCCGCCGGTGGATAGATTGGCGTTGTTGCGCAGCACCACGCGCTGGCCCTGGGCGGGCACGGAGTCGGGAGTCAGACCTTCGGAGGCAATGCGGGCAATGGCGATATCGTCCAGGCGAATCTTGGTCAGGGCCGTGCCGTGACCCGAGCCGCGGCGCGGGTCCTGGTTGACTATGTTTACCAGCTCGGCAATGGTGTGCGAGCCGTCGCCCAGCACCTGGGGTGGCTCGCGGCGGGCGGCAGCCACCAGTTGGCCGCCAACCACCAGCAGGCGGAAGTCGTGGCCTGGCAGGAAGCGCTCGACCATGATTTCGTCGCCGAACTCGCTGGCAACCTTGAAGGCTGCTTCCAGCCCTTCGCGGGTGGTGATGTTGACCACCACGCCCTTGCCCTGGTTGCCGTCCTGGGGTTTGACCACCACGGGCAGGCCCACTTCCTGGGCCACGACCCAGGCGTCTTCCACGTCCGCCACGGGGCGGCCCAGCGGCACGGGCACGCCGGCAGCATGCAGCAGGCGTTTGGTCAGGTCCTTGTCCTGGGCAATCGATTCGGCCACGGCGCTGGTGGAATCCAGCTCTGCTGCCTGAAAGCGGCGGGCCTTGGAGCCCCAGCCCAGCTGCACCAGAGAGCCGGTTGTCAGGCGACGATAGGGAATGCCACGGGCGATGGCCGCATCCAGAATGGCGCCGGTCGAAGGGCCGATACGGTCGTCTTCGTCCAGATCGCGCAACTGGGCAATGACTTTTTCGCTGTCAAAAGGCGTGTCGTTGAGTGCTGCCTGGATCAGGGCTTCGGCCTGTTCCATGGCCAGCTTGCCCACGGATTCCTCGGAGTACTCGACGATGACCTGGTAGGTGCCGTGTTCCACGGTCTCGTGCGTACGGCTGAAGGTGACGGGGCAGCCCGCCTGGGCCTGCAGCGACAGGGCCGCGACTTCCAGCACATGGGCCAGCGACAGATGCTGGTTGGCGCCATGCGGTTGCAGCGTGCCTATGGTGGGAAAGCGCGCGCGCAGCTTTTCTTCGAAGCCGGTAATGGCGGTGTAGCGCTGCTCGTTGTCTTCGCACTGCACGATGGACTCGATGGCGGTGCTGCGAGTCCAGAGATTGGGGCCACGCAAGGCTCGGATGCGGGTGATCTGCATAAGTGGGTTCTTTCAGATGGCAGACCGGTCAGCATCTGTATGCCGCCGGGCTGTTTGCATTTCTTCTTTGGTTGCGTGAAATCAGGCGGAGTATTCGAAGGTCTTGATACCGGCACCGATCAGCTCGGGCGTGATATCCAGAGCCCAGGCCGTGGCGATCGCTGCCAGCAGGGCTGGCGTGTCGGGGCGTTTGCCGCCGGGCAGGGACAGGGCTTCGAGTGTGCCCAGCAGGCGCTCTTGGGTGCCTGTGGCCAGCACCACGGTGTTGCCCTTGATCAGCACGGCGCGGCCGCCTTCATGCTGCTGCTCGGTGTTGGCGCGGTGGGCCGCCACCACGGCATTGCCGGCATCGGCGCTGTACAGAATCACTTCGCCATCGCAGAGTTCGGCCAGATCCGCCACCTCGGGCAGGTCGGCATTGAGCACGCCTGCGCCTTCGTCCAGCACCACATCGATCTGGGTGCGCATGACGCGGCGCATATTGGCCGCTTCCTGCACGTCGTGGTCGGCCAGAGTCTCAAAGCCGTCCATATCGGTGACCACGCCGACCAGGCAGCGGTCGTAGGACAGGCCTTCTTCCAGAATCGAACGCGAGGTGGTTTGAATCACGGCCGCTTCGGCCAGGCGGTTGGTCAGCAGGCGGTGCGCACCAGCCCAGTTGGCCGTATTGGTCTTTTGCGTCTGGCGGTTGGCCAGGAACATGCCCTCGCTGCTGGCCACGCCCGTGAGCTTGCCGGACAGCTGTAGCAGCCAGCCCACCAGGCGGGCGATAAACGCGTTGTTGCGCGTGCCCACAATGCCCACCACGGGGATGCGGCCGGCGCCGGCGCCATCTTCGCGGGGGAAGAGGTGATCGGCAATCGCCATGCCCACGGGGCGGGGCGCGCCGCTGGTGGGCTTGAGGTGCATCAGCAGGCCGGGGCCGGCATTGACTTCCAGGATGGCGCCCTGGCCCTTCAGGGGCTGGGAGACATCCTTGAGGATCATGTCCATGCCGGCGATATCCAGACCCACGATCTTGGCTGCCAGCGTGGCGTAATAGGCCACGTCGGGGTGCACGTCATCGGTGCAGTCAATGGCCATATTGCCGTTGCGCTGCAGCAGCACGGCCTGTCCTTGAGGAATGACGCTGTCGGGCGTCAGGTGCTGGCGGTTGAGTTCGAGCTTGACGGCGCCGGCTTCCAGCTTGATCCAGTCCAGCGGGTACTCCTGCTCGGGGCCGCGGCGGGGATCCTGGTTGAGCACGGCCACCAGCTCGGCCAGTGTGGCGATGCCGTTGCCGTGCACGCTGACGGTCTCGCCCTTGGTGGCGGCGACAACCTTGCCGCCCACCACCAGCAGGCGGTGCTCCACGCCGTCGATGAATTTTTCAACGATCACGTCCGAGCCTTCGGGCTGGGCCAGGGCGAAGGCGGCCTTGATGTCGGCTTCCTTGGACAGCTCCAGCGTCACGCCACGGGCATGGTTGCCGTCCGAGGGCTTGACGGTGACGGGGAAACCGATGTCCTGCGCCACTTCCCAGGCCTCTTCAGGGCTGGCCACGATCTGGCCTTCGGGCACGGGCACGCCGCAGGCGGTCAGCAGGCGCTTGGTGAAATCCTTGTCTTGCGCAATGCCTTCGGCAATGGCGCTGGTCTGGTCGGATTCGGCCGTCCAGATGCGGCGTTGCGCAGCGCCATAGCCCAGCTGCACCAGATTGCCGTCGTTCAGGCGGATATGTGGAATGCGGCGCTCGCCGGCGGCATCGACGATGCAGCCGGTGGAGGGGCCGAGATAGCGGTCGTTGATGGCCGTCTTGATGGCGTGAATGGCGGGCTTGAGCTCAAACGCTTCGTCGTTGATGGCTGCCATCAGCAGTTGGTGACCGTTTTCGAGCGCCACGCGGGCCACGGCCTCTTCGGGGCAACGGAACACCATGCGGTACACGCCGCGCTTGGAGATCTCGCGCGTCTGGCCGAATTCGGCCGGCATGCCGGCCAGGTTCAGCAGCTCGATGATCACGTGCTCCAGCACATGGCCCATCCAGGTGCCGCCTTCCAGGCGCTGGATGAAGCCGCCGCGCTCGCCTACGCCGCAGGTGTGCTCGATCAGATCGGGCAACCAGGCGGTCAGACGCTCGTTGAGGCCGGGAATCTTGTTGGACGGATAGTCTTCCAGCTCTCCCAAATCCAGCCACACCTCCAGAACCGGGCGGTAGGTCCAGACACTGGGGCCACGCAGAAAAGTTGTGCGCAAGAGTTGGATGTCGTTGAATTTCGCCATGTTCTGTCAGCAGTAATAAGGAGGAACAGGATTTGTAAACTCTGCCAAATATGGGTTGGCATTGTGCGCCCAGAATAGACGTATAGCGGGATGTCAGCCTAATTGCAGGTTCGCGCGTTGATAGAGGGGTATTGAGCGCCCGGCTCTGCCGCGTTTAGCCTGCCAATGCGGTTTCCCGCACGAATATCGGAGCCGCCAGGGGCGGAGAAAAATAATTCAAGATGCAACATCACCATACTGTGGACGCCTCGGCAGTCTTTGCCGGACCCTTGGGGGACGAATTGCGAGCCAAGCTCGCTCCTCATGAAAACGTGCTGGCCATCGTCCCGGTTGACCTGAGCGCAGATTTGCAGTTTGGCAACGGCCTGCTGGCCTTGACGCCGGACAGGCTGCTGGCCTGTGATCCCAAGACTCAGCAGTGGAGTGAGTGGAAACTCACTGTGGGTCAAAGTTTGCGTCTGCAGGATCATGGCGGCGTGGGCAATCTGGAGCTGCACGACCATGATGCGCGCCTGTCCAGGTGGTACATCACCCTCAAGCACCAGACGGCCATCTTGCTGCTGATGCAGCAGTTCGACCGCCAGCGCGAGCGCATTGCGCGCCAGGAAAGCTATAGCGCCGTGACCGACGAGGAGGCGGCCCGCTGCCCGGTCTGCCACGCGGCCCTGCCGCCCGATACCGACGAATGCCCGGCCTGCGCACGCCAGCAAGCTCCGCAGACCTCGACCTGGGTGCTGCTGCGCCTGTGGCGCTTTGCCAAGCCTTACCAGGGGCAGTTACTGCTGGGCTTTTTGCTGACGCTTGGCACCACGGCGGCCCAGCTGGTGGCGCCGTATCTGACCATTCCGCTGATGGACAAGATACTGATCCCGTTCCAGAACGGCGAGAAGATTGATCCCAGCCTGGTCAGCTTCTATCTGGGCGCCTTGCTGGTTTCTGCCTTGCTGGCCTGGGCGCTGGGCTGGGCGCGTACCTTTGTGCTGGCCAAGGTGTCCGAGCGCATAGGCTCCAATCTGCGCACCACCACCTACAAGCACTTGCTGAATCTGTCGGTGGATTTTTACGGCAGCAAGCGTACGGGCGATCTGATGGCGCGTATCGGGGCCGAAACCGACCGCATCAACCTGTTCCTGTCGCTCAACGCTCTGGATTTCGCCACCGATGTGCTGATGATCGTGATGACTTCGGCCATCTTGTTCTCCATCAATCCCTGGCTGGCCCTGGTCACTCTGGTGCCCTTGCCCTTCATCGCCTGGATGATCCACACCGTGCGCGATCGCCTGCGTACCGGCTTCGAAAAGATTGACCGCGTCTGGTCCGAAGTGACCAATGTGCTGGCCGATACCATTCCCGGCATCCGCGTGGTCAAGGCTTTTGCCCAGGAAAAGCGCGAAGCCGACCGCTTTGCCGATGCCAATCAGGTCAATCTGGAAGCCAATGACAAGGTCAACAAGACCTGGTCGCTGTTCACGCCCACCGTCACGCTGCTGACCGAGATCGGCATCCTGATTGTCTGGGGCTTTGGCATCTATCTGGTCGCTGGCGGCTCCATCACCGTCGGTGTGCTGACGGCCTTTATTGCCTATATCGGCCGTTTCTACACCCGTCTGGATTCCATGAGCCGCATCGTCTCTGTCACCCAGAAGGCAGCGGCCGGGGCCAAGCGCATTTTCGACATCCTGGACCATGTCAGCAACGTGCCCGAGCCCACTAATCCCGTGAAGTTGCCCAAGGTCAAGGGCGCCATCACCATGGAAAACCTGGGCTTTCGCTATGGCAGCCGCTCCGTCATCAAGAATCTGGATCTGCAGATTCAGCCCGGCGAGATGATTGGTCTGGTGGGTCACAGCGGTTCGGGCAAGAGTACCTTGGTCAACCTGATCTGCCGCTTCTACGACGTGTCCGAAGGCTCGATCCAGCTCGATGGCGTGGATGTGCGCCGCATGTCGGTGTCGGATTACCGCAGCAATATCGGCCTGGTGCTGCAGGAGCCCTTCCTGTTCTTCGGCACGATTGCCGAGAACATTGCCTATGGCAAGCCCGGTGCCAGCCGCGAGGAAATCGTGGCCGCTGCCCGTGCCGCCCATGCGCACGAGTTCATTCTGCGCCTGCCCCATGGCTATGACTCGCTGGTGGGCGAGCGCGGCCAGGGCCTGTCGGGCGGCGAGCGCCAGCGCATCTCGATTGCCCGCGCATTGCTGATCGATCCGCGCATCCTGATCCTGGACGAAGCCACTTCGGCCGTGGACACCGAGACCGAAAAGGAAATCCAGAAGGCGCTGGACAATCTGGTGCAAGGCCGCACCACGATTGCCATTGCCCACCGCCTGTCCACGCTGCGCAAGGCCGACCGTCTGGTGGTCATGGACCGCGGCGAGATTGTGGAAGTCGGCCCGCACGACGAGCTGATGGGAAAAAAGGGCGCTTACTGGCGTCTGTACGAAGCCCAGGCCCGCCGCGCCGAAGAAGATGCGCAAGCCGCAGGCCTGACGCTGCAGACCCCGGCCCTGGCGACAAAGGAATAAGTGATGATCAACACTCCCCACTCCGATCTGGCCGGCATGCAGCTGGTGCGTAATCCCCATGGCCGCCTGGTGCTCACGCTGGGCGACGGCACGGTGTACACGGCCGTGGTGCCCGTGCGGGCCTTTCCGATTGCCGCGCCTACCGAAGGGCTGTCGCTGATCGCCGCCGACGGCAAGGAAGCGCTGTGGGTGGCCCGCATGGACGATCTGCAGCCTGCCCATCGCCAACTGATCGAGGAAGACCTGGCCGCGCGCGAATTTGTGCCCACGATCGAGCGCATTCTCAAGGTCTCCAGCTTCTCCACTCCCAGCACCTGGGACTTGCAGACCGACCGCGGTGTCACGCAAATGGTGCTCAAGGCCGAGGAAGACATACGCAAGCTGGCGGGCCGTACCAAGCTGCAGATCACCGGCCAGGATGGCGTGCAGTTCCGCATTCCCGATACCCACCAGCTCGACAGAGCTTCGCGCAAGCTGCTGGAGCGCTTTCTGTAATCGCGCCCCACACCGTACAAAGGCCTTGCTGCGCCGCAGCAAGGCCTTTTTTCATGGTTTTTGAATAAAAACAGACTCAAGCCCTTATTGGGTAATCGCTGCGTGCTATCAAATAAAGAATGAAAAAGTGCTTTAGTTTTCTCAAGATGGGTCGATAACACGGCGAGAAAGCTGTTTTTTCGCCTGCAATCCCGCCAACCCCAAGAGAGGCTCGTCATGCAAATACCACCTGTTGACCGCTCCAGCACCCCGTGGCGAACTCAGGGTGCCGATTTGTATTCCACCGGTGCTTCCGGCGCCGTGCCGGTGCGGCCCGTCAATGCGGTGAATGCGATCGAGTCTGTGGACAAGTTGGGCGAGGGCCGCACGCTGCGCGAGCCCGAGAAACCATCCGCTCCCGATGCGGAAAACCGCGACTGGACGTTGGCCGAGGAGGTCAAGCAAAAGCAGGAGGTGGAGGAGCCGCCCAAGGAGCCGATTTCCAAGCAGCTGATCGAGTTCATTCAGTCCATGTGGCGGGCCAGCGCCCAGGCCGTGGAGCAGGCGCAGGACAGCAGCAAGGCCGAGGATGTGTTGAACAACAAGCTGTCGGCCCGCAACGAACCGCTGACCTACTCGGAACCCAAGGTCAAGCGCACGGGCGGCGACAAGAGCTGAAAGCCGATGCTGCTCTGCTTTTCAGAGCGGCATGCGTAGGCTTTTCAGGCAGTTTGAAGCTCAAAACCGCTTAGTTTTTTGCAGCGTCAGTGCTATCTGCTTCTGAATCAGGAGCGGGTGCGTGGTGCTCCGGCTGGGTCTTGGCGCTCTTGGCCACTTCGGCAGCCTTGGCCGATTCCCGTGCAGCGCGGTACTTGACGGCAAAGGCGCGCACTTCCTCATAGGTCACGAAACCATCCTTGTTGGTGTCGGTCTCATCAAAGGCCGCTGCCAGCTTGGGAATGATGGCCACTTCCTTGCGACTCAGCTTGCCGTCATGGTTGAAGTCCAGCATCTTGAATTGCTGCTGGGCCTTGATCTCGCCCTTGGACAGCTGCGCGCCCTGGGCCTTGTCGGCATCCGCATCATCGGCGCGCGCCGTGGGCAGCAGCACAAAGGCGCTGGTCAGCAGCACCGTCATGGCGGCTTTCATCATGGTCGATGAGCGGGCGGCAAGACGGGTGGAAGCGGTGCGGGAAATCGGGGCGGCAGAGTGAGGGAAAACTTTCGACATGGAACTCCAGTTGGGGGCGATAGCCTGATTCTCAACTGCAGTCCGCGCCAGCGGTCAGGCTTTTGCAATCGCTTGCCAGGCTTTGCGCAACTTTACGGATGTATCTACGCCTTCTCGTGCGCCACGCCGCTGCGCACATGGCCTGATGGCACATGGCTGGCCGCGTTGCGCACATGGCCGGTCTGGTCGTCAAAAAAGAAGTCAGGTTCAAACTCACGCAAAAAACCGCCCTTGGGCAGGCCGCCCAGAAACATGGCCTCGTCCACATCGATTTTCCAGTCCATCAGCGTGTTCAGTGCCCGTTCATGGGCCGGGGCGCTGCGGGCGGTGACCAGGGCCGTGCGGATCTGCATGCCGGGTGCATCCACCTGCTGCAGTCGGTGCAGGGCTGCCAGCAAGGGCTTGAACGGGCCTTCGGGCAGCGGCTGGCTGGCTTTTTCTGCCTCGTGTTTTTGAAAAGCCGCCAGACCCTGGCTTTGGTAGATGCGCTCGGCCTCGTCGGAAAACAGCACGGCGTCGCCGTCAAAAGCGATGCGCAATTCCTGCGGGTGGCTGCCGCTGGCGCGCCTGGAGTCGGTGTAGACATGGGCAGCCGGGTAGCCCAGTTGCAGGGCCTGGGTCACGTCTTCGGCATTGGCCGACAGAAACAGCTGCGCGCCCAGCGGGCGCAGATAGCTGAAGGGGTCGCGCCCCTGGGTGAATACGCCGCGCTGAATGGAGTGCAGGCCGTGGGCCTTGGCCGAGCGAAACACCCGCATGCCGCTGATGGGATCGTTGCGCGACAGCAGCACCACTTCCACGCGCTGCTGGGCCTCGGTATTGAAGGCCAGCAGTTTCTTGACCAGGGAGAAGGCCACGCCGGGCGCGGCAGGTACATCGAGGCGCTCGCGCTGCAGCTTCAGGTAGGTGGCGGGGTTGCTGTTCTCGAACAGGCGGTTTTCTTCCTCGAAGTCAAACAGCGCGCGCGAGGAGATGGCGACGACGATTTTCTCGTCCAGGGTCAGGGCCATGGTGGTACAGCTTCCGGTAGGTGGGCAGACAGCTTCAGATGATACGCAGCCTGCCTCATCCTCCGCCTCCGCTGCCTTACCAGTTGGCTTCGCGCTCCGGCGTGGCGCTGATGCGGTGTATGGAGAGGTCGGCGCCGTCGAATTCCTGCTCCTGGTTCAGGCGCAGGCCCAAAGTGGTCTTGAGCAGGCCGTAGACCAGAAAGCCACCGGCCGTGGCCCAGGCCACGCCCATCAGCGTGCCGATCAGCTGGGCGCCCAGGTGCACGCCGCCCAGTCCGCCCAGGGCCTTGCTGCCGAAGATGCCGGCCGCAATGCCGCCCCAGGCGCCGCACAGGCCGTGCAGCGGCCACACGCCCAGCACGTCGTCGATCTTCCAGCGGTTTTGCGTCAGCGTGAACATGATCACGAAGATGGCGCCGGCCGCCGCGCCCACAGTCAGTGCGCCCAGCGGGTGCATCAGATCCGAGCCAGCGCAGACGGCGACCAGGCCGGCCAGCGGGCCGTTGTGCACAAAGCCCGGGTCGTTCTTGCCCACGGCCAAGGCCGCCAGCGTGCCGCCGACCATGGCCATCAGCGAATTGACGGCGACCAGGCCCGAAATCTTGTCCAGGGTCTGGGCGCTCATGACATTGAAGCCGAACCAGCCCACGGTCAGAATCCAGGCGCCCAGCGCCAGAAACGGAATGCTCGATGGCGGGGTGGCGGCAATGGCCCCATCGCGGCGGTAGCGGTTGCTGCGTGGGCCTAGCAGCAGCACGGCGCCCAGGGCAATCCAGCCGCCCACGGCATGGACGACCACGCTGCCGGCGAAATCGTGAAACTCGGCACCGGTCAGCGCCTTGATCCAGGCCTGCACGCCGAAATGCTGGTTCCAGACAATGCCTTCGAAGAAGGGGTAGATCAGGCCGACGATGACGGCGGTGGCGATCAGCTGCGGCCAGAACTTGGCACGCTCGGCGATGCCGCCCGAGATGATGGCCGGGATGGCGGCGGCGAAAGTCAGCAGAAAGAAGAACTTGACCAGTGCATAGCCGTTGAACGCGGCCAGTTGCTCGGCACCCACGAAAAAGTGCGTGCCGTAAGCCACGCCGTAGCCGACCATGAAATAGACCACGGTAGAGACCGAGAAGTCCACCAGGATCTTGACCAGTGCATTGACCTGGTTCTTGCGCCGCACGGTGCCGAGCTCCAGAAATGCGAAACCTGCGTGCATGGCCAGGACCATGACTGCGCCCATCAAAATGAACAGGGCATCAGCGCCCTGTTTTAGTGCTTCCATGAAAACGCTCCAGCTGAAGTTTGCTAGTTATTGGTGCAGCATTGCGTGGAAAAAACGCAATGCACCAAAAAAAGCAAAAATCGCGCCATTCTGAAGTGAGTGGTGGCTCTGGATGGTGCGCGCCCCCGTCTGGTGCGCTATTTCACAAACTGGTTGAGCTGGATGATGGGCATCAGCACGGCCAGAACGATGAGCATGACGATCAGGCCCATGGCCACGATGAGCAGGGGCTCCAGAATGGTGGCCAGATGCATGGCCCGGCGCTGTACTTCGGTGGAGAGCTGGGTGGCCGCGCGCTGCAGCATCAGCGGCAGCTGGCCGGTCTGCTCGCCCAGACGTGCAAACATGGCCACCAGCCCGGGAAAGCGTTTTTTCTGCGCCAGGGCCGAGGCCAGGGGTGCACCTTCGCGCACCATGGCCAGCGCATCGAGCGCATCGGCGCGCAGGGCGCGGTTGTTCAGGGTTTCGGCGGCGGCCTGCAAGGCCTTGAGAATCGGCACGCCCGCCTTGGCCAGCATGGCCAGCGTGCCGGCAAAGCGGGCGGCGTTGTAGCTGCGTGCAAGGCGGCCTATCAGCGGGATATGCAGCCACTGGGCATCAAAGCGTTCGCGAAACGCTTCGTTCCTGAGCGCGATGCGAAAGCCTATGCCTGCCAGCACCAGCAGCGCCAGCATGGCCCAGCCATAGCTGCGCACAAAGCTGCTCAAGGAAAGCATGACCACGGTGAGAAACGGCAGTGCACGCTTGGTGCCGGCAAACACGCTGGCCACCTGGGGCACCACATAGCTGACCAGAAACAGCACGATGACGATGGCCACCAGGGTGACGATGGCCGGATACAGCGATGCGCCAATCAGCTTCGATTGCAGCGCCTGGCGCGACTCCAGATCGTCGGCCAGGCTCTCCAGCACCGCACCCAGGCTGCCACTGGCCTCGCCCGCACCAATCACGGCGCAGAAAATATCGGAGAACTCGCGCGGATGCTGACCCAGCGCCCGCGCAAAAGTGGAGCCTGCATTGACTTCGGCCCGCAGCGAGGCCATCAACTGGTGCAGCCGTTTGTCGTCTGCCTCTTCCGTCAAGGCCGCCAGCGCACGCTCTATGGGCAGGCCGGAGCTGACCAGACCCGAGAGCTGCCGAGTCCAGACCGCCAGCGAGGTGGAGTTGAGCACGGGACGGCTGAACCAGTTCGATGTCGATGGGCCTTGTGCATTGCCCGAACCCACGGGCTCCACCAGCAGCGGAATCAGTGCTTGGGTACGCAACTGGTTGCGCGCTGCGCGGGTATTGTCGGCTTCCAGAGTGCCCTTGCGGGTCTGGCCCTGGGCATCCAGGGCTTCAAAGGTGAAGGCGGGCATCAGTCAAAGGCATGAAAACAGTGACCGTCGGCCACCTGCCGATGATTGTGCCCGAAGCCTGTGACACTCAGGCCAGTTGCTCCAGCGGGCCGTCGAGTGCATCGGCGCGGGCGGAGGCCGGGCGTGCCAGCAGTGGCAGCGCATAGGCGCTGAACTCCGGCAGCGTGGGCAGCGTGCCCTGCTGCATGCTCCAGCCCAGATAGCTGGCAAGGTAGAGGTCTGCCGCCGTGAAGTGCGTGCCGCAGACATATTGCTTGCCGCGCACGGCGTGCAGCAAGGTGGCGACTACGTCGTCAAAGCGCCCAAAACCTGCAGCCACCGCCTGCTGTGGCGTTTGCCCGTTCAGCCAGCCTTCGGTCTTGGCGGTGGAGACCGCCTCCACCGGCCCGGCGACGAAAAACAGCCAGCGCAAATAGCTGCCGCGCTCGGGGCTGCCCATGGCCGGAGCCAGCTGTTTTTCGGGATAAAGCTCGGCCAGATAGGCGAGTATGGCCCCGGTTTCGGTGATGACGGTGTCGCCATGCTGCAGCGCCGGAACCTTGCCCATGGGGTTGATGGCCAGATACTGCGCAGACTTCATAGGCGGGCCGTAGTCCAGCGTGATGGTTTCGTACTCGGCATCGCACTCCTGCAGCATCCAGTGCACCATGCGAGCGCGGGACATGGGATTGCTGTAGAAGCGCAGCTTGGGGGCAGAGGTTGGGGACATTGCAGTTCTTCCTGTTGGCATGGCAAACGCGCCATGGGTGCAATGTAGGAAGAGAGGCTGACAGTTTCTGTCAGCAGAGCACCGCACTCAGTCCAGGGTGCAGCCGGTCTCGTCCAGCCAGCGCTGTATCAAGGCCTGACGTCGTTGCGGGTAACGCTCTCCCAGATCCTCCAGCGCGTCCACGCGGTCTGCACGAAAGTGGCGAAAGGCCTGACGGAGTTCGCACCAGGCCGAGACCACGCGGCTGCGCTCGAAGTAGGCCATGGCAAATGGCCAGATCTTGCGCTGGCTCAGCACGCCATGCTGGTCCCGGTAGTGCAGCATCACCTTGTGTTCGGCCCGGATGGCGCGGCGCAGTGCGGCCTGCCAGGGCTCGGCGGGAGGATCGTCTTGCATATTGGGAACCAGCAGGCCGCTGGTATCGACGGCAATGCGCAGATCCAGTGGCAGTGCCGCGCGAATGCGGTCCATGGCGGCCGTGGCGGCCTGTGCCAGTTGCGGGTCGGCCTGCAAGCTAGCCCAGCGGGCGCCCAGCAGCAGGGCTTCCAGCTCGTCGGCATTGAACATCAGGGGCGGCAGCAGAAAGCCGGGCCGCATCTCGAAACCTATGCCGGGGTCGCCCAAGATGTCTGCACCCTGGGTGCGCAAGGTGGCGATGTCGCGGTACAGCGTGCGCAGGCTGATGCCCAGTGTCCGGGCCAGTTGCGGCCCGGTTTGCGGCTGGCGGGCGCGGCGCAGGCTGTCCAGCAGCTGCAGCAGACGGGCCGAGCGGCTCATGGCAGAACGGTCACTGTATGGCCTGGGCGGTGATCTCCAGGCTGCGCAGGCGCAGCTCGGCATCGAACACGTCGCTGACCAGCATGAACTCATCGGCCTGGGTTTCCTCGGCCAGCTTTTGCAGGCCCTGGCGCACGGTGTCCGGCCCGCCGACCACACCCACGGCCAGAAAGTCGGAGATGGCGGCCTGGGCGCGGGCATCGAGCTGTTCCCAGAAACCCGGCACCGGAGGCTGCAGGCGCGAGCGGTTGCCCGTCAAAATGCCCAGAACCCGCTGGTAGGTGCTGCTGGCCAGAAACTGCGCTTCTTCGTCCGTGGGGGCGGCAATCACAGGCACGCCGACGATGGCGTAAGGCTTGGCCAGCGTAGCCGAGGGCTTGAACATCTGGCGGTAGACAGCCAGCGCCTGGTGCAGCATGCGCGGCGCGAAGTGCGAGGCAAAGGCGTAGGGCAGACCCATATGCGCGGCCAACTGGGCCGAGAACAGGCTGGAGCCCAGCAGCCAGATCGGCACCTGGGTGCCGGCACCGGGCATGGCGATGATGCGTTGACCCTCTTGCGCAGGGCCCAGCAGACGCTGCAGCTCCTGGACATCGCGCGGAAAGTCTTCCTCGGTCTCCACGCGGTCGCGGCGCAGGGCACGCATGGTGGGGCCGTCCGTGCCGGGCGCACGGCCCAGGCCCAGATCGATGCGGTCGGGATAGAGCTCGGCCAGGGTGCCGAAAGCCTCGGCCACTACCAGCGGTGCGTGGTTGGGCAGCATGATGCCGCCCGAGCCCACGCGAATTTTTTGCGTGGCGCCTGCAATATGGCCTATCAGCACGGCCGTGGCCGAGCTGGCAATGCCTGGCATGTTGTGGTGCTCGGCCAGCCAGTAGCGGCTAAAGCCCAGTTTTTCCGCCTGCTGGGCGGTGCGTACGGCAATCTTGAGCGCATCGGCAACCGTGCCGCCTTCGCGCACAGCCACCAGATCCAGCATGGAGAGCTTGATCTTGTCTAGTGATTTCATAGGGCCTCTAACAAATGTTTTTGATAGCTGTATGCGCTTTATCGATCAGCGCTTTCGGCCTATTTCTCTGCCAAAAACAATGCCGACCACCACACCCCAGACCAGCAGAACGATGGCCAGTGCGTAATAGGCAGCGCCCAGTTGCATGGCAAAAACCGAGCCCAGCAGCGCCACCAGCGCTGCGACGCGGATCATGCGGCGCAGCTGCGCCACATCCATGCGGCTCTTGAATTGCCACAGTACCGCCAGGCTGACGACGGCCAGCAGGATCAGCGGCAAAACGAGGTCGCCGCCATAGGGCTGGGCGAAAGAACGAAGGTTTTCAAGCATGCCGATGATTGTGGCAAAGCAGGCATTTCCGGGGTACGGTGGGGCCTTGGATGCGCAAAAAAAGGCCCGCCAAACGGCGGGCCAAGCGCACGAAACAAAAAGGTATCAGTTCAGACCCAGAGAGGCCAGCAGTGCCTCAGCCGCGACCTTGTTCAGGCGTTGCTGGTAGCTGACCATCTGCTTGTCGCGATAGCCCAGATAGGTGACGCCGCCGCGCTCCACAAACAAACGGTAATTCTGGAAGTTGCTGACGTTCAACTGGGTGGGCTCGGTGCTGAAACGCAGCACCTTGGCATCGCCCAGATTGCTGATGCTGTAGTTGCTCACCAGGATCACCTTGCAGGTGGAGACGCCGTTGATGAACAAGGTGGCGTTGCGGTTTTGCGAGGTATCACCTTCGCATTCGTAAAAGCGTGCCCGCAGCTCGCCACCGGGCTCAAAGCCCACCATATAGCGCTTGTAGGCACTGCTGCCGTCGGGCTTGAGATAGTCACGGCGCGAAACCAGCACGCGGGCGTTGTTGCCGTGTACCTGGGCCGTGCTGACGTTGCTGGCAAAGTCGCCGGCATTCCAGGCCACAAACTCCGCCAGGCTGGCGCTGTGCCAGACATTGCTGTCGGGGTTGTTGGGGTCGTTGGCGGGTGGAATGGTGGCGCGATTGGTGTTATTGCCCAGGTAGTACTCGGTGCCGCCCAGATCCGTCACCGTGCGATAGGCCAGCGTGGAGCCGCTGGGCCAGGTGGCGTTGGCGGGCAGTTGCGAGGGCTTGGGGCCCCAGTCCGCAAAAGAGCCGTCCGCCGAATCCAGCAGCGGGCTGGAGCGGATTTCGCTCACGATATCGGCCATCTTCAGACCCGAGATATCACGCACGCTTTGCTTGGCGCGGCTGCGCATGGCGTTGCAATACAGGGATTCGGTTTCGCCCGAGCTGCCGATATTGCCGACCTCGTGCACATAGTCGGTAGGGCAGCTGAACCAGGAACTGCCGGTCCAGTACACCTGAGGGCGCGCCCAGGGAGACTCCACGCCATTGACCACGCGTTCGCGGTACTCGGTGAAGTGCCGCTTGCCGTTGGCATCTGGCGTGTTCTGTGCGGCACTGGCCTCAAAGGCGCGGATATAGAAATTGCTGGCGTTGGTGAAGCTGAACCAGCGCAGGCTGCTGGTTTCGGTGGGGGTTGTGGCTTCAGGGGTGGTGGTCTGGGCTTGCGCGGCGGCGATCACGCCCACATTGGCGGCGGTCAGCCCCGAGGCATCGGCCACCTGGCGTGCGGTAGTTTCCATGGAGGCCTGTTTGTCCGCCATGGAGGTGTTGGGGTCGGCCAGGCTGGGATTGTCCTGCACCGCTGTGGCCAGGGTCTGCAACTGCTGGAGTAGACGGATGTTGATGACGCTGTCGATCTGGCCCGTAGTCAGCGGCTTGCCATCCACGCCCAGGGCGCCGCTGGTGTCGTTGCGCTGGACCTGGGTGGTCACCACAATCAGGCGGGCCAGCGTGGCCGCCAGCTTGCCGTCGGCCGAGCTGTCCTGGGTGAAATCGGCCATGGGCGAACCACTGAGACCCAACTGGGCCTGCACGGCTGCTGCAGCATCGGTCGTACTGCTGCTGGTGCTGGCTCTCTGGGTCTCGACCAGCGTGGTCAGAGGGCTGACCAGGGCCGTGGTATCGGCCGGAGCCTTGAGGGTGAAGGCCGTCTTGACGGGGCCGGTGTCCGCATCGATGGCATCGGTGCCCACCATGGCCAGAACAGCGTATTTGCCCAGATCCTCATTGGCTACGTTGAGGGTGGCATTGCCGCCAGCATCGGTGGTCGCCGTAGGCTCGCCTGCATCGCACAAGCCGTTGCTATTCTTGTCCAGGCAGACCACGGCTTTTTCCAAGGCTCCATCGACTACGGTGGTTTTCAGCGCCGTGGTGGCAGGGGCGGGAGGCGGTGGCGCAGGGACGGCACTGTCGCCGCCGCCACCTCCGCCACAGGCGGTCAGACCGGCCATCAGAGCGACGGTGGCCAGCGCCCGGGTGGGGCGCAGAAAAGGGGCTGGAGCAGGAATGCTGGGTTGCATGGATGAATGGACAGGGTGCTGCGTCATGAAAGCCTTTCAAAACAGGGCTTTTTGGTGTGGGAATTTCTCTGAGGTTTGTAAGTATTTGTTGGAGGAAATTCATCCCCAAAATAGGTGAAGGGTTTTCCCATGGCCATGTATTTGCTTGTTTTTCATATATTGCAAACCGTGTTCCATGTAACCTTGCAAGACGCGCTGACCTTCAAAATCAAACCAACCGTTCAGGTGCGCATATGGCTGCTGCTCATATTCCTATGGCTTTGCAAGAGCTGGTGCCCGATCTGATTGCCTCGATTTACGAGGCTGCGCTGGAGCCGGCGCGATGGCAGAGCGTGCTGCAGAAACTCGGCACGGCGCTGCGTTCGCCCGCCAGCGTGATCTGGGCCAATGACTTCGCCCAGAAAACCGTGGATATGGAGGGGGGCTTCGGCAGCTTTGGCGCCAGTTGCGGGTTTGACGCGGCCGAGCTGACGAGCTTTGCCCAGCACTACTGCCAGTGCAATGTCTGGCTGCAGGACCCCAGCCTGCACAGCCCGGGAACCGTGGTCAATTCATCCCAGCTTTTCCCCGATCAGCGACTGACGTCCACCGAATGGTTTGGCGACTGGTTGCAGCCTCAGGGCCTGTTTTATTCCTGCGCCGCGGTGGTGGAGAACCAGCACGAGCGCTCCTTCAATGTGACCATGGTGCGCCCGCGCGCTGCCGGCGCTTACGAGCCGCAGGAGCTGCAGCTGATGCAGCAGCTGATGCCGCATCTGCAGACAGCGTTTGCGATTCACCGTCGCCTCTACAAATCACAGGCGCTGGTGCATGCCTCGCTGGCCGTGCTCGAGGATTTGCCGCTGGGCGTGTTGCTGGTGGATGAACATGCCAGGCTGCTGCATGGCAATAGCCGTGCTACCGGGCTGATGGAGCGCAGCCAGCTGCTGATGCGCGCCGGTGGCGAGAGGCTGCGCGCCAGCAATGCGGCAGATGACCGCTGGCTGCAAAAAGCCATGCACGAATGCTTGGCCACCGGTCTGGGCAAGGCCGCGCATGTGGGGCGAGCCAGCCGTTTCAGAGGGCTGGCGGGTCAGCAGCTGCAGGTCATGGTGTCGCCGCTGCCGCGCCAGGTCAGCCCCTATGGCGTGCACTGCGCAGCCATGGTGTTGCTCAGCGATCCGGCGCTCACCATTCCTTCGCTGCAGGCGCTGCTGCAGGGGCTGTACCGGTTGACGCTGGCCGAAGCCCAGCTGGCGCAGGCCCTGGTCAACGGCTGGACGCTGCAGGAGTTTGCCGAGCGCCAGGGGCTGTCGATTCACACCGTGCGCTCGCAGTACAAGGCGGCTGCCAGCAAGGTGGGCGTGGGGAGGCAGGCCGATTTTGTGCGCGTGCTGCTCACGGGGCCGGCCTTGATGCGCTGGGGGCATCAAGCCGATTCGACCGCAATCAGTCACGCGTGACGCGCAGTACTTCCTCGGGCGTGGTGATGCCTTCGCGCACCAGGCGCTCGCCGTCATCGCGCATGAGCTGCATGCCTGCGGCCTGTGCGGTGGTGCGGATTTCGGCTTCGCTGGCGCCACGGTGAATCTGGGCGCGAATGGTGTCGTCCACCACCAGCATCTCGAAAATACCGGTTCGGCCCTTGTAGCCACTGGGCTCAGTGCTATCGATTTTTCTGACCAGCCGCTGTGCCAGCACGCCCAGCAGCGAGGAGGACAGCAAAAACGGCTCCACGCCCATGTCGATCAGGCGGGTGACGGCGCTGGGTGCATCGTTGGTGTGCAGCGTGGCCAGCACCAGGTGGCCGGTCAGCGAAGCCTGAATGGCGATCTGCGCGGTTTCGAAGTCGCGGATTTCGCCAATCATGATCACGTCCGGGTCCTGGCGCAGTATGGCGCGCAAGGCTTTGGCAAAGGTCAGATCGATCTTGCTGTTGACCTGGGTCTGGCCCACGCCGCCCAGCTCGTATTCGATGGGGTCTTCCACCGTCATGATGTTGTTGTGGCTGGCGTCCATGCGCTGCAGGGCCGCATACAGCGTGGTGGTCTTGCCCGAGCCCGTGGGTCCGGTGACCAGCACGATGCCGTGGGGCTGGGCCGTCATATGGGTAAAGCGCCTGAGCGTCTCGCCCTGCATGCCCACGGCTTCCAGGCTGAGCTTGCTCTCGCTCTTGTCCAGCAGACGCAGCACGGCGCGCTCGCCATGGGCGCTGGGCAGGGTGGAAACACGTACGTCGATGGCGCGCGTGCCCAGACGCAGGCTGATGCGGCCGTCCTGGGGCAGGCGTTTTTCGGCAATATCCAGATCCGCCATGATCTTCAGGCGACTGATCAACGCCGCGTGCAGGGCGCGGTTGGGCTGCACCACTTCGCGCAGATCGCCGTCGACCCGGAAGCGCACGCTGGAGTGGCGCTCATAGGGCTCGATATGAATGTCCGACGCACCGTCGCGCGCGGCCTGCGTGAGCAGGGCGTTGAGCATGCGGATGATGGGCGCATCGTCGGCGGTCTCCAGCAGATCTTCGACGGCGGGCAGATCCTGCATCATGCGCGAGAGGTCGGCGTCGGATTCGACTTCGCTGACCACCATGGCCGCGCTGGAGTCGCTTTGCGCATAGGCGCTGCTGATGCGATGCGACAGCGCCGTGGCGTCCAGCATCTGCCAGCGCTGCACGCCGTGCAGGCGCTGGACTTCGCTGATGGCCGACCAGTCCGGCGCCGGGCCGTGCCAGAGCATGGGCGTCTGGCCGTCGTCTTCGATCAGCAACTGGCTGCTGCGCGCAAAAGCATAGGGCAGTGGGTAACGCATGGGGTGCTCTGCTTACATGCTGCCGGGCGACAGACGGAGGGGCTCGGCGGGCGTGGCTTGGGTGCCGGTCGCGGGCTGGCCAGTCTGGGTGAAGTCCACCAGCTGGGGCTGACGGGCCGGCGTGTTCATCATGGCGCCGGGGCTGACCAGGGGCGATCGCGCAGGAGCGGCTTCAGGGTTGGCGGGCAGCAGGGCTGCACCGTTGACGTTGCGCAGCATCAGAGCGCTATCCGGCTGGATTTGCTGCTGCGTGGCGCGAATGGCCTCGTAGCGATCCTGAGAGAACTGCATGGTGGCGTTGGCATCGCGCAGCACCACGGGGCGCAGAAAGACCATGAGATTGGTTTTCTTGCGCGTGCGATTGGTGTTGCGAAACAGATTGCCCAGTACCGGGATGTCGCCCAGCAGCGGCACGCGCTCTTCGCTTTGCGAGTATTCGTCGCCAATCAGGCCGCCCAGCACCACCACGCCGCCGTCCTCGACCAGTACATTGGATTCTATGGAGCGCTTGGTGGTGGTGGCACCGCTGGCGCTGGTGCCCGTGCCGACCTTGACCGCAGAGTTTTCCTGGTAGACGGCCAGCTTGATGGTGCCGTTCTCGTTGATCTGCGGGCGTATGCGCAGCAAGGTGCCCACGTCCTTGCGTTCATAGGTGGTGAACGGGCCGCTGATGGTGTTGCCCTGGGTGGTGGTGGTCGGGAAGGGAACGTTTTCGCCCACCATGATGCTGGCTTCCTCGTTGTCCAGGGTCATCAGATTGGGCGTGGACAGCACATTGGTGTCGCCATTGCCCTGCAGGAAGTTGGCCAGAACGCCCAGCGAGGTCTTGCCGTTGACGCGCTGGGTCAGCCCGAGGTTCATGCCCTTGAGGCCTGCGGCCGCCTTGGCATCGGTATCGCTGAGGTCGGTGCCGTTGGCCAGCGAATTGAAGGCTCCCATCAGGCTCAGAATGCTGCCGCCGGCCACGGAAGAGGCGTTGCCTATGACGCCGGCCACCTGGCCTCCGTCGCGGATGATGGAGTTCCACTGCACGCCGAACTGGGCCAGCTTGTCGGTGGCCACTTCCACGATCAGTGCTTCGATCATCACCTGGGCGCGGCGGCTGTCGAGCTTGTCGATCACGGCGCGCAACTGGCGATACAGCGGCGGCGGCGCGGTGATGATCAGGGAGTTGGTGCTGGGGTCGGCCTGGATCATGCCGCCGGTCGAAGGCTGTTGCGCCGTGCCGAAGCGGGAGCTGGGGCCGGTATTGCCCGCACCCAGACCCATGGTGGCGCTGCCATCCGTGCCGCGGGAGATCATTGCCTGCTGGCTGCCGGCACCGGCGCTAGCCGTTGTGGAGACGGCACCTGCCACACCTGCCTGGTTGCTGGCTGCTGTGGCCTGGGCGCTGATGGCTGCGCGCAGCGTGGCGGCCAGGGAGGCGGCCTCCGCATGCTTGAGGTAGACCACCTGGATATTGCCCTCGTCGCTGCCGCCGCTCATGGCGGGCTGATCCAGCCTGGCAATCAGCGAGCGAATCTGCGACAGGCGTGCCGGATTGGCTGCGCGCACCAGCACGGAATTGCTGCGGGGCTCGGCCAGGATGGAGCTGCGGAAACTGTTGTCGGCCTGGCCGGCGGTATTGGCGGCGCCCATGGCTGCCGCTCCGCCTGGACCGCCGGAGCCGCCTTCCACCAGCCGGTTGACCAGGGCCACCATATCGGCGGCCAGCGCGTGGCGCAGCGCAATCACTTCCACCTCGGTGGCGTTGGAGACGTCGGTGCTGGCGATGATGCGCGAGATGCGCTGCAGATTGTCCGCATAGTCGGTGATGACCAGCGAGTTGTTGCCCGGGTTGACGTTGATGGTGTTGTTGGGGCTGATCAAGGGACGCAGCACCGGCACCATATTGGCCGCGTTCTCGAAGTTGAGCTTGAAGATCTGCGTGACGACCTGCCCGCCGCCGTGCTGGCCGCCCCGGCCCACGGCCACTTCATTGGCCTGCAGCTTGGCATCGGCTTCGGGGATGACCTTGAACAGACCGGCAGACTCGGCGACGGTAAAGCCCTGCATGCGCAGCGCGGCCAGGTATTGCTGGTAGGCCGTGGCCGGCGAGACGGCCTTGTCGGTCAGCAGCGTGATCTGGCCTTTGACGCGCGGGTCCACCACCACGTTGCGGTTGGTGATGGCCGCCATGGCACGCGAGACGGCTTCGATATCGGCATTGGTGAAGTTCAGCGTCACCGGTTCGCCGGGGCGCAGACTGGGCGTGTTGCCGGCAGTTTGAGCATGAATTGAGCTGCTGGCGCACAACAGCATTGCGGCAGCTGCTATGGAAGTGAGAGTATCTCGCCAGACGGAGTGCGTGTGCTGAGTCATGGATCAACCGAAGGTGATGATGGAACGCGCACCCTGGCGGCGCCCCAAAATATTGAGCAAATTGGAAAGAGCGGCTTCGCGCTCCGGGCTGGACCAGGCTTCGCCGCTGAAGTGCAGACGCGAGCCCACCCATTGGCCCTGGCCGCTGAGTTGCAGATCGCCCTGAAGTGTGGACAGGGTCAGGCGGGTGCTTTCGCCGCCGTCGATGTCCAGCCGGTAGCTGCCCAGCGGTTTGAGCGGGGACAGCCGCGAGGACACGGCAAGTGCCTCCAGCCGTGTGAGGCCCTGGTTGAGCATGCGCCCGGCCCGGTATTGCAGCTTGAGCCCGACGGTGCTCATGCGCAGCTGTCCTTGCAGGGCCACGGTATTCCATGGCGTGCCCAGCCCGCTCAGCAGATTGGCCGGCAGATCGATCTGGCTGTCGCTGACCTGCAGGCTGGCTCTGTTCAAGCCCAGCGTCAGCCGTGCCAGAACCGGGGCGGCGGTACAGCAATCGCTTTGCATGGCCAGCTGCGCGCCAAGCCAGTCGGGGCGCAGCGTCCAGTTCAGGCGGGTGGGCAGGCTGGTCACGTCGTGGCTGTCCGAGCCGCCGGTCAATACCAGCTGGGCCGAGCCATTCCATAGCGTGCCGCGGGCTTGCTGCAACTGGACCTGTCCGTTGCTGGCCTGATGTACCAGACGGGCAAGCCAGCTGGCAGGCGCGAACAGGGCTGCGCTGATGAGCAGGCCCAGCAGAACACCGGAAAACGCCCAGGCGCGCGGCGAACGCCAGTTTTTGACGTCAGCCTGGCGCGGGCGTGCCGCGGCAGGGGAGCGGTTCTTGCGCATCAAGGGCATCGCTGCTTACCGCTCGCCCTGGCTGTCGGGAAAGTCCAGCAGCAGGCTGCCATTCCAGCGTACTGCGGCATCGACGTTCTGGCTGGCGGGAGCGCGGCTGAGCTTCATTTCGGCAGTGGTGGCTCGGGTGTCGTCACGCACCTTGGACAGCCAGCGGGCCAGAGCGGGAGCGGGCGCGCCGGTCAGCGTGATTTGCGCCCGCTGGCCCAGCCATTGCAACTGGGCTGCAGTGCCCAGCTCGGCCGTCAGCGATTGCTGCAGCAGCGCTGGCGCATCGCCCATCACGCCGGCCGGCTGCTGGCGCAGTTGCTCGGCCTGGGCCTGCAGGCGCAGCATGAGCTGCAGCTCGCGATCTGCCTGGGCATGGCGGGCGGGGGCCGTGCGCAGACTGCTCAGCGCCGGGGCCAGTGCCAGCCACCAGACGAGAGCCAGCAGCACCAGGCTGCCAGCCAGCAGCAGCAGGTTTTGTTCACGGGCGGCCAGGCCCTGCCAGCGTTGTCGCAGTGGAGCCAGGGTCTGGCTCAGATGGAGTGTTTTGACGCTGCGCTTCATGGTTGTGTTTCTGCCGTCAGTATCAACTCAGCGCCTTCGCGTTGCAGGCGGTAGCTGCTGCCGGCCAGGCTTTGCTGGGCATCGCTCAGGGTTTCGGCATCCAGCTTCAGCCCCTGTATGCGCAATTGCTTGTCCTGGTAGTGCAGGGTGGTGGCGGTTTCAATGCCCTTGATCTGGCTGCTGGCGGCCAGCAGCGCTTCCATATCGCTGGACGAGAGCGCGCCGGTCTGGCTGCGCAGCAAATCCAGCTCGCGCTGCATTTGCACGGGCGCATCCACAATCACCGGCACGCGCGGAAAGGTGGTCTGCAGCACCTGCTTGGCTTGCTGCTGGCGCTGGGCAATGGCCTGGTTTTCCTTGAACGCCCAGGCGTTGAGGCCTATGAGCTGGGCCACCACGGCCACGGCTGCAGCCCAGCGGGCGGCACGCCATTGCGGGCTTTTGGCCAGGCTTTGCCAAGCGTCGAGCAGACGGCGGCGCATGCGGGTGCTGCTGCCCAGGTCCAGATCGAACTGCGCCATATCCCAGCTGCCGGCATGGGCCTCGAGCAAACGCTGGGTCTGGGTCTGCAGCTGGACCGGGTGCTGCAGGTTCTCGGCCATGCGGGCCAGCTGCGGCTCGGCTAGCACGGGGAGATCGGCGGGCAAGCGGCCCAGCAGCGATTGCACCAGGCTGGCGTCTGCCTGCAGCGGAAGACGGGCCAGTTGGGTGTTGTCGTTCAGCCCGGTGGCGACAAGCCAGGGGCGGTCGGCCTCGCCCACGGCCCAGAGCCCGGCGGTGGTGGAGGGTGCCAGTTCGGGAAGAATGCGGCTGACGGCATAGCCTGCAGCCTCCAGTGCTTTCAGATGGGCTTGTAGCCAGGGCTTGTCGCAGACCGCAACCCAGCAGGCTGCGCCGGAGACCGCTTTGGCAGGCAGGGCCAGATGGGTCTGGCCCGGGTCGGTCAGCAACTTTTCTTCCAGCAAGCCTTCGAGCACCGCCCGCACCCGTGTCTGCTGGCGGCTGCTGCCCAGGTTCAGCCCGGGTGGGAGTGTGATTTGATGCCAGGACAGCTGCTGGTGGCTGATAACGGCCGTGACCTGCTCTACCCGGCTGGTAGCAGGCAAAAGCGATGCCACAGACTGGCCGGTGCTCTGGGCTTCCCGGCCATCTCTGCTTTTGACGAATTGGTATTCACTGGCTGCGCTGGCATGGTCCGCAGGCAGGAGAAGAAGCAAGGTGCTCATGAGAGAGTTTGGGGCATTCTAGGTAAGCAATATGACGATAGGTTTACGGAATGGGGTTGGTCACGGGTAAACCCCAGTCGCCTCGTTCCTGCCACAGCGTAGTGACCGTCATGTCCTTGCGTTGAAGAATGGAGCGCTGGCTGAGCATGTTGTCGCCCATGCGCAGACGGCCCCGAGCTTCGAAATATTCGGTGGTCGTGCCAAAGCCGCTGGCAAAGAGATTGCTGCGGCCCAGGGCTTTGGCAGCGTCGCTGGTGGATTTGAATGGATTGCTGGAGCGCAGCTGCACCAGCTGATTGGCGGCAGACCAGTCCAGGTTTTCTTCGACGGCCCAGATCACCTCGGGGCTGGCGGTGTTGAGATTGATCTTGGTGACTTCGGGCAGCAGGACGAGAAAAGGCTCCATGCGGGCGATCAGGCGCGGGTCCAGGCCCAGCCAGCCCAGCTGGCGCAAGGTGCGCGGCATCAGCGGGGTATTGCTGGCCGCGCTTTTGCCAGCGCTCGTGCCGGCAGCGTTGCGCAAGGCGTTGGCCATCTGCAGCACCTGGCTGCTGGGCAGGCCCAGGCGTTCGAACAGGCGCACAAAAGGCTTAAGTCTGTCCGCGTCCAGCGGCTTGTCCGGGTCGATCATCAGGCTGCGCAGATTCAGCCGCGATTGCAGGTCGATGATTTCGCCCGAGAGAAACGCCGCCTGCACGTCCGCCTGGTCGTCATCCACATTGCTGACGTTGTTCTTGGCATTGAGAAAAGTGGACAGGCGCGCTTCCTGCAAAGGCACGGCCCAGGGCTCGCCCAGATGGTCTACCGGCGATTTGCGGTTGGCCCGGGAGTCTTCCTGAATCACGACGCGCGACCAGTCCAGAGCGCCCAGCAGCAGCCAGCTGGCCTGTACGCGGTTGCGCTCGGCGGTTTCAATTTCCACATCGCGCCACTGCTGCCACAGAGCCGCCGCCGCCAGGCTAGCGACCAGGGTGACGGTCAGCATGGCCGCCAGCAGGGCCGCGCCGCGCTGATGTTTCGTTGGGAAGGGGTTGCGCTGCAGCATCATGAACGGGAGTTGGAGCGCAAGGGGTTGACCCAGTCCACCGTGAGGCGACCATTCATGGAACGGCCTTGCGGCAGGCTCAGCTCTATGCGCACGCCATCGGGCAGTGCGGGCAGGCCGGTGGTGGCGGCCGCATTGCCTGAGTTGCTCTGCTCGCTGGACTGGGGGTTGGTCCAGGCATTGCCCCGGTAGTAGTACACCCGCCATTGATCCAGCGGCAGCAGCACGGTTTCGCTGGCCATTTGCGCGGTGGAGGGGTTGCGACCCCAGAGGCTTGCCTGGTTCCAGGCTTCGTTCCATTCCATGGCCGTGCGCACGGGCGGGGACTGCCAGCGCAACCACTGCATCTGGCCTTGCACGCTGCGGCGGCTCCAGGCCACGACGATGGCTCCCAGATCCACGGGCGCGCTGCTTTTGCGGGTCATGCGCAGCACCTGCCCGTCCCAGTCCAGGGTCTGCATTTTCTCCAGCGGCATCAGGGCGGCCAGGTCGGCATTCCACTGGGCCAGCACGGTTTGCAGCACGGCGGCCTGCTCGCCTTGCTCGCGCGTGCTTTCCTGGGCGCGCAGCATGCCGTCGATGCCGCGCCAGCTCATGATGGACAGCAAGGCCATGGCGGCCAGTGCGACCAGCAGTTCCACCAGCGTAAAACCGCTGTAGCGCTTGCGCATATTGCGCTTGAAGCTATTCATCTAGTAGCGACCCACAATGGTTGAAACGCGCAGCACCGGCAGGTTGTCGGAGAAAACCTGGGCGTCGACCCGCCTGAAGCTGGGGTTGGGCGTGGGGCTCACGGTCAGCCGCACCTGCAACTGGCGGTTGAGCTGATCGCAGTTCACGGTGAAGTCGCCCACGGCCGGCATCTGGTTGATCAGGCGCATGCGCACCAGCTCGTTTTGCGCGCATTGCTGGGCGAGGATCACGTCTTGCTGGCGCTGGGCATTGCGCGTCAGGGCGCTGCTGGCCTGCAGCCCGGCCAACAGCGCCACGCCCACAATGCCGACGGCCACCAGCACCTCGATCAAGGTAAAGCCGGCTTGCAGGCGCGGGCGGGGCCGTGGCTGCAGTGGCTTCATGGCGGGGTTGGGATGTTTTGCACGCTGAATGGGCGCAGCCCGTCGGTCACCAGGCGCAGCGGCGCAGCCGAGGTCTGCGGCAAGGTCAGCGTGATGCTCTGGCGCGGAATCAGAGGCTCGGGGCCGAGGATGATGGGCGTGGGTTGCTGGACTTGCACACCGGCTTGCAGCCAGTTGCCGGGCATTTTCACGCCCGGTGCCAGTCCGTCAAATCTGAAGCCTTGGGGCATGGGCTGCCAGGTGACCAGCGTGCCATTGGTGCGCGCCTGGGCACGGGCCGATTCCAGCAAGGTGACCAGACGCTGGGCTTCGCGCTCCAGCTGTTGTTCGCCGCTATCGCGCATGGCCAGGCTCACGCCTGCCGTCGCCAGCGCCATGATGGAGATCACCACCAGCAATTCAAGCAAGGTGAAGCCGGCGTGTTGGGGTCGTGCCATAAGTGGCGCTTATTGGCGGCAGGGCTTGCCGACGGGCTGCCCCTGTAGTGCAGTGCTCACTGCCAGCTGCCGATATCTGCATCCTTGCCTTCGCCGCCGGCCTTGCCGTCTGCACCGAACGACATGATGTCGATGGGGCCCTTCACGCCGGGGTTCAGGTACTGGTAGGGGTTGCTCCAGGGGTCATTGGGCAGCTTTTCCAGATAGGGCTTCCAGTTGGTGGGCGCGGGGCCGGATGTGGGCTTGGTGACCAGGGCCTGCAGGCCTTGCTCGGAGGTGGGGTAGCGCTGGTTGTCCAGACGGTAGAGCTTCAAAGCCTGGTTGAGGTTGGCAATATCGGTCTTGGCGGCGGTGACGCGGGCGTCATCGGCGCGGTCCAGCACATTGGGAACGATAAGGGCGGCCAGCACGCCAATGATGACCAGAACCACCATCAATTCGATCAGCGTGAAGCCACGCGCAAAACCGTGGCGGATGGCGGAAAACGGGTGGCGGCGTTGAAGCGTCATGAGGCCCTGTTTAAATAGCACTGAAAGTCACGATGATAATCTCTCAATGCGAACAATTTCTTTCAACTCCGGCCATGGTATTCCTCTGTCGGTAAAGCTCACCACCTTGTTGCTGTCGGCCCTGGCTGCCGGCGTGGTGGTGTTCTGGTGGCTGCGCTGGCTGGGCGGACCCGCAGGACAGGAGCCCGTGCCTGCACCGGTGGCGGCCGTGCAAGCCAATGCCCAGGCCATGGCCAAGGCGCTGGGGGCGGTCGCTGCTGCGGCGCCTGCAGCCGCTCCGGTGGTCCAGCGCTACGTGCTGACAGGGGTGCTGGCAGGCCATGACTCGGGCGCCGGTGCTGCGGTGATTGCCGTGGGCAGCAATCCGGCCAAGGCCTTCAAGGTAGGGGATGCACTGGAAGACGGTGTGCTGCTGCAGTCGCTGAGCACCCGCGAAGCCCGCCTGGGCAGCAGCATGGGTGGCCCGGCCACGGCGGTGCTGGCGCTGCCAAAGCCTGCGATTGCGGCTTTCAATTAACGGGTGTTCAAAGACTCAGTTGCATGAACTGCCCGTAAGCCGGAGCAGGCAGCGTCCACTCGTGGCTTTGCGGCAGGCGCGAGCCATGTTGCAGCAGCCACTGAGCGCAGCGCGCAACGCCCGCGTGGCTGATCCAGACCACATGCTCGGAATCCAGCGCTTTGGCGTCTTGCAGTGCGGTGCCGACGCGGCCCAGCATCTGGACCAGGCTTTCTCCGTCGCCCGGCGCATGCTCTGCCAGATTCCGGGCCCAGGCCGAAATAGCGGCCTCGCCAATCGCATCCCAGCGCTGGCCTTCCCAGTGACCAAAGTCCACCTCCAGCAGGCGCTTGTCGGCATCCGAGGTGAAATCAGGTTGTAGTTCAATCAATGCTTGTGCCAACTGCTCACTTCTTTGAAGCGGTGAGTGAAAGATGCGGCATTGACCCAGGTGGGGCCGCAAAGCCTGTTGCAGTCTCAGAGCAGCGCTTTGCGTGGCCTCGTCATCGGCCTGGATATCGAGGCGGCCGTAGCAGCGCTCGGTATCGATCAAAGGGCGTGCATGGCGCACCAGCCACAGTGTCGTCACAGCCAATGCCCCAGATAGATGGCGCTGACCAGCAGCATGGCCAGCTCATTGAGTTGCTGGCAGGCACCCAGGCAGTCGCCTGTCATGCCGCCCAGGCGCTGGCGAAACCAGCGCTGCAGCAACCCGGTGGTGAGCCACATTGCGCCTAGCAGGCAAAGCACAAAGCTGTAAATGCCCAGCCACAGCAGCAGGCCAAAGCAGGGCAGGCACCAGAGTGCAGCGGTCAGCAGGCCCTTCCAGCCCAACAGCCGGCCTGCAACATGCAAGGTCTTGCTGGTGGCGGCCAGGCCCACATGGGGCAGGGTGTGCATCAGCACCAGGGGCGCAAAGCGCGAAAGCACGTGAATGCAGCAGATCAGCACCATGATGGGGGCCGGCCCCCAGAATTGCTGCATGGCGGTCAGCAGCACGGCAATCAGCACCACCTTGGTCAGCAAGGCCATGACCAGCGCCATCACGCCATAAGCGCCTATGCGCGAGTCCTTCATGATCTCCAGCGCCCGCTCGGGCGGCACAAACCCGCCCAGGCCATCGGCCACGTCGGTCAGGCCGTCTTCGTGAAAGCCGCCGGTGAGCCATAGTGTGCCTGCGGTGCTGATGATGGCGGCCAGCAAGGGCGTCCAGCTGGTGTCGGGTAGCAGCCAGCTCATCAGGCCCAGCAGCAACGCAGCCCACAGCCCCACCAGCCAGCCCACGCCCGGCAGATGCGCGGCGCTGGCGCGCTGCATCTGCGGGCTCCAGCCCACCCAGGCGGCCAGGCGTCCCGTCACAGGTATCCGGCTGAAGAACTGCAGAGCCAGCAAAAAGTGGCGCAGAGCTTGCATGGATAGTCCTAAAAAGAGAGCTGCTTGCGCATGAGCAATATGGGAAAGAGGCCCAAAGGCCTCTTTATTACTTCAGGAAGAGTTGGTAAGCAGGGTTGCTGGTTTCTTCCACCCAGGGGTAGCCCAGGTTCTTGAGGAAGGCGTCGAACTTCTTGCTGTCCTTGGCCGGCACCTGCATGCCGACCAGAATGCGGCCATAGTCCGCGCCCTGGTTGCGGTAGTGGAATAGCGAGATGTTCCAGGTGGGGGCCATCAGGCTCAAAAACTTGAAGAGGGCACCGGGGCGTTCGGGGAAGACGAAGCGCAGCAAGCGTTCTTCCTGGGCCAAAGGCGAATGGCCGCCCACCATATGACGCAAATGCTCCTTGGCCATCTCGTCAAAGGTCAGATCAATGGCGTCAAAGCCGTTTTTCTGGAAGTTCTTGCAGATCTTCTCGCTCTCGCCCTTGGTGGGGGTCGTCAGGCCCACAAACACATGGGCCTTGTTTTCGTGGCTGATGCGGTAGTTGAATTCGGTCACATTGCGCGGGCCGCCGGGCAACTTGCCCACGACCTCGCAAAAGTGCTTGAAGCTGCCGCGCTCTTCGGGAATGGTGACGGCAAACAAGGCTTCACGCTCCTCGCCCACTTCGGCTCGTTCGGCCACAAAGCGCAGGCGGTCGAAGTTCATGTTGGCGCCGCACAGAATGGCGGCGTAGGTCTCGCCCTTAGTCTTGTGCGTGGCCACATATTGTTTGATGGCGGCCACGGCCAGCGCACCGGACGGCTCAACGATGGAGCGCGTATCCACAAAAATGTCCTTGATGGCGGCGCAGACGGCGTCGGTATCGACCACCACGTAGTCGTCCACCAGATTTCTGGCGATGCGGAAGGTCTCCTCGCCCACCAGCTTGACGGCCGTGCCGTCAGCAAACAGGCCTACATCGGGAAGCTCCACGCGCTCGCCGGCCTGCACGGACTGCAGCATGGCGTTGGAGTCCTTGGTGTGCACGCCGATCACCTTGATGTCCGGACGCACGGCCTTGATGTAATTGGCCACGCCGCTGATCAGTCCGCCGCCGCCAATGGCGACAAACACGGCATCCAGGCGCTGGCTGCCCAGCTTTTGCAGCTGGCGCAGCATTTCCATGGCAATCGTGCCCTGACCGGCGATGACGTCCGGATCGTCAAAGGGGTGGACAAAGGTCAGTCCCTCGGTCTTTTGCAGCTTGATGGCGTGCTTGTAGGCGTCGGAATAGCTGTCGCCGGCCAGTACCACCTCGCCGCCCAAGGCGGCGACGGCATCCACCTTCACCTGGGGGGTGGTGGTCGGCATCACGATGACCGAGCGGCAACCCAGCTTCTTGGCGCTCATGGCTACACCCTGGGCATGATTGCCGGCCGAGGCGCAGATCACGCCTTTTTGCAGCTGCTCGGCCGAGAGATGGGCCATCTTGTTGTAGGCGCCGCGCAGCTTGAAGCTGAATACGGGCTGCTGGTCCTCGCGCTTCAACAACACCTTGTTGTGCAGGCGGCGGCTGAGGTTCTTGGCGGGTTCAAGGTCTGATTCCACAGCCACGTCATAGACACGGGCGTTGAGAATACGGGTCAGATAATCAAATGGGGTCAGGGCTTGGGTCATTGTGCAAAGCAACAGCAGAGGCGCTCAGGCGTGGCACAGTGGCATGGCTTCCTGGCGCGGATCAATCCGGCCATCATAGGCGCTTGCTTGTTGCGCTGCAGTAGCCGCTCAAGAGGGCAGCCCTGTTGGCTTGCGAACCAGGAATCGCATGGGCAAAAAAAAGCCCCCAGCTGTGAGGCTAGGGGCTGAATCCACCATTAGAGGAGGTGGAGGAGACAAAGGGTGCGATACAGAAAAATCTGTGGTCCATCTGCGGGTTAAACCCAGCAGGTAACGCTTGGGTTGTATTGTAGCGACTTTGTTTTTTGCAATGCAACAAAATTCGGGTTTCCATGTATTTGATGCAAAATTGCAACAGCTTTTGAGAGGATGCAGTAATGGAATGCACGGTAAGTTGGACTGGCGCGACCACGGGTACGCGCTCTGGCATGGGCTTTGTGGCGGAGACCGGCAGCGGTCATGTCGTCACCATGGATGGCGCTCCTGATGAGAAGACGTCGGCCAATGGCGGTCGCAATCAGGCACCCCGCCCCATGGAATTGCTGCTGGCAGGTGCCGGCGGCTGTACCGCCTATGACGTGGTGCTCATCCTCAAGCGAGGTCGCCACGATGTGAAGGGCTGCAGCGTGCAACTCACGTCGGAGCGCGCAGAGGCCGAGCCCAAGGTCTTCACCAAGATTCATATGCAGTTCACCGTCAGCGGCAAGAACCTGCCTGCCGGCGCTGTGGAGCGCGCCATTGCCATGAGCCATGACAAATACTGCTCCGCCACCATCATGCTGGGCAAGACGGCCGAGATCACTACGGGCTTTGATATCGTCGAAGCCTGAGTCGGATTGAGCCTCCCCAATGAAAAAGCGGACAGATGTCCGCTTTTTCTATTGAGCGCGCACAGGTCTCAGATCTTGTGTGCGACGGTCGTCATCACCTTGGCGGCCAGGCGCATCAGCCCCTGAGCTGCTGGCGGCAACTGCATGGCGCCTTCGTCAATGGCGGCTGCTGCGTGGCGCGCCTCGTCATCCTTCATGCGGGCAACCACGGCCAGAGAGGCCTCATCCTGCTCGGGCAGGCGTCCCAGATGGTTTTCCAGGTGGGCGGCCACCTGATTTTCCGTCTCCACTACAAAGCCCAGGCTGACTGCATCGCTGAACTTGGCTGCCACGGTGCCGATGGCAAACGCGCCAGCGAACCACAGCGGATTCAGCAGGGAAGGGCGATCGCCCAAGGCGTGCAGGCGCTCACGTGTCCAGGCCAGGTGGTCCATTTCCTCGCGCGCCGCCAGCAGCAGATGCTCGCGCAACACCATGTCCTGGGTCACCATGGCTTGAGCGTTATAGAGAGCCTGGGCGCAGACCTCGCCCACATGGTTGACGCGCATCAAGGCGCCAGAGAGCTTGCGCTCCTCTGGCGACATAGCTGCTTCCGGTATGCCTGCGGCAGGCGAGCGTTCTGCCGAAACAGGGTCGGCAAACAAGGTGCGAAGCGCTGCATCGGCAGCCGTCAAAAAAGAGTCCATGGCGTTGAATGTGGTCTGGCGCACACAGTGGCGCAATGGCGCGTAAGGTACACCAAGCTCCTGCAGCCATGGCTTGAGCCAGGGCAATGCCGGGGTTGAAAGATAGGTCTCAACCCCTAGGGGAGCACCCCATGCTGCAGGGCAGTGTTTTTGTTGCGGCAGTGCAACGAAAACCGGCCAAAACAGCCGTTTTTGGGTGAATTGCTTTGCGCTGCTGCCGGGGGTCTGGTGCAATAGGACCCAACTTCCCCACCAGGAGGTTGGCGCGGGAAACCGGTGGAGCTCGAGGCTCAAGTCTCTCTCCCATAGACCGGCGCCCTTCTAAACCTTGGAGTAACTCGTAATGAAAAAATCCCTGATTGCCCTGGCAGTGCTGGCCGCTTCCGGCGCCGCAATGGCTCAATCTTCCGTGACCCTGTTTGGTATCGTTGACACTGGCGTGTCTTACGTGAACAACGCTGGCGGTGCTAACGGTGACAGCTCTAAGTACGGCGTGAACACCAGCGGCAACGCTACCAGCCGTCTGGGCCTGCGCGGCACTGAAGACCTGGGTGGCGGTCTGAAGGCTGGTTTCTGGCTGGAAGGCGAAATCTTCGGCGACAACGGCAACGCTACCGGTTTCAATTTCACACGTGAATCCACTGTGCGCCTGTCGGGCAACTTCGGTGAAGTTCGTCTGGGTCGTGAAACAACTCCCACTTTCCGTGCTGGTCTGAAGTATGACCTGTTCGGCGCCACTGGTATCGGCCAGAACATGGGTTACAGCGACTGGGCTGGTTCCGGCATTGCTGACGGCAACACCATTCGTAAGAACAACATGGTGTCGTACTCCTCGCCTAACTTCGGCGGCGTGACTGCTAACATCAGCTACGCTTTCGACGAAAAGGCTAACACTATCCCCGGCTTTGGCGTGGGTAGCAAGGCTGGCCGCTACGCCGGTGGTAACGTTGGCTATGACAACGGTCCTCTGAGCGTGACTGCTGCTTACGGCACTCTGAGCTACGGCCCAGCTGGTGACCGTGACGAAATGTCCATCGGCGCTTCTTACAACTTTGGCGTGGCCAAGGTTGCAGGTAACGTTCAACAAATCAAGTACAAGCCTAACGGCGCTGCTAACGAAAAGTTCAACAACTACCTGTTGGGCGTGTCCGCTCCCGTGGGTGGCGTTGGCGAAGTGAAGCTGCAATACGCTCTGTACGATCAGAAGGCTATTAACTCGAAGGCTCACCAGCTGTCCCTGGGTTATGTGCACAACCTGTCCAAGCGCACTGCTGTGTACGGTACTGTTGCTTACCTGAAGAACCAAGATGATTCCGCTTTGGCTCTGAACGCCAAGGGCGTGAGCAACGCAGTTGGCTTCAAGGCCAATGGCGATGCACGCAACCAAACTGGCGTGCAAGTTGGTATCCGCCACGCTTTCTAATCAATTGCTGGTGTAAGCCAGTAACTGCTTAAAAGCCAAAAGGCCTGTCGAAAGACAGGCCTTTTTTATTTATCGGGTTTGTTTCTATAGGGTAATTGCTGGCCGGGTTGAATCTGAGCGGGAAAGGCCTGTGTTGCACTTGCGCAAACGATTGCTTGCGATGGAAAAGCATTTCTAGAATGAATTTTCCACCAACTGATTGTTACGAGAGAGACAAAACAATGAATTCTTCATTCGTGAAAAAGGCTGTTGCATTGGCTGTTCTGGGTGTTACCGCTCCTTTGGCGTTTGCGCAAAGCAGCGTGCAACTCTACGGTATTGTGGATGCCGCTGTTCGTCATACGACCAACCAAGGTGCGAACAAAAGTGGCCTCACGGAGATGATTGGTGGAGGCATGTCTCAAAGCCGTTGGGGCATTAATGTGACAGAGGATTTGGGTGGCGGATTGTCAGCCATTGCGAATTTGGAAGCCCGTTTTTTGACAGACTCTGGTGTCTCTGCCAGTACCAACTTCTTTCAGCAATCCTGGGTAGGTCTGCGCAGCAAGAGCTTTGGGCAAATCACCATGGGTCGTCAATACAACATGCTTTTTGATGTTGTAACGAGTACCTACTCATCTTTTCCATATTCTCCCTATATGGAGGCATACAAGCCTGAAATCGGGATGTCTATGGGTGCCCGTGCCAATAATATGCTGAAGTATGTGGCCGAGTTTGGACCTGTGCGTGGCGCATTGCAGTATTCTTTTGATGAAGGGAATAAAGGTCCATTTACCTCTGCAGCCCAGGTCCCTGCCGCTGTCGGCGGTGCTACCAAAACAGCTGGGGGTTATTTGCGCTACTCGGATAAGGGACTTTCAGTTGGCGGTGGCTTTCTGAGAACAACGCTGCCTGCGGGAACGGATGTCGATGCATGGACATTGGGTGGTTCTTATCGCACAGGGCCCTTGTATTTCAATGTGGGATATGGACTCAACAAACGCAAGGATGCTTATTCGGCCAATCCATTCAATGCCGCTGTTGACTCGACATTGCTCAGTCTCTATTGGCAAGGATCATCCAATGGTGGTTTTATGGCAGGTAATGCTGATAAGCGACAAATGTATAAAATTGGATTTGGCTACCAAATAACTCCACAGATTAATGCTGGAATGCACTATTTCCATGCCAAGCAATCCGGATCTGCAGGGGGTGCTTTTAATGGAAAAGCTGATTTTATGGTGGCGGTGGTGGACTATGCCTTCTCTAAGAGAACAGATGCCTATTTTGGCGTGGACCATACCAAGGTAAGCGGTGGAGCTAATGTGGTGCTTGACTCCAATGGGGCAACAAAGCGAACAGGTATTACCATTGGCTTGCGCCATCGTTTCTGATTTGTTGAATTTAAAAGAGCCTCCATTTGGAGGCTCTTTTTGTAAAGGTTTCAATATCAGGTATAACGTTTGGCTCTCAAATTGTTTTTCATCTGTTCCAGCGCCGGCTGCAGCGCTGGGCCAATGCGTAAAGCCACACAGGTAGCCAGTACATCGATAATCAACAAATGCAAAAGACGCGACACCATTGGGCTGTAGCGATCATATCCCTCCGGGTGATCTGCGGCCAAATGGATTTGACAGGCCGATGCCAGAGGTGAGCCGCTGGCGGTAATGGCAATCGTGGTGGCTCCATTTTTTCGGGCGATATCTGCGGCATCCATCAAGTCGCGGGTGCGGCCGGAGTTGGAGATAATGACGATGCAGTCGCCTTTACCCAGCAAGGTGGCACTCATGACCTGCATATGGCCGTCGCTGGTGGCCAGGCTGGTAATGCCCAGCCGAAAAAACTTGTGTTGTGCATCCAGAGCCACAATGCCCGAATTCCCCGCACCATAGAACTCAATGCGTTTGCCGGTTTGCCAGGTGGCGGCAATGGCTCCGGCGGCTTGTTCGATGGCGCTGGTGGTGGCAGCGTTGCGGTATTGCAGGAACGCGGCCACTGCGTTGTCAACGACCTTGACCATGACGTCACTGGTCTTGTCATCGCTATCCACGCTGCGGTGAATGAACGGCACGCCTTCGCTGACACTGCCTGCCAGTTTGAGCTTGAAGTCGGCCAGACCGTCATAGCCCATGCTGCGGCAAAAGCGCACCACCGTCGGTTTGCTGACATGGGCTCTTGCGGCCAGCTCTCTGACGGGGAGGTGGGCAAAAGCCCTGGCATCCGCCAGTACCAGGCGCGCGACCCGTTGTTCGGCGGGGGCAAGCGATGGGAGTGAGGCGGTAATGCGGTCGAGCATGTGGTGCTGTGGGGTTCAGGTCGTGAGGTGAAAATCAAGCTGCTAATCGGGCAAGGATGGCCTGGATGGTTGCGCAGCTGCGACGGGGCATATTTCGCACTGCCGGATTCAAGCTTGCATTTTGCATGTGCCAAGCCGGTCGTGACTCCAATTGTGTGACGTGGTTTGCAATGAGTTGCGCAGTCTTGGCCTTATGGAGCAGCTATCGCCATACACTCGGAAGCTTTGCAAAGATTTTGGATGATCTACCCTGAGTTTCTTGATTGAGGAATGTGTATGAATCAGTTGGATGCGCTAAGACAGTTCACAACCGTGGTGGCAGATACCGGTGATTTTCACCAACTGGCACAGTTTCAGCCTCAGGATGCAACAACCAACCCTTCGCTGATTTTGAAGGCGGTACAGAAGCCGCAGTATGCACCGTTGATGCGTGCGACGGTGGCGCAATGGAAAGGGCGTGGACTGGATGAAGTCATGGATCGCATGCTGGTGCGTTTTGGCTGCGAAATTCTGGAGACAATTCCTGGTCGCGTGTCCACAGAGGTTGACGCACGCCTGTCGTTTGACACCCAGGCCACGGTGACACGTGCAGAACGCCTGATCGAGCTGTATCAGGCCGCAGGTGTTCATACTGCCCGAGTGTTGATCAAGATTGCTGCAACTTGGGAAGGTATTGAAGCCGCTCGCCTGCTGGAGCTGCGAGGTATTCATACGAATCTGACCCTGCTGTTCTCGTTCAGTCAGGCGGTAGCCTGTGGTCAGGCCAAGGTGCAGCTGATCTCGCCTTTTGTGGGCCGAATTTACGATTGGTACAAAAAGCAGGCCGGCGCCAGCTGGGATGAAGCGGCCATGAGCGGCAGCAATGACCCGGGCGTACAGTCGGTGCGCAAAATTTATGAGTATTACAAGCACTTTGGTATTGGCACCGAAGTGATGGGGGCCAGCTTTCGCAACACGGGCCAGATCCTGGCTCTGGCGGGCTGTGACTTGTTGACGATTGCTCCGGAGTTGCTTGCGCAGCTGGAGGAAGCAGACGATGCGCTTTCACCGCTTGGCAGAGTGCTGGATGCGCAGCAGGCCAAGGCCATGGCGCTGACGCGCTGGAACCTGGATGAAGCCAGCTTCCGTTTTGCATTCAATGAGGATGCCATGGCGACCGAAAAGCTGGCGGAAGGTATTCGTGCCTTCACGGTGGACACGCGCAAGCTTGAAGTGCTGATGCAGCAAACCGCTGATTGATTGGGATAATTTTGAATTCTCTGTGCCACCAATTGCCTGCATGGCAGGCCTTGCAAGCACACCATGATGCGCAGATCCGCACCATGGATTTGCGCCAGACTTTCAAGAATGATCCGGCCCGCCTGCAAGCGTTGAGCATCAATGCGCCTCATGTCTTTGCCGATTTATCCAAGAATCTGCTGAGCACCGAGACAGAGGGCTTGCTGCAGGAACTGGCCAAGCAAAACCATGTTGTTGCCCAGCGCAATGCCATGCTAGCCGGCGAGGCCATCAATTGCACCGAAGATCGGGCGGTCATGCATTGGCTGCTCAGAACTCCGGCGCAAGGAGGGGCATTGCAACAGAGCCCAGTCGTGCAGTGCTGGAACGGGGCGACGCGAGAGGCTCTGGCTCAGGTTCATGAGACCCTGGATGCCATGCTGGAGCTGGCCGAGCAGGTGCGCCAGGACGAGGGCATCACTGATATCGTGAATATCGGTATTGGTGGCTCGCATCTGGGGCCCGAGGTGGTAGTCAACGCTTTGGAAGACTGGGTGGATACGGGAAAGAATTTCCACTTCATCTCCAATGTGGATGGCCATGAATTGGGGCATGTGCTGCGCAAGGTCAGGCCGCAAAGTACCTTGTTCCTGATTGCATCGAAATCGTTCACCACGGCAGAAACCATGCTGAATGCGCGTTCTGCACGGCAGTGGTTTCTGGCGCAAGGCGGAAGTGAGAATCCGCAGGACGAACTCTCCATTGATAAGCACTTTGTGGCGCTTACCACCAATGTGAAGGCGGCTGCGGATTTCGGCATTGGGCGCACCCTGGGCTTTTGGGACTGGGTCGGCGGTCGCTTCTCGCTGTGGTCGGCGATTGGCCTGCCGATTGCCATAGCCATTGGTGCCCAGCAGTTTCGCAGCATGCTCGATGGCGCACATGCCATGGATGCTCACTTTTTTACAGCGCCTGCGGCGCAGAATCTGCCCATGCGTCTTGGCTTGCTGGATGTCTGGTACCGGGACTTCTGCCATTTTTCCAGCCGCTGTATCGCGCCTTACAGCCATGGTCTGCGGCGCTTGACGGCTTATTTGCAGCAACTGGAGATGGAGAGCAATGGCAAAAGCGTGACCCGTGATGGGCAGGCGCTTGCCGTGCGAACTGCTCCCGTGATCTGGGGTGAGCCAGGAACCAATGGTCAGCATGCTTTTTTTCAGATGTTGCACCAGGGCCCGGATGTGATTCCTGTGGAGTTCATCGCTCTGCGCGACGGCGGCAAGTATCTGGGAGCACACCATCAGAGCCTGGTGATCAACGCCATTGCCCAGGCTCAGGCCTTGATGTTGGGGCGCAGTGGTGAAGGTGCAGCCAAAGACTGCCCGGGCAATCGCCCTAGCACATTTTTGCTATTGCAGCAACTCGATCCCGCCTCGTTGGGTGCCTTGATCGCGCTGTATGAGCATCGCATCTTTGTCTCGGGCGCTGTCTGGGGTATCAACAGCTTTGACCAATGGGGTGTGGAGCTGGGCAAGAAGCTGGCCACGCAGTTGCATGCGCGCCAGCAAAGCAATGACTGGGAGGGGGTGGATGCTTCCACCCTCAGTCTGATGCAGCGCCTGGCACAAGCGGTGGGCTAGTCTGAGTGCCAGGTAGAAGGCTTTACAAGGCCTTGAATGCCAGCTTCAGCCCCGATTGCTCACAGGCGTAGGCGCTGAGGTTGGCGAAGAACTCGCCAGCGCCCTTGGTGTCCATCCAGGCATTCTGGGCTTCGTCAAAGCGGTAGTGAAAACCACCGGCTTTGGCAGCCAGCCAGATTTCATGCAAAGGCTTTTGCTGATTGATCACAATCTGGCTGCGGTTGGCGAAGACCAGGGTCACCAGACCGCCTGTGCGCTGGGCGTCGATATCGGCATCGGTCTCGTCGTTGATTCGGTCGCAGCATTGCTCCACGGCCAAAAGCAGTTGGTCGGCGCGGTCCAGATATTCAATGTCAGTCATTACAATTTGCCCATGTTGAAAGCACCTCAAATTTTAGTCAGGAGCATTGCCCTTGTGGCTTGTGCGGCGTCCCTGGCATCGTTGACTGCCTGCGGACAGAGAGGTCCGTTGTTCCTGCCTACGGAAGCTGCAGCCCAAGGTCGTGCCACCTTGCCGCAGACGCTGGGCATCTCTAGTCGACCCGCCGGCAGCTCGGCTGTGCAGGCGCCAGCCGTGAAGCAGCCCGCCGATGTGGATTCGCAAGCGACAGACGATATGGAAGCCCCTGCCGGCAAGCCCAGTCAGCCTTGATGTATCTCAACATGGCGAAATGACTTGATGCCTAAAGTGGCGGCATCTTGTCTTCTGACAAATTTGCCATGCCCATAGAGCTTTATCGCGACAAAAACCACGCCTGCCTGATGTTCACCGACCTCATCGAGGAGGACGGTCAGGCCATACAGGCCAATCAGTTTCTGATTGTGGACAGCGGCACCGGCGCCATTCTCGATCCCGGCGGCAATCTGGCGTTCAATGAGCTTTTCATGGGCATGTCGCGCTATTTCCCACCGCAAAAGCTGGCTTACCTGATTGCCTCACATGCGGATCCGGACATCATTGCCTCGCTGGACCGCTGGATGACCTCCACGCGCGCCCAGCTGGTCATCTCCCGCATCTGGGAACGTTTTGCACCGCACTTCACCAAGGTGGGCAAGACGGAGAACCGCGTGATCGGCGTGCCCGATGGCGGAGGGCATCTGCCCCTGGGCAATAGCGAATTGATTTTGCTCCCGGCTCACTTTCTGCATGCCGAAGGCAACTTCCACTTTTACGATCCGGTGAGTAAGATCCTGTTTACCGGTGATCTGGGAGTGTCGCTGACCACGGGGGCCGAGGCGCAGCGGCCGGTTACCGATCTGCTGCCGCATATAGCGCGCATGGAGGGTTTCCACCGCCGCTACATGGTCTCCAATAAGATCTTGCGCCTGTGGGTGCAGATGGCGCGTCAGCTGCAGATCGACATGATCGTGCCCCAGCATGGCGCCCCCATCATGGGCAAACAGGCGATTGGCGATCTGTTCAACTGGCTGGAGGGGCTGCAGTGCGGTATCGACCTGTTCGATCAGCGCGCCTACCAGTTGCCAACGGCTGAAATCGATCCCGTCAGCCGCCAGGTGCGTCCGCCGCTGCGCGCCGTGGCCGGGGCCTGAGCCTCATCATTTTTTGATAGCTTTAAACACCCGGTAAAGCAGGAGAAAACCGAGAATGGCAGCATAGACTGCCACATCGGCAAAATTGTTCTTGCCGGCGCGCATCCAGAAAAAATGCAGCAAGACCAGGGGGGCGATCAGATAAATGGTGCGATGCAGCCACTGCCATCGCTTGCCGCCCAGGGCCTTGAGTGCGAACTTGGGAGAGGTGGCAGCCAGCAAGGTAAGCAGCAGCCAGCTCGTAAAGCCCACGAGGATGAACGGGCGTTTGGGAATGTCGGCCACGATGTCGCTCCAGTCCAGCCCCATGTCAAACCAGGCGTAGCACAGCAGGTGCAAGCAGGCGTAGAAGAACACATACAGACCCAGCATGCGCCTGAAGCGGGAGAGAATCGGCAGCTTCAGCGATTGGCGCACAGGCGTGACGGCCAGCACGATGCACAGAAAGCGCAGCGTCCAGCTGCCGGTGGAGCGCAGCAGCGCTTCTGCAGGATTGGCGCCCAGAGTATTGGCGATGGCGCCATACAGCAGCCAGGCAAACGGCAGCAGACACAGTGCAAACAGCAGCGGCTTTACCCAGCTGCGAAGCAAGTTGCGCTGCACCGCAGCGCGCCATGAGGGCGGCGTTGACGCATGAGCCGCAGCCGCGGCTGTGGCGGTGACCGCAGAAACGCTGGCCTTGACCATCAGTAAAACTTCTTCAGATCCATGCCTGCGTAGAGCGAGGCGACCTGATCGGCATAGCCGTTGAACAGCAGCGTCTTGCGTTTCTTGGCAAACAGACCGTCCTCGCCAATGCGCCGCTCGCTGGCCTGGCTCCAGCGCGGGTGGGGAACGTCGGGGTTCACATTGGAATAAAAGCCATATTCATTACGCGCAGCCTTGTTCCAGGCCGTGCCCGGCTCCTTGTCGCTCAAGCGGATGGCGACAATGCTCTTGGCGCTTTTGAAACCGTATTTCCAGGGCACGACCAGGCGTAGCGGCGCGCCATTCTGGTTGGGCAGCACCTCGCCATACATGCCAAAGGCCAAAAGCGTCAGCGGGTGCATGGCTTCGTCCAGGCGCAGGCCTTCGGTGTAAGGCCAGTCCAGTACGCGGCTATCCAGCCCGGGCATCTGTTTTTTGTCGGCCAGCGTGATGAATTCCACGTACTTGGCGCTACTCAGCGGCTGGGCTTTCTTAAGCAGTTCGGCCAGGGAATAGCCCACCCAGGGAATCACCATGGACCAGCCTTCCACGCAGCGCAGGCGGTAAATGCGTTCTTCCATGGGGGCGAGCTTGAGCAAGCTATCCAGATCCAGCGTCTGCGGGTTTTGCACCAGGCCTTCGATGCGTACCGTCCAGGGCCGGGTCTTCAAGGTATGGGCGTTGCGGGCCGGGTCGCTTTTCTCCAGCCCGAACTCGTAGAAGTTGTTGTAGCTGCTGGCATCGGCATAGCTGGTGTTGCGCTCCACACTCACGGCGCCAGCCAGCTTGCTGGGGCTGGCGGGCAGGGCGGCCAGCTTGCCCGGGCGTTCCGTGGCCGCAAGTGCCTCGCGTCCGGCCCAGCTGGCCATGGCCGCGCCGGCGACGCCACCGGCCAGCGTCTGCATGAGCGCACGGCGTTGCATATAGGCCGCTTGCGGTGTGATCTCGCTGCTTTTCGGCGGCTCGAAGCCTTGTTGTGGATGGCGTATCAGCATGGCGGTGTCTCCGGTAACCTGACTGGAAGGTACTTTGTAATCAGAGTGAGCGCCGTCAGCGAAGTTCCTGGTTGAGGCCACACAGCATAAAAAAGGAGCTGCTTGCGACTGTCATATCTTGGTCTCAGGTCGTATCTGGCCTAAGACTCAATCGATGACTACGCAAGCAGCTCCTTTTACAGGAGTACTCTGCCGCTTGAGGTGAGTGCTTTTACAGCTCGCCGTAGCTGTGCAGACCCGAGAGGAACATGTTCACACCCAGGAAGGCGAAGGTGGTGACGGCCAGGCCCACCAGCGCCCACCAGGCGGAGACGGTGCCGCGCAGGCCCTTCATCAATCGCATGTGCAACCAGGCGGCGTAGTTGAGCCAGACGATCAGCGCCCAGGTTTCCTTGGGGTCCCAGCTCCAGTAGCCGCCCCAGGCCTCGGCCGCCCACAGGGCGCCCAGCACCGTGGCGATGGTGAAGAAGGCAAAGCCCACGGCGATGGCCTTGTACATCACATCGTCCAGCACTTCAAACGAGGGCAGGCGCTGGGCAATGCGTTTGCGGCCCAGCAGGATGCCGGCCACGATCAGGGCGGAGATGCCGAAGTACACCATCCAGTAAGCGCCGCCGTTGTCGGTGGCACCTTTGCGAAAGACGATGGGCTCAAAGCACAGCACGATACCCAGCAGCCACAGCGGAGCCAGCTTGTACCACTTGGTTTCGGTGGCCTGCTGCTTGATCAGATAGGCAAATGCCACCATGGCCGACAGCGCAAACGTGCCGTAGCCAATGAAGTTGGCCGGCACGTGCAGCTTCATCCACCAGCTCTTGAGGGCCGGCACCAGAGGCTGAATCTCATGGGCCTGGCGCACCAGGGTGTACCAGAGCAAAAAGCCCACGGCAGCGCTGACCACCAGCATCACAAAGCCGCCCAGGGCGCGGGTGTCGTAGTGCTTTTCGTAGTACAGATAGAACAGCGCCGTCATCCAGCAGAACATCACGAACACTTCGTAGAGATTGCTGACCGGGATGTGGCCGATATCCGTGCCCAGCAGATAGCTTTCGTACCAGCGCACCATGGTGCCTATCAGCGCCATGGCGACGGCCAGCCAGGCCAGTCGCGAGCCCAGCAGGGACAGGGCCGAGCGCTCGCTTCGGGCGAACATGCCTAGCCAGTAGAACGCGGTGCTGATGAAGAACACCATGCTCATCCACAGGATGGCGGACTGGCTGGAGAGAAAGTACTTGAGGCCAAAGACGGTCTCGGAACGCGCCAGATCGCCTCCATCCACCCCTTGGTACAGGCCTATGGCCATGAGGGCGGCTGCGGCGACGGTCAGCATCAGCACGCTCAAGGGGCGCCAGAACCAGCCCAGCCAGATCATGGCGGGAATGGTGCCCAGCAAAATGCCTTTTTCGTACACATCCATATAGGCGGCGTAGCGCTGCAGGGCAAAGCCCAAGCCGACCACCACCAGGGCGGCAAACAACCAGTCAAACCAGTTGCGGCGGGCGAAGTAGCTTTCGTTCAAACTCAGTGTCGTCGTTGCGGTGTTCATCGTGAACCTCCGGAAGTCTTCTTTTGTATGGGGTCGGCCGCAATCAGCTTTCGGGCCAGCACGGCAAATTCGCGGTCTCCGTCCATGGTCTTGCGGTTGGTGGACAGGGCCATATTGGCATGGCTGCTGCCATTGCCTGGCGTCAGCCAGATCCAGATGCGGCGGTCACGCACATAGAGCATGGCAAAAACGCCGAGGATCAACAAGGCGCATCCCAGGTAAACCACTTTTTTGCCTGGCGCACTAGCGACCTGGAAAACGCTGGCCTGCACCTGCTTGAAATCCTGCAGCATGAAGATCATGGGGGCCGGATAGAACTGTGCATCGCTGAGCGAGAAAACCGCCTGGGTCATGAAGGCCTGGGTTTTTTCATTGGCTTCCAGCGGCTTTTGGCCGGCCTGCTGGCGCACTTGCTGTGCCAGCTCGAACAGCACGCCGTTCAGAATACGCACCAGCACCTCGCCAGCGCGTTCGCGCTCGGCCTCGGGCACATTGCTGTCCATGAAGTCGGAGATGGCCTGCAGGCCGCCCAGAGGCTTGCCGTTCGGGCCCAGCTTGTCGGACTTGCCGGCAAACAGATCCAGCGCCTTCATGGCGGACTGGGTCAGGGGTTGGGCCAGCTCGGGTCTGGACACATCCACGGCTTTTTGCACATAGGCGCGGGCAGCTTTCTCGCCCAGCACGGGATTTTGCATGGCCTGGCGCAGGCGGATGAAGGTGTCCATCGAGCCTTCGGGATCGGCGGGAATGCGCAGATAGCGCAGCTGATCGGCCTGGTTCTCGCGCACGCCCAGCAGGAATACCGGCTGGCCGTCACCGGTATCCACCGGCAGCATGTAGTTCTGGAACTCGCGCGCCTGGCCCGAGGCATCGCGCAGCTTGTAGCCCACACTGGGGCCGATGTTGCGCAAATCCTTTTTGTCCGTGGTCTTGTGGGCAGCACCCAGGCGCTCGTCAATGGCCTGCTTCAAGTCCACCTTGCGCACATCGGTGCCTGCAGCCTTGTTCTGGCCGCCGAAGTTCTCCACATTGATGGTGCGCAGCGCCGTGTACTCCAGCACCACTTTTTCTTCCTTGCCGTCGGCTGTCTTGCGCGCGAATTCGGTGGAATTGCCGATCACGCCTTCCACGTCGAAGGGCTGGGTGCTGCCGTCCATGGGCACGGCATGCAGCTTGACGCTGGAGCCACCGTCATCAAAGCTCGATTGGTAAATCTCTATGCCTTTGTAGCTGGCCGGATGGTTGACTTCCACCCGTTTTTCCAGCTTTTCGCCAGTGGCACGGTCGTGAATCACGATCTCGCTGGCAAACAGCTTGGGCATGCCGGTGGAGTAGTACTCCACGATGAATTTCTTGAGCTCGACCGAAAACGGCAGCTCTTGCAGCAGGATGCCGTCCGATTGGTTCAGGATGGCGGTGCCCGATTGCGTGCCTTCAGACACCATCAGATTGCCGCGGAAAGTGGGATTTTTGGGCGAGAGCCTGTGCTCGGGCGCCACTTCGGAGATTAGGCCGCCGCCGGTATAAGGTGTTTTGCCGCCCAGCAGCATCTGGGCGCGCACCACCAGATCGCCGTCAAACAGTCCGCCCAGGCAGATCAGCACGATGGCGCTATGGGCGGCGATATAGCCCAGCTTGTTGGCCGCGCCGGCCTTGGCCGCCAGCATCCAGCCCGTGCCGGGGCCGGCAGCGGTATCGCGCTGCTGCAGCTTGACTTTCCAGCCGGCCGCAACCAGTTGCTGGCCCATGCGTTTGGCGGCTTCCTCGGTGGAGCCCGGCACATAGCCTTCGGCCCGGTGGCCAAAGGCCTTGAGGCTTTGCTCGCGGATGTTTTCCTTGAAATTGCGGATATCGGCCAGATTCTTGGGCGCATGGCGGGCCACGCACAGCGAGGTGCTGACGACCAGAAACGCCAAAATTAGCAAAAACCACCAGGCGCTATAGACCGCATTGAGCTTGAGCGCCAGAAACAGCTGTGACCAGAAGGGGCCGAACTGGTTGACGTAGTTGACCAGGGGCTCGTGCTGCTTGAGGACTGTGCCAATCACCGAAGCAATGCAAATCACCGTCAGCAGGGAGATGGCAAAGCGCATGGACGCCAGCAACTCCAGGCTCGAGCGCAAGGCAGTCGAGCGGGAGGAGTCGCGGTCGCTAGTTGGAAGGTCTGACATGGATGACGGAAAAATACCCGGACGAAAAAAGGCGGGACCACCAGATAACGATGGGCCCGCCTGACATTTGGGGTGTGCGGTGCTGAAAAGTTCCCGGGGATTACCCTTGAGCGGCGCAGCGGAATGCTTTTTTGCTTAACGCAAGCCAGCTATATAGTCTGCCACGGCCTTGATTTCACGATCGTTGAGCTTGGCAGCAACCTGAGTCATGGGAATGCTATTGCCGCGTACACCGTCGCGGAAGGCAGTCAGCGTTTTCACCGTGTAGTCCGCATGCTGGCCTGCCAGGCGCGGGTACTGGGCCGGCAAACCGGCGCCATTGGGGCTGTGGCAGCTGGCGCAGGCCGCAATGCTGCGGTCCTGAATGCCGCCGCGGTAAATGCGCTCACCCAGGGCGATCAGGTCTTTTTCCTTGGCAAAGCCATCCTTGGGCTTTTGCGTGTGCAACCAGGCCGAGATGTTTTGCATATCGCCTTCGCTGAGCGAGGCGGCAAAACCTTTCATGACCGGATCGTTGCGCTTGCCGTCCTTGAACTCACGCAATTGCTTGACGAGGTACTCTGGATGCTGGCCGGCCAGTTTGGGTTGCAGGGCCACGGTGGAGTTTCCGTCGGCCGCGTGGCAGGATGCGCAAATAGCACCATAGCTGGCTTGTCCTTTGGTTGCATCGACCTTGGCGGTTGGGGGCGTTTCTCCTGCTGCAAGAACAGGGAAGGCAGGTGCTGCGAAAATGGCAGCCGTCAGCAAAGAGGCAAGCAACTTCATATCGGAGGGCTAAGTCTTATGTTGAGAGCGCGAATCCGGCCGATTCTACAATGGGCCTCCTTGAAATAGTGACCGTCATGACCCATGCTTCCCCGGATACAGCCCCCGGAAAAACAGATTCTTTGATCGACAGCAAGCTCGCGATGGGCTGGATGCACACGGCGCGGTTTTTTACCACCGCCGCCCAGTTGCACCAGCTTCCCGTCGTGGATGTGCCCGAGATCGCCTTCGTGGGCCGCTCCAATGCGGGCAAGTCCACGTCCATCAATACGCTGACGCAGCAAAAGCAGCTGGCCTTTGCTTCCAAGAAGCCCGGCCGCACCCAGCACATCAACTTGTTTGCCCTGGGCAGACAGGGTGTGATGGATGCCGTGCTGGCCGACTTGCCTGGCTACGGCTATGCAGCCGTCTCGCGCGATGACAAGCAGCGCTGGCAGCGCGTGATGCTCAACTATCTGATGAGCCGCGAAAGCCTCACGGCCGTGGTGTTGCTGTGCGATCCGCGCCTGGGCCTGACCGAACTGGACGAAGCTCTGCTGGAGGCCTTGCGCCCCCGCGTGGAGCAAGGTCTGAAGTTCCTGGTGCTGCTGACCAAGGCCGACAAGCTGACCCGCGCCGAACAGGCCAAGGTGCTCTCCATCACCAAGCTCAACGCGGGTGGCGGCGAGGTGCGCATGTTCTCTGCCCTCAAAAAGCAGGGCGTGGATGATGTGGCTCAACTGCTGTGGCACTGGTGCCACCCCGAAGGTCTGCAGCCCGCAGCCGGCGCTGTGGAGTCTGCCGCGCCCGCGACACCTGCCGAACCGGATTCGGAACAAGAATAGCCACAGGCGCCCGTGTTGCAAGCGCCATAAGCTACCGAAAGGAGAGCGTAATGGTGAGCACCTGCATGCACGAGCTGCCCCAGGGCATTCAGTTAGAGTGCCGCGTCAGCGGTCAACCAGGGCAGCCGCTGCTGCTGTTTCTGCACGGCTTCCCCGAAGGCAATTTCATCTGGGATGAATTGCTGATCCACTTTGGCCAGCACTATCGCTGCGTGGCGCCCAATCTGCGCGGCTACGGCCGCTCCAGCCAGCCTGCCGAGGTGGGCGACTATCGCGCCAAGTTGCTGGTCGATGATCTGGCAGCGCTGATTGCGCTGGAAAGTCCGGGTCAGCCGGCGGCTTGCGTACTCGCCCATGACTGGGGCGGTGCGCTGGCCTGGGGACTGGCCAATCGGCATCCCGATCTGATGCAGCGCTTGATGATTCTCAACGCGCCCCATCCTGGCGCGTTCTTGCGTGAATTGCAGTCCAATCCCGTTCAGCAGGCGGCCAGTCAGTACATGCACTTTCTGCGCAGACCCGATGCCCCCGAGCGTCTGGCCGAGAACAACTGGGCGCGCATGTTGGGCTTTTTTGCCAAGGCCGATGGCCAGCTGCCGCCCTGGCTGACCGAGGCCAAACAACAGCAGTATCGTGATCACTGGAATCTGGGCGTGCACGGCGCCTGTCTGTTTTATGCGGCCAGCCCGCTGGCGCCGCCAAAGCCCGGCGCATCTGCCGATGATTTACACGATATTCGCGGCATCAGCTTGCCTGCGGAGATGCTGAGTATTTCCGTGCCCACGCGCGTGCTTTGGGGAGAGAGCGACCCGGCGTTGCAGCCGTCCTTGCTTGAGGGATTGCAGGCCTGGGTTCCTCAGTTGCAGGTGCAAAAACTGCCGGGAGTCAGCCACTGGGTGGTGCATGAGGCGGCCGAAGCGGTGCGTGCCAGCCTGGCAGAGTTTCTGCAAGAAAATTTGAAAAAGTGAGCTGCTGGCGCTTTATTCATAAAGGCTAGAGCTCATTTTTATTGCTATTTTTTGTACAGTGACTCTTCGCCGTCGGGACGGGTCTTGAAGCGTTTGTGCACCCAGTAATACTGCGGCACCATGGTGCGTATCGCGGCTTCCAGTTCGCGGTTCATGCGGGCGGTGTCGGCCACATGATCGTCGGTGGGAAAGTTCTCCCAGGCGGGGGTCAACTCCGCCACATAGCCTTCGGGCGTCATGCGGTTGTACAGAGCGACCACCTTGGACTTGCCCAGACGCGCAAAGCGCGATAGCGACGGGATGGTGGCCGTGTTCTGCACCGCAAAAAAGGGCACGAACTCCGAGTCGTTCTTGCCGTAATCCATATCGGGCAGCAAATACAGAAGGCCGCCCTTGCGCAGACACTGAATGATGGGCTTGACCCCATCGGCGCGGTTGAGCATCTTCACGCGGCCAAAGCGCTGGCGGCCGGCCATGAACCAGTCATCCAGTGCCGGGTCGGGGTTGGTGGCGTAAATCGAGGTGAACTCGCGCTCGGTGTTCAGCGGCAGGGCCAGGCCGCCGGCATCCATGCTGTAGAAGTGGGGCGCGAAAACAATGGTGGATTGATCGCCTTCCAGCTCATGCGTGGCGCCCACCAGCTTGACGCGGCTGCGCACCAGCGCTTCGGAGCCGAACCAAAGCCAGCTTCTGTCGAGAAAAGTCTGGCAAAAGACTTCAAAAGTCTCCTTGGCCCAGGCTTTGCGCTGGGCTTCAGGGACTTCGGGGAAACACAGCTCCAGATTGCGCAGTGCAACGCGGCGGCGCTGACCGGCCACCACATAGAGGACCCGGCCAATGCACTTGCCCAGGCCGCGCAACACGGGCAGGGGAAGCTTGGCCAGCACATGCATGCAGCCTATGGCGATCTTGCTGGCGCTCATGCCTTGTGTTCCTGAGAGGGGTTCATGTTTTCAGTGCGTGGCTGTTTGTAGCGGCCATAGCCCCAGAGATACTGCTGAGGGCATTGGCGGATGGTAGCTTCCATGGCAGCATTGATTTGCTGCACGGTGGCTTCCAGGCTTTGAGATGCAGGCACGGGCAATTCCTCCAGATACAGCGCATAGCCTCGCCCCCAGGACAGGCGCTCGCACCGGGCTACGACGACGGCCGCGCCGGTTTGCAGCACCAGGCGGGCTGCCAGCGTCATGGTATAGGCATCGCGGCCGAAAAATGGCGACCAGATGCCTTGCCCTTCGGGAGGAACCTGATCCGGCAGCAGGCCCACGGCCTCGCCTTTGCGCAAGGCCTTGATCATCTGGCGTACGCCCGACAGATTGGTGGGAACGGCCTGCACGCCGGGGCGGTTGCGGGCGGTTTCCAGAATTTCTGCCAGCCAGCCCTGGCGTGCCGGGCGGTAGAGCACGGTGATGTCGCCATGCTGAGCCGACCAGCGGCGTGCTGCGGCCTGCACCGACATTTCAAAGCAGCCCAGATGCGGGGTGAGAAACACAATGCCCTTGCCCTGTGCATAGGCCTTCTCGGCACTTTCTCCGTTGACGATGCGGCATTCAGGCAGCTGGCCCAGCCAGATGCGCGGCATCTCGAACACCATGCGGCCGGCATGGCCCACGGCGGCGCGCACCTGGGCGAAGCCATAACCCGCCTGGGCCGCATTGGCTGCAAATCGCCGCCGATAGGTAGGAGATAGCGCCCAGGTCAGCCAACCCATGGCTGCGCCCACGCCATGCAATAGCCACAAAGGCAGTGCTGCAAACAGTCGAAACAGGGAAGGCATTAGAATAGATAGGTCGCTGAGTTAAAGAGCAACTTGCAGGGCGACGTTAAAACAAAACTGCTAAAGCGTTCGCCAAGCTCCCGGGCTAGTGCAACGCAATTGCCCAAGTTAGAAGGAGTTAAATCAATGGCGAGCGATTTTCTGTTCACCTCGGAATCGGTTTCTGAAGGTCACCCCGACAAGGTGGCTGACCAGATCTCTGACGCGATTCTGGACGCTATTTTCACCCAAGACCCGCATTCCCGCGTGGCGGCCGAGACACTGACCAACACCGGTCTGGTGGTATTGGCTGGCGAGATCACCACCGGTGCCAACGTGGATTACATCCAGGTGGCCCGCGACACCATCAAGCGCATTGGCTACGACAACACCGATTACGGCATCGACTACAAGGGTTGTGCCGTGCTCGTGGCTTATGACAAGCAAAGCCAGGACATTGCCCAGGGCGTGGACAAGGCCAGCGATGACGAGCTGAACACCGGCGCTGGCGATCAGGGCCTGATGTTTGGTTACGCCTGCGATGAGACGCCGGAGCTGATGCCCGCGCCCATCTACTACGCCCATCGTCTGATGGAGCGTCAGGCACAGTTGCGCAAGGACGGCCGTCTGCCTTTCCTGCGCCCCGATGCCAAGAGCCAGGTGACTCTGCGCTATGTGGACGGCAAGCCCCACAGCATCGACACCGTGGTGTTGTCCACCCAGCACAGCCCCGACCAGTCGGAGACAGCTACCAAGATGAAGGCCTCGTTCACCGAAGCCATCATTGAGGAAATCATCAAGCCCGTGCTGCCCAGCGAGTGGCTGCAGGACACCAAGTACCTGATCAACCCCACCGGCCGCTTTGTGGTCGGTGGCCCGCAAGGCGACTGTGGCCTGACTGGCCGCAAGATCATTGTGGACACCTATGGTGGCGCTTGCCCCCATGGCGGCGGTGCTTTCTCCGGCAAAGATCCAACCAAGGTGGATCGCTCGGCAGCTTACGCCGCCCGCTATGTGGCCAAGAACGTGGTGGCCGCCGGTCTGGCGCGCCAGTGCCAGGTGCAGGTGGCTTATGCGATTGGCGTGGCTCGTCCCATGAACATCACCGTGTACACCGAAGGTACTGGCGTGATTCCTGACAGCGAGATCGCCAAGCTGGTGGCTGCGCAATTTGACCTGCGCCCCAAGGGCATCATCCAGATGCTGGACCTGCTGCGTCCTATCTACAGCAAGACCGCCGCCTATGGTCACTTTGGTCGCGAAGAGCCCGAGTTCACCTGGGAACGCACCGACAAGGCTGCCGAATTGCGCGCTGCCGCTGGCCTCAAGGGCTGAAGCCAGGGCTTTGGCCCTGCTGATCCTGCCGGTCTGAAAGCCGCCAACCGCAAGGCCTGGCGGCTTTTTTACGCAGGCATGGCGGCGCTGCATTGCCGGCACAGACCTACCCGGATAGGTTGCGCGTGCCCACCTGGGTCAGTGATGGAGGCCGCTAGGCTTGAACTCTCCATCACTGAACAGGAGTTCTCATGCTCAAGTGGGCCATTATTTTTGCCGTCATCTATGGAGGCCGCTAGGCTTGAACTCTCCATCACTGAACAGGAGTTCTCATGCTCAAGTGGGCCATTATTTTTGCCGTCATCTCGCTGGTCGCAGGGGTGTTCGGCTTTACCGGTGTGGCTGCGGGCGCTGCAGGAATTGCCAAGATATTTTTCTTTATCTTCATCGCCATTGCCGTCATTTTTGTGGTGCTGGCCCTGCTGGGGATTGGCGCCGTCAGCTAACGCTTTTCATCGCCTCAACAGCCTGCATGCCTGGCGTGTGCAGGCTTTTTTGTTTACAGCCCACGCGGAGCGAGGGCCAGCGTCTGGCGAAACGCCGGTTTGACGCGGTACAGCTGCGCCGGCCTGTGGGCGCCGCCGCTGTGCATGGCGCCGGGCACGGCTTGCAGCAGCTCCATTTCATCCATCTTGCGCCTGAAACTGACCTTGTTGAGGGGCTCGCCCAGAATGCTTTCGTACACCTGCTGCAACTGGGGCAGGGTAAAGCTCTCGCCGCACAGATGCACGGGTAATGAGGAATAAAGGCTTTTGTTGCGCACGCGCTCCAGTGCCGCATCCACGATGGCGCGGTGATCAAACGGCAGCTGGGGTAGGGCGGTGACGGGGATGACGCTGATATCCGCGTGCTCAGCGGGCAATTGCTGCACCGGCAGCAGCGCGCAATAGGCAATGGCCACCGACCAGCCGCGGGGGTCGCGGGCCGGTCCGGTAAAGCTGGCCAGCTGCTCCAGATAGGCGCCTGTGATACCGACTTTCTCGCGCAGCACGCGGGCCGCGCTGGCCTGTGCATCGGCGTCTTCATCGGTATGGATATAGCCGCCCGGCAAGGCCCAGACTCCGGCGAACGGTGCTTGGGCACGGCGCAGCAGCACGGCGTGCAGCACCTGCTCTACCAGAGTGAGCAGCACCACGTCCACGCTGACGATGGGTGACATCCGGGATTCGGGGCTTTGATTCATTTTTTAACCAAGTGGCTTTTGTTTGTTCAATTATTTCATAGGCTTTGCAATCTACTTAGTTGCAAAAATGAATTAACTAGCTTAAGCTGCCTTCCAACGCACAATGCATGGAAGGTGAACGATATGACACGCAACTCCAGACCGCTCGCGCAGCTGCTCATCATTGACCCGCAAAACGACTTTTGTGATCTGCCCAGGCAATGGTGGCCGTTGTCGCCCCTCGATGGTTTAGTGACCGCGCCGGCGCTGCCCGTGCCGGGAGCCCACGCCGACATGCAGCGGCTGGCGCTGTGGATGGCTGCCCAGGGACAGAGCCTGGAGCAGATCACCGTTACCCTGGACTCTCACCAGGCCTATGACATTGCCCATCCGGCGTTCTGGCAACAGGCCGATGGCGGGGCGGTGGCACCCTTTACCCAGATCACGGCGGCACAGCTGCGCGCCGGCGAATATGCGCCGCGTGATGCGCAGCAGCTGCAGCCCAGCTTGCAGTACCTGGATGCGCTGGAGGCCCAAGGGCGTTACAAGCTCATGGTCTGGCCCATGCACTGCGAGATCGGCAGCTGGGGTCATGGCGTGCATGCCGATGTACTGGCCGCCTGCCGCCAGTGGCAGGAGCAGCAGCACCGGGCGGTGCGCACGGTGTTCAAGGGCATGAATCCCTGGACGGAACACTACAGCGCCATCCGCGCCGAGGTGCCGGATGTGCAAGACCCCGCAACCAATGTGAATGAGGGCTTGCTGGCCTGTTTGCGCGCCAGCGAGCTGGTGGTGATTGCCGGCGAGGCCAGCAGCCACTGCGTGCGTGCCACCACCGAGCATCTGGTGGAACACTGGCAGGGTGATTTGTCGTGCCTGGTGCTGCTGACCGACTGCATGAGCCCGGTCAGCGGCTTTGAGCAAGCCCATGCGGACTTTGTGCAGCGCATGCGTGCCAGCGGAGTACGCTGCGAAACCAGCGCCAGCTTCAATATATGAGATAAATTGAGTGATAGCCCTTTCTGATATTGCGCTAGTAGCTCACATTTTTGCAAAGAAAACGGTATGACACCCATCATCACCAGCCTGCTGGATACGGACCTGTATAAGTTCACCATGTGGCAGGCCATGCTGCACCGCCACCCTCAGACCGAGGCCGAGTACGAATTCGTCTGCCGCACGCCCACGGCATTTCCTTTGGCCGAGTTGCTGCCCGAGGTGAATCGCGAACTGGATGCCTTGTGCTCGCTGCGTTTTGCATCCGATGAATTGGCCTATCTGGCGGGCCTGCGCTTCATGAAGAGCGATTTCATCGATTTTTTGCGGATCTTCCAGTTCCAGCGCGCCTTCATCAGTGCCTGGGCCGAGGGCGACAGGCTGCACATCGTGGCGCGCGGCCCGCAAGTGCATGTGATGGGTTTCGAGATCTATGTGCTGGCCATCGTCAACGAACTGTATTTCCGTCGTTTCGATGCCGATTCCGCCATCGTCGAAGGCCGCAAGCGCCTGGCACACAAGCTCGATCAGCTCAAACACCTGGCGGTGGAAGCCAAGCTGCACAACCCTTTCGAGTTGTTTGACTTCGGCGTGCGCCGGCGTTTCTCTGGCCCATGGCAGCGCGAGGTTGTGCAGGCTTTTGCCACCGAGACGGCGCAATGGTTCAAAGGCACTTCCAATGTGCTGCTGGCACGCGATCTCAACATCGTGCCGATTGGCACCATGGCCCATGAGTACATGCAAAGTTATCAGGCGCTGGGCGTGCGCCTGCGCGATTTCCAGATTGCGGCGCTGGAAGACTGGGTGCAGGAATACCGGGGCGATCTGGGCATCGCCCTGACCGATACCGTGGGCATGAATGCTTTTCTGGCCGATTTCGACATGTACTTCGCCAAGCTGTTCGACGGGCTGCGCCACGACTCGGGCGATCCCTTCGAGTGGGGTGAAAAAGCGCTGGCCCACTACGCCAAGTTGCGCATAGACCCGCAGAACAAGCGCCTAGTGTTCTCGGACGGACTGGATCTGGACATGGCCCTGGCCCTGTACCACCGCTTTGCCGATCGCATCCAGTGCGGCTTTGGCATAGGCACGCGCCTGACCAATGACATGGGCCTGACCACCATCAACATCGTGATGAAGCTCACCCATGCCAACGGCCAGCCCGTGGCCAAGATTTCGGACTCGCCGGGCAAGACGCTGTGCACTGACGAAACTTATCTGGCCTATCTGCGTCAGGTCTTCAGCATTGCCGACCCGGTACCCCTACCTGCGGTTGCGCTCAAGCTGGCCGCCAGCGGCGTCTTTTAATGGATCAGGAGCACACCATGCTGCGCATCACCCTTGCCCAACTGAACTATATGGTGGGAGACATTGCCGGCAATATCCTGCGCATGACCGAGGCGGCCCAGCAGGCGGCCAAGGCGCAGGCGGATCTGCTGGTGTTCTCCGAGCTGTCGCTGTGCGGCTACTACCCCGGTGACATGCTCGATGAACCCAGCTTTTTGCAGCGGCTCGATGAGGGGTTGCAGCAGCTGCTGACGGCCACGCGCCAGTTTCCCGATCTGCACTGGGTGGTAGGTGCACCTACTCGCTCGCAAGGGCCGGGCAAGCCGCTGCACAACAGCCTGCTGGTCTTGAAGGATGGCGCAGTGCGCCTGCGCTACGACAAGCAGCTGCTGCCAACCTACAACATCTTTGACGAACGCCGCCACTTCGAGCCCGGTGCCGATACGGCCAAGGTGCTGCGAGTGGGCAACTGCCAGGTGGGCTTTCTGGTCTGTGAAGACGGCTGGAACGACCAGGGCGCGGACTACGCCACCAATCCTTTTTCGCGCATGGGCGATGCTGCACCCGACATGGTGGTCAGCATCAACGCCAGCCCCAGCCATCTGGGCAAGCGCGAGCAGCGCCATGAGGTGTTCAAGCAGGCGGCCGAGCGTCACAAGCTTTCCATCCTGTACGTGAACCAGGTGGGCGGGCAGGATCAGATCGTCTTCGACGGCGCCTCGTTTGTGGTGGAGCCCGGGCGTGGCGTGGTGTTCGAGGCCAAGCGCTTTGCCGAGGACCTGTGCACGCTGGAGCTGCGTGACGACGGCCGCTTTGTGCAGGCCGGCGGCCAGCCATTGGAGGCCGTGCCCGTGCAGGGTCTGCCCACCATGGAGTTCTACCGCCAGCAAATCGTGCTGGGCCTGCGCGATTACGCGCGTCGCTGCGGCTTCAAGCAGGTGGTGGTGGGCAGCTCGGGCGGTATTGATTCCGCACTCACGCTGGCGCTGGCCGTCGATGCGCTGGGGGCTGAGAACGTGGTGGGCATCACCATGCCGTCGCGCTATTCCTCGGCGGGTTCGGTCGATGACTCGGTGGAGCTGTGCCGCAATCTGGGCATCCAACTTTATGAACATCCGATCAAGGATCTGGTCGATACCTATGCGCGCCAGTTCGAGGCCAGTTTTGGCGAGCCGCTCAAGGGGCTGGCGCTGGAGAATTTGCAGGCGCGTGCGCGCGGCACTACGCTGATGGAGTTTTCCAACGCCTTTGGCCATTTGCTGCTGACCACGGGCAACAAATCCGAAGTCTCGGTGGGCTATTGCACGCTGTACGGCGACACCAATGGTGGACTGGGTTTGCTGGGCGATCTGTACAAGACCGAGGTGTTCGAGCTGTCGCGCCATATCAATGCGCATGCCGGACGCGAGCTGATTCCGCAGGCCATCATTGACAAGCCACCATCGGCCGAACTGGCGCCGGGACAGAAAGACGAGGACAGCTTGCCGCCTTATGCGGTGCTGGATGAAATCCTCAAGTGGCAGATAGAGGGTCATCACCTGTCCAGCAGCGAATATGAACATGCTGCGCAATTTGTGGCTCAGCTCAAAACTCAGGCCGGCGGCCCTGAACTGATTGCACGCGTGCAAAAGATGGTGTTTCGCAGCGAATACAAGCGCCGCCAGGCTCCGCCCATGCTGCGTGTGCGGCCGAGGGCATTTGGTACGGGCCGGCAAATGCCAATTGCTGCACACTACGAATAAGAGTGGTGGATAGAGCTCTGCTGGCGTTGTGGCCCCATCTAGTCGTCCTTGAGGCGCTGCCTGCGATGGAGCGCCCAGCCAAGGCCGCTACGCCGAGCTTTCTGCACCACTCAATACCTCACTTTCTGATATGCCCTCACGGGCGCTGATTTCTGTACGGGTTTCGCTCTCATGCCTCAAGCCAGTTCTCACATTTCCAGCAAGCGCGTTCTCTCGGCTGCTCCCGAGACATTGCCCATCTCGCTGCCGCTGCACACCGCCGTGCTGATTGGTCGCTTTCAGCCTCTGCACAACGGCCATATGGCGCTGCTGCATGCGGCGCTCGAGCGCGCGCGCCAGGTGGTGGTAGTGTTGGGCAGTGCCTGGCAGGCCCCCAGCCCCAAGAACCCTTTCAGTTGGCAGGAGCGCGCGCAGATGCTGTGTGCTTCGCTATCCAAAGAGCAGGCCGATCGCGTGCACTGCGTGCCCGTGCGTGACTATTACAACGAGCCACTATGGGTGCATGCCGTGCGTGATGCGGTGGGGGCGCTGGTGCCCGAAGGCGCCAGCGTGGCGCTGGTGGGTCACTTCAAGGATGCCAGCAGCAGTTATCTGGCCCGCTTTCCGGGCTGGGAGCTGATCAGCCTGCCTCGCCTGGGTCAGTTTGATGCCACGCCGCTGCGTGAGATTTATCTGGGTGAAGGCGGTTCGTCGCCTCAGACCATGGACGCGGCCCTGGCCAAGCTTGCTGACCAGATACCCGAAAGCACGCTGGCCTTTTTGCGCCGCTGGGCCCACACGCCGCTGTATGCACGCATGCAAAAAGAGTGGCAGATGTTGCAGGCCTATAAAGAGGCTTGGTCCAAGGCGCCTTATGCGCCGGTGTTTGTGACCGTGGACGCCTTGCTGCGCTGCCATGCCAGGGGCCAGGATCAGGTGCTGCTGATTCAGCGCGGCCATGCGCCCGGCCTGGGTCTCTGGGCGCTGCCCGGCGGTTTTCTGGAGCAGCGCGACAGCCTCTGGCAATCCTGCGTGCGCGAGCTGCGTGAGGAAACCTGTGCCACCGTGAGCGAAGCTGACCTGCTGGCCGCGCTGCAAGCCGTGCAAGTGTTTGACCATCCTGATCGCAGCCTGCGCGGGCGTACCATCACCCATGTGCACTACCTGGACCTGGGCATGCAGCCCAGCCTGCCGCCGGTGCAGGGTGCGGATGACGCCGCCCAGGCCCGCTGGGTGCCGGTGGCCGATCTGGCCCAGATGGAGGGCGAGTTCTTCGAGGACCACTTCCAGATCCTGTGCCAGTTTCTGCCCATCACGCTGGCGAACACGGATTCTCCGGCCCAACGGGTGGCCTGAAACTCCTGAAAACATAGCTTCAAGCGCATGAAGAATATGGGCTTGAAGCCTTTTTTATTGAAATAATGAGTGCTTTGAAGATTCGCCCCGCCGCCGAGCAGGACATAGACCTCATCCTGCAGTTTGTGCGGGAGCTGGCCATTTACGAAAAAGCCGAGCATGAGGTGCTGGCGACGCCCGACCATGTGCGCAATACCCTGTTTGGCGCGAACCCTGCCGTCTTTGGCCTGATCTGCGAGGTGGATGCCAAGGCGATTGGCTTTGCCGTGTACTTCTTCAACTACTCGACCTGGCAGGGGCGCCATGGCCTGTATCTGGAAGACCTGTATGTCACGCCGGACGCCCGCGGCCATGGGGCCGGCAAGGCGCTGCTGCAACATCTGGCGCAGATTGCCGTGGACAAGGATTGCGGTCGCTTTGAGTGGAGCGTGTTGGACTGGAATACGCCGTCCATCGAGTTCTACGACAGCCTGGGTGCATTGCCGCAGAACGAGTGGATACGCTATCGCATGACAGGTGACGCGCTGCAGGCCCTGGCCGCTGGCGCACAGAAGCTGCCGGCCTGACCCGGCAGGGTGCGATAGGCTCGTTCGTGCTTGTATACATTGCGGCCAAAATGTAAATACGCAGCTTCAACAGTGGAGCTTGGGTCTGCGTGGGCCACAATGATGGGTTTTGACACAAATTAACCGTCACCCCGAGGTGGCTGTTACAAAACTGACTCCTTGAGGATAGACCGGATGCCAAGCTATCAAGAGCTGATTGCTCAAAAGAACGAACTGGACAAGCGCATCGAGCAGGCGCGCAACAGCGAATCCAAAGAAGCCCTGGCCACGATCAAGCAACTGATCGACACCTTTGGTTTCACGGCTCAGCAGGTATTTCCCTGGAAGCCTGAGGAAAAGAAAAAGGTTCAGGCCAAGTACTACGACCCTGAAAGCGGTGCCGTCTGGACAGGTCGCGGCAAGGCGCCCAAGTGGATAGACGGCAAGGACCGCAGCGAGTACGAAATCCAGGCTATGGCTTGATTTCAGTGGCGTACATGCAAAAAAAGGAAGGGTGACTCCCGTCCTTTTTGTTTTAGGCGCTGACGGTTTTCTGCAAAACCTGCAGCAAGTTAGCGGCATTGAGGCGCTGCACCAGCAACTGACCCTGGTTGGCCTTCACCAGCTTGTCTACCAGCATGCCAGCGCCTGCCATGGCGGGTGGGTCGATGATTTGCTCGGGAGCAAAACAGGCCACGCCTTGCAGGTCGCCCACCAGCAAACCCAGCTTGCGCCCGGAATGCTGAATCACGATCACCTGGCTTTGCGCGGTGATGCGGCTGGGCCGCGCTTTGAGCAGTGCGCAAAGATCGAACACCCAGACATAGCCGGCCACCGCCCCCTGGCTGTGCCGCGCCAATGTGCCCACGCAAAACGGCAGACGATTGGCAGAAACCGGAGCGATGGTGGAAGCCGGCAGGGCTTCGAGTACGCAAGCGGCGTCCAGTGCCATCAGATCCGCCTCGACAAAGAAGGTAGCCATTTCCTGCGCGCCCTGCTTGTGCTCTGAGGATGCCAGCGTCAGCGTGCGCCGCAGTACGGCAGCCGACGCGTCTGGCTGCACGGCCCCAAAAGACTGTATGGCGACGGCGAGAATGTCCTCGCGGTAACCGTCGCTGCGCTTGAACTCCCGGTAACCCGTGCCCGCGGTGGCGGCCACGATGCAGTACTGGCCACCATGCTCCGTGGCGCCGGCCCAGCTTTGGCCGCAGGCCAGCTTCAAAAGCTCCGGAGGCAAGTCCATGTGGCTGTTCACGGCATGGGTTGGATCGGTGGAGGCCATGACCCGGCCGAAGCGGTTCAGGTACAGCACGCGGGTGGGTAGGCTTTGCTGCACTGGCGCCGCACCATGAAGCATGGCGTGCAGTTCGCGCTGGGCATGAAACACCAGGCCTATACCGCCCAGCACCTGCCCCTGGGGACTGCGTATGGCTGCATGATAGGCGTAGCTGGGCAGGCCATCGTTGTTCAGATCCTGTGCGCAGCAGGCCCAGGGCGTCACGTAATAAGCCTGAGGGCTGGGGAGCAACTGCACCTGGGCCAGTGTTTGGGCCTCGATCTGCATGCCAAGCAATGGATGCTCGCTTTCCTCAATATTCGCTCCCCATTGGCTGCAGGCCAAGATGCGGCCCGAGGCGTCGTACACAAAAATCTGGCTGTAAACGGTGTAGAGCTGATGGATATGCGTCAGCGTGCGGTTGGCCCGCTGCACCTGCTGGGCTGTTTCCGTACCGGTGCTGGCGGCTGCCAGCAACTGCGGCCACTGCGGGGACAGCGCCCACCAGCGGCAGTCATTGGCGCGTTCATAAAGATTGCGATCCAGCAAGTCCACCAGCAACTGGCTCAGCAGCATGTTGTCATGCAAGGCCGTGGCGATCACCGTGTCGTACAGCGTGCTGATGGATTGGGAAAATACTTCGTTGGTGCGGGTGCCGGTTTCGCCAATCTGCTCCAGCACGGCTTGCAAACGGTCGCTGTCTTTTTGCTTGCCCGCCGTCATGACCTGGCCATTCCAGACCACGCGGCGAATCGTGTCTGCCGCTGTGACGATGGCATGCAGCGGGGGGCAGAAGCGGCGGGCGTGCGTCAGCAGCCCATGTGCCACCTGCGGTGAGGTGTGGTGTTGCAAGGCATCACGGCCGGAAAAAGCCTGCTCCACTGGCGTCATGACAAGGGCCTTCCAGCCTTCAGGCCCCGGATAGCCTTGGTAGCCTTGGGATGCTGCGGTCTGCACCAGATAGGTGCATCCTGCGTGAAGAAAGGTGCTGAACGCGCCACCCTGGTGCAGCGGCAAATGCTGCCCCAGGCCAATCCAGTGCGTATCGCTGCTGGCCAGTACTATTCCATCAGCATCCGTCAGCAAGGCAATCTGGGCGGCGGCCTGCGCGCTGCGGGGCTGGAAAATGCCTCGCATCTCGCCCTCAAAGTCAAACACCAGGCACAGCACAGCGGTCACTTCACCGGTGACCGGGTGAAACATGCGGTGGGAGTAGATCAACGTCTGCCCATGGCCGGGGCGCAGGTCGGTGACGCCAAAGCTTTCCACATGAGATTTGCTTTGCAGCGTGCGGGCAATCAGCGGGTTGCGGCTGCGGGTGATGGAGCTGTCTGCATCGGTTTGCGCCAGCACCCGGCCCTGCGGGTCGAGCAGCAAAATTGCGTCATACACCGTGTATTTGCTGCGATAGGCCTGCAGTCTTGCGCGTACAGAATCTGCATCCGGACCGGCGAGCCCGGCCACAAAGCGGCACAATTCTTCATCGGTGGCCAGAAAGCCTACATCGGCGGTGCGCTCGTAGAGATTACGCACCAGCGTATCAATCACATGGCGAGCGCGAGTGGCCAAGCCAGCCATGACGCCTGCGACCGATTGCTCCACCATGGACTGCACAAGATCGAGCTCCAGCTTTTCGAAGCCCTGCCGCGTGGCGGCCATCATGGGCAGCAGGGCGCGGGCCTCCTGCGGGCAGTTCATCTTGGCGCTGGCTTCAATCAGCCGCCACATCAGATTCAGTTCACGCAGCGAGCTTTCGCACTGGGTGACATGGCGCATATAGGGAATGAAAGCGTTGATCTGCAGCGAGTGGTCAAGGTTCGCGTTCGGGGGCGTTGTCATCTCAGGGTGCATGCGCATGCACAGCAAGAGTCAGGCCTACTTGTAAGCAACAGTTGAACTTTGCTGGGCGACTGTAGAGCGTCGCTGATCTTTGCTTCTTGCTGACGTCAGGTCATCGCTTGGCATAAGTACTTACCCAGGATGGGTCATTGAAATTTCGCTCAAAAAGTGATCTGCCTCCTGGGCGTCGCTTGGGCTCAGGCGCGTGAAAGTATGTATTCAAGAAAAAGTTGGAAATTCGCAAAAATCAATGTAAAGATTTGCTTACACAAAATACATTTAAGTATCATTTGGCCGATTCGATCTAAATCCATTGGCCATGTCGCGTCTATCAAACCTCTGCCGTGTCGCAGTCTTTTCCCCGTCTTCCTTGCAGTTGCGTGCTGGTTTCGCCGTCATGGCTTTGACATTGACTGCAGGTCCGGTGGCTGCGCAAAGTCAAGTTCCCAGGTTGCCGCCCGCCGCAGAACCGGGACGTCAATTGCCTCAACCCGTTGTGCCAGAACCTACGCTTGGCAAAGCGCCGGTGCAGGTACAGCAGGGCAACGCAGCGGAAGCTCCAGCGGGTGCGGAAAAACTACAGTTCACATTGACGGAGATGCAAGTGGAGGGAGTTGCCCACTATCCCGTCGACGTCTTGCGCTCGTTCTACGCGAACCTGATTGGCAAGACGATCAGCGTGGCCGACGCCTTCAAAGTGGCCAGCGACATCGAGCTGCTCTATCGCAATGACGGCTACGTCACCACGCGGGTCATCGTGCCCGAGCAAACCGTTGCAGATGGCCGTTTTCATATCAGGGTCGTCGAGGGCTATATCTCCGAAGTGCAATACGACGGCGATATCGGTCCTGCCCGGGCGGCGGTCGAGAAACTGGTGCAGAGGCTGGTCGGCGTCCGCCCAGTCAACATAGACCAGGTCGAGCGCCAACTGCTTTTGGCCAATGACCTGAACGGCCTCAAGGTGCGCGCTTTGCTGGAAGCCTCATCCAAGGAGGTCGGGGGATCGGTCTTGAAAGTGCAAAGCGAGCGCAAACCGGTGGACGCGCGGCTGGGTATTGACAATCGTGCTTCGCCCTACCTGGGCTGGAGCGAATTGAATGGCCAGATCGCGCTGAACTCATTTGGCGCGCGAGCCGACAGCCTGAACTTGACTGCTCGCCTGGGCCTTCCTGTCTACCGCAGCAAGGCGGTGGGCGCCAATTACGACATGCTGCTCTCCGACAGCGGCATGACCCTCGGCCTTGCGGCCAATTTCGTCAAAAGCGAGCCAGGGCGCGACTTAGCGCGCCTGAACATTGCCAGCGAAGTGCAGGCCTATGCAGCCACACTGACCTATCCGCTGATCCGTTCGCGTCTGCAGAATTTGCGCGCTTTCGGCACCTTGGATATTCGCAATGTGAAATCTGATATCTCCGACATGCCTTTCACGCGCGACCGTCTGCGTGTGCTGCGTCTTGGCATGAGCTATGAGCGCACGGACAGCTGGAATGGCATCACCGCCATGCGCGGTACTTTGCATCAGGGCTTGAATGGGATGGGTGCCACGAAGGAGGGCGCGGAGCTGGCTTCGCGCGCCAAGGGGCGCCCGGATTTTCTGAAGTTCTCTGTTGAACTCACCCGTCTGCAACAGCTCTCGGAACGTGTCAGTCTGATGGCCACCTTCGCGGGACAGTACAGCGCGAGTCCATTGTTGGCCAGCGAAGAATTCGCTTTGGGCGGTCGCAACTTCGGGCGTGGCTATGACGAAGGCGAAATGTCGGCCGACTCGGGCCTTGCGGGTTCGTTGGAGCTGCGCTATGCAATCTCTTCAGATCAGTTTCTCTCGCGCGGTGCACATGTCTATTCCTTTGTGGACGGTGGCCGTATCTGGTCACGCAGCGTGAGCGCACCGCTTACGCGGGCAACGCTCTCTTCTTTGGGGGTGGGATTGCGTGCCAACCTGAGCAAGAACCTCTATGCAACTCTCGAAGTTGCAAAACCCATGAGCGCGAATGTCCTGACCCAAGGCAACAAAAATCCGCGCGTGTTCTTCAGCCTCTCGGCACAGTACTAAGCCGCGACATAGAAGAGATCAACCATGAATCGCAATTCCCGCCGCCTCCTCAAGCTCGCCAACCGTCTGCGCCGCAAGCAACCCAATAATCTGCCTGCGCTCAGCACGCTGGCCATGGTGATCGGCTCGCTGGCCTCAGGCGGGGTGCACGCCAATCCCAGCGGCGGCAATGTGGTGGCGGGATCGGCCAACCTCATCGATCGGGGTAACGGCACGCTGGACATCAACCAGTCGACCAATAAAGCGATCATCAACTGGAGAGATTTCAGCATCGGGGTCAACGAGACGGTCAACTTCCGTCAGCCCGGCAGCAACAGCGTCACACTGAACCGCGTGGTCGGCAATGATCCATCGGCTATCTTCGGCCGACTCAATGCCAACGGCACAGTCATGCTGGTGAACCCGAACGGGGTGATATTTGGCAAGGATGCACGCATCGATGTGGGTGGACTGCTTGCCTCCACTGCAAACATCAGCGACAAGGATTTCCTGGCGGGCAAGTACCAGTTCAGCGAGGCTTCGTCCAAGGCGAATGCCATGATCGTCAACGAAGGCGCGATCAGCATCAAGGACAGCGGCCTGGCCGTGCTGGTAGCACCCGCAGTCCGTAATTCGGGCGTGATTGAAGCCAAGCTGGGCGGCGTGGCGCTGGCCGGCGCCAAGACCTTTGCGGTGGACTTCCATGGCGACGGCCTGCTGAGCTTCGACGCCACCTCGACCGTCAGCGCCTTGCCCAAGGACGCCGACGGCAAGCCGGTCTCGGCTCTGGTCGCCAATCATGGCGTGATTCGCGCCGATGGTGGCACGGTCCTGATGACGGCACGAGCCGTCAAGGGCGTGGTTGACAACATCGTCAACACCGACGGCATCATCAGCGCCAAGACGGTGGGCATGCAGAACGGCAAGATCGTGTTGTCCGGCGGTGATGCCGGCACCGTCACGGTGGCCGGCACGGTGGACGCTACTGGTACCGGCGCTGGCGAGCGCGGCGGCAAGTTGGTGGTCACCGGCGAGCATGTGGATGTGGCGCGCGGCGCCGTCATCGATGTGTCCGGCACTTCCGGCGGCGGCGAAATCGCACTCGGCAGCCTGGGCGTTGCGCCCGACGATGGCTCGGCTGCGTTCAGCGGCAAGTCGTCCACCGTCAAGGTGGCGGCAGGTGCCACGCTCAAGGCAGATGCGCTGGTCAACGGCAAGGGCGGCAACGTCACGATGTGGTCCAATGATGCCACCGCGTTCGCCGGCAGCCTGTCGGCCCGTGGCGGTGCCGAAGGCGGCGACGGTGGCTTCGCCGAAGTCTCCAGCAACAAGAACATCGGCCTGACCGGTTCGGCCGATCTGCGGGCGCCCAAGGGCAAGACCGGTCTGCTGCTGATCGACCCCACCGATCTGCGCATCGTCGACTCGGGCAGCGGTGGCTCGCAGGACGGTAACGGCGGCGACGGAACCATCAACAGCGGCGATGCCAACGCGGCCAACAACACCGTGTCGCGCGGCTTGCTGGAAAGCCTGGCCGGCACCACCAACATCAAGCTGGAAGCCACGGGTCAGATCACGGTCGCAGACATGGCGGCCATCAATCTGAAGACCACTGCTGGCCACAGTTTCACGATGCGGTCGACCCAGACGGGTGGCATCCGTTTCGAAAACTCGAACACCGAGATCAGCACCCAGGGCGGTGCCATCACGCTGGAAGCGCTGGGCGTGGGCAGCACGCTGGACAACATCGGCAAGCTGACGAGCCGTGGCGGCGCGATCACGTTGAATGCCACTGGTGATATCAACCTGGCCAACCTCATTGACGCCGGCAGCGGCGCGGCGCTGGTGCGCACCAGCGCGGGATCCATCCACAACACCGGTGGCGCCAATCAGGTTGTGGCGGGCAACACCGTCAAGCTGGATGCCAGCGGCGGCAACATCGGTGATCTGGCAGCGGCGGTCAGTACCGAAACGGCTCAGCTGTCTCTGGCCACCGGCGGCAATCTGGCCGTAGCCAACCGCCAGACGCTGACTTCGCTTGACATTACCAGCCGCCATGCGCAGTCGGGCGTGAACAACAGCTATCAGCTCACGTCGGCTGGCGGCATGGATTTTTTCCTGACCGATAACGGCAGCTACCAGCTGAGCACGGTCAATCAAAACGGCTTGAATTTCTCGTTCACTGGTGACCGCACGATCAATGTGGGCGGCATCGGTTTGGGCAGTGGCACCTTGGTGCTGACCTCTACAGCTGGCAACATCCTTGGTGGCCCTAGCGGGTTGCTGAATGCCAGCCAGATCACTTTGAGCGCTGCGGGTAGCAACGGCTACAACGGTGCCATTGGCTCTTCGGCCCAGGCGCTGAATACGCAAACCACCGTCCTGACCGCAACCAGCGGCAGCGGTGGTGTTTACGTGAGCAACATGGGTAGCCTTGCTCTGCGTTCCATCGAGACCACCGGCAATCTGCTTGCGCAGACCACCGGCGATCTGACGCTGGGCGCTATCAAAGCGGGCGCATCCGCCTCCCTGATCTCGCTCTCCGGCAGCATTGTTGACGATGGTAGCGACGCCACCATCGTCTCCACGCCGTCGCTGACGCTGTCGGCGCAGAACGGCAGCATCGGTGGCGCTGTCCGCGCCCTGAAGACCAACGCCAGCACCCTGTCCGCCAACGCGGGCGTGGGCGGTGTCTATCTGGACAGCAGCAACGCCAACCTGAGCATCACGCAGGCACAGGCCAGCAATGGCCCGATCACGATCACCGGCGCAGGCGGCCTATGGGCCAACAATGTCGGCTCCGGCAACGGTGCCATCAACCTTACCGGCAACAGCATCTTCGCGGGCCAGGTCAATGCGGGCTCGGGCAACGTCACGTTGACCGCGCGCGCCGGCAGCATTACCGGCAACTCGGCATCTCTGGTCTCCGGCAACATCGTCACGCTGCTGGCTCCGGCGATCAATAGCTCCTACACGGTGGGTGCTGCGGGCAACTCTCTGCGCACGGCTGCCAGTGAGCTGCGCGCTACGGGCGGCAGCATCTACATCAACCAGGCCCAGGGTTCGGTGCTGCTGGGCGATCTGAAGGCCGTCAACGGTATCAACATTGCCGGTCTGGGGAATCTGATCGCAAACAAGCTGGATGCGGGCAGCGGCACACTCACGCTCAATGCCCAGGGCGGCAGCATATTGCGCGCCAATGCCAACAGCGAACTGACGGGCAGCAGCATTGACCTGCGGGCCCAACAGCATCTTGGCACGGGCAGCGAGCACCTCAAGACCAATACGGCCAATCTGACGCTGGCCAGCGGCGGCGACATCTATGTTGATAACCCCGGCAAGACGCTGACCAACCTGACGATCAGCAATTGGCATGCCGACCCCGCCCGGCGCAACACGCTGCAGGTGGCTGCGCCGTTCCTGAACTTCGATATCAACGACGACCTGGGCAATGCCTACGAGCTCAAGCAAGTCTATAGCTCGCTGCTGAGCCAGTTCTCCTTTACCGGCGATCAGAATCTGAAGCTGGGCAATATCCGTACAAACAGTTCCGTCACGTTGCAGTCGACAACGAGCAGCATCCTGGACGACGGCATTGCCGATACGCGTGTCACCGCCAACAGCGTCTCCCTGACTGCCAACGATTTCATCGGCACCAGCACTGACCGCGTCGAAGTCAATGCACCCAACCTGTCGCTGACCACGCGCGGCAACCTCTACCTCACGGACATCGCTGATCTTTCTTCGCTGACGGTGAACGCGCGCCACAAGGGGCTCGACGACCGCTATGTGCTTGACGTGCGTGCACCGTCGCTGCTGCTCAACATCACCGATGATGCCGGCGGCCACACCCTCCACGAGGTGCGTGACAGCAATTCGGCGAACTTTAACTTTACCGGCGACCGCGACATCACGGTCGGCAGCATCGATGTCGGCTACAGCGGCAGCATCACACTGAACGCCGCGGGCAACATCCGTGATGACGGCAACAAGCAGACCCGGCTGCTGGCCAATTCTGTGTATCTTTATGCCGGCAAGGCGGTAGGCGCCAGTGGCGCGGGCCACCTGGACATACTGACCGGCTATCTGGGTGGTTCGGCTGGCAATGGCGGTTTCTATGTGCAGCTGCCCAACCCTAGCGGCTCCGGCAACACTACCGGTGTCATTTGGCTGAGCAGCATCTCGGCCAGCGATGCCGTGCAGATCGACGCACGCCAGGGCGACCTGATGGTGGCCAGCGGGATTTACAGCTGGAGTGGCGATGTCACGCTGAACGCAGCCAGCGGTTCCATCCTGAGCAACGGTTCAGGCAGCGTGTACGCCGGTGGCGGAGATATAGCGCTGACGGCCACGGGCGCCATCGGCGGCCTGTACGGAGGCAGCCTGCGCTATGTGGGTGTGAGCGGCTCCAATCTCGTCAATGTCGTGGCCAACGCGGGTGGCGATATCTACCTGAACGGCACCTCCGGCAACATTAAGCTGGCCTCGCTGACGGCGGGTGGCCAGATCGGCTACACCCAGTCAAGCGGCTCCACCACGGTGGGCAGCGTGCAGGCTGCAGGGCCGGCCAGCTTGGTCAATAGCTCGGGCTCGATTCTTGACGACGGCGATGCCGCCACCAAGATCCAGGCCAGCAGCATTGTCTTGTCGGCGAGCGGAGCGTTGGGCGCAGCCGGCGCGGCGCTCACGCTGCAAGCCCCCAATGTCAGCCTGACCAGCGGCAGCAATATCGTTGTCGACAATCTGGCGGGCCTGGAAAAGCTGGCGATCACGCGCAACGGTTCGTCCTACGGTACCTATGCGATCACGGCGCCCAATCTTTCGGCCTTCACGTTGACGGATGACGCCAGCGGCATCCACCTGAAGGATATCGCCAGCTCGACCCACCTGGACTTTGGCTTCACCGCCAACAGCAAGAACCTGCTGGTCGGTAATATCGACACGGGCGCAGGCGGCAAGGTCAGTCTGGTTTCGGCCGGCAATATCGCCAACGATGATCTGGCCAGCCCCGGCGCCATCCGTGCCGCGACGGTGGCGCTGACGGCGGGCTCGGGCGGCTCCATAGGCTCGTCGGTCACCGGCGGCAAGCTGGCTCTGACCGGCACCTCGGCGCTCAGCCTGACCGCAGGTAACAACATCTATGTCGGCAGCGACACTGTGCTGAGCAGCCTGGCCATCAACAGCCTGAAGGCCGCCGGCAGCGCAGCCAGCTTCGACATCAGTGGCGGGCCCGGCCAGATCATTCGCATCAGCGACAACGGCAACACGCAGTACCTGGAGCAGATCACTGGCGGACTGACGGACTTTGGCTTTACCGGTCAAAAGAACATTCAGGTGGGCGCCATTACCGCCTCCAGCTCGGTCAGCCTGACCACGGCCAACGGCGGCGTCAATTCCAGCATTACCAGCGATTCCGGCAGCGGTCGCATTACGGCCGGCACGGTCACGCTGTCGGCCACCGGTAGCGACAGTTACTTTGCGCGCGATGCCAATACCGGCGCCATCGGCAGCAGCTCCCGTGCCCTGCGCACGTCGACGAGCAACCTGAAGATCGCCAACAACGGCGACATCTACCTGAACAATGGCGGCCTGGCGCTGAGTAGCGCTGATCTGACCCTGACGCGCCGCAACGCGAACGACAGCGTCAACTTCGACACCAACGCCTATTCCTTCGGCGGACTGGGCAGCCAGTCGTTGACTATCTCCGGTGGCACGAACCTGACTATCGCCGCCAACATGGTAGGCGCTTCGCTGGCCGTCAATGCCGACTCCGCGATCACGGCAGGTACGATCAATACCGGTACGACCGGGTCGGTCACGTTGACTTCGCGCTATGCCAACTTCGATCTGGCACCGACCATTGGCGGCAGCGGCCTGATTACCGGCAATAACGTCAGCCTGAATGCGTTGGGCATGAATGGCCGCGTGACGGCGAACACCAGCACCAACAACCTGTCGATTGCCTCGGCGGGCAATGTTTCTGTCAGTAACAACAAGCAGCTTGCATCGCTATCACTGACGGCGAACCACAACAACAGTACCGGCGCGAGCACCAACTCGTACAGCATCGCGGCCAACGGCCTGACGTTCTCGCTGACCGATTCGAACGGCGTCAACGGCCTGACGCTCAACAACGTTTCTACCCTCGGCAATCTGGCGCTGTCCATTGCGTCGGACCGCACGCTGACCGTCAACAACGTCAGCACGGGTACCGGCGGCTCGGTCACGCTGGCCAGCAGCGACAACATCTACGGCAATAGCTTCAGCGCGAGCAGCCCCAATATCACCACGGGCGATTTGACGCTAAACGCTTCCACGGTGACGGGCACTTATGGCAGCAATCAGCCGCTGTATACCAGTGCAAACACGCTGTCATCGAACATTCGCAGCAGCCTGTGGGTTTCGAATAACAAGGACTTGACGCTGCGAAATAACAGCGCCACCTACTCTGCGCGGGTGGAAGTCACCAACGGTTCCCTCTTGCAAGGTGCGGGGGGCAGCTTTGTGACCCCCTCGTTGACGCTGATGGCCGCGCAGTCCATCGGCGCGGCAGGCAACGCGGTGCAAGCCGATACGCGGAATCTGACCACGCGGACGGGCAAGGACCTGTACCTGAACAACGCATCGAACCTGTTCAGCTTGAACGTCACGGCCAATCATGCGAACCAGGCGCTGGACAACGTGGTGCAGGTCGCGGCCCAGGGCCTGACGTTCGACGTCACGGATACGGGCGCCTACAACCTGTTCGACGTGCGCGACACCACCGGTCTGAACTTCTCGTTCTCCGGTGACCGTACGGTCAACATCGGCAATATCGACACAGGCCCGGCCCATAGCGTCAGCCTGGCGGCCACCGGCGCGGGCAGTAAGCTGCTGAATCTGTCGCCGACGTCGCATGTGACGGGCGACTCGGTCTCGTTGTCCGCCACCGGCCAGATCGGTGCGGATGTGTCCGACAAAATCCACACCACGACCACCGAACTCAACCTGACCGGCGGCAGCCACATGTTCGTGGACAATGACCGCGACCTGGCCAGCCTGTCGCTGTACGCGACCGGCGTCGCACCGTCCACCTACGACATCACATCGAATGCATTGACGTTCGATGTGGTTCACAACGGCCGTCTGAAAGTCAACGAGGTCCGCGACAACACCGGCCTGAACCTGGCACTGTCCAGCAGCGTCGGCCAGGACATAGGCATCATCGACACGACCTCCGCCGGTACCGTTCGCCTGACCTCTTACAGCGGCAGCATCCTGGGTAGCGTCGATGACAGCCAGCGTATCACCACCGGACAGGCGTCGTTCACGACCTGGGGTTCGGGCGCTATTGGCGCCGTTGGGCGCGAGATCAATCTGTCCGCGCCTATCGTCAACCTCCAGAACTCCGGCGATGTCTATATCGATTCCGACAGGCACATCGATGCGCTGACGCTGTACTCGACGGGCAACGCCGCACGCAGCTACAGCATCAGCTCGCCGACGCGCGAGGGCACAAGCAGCAACTTCACGGCTACCGACGGAGGCAGCGCCAGTGCTGCTGGTCTGGTGCTGGGCAATATCACCGACGCGGGCGGCCTGAACCTGTCCGTCAGCAGCGACCGAAGCATCACCGTCGGCACCATCAACGTCGGCTATGACAACGTCTCGCTGACCTCGCGCGGCGGCTCCCTGCTGGGCGATGGCAACAGCAATACCAAGATTGACGCCGCATCGCTGACGCTGTACGCCAACAATGCGATTGGTGCCGCGGGCACTGGCAACGCCATCGACACCCGCGTCAGCACGCTGACTGGGAACGCCGCCAATGGCGGCGCATTTATCACGGTGGAAGGCAACACCAGCCTGCCGAGCCTGACGTCCACGGGCGCAAGCTCCGTCAGCAACACCGTGGGTGACATCGAACTTGGTAGCGTCAATACCAACGGCAACGCGTTCACCGTCAACAATACCGGCGGCTCCATCCTTAGTGGAACGATCAGCAATGCCACCACCGTCAATCTGACGGCCAACGGCTCGATAGGCAACAAGAGCGCCATCCGGACCACCAACGTCTCAGGCGGCACGACTGTCGTCACGCTGAGCGCTCACAAGACGGATCGAGCCGACGGCAGCATTGCGTTGACCGAGACTTATGGCCTGCAAGCAGCCTCGGTCACTGCCGACGGCAACATCACGCTGTCCGCCGACACCAGCAGCAGCGGCCGTAACTTGACTGTGGGCACCATTACGTCGACTGGCGGCGACGTCGCGCTGTCGACGTCGCGCGGCAGCATCGTCGGTATCAACAACAGCAACCTGATCACCGGCAAGAGCGTCAGCCTGACGGCCAACTATGGCACGTCCAGCATGATTGGCGCGTCGAACGCCGCTCGTCTGCACCTGAACACCGAGAAGCTGGCGATGGCCACGCCCGGCAGCATCTATGTCGACAACCTGGCCGATCTGTCCGACCTGACCATCATCCGCAATAACGCGCAGGGCTCGAACCTGGGCAGCGCCGGCTTCCTGACCATCGACGCCAAGAACCTGACGTTCAGCGGCGCCGACAGCAGCAATGCCACCGCGCTGACCATCGTGCGCGACACGACCGGCCTGAACTTCACTTACCAGGCGGTCGGCGCGATCAACGTGCACGACATCGACGTCACTCAGAACGGTTCGGTCAACCTGTCGACCAATCCGTACTACACCACCGGCGGCTCCATCCAGGGCATGACCGACAGCTCGAAGATCACGGCGGGTGACCTGACGCTGTCTACGGCATTGGGTAGCACGCCCAACGCCATCGGCTCTGCCAGCCGAGCGCTGAACACGCAGGTCAAGAATATCTCTGCGACCGCCACTGGTGGCATCTGGCTCAAGCAGACTGGCTCGATCAATCTGGGCAACCTGAGTGCGGGCGGTGACCTGTCGGTCACCACGACCACCGGCGACATCCTGGTGGGGGCCGTCCAATATGGCACCAATGGCACTAACAACACGCTGAACCTGAACGCCCAGACCGGCAGCATCCTGTACGGCGGCGGTACGCTCTCGGGATCGGGCTATGGTGGCATCACCCTGCGGGCACAGAATGGCATTGGCACCAACGATGCAGCCATCAAGATTGCCGCACCGAACAGCCCGGTGTCGGCCACCGTCACCGGCAATGGCTCGCTCTACCTGGAAAGCACCAGCAGCTTGTTAGGCGGCCTGACGACGTCCGTCGCCAATGGTGAGACCCGCGTCACGGGCAGTGGTAGCCTTGTGCTGACCAGCATGAGCTCGGGCACTGACGTGGCCAGCAACAGCATCTCGGTCAAGACCACTGTGGGCAATATCACCGTCAAGAACGTACAGGCGGGCACGACTCAGGGCCAGATCACACTGAATGCCGAGAATGGCTCCATTCTGGCTGATGCGGCCGGAGCCTCCATCAAGGCGTACGGCGTTTCGCTGAACGCCGGCAGTGGTATCGGCTCCAATACTGCCCGCATCAACGCCACCGGCCAGCGCGTGGAGGCCACCACCAACGGCGCCATGTACTTGGCGGCGGACAACAACTCCGTCTACTCGTACCTGTCGGGCAATGTCATCGATATCGCGGCTGCGGGCAATCTGCAGATTGCCAACGCCCTCGCCAGCAACGGTACGATCAAGATCGTCGGCAATGGCACGAACAGCCAATTGGTGGCCGGCAATATCAACGCGGGTATCGGCAGCGTCAATATCGACTACAGCAAGGCCGGTAGTACCATTGTTGATGACCGCGAGGCATCCACGCGCATCATCGGCAACTCGGTCACGCTCAAAGCCGCTGCAGGCATCGGTGGCGCCTCGGGCTCGGCCGACAACATGCAGACGACTGCTGCCAACCTCACGGCAGAAGTTACCGGCAACGGCTCGATCTACCTGGATGACAATCGCACGGCCGGCACGACGCTGAATTCGGTCTTTACGCAGAACGGCGCCATCGGTATTACCACGGCCGGAAACACCCTGGTCAACAGCGTTATTACCGGGACCAACTCTGCGGCGAACGATATCTCGATTGCCGCGTCCAATGGTGAGTTGTTGATCAATACGATCGACGCCAAGCAACTGGGCGACGTCACACTCAAGGCAGCTGGCTCCATCCTGGCAACGGGGAGCGCTAGTAAAATTTCCGGCAACCGCTTGACGGCCACGGCCGGCGGCAGCATAGGCTCTGCCAGCAGTCTGGGCGATGGCCTGGGCGGCACGGCCTTGCGCACCGACCTTGCATCGCTGGGCGACCTGTCTACAGGCGCCGATGCTGCGGTCATCGTGCTGAACAACGTGGGCACTCGCGCCCTGACGATCACCGGCAACATCACCCAGACGGGCGATAACAGCTCAGTCTACATCCGCTCGTCCAGTGATCTGGATGCCCGCTCGGGCCTGTCCAGCACCGCTGACAACCTGCTGTTGTCCTCGGGCGGCACGCTGACCGTCGCCAGCGCCGGCGTTCAGGCCAATGACACGGTCACCCTGGTGGGAGCCGGCGATGTGGTTGCTGCGGGCACGACACCGCGCAACATCACCATCAAGGGCGATAGGCTGAATTTCACGAGCGGTGCTGCGGGCGGCAGCACCGTGTTGACGACGGATGTCGCCAACGCCAACGTCAGTCTGATCGGCAGCACGACACCTGCCAATCTGACACTGAACAACACCGGCGTGCTCACCGCGTCGCTGAACACGGCCAACGGCAACATCAAGGCCACCGCTACCGACACGCTGAACGCGTCGGCTGTGGCCAGCGGCAACAGTCGTACCATCGACCTGAGTTCGCAGCACGGCAACGTGGCATTCGGCTCCATCAATGCCGGCGATGCTAGCGGCACCATCATCCTGGCGGCCGCCGAGGGTTCGCTGCTGGGCGCGAGCACCAAGCTCACGGCCAACAGCCTGGATCTGACCAGCAAGACCGGCATTGGCGCCCAAGGCGCTCACTTCACTACGACGGCCCGCAACCTCAAGGCCAACGTTCTCGGCGCCGGCGATATCTATGTGGACGCCAGCGGCCCGCTGACGCTGGGCCGCGTGGCCACGGTTGATGGCAACGTCGGCATCACCTCCACGGGGAATTTGATCAGTGCCGTTGGTCTGTCCGCCGGCAACAGCGGTGTCAATGGCAATCTCACGCTGGCTTCCACTGCGGGCAATGTCAGTATCAACCACGCCATTGCCAAGACCGAGGTTAACAAGCTGACGGTAAGCGGCGCGCAGATCGGGGTGGCAGCAGCCAGCACCGCTGGAGAGCAAACCTACAACGGCAATGTCACGCTGAACGGCGACCTGAGCGGTGCGGCAATCGATATCCATGGCAGCGCCACATTGGCCGGCGGAAAGCGGACCCTGACTGCCAGCGGAGCCAATGCTGATGTCAGCATCACGGGCGTACTGAATGGCGGAGCCCAACAGGCGGTGATCACCGCCACTGACGGCGATGTCTCTCTGGGCGGCAATGCCACGAATCTGGCCAGCTTGACCATCCACGGCGCCAACATTGGCTTGCAAAGCGTCACTACGACGGGCGCGCAGCAGTACAACGGCGACACAACGCTGCGTGGTCAATACATTGCAAGCAACGGTGCCTTCGGCATCGATGGCGCCGCCATTTTGGGCAACGCTGTCAGCGTTGCCACCGGCTCCGGTGCGGTGAGCTTCAAGGACAATGTGTCCGGCACCCATGCGTTGACCGTCACCACGACGGGCACCACGACGTATGACGGCACTATCAACGTGGCCGAGCTGAACCAGTCGGGCAATGGCCTCACCATCCTCAATGGCGGCAGCGTCGTCACCACGGGCACGCAGACATACGGCGGCCGAGTGCTGCTGGGTGACGACACGACACTGGCCGGAACCAGCGTTAGCCTGCACAACGGAGCAGACGGTGCCCACAAGCTGGAGATCGATGGCACGGCCTCACTGGCAGGTGCCGTCGGCGCAAACACCCAGCTGACCAGCCTGACCCTGAACGGCCCCTCCACGCTGAATGCGAGCAGCATCGCCACGACCGGCAATCAGCATTACAAGGGTGATGTCCTGCTGAGTAGCAACCAATCGCTGTCCACCACTACCGGTAACGTCACGTTCGACGGTGCGCTGGATGGTGCACGCAATCTGCTCATCACTTCGACAGCGGGCGGTGATGTGAGCTTGAATGCTGTAGGCCGGTCTGGCCAACGCTTGGGCAGCGTGACGATCAACACCGCCGGAGCCACCGTCTTCAAGGACGCGGTTTACGCCGCATCGGTGCAGACCGACGCCCCCGGCACGCTGGCCCTCAACGGCGCTCTGGTCGACACCACGGGCACGCAGTCCTATGGCGAGCTGGCCGTGCTGGGCGCCAACACTGTCTTGAAGGGCAGCACTGTCACCCTGGCCCAGGGCGCAGACTCGGTCAACGAAACCCAGGGCCTGACCATCACCGGCGACGCTGTGGTCAACGGTGCACTGGGTGCGGGCAGCCATGCCCGCCTGGCTTCACTGGCCATCACTGGCATGTCCACGCTGAGTGGCGGCAGCATCCAGACCGTGGGGGCACAGACCTACCAAGGCCAGGTCACGCTGTCCAAGGATCTGGACATCCACACCGCCAATGGCGGCGTTACGTTCAACAGCACCGTTGCCAGCGCCACCGGCCAGGCCAACGCTTTGACGATCGCTGCCGGCAGCGGCAACGTGAACCTGGTGGGTGCCGTGGGCAACGCCACCACCGGCCGCCTGGGCGATGTGCAGGTCAACAGCAGCGGTGCCACCACACTGGGCGGTGCGGTGTACGCGGCTTCGCTTGCCACCGATGCCGGCGGCACGCTGGCCCTCAACGGCGCTCTGGTCGACACCACGGGCACGCAGTCCTATGGCGAGCTGGCCGTGCTGGGCGCCAACACTGTCTTGAAGGGCAGCACTGTCACCCTGGCCCAGGGCGCAGACTCGGTCAACGAAACCCAGGGCCTGACCATCACCGGCGACGCTGTGGTCAACGGTGCACTGGGTGCGGGCAGCCATGCCCGCCTGGCTTCGCTGGCCATCACTGGCATGTCCACGCTGAATGGCGGCAGCGTCCAGACTGTGGGTGCACAGACCTACCAAGGCCAGGTCACGCTGTCCAAGGATCTGGACATCCACACCGCCAATGGCGGCGTTACGTTCAACAGCACCGTTGCCAGCGCCACCGGCCAGGCCAACGCTTTGACGATCGCTGCCGGCAACGGCAATGTGAACCTGGTGGGCGCCGTGGGCAACGCCACTACCGGCCGCCTGGGCGAGATCTCCATCGCCAGCAACGGCGCCACCACGCTGGGCGGTGCGGTGTACGCGGCTTCGCTTGCCACCGATGCCGGCGGCACGCTGGCCCTCAACGGCGCTCTGGTCGACACCACGGGCACGCAGTCCTATGGCGAGCTGGCCGTGCTGGGCGCCAACACTGTCTTGAAGGGCAGCACTGTCACCCTGGCCCAGGGCGCAGACTCGGTCAACGAAACCCAGGGCCTGACCATCACCGGCGACGCTGTGGTCAACGGTGCACTGGGTGCGGGCAGCCATGCCCGCCTGGCTTCGCTGGCCATCACTGGCATGTCCACGCTGAATGGCGGCAGCGTCCAGACTGTGGGTGCACAGACCTACCAAGGCCAGGTCACGCTGTCCAAGGATCTGGACATCCACACCGCCAATGGCGGCGTTACGTTCAACAGCACCGTTGCCAGCGCCACCGGCCAGGCCAACGCTTTGACGATCGCTGCCGGCAACGGCAATGTGAACCTGGTGGGCGCCGTGGGCAACGCCACTACCGGCCGCCTGGGCGAGATCTCCATCGCCAGCAACGGCGCCACCACGCTGGGCGGTGCGGTGTACGCGGCTTCGCTTGCCACCGATGCCGGCGGCACGCTGGCCCTCAACGGCGCTCTGGTCGACACCACGGGCACGCAGTCCTATGGCGAGCTGGCCGTGCTGGGCGCCAACACTGTCTTGAAGGGCAGCACTGTCACCCCGGCCCAGGGCGCTGACTCGGTCAACGAAACCCAGGGCCTGACCATCACCGGCGACGCCGTGGTCAACGGTGCACTGGGTGCGGGCAGCCATGCCCGCCTGGCTTCGCTGGCCATCACTGGCATGTCCACGCTGAATGGCGGCAGCGTCCAGACTGTGGGTGCACAGACCTACCAAGGCCAGGTCACGCTGTCCAAGGATCTGGACATCCACACCGCCAATGGCGGCGTTACGTTCAACAGCACCGTTGCCAGCGCCACCGGCCAGGCCAACGCTTTGACGATCGCTGCCGGCAACGGCAATGTGAACCTGGTGGGCGCCGTGGGCAACGCCACTACCGGCCGCCTGGGCGAGATCTCCATCGCCAGCAACGGCGCCACCACGCTGGGCGGTGCGGTGTACGCCGCTTCGCTGACCGCCGATGCCGGCGGCACGCTGGCCCTCAATGGCGCTCTGGTCGACACCACGGGCACGCAGTCCTATGGCGAACTGGCCGTGCTGGGCGCCAACACTGTCTTGAAGGGCAGTACCGTCACCCTGGCCCAGGGCGCAGACTCGGTCAACGAAACCCAGGGCCTGACCATCACCGGCGACGCTGTGGTCAACGGTGCACTGGGTGCGGGCAGCCATGCCCGCCTGGCTTCGCTGGCCATCACTGGCATGTCCACGCTGAATGGCGGCAGCGTCCAGACTGTGGGTGCACAGACCTACCAAGGCCAGGTCACGCTGTCCAAGGATCTGGACATCCACACCGCCAATGGCAGCGTTACGTTCAACAGCACCGTTGCCAGCGCCACCGGCCAGGCCAACGCTTTGACGATCGCTGCCGGCAACGGCAATGTGAACCTGGTGGGCGCCGTGGGCAACGCCACTACCGGCCGCCTGGGCGAGATCTCCATCGCCAGCAACGGCGCCACCACGCTGGGCGGTGCGGTGTACGCCGCTTCGCTGACCACCGATGCCGGCGGCACGCTGGCCCTCAATGGCGCTCTGGTCGACACCACGGGCACGCAGTCCTATGGCGAACTGGCCGTGCTGGGCGCCAACACTGTCTTGAAGGGCAGTACCGTCACCCTGGCCCAGGGCGCAGACTCGGTCAACGAAACCCAGGGCCTGACCATCACCGGCGACGCTGTGGTCAACGGTGCACTGGGTGCGGGCAGCCATGCCCGCCTGGCTTCGCTGGCCATCACTGGCATGTCCACGCTGAATGGCGGCAGCGTCCAGACTGTGGGTGCACAGACCTACCAAGGCCAGGTCACGCTGTCCAAGGATCTGGACATCCACACCGCCAATGGCAGCGTTACGTTCAACAGCACCGTTGCCAGCGCCACCGGCCAGGCCAACGCTTTGACGATCGCTGCCGGCAGCGGCAACGTGAACCTGGTGGGTGCCGTGGGCAACGCCACCACCGGCCGCCTGGGCGATGTGCAGGTCAACAGCAGCGGTGCCACCACACTGGGCGGTGCGGTGTACGCGGCTTCGCTTGCCACCGATGCCGGCGGCACGCTGGCCCTCAACGGCGCTCTGGTCGACACCACGGGCACGCAGTCCTATGGCGAGCTGGCCGTGCTGGGCGCCAACACTGTCTTGAAGGGCAGCACTGTCACCCTGGCCCAGGGCGCAGACTCGGTCAACGAAACCCAGGGCCTGACCATCACCGGCGACGCTGTGGTCAACGGTGCACTGGGTGCGGGCAGCCATGCCCGCCTGGCTTCGCTGGCCATCACTGGCATGTCCACGCTGAATGGCGGCAGCGTCCAGACTGTGGGTGCACAGACCTACCAAGGCCAGGTCACGCTGTCCAAGGATCTGGACATCCACACCGCCAATGGCGGCGTTACGTTCAACAGCACCGTTGCCAGCGCCACCGGCCAGGCCAACGCTTTGACGATCGCTGCCGGCAACGGCAATGTGAACCTGGTGGGCGCCGTGGGCAACGCCACTACCGGCCGCCTGGGCGAGATCTCCATCGCCAGCAACGGCGCCACCACGCTGGGCGGTGCGGTGTACGCGGCTTCGCTTGCCACCGATGCCGGCGGCACGCTGGCCCTCAACGGCGCTCTGGTCGACACCACGGGCACGCAGTCCTATGGCGAGCTGGCCGTGCTGGGCGCCAACACTGTCTTGAAGGGCAGTACTGTCACCCTGGCCCAGGGCGCAGACTCGGTCAACGAAACCCAGGGCCTGACCATCACCGGCGACGCTGTGGTCAACGGTGCACTGGGTGCGGGCAGCCATGCCCGCCTGGCTTCGCTGGCCATCACTGGCATGTCCACGCTGAATGGCGGCAGCGTCCAGACTGTGGGTGCACAGACCTACCAAGGCCAGGTCACGCTGTCCAAGGATCTGGACATCCACACCGCCAATGGCGGCGTTACGTTCAACAGCACCGTTGCCAGCGCCACCGGCCAGGCCAACGCTTTGACGATCGCTGCCGGCAACGGCAATGTGAACCTGGTGGGCGCCGTGGGCAACGCCACTACCGGCCGCCTGGGCGAGATCTCCATCGCCAGCAACGGCGCCACCACGCTGGGCGGTGCGGTGTACGCGGCTTCGCTTGCCACCGATGCCGGCGGCACGCTGGCCCTCAATGGCGCTCTGGTCGACACCACGGGCACGCAGTCCTATGGCGAACTGGCCGTGCTGGGCGCCAACACTGTCTTGAAGGGCAGTACCGTCACCCTGGCCCAGGGGGCAGACTCGGTCAACGAAACCCAGGGCCTGACCATCACCGGCGACGCTGTGGTCAACGGTGCACTGGGTGCGGGCAGCCATGCCCGCCTGGCTTCGCTGGCCATCACTGGCATGTCCACGCTGAATGGCGGCAGCGTCCAGACTGTGGGGGCACAGACCTACCAAGGCCAGGTCACGCTGTCCAAGGATCTGGACATCCACACCGCCAATGGCAGCGTTACGTTCAACAGCACCGTTGCCAGCGCCACCGGCCAGGCCAACGCTTTGACGATCGCTGCCGGCAACGGCAATGTGAACCTGGTGGGCGCCGTGGGCAACGCCACTACCGGCCGCCTGGGCGAGATCTCCATCGCCAGCAACGGCGCCACCACGCTGGGCGGTGCGGTGTACGCGGCTTCGCTTGCCACCGATGCCGGCGGCACGCTGGCCCTCAATGGCGCTCTGGTCGACACCACGGGCACGCAGTCCTATGGCGAACTGGCCGTGCTGGGCGCCAACACTGTCTTGAAGGGCAGTACCGTCACCCTGGCCCAGGGGGCAGACTCGGTCAACGAAACCCAGGGCCTGACCATCACCGGCGACGCTGTGGTCAACGGTGCACTGGGTGCGGGCAGCCATGCCCGCCTGGCTTCGCTGGCCATCACTGGCATGTCCACGCTGAATGGCGGCAGCGTCCAGACTGTGGGGGCACAGACCTACCAAGGCCAGGTCACGCTGTCCAAGGATCTGGACATCCACACCGCCAATGGCGGCGTTACGTTCAACAGCACCGTTGCCAGCGCCACCGGCCAGGCCAACGCTTTGACGATCGCTGCCGGCAGCGGCAACGTGAACCTGGTGGGTGCCGTGGGCAACGCCACCACCGGCCGCCTGGGCGATGTGCAGGTCAACAGCAGCGGTGCCACCACACTGGGCGGTGCGGTGTACGCGGCTTCGCTTGCCACCGATGCCGGCGGCACGCTGGCCCTCAACGGCGCTCTGGTCGACACCACGGGCACGCAGTCCTATGGCGAGCTGGCCGTGCTGGGCGCCAACACTGTCTTGAAGGGCAGCACTGTCACCCTGGCCCAGGGCGCAGACTCGGTCAACGAAACCCAGGGCCTGACCATCACCGGCGACGCTGTGGTCAACGGTGCACTGGGTGCGGGCAGCCATGCCCGCCTGGCTTCGCTGGCCATCACTGGCATGTCCACGCTGAATGGCGGCAGCATCCAGACCGTGGGTGCACAGACCTACCAAGGCCAGGTCACGCTGTCCAAGGATCTGGACATCCACACCGCCAATGGCGGCGTTACGTTCAACAGCACCGTTGCCAGCGCCACCGGCCAGGCCAACGCTTTGACGATCGCTGCCGGCAGCGGCAACGTGAACCTGGTGGGTGCCGTGGGCAACGCCACTACCGGCCGCCTGGGCGAGATCTCCATCGCCAGCAGCGGTGCCACCACGCTGGGCGGTGCGGTGTACGCGGCTTCGCTTGCCACCGATGCCGGCGGCACGCTGGCCCTCAATGGCGCTCTGGTCGACACCACGGGCACGCAGTCCTATGGTGAGCTGGCCGTGCTGGGCGCCAACACTGTCTTGAAGGGCAGCACGGTCAGTCTCTTGAGCGGCGGCGACGGCGCGCACGAGCTGACCATTGACGGCGATGCCGTGCTGAAGGGCGTGTTTGGCAGGCAGGACGCGCTGGCCAGCCTGGCGATCAATGGAGCGTCCAGCCTGGATGGCCGCGTCACGACCACGGGCAACCAGTTGTACAAATGTTGATTTCCACCCACAAGTGACCCACTAGCCCCTGGCTTTTCCATCTCAACCTGACCCACGCATTAACCCTAGCCTGCTGCTTTCTTGTGCAGCAGGAGACCAGGAGTGATTGACGTGGCCACTTTGAGTGTCATCAGACGCTGGGCTCTGCGTGAGCACCTGTCCATCCGAGAGATCGCCCGCAGAACCGGGCTTTCTCGCAATACCATCCGCAAGTATTTGCGCTCCGATGTTGTGCAGCCTCGCCCTGCGCAGCGCACCATCGTCACCAAGCTAGACCCATTCGCCAGCAAACTCTCGGGCTGGCTTCGTACTGAAGCGAATCGCTCTCGCAAGCAGCGGCGCACGATCAAGCAGATGTACGAAGACTTGCAGGCTCTGGGTTATGCGGGATCCTATGGTCGGGTAGCCGCTTTTGCCAGAGCATGGAAGGTTCAGCTCCATGCAGCTGAACAAACAGCGGGCCGAGGCGTATTTGTTCCACTGATCTTTGCTGCTGGCGAAGCCTTTCAGTTTGACTGGAGTGAGGATTGGGCTGTCATTGCGGGTGTGCGTACCAAGCTGCAAGTGGCTCACTTCAAGCTCAGTCACAGCCGTGCGTTTTATCTACGGGCCTATCCGCTTCAAACCCATGAGATGCTTTTTGATGCCCACAACCGGGCATTTGCGGTGTTTGGAGGTATCCCCAGGCGGGGCATCTACGACAACATGCGCACAGCCGTCGATCGTGTCGGCCGTGGCAAGCTCAGAGAGATCAACGCCCGCTTCAGCGCGATGGCCAGCCACTTCCTGTTCGAGGCACAGTTTTGCAATCCCGCCTCGGGATGGGAGAAGGGACAGGTTGAGAAGAATGTACGAGATGCCCGTCATCGCATCTGGCAATCTGTACCGGCCTTTCCTACGCTCAGTGCCCTCAACGTTTGGCTGGAGCAGCGATGTCAGGCGCTATGGCAAGGGATTACGCATGGCCAGTTGCCTGGCTCAGTCGCAGATGTCTGGGCGCTAGAGCGCTCGGCATTAATGCCCATGCCTCGACCATTTGATGGGTTTGTCGAACACGCTAAGCGGGTCTCGCCCACCTGCCTGGTGCACTTTGAGCGCAACCGTTACAGCGTACCGGCCTCTTACGCCAACCGGCCCGTGAGCTTGCAGGTCTACGCCGACCGCTTAGTTGTCGTGGCCGAAGGCCAGGTCGTCTGCGAACACCAGCGCATCATTGAGCGCAATCACCAAGGTTCTGGTCGTACGGTTTATGACTGGCGTCACTACCTGGCCGTGTTGCAGCGCAAGCCCGGTGCATTGCGCAACGGTGCTCCGTTTGCAGAGCTGCCAGAGGCTTTCAAACGGCTGCAAGCTCTGCTGCTCAAGCAGCCTGGCGGCGACCGTGAGATGGTGGAGGTCCTAGCCTTGGTGTTGCAGCACGATGAGCAGGCGGTTCTGGCGGCAGTGGAGTTGGCCTTGGAAGCAGGCGTTCCCCGCAAGACCCACATCATCAATGTCTTGCATCGCCTGCTTGACGGAACACCGGAGCCTGAACCCATCTATTCACCACAAGCCTTGACCTTGCTCGTCGAGCCCCAAGCCAACGTTGTGCGCTACGACCAACTCAGGCGGAGGCACCATGCGCCATGACCCAGCCATTGCAGCGATCATCATCATGCTCAGGCAACTCAAGATGTTTGGCATGGCCCAGGCCATCACTGAGCTTGCCGAGCAAGGCTCTCCAGCCTTTGAAGCGGCACATCCCATGCTGGCTCAACTGCTGAAGGCCGAGAGCGCAGAGCGAGAAGTTCGCTCCATTGCCTATCAACTCAAGGCTGCCAAGTTCCCTATCTACAGAGATCTGGCGGGATTTGACTTTGCCCACAGCGAGGTCAATGAAGCCTTGGTACGCAGCCTTCATCGCTGTGAATTCATCGAGAAGGCCAACAATGTGGTGCTTGTCGGCGGACCCGGTACTGGCAAGACCCACATTGCTACGGCGCTGGGTATCCAGGCCATCGAGCACCACCGCCAAAGGGTGCGCTTCTTCTCTACCGTGGAATTGGTCAACGCCTTGGAGCAAGAGAAGTCCCAAGGCAAAGCCGGACAGCTCGCCCACAGGCTGGTGCATACGGATCTGGTGATACTCGATGAGCTGGGCTATCTGCCCTTCAGCTCATCTGGCGGATCGCTACTGTTCCATCTGCTCTCGACGCTTTACGAGCGCACGAGTGTGGTGATCACCACCAACCTGAGCTTTAGCGAATGGGCCAGCGTGTTTGGCGATGCAAAGATGACTACGGCCCTTCTGGACCGTCTGACCCACCACTGCCATATTCTGGAAACAGGCAACGACAGCTACCGCTTCAAGCACAGTTGTGCAATCCAACAACCGCTCATCAAGAGGGAGAGAAGCAAAACCTTATCCACATCTTGAGCCTACGGCTCAAGCCAAAGGGTGGGTCAGTTTGAGATGGAAATAGCGGGTCAGTCTTGCGTGGAAATCAACANACAGTTGTGCAATCCAACAACCGCTCATCAAGAGGGAGAGAAGCAAAACCTTATCCACATCTTGAGCCTACGGCTCAAGCCAAAGGGTGGGTCAGTTTGAGATGGAAATAGCGGGTCAGTCTTGCGTGGAAATCAACAGTACAAAGGCACGGTTGTGCTGGATGGCGACATGAAGTTTGCCGCGCAAGACGGCAACATTATGTTCAGCGACAAGGTGGTCAGCAGGCAGGGCCAAGGCCATGGACTGTCGCTCGCCAGCGGGGCGGGCAATGTCACTTTCTCGGACGCGGTTGGGGACGGCACCGGCGGCCGCCTGGGCGAGATCTCCATCGCCAGCAACGGCGCCACCACGCTGGGCGGTGCGGTGTACGCCGCTTCGCTCTCCACCGATGCCGGCGGCACGCTGGCCCTCAATGGTGCTCTGGTCGACACAACGGGCACGCAGTCCTATGGCGAGCTGGCCGTACTGGGCGCCAACACCACATTGAAGGGCAGTACCGTCAGCCTCTTGGGTGGCGGTGATGGCGCGCATGAGCTGAGCATCGATGGTGATGCCGTGCTGAAGGGAGTGTTTGGCGCGCAGGGTGCGCTGTCCAGCCTGACGATCAAGGGCGCGTCCAGCCTGGATGGCCGCGTCACGACCACGGGCAACCAGTTGTACAAAGGCGCGGTCGTGCTGGATGGCGACGTGAAACTTGCCGCGCAAGACGGCAACATTACGTTCAGCGACAAGGTCGCCAGCAGTCAGGGCGACGGGTATGGCCTGTCGCTCGCCTCTGGCGCGGGCAGTGTCACCTTTTCGGACGCGGTTGGGGACGGCACCGGCGGCCGCCTGGGCGAGATCTCCATCGCCAGCAACGGCGCCACCACGCTGGGCGGTGCGGTGTACGCAGCTTCGCTCACCACCGATGTCGGCGGCACGCTGGCCCTCAATGGCGCTCTGGTCGACACTACGGGCACGCAGTCCTATGGCGAGCTGGCCGTGCTGGGTGCTAACACCAACTTGAAGGGCAGCATCGTCAGCCTCTTGGGCGGCGGCGACGGCGCGCACGAGCTGAGCATCAATGGCGACGCCGTACTGAAGGGTGTGTTTGGCGGGCAAGACGCACTGGCCGGTCTGACGGTGAACGGCAAATCCACACTGGGCGAAGGCCGCATAGTCACCACGGGCGATCAGTCGTACAAGGATTCGATCTCACTGGGCGGCAGACTGACGGTGGTCAGCCAAGAGGGTGACATCCGCTTCAACAACTCGGTGGACGGCGCATATGGGCTGACAGTCGTTGCGAACCAGGGCGAAGTGACGTTTGCCGGTCCCGTCGGTCAGGGTTCGAGCCTGGGCGATCTGAAAATCGACGCCGCCCGAGACATCGTCCTGGACGCCCCGGTGCGTGCCGTATCGGTGCAGACCGGCGGCAACGGTGATCTGCTGATCAACGGGGGGGCGATCCACACCACGGGTTTGCAACAGTATGGCCAGCATGTCATTCTGAGCGGTGTGGACACCACGCTGACTGGTACCAGCGTTCAGTTCAACGCTGGTATGGACGGCGCGGAACCGGGCAAGCAAGGCCTGGTCATTGCCGGCAATACCGATATCCAGGGTGACGTTGGCGCCTCCGCGTTGCTGCGCGGTCTGACCGTCACGGGCACCACAGCCATGGGCTCCGGCAAGGTCATCACCGCAGGCGATCAGGTCTATACCGGTTCTGTGACCCTGCAGGGTGATCGCGAACTGAGCAGCAATACCGGCTCGGTTGTGCTGGGCAGCAAGTTGGATGGCGGCAATGGCAATAACCTTGTCGTCAACGCCAGCAAGAACATCCAGATCGCGGGCGACGCCTCCGGCCTGGGCGTGCTGACGCTGCACGCCGTCGACACCATCGTGCTCAACGGCGATGTCAGCGCCTACCGCGTACAGCAGCTGGAGGCCAAGTCCGCTAGCTACAACGGTGCAGTTCGTGCTTCGGGGGCAGGTGGCATTGACATCTCCGGCGGCAGCGTGTCGTTTGGCCAGAACGTCACGGCCGACACCGGCGCGATACGCATTGCCAACACCGCGACGGCCGGTACGACATCCTTTGCTGCAGGCAGCACGGTCAAGGCTGCCACCGGCTTCACTCAGACAGGCGGCGCCGAGCTGACGCTGCCGGCGCAAATGCTGGTGACCCAGGGTCCCATCAAGCTGGGTGCACCGGCCAAGCTGCAGGGAGTGAACGCATTCATTCAGACCAATGGTGACATCACGGCCATCGGCCTGAGCGGGCCGCAGACTTCGCTGACTCTGGCCGCAGGTCCGACGGGCGCGCTGAGCATTGGTCTAAACGATGGTAACCCAGTCAACAAGTTGGATGTGGCCAACCTTATTGTGCCGAGCGCCGGTTCGGCCAAGATGTGGGGTGCAATTGGCGGTAAAACTGGCGTGCTGCCGGCTGCCATGATTCATAGCCCGCTGGTAGCCTCGCCGTATTACCTGAACGAGACTCCGTGGGGACCGACAGAGATGGTCAGCCGCCTGACATCTGTTGTGGTGCCGCCCGCCGTAATCCCCACAACCCCGGCTGCCGACTCCCTGTTCCGTGGTACGGTTCGGCCAGAAGGCTTCGGTCCTGACGTACTTGGAACTTACGCCGCGCCGGAGGTGCTGAAAGTGGCCTCCAGTGGTTTGCTGTTAGGCCTGCCCGGTGATGAAAGCGTTACGCAACCTTAACTTTCCACGATAGAAACATCCATTTTTCCAACGACCTGCCACTAGAGACAGATACCTCAACTCGCACACTCTGCTTCGATACCATGACTTCACAGACCTTGTTTCCTTTGTTTTACGAGCAACCTCGCCCTCTGTCTTCTGGTGAGCACGCGAACCTGTCGTTCACCGGCAACACGGGCTATGCCTACGCTGCCAAGACCAATGCCGTGCCGCTGGTGGCAACCGAGCTGCCAACCGCATGCCGCCATTTCCCCATCGTCTTTTCAGGCGATCAGCCCGCACCGGTAGCAGTACTGGGCGTGCGTGGCGAGGAAAACCTGTTCGTCGATGCGGACGGCCAATGGCGTGCTGACACCTATGTGCCGGCCTATGTGCGCCGCTATCCCTTCATCTTCATGGAGAATGAAGAGCGCAGCCAATTCACACTTTGTGTCGACGAGAAGGCTGCTTCGGTGGTCGATGGTCGTGACAATCCGCTCTTCGATGAAGCGGGCGAACCTACGGATCTGGCGCGCAGCGCGCTTGCGTTCTGCCGCGATTACCAAAATCAGCATTCCTACACGATGGAGTTTGCGCGTGCAGTGGTCGAGGCCGATCTGCTGGTAGAGAACCGTGCCGATATCACTTTGGCTGACGGCCAGCGCTTGGCGATGTCCGGCTTCAAGGTGATAGACGAAGCGCGCTTCAACAAGCTGCCGGACGCAGAATTTCTGCGCTGGCGCGCGAATGGCTGGCTGGCCTTGGTCTATTGCCACCTGTTGTCGATTAATACCTGGCCCAGCTTGGTCAACCAAGTGCAATCGCCGGCTCCTGCTGAAGCCGAAACCGAAGCAGCCGAGGCCTAAGCTCTTTCGCCGCAGCTGTTTGCAGTTGCGCTGTTGCGCATTGCCCTGAAGTTGTGGAGAAGTGAGGCGTTTCTGCTTTCCTTCTCCACCGCTGAGCTATCAGTTGATTTTTTGCAGCGCGGCATCCAGGGCCGCGTTGTCGATTTTCACGTCGGAGGCCGGTGCAAGCTTGCCTAGATACTCATTGGCAAGCTCCCGCTGACGTTGCTCACGCAAAGCGGTTTGGAGCGTGGGCTTGACCTCTTCAAGCGTTGCCGGACGCGAGGCTTGACTGGCCAGAAGCTTGAGCACATGGAATCCAGAAGCGGACCGCACAGGCTCACTGACTTGGTTGAGCTGCATGCCTGCGACGACATCGCGGGTCTCTGGCAATAACTGCGCCAGAGGTAAATTTCCGACTTCTCCGCCTTTCGCTGCACTAAGAGTGTCTTGCGAGTGGGCTTTGGCCAGCGCTGCAAAGTCTCCTTCGCGTGCTTGCTTGGCCAACTCGGCGGCTTTTTTGCGTACGGCGGCAATGGTTGCGGCATCTGCATCGGGGGCAATAGGCAGGAAAATCTGCGCCACTCGATAGGTCGCCGCAATATTGAGCTGGGGCTTGGCTCGTTCGTAGGCAGTACTGATGTCAGCATCGTTTGGAAAGTCCGCAGGCAGGCGTGCAATCGACTCCAGATAGCTGTTGCTGACGATACGGGCCGTGACATCCTTGATGGCCGCGTCGATGCGAGTCTTGACCTCTGGGCGCTCTGCCCACTTTTTTTGCTGAGCTTCGCGCAGCAGAGCCTCGCTCGCCAAGCGTTGGCGCAGCCAGTTATCCAGACCTTCGCGGTTGCTCTTGACTTTGGCACGCTCGCTCTCGGGCATGGCGCGCAATAGCTGCTGGACTTCTGCCGAGGAAATTTGAAGGGTACCCAGCTTGGCAACCGCAGTGTCTGATGTCTTTGTCGGGGTCTGCGCCATGGCGCTGTTGCTCATGAGCATGATCAGAGCCAAGCTCATTGCACTGGGTACGTTACGGCGGGACAGAAATTTCATTGATTATCACTTTCTTGTTGCGCGCTGAAGGCGCCGACGGAATCGACCAGCTTTTTCTCGCTGGCGGCAAGCCTCACGGAATGGAGCGTCTCAAACTCTAACGGAGCCAGGTCATGCGCCGATGGATGTCTGCGAAAAACATCTGACCGTAGCGAAAGGCCGTGCTGGGGTGGTGGTGCAGCTCTGTTGGTGGATGCGCAGTGCAGTTGCTGAAAGTGGGCCTATGACTGAGTACGGATTTGTACCAGCTCTTGAAACTCAGAAAAATTGCCTTATTATTAGCACTCAATGGGGTCGAGTGCTAACAAGCTCTGGACCTCACACTTTTCCGAATGTTGGCAGCTGTTGCCAGCAAGTCTTGTTTCAACTTTGTTGATGTATTTACGAGTTGGTATGAACCTGCGTCCCCTGCACGATCGCGTGATCGTCAAGCGCCTCGAAAACGAAACCAAGACGGCTTCGGGCATCTTTATCCCCGACAACGCCGCTGAGAAGCCTGACCAAGGTGAAGTGCTGGCAGTGGGTCCCGGCAAGCGCAACGACAAGGGCGAACAAGTGGCCCTGAACGTCAAGGTCGGTGACCGCGTTCTGTTCGGCAAGTACTCGGGCCAGACCGTGAAGGTCGACGGCGACGAGCTGCTGGTGATGAAGGAAGACGATCTGTTCGCAGTCGTCGAGAAGTAAGCTCTTCTCCAAGAAACTCATAAATTCATAGCTGTTGGCGCTTCATTGATAAGCGTTAGCAGCCAAATTGATCCAAATTTTGTAGGAGCCAAAAATGGCAGCAAAAGACGTAGTTTTCGGCGGTGAAGCACGTGCACGCATGGTTGAAGGCGTGAACATTCTGGCTAACGCAGTCAAAGTGACCCTGGGCCCCAAGGGCCGCAATGTGGTGCTGGAGCGCTCGTTCGGCGCCCCCACCGTGACCAAGGACGGTGTGTCCGTGGCCAAGGAAATCGAACTCAAGGACAAGCTGCAGAACATGGGCGCCCAGCTCGTGAAGGAAGTGGCCTCCAAGACCAACGACATCGCCGGTGACGGCACCACGACGGCTACCGTGCTGGCCCAAGCCATCGTGCGCGAAGGCTCCAAGTACGTGGCCGCTGGTCTGAACCCCATGGACCTGAAGCGCGGTATCGACAAGGCTGTGATCGCCCTGGTGGAAGAGCTGAAGAAGCAATCCAAGGCCACGACCACTTCCAAGGAAATCGCTCAAGTCGGTTCCATCTCCGCCAACTCCGACGAATCCGTGGGCAGCATCATTGCTGAAGCCATGGACAAGGTCGGCAAGGAAGGCGTGATCACTGTTGAAGAAGGCAAGTCCCTGGCCAACGAACTGGATGTCGTGGAAGGCATGCAATTCGACCGCGGCTACCTGTCGCCCTACTTCATCAACAACCCCGAAAAGCAAGCCGCGATTCTGGACAACCCCTTCGTGCTGCTGTTCGACAAGAAGATCAGCAACATCCGCGACCTGCTGCCCACACTGGAGCAAGTTGCCAAGGCTGGCCGTCCCCTGCTGATCATTGCTGAAGATGTCGAAGGCGAAGCCCTGGCAACTCTGGTGGTGAACACCATCCGCGGCATCCTGAAGGTTGTGGCTGTGAAGGCTCCTGGCTTCGGCGACCGCCGCAAGGCCATGCTGGAAGACATCGCCATCCTGACTGGCGGCAAGGTCATCGCTGAAGAAGTGGGCCTGACCCTGGACAAGGTGACTCTGGAAGACCTGGGTCAAGCTCAACGCGTCGAAATCGGCAAGGAAAACACCACCATCATCGACGGTGCTGGCCAAGCTGTTGAAATCGAAGCCCGCGTCAAGCAAATCCGCGCTCAGATCGAAGAAGCGTCCAGCGACTACGACCGTGAAAAGCTGCAAGAACGCGTGGCCAAGCTGGCCGGCGGTGTTGCCGTGATCAAGGTTGGCGCTGCCACCGAAGTCGAAATGAAGGAAAAGAAGGCCCGCGTTGAAGACGCCCTGCACGCTACCCGCGCTGCTGTGGAAGAAGGCATCGTGGCCGGCGGCGGCGTGGCTCTGCTGCGCGCCAAGCAAGCTGTGGGCACTCTGTCCACTGGCAATGCCGAGCAAGACGCCGGTATCAAGCTGGTGCTCAAGGCTGTGGAAGCTCCTCTGCGCGAAATCGTGGCCAACGCCGGTGGCGAGCCTTCGGTTGTGGTGGACGCTGTGTTGAAGGGCCAAGGCAACTTCGGCTTCAACGCTGCCAACGACACCTACGGCGACATGCTGGAAATGGGTATTCTGGATCCCACCAAGGTGACTCGCACTGCACTGCAAAACGCTGCTTCCGTGGCTTCGCTGCTGCTGACCACCGAGTGCATGATCGCTGAAGCCCCCAAGGCTGACGGCGGCCCTGCCATGCCCGACATGGGTGGCATGGGTGGCATGGGCGGCATGGGCATGTAATTGCCAAGCCGCTGACCGAATGGCCGCAAGGCCATTCAACCAGCCCCTAAAAGGCCGCATTCATTGCGGCCTTTTTTATTGCCCTTTAGGAATCAAACAAGCATCTAGCTCTTTGCCTTGGTGCGCTAGCTGCTCATGTTTTTTGAGTTCATGATGAAGCGGCATTGCCCCGGCCTCTTGCAAGAGGCTTGTGCCTGGCTGCATTGCGGCTCCTGATTCTGTGGTGTGCCAGGCTGAAATCGGCTGCGCATCTGCCGGCATGTGCCCCCACCTAGATGAGCAATGTGAGTAACGGCCGACCGCCATAAAAAACGCCCGGAGCTTGCGCGCCGGGCGTTTGGGTTGTGGCCTTGGCTTTCAGCGAATGAAGTTCATTCGCCGATGCTTGGCTTGATTCTGATCAGTTGCGGAACAAGTCCAGAATGCGGCTGCGCTCTTCGGTTGCAGGCGCAGGCGTGGAGCCGCCAGCCGAGCCTGTGTTGGAGTCGCTGCCGTCCATGCCCAGGTTGCTCACGCCGCCGCCACGGACGTTTTCTTCGTAGTACCAGTCGCCACCCATGTTGACAACGCCTGGAGGTACGGGCATTTCGGCCACGGGCACACCCTTGAGCGCGTGCTGCATGAAGCTGATCCAGATGGGCAGGCTCAGACCGCCACCGGTTTCGCGCGAGCCCAGATTGCGGGGCGTGTCATAGCCAATCCACGAGACCGCTGCCATGGTGGGCTGAAAGCCGGAGAACCAGGCGTCCACCGAGTCATTGGTGGTGCCGGTCTTGCCGTACAGGTCAGGGCGCTTGAGCGTGGCCTGGGCCCGGGCAGCCGTACCCACGCGGGCCACGTCGTTGAGCATGGTGCTCATCACAAAGGCGTTGCGGGCGGGAATGGCCTGGGGCAGATCCGTGACCGGGGGCGGCGTGAACTCGGACAGCACGCGGCCCTTGTGATCCGTCACCTTGGCAATCAGCCAGGGATTGGCGCGGTGGCCGCCGTTGGCAAAGACGGAATAGGCCGCAGCCATCTGCAAAGGCGTCACCGAGCCTGCGCCTAGAGCTAGCGTCAGATATGCGGGTTGTTTGGCGGCTTCGAAGCCAAAGCGGGTCGCCCATTCCTGGCCTTGCTTGGGGCCCACGGCCTGCAGCAGGCGGATGGAGATCATGTTCTTGGACTTGTTCAAGCCCGTGCGCATGGTCATGGGTCCGTCATAGCGGCCGTCGTAGTTCTTGGGTTCCCAAGGCTGGCCGCCGGTGACGGAAGAGCCGAAGAAAATCGGCGCATCATTGATCATGGTGGCAGGCGAAAAGCCTTTTTCCAGCGCTGCCGAGTAGATCACCGGCTTGAAGCTGGAGCCGGGCTGGCGCCAGGCCTGTGTCACGTGGTTGAACTTATTCTTTTCGAAGTCAAAACCGCCGACCAGGGCGCGGATGGCACCGGTCTGGGGCACCACGGCAACAAAAGCGCCTTCCACCTCAGGCAACTGCGTCGCTTCCCAGCTGCCCTTGGGTGTCTTGACGGCACGAATCACGGCGCCGGGACGGATTTTGATATTGGGTGGCGCCTTGGGGCTCAATCCCGATTCCACAGGCTTCAAGCCGTCGCCGGTGATTTCGAAATGCTCGCCGTCTGCACGGGCCGCCACAATCTTGCGCGGGCCGGCTTCCAGCACCACGGCGGCAATCACGTCGCCGTTGTCGGGGTGGTTGGCCAGGGCATCGTCAATGGCATCTTCCAGCTCCTGGGCATTGCCTGGCATGGCGATGAATTTCTCCGGGCCGCGGTACTTCTGGCGGCGCTCGTAGTTCATGATGCCTTCACGCAGCGCCTTGTAAGCGGCTTCCTGCTCGCCGGCATTCAGCGTGGTGTAGACATTGAGGCCGCGGGTGTAGGCTTCGCTGCCGTACTGGGCAAAGATGAGCTGTCTGGCCATTTCCGCCACATATTCGGCATGAATACGGGTGGAGTTGCTGGCCGTGCGAATCTTGAGCTGCTCTTCGCGGGCCTCTTTGGCTTGGTCGGCAGTGATGAAGCCGTTTTCCTCCATGCGGTCAATGATGTACTGCTGGCGGATCTTGGCGCGCTTGGGGTTGCTGATGGGGTTGTAGGCCGAAGGCGCCTTGGGCAGGCCCGCCAGCATCGCAGCCTCTGCGACCGTGATGTCCTTGAGCGGCTTGCCGAAATAGGCCTCGCTGGCAGCTGCAAAGCCGTAAGCGCGGTTGCCCAGATAAATCTGGTTCATGTAGATCTCGAGGATCTGGTTCTTGGTCAGCAGATGCTCAAGCTTGAAGGTGAGCAGGATTTCGTAGATCTTGCGGGTAAAGGTCTTCTCGGAAGAAAGATAGACATTGCGCGCCACCTGCATGGTGATGGTGGATGCGCCCTGGCTCTTGACCTTGCCCAGGTTGGCCAGCGCTGCGCGCAGCATGCCCTTGTAGTCCACGCCGCCATGCTCGAAGAAGCGGGTGTCTTCGATGGCCAGCACCGCATTGGTCATGACCTTGGGAATTTCCTGGATGGGCGTCAGGGTGCGGCGTTCCTCGCCGAACTCGCCCAGCAAGGCGCCTTCGCTGGAATACACGCGCAGCGGCAGCTTGGGTCGGTAGTCCGCCAGTTCAGAGACGTCGGGCAGGTTAGGGTAGGCCATGGCCAAGGCGACGGCGACGGCCAGGGCCACGCCCAGCACGCCGGCCACCGCCAGGCCGAACAGCCAGAGGATGGAACGAGGGAGCCAGTGCATGCGGGGCTTGGGAGAGTTGGGTGCAGACCGGGGAGTCTGTGAAGCAGAGTTATCTGATGGCGGCATTTCGCTGTATGTCCAATGGATCGAGGCATTATAGAAATGCCCTCTGTCGGCTTGACGCTCTTGGGAATGCGAGGCGTTTGGCCGTCAGGCAAACGAGCATCCTATGCCAGCTGCCTGAGCGTAGTGTTTGCGTGGAGATTGTGCTGTTGCATTTGATGGGGCACAAAAAATGTATTTTTTTGGCCACGATATAAGGGAGAACCTTGTATGACTAGCGCTTTCCGCTGCTTGCATGCTGATAGCATCCAGCATTAGTCTGGGCATTTGTTTCGGTTATTACATATTAAAGGGGACATGTTGATTGCTCTGAGTTCCTTATTCAGTCGTCAGCCTGCACCTCTGCTTGGCATTGATATCAGCTCATCCAGTGTGAAGCTGGTGGAGCTGTCCCAAAGCAAGTCGGGTGAGTTGCAGCTGGAGCGCTGCGCCATCGAGCCGCTGGAAAAGGGCTGGATCACGGACGGCAACATCGAAAAATTCGAAGAAGTTGCAGATGCCTTGCGTCGTCTGGTCAAAAAAAGCGGCACACGAACCAAAAACGTGGCCATGGCTTTGCCCGCCTCTGCCGTCATCACCAAGAAAATCACGCTTCCTGCGGGCATGAGCGAGCAGGAACTGGAGCTGCAAGTAGAGTCTGAAGCCAACCAGTACATCCCTTTTTCCCTGGATGAGGTGAGCCTGGACTTTTGTGTGATGGGGCCGTCTGCCGTATCGCACGGTGATGTGGATGTGCTGATTGCCGCTTCGCGCAAGGAAAAAGTCCAGGATCGCCAAGGTCTGGCAGAAGCCGCAGGGCTCAAGCCCGTGATCATCGATATTGAATCGAACGCGGCTCGCATGGCAGCAGCACGCTTGATGTCCCTCTTGCCCAATGAAGGGGGCGGAGCGGTGGTCGCATTGTTTGAAGTGGGCGCCATGACGACCAGCATGCAGGTGCTGCGCGACGAGGACGTGCTGTATGAGCGCGATCAGGCGTTTGGCGGTGCCCAACTGACCCAGCTGCTTGCGCGCCAGTATGGCTTTTCCCCCGAAGAAGCCGAAGCGAAAAAACGCAGCGGTGATCTGCCTGACGATTACAACACTGCAGTGCTCAAGCCTTTTGTGCAAAGCCTGACGCAAGAGGTGGCGCGTGCCTTGCAGTTCTTCTTTACCAGCACGCCTTACAACCGCGTGGATCACATCTTGTTGGCTGGCGGTTCAGCTTCGCTGCCAGGTCTTGCCGAGGCGGTAAGCCAGCAGACCGGCTTTGCCTGTGGTCTGGTCAATCCATTTGACGGCATGGAGATTGGCAGCGGTGTGCGTCTCAAGCGCATGGCCAGAGAGGCACCCTCGTATCTCACCTCCTGCGGTCTGGCCTTGCGGAGGTTTGTCGCGTGATCTTGATCAATTTACTGCCGCATCGTGAGGCGGCCAAAAAGCGTCGCAAAGAAGCTTTTCAGGTCAATATGGTGCTGGCTGCACTGGCAGGCTTGCTGGTCGCAGGGCTTATTTACTGGACCTTCCAGGCGATGATAGAGAACCAGCAGAACAAGAACAATCTGCTGCGCTCGGAGATCACGACGCTTGAGGCGCAGATCAAGGAGATTGCCGGCCTGGAGGGTGAAATTACCGCTTTGCGTGCGCGCCAGAAGGCGGTGGAAGATCTGCAGTCGGACCGAAATCTTCCCGTGCACATGCTCAATGAACTGGTCAGGCAGCTGCCTGACGGTGTGTACATCACCAGCATCAAGCAAGAAGGGCTGATTGTCACCATGCAGGGGACGGCCCAGTCCAACGAGCGTATTTCGGAGATGCTGCGCAATTTGTCCGAGGGGACACCCTGGTTCTCCAAGCCTGAACTACAGGAAATCGTGGCCAAGACTGTGGATGTGACTCCCAAGGAGAAGCGCCGGGCCGCTGCATTCACTTTGCGCTTCAATCTGACGCGTGTGAGCGATGCAGAAAAAAGCATGGCGGCGGCCAATCAACCGGTGGGGGCAAAGTGATGGCCAAGAAGAAAAAATCGCTGGACATCGATTTTGCTGCGCTGCAGGAGAGGGTTCAGCGTCAGTTTCGCAATCTGGATCCCAACGATCCTTCGGTGTGGCCGGTATTGCCAAAAGCTCTGCTTTATGCGGCGGTTGCGGTCGCTGTCACCGCTTTGCTTTGGTTTGTGCTGCTCAAGGACTACGAGGCAGAACTGGAGCAGGAGCGCACGACCGAGCAGACCTTGCGTCAGGATTATCAGAGCAAGCTCAGCAAGGCCGTGAGCCTGGATGCCTTGAAAAAGCAGCGCGAACAGGTGGAACAGTATGTGACGCAGCTGGAAAAGCAGTTGCCCAGCAAAGCCGAAATGGCGGCCTTGCTCTCGGATATCAATCAGGCCGGCCTGGGTCGAAGCCTGGAGTTTGAAATGTTCAGACCCGGCGCGATGGTGACCAAGGAGTATTACGCAGAGCTGCCCATTAGCTTGAAGGTGGTGGGCCGTTACCATGACATAGGCTCTTTTGCTTCCGATATTGCATTTCTGTCCCGCATCGTGACCTTGAACAACCTGTCCATTGCGCCTGCGAGCCCGGATAAGGGCTCGGACATATTGGTCATGGATGCGACAGCCCGTACCTTCCGTTATCTCGATTCGGAAGAGGTCAAGGCTCAGCGCGATGCATCCAAGGGGAAGAAATGAACAAGGCCTTAGCCGGCATATTTGTCTCGGCACTTGCACTTTCGGGCTGCATGTCCTCGGATGAAGACCAGTTGCGCGAGTGGATGACGCAGGAGAGGGCGAATGCCAAGCCCAGAATCACGCCACTGGAAGAACCCAAGCCGTTCAAACCCCAGGCCTATGACGCCGGGCAGGGCATGGAGCCATTCAATCCCATGAAGCTGATTCAGGTGCTGCGCCGGGAATCGGCTCAGTCCAATGCCAACGCCAGCCTGATTGCGCCAGAGCTCAATCGCCGCAAGGAACCGTTGGAGTCGGAGCCGCTGGACACCATGACCATGGTCGGCAGCCTGGACAAGAAAAACGTGCCTACGGCCTTGGTCAAGGTGGGCAGCCTGCTGTACCAGGTACGGGTCGGGAACTATCTGGGTCAGAACTACGGAAAAATTACCCAAATAACGGAGAACTCCATTCAACTGCGTGAAATCGTCCAAGACGGTGGCGGGGACTGGATTGAGAAGACGAGTACTTTGGAGTTGCAGGAGGGGAGAAAATGATGGGCAAGCACCACAGCGTTTTGGCAAAAGCCCGTTGGGGATTGACTCTCGGCGGATTGCTGGTCAGCTCCTTGGCATGGGCACAGGCACGTATTGAATCCGTCACAGGCGTAATACAGTCCGGCACGGAGGTGATTCGTGTGGAGATGTCCGAGCCTCTCGTGGCCGACCCCACAGGTTTTGTTATCCAGTCGCCCGCGCGCATTGCCCTGGACTTTCCCGGCGTGACCAACGCCACGGGCAAGTCTCTGGTGGATTTCAACCAAGGCAATTTGCGTTCGGCCAATATCGTGGAGGCTTCCGGGCGCTCTCGTCTGGTGCTGAATCTGAAGGCCGCAACCACCTATAAGCTGCAACGCCAGGGCAAGGCCTTGCTGATCGTGCTTGATCCTGCCAGCGCGGCCCAAGCCGCGGCGCCTGCCGTATCGCGTGTGTTCGAGAGCAAGACCGCCGTCAGCGATGTGCCCCCGATTCGCGATGTGGATTTCCGCCGTGGCGCCGATGGCTCCGGCCGCATTGTGGTGGGACTGGGCAGCAACCAAGTTGGGGTGGACTTGCGTCAGGAGGGCAAGGGCTTGGTCATTGACTTCCTGCGTACTTCCTTGCCAGAGAACTTGCGCCGCAAACTTGACGTGGGTGATTTTGGTACGCCGGTGCAAACCATTTCGACGGTGGCACAGGGCGATCGTGTGCGCATGCGTGTAGATGCCTTGGGCGAATGGGAACACAGCGCCTACCAAAGCGACAACCAGTTTGTGCTGGAGATTCGCCAAAAGAAGATCGATACCAGCAAGCTGACCCAGGGTCCGGGTTACAGCGGAGAAAAGCTGTCGCTGAATTTCCAGAATATCGAAGTGCGTTCGCTGCTGCAGGTGATCGCTGATTTCACCAACTTTAATATCGTCACTTCGGACACGGTCACCGGTGCACTGACCTTGCGGCTCAAGGATGTTCCCTGGGATCAGGCTTTGCAGATCATCATGGATGCCAAGGGTCTTGGCATGCGCAAGTCCGGTTCGGTGCTGTGGATTGCGCCCAAAGATGAAATCGATGCCCGCACCAAGCGCGACTATGAAGCGGCGATGGAAATCCAGAAGCTAGAGCCGTTGCGCACGCAGGGCTTCCAGCTCAATTACGCCAAGGCTGCCGATATCTTGCAGCAGATCACCACCTCGACAGGGGGCGGTGGTGCTGGCGTGGGCCAAAGCACGCGCTTTTTGTCGACCCGGGGTTCGGCAATCTCTGAGCCTCGTACCAATCAGCTGTTTGTGACCGATACCCCTTCCAAGCTGGAAGAGTTCAAAACGCTTTTGGCCACCCTGGATGTGCCCGTGCGCCAGGTCATGATCGAAGCGCGCATCGTGGAGGCCCGTGATACCTTCGGGCGCTCTTTGGGGGTGAGGTTTGGTGGCGGAGCGGTGGGAAGCAATGCTTCCATGACGTCCTCCCAATTTCTGCCAAATACCTCTGGAGGAGCGGCAGCGACATTTCCCAGTGGGAATTTCGTGAATCTTCCCGCCAGTATTTCGGGCATCAACACCGTTGGGCAGATTGCATTTTCGGTGTTCAACAGCTCCATGTCGCGCTTTCTGTCGCTGGAATTGTCCGCGCTGGAGGCCGAGGGCGATGGCAAGATCATCTCCAACCCCCGATTGGTGACGGCCGATCAGAACAAGGCCTTGATCGAGCAAGGTACCGAGTACCCGTATTCGGTGACGGCTCCCAATGGCGCCACCACCATCTCGTTCAAGAAAGCGGTGCTGAAATTGGAGGTCACGCCCCAGATTACGCCGGAAGGTGACATCATCCTGGATCTGGACGTGAACAAGGACAGCCGTGGTGAGACCACGACCCAGGGCGTGGCCATTGATACCAAGCACATCAAGACGCAGGTGCTGGTGGAGAACGGCGGCACGGTGGTGATCGGTGGCATCTTCGAGATGGAAGAAACCAATCAGGTCACCAAAGTGCCTTTGCTGGGCGACATCCCGGGGCTTGGCAATCTGTTCAAGAGCAGAACCAAGGCTTCGACCAAGCGTGAAATGCTGGTCTTCATCACTCCCAAAATGCTCAGCCAGGTGCGTAACTCCAACAAATAACTGGCGGCGTTTCTTACTGTGCCAAGGCCTGCATCGCGAGACTGCAGGCCTTTTTTATGGGCGAAAGCCTGGACGCTGCGACAATCGGACTCCTCTCAATTGCACGGACAGTCTGGCGGATTCAATGAGTTTGTTGACAGCATCACATATTGCTTTGGTGGGTTTGCCCGGGAGTGGCAAATCCACTATTGGCCGTTATTTGTCCAAGCGCTGGTCCATGCCTTTTGTGGATGTGGACGTGGCAATCGAGGAGCAGATTCAATGCTCGATTCGCGACTTCTTTGCGAAAGAGGGAGAAGCCCGCTTTCGCGACGTGGAGCGCGATGTGCTGGCGCAGCTGCTGTCCCAATCCGCACCCATGGTGATCGCGACCGGTGGCGGCGCCGTGCTGAGGCCTGAAAATCGCATGCAGCTGAAAGCGCATTCCAAGGTGGTGTATCTGAGTGCCTCACCCCATGAGATCGCTCGCCGCTTGCAGCGCGATACCCAGCGCCCGCTGTTGCAGGTGGATAACCCGCTGCAGCGGCTGATGGACTTGCTGGCGGTGCGTGACCCTTTGTACAAGGAAGTGGCTGATTTCGTGGTGGCAGGCAGCGGCCTGTCGGCAACACAGGTGGCGCAACGCGTAGCCATGCAGGTCGAGTTGGGGACTGTGGGCTGAACGCTTTAGGCGCACTAGGCGCCGGCTTGAATATTCGGAGGCACGCAGCCTCGGCAAGAAATGCAGATAGGAAATCGAAGTGGAAACCGTGCAGATTGATTTGGGCGAACGCAGCTACTCCATCGTGATTGATCAGGGCGTGGTACCGCAAAGCGCCACCTGGCAAAAGCTGCCCAAGGCGGCTGCGGCCCTGATCGTGACCAATGAGGTGGTGGCCCCGCTGTATCTGGTATCGCTCAAGGCGGCGCTGCAAACCCAGTACCCACAGGTGCACGAAGTCATACTGCCCGATGGCGAGGAGCATAAGGACTGGCAGACGCTGAACCTGATCTTTGATGGCCTGTTGTCGAACGGCTGCGATCGCAAGACCGTGCTGTTTGCCCTGGGTGGTGGCGTGGTTGGCGATATGACGGGTTTTGCTGCGGCCAGCTATATGCGAGGCGTGCCTTTTGTGCAGGTGCCGACCACGCTGCTGTCGCAAGTCGATTCTTCGGTAGGGGGCAAGACGGCCATCAACCACCCGCAGGGCAAGAACATGATCGGTGCGTTCTACCAGCCGCAGCTGGTGGTTTGCGATCTGGCAACGCTGGCAACTTTGCCTGCGCGCGAGCTGAGTGCCGGACTGGCGGAAGTCATCAAGTACGGCCCGATTGCCGATATGGAATTTTTCAGCTGGCTGGAGGAGCATGTGGATGCTCTGCGTGCACAAGAGCCTGCGGCGCTGGTTCATGCCGTCAGGCGCAGCGTGGAGATCAAGGCCTGGGTGGTGGGGCAGGACGAGAAGGAGGCCGGTCTGCGCGCCATTCTCAATTTCGGTCATACCTTCGGCCATGCCATGGAAGCCGGCATGGGCTATGGCAACTGGCTGCATGGCGAGGGCGTGGCCGCAGGCATGGTGATGGCTGCCGAACTCTCCAGGCGACTGGGTCTGGTGGACGAGGCCTTTGTGCAGCGTCTGCGCAGCTTGATAGAGCGAGCTGGTTTGCCCGTGCGCGGCGCGGTGATCGATGCGCAAGACAATGCGTGCCGCTATCTGGAGCTGATGCGTGTGGACAAGAAGTCCGAGGCGGGCGAGATCCGCTTTGTGCTGATTGATGGCCCGGGCAAGGCGGTGATGCGTTCGGCGCCAGATGCGCTGGTGCGCGAAGTCATTGATGCCTGCTGCGCCTGATCGTGGGCGGGCTGCGGCCGGGTTTTGCTGAAGTTCAATTCAAGCTGCTAGAGTGACTCCATCGGAAGATGGGGTGAACCATGCAGACCTTGGCCGCTTATGCCTGCGACCCGGCGCAAAGCCGGGGCCGCCGCTTCACAGAACCTGCAGCGCCTACGCGCAGCGAATTTCAGCGTGATCGCGATCGCATCGTCCATTCTTCGGCTTTCAGGCGCCTGGTCTACAAGACCCAGGTGTTTGTGAATCACGAGGGCGATCTGTTTCGCACGCGGCTCACCCATTCGCTGGAGGTGGCGCAGCTGGGGCGCTCGATTGCCCGCTCCCTGGGGCTGGATGAAGACCTGGTGGAGGCCATCTGCCTGGCTCACGACCTGGGACACACTCCGTTCGGCCATGCCGGGCAGGATGCGCTCAACGAATGCATGCGCACGCATGGCGGCTTTGAACACAATCTGCAAAGCCTGCGCGTGGTGGACCGTCTGGAAGAGCGTTACCCGCAGTTCGATGGCCTGAATCTGAGCTTCGAGACGCGCGAAGGCATTTTGAAGCACTGCTCGCGCAGCAACGCCGAGCTGATCGAAGCGCGCGAGCCCGGCGGTGTGGCACAGCGTTTTCTGGCGGGAACCCAGCCTTCGCTGGAAGCCCAGCTATGCAATCTGGCCGATGCGATTGCCTACAACGCCCATGATGTGGATGACGGCGTGCGCTCCGGTCTGATCACCATGAGCCAGCTATGCGATGCCGTGCCTTTGTTTGCGCGCTACCACGAGGCGACACTGGCTCAGCATCCCGAGCTGGGCCTGCCCCTGGCGGATAGGCGTCTGCTTTACGAGAGCATTCGGCGCATGCTCAGTGATCAGGTGTATGACGTCATCGATACCTCACGCCTGTGCCTGGCGCAGTCTGGCGTGCAATCGGTGCAGGAGGTGAGGGCTGCAGGCCGCTTGCTGATCAGCTTCAGCGATGCCATGAAGGCCGAGTCTCAGCAGCTCAAGCAGTTCTTGCTGCGCCAGCTATACCGTCACCCCCAGGTCATGCAGACCATGGACAGTGCCCAGCAAGTGGTGCGCGATCTGTTCGCCGCCTATATGGTGGAGCCTGAGCGCATGAAGCCGCGCTTTGTGCAGCGTTCGCTGGGGGAGGATTCGCTGGGCGGTCGCGCCCGTGTGGTATCTGACTTCATCGCCGGCATGACGGACCGCTATGCGGCGCGCGAACATGAACGCATTACCGGACTCAAACTGCTGGGAGCGTAGCTGGCGGCCTTCGGGGTTTAGCCTAGCGGCGCAAGCAGTGCGGCTGCCGGATCGCTAAAATATGTGCCCTGTGTGCCAGAGCCGGAATATCTCCCGCCCAGTGCGCTGTCTCTGGGGGCTGAGCCCCCATTTGCATTTTGGAGGGCCTTGCCATGACTGAACCCGTGATGACTGCTGCTGACCAGGGCTTTCCGCCCGATGTCGTGATCGAGGACACGGTGCGCTGGCTGGAGAAAGCCGTCATCGGCCTGAACCTCTGCCCGTTTGCCAAGGGGGTGCATGTCAAGGGACAGATTCACTATGTGGTCAGCAATGCCACCGATGCAGAAGGCGTTGCCGGGGATCTGTATCTGGAGCTGGAGGCGCTGGCCGAGGCCAATGCCGAAAAGCGCGACACCACGCTGCTGATCCTGCCGCTGGCGCTGCAGGATTTTCTGGACTTCAACGATTTCCTCGAAGTGGCCGACTCCATGGTCGACGAGCTGGATCTGGGCGGCATTTTGCAGGTGGCTTCCTTCCACCCCCAATTCCAGTTCGAAGGCACGGAAGTGGATGACGTGACCAACTGCACCAACCGCGCGCCCTATCCCATCCTGCATCTGCTGCGCGAAGACAGCATAGACAAGGCCGTGGAAGTCTTTCCCGAGGCCGAGTCGATTTACGAACGCAATATGGAAACGCTGGAGAAAATCGGCCTTGAAGGCTGGCTGGACATGGGCGTGGGCGCACGTTGCCCCGTCACCGGTCATGGCGCAGCGAAGGCAGACGAATAATGGCCAAGATGGATAAAAAGCCCCAGGAAGGCAAGCCAGCGAACAAAAAGCCTGCGGCGCAGGACGTGGCGGCGCAGCTGGAACTCAAGCCCGGTCAGAGCATTGAGCTGCTCAAGGCGCTGCACATACTCACGCGCGAAGGCAAGCTCAACCAGGACTCGCGCCGCAAGCTCAAGCAGGTCTATCACCTTTATCAGTTCATAGAGCCGCTGCTGGGCGAGCTGTCCAAGAACGAGCAGGCCGTCACGCTGGCCGATCACGGCGCGGGCAAGTCCTATCTGGGCTTCATCCTCTACGATCTGTATTTCAAGGTCCTGGGTCGCGGCAAGATCTACGGTATCGAAACGCGTGCGCCCCTGGTCGAGACTTCGCAGAAGCTGGCTGCCGAGCTCAACTTCGATCGCATGGAGTTTCTCAACATGTCGGTGGCCGAGTCCACCCGTGCCGACTTCATGCCCGAGCGCTTCGATGTGGTCACGGCCTTGCATGCCTGCGACACGGCAACCGATGACGCGATTGCCTTCGGTATTGAAAAGAAGGCCAAGGCCATGGTGCTGGTGCCCTGCTGCCAGGCCGAAGTGGCCGCCTGTCTGCGCCAGACCAAGGCCTTGTCGCTGACGCGCACACCTCTGGCCGAGCTGTGGCGCCACCCCATTCATACCCGCGAGATGGGCAGCCAGATCACCAATGTGCTGCGCTGCCTGTATCTGGAAGCCTGCGGCTATCAGGTCACGGTGACGGAGCTGGTGGGCTGGGAGCACAGCATGAAGAACGAGCTGATCGTGGCCCGTTATACCGGTCACAAAAAACGTGCCTCGGCAGAGCGTCTGCACCAATTGCTGGCGGAATTTGGTCTCTCGGGTCTGGCCGCCTTGCGTTATCCACATCTGCCTGCTGAAACGCAGCCCACCGAGCAAGGCGCTGAAGCCGCCGTACTGGGAGCCTGAGGTAAAAACGGCGCGCTCTGAAAGGCCGGGCGCAGCGGGTTGATATGAAAAAAGGAGCTGCCAGCGCTGGCAGCTCCTTTTTCTTTGGCATTAAACCAATTGAAGTTGTTTAATAGTCAGCGCTGAATGCTATCAAAAAAAGTGTTTACACCTGGGCGCCGGAGTCCTTGACCACCTTGCCCCACTTGGCCGATTCGGCCTTGATGTAGGCGGCAAATTCGGCTGGCGTATCGATCATGATGTCGCCGCCCTGGTCATTGATCTTCTTGATCACGGCCGGGTCCTTGAGCACTTTGGCAATCGCGGCATGCAGGCGCTGCTGCACGGCCGCTGGAGTTTTGGCTTGCGTCCACAGACCGAACCACGACGTGGCTTCGTAGCCGGGTACGCCGGCTTCGGCGACGGTGGGCACGTCAGGCAGTTCGGGCGAGCGCTTGGCCGTGGTCACGGCAATCGGGCGCAGCTTGCCGGAGCGCACATGCTGGATGGCCGAAGGCATGTTGTCGAACATCACGGCGATCTGGTTGCCCAGCAAGTCGGTGATGGCCGGGGCGCTGCCCTTGTAAGGCACATGCACCATATCCAGGCCTGTCATAGAGCGAAACAGCTCGCCCGACAGGTGAATCGAGCTGCCGCTGCCCGAGGAACCGTAGTTGAGCTTGCCGGGGTTGGCCTTGGCGTAGGCGATCATTTCCTTGACTGTCTTGAAGGGCTGCTTGGGGTTGGCAACCAGCAGATTGGGCACGGTGGCCACGCGCGTCAGCGGCGCAAAGTCCTTGATGGGATCGAAACCGGGTTTTTGGTAGAGCGAGGCATTGATGGCATGCGTTCCCACCGTTCCCATGAACAGCGTGTACCCGTCGGCCGCAGCACGTGCTGCCGCTGCGGCACCGATGTTGCCGCCCGCGCCGGGCTTGTTGTCAACGATCACGGTCTGGCCCAGCTCCTGCTGCAGCGCCTGGCTGACGATGCGGGCCAGGATGTCGGTAGTTCCACCGGCGGCAAAGGGCACGACGATGGTTAGAGGCTTGCTGGGGAATACATCCTGAGCTGCCGCGGGGGCCATACCGACGGCGCCCAGCAAAGCGGCAGCGGCCAGGGACTTCAGGCCGGCACGGCGGGAAATGATTGGGGAAGGCTTGAACATCAATGTCTCCTGAATAATAAGTTGCGCGAAAGGGGCAAGGCTTGCGGCTGTGAGCCCCGGGTCTTGGGTGAGCAGGCATACATGGCTTGCTCATCCACAAGGCGTACAGGTCCATCCGGGATCTGTCTGCCGGCAATCAGTGACTGCCGGCAGACAGGAACCGCTTATTCCTGAACGATGGAAGAAGGGTGATTGGCCAGCGGCGTGACCTTGATCTGCATATAGGGGAACAGAGGCAGGCCGCTGAGCAGGGTGTGCAGCTCGTCGTTGCTGGCGGCGTCGAAAATGCTGACGTTGGCGTACTCGCCGACCACGCGCCACAGGTGGCGCCATTGGCCTTGGCGCTGCAGCTTTTGCGAATACTCTTTTTCTTCCAGCTTGATTTTTGCTGCCAGTTCGGGGTCCAGCGACTGGGGAATCTGGACAATCATTTCAACCATGTACAACATGTTTTGTTACTCCTGTAGGGACAGAATGGGGCAGGGAAAGCCGGGCTTCAAAGATGGGGCCAGATGAGCATGGTGCTGGCGTAGATGGCGCCGACCAGCAGCATGGAGACCACGGTGTAGCCCATGATGTCTTTGAGCTTGAGCTTGGACAGCGCCAGGGCAGGCAGGATCCAGAAGGGTTGCACCAGGTCATTCCAGCCGTTGCCCAACATGACGGACATGGCGGTTTGTGCCTGCGATGCGCCCAGCTTGACGGCCGCGTCGATCATGAACGGGCCTTGCAGCACCCAGTGGCCGCCACCGGACGGGGCAAAGAAGTTGATGACGAAGGAGCTGACCAGACCCCACAGCGGCAAGGTGTCTGCGCTGGAGATGTTGACGAAGACATGGGCGATGGACTCCACCAGACCGGAGCCATGCATGATGGCCATGATGCCTGCGTAGAACGGGAACTGCAAAATGATGCCGCCTATGGTCTTGACGCCTTCATTGACCTTTTCCACGTACTGCAGAGGGGTCTTGAGCAACAGCACACCCAGGAACAGGATGAAGAAGTTGATCATGTTCAGATCCAGGTTGCCGCCCTTGTAAAAGTGCAGACCCACATAGCCCATGCCGCACAGGCCGATCAACAGGCTGAGCACGCGGCTGTTGTTCAGGCGCGAGGCCAGGGTTTTTTCGTCACCCAGCAGCTCACCGGCACCTGCCGCAGGCTTGCTGTCTTGCGCCGCCACCACGGGGTCCAGTTCCACCACTTTTTCACCTTGCTTGGGGTGCATGGCCGCATTGAGCAAAGGCAGGGCAATCAACACCACCAGGCTGGTGATCAGGATGGGGGCCGAGAAGATGGTTTGCGTCAGGGGAATCAGCCCCATGCTGCTCTCGAAGGCATGGCCCTTGGTGGAAATCAACACCGGGATGGTGGCCGAGAAACCCAGGCTGTACATTGTGAAGCCGGTATAGGCCGAGGCGATGATCAAGGGGTAGTGCACGCCCTTGACCTTCAGCGCCAGCTTGCGGGCCATGATGCCGCCGATCACCAGACCAAAGCCCCAGTTCAGATAGCTGCCCACGCAGCCCACGATGGTGGCCACGATGATGGCTTGCCTTGGGGTGTGCACATGGTTGGCAATCTTGTTCAGAAAGCGGTTGACCACGGGGGCCGCAGCCAGCACATAGCCCATGACCAGAATCACGGCCATCTGGGTGGTAAAGCCCAGCAAGCTCCAGAAGCCTTTGCCCCAGTCCTCGACCACCAGGTTCACGGGGCGGCTTTCCACGGCAAAGGCCAGCACCATGGTCAGCAGGGTGAGCATGATGGCGAAGACGAACGGGTCGGGCAGATACTTGCGCATCAGCTCCGTGAAGAACGCGGTGATTTTTGACATGGCGTTTGGCCTTGTTGTATGAGGTGTTTGGCGAGAAAGGGCTGGCATCGACCCACGGAAGTGGGGCTGCGCAGGCCGTGAAAGATTTAGATGCTGGCGACGCCGACCGTCATGCCGCCGCAGACGTAAAGCACCTGTCCGGTGACGAAGCCGCTGCGGTCATCGAGCATGTAAGACACGGCATGGGCCACGTCTTCTGGCGTGCCCACGCGTTTGACGGGCACCGACTGAATGATTTTTTGCGTGCGCGGCGCATCGGGCGGATTGGCCTTGTCGAACAAGGCGGTACGTATGGGCCCTGGGCCGATGGCATTGGCCGTGATGCCGTACTGCCCCAGTTCCAGCGCCCAGACCCGGGTCATGCCGATCAGGCCGGCCTTGCTGGCGGCATAGGCCGTGCGCAAGTCCTTGCCCAGGGCGGCACGCGAGGACATGTTCACGATGCGGCCAAAGCCTGCGGCCTGCATGCCGGGCAGCAGGGCCTGCATGCATTGAAAGGCGCAGCGCAGATTCAGGGACATGGCCAGATCGAATTCGGCCAGGGTTTGCGAAGCCGCATCGTTGGGCACCACCACGCCCACGTTGTTGATCAGGCGGGTGATGGGCCCGTCCTTCAAGGCCTCGTTCAGCGCACGGGCCGTGTCTTGCGGATCGCTCAAATCGGCCTGAATGGCACCGGGGATGTGGTCCACCATGCGGTCGATGATGACGGGTTCATAGCCGTCCTCGCGGCAACGCTGTGCCGCAGCGGCACCGATGCCGGCACCGCCGCCGGTGATCAAAACGCGGGGGCGTGGGGTGGTGGAAGCGGAGGTGTGCGTAGAAGTCATGGTGCGGGCTTGAATAAAATGTTTAGAGGCAGCATTCACCGGCCAGATAGGCCTTGCGCCAGCGGGTGATGCAGACGTTGGCAAACAGCCCTGCCTGGAAGAAAGGGTCGGCCTCGATGAAGTCCTGTGCGGCTTGTCGGGTGTCGAGGTCCACGACATACAGGCCGCCGCCCAGATCCTTGCCCTCGTCGTCCAGCTTGGCGCCGCAGGCCAGCAGCAGGTGCTGGTGGGCGCTTAAAAAGTCCAGATGTGCCGGGCGATGGGCCTGGCGCACGGCCTGGTGGTCGGGCTTGTCAAAGGTTTCGATGATGTAAGGCATGGTGGCGGCTGTGAAAGTGACGGCGGGCGCGGTGTGGCTTACACCGTGGCGATGGGCGTGACCGGAGAGGCCACGGCGCCAGGCAGGTGCAGCGGAGGAGCCGTCAGCAAAAAATGGTGGCGCTGGTGGGCACGCAGCCATTGCGCCAGCGGTGTCAGATGCCACAGCTCGCCGAGGTGCACGCCCAGCTTGAACAAGCAGTGCTCGTGCAAAGGCAGGGCCGAGCAGCAGGCGGCGCCGGGTTGGGCTGGGTGGGCCTCTACGGCATAGTTGTCGGCAGCAATCGCGGCAATCTGGCTGTCGGTGATCCACTGCAGCAGCTTGTCGTCACGCCCGTTCAGGACGGCGCAGCTGTGGTTGAGTACGTCGGGGTCGGGTTGTTTGTGCATCTCCAGCACGCGCTGGGCGAAACCGGTGTGCAGGCACAGCATGTCGCCGGGCTCGATCTCGACGCGGTCGGCATCGATCACGCGCTGCAACTCGTCATAGCCGATCAGCGTGCGGGCATCGCCGTAGTGGGCACGCAGGTCCAGCATCACGCCGCGGCCTTGTACGCCGTTGCGGGCCATGCCTTCAATGCCCAAGGCCTTGGCGCAGCTGGTGCTGGCGGCTTCGTCTAGGCGCTCGGGGATGCCGGTGCCGCTCACATCGGCGGGGCCGACGATGTCTATGCCAGCCGCAAAGCCGTTGTAGTACAGCGCTTCGGGCAGGCCGTCGCCATTGGCGTCAAACAGCGCACCCACATGGGCCAGTCCGTCCCATTGCGTGGAGTACTGCAGCGACAGAATGGCCATATCGTCCGAGAGCACGTCGGTGCGGCCGGGCTCCAGGGTCTGCAGCAGGCAGTTGAAATTGACCAGGCCTTTGCGCTGCAAGGGACGCAGCACCGGGGGCTTGCGGTTGGGGTTGAGCGCACTGCCGCCGGGGTAGTCCAGCGGCAGGCTCAGGGAAAAGCGCAGGCCTTCACGCACCTGGGCCACGCCCTGGCGCACTTTTTCAGGGGTGAGCAGGTTCAGACGGCCCAGTTGGTCGTGGTCGCCAAAGTCTCCCCAGGTGGAGCCTTCGGGGCGCTGTCGCCAGCGTGGATTGGATGCAATCATGCTTGTCTCCCATACCGCGGTCTGCTCTTTGGCCTGTGGCCTGAGTCTTGTTCTGGACCGGTGTGTGCAAAAAGTTCAGTGCTGCTTCAAAAAGTCAGCCAGTGCCTGCTCGAAGGCCGCAGCAGCCTCCAGGTTGGACAGGTGCGAGGCGGGCACCGTAGCCAGTACCGACCCCGCAATTACGGCGTGCATGGCTTGCGCATCGGCGACCGTGGTCACGGGGTCGTGCTCACCAGCGATCAGCAGGGTGGGCACGCGGATGCCAGAGATGGCGCTCCGCAGGTCTTCTTTGGCCAGGGCTTCGCAGCAGCTGGCATAGCCTTCGGGGCTGATGCCGGCAATCCAGTCTTGGGCGGTTTGCACCACCTCAGGCTGTACAGCGGCAAAGCTTTCCGTGAACCAGCGGCTGGGCGAAGATGCGGCCAGCGCCTGCATGGCAGCCGTACCTTGGGCGCGCACCAGGGCCGCGCGCTCCAGCCAGGCAGATTCCACGCCGATCTTGGCCGCGCTATTGGCCACCGTGATGCTGCGCAGGCGTGCAGAAGCATTCACTCCCAACCACAGCCCGGTCAGCCCACCCATGGAGATGCCGCAAAAATGGGCCTGCACTATATGCAGTGCATCCAGAATGGCCAGCACGTCCTGGCCCAACTGCGCAAAGCTGTAAGGGCCAGGGTTGCACACGCTGGCGCCGTGGCCGCGGGTGTCGTAACGCAGCACGCGCCAATCGGCAGACAGGGTGGCGGCCTGCGCGTCCCACATCTCCAGGGTGGTGCCCAGGGAGTTGGACAGCAGCAGAACCGGCGCATCGGCCGGGCCTTGCAGGGCGATACGGAAGGTGCCGGTGGCGGTAGGCAGGGAGGTGGTGCTCATGTCAAACGCTCGCGGCCGTCTTAAACTTTTTCCAGAATCACGGCTATGCCCTGACCCACGCCTATGCACATGGTGCACAAGGCATAGCGACCACCCAGCGTGTGCAGCTGGTTGACGGCCGTGGTGGCCAGACGGGCGCCCGATGCACCCAGCGGGTGGCCCAGTGCAATCGCGCCGCCCCATTGGTTGACGCGGGCGTCGTCGTCGGCAATGCCCAGATCGCGCAGCACGGCCAGACCCTGGGCGGCGAAGGCTTCGTTGAGCTCAATCACATCCATCTGGTCAAGAGTCAAACCGGTCTGGGCGAGGACCTTGCGCACGGCAGGCGCGGGGCCAAAACCCATGATGCGGGGCGCAACGCCGGCCGTAGCCATGCCGACCACGCGGGCGCGGGGCACCAAGTTGTATTGCTGGGCGGCTTCCTCATTGGCCAGCAGCAGGGCGCAGGCGCCGTCGTTCACGCCCGAGGCATTGCCTGCGGTCACCGTGCCGTCAGGGCGGACCACGCCTTTGAGCTTGGCCAGCGCTTCCAGTGTGGTGGCGCGGGGATGTTCGTCCTGGCTGACGATGATGGCATCGCCCTTCTTCTGGGCGATGGAGACGTTGACGATTTCCTTGGCCAGGTAACCTGCCGCAATGGCAGCTGCCGCCTTTTGCTGCGAAGCCAGGGCCATGCGGTCCTGGGCTTCGCGTTCAATCTTGAAGTCGTCGGCCACGTTCTCTGCGGTTTCCGGCATGGAGTCCACGCCGTACTGGGCCTTCATCAGCTTGTTCACAAAGCGCCAGCCTATGGTGGTGTCGTACACGGCGTTGTTGCGGCTGAAGGCCGATTCGGCCTTGGGCATGACGAAGGGCGCGCGGCTCATGGATTCCACACCGCCGGCAATCATCAGGCGGGCTTCACCCGATTTGATGGCGCGCGCCGCTGTACCCACGGCATCCAGACCCGAGCCGCACAGGCGGTTGATGGTGGCGCCGGGCACATCAATCGGCAGGCCGGCCAGCAGACTGGACATGCGGGCCACGTTGCGGTTGTCTTCACCGGCCTGGTTGGCACAGCCATACAGCACATCGGCCACGGCCGTCCAGTCCACGCCGGGGTTGCGCTCCATCAGAGCCTTGATGGGCACGGCGCCCAGATCGTCGGTGCGCACGCTGGAGAGCGCGCCGCCGTAACGGCCAAAGGGGGTGCGGATCGCGTCGCAGATGAAGGCTTGGGATGCAGTGCTCATGGTGTTGTCTCCGGGCGTGGCCCATGGTTTTAAAAATGAGAGCTGCCAGCGCTTGATACATAAGCGCTAGCGGTCGTTTTTGCTTGTAAAAAGCCTTTAGGCGCTGGCGGCAGCGATGGGCAGGCCGACAATGCGCTCCAGTGCTTCGTGCGTCAGACCCTCGACGGTATCGATCAGACGCAGGCCCTGGGGCGTGCATTCCAGCGTGCACAGATCGGTGTAGATGCGTTTGACGCAGGCCAGGCCGGTGAGGGGGTAGGTACAGGCCGAGACGACCTTGCATTCGCCCGTCTTGCTGAGCAGATCCATCATCACCCAGGTGGATTTGGCGCCCACGGCCAGATCCATGGCGCCGCCCACGGCGGGAATGGCACCGGGCTCGCCGGTGCTCCAGTTGGCCAGGTCGCCGGTGGCCGAGACCTGGAAGGCGCCCAGCACGCAGATATCCAGATGGCCGCCGCGCATCATGGCAAAGCTGTCGGCATGGTGGAAATAGCAGCCGCCAGGCAGCAGCGTCACGGGCTGCTTGCCGGCATTGGTCAGGTCATAGTCTTCCTGGCCTTCGGCCGGTGCCGGGCCCATGCCCAGAATGCCGTTTTCGCTTTGCAAAATGACTTCGCGGCCGGCTGGGATGTGGTTGGCCACCTGGGTCGGCATGCCAATGCCCAGGTTGACGTAGGCCCCGTCGAAAATATCTTCGGCCACGCGCTGGGCCAGCTCTTGCTTGCTGCGTTTTTGGTAGCTGCTCATGGTGCTTCTTTCGGCAGTTGCGGCGCTCATGCCGATTTCTTGAAACCACCGGCCAGGGTGGCCACGCGGTCGATCTTGACGATCTGGCTGACATAGATGCCGGGAGTGACCACGGCTTCGGGGTCCAGCGCGCCCAGCTCCACCAGTTCGTGCACCGTGGCAATCGTGTGCTTGGCAGCTGATGCCATCACCGGTCCGAAGTTGCGGGCCGACATGCGGTAGGTGAGGTTGCCCCAGCGGTCGCCTTTTTCGGCCTTGATCAAGGCCAGATCGCCGTGGATGGGGTACTCCAGCACATAGTGCTTGCCGTTGATCTCGCGGGTTTCTTTGCCGGCTGCCAGTTCTGTGCCGTAGGCCGTGGGGCAGAAGAAGGCGCCTACACCTGCACTGGCCGCACGCAGGCGTTCGGCCAGATTGCCCTGAGGGACCAGTTCCAGTTCGATCTTGCCGCTGCGGTAGAGATCATCAAAGACCCAGCTATCCACCTGGCGGGGAAAGCTGCAAATGATCTTGCGTACCTGGCCGCTTTTGAGCAGCGCCGCCAGGCCTTGATCGCCGTTGCCGGCATTGTTGTTGACCACGGTCAGGTCGCGTGCGCCCTGTGCAATCAGTCCGTCTATGAGCTCGTTGGGATTGCCCGAGGTGCCAAAGCCCCCGATCAGTACCGTGGCTCCGTCCTGTACGCTAGCCAGCGCCTGGGCGATGGTGTCGGTGATTTTGTTGATCACTTTGATAGTCTCCATGCATGCGCAGGCCTTTGGCACTGCGTTAAAATGTTCGTATAAAGAACAAAAGTTCGCATAAAGAATTATAGAGCTATGGAAAAACTTCCCGCTTCCGTATTACCCACAGGTGCAGCTTCTGGAACAGGTGCTAAAGAGGGCCTCCCCACGCTGGCTGCATCGGATGCAGATTCCAACGCCGTCGCCGATGTGCCGCGCCCAGGCGATAGCTATGTGCAGTCATTTGCACGGGGTCTGGCGGTGATTCGCTCCTTTAGCGCCGATGCCCCGGCACAGACGCTCAGCGAAGTGGCGGCAAAAGCAGGTTTGACGCGCGCCGGCGCCCGAAGAATTTTGCTGACGCTGCAGACGCTTGGCTATGTGAAAAGCGATGGCAAGCTGTTTCAGCTGACGCCGCGCATCATGGAGCTGGGCTTTGCCTATCTGAGTTCGACCCCGGTATGGAATCTGGCCGAGCCCGTGATGGAGCGGCTGGTGGATGAAACCAAGGAGTCCTGCTCGGCAGCCGTGCTCGATGGCAGCGACATCGTCTATGTGCTGCGCGTGCATACCCACAAGATCATGAGCACCAACCTGGGAGTGGGCTCGCGCCTGCCGGCTTTCTGGACGTCGATGGGGCGCGTGCTGCTGGCGGGTGAAAGCGATGCATCGCTGCAGGTTTTGCTGGCCGGCAGAGAGCGGCAGCGATTCACCGCCTTGACCGAGCAGGATGACGAGCAATTGCTGCAGCGCATCCTGCAGGTGCGTGAACAAGGTTGGGCTTTGGTGGATCAGGAGCTGGAGGAAGGGCTGATCTCGATTGCGGCGCCCATCAAGAATGCTGCCGGGCGCACCGTGGCAGCGCTCAACATCAGCGGGCAGGCCAACCGCAACAGCGCCCAGATGATGCGCGAGCAGCTGCTTCCTCGCCTGCTGGCATCCACACAGCTCATCAGCCAACTGCTGCGGGCATCGTCGCGCCTGAATCTTTGATGCTTTGAACCCTATGGGCTCCATAGGAAAGTGTGATTAGTCCCCTGAGTTCGGCCCGGGGTTTCATAATCCACAGCTCCTCCACCTTGCTTGCCTTGCGTGCAACGCCAGCTTCGCTCCATGGCCCGCCTGCCACGACTCACTCTTGCGGATTTGCCGCACCACATCATTCAACGCGGCAACAACGGGGCCGAGATCTTTGTGGATGCCCAGGATCGCCAGACCATGCTGGATTTGCTGCGCGAGATGGCTCGGCGCTTTGATGTGGATGTGCATGCCTATGTGCTCATGCCCAACCACTTTCATTTGCTGCTCACGCCCAGAACAGAGCTGGGCCTGCCCCAGTTCATGCAGGCTGTGGGGCGCAGCTATGTGCGCTATTTCAATAATCGCCATGGCCGCAGCGGCACGCTGTGGGAAGGGCGCTACCGCTGCACGGTGCTGCAGGCCAGGGACTGGCTGATCCCGACCATGGTTTCCATGGATCTGAATCCCGTCCGTGCGGGCTTGGTGCCTAAAGCCGGAGACTGGCCCTGGTCCAGCTATGGCGCCAGCGCGGGCCTGCGCAACGACGCGCTGGTCAGCCCGCATGCCATGTTCTGGACGCTGGGCAATACGCCGTTTGCGCGCGATGCAGCCTATGTTTCTGCGGTTGATACAGGCCTGAGCAGCGATGCGCAAGAGCAGATCAGCCACGCCGCCATGCGCGGTTGGGCGCTGGGCGACAGCGATTTCATTGAAAAATTGCAACAAAAAACCGAGCGCCGGATAAGCCGCCAACGCGCAGGACGCCCGCCAAAAGCCCCCAAGACGCTGTCATAGCGCTTTCATTATTTTGATCAAGTATTTGATTTAATTGAAATTTTTCTCTCTAGTTAAATATGTCCCTAATTAAATTCCAATGATTTATGTCGGAATTTAATTAGAATCTGACCCTAATTAAAATTGTTTGCATAAGGTTATGTGCTGTCGTACGCTTGCGTTCCCTGCGAAATAAATTAGAGGATTCCCCATGACGACGGCTGCAGAGATCAAGCATCTCCAAGACCACGGTCTGTACTCCAAGAGCAACGAACACGACGCCTGTGGTCTGGGCTTTGTGGCTCATATCAAGGGCGAGAAGCGCCATGACATCGTTCTGGGTGCGCTGAAGATTCTGGAGAATATCGACCACCGCGGCGCCGTGGGAGCCGATCCTCTGATGGGCGACGGCGCAGGCATCCTGATTCAGATTCCGGACCAGCTCTACCGTGAAGAAATGGTCAAGCAGGGCGTGACGCTGCCTCCCGCCGGTGAGTATGGCGTGGGCATGATCTTCCTGCCCAAGGAGCACGCATCCCGCCTCGCATGCCAGCAGGAGATGGAACGCGCCATCAAGGCCGAAGGCCAGGTGCTGCTGGGCTGGCGCGATGTGCCGGTCAACCGCGACATGCCCATGTCGCCCACCGTGCAGGAAAAGGAACCCATCCTGCGCCAGGTTTTCATCGGCCGCGGCACGGACGTAATCGTGCAGGACGCACTGGAGCGCAAGCTGTATGTGATCCGCAAGACGGCCAGTGCCGCCATCCAGAACCTGGGCCTCAAGCACAGCAAGGAATACTACGTTCCCAGCATGAGCAGCCGTACCGTGGTGTACAAGGGCCTGCTGCTGGCCGATCAGGTCGGCGTGTACTACAAGGACTTGTCCGATGAGCGTTGCATCTCCGCCATCGGTCTGGTGCACCAGCGTTTCTCCACCAACACTTTCCCCGAGTGGCCTCTGGCTCACCCCTATCGCTATGTGGCCCACAACGGTGAAATCAACACCGTGCGCGGCAACTACAACTGGATGCTGGCTCGCGAAGGCGTGATGGCCTCGCCCGTGCTGGGCGACGACCTGCAAAAGCTCTATCCCATCAGCTTTGCCGGCCAGTCCGATACCGCCACCTTCGACAACTGCCTGGAACTGCTGACCATGGCTGGCTATCCCATCAGCCAGGCCGTGATGATGATGATTCCCGAGCCCTGGGAACAGCACGAGGCCATGGACGAGCGCCGCCGCGCCTTCTATGAATACCACGCCGCCATGATCGAACCCTGGGACGGCCCAGCTTCCATCGTGTTCACCGATGGCCGCCAGATCGGCGCCACGCTGGATCGCAACGGCCTGCGTCCTTCGCGCTACTGCATCACCGATGACGATCTGGTCATCCTGGCTTCCGAAGCCGGCGTGCTGCCCGTGCCCGACAGCAAGATCGTGCGCAAATGGCGTCTGCAGCCCGGAAAGATGCTGCTGATCGACCTGGAACAAGGTCGCATGATCGAAGACGAAGAGCTCAAGGCCAACGTCGTCAACACCAAGCCCTACAAGCAGTGGATCGAGAACCTGCGCATCAAGCTCGACCAGGTGCAAGTGCCCGCCGACTTTGTGGCCCCCGTCAAGGCCGCGGATCTGCCGCTGCTGGACCGCCAGCAAGCCTTTGGCTTCACCCAGGAAGACATCAAGTTCCTGCTGACGCCCATGGCCGAGAAGGGCGAAGAGGGCATTGGCTCCATGGGTAATGACAGCCCGCTGGCCGTTCTGTCCGATAAGAACAAGCCGCTGTACAACTACTTCCGTCAGATGTTCGCCCAGGTGACGAACCCGCCGATCGACCCGATCCGCGAGGCCATCGTCATGTCCCTGGTGTCCTTTGTGGGCCCCAAGCCCAACCTGCTGGACATCAACCAGGTCAACCCGCCCATGCGCCTGGAGCTGCAGCAGCCCGTGCTCGACGTGGAGGGCATGACCAAGCTGCGCGAAATCGAAAAGCACACCAACGGCAAGTTCAAGAGCTCCACGATCGACATCACCTATCCGCTGTCCTGGGGCAAGCAAGGTGTGGAGGCCAAGCTGGCTTCGCTGTGTGCCCATGCCGTGGACGAGATCAAGGGCGGCGCCAACATCCTGATCATCAGCGACCGCAACCTGAGCGCCACACAGGTGGCTATCCCTGCGCTGCTGGCGCTGTCGGCAATCCACCAGCATCTGGTGCGTGAAGGCCTGCGCACTACCGCTGGTCTGGTGGTGGAAACCGGTACCGCCCGCGAAGTGCACCACTTTGCCGTGCTGGCTGGTTACGGCGCGGAAGCGGTTCACCCCTATCTGGCGATCGAGACGCTGCAAGATATCTTCAGCCGCCAGGATGCCCCCATCACTGCCGACAAGGCCATCTATCACTATGTGAAGGCCATCGGCAAGGGGCTGTCCAAGATCATGTCCAAGATGGGCGTGTCCACCTATATGTCGTACTGCGGTGCCCAGCTGTTCGAAGCCGTGGGTCTGAACAGCGAAACCGTGGACAAGTACTTCACCGGCACGGCCAGCCGCGTGGAAGGCATAGGCGTGTTCGAGATCGCCGAAGAAACCATTCGCAACCACAACGCGGCTTTCAGCGACGACCCGGTGCTGGAAACCATGCTGGATGCCGGCGGCGAGTACGCCTGGCGTGCCCGTGGCGAGGAGCATATGTGGACGCCGGAAGTGATTGCCAAGCTGCAGCACTCCACCCGCGCCAACAACTTCGGCACCTACAAGGAATTCGCCCAGCTGATCAACGACCAGAGCAAGCGCCACATGACGCTGCGCGGCCTGTTTGAGTTCAAGTTCGATCCCGCCAAGGCCATTCCTGTGGACCAGGTCGAATCGGCCAAGGAAATCGTCAAGCGCTTTGCCACGGGTGCCATGTCGCTGGGCTCCATCTCCACCGAAGCCCACGCTACCCTGGCCGTGGCCATGAACCGCATCGGCGGCAAGAGCAACACCGGCGAAGGTGGCGAGGATCCCAAGCGCTATCGCAATGAGCTCAAGGGCATCCCCATCACCAAGGGCGAGACCCTGGCTTCCATCATCGGCGGCGACAAGGTCGAGTCCGATATCGAGCTGCTCGATGGCGACTCGCTGCGTTCACGCATCAAGCAGGTGGCTTCCGGCCGTTTTGGCGTGACGGCCGAGTACCTGGCTTCTGCCGATCAGATCCAGATCAAGATGGCTCAGGGCGCCAAGCCCGGTGAAGGCGGTCAGCTGCCTGGCGGCAAGGTGAGCGAGTACATCGGTGCGCTGCGTCACTCCGTGCCGGGTGTGGGTCTGATTTCGCCTCCTCCTCACCACGACATCTACTCGATCGAAGATCTGGCTCAGCTGATTCACGATCTGAAGAACGTGGCGCCTCACGCCAGCATCAGCACCAAGCTGGTGTCTGAAGTCGGTGTGGGCACGATTGCTGCAGGCGTGACCAAGTGCAAGAGCGATCACCTGGTGATCGCCGGCCATGACGGTGGTACCGGCGCTTCGCCCTGGTCTTCCATTAAGCATGCGGGCGGTCCCTGGGAAATCGGCCTGGCCGAGACCCAGCAAACCCTGGTGCTGAACCGTCTGCGCGGCCGTGTGCGCGTGCAGGCCGACGGCCAGATGAAGACCGGCCGTGACGTGATCATCGGCGCTCTGCTGGGTGCCGACGAATTCGGCTTTGCCACGGCTCCTCTGGTGGTTGAAGGCTGCATCATGATGCGCAAATGCCATCTGAACACCTGCCCCGTGGGCGTGGCCACGCAAGACCCGGTGCTGCGCGCCAAGTTCAGCGGCAAGCCCGAGCATGTGGTGAACTACTTCTTCTTCATCGCTGAAGAAGTGCGCCAGATCATGGCTCAGCTGGGTATTGCCAAGTTCGACGACCTGATCGGCCGTTCCGACCTGCTCGATACCCGCAAGGGCATCGCCCACTGGAAGGCACAGGGCCTGGACTTCAGCCGCCTGTTTGCCCTGCCCGAAGTGCCTGCCGATGTGGCCCGTTTCCACGTCGACACGCAAGACCACTTGCTGGACAAGGCGCTGGACGTCAAGCTCATCGAGCGCTGCAAGCCCGCTATCGAGAACGGCGAAAAAGTGCGCATCATGGAAGTGGCGCGCAACGTGAACCGTTCCGTCGGTGCCATGCTCTCCGGCGCCGTGACCAAGGCTCACCCCGAAGGTCTGCCCAACGACACCATCCGTATCCACTTTGAAGGTACGGGCGGCCAGTCCTTCGGTGCCTTCCTGTGCAACGGCATCACGCTGAACCTGACCGGCGAAGCCAATGACTACACGGGCAAGGGCTTGTCCGGCGGCCGTGTGGTGGTACACCCCAGCCATGAATTCCGTGGCAACAGCGTGAACAACACCATCGTGGGCAATACCGTGATGTTTGGTGCCACCAGCGGCGAGGCCTTCTTCTCCGGTGTGGCCGGTGAGCGCTTTGCCGTGCGCCTGTCCGGCGCCACGGCGGTGGTCGAAGGCGTGGGCGACCATGGCTGCGAATACATGACCGGCGGTACGGCCGTGGTGCTGGGCAAGACCGGCCGCAACTTTGCCGCCGGCATGAGCGGCGGTGTGGCCTATGTGTACGACGAAGACGGCAAGTTTGCCGAGCGTTGCAACACGGCCTCGGTCAAGCTGGAAAAAGTGCTGCCGCATGACGAGTTTGTCTCGCGTGTCGATCCCGGTATCTGGCATCGTGGCCAGAGCGACGACCAGCAACTGCGCGCCCTGATTGAAGCGCACAGCCGCTGGACGGGCTCCACCCGTGCCCGTGATCTGCTGGACAACTGGGCCGCTGCGCGTGCTAAGTTCGTCAAGGTGTTCCCGACCGAGTACCAGCGTGCGCTCGGCGAGATCTATGAACGCAAACAAAAGGAAAAGCAAGCTGCGCAAGCGCAAGCCACTCCCAAAAAAGAAGCAGCCCTGGCCAAGTAAGACGGCCTGAGAGAGGTGGTGCTGTATGCGCCACCTCACTGCGAGCGAACACAGATTTCAAGGAATAGACATCATGGGAAAGACCACCGGATTTTTGGAGTACGAACGCATCGAAGAGGGCTATGCCCCGGTTGCGGAACGTCTGAAGAACTACAAGGAATTCGTCATCGGTTTGACGACCGACCAGGCCAAGGTGCAGGCTGCACGCTGCATGGATTGCGGCACGCCTTTCTGCAACAACGGCTGCCCGGTCAATAACATCATTCCGGACTTCAACGACTTGGTGTACCAGGGCGACTGGAAGAACGCCATCGCCACGCTGCACAGCACCAACAACTTCCCCGAGTTCACGGGCCGCATCTGCCCCGCGCCTTGCGAAGCCGCCTGCGTGGCCAACATCAACGGCGATGCCATCGGCATCAAGTCCATCGAGCACTCCATCATCGACCGTGCCTGGGCCGAAGGCTGGGTCAAGCCCCTGCCTGCCAAATACCAGACTGGCAAAAAAGTGGCCGTGGTCGGCGCCGGCCCGGCCGGCATGGCCGCCGCTCAGCAACTGGTGCGCGCCGGTCACGACGTGACCTTGTTTGAAAAGAACGACCGCGTGGGTGGCCTGCTGCGTTACGGCATCCCCGACTTCAAGCTGGACAAGAGCCTGATCGACCGCCGCATGGAGCAACTGGTGGCCGAGGGCCTGAAGGTGCGCACCGGCGTGCTGATTGCCGGCAAGGATGGTCTGGGCAAGGATTCCAAGGTCACCAACTGGGCCAAGGAAACCATCAGCCCCGAACAGTTGCAGGCCGAATTCGACGCCGTGCTGCTGACCGGCGGATCCGAGCAGTCGCGTGATCTGCCCGTGCCCGGCCGCGAGCTGGATGGCGTGCACTACGCCATGGAGTTTCTGCCCCAGCAAAACAAGGTCAATGCCGGCGACAAGCTCAAGAACCAACTGCGCGCCGATGGCAAGCATGTCATCGTGATCGGTGGCGGCGATACCGGCTCCGACTGCGTGGGCACCTCCAACCGCCATGGCGCCAAGAGCGTGACCCAGTTTGAAGTCATGCCCATGCCGCCCGAAGAGGAGAACAAGCCCCTGGTCTGGCCTTACTGGCCGATCAAGCTGCGTACCTCGTCCAGCCATGACGAAGGTTGCGTGCGCGAGTTCGCCATCTCGACCAAGAGCTTCAACGGCGAAAAAGGCAAGGTCAAGAGCCTGACCACGGTGCAAGTCGAGTTCAAGAACGGCAAGCTGACCGAAGTGCCCGGTACCGAAAAGACCTGGGAAGCCGATATGGTGCTGCTGGCCATGGGCTTTGTGCATCCCGTGGCTACCGTGCTCGACGCTTTTGGCGTGGACAAGGACGCTCGCGGCAATGCCAAGGCCGGCACCGAATTCATTGGCGGCTATGCCACCAATGTGAGCAAGGTGTTTGCCGCCGGCGACATTCGCCGTGGCCAGTCCCTGGTGGTCTGGGCAATCCGCGAAGGTCGTCAAGCTGCTCGCGCAGTGGATGAGTTCCTGATGGGCGCTTCCGAGCTGCCACGCTGATTCTCAAAAGCTCCGGGCTTTCGGCCTCAAAAGCACCCGCATGGCCGGGTGCTTTTGTTTTTATAGCTCTATGTGCTTATAAATAATGGGCTTGAAGGCTTTTCCATCTGTTTTTAACGCAACCACAGCAGCCTTGGCACCACATCGGCACCGCAAAACAGCAGAGCGTTCTGCTGCCACTGCCGGCCCCAGGCCATGGCCGTGGCCTGGTCCATGTCCCAGATCAGCAGGCTGTCCTCGCCCGGCCACAGGGCTGCGGGGTCTTGCCCCTGGCCCGATTCAAACCGCCAGCCTTGCCGCTGTAGCGCGGTACGCAGTTGCTGCATGCGCTGTGTGTTCTCCGCATCGCTCAGGCGCTGACCCAGCGGATTGCAGGCCGTGAGGTAGCAGGCGCTGGTGCTTTGATGTGCCAGATAGGCCTGCTGCAGCCATGCATCGCGCTGGCCCACGCGCAAGGTGTGGACGAGGGCTCCTGCGGGATCAAACACCCGATAAAGCGCATTTTCATAGGCTTGCTGAAGTTCGGCAGGTAGCGATGTTGGGGTGAGCGGCATGGCGGTGCATGGGGTGAGCTATCTGCCATGCTCTAAACGGGTGCATGGTTTTGCAGCGGGGCGGGTGACGATGGCCTCTGTCTGCGCGACAATAGCGGATTCGGCGCCAGCGGCGTTCGGTCTTTTGCGGCCGGGCAGTTCCCACTGGCTGACCTTTCGCTTTTTTCCACTTCAAGCTTTGACGCCATGAAAAAACGTACCCTGTTGGCCACGGTGGCCCTGACTGCAATCCTGGCAGCCTGCGGCAAGAACGAGCCTGCATCCAATACTGCTGCAGCGCCTGCACCCGCAGCGGTTGCAGCCACCAAGCTGGTGGTGGGTCTGGACGACAACTTCCCGCCCATGGGTTTCCGTGACGACAAGAACGAGTTGGTGGGTTTTGACATCGACATGGCCAAGGAAGTGTCCAAGCGCTCGGGCATCGAAGTGGAATTCAAGCCAATCGACTGGAATGCCAAGGAAGCCGAGTTGCTGGGCAAGCGCGTGGATGCGCTGTGGAATGGCCTGACCATCCTCGAAGCCCGCAAGGAAAAGATTCTGTTCTCCGATCCCTACATGGTGAACAAGCAGATCATCATCGTGAAGGCCGGTTCGGACATCAAGTCCAAGGCTGACATGGCCGGCAAGACCGTGGGTGCCCAGGAAGGCTCCAGCGCCGTGACGGCCATGGAAAAGGATGCCGAGCTGCACGCCAAGTTCAAGGCCACCAAGCTCTATGGTGACAACATCGCCGCGCTGATGGATCTGGAAGCCGGCCGTCTGGACACCGTGGTGGTCGACGAAGTGGTGGGCCGTTACTACGTGAACAAGAAGCCCGAGAACTACACCGTGCTGGCGGACGACTTCGGCACCGAAGACTATGGCGTGGGCTTCCGCAAGGATGACGAAGCCACCCGCAACAAGGTCAACGACGTGCTGGCCGAAATGAAGAAGGACGGCAAGGCTGCTGAAATCGCCAACAAGTGGTTTGGCGCCGACGTCATCAAGCACTGATCTTCTGGATGAGTGCTGACCGGCAATGCCTGGCATTGCCGGTTTTTTTTGCTTTGCAACGACAATGCGTGCTGGTGGAAGCTGGCAAACACTTCCCACTTTTGCGCGCCCGAGCCTGTGGCGGGCTTTTGAAAGCCGTGGTGCCACACTGAAGGCCATTCGATGGAATATGTAATCTCGCTCTTGGGGCCCATGTCAGCTGGGGCTCTTGTAACTCTCAAGCTGTTTTTCATCACCCTGGCGCTGTCCATCCCCATGGGGCTAGCGCTGGCGCTGATGCGCATCTCCCGCATCAAGGCGCTGAGCTCGGCGGTAGGCGCCTATATCTGGCTGATGCGCGGCACGCCGCTGATGCTGCAGCTGCTGTTCGTGTATTTCGCCTTGCCGTTTGTGCCGGTGATCGGCGTGCGTCTGCCGGACTTTCCGGCAGCCGTGGTGGCTTTTGCGCTCAATTACGCGGCCTATTTTGCGGAAATCTTCCGTGCCGGCATCAAGTCCATAGACCGCGGCCAGTATGAAGGCGCCAAGGTGCTGGGCATGAGCTACGGCCAGACCATGCGCCGCATCGTGCTGCCCCAGATGTGGGCACGCATCTTGCCGCCTGTCAGCAATGAGACCATCACCCTGGTCAAGGACACCTCCCTGATCTATGTGCTGGCCTTGAATGATTTGCTGCGCGTGGCGCGTGGCGTGGTGCAGCGTGATTTCACCTTCACCCCGTTCATCGTGGCCGGCTGCTTCTATCTGGTGATGACGTTGGTGCTGACCTGGATCTTCCAATACCTTGAAAACCGCCATGCGAAGTATGACGCGTGACCCCCTGAGCGGCTTTGCCGCTTCCCCCAAGGGGGACGACAGCCTTTGCGTCGGGGCGGCCCTCGCTGGCCGTCTCTGTCTTGGTGCGTGCCAGTTTTCAGCGCTGAGCGCGATGGAGAGTTTGTAATGACGTCTGCATCTGACGTAATGATTTCGGCCCAAAGCATCCACAAGAGCTTTGGCAGCGTGTCCGTGTTGCGTGGCGTGTCGCTGGAGCTGGCGCGCGGCGAGGTGGTGGCCATCATCGGCCCCTCGGGCTCGGGCAAGAGCACGTTCTTGCGCTGTCTCAATCACCTGGAGACCATTGACCGGGGCACCATCGTCATCGAAGGCGAGGTGCTGGCGCGCTCCGAAGGCGAGGCCAAGGCCCAGTACGTGGGCGATGCCGAAATCCGCAAGATCGGTCGCAAGATGGGCATGGTGTTCCAGTCCTTCAATCTGTTTCCCCACCTCACGGTGCTGGAGAACATCATTGAGGCGCCCATGATCGTCAAGGGCTTGAAGCGCTCGGATATCGTCCCAAAGGCCGAGGTGCTGCTGGCCAAGGTCGGCCTGTCTGCCAAGCGCGATGCCTATCCCAACCATCTTTCGGGCGGGCAAAAGCAGCGCGTGGCCATTGCCCGTGCTCTGGCCATGGAGCCGGACATCCTGTTGTTTGACGAGCCGACTTCGGCGCTGGACCCCGAGTTGACCGGCGAAGTGCTGCGCACCATGCGCGAGCTGGCCGAAGAGCATATGACCATGCTGGTGGTGACCCATGAGATGGGCTTTGCGCGCGAAGTTGCCAGCCGTGTGATCTTCATGGATGGCGGCCATGTGGTGGAGCAGGGCCCGTCCGAAGTGTTTTTTGCCGCACCCCGGCACGAGCGCACCAAGGCGTTCTTGCACAATATGTTGTAAAAAAGCAGGTACTGCAGATTTGCTTGCTTTGAAGTAAATCTGCAGAATCTTCAGGCAAGGTATAAATTTTAAGCTCCTGAAACAGGAGTTCTGCCTTTGCTTGCAATAGGAAAAGCTATAGAAACATACATTCGCGTATGTATATCTAGGGTGAACCCGAGCTTTGCGGTCATCTTCTCGGCACAATACGCCTTCGGCCTGTTTTTCGTACCGCTTTCAACGCATGTCATCCAACGCCTCTTTTGTGGAATTGCGCAACGTCACCTTTGCCTATGGTGAACGCATCATCCTGCGCGACCTGTCTTTGCAGGTGCCGCGTGGCAAAGTCACGGCCCTGATGGGCGCTTCGGGCGGCGGCAAGACCACGGTGCTGCGCCTGATCGGCGGGCAAAACCATGCGCAAACCGGCCAGGTGCTATTTGACGGGCGGGACGTGACTCAGATGGGCGCCGCCGATCTGTATGCTGCGCGTCGCCGCATGGGCATGCTGTTCCAGTTCGGTGCCTTGTTCACCGACATGAACGTGTTCGACAACGTGGCTTTCCCCTTGCGCGAGCACACCGATCTGCCCGAAGAGCTGATTCGCGACATCGTGCTCATGAAACTGCATGCGGTGGGCCTGCGCGGTGCGCGCAAGCTCATGCCCAGCGAGATTTCCGGCGGCATGGCCCGGCGCGTGGCACTGGCGCGGGCCATTGTGCTGGACCCCGAACTCATCATGTATGACGAACCTTTCGCCGGGCTGGACCCGATTTCCCTGGGCACCTCGGCCCAGCTGATTCGCCAGCTCAATGACGCCATGGGGCTGACATCGATTTTGGTTTCCCACGATCTGGAGGAAACCTTTCGCGTTGCCGATCATGTGGTGATTCTGGGCAGTGGCGGTGTGGCCGCCCAGGGTACGCCCGAAGAGGTGCGTGCCAGCAGCGATCCGCTGGTGCAGCAGTTCATCAATGCCCGACCTACAGGCCCCGTGCCGTTTCACTATCCCGGTGTCAGCGCCCAAGAAGATTTTGGCGCTGCATCAGAAAGCCGCCGCCGCGCATGAATCCCCTGCATCCCGCGTGCATAGGCGCGGCCTTGCGCAAGCAGTTGAGCAATATCGGCATGGGCGTGCGGCTGTTCTTGCGCCTGCTGGCCCTGATGGGGCCGGCGCTCAAACGCCCGCGGCTGATTGGCGACCAGATTCACTTTCTGGGTAATTACTCGCTGGCCATCATTGGCGTCTCCGGGCTTTTCGTGGGCTTTGTGCTGGGCCTGCAGGGCTATTACATCTTGCAGCGCTATGGCTCGGCCGAGGCCGTGGGCCTGATGGTGGCCCTGAGCCTGTTGCGCGAACTCGGTCCCGTGGTCACGGCTTTGCTGTTTGCCGGCCGTGCCGGTACGGCTTTGACGGCAGAAATCGGGCTGATGAAGGCCGGTGAACAGCTGTCGGCCATGGAAATGATGGCGGTTGACCCCGTCAAACGCATTCTGGTGCCGCGTTTCTGGGCCGGTCTGATCACGTTGCCGCTGCTGACCGCCGTGTTCAGCGCCGTGGGCGTGATGGGCGGCTGGCTGGTGGGTGTGGTGATGATCGGGGTGGATGGCGGTGCCTTCTGGGGCCAGATGCAGCAAGGCGTGGACTGGCTCAACGACCTGGGCAATGGCGTGCTCAAGAGCATGGTGTTCGGCATTGCCGTCACCTTCATTGCCCTGCTGGAAGGCTATACGGCCAAACCCACGCCCGAAGGGGTTTCGCGTGCCACGACACGTACCGTGGTGGTGGCTTCGCTCACCGTGCTGGGGCTGGATTTCCTGCTGACGGCAACCATGTTCAGCATCTGAGCCCAGAGAAGTACAAGAGGAAAAAATCATGCAGCAAAACAAAAGTGATGTCTGGGTAGGTCTGTTTGTGCTGATCGGCGCGCTGGCTCTGGTGTTCCTGGCCTTGCAGTCCGCCAATCTGCTGAGTCTCAATTTCAACAAGACTTATGCCGTGACGGCCCGGTTTGACAATATTGGCGGACTCAAGCCCAAGGCGGCCGTCAAGAGCGCCGGTGTGGTGGTGGGGCGTGTGGAGTCCATTGGCTTCAACGACCAGACCTTCCAGGCCGATGTGGCCATGAGCATGGATACCCGCTATGCCTTTCCCAAGGACAGTTCGCTCAAAATTCTGACAAGCGGCCTGCTGGGCGACCAGTACATTGGAATTGAAGCGGGCGCCAGCGAGGACAACCTCAAGGCCGGTGATCGCGTGACGGCCACCCAGTCTGCCGTGGTGCTGGAGAACCTGATTGGTCAGTTCCTCTACAGCAAGGCAGAGCAGGGCGGCAGCAGCGATGCGGGCGCAGGCAATGGCGCGGCAAATGCCGGAGGCAAGCAATGATGACGACACGCCCACAGACTGTAGCAATGCAAGAATTCAAGCAAAACAAAGCCCAAGCCATTCAACGTGTTGCGCTGGTAGCTAGCATTTCGGTAGCGGCCTTGCTCACGGGCTGCGCAACCACGACAGGTGCGGCCAATCCGGCCGATCCGCTGGAGTCTCTGAACCGCAGCATCTACTCTTTCAACGAAAGCGTGGACGACGCCGTCTTCAAGCCCGTGGCCACGGCCTACCAGAACGTGACTCCGCGTGTGGCGCGCCAGGGTGTGACCAATGTCTTCGACAACCTGGGCGACGTCTGGTCATTTGTGAACAATGTGCTGCAAGGTCAGGGCCAGGGGGCTTACAACTCCATGGTGCGCTTTACCGTCAACAGCGTGTTTGGCATTGGCGGCCTGTTCGACGTGGCCAGCGAAGCCGGCATCGAGCGCTACAAGCAGGATTTCGGCCAGACCCTGGGGCGCTGGGGCGTGCCCACCGGCCCTTACGTGATGATCCCTTTGTGGGGGCCTTCCACGGTGCGTGATGCGGCAGGCCTGGTGGTGGATGCCTATGGTTATCCGCCCAACACGATTGACGACGTGCGCCTGCGCAACAGCCTGTTCGGGCTGCGCATGGTCAACACCCGTGCCAACTATCTGCAGGCCGGCGAGCTGCTCGATTCCGTGGCCCTGGACAAATACAGCCTGACGCGCGATGTGTATCTGCGCTCACGCATCGGTGGCGCGGTGTCCGGCGGGGATGGCAAGCTGGAAAACTATGATGACGACGACGCTGGTAAGCTGCCCCCCGATGGCGGCAAGTAAGCCGCAACCGCCAACAGTCAATCAGCAAGGTCGGGACCTGATACCGGCCGGTGAATGGAGAAATTTATGATGAATCGTAGGATGTGGAGCATGGCAGCTGGCGCCTTGCTGGCTTTGAATCTGGGCCTGCCCGCCGCCGTACATGCCGCTGACGAGGGCCCGGATGTCCTGGTCAAGCGCGTATCCACGGACGTGCTGGAAACCATCAAGAAAGACGCCACGCTGCGCACAGGCGACACTACCAGGCTCAATGCGCTGGTCAACGACAAGGTCATGCCTTATGTGGACTTTCGCCGCATGACCTCGGCCGCCGTCGGCCCGGCCTGGCGCAAGGCCACGCCCGACCAGCGTCAGCGTCTGCAAGACGAGTTCAAGTCCTTGTTGATCCGCACCTATGCGGGCGCTCTGTCGCAAGTGGGCGATCAGACCATTTCCGTCAAGCCCTTGCGCATGGCGGCGGGCGATACCGATGTGCTGGTGCGCACCCAGGTCAACGGCCGTGGCGAGCCCGTGCAGCTGGATTTCCGTCTGGAAAAGCAGGCCGATGGCTGGAAGCTCTACAACTTCAACGTGCTGGGCGTGTGGCTGGTGGAAACCTACCGCAACCAGTTTGCACAGGAAATCAATGCCAACGGCATTGACGGTCTGATCAAGACCCTGGCTTCGCGCAGCTCCATGCCTGCCAAGGCGCAGTAAACCCCGTCGCGCCTGTCATGCCAAAAGCCAAGTCATCCACACTGCAGCTGCCTCGGGAGCTTACCTACCGCCAGGCGCGTGAGTGCCTGCTGAGCCTGCGCCCGCTGGTGGTCGAGTACGCCGGCCAGCAGGTGCCTGTGGATGCCAGCGCGGTCAAGGTGTTCGATTCTTCGGCGCTGGCCGTGCTGCTGGCCTGCCGCCGCGCCGCACTGGCGGCGGGCAAGCAGCTGCAAATCACAGGTCTGCCCAAGGGATTGCGCTCCATGGCCGCGCTCTATGGTGTGCAGGAACTGCTGCTGCCGGTAGAGGACGACAGCGACCTCAAGCGCAGCAGCAATGCGGACTAAGACCGCTTAAGTCCGGGCACGGGGGCTTTTGGCCCTGTCTGGGCGGCTGCGGTCGTGCAGTTCCCGGGTCGACAGCAAGTTTGGCGCCGTGGGCCTAGAATCTGCCTCGCATGTCAGCAGTCTCATTCCAATCCGTCTCCAAGACCTACCGCACCCCCAAGGGGGAGTTTCAGGCCCTTCAATCGGTCAGCCTGGATATTGAGGAAGGCGAATTCTTTGGTTTGCTCGGCCCCAATGGCGCAGGCAAGACCACGCTCATCAGCATTCTGGCCGGCCTGTCCAGGGCGAGCAGCGGCCGCGTGCTGGTTCAGGGCAGCGATGTGCAGGCCAACTATGCCGACGCACGCCGCAAGCTGGGTATCGTGCCCCAGGAGCTGGTGTTCGACCCCTTCTTCAATGTGCGCGAAGCGCTGCGCTTTCAATCGGGCTATTTCGGCGTCAAGAACAACGACGACTGGATCGACGAGCTGCTGGAGAGCCTGGGCCTGAGCGACAAGGCCCACCACAATATGCGCCAGCTCTCGGGCGGCATGAAGCGCCGCGTGCTGGTGGCTCAGGCCCTGGTGCACAAACCACCCATCATCGTGCTCGACGAACCCACCGCCGGTGTGGATGTGGAGCTGCGCCAGACGCTGTGGCATTTCATCGCCAAGCTCAACAAGCAAGGCCATACCGTCTTGCTGACCACCCACTACCTGGAAGAGGCCGAGGCTTTGTGCAGCCGCGTAGCCATGCTCAAGCACGGCGAGATCATCAAGCTCTCGTCCATGAGCGAGCTGCTCAAATCCGCTTCCAGCAATGTGCTGCAATTCAAAACAGATAGCGCCTTGCCCTTGTCTGTGGCCGAACGTGCCCGTATTACCGGCCGCATCGTGCAGATTCCCGCCCAGAACGCCACCGATGTGGAACAACTGCTGGCCACGCTGCGCGAAGCCGGCGTGACGCCCGAAGACGTGGAGATCCGCCGTGCCGATCTGGAAGATGTGTTCATCAGCGTCATGAATCAAGCCCAAGGCGCAGGAGGTGCGGCATGAACGGCTGGCAAACCCTGCTCAAGAAGGAAGTTCTGCGCTTCTGGAAGGTGAGCTTTCAGACCATTGCCGCACCCGTGCTTACGGCCGTGCTCTATCTGCTGGTTTTCGGCCATGTGCTCGAAGGCCGGGTCAAGGTCTACGACAGCATTCCCTATACCGCGTTTCTGATTCCCGGTCTGGTGATGATGAGCATGTTGCAGAACGCCTTTGCCAACAGCTCCTCCAGCCTGGTGCAGAGCAAGATCATGGGCAATATGATTTTTGTGCTGCTGACACCGCTGTCGCACTGGGCTTGGTTCACGGCCTATGTCGGAGCCTCGGTGCTGCGCGGCCTGCTGGTGGGCGCGGGGGTGTTCATCGTTACCCTGTTCTTTGCCGTGCCCGATTTCTCCGCGCCGCTGTGGATTGTGGTGTTTGCCTTCCTGGGCTGTGCCTTGATGGGCACGCTGGGCGTGATTGCCGGGCTGTGGGCCGAAAAGTTCGACCAGATGGCCGCATTTCAGAACTTTTTGATCATGCCGCTGACCTTTCTGTCCGGCGTGTTCTATTCCGTGAACTCCTTGCCCTCTTTTTGGCAGGCTGTCAGCCATATCAACCCGTTTTTCTACATGATTGACGGTTTTCGCTACGGATTCTTCGGCCAAAGCGATGTGTCCCCCTGGGTAAGCTTGGGCATCGTGGGCCTGGCGTGGTTGCTGGTCAGTGCGCTGGCCGTGCACCTGCTGCGCACCGGCTACAAGATCCGTAACTGATTTCAATACTCATACACCACGGCTTGCGAGACAATGGACGGTTTCGCAAGCTTTTGCGTTTTAGGCATTTTGACCCATGACTGCAGACCAACTCAAAGACCTGATCACCGCCGGCCTGCCGTGCGAGCACATTGCGCTGGAAGGCGATGGCCGGCATTGGTATGCCACCATTGTGTCGGCCCAGTTCGACGGCCAGCGCCTGCTGGGTCGCCAGCGTCTGGTGTATGCCACGCTGGGCAACCGCATGGCCACCGATGAAGTCCATGCGCTGTCCATGAAAACCTATACGCCAGCAGAATGGGCAGCCGCGCAGGCCTGAGGGCCTGCTCGCAGCAAATTTCATAGCTGCCAGCGCTTTATGTAAAAGGGCTGGCGGCCAGTTTTATCTATATAACGGATTCAAGGCTTGATGCCATGGACAAACTCCTGATTCGCGGTGGACGCAGCCTGCATGGCGAAGTGATCATCTCTGGCGCCAAAAATGCCGCTTTGCCCGAGATGTGCGCCGCCCTGCTCACCAATGAGCCCGTGCATCTGCACAACATGCCCCGTCTGCACGACGTGGCCACCATGCGCCGCCTGCTGGACAACATGGGTGTTGTCACCGAAAGCCATGGCGAGCGTGGCGGCATCAGCTTTGTCGCTCCCGACAGTCTGACGCCCGAAGCGCCTTACGAGCTGGTCAAGACCATGCGCGCCTCGGTGCTGGCCCTGGGCCCGCTGCTGGCCCGCTTCGGCCGCGCCAAGGTCTCTCTGCCCGGCGGCTGCGCGATTGGCTCGCGCCCGGTGGATCAGCACATCAAGGGCCTGCAGGCCATGGGTGCCATCATCACCGTGGCAAACGGTTATATGCATGCCAGCCTGCCCGAAGGCTGGACGCGCCTGAAGGGCGCCCGCATCACCACCGACATGGTGACGGTGACCGGCACGGAGAACTTCCTCATGGCTGCGGCTCTGGCGGATGGCGAGACCGTGCTGGAAAACGCCGCCATGGAGCCCGAGATTCCCGATCTGGCCGAAATGCTGATCAAGATGGGCGCCAAGATTAGCGGTCACGGCACCAGCCGCATCGTGATCCAGGGTGTGGACAAGCTGCACGGCTGTGAACACCAGGTGGTGGCCGATCGTATCGAAGCCGGCACCTTTTTGTGCGCCGTGGCAGCCACCGGCGGCGAGGCCATGCTGCACCATGCACGTGCCGAGCATCTGGGCGCCGTGCTGGACAAGCTCAAGGACGCAGGTGTGGTGTGCGAAAGCTCGGCCGGTGGCATCCGCGTGCGCTCGGCTGGCAAGCTCAAGGCCCAAAGCTTCAGAACCACCGAGTACCCCGGCTTCCCCACCGATATGCAGGCCCAGTTCATGGCGCTGAATCTGGTGGCCGAAGGCACCAGCGTGGTGACCGAGACGATTTTTGAAAACCGCTTCATGCACGTCAACGAGATGCTGCGTCTGGGCGCGGCCATCACCACCGACGGCCGCGTGGCCAGCATCGAGGGCGGCAAGCGTCTGACGGGCGCTACCGTGATGGCCACCGATCTGCGCGCTTCGGCCAGTCTGGTCATCGCCGGTCTGGTGGCCGAAGGCGAAACCCTGGTGGATCGCATTTATCACCTGGACCGTGGCTACGATCGCATGGAAGAAAAGCTGCGCACCCTGGGTGCAGATATCGAGAGAGTTTCGGCATGAGCATCACTATCGCCCTCTCCAAGGGCCGCATCTACGAAGAAACCGTGCCCCTGCTGGCCGCTGCCGGCATCGAGGTGACGGAAGACATAGAAAAATCGCGCAAGCTGATTTTCGAAACCACCCAAAGCCATGTGCGCGTGGTGCTGGTGCGCGCCTCCGATGTGCCGGTGTACGTGCAGTACGGCGGCGCCGATCTGGGCGTATCCGGCCTGGATTCGTTGATCGAGCATGGCGGCCAGGGCCTGTACCAGCCGCTGGATCTGCAGATCGCCAAGTGCCGCGTCAGCGTGGCGGTGCGCAACGGCTTCGACTATGCACATGCGGTCAAGCAGGGCGCGCGTCTGCGCATTGCCACCAAGTACCCTGAAATTGCCCGCGATTTCTTCGCGCGCAAGGGCGTGCACGTGGACATGGTCAAGCTTTACGGCTCCATGGAGCTGGCGCCGCTGACCGGCATGGCCGACGCCATCGTCGATCTGGTCTCCACGGGCAACACGCTCAAGGCCAATGATCTGGTCGAGGTCGAGCCCATCATGGACATCAGCTCGCGCCTGGTCGTCAACCAGGCTTCGCTCAAGCTCAAGCAAGAGCCGCTGCGCCACATCATTGACTCGTTTGCGGCGGCTGTTGCTGCCAAGAATCAAAGTTAAACCCTCTGATCTCTCTGCCGGTAATTACTATGGAATTCGTAGCTGCTCCCGCCCGTCTGTCAACCGCTGATGCTACATTCGAGCATGATTTTGCGCAGCGTCTGCATTGGTCGGCCGACACGGACGCCGCCATCGAGCAGCGCGTGGCCGACATCCTGGCCGACGTACAGGCGCGTGGCGATGCGGCAGTGCTCGAATACACGGCCCGCTTTGACGGCTTGAGCGCCGAGAGCATGGCGGCGCTGGAACTGACCCAGGCCGAACTCAAAGCCGCTTTCGACAGCCTGCCCGACGAACAGCGCCAGGCGCTGGAATCGGCGGCCCGCCGCGTCAAGAGCTACCACGAAGCCCAGAAGAAGGCCAATGGCGAAAGCTGGAGCTACCGTGACGAAGACGGCAGCTTGCTGGGCCAGAAGGTCACGCCGCTGGACCGCGTGGGCATTTACGTGCCCGGCGGCAAGGCCGCCTATCCCAGTAGCGTGCTGATGAACGCCATTCCCGCCCATGTGGCCGGCGTGCCCGAGATCATCATGGTCGTGCCCACGCCCAAGGGCGAGAAGAACGCGCTGGTGCTGGCTGCGGCCTATGTGGCCGGCGTGACACGTGCTTTCACCATTGGCGGCGCCCAGGCCGTGGCGGCTCTGGCCTACGGCACGGCCACCGTGCCCAAAGTGGACAAGATCACCGGCCCCGGCAATGCCTATGTGGCCAGCGCCAAAAAGCGCGTGTTTGGTCTCGTGGGCATCGACATGATTGCCGGCCCCAGCGAAATTCTGGTGCTGGCCGACGGTACGACGCCGCCCGACTGGGTGGCCATGGACCTGTTCAGCCAGGCCGAGCACGACGAGCTGGCCCAGTCCATCTTGTTGTGCCCCGATGCCGACTACATCGCTGCCGTGCAGCGCGAAATCGACCGTCTGCTGCCCGAGATGCCGCGCAAGGCCATCATCGCCAAAAGCCTGTCCGACCGCGGTGCGCTGATTCTGACGCGCGATATGGAAGAAGCCTGTGCCATCAGCAACCGCATTGCGCCCGAGCACCTGGAAGTCTCAAGCCGCGACCCGCACCGCTGGGAGCCGCTGCTCAAGCACGCTGGCGCCATCTTCCTGGGTGCGTACACATCGGAAAGCCTGGGCGACTACTGCGCCGGCCCCAACCACGTGCTGCCCACCAGCGGCACGGCGCGCTTTTCCTCGCCGCTGGGTGTCTATGACTTCCAGAAGCGCTCCAGCCTGATCGAAGTCAGCGAAGCCGGTGCCCAGACACTGGGGCAGATCGCTTCGGTGCTGGCCCATGGCGAAGGTTTGCAGGGCCACGCCCGTGCAGCAGAGATGCGTTTGAAGTAAAGCTGCAAAAGCACTTTGCTCACCCCGCCCCTCAAAAAAAGCCGCGCCATTCAAGCGCGGCTTTTTTCTTGTCTTGCCGGGCGTGACTGCAAAGAATGCTTTCAAGATGTTTTTGTGCTCGTGTGTCCGCATGTTTTTCGACACACTGGCAGCCATCCCCTGTTTTGAGGAGTCAATCCATGAATTTTGCGGCTGCATACTGGCGCACGCGTTACGGGTCTTTTTTGCTGGGCTTGCTGGTGGCGGCCGGCCTGGCCGCCTGTACCACGCAGCCGCCCATGGCAGCTTCGCCGGCGGCGGCAGTCATGGATGCGGCTCCGGCTCCACCCGTGGCGGCGGGCATGGTCGTTCCACCGGCTGCCAAAGCGCAATCCACGCTGGGTACGCAATGGGGCGAGGGGCGCGAATCCGCCACCAAGGTTGTGCAGGCATCGCGGCTCACACCCGACCATGCGCGGGCCGTGGCCCAGATGCGCTACAGCGATGAAGACAGCATCCGCCGGGCGCTGGGGCGTACAGCCGATCGCCAGACCAATGTGCTGCTGGCCGATGGCGATGTGGAGTGGATGGTCTCCAGCGGCAGCGGTCCGGCCCTGCCGATTTTCAGCACACGTGGCGGCAGCAATTACCAGGTGGCCGGGCGCAGCGGCGAGCGCTATGAGCTGGTCTATCACAACCGCAGCACGCGCTATTACGAGGTGGTGGCCACGGTTGATGGCCTGGACGTGCTCTCCGGCAAGCCGGGTAGCGTGAAAAATGACGGCTATCTGCTGCGCCCCGGCGAGAGGCTGGTGATCGACGGTTTTCGCAAGAACGACAGGGAAGTGGCGGCCTTTCGCTTCTCGGCCAAGGGCCGGGCCTATGCCAACAACACGCCGGCTGGCGATGCCCGCAATGTGGGGGTGATCGGCACGGCACTGTTCGAGGTACGCCTGGATGAACGCGACCCCGATCTGCCGCCGCGCCGCCGTGCGCCCGAGGTGGAGTCGCGTGACCCGCGGGCTTTCCCGGCCGATTCCGGCTCTTTTGCCCCTGCGCCGCAATACCGTCGCTAAACCGTCAAGACGACCCAAGGCCCGGAACATCCGGGCCTTTTTGCATGGGTTTGTTGGCGGCAAAGTCCGGAATCTGACGCAGATTTTGGTGATTTATCAAGCGACACGAATTTCGTGTTACACGAATTTCGTGTACCATGCAAGACATGAAAAACGTCACCATCACTGTGGAAGACAGCGTGCTCGAATGGGCACGGGTCGAAGCGGCGCGGCGCGGCACCAGTGTTTCGCGCATGCTGGGTGACTTCATGGCCGAGATGCAGCGCCGCGAGGATTCCTACGAGCGCGCCTATCTGGCCTGGCGCACGGATGAGCGCAGCTGGAAGGCGTCGGCAGCACCAGCTGCTGCTCCCAGTTCCGTAGCGCGTAGCGCAAGTGTTCAAAGGGCTGCAGACCCGAAGCAGCCAAAGTCTGGAGTGTTGGCATGACGGCCATGAGCATGGTGTTTGTCGATACCTCGGTGCTGATCGCCGCCGAGGACGTGGCTGCAGGTGCGCTGTATGAGGCCAGCCTGGGCTGGCTGGATGCGCTGTGGCGCACGCGCAGCGGCCGCACCGGCAACCAGGCGTTGGTGGAGTTCTACGACCAGGTGACTACCGCCACTGCCCCCATGCCTCAGGGCGATGCGCGCGCCGCCATCCGCCGCTACCAGACCTGGACGCCGTGGAAGACCGATGCCGCCACGCTGGAGACCGCCTGGGCCGTGCAGGCCCGCCACCAGCTGGCTTTTGGCGATTGCCTGGCCGTGGCCTGTGCCCAGCACAGCGGCTGCAGCCATATGCTGAGTCTGCATCTGCCCCATGGGGCCGAGTTTGGCGGCGTGACGATGGTGCATCCGCTGCAGCAGGCAGCTTCCGCAGACAATGAGACCTGAGTGACCGACAAAGGCCGACTCCCGCCCCGCGTGAAAGAGTGAAATCCATGACTTCTCAAGACCCCCAATCCAAGGCTCTGCAACGCATTCGCGCCGATGTGCGCGCCATGCAGGCCTACCATGTGCAGGCTTCTCAAGGCCTGCTCAAGATGGACACCATGGAGAACCCCTACCGTCTGCCCGTGGCGCTGCAGCAAAAGCTGGGTGCGCATCTGGGCGGTCTGGAGATCAACCGCTACCCCGGCGAACGCCTGGAAGTGCTCAAGCAGATGCTGGCCAACTATGCCGGCGCACCGGCGGGCACGGCCGTGCTGCTGGGCAATGGCTCGGACGAAATCATCACCTTGCTGGCGCTGGCCACGGCCCAGCCCACGGAAGGTGGCCGCGCCAAGATGCTGGCGCCCATGCCGGGCTTTGTGATGTATCCCTTGAGCGCCAAGCTACAGGGGCTGGACTTTGTGGGCGTCAATCTGACGGCCGACTTCGACCTCGACGTGCCGGCCATGAAGGCCGCCATCGCCGCGCAAAAGCCGGCCATCACCTATATCGCCTATCCCAACAATCCGACGGCTACGCTGTGGGCCGAGGACAAGGTGCAGGCCATCATTGACGCCGTGGCCGATGTGGGCGGTCTGGTGGTGATGGATGAGGCCTACCAGCCTTTTGCCAGCCGCAGCTGGATCACCCGCATGCAGGCCGAGCCGGCGCGCAATGCCCATGTGCTGCTGATGCGCACCCTGAGTAAGTTCGGTCTGGCCGGTGCACGCCTGGGCTATCTGATCGGCCCGGCCGCCATCGTCAACGAAATCGACAAGGTGCGCCCGCCTTACAACATCAGCGTGCTCAACTGCGAGACTGCGATTTTTGCGCTCGAGCATGAGTCGCTTTATGCCGAGCAGGCAGCTGCCATCCGTGCCGAGCGTCAGCCTCTGGTGGATGCCTTGAAGGCCATTAATGGTGTGGAAAAAGTCTGGCCCTCCGAAGCCAATATGGTGTTGCTGCGCGTCAAAGATGCAGGCCAGGCCCAGGTCGCCATGAAGGCGCGCGGCGTGCTGGTGAAGAATGTCTCGGCCATGCATCCGCTGCTGGTCAACTGCCTGCGCCTGACCGTGGGCACTCGCGAAGAAAACGCCCAGATGCTGGCGGCGTTGAAGGAATCCCTATGAATAACATCGTCCCCTCGATCCCGCATGACTTGCCGCGCACCGCAGAAGTGACGCGCAACACGGCCGAAACCCGCGTGGCCGTGCGCATCAACCTTGACGGCAGCGGCAAGGCACAGCTGAACTCGGGCATTGGCTTTCTGGATCACATGCTCGATCAGATTGCCCGGCACGGCCTGATCGACATGGACATCGAATGTGCGGGCGATCTGCACATCGACGGCCACCACACGGTGGAAGACATCGGTATCACACTGGGCCAGGCCTTTGCCAAGGCCGTGGGCGATAAAAAAGGCATTCGCCGCTACGGCCACGCCTATGTGCCGCTGGACGAAGCCTTGAGCCGGGTGGTGATTGATTTTTCGGGTCGCCCCGGCCTGCATATGGATGTGAAGTTCACCTCGGGCCGCTTGGGTCAGCTCGATACGCAGCTGGTGTACGAGTTCTTCCAGGGCTTTTCGAACCATGCGGGTGTCACGCTGCATATCGATAATCTCAAAGGCTTCAACGCCCACCACCAGTGCGAGACCATCTTCAAGGCTTTTGCCCGTGCTCTGCGCTTTGCGCTGGAGCGTGACGAGCGCATGGCCGGCGTGATTCCCTCCACCAAGGGTGCGCTTTGATTTTTGAGTGTTTTAGCCTTCAAGTCCAACATCCATAAGCGGTAGCTGCTATGAGTTTGAAGAACAACACCGTGGCCGTGGTCGATTACGGCATGGGCAATCTGCGTTCCGTCTCCCAGGCCGTGCGCACGGCCGCTGCCGCGTCGGGCTGGGAGGTGGTGGTCACCGCCGATCCCGAAGTCGTGTTTGCCGCCAATCGCGTGGTGCTGCCGGGACAGGGCGCGATGCCCGATTGCATGCGCGAGCTGCGCGAATCCGGGCTGCAGGAAGCGGTGCTGGATGCGGCGGCCAACAAGCCGCTGTTCGGTGTCTGCGTGGGCATGCAGATGCTGCTCGATCACAGCGACGAAGGCGATGTACCGGGCCTGGGCCTGATCCCCGGCCGGGTGCGCAAATTCGATCTGCAAGGCCGCATCCAGGCCGACGGCAGCCGCTTCAAAGTACCGCAAATGGGCTGGAATCAGGTACTGCAGACGCCCCAGGGCGGCAAGCCCCATGCGTTGTGGAGCGGGATTCCCGACAACAGCTTCTACTATTTCGTGCACAGCTTTTATGCGCAGGTGCAACAGCCACAGCATTGCGCGGCGCAGACTGACTACGGCGGCCTGTTTGCATGTGCCGTCGCACGCGATAATATTTTCGCAACCCAGTTCCACCCCGAGAAAAGCTCGGACCAGGGACTGGCGTTGTTCCGCAACTTCCTGGGCTGGAAGCCCTGAAGTTTTTTCTCAGTGCACGGGCCGTTTATCCAGGCCTTTTTTGCTAGCCCATCACCATCATGTTGCTTATTCCCGCCATCGACCTCAAGGACGGCCACTGCGTACGCCTCATCCAGGGTGATATGGATCAGTCCACCACTTTCGGGGAAGACCCCGCAGCCATGGCCACCAAGTGGCTGGATGCTGGTGCACGCCGATTGCACCTGGTGGATCTCAACGGCGCTTTTGCGGGCCAGCCCAAGAATCTGGGCGCCATCAAGAGCATCCTCAAGGCAGTGAACGGCGAAATCCCCGTGCAACTGGGCGGAGGCATCCGTGATCTGGACACCATTGAGCGCTACATCGATCTGGGTATCGAATACCTGATCATCGGCACGGCGGCGGTGAAGAACCCCGGCTTTCTGCAGGACGCCTGCAGCGCCTTTCCCGGCCACATCATCGTGGGCCTGGATGCCAAGGACGGCAAGGTCGCCATCGACGGCTGGAGCAAGCTCACCGGCCAGGACGTGATCGAGACCGCCAAGCGCTTTGAAGGCTGGGGCGTGGAATCCATCATCTACACCGACATCGGCCGTGATGGCATGCTGACCGGCATCAATGTGGATGCCACCGTCAAGCTGGCCCAGGCGCTGAAGATTCCCGTCATCGCCTCCGGTGGTCTGGCCGGCATCGCCGACATCGAAGCGCTGTGCAAGGTGGAAGACGAAGGCGTTGAAGGCGTGATCTGCGGTCGTGCCATCTATACCGGCGATCTGGACTTTGCGACAGGCCAGGAGCGCGCGGACGAGCTCTCCGGTGTCTGATTCGGCTGTTCAGGCGGTGGCAATGGCTGCCGCCACTGCGACTGCAACCACCTGGCAGGGGCTGCCCGCGATTGCGCTGCAATTGCCGGGTGGCGACAGCGCATTGATTGCGCTGCAGGGCGCGCAAGTGCTGTCCTGGGTCGCCTCTGGCCAGCAGCGCCTGTTTTTGAGCCCCCTGGCCGCGCACGATGGGCACACGCCTATTCGCGGCGGCATTCCGGTCTGCTTTCCCCAGTTCAACCAGCGCGGCCCGCTGGTCAAGCATGGCTTTGCGCGCAGCATGGCCTGGAGCGCGGATGCACAGAACGCCAAGGTGCTGGCCGATGGCGCAATGGAGCTGGTGCTGACGCTGCAGGACAGCGAAGCCACCCGCGCCGTCTGGCCCCATGCGTTTGAAGCGCAGCTGTGCGTGCAACTGCGTCCCGCTGCGTTGACGGTGCAGCTGAAGGTGCACAACCTGGGCCGGCAGGAGTTGCCGTTCACGGCCGCCTTGCACAGCTATCTGCAAATGCCTTTGCCGGTGGAGCAGATGCAGCTGAAAGGGCTGGACGGACTGAAATTCTGGGATGCGGTGGCAGACACCCATCCTGTGCAGCAAGGCCCACTGGGCTTTGGCGTGGAAACCGACCGAGTCTACTCACGCCCGGCACAGACTCTGCAATTGCAGAGCACGGCGGGGGCGCCCTGGCTGGAGATAGGTCAGGAGGCCGACTGGAGCGAAACCGTGGTTTGGAACCCAGGCCCCGACTTGTGTGCCCAGCTGGCCGATATGGAGCCCGAGGGCTACCGGCAGATGTTGTGCGTAGAGGCTGCGGCCATTGATGCGCCCGTGGTGCTGGCACCGGGCCAGCGCTGGCAGGCTGCGCAGAGACTCAGTTGCCTTTGACACTACTATCCATAACAACAAAGCACCATCTCTGGTGCTTTGTTGTTTGTGCCAGTCGACATGAGCCGGCTGGGATTACTGCAGCATGAAGGTCTTGTATTCCAGCCGGTCCATGGAGCGTGTCAGGCACACCAGACCTACGCAGAGGGTGACCAGCATGGCGATACAGAAACCGTAGCCATAGAAGGCAGCGCCCAGTGCCAGAGATAGGGCGGTAAAGGTGATGTTGAGCACCAGCATCAGGGTGCACAGCATGAGCACGATGCGGCGCTCATTGAGGTAGAAAAAGATGTTGAGTACTGCCATCACTGCCACTTGCAGACCTGCTCCAACCACTTGCACATGCAGCAGCGGCAGATAGAGCTGAGAAATACCCAGCAGTTGCAGCACCAAAGGTCCGGCCACAAAGGTGATCAGGATGGCAATGGTCTGCACCTTGGCAATTTCGCCCAGGCCTGCTTGGATGGCGTAGACCATTTCGTCGCGCATGGATTCTATGTATTCCAGGGAGCCGCCTCCGCGTACGGCATTGAAGAACTTATCGTAGTACTCGACAAAGTCGGTTTCGATACGCACCAGAAATACGGCCATTCCCGGAATGATCGACAGGTAGGAAAGGAACACAGGGATGTCGTAAATCAGCGAGGCACGCAAGCCGCCAATGATTTGCTGGGAGGTGGGTATGAAGTACCAGAACATGATCTTGTCGGCCCAGATTGCCATGTTGTAGAACAAGCCTACGGCAATCAGTGAAGAGAAAATCATGGAGCGTTTGGTGAAGTCAAAAGCGATCCAGCGTTCACCCAGAGGAAAGCTGTTCAGTACCAGCGACCACATGCCCGCGACCAGCAGGATGTGTCCGGTCACAAAGCTGGCGAGCAAACCTTCCAGACCCCAGTGGCGTAGGGGCAGGGCCAGAACCACGATCAAGGCATAGCTGATACCAAACAGCGCGGTGATGGCGCGGTACTGCTTGAGGCCGGACAGCAGCACGGCCATGATCCAAACAATACACATGAGTACAAAACCTGCCAGCATCAGGATGCGGTAGATCAGGCTTTGACCGGGCAGCATGGCGAACAAAGTGATGCACCCGAGTACGGATGCCAAAGCCACCATGATCAGTAGCAAGCCGTGGAGGTTGGGTAGTACGACGTCGTGCTGTTTGAGAAAGATACGGTCCGAGACAAAGCGTGTGAAGGCCAACTGGGCGGTACCCGTCAAAATCAGGCTGAAGGCAACCAGATAGGTGACCGATGTCTGGAATTGCGTGATCAGCAACGGTGGATTTACCACGCCTATGCTGAAAACACCGACCAGCAAGATGCCGATGATGGAGAAAACCCAGGGACCAGAGCCAATGACGCCAGCATAAGCGTATGCCTGAAAAACGCTGGTCAGCGTGTTTTTCCGCAGCATGTGCCGCAGCTCAAATCCAATGCCTGCCATTAGTGTGGCTCCTTGGAGTGCTCAAGAGCGTTATCGTAAATTTGACGATAACGCTCAAACAGCAAGGTATCGGTGTAATAACGCTCCACACGGGCAATACCGGCAGCACTGGCCTGCTGCCATTGATGTGGATTGCTGAGTAGCTCCAGTGATGCATCGGCCAGGGCTTCGGGATTGGCAATACCTACAATTCGGCCGCAACTGCCAAGAGCCTGGTCTGCAAGGTCGAGGCCGTTGATCAATTGACGACAAGATCCCACGTCGGTGCTGACGATGGGAACACCCGCAGCCTGGGCTTCCAGAATGACCAGGGGCAGGGCCTCGCTTACCGAGGACAGAACCACCAAACCAATTTGCGGCATGAGATCTTCGATACGCTGCATGCCTAGAAATTTGACCTGCTCCTGCAAATCCAGGCTCGATATCAGGTTGCGGCACTCCTGCACATAGGCCGGATCTTCTTCCATGGGGCCGGCAATCCATGCCTGAGCCTGAGGCAATTTGTTCACCACGCGACGCATGGAGCGGATAAAGGTCTTGATGTCCTTGATGGGCACGACACGACCGATCAAGCACAACACGGGCGGAATGTTCGGCGGGCGCATGCTGCGCAGCGGGGCAAAGCGCTCAATGTGTATGCCGTTGGGTATGTTGCGCGTGCGTTCGGGGTCTGCACCATCGCTGACCTGTCGCAGGCGGTTGGTTTCGTACAGCGCAATGATGGGGTTGGCGGAGTCGTAGCAAAACCGACCCATCCATTCAAAAAATTGAATCCACATCCGCCTGAAGAACGAGACCTCCATGGGATCGCGCTGAAAGAGATTGCGGTTGTCCCGAATCCATGGGCTTTTGAGCAGGTCGATCTGGCGCTCTTTGGTATAGATACCATGCTCGGAAAGAATCAGCGGCAACTGGCGTTGGTGGTGCAACAAGCCACCCAGAAAGCCTGCGTAACCGGTGGAGACGGTGTGCAGCACGCGCACGGGGATCAGGTTTTCTGCGATCTCCGAGAGCAGCCACAGGGGCTTGAACATGATGCGAACCGTCCAGAAGAAGTCAACGAAGGATGGGTCCGTGCAGTAGCGACGATAGCTGTCGCGGATCAGATTCCATGCTTGCTCGCTGTGCATGAAGTCATTCAGGGGCAGGCCACCTTGGGGGCGGATTTCCTGTGTGATCGCTCGGATCTCTGCCAAAATTTTCTGACTCGCTTCCTTGCTACCGTTAAAGGTTTCAAAGGACTGCAGAAGTTTTTTGACTTTCAGAAAGTCCTTTGCACTGCCTTTGGTGGGTTCAGGCTGCCGCTTGCTATTGAGGCTGTCGTAGAGGTAGTGCTCTTCGAAATGCACCACGTTATCAGGCAAGGTGTAGCGAAAATTGCCGTAGTCTTCGCGGCGGCTGCCCAGGAACACAATGGAGAATGTGTGCTGCGGGTAGGCCGTCAGGATTTGATGCACCCAGCTGGAGACGCCTCCGTTGATATACGGGTATGTGCCTTCCAGCAGCAGCCCGATATCGGCCCGTTTGGCTTTGGGGTGGGTATCGCTCATGCTGCGCTCCAGTACTGAATACTAGGCCTCAGTCGTGGCAGTGCTTGCGTGGCGTCAAGCGTGTACATGAGTTTTTGGGCTTGCGAATAGTTGTGCTGCAGGAAATGGATTTCGGCTTGATAGGGGATCACGCGGGTGGGGGCTAGACCCAGTGCCAAGGCCATTTCGTAAGCGTTCTGGGCTTGCGTATAGTTTTGCGTCAGCTGCATCAGGCGATCTTTGCGCAAATGAAGCAAGGCGTTTTTGGGGCGCTGTTCCAAAGCCATGAGGCAGTAATGCAGCGATTGGGATATGGCGTGTTCCCGCACGTCGCTTTGTGCTATGCCTTGGTAGATCATTTCCCAGTAAAGATCCGATAATGCCCAAGCAGCCTGTATGCCGCGAGGGCCCAGTGGCGACGGGCCTTCAGTTTCGACAGCTTGCTGGAGCGCTTGCTGTTCGCTGTGAATGATCTGACTGATCTGCTGCTCTTTGCTGTCAAGCATGCTATAGGCAAGCAGGCGCAGGTCATCGCTGGAATCGGTGAGTGCAGTGCGCAGCATGGGCGAAGCAATCCGTCCTGATACCGTGCTCAAGGCCACCATGGCTCGCATGCGTGATGCCACTGGCGCTCCAGGGTTGGATAAAAAGGTTTTCAGGCCGGTTTGCCTGCGGCTGTTGCCGCTAAGTTGGTGCTGGTCAAATTCCGGAAGCTGCATGGACGGAAACTTGCGGCCCATGTCCCTGCCGCGATAGCGGCGCAGGGCCACGAGGGCTGCAACGCAGCCAAGCATTCCGACGATAGGAATCGTGAACGAGACCAAGGCGATGAGGGCTGCCAAAGCCAGCCGCTGTTGAGATGCAACGCGAGATACGGAGGCCCAAGGCATCAGGCAAAAGGCAAACAGGACGCTGGCTAGAGCATGCGCCACGAGATAGGCCAGCAACGCGCCGTCTGAATGCTCGTGAAGCATTCGCAAGCTGCTCCACGCGGCAATTTCAGTCAGCAGCGCTGAAATGGCGAGTTTGATATCAGCCATGGGCGATATGGGCAAGCTGGTCAAGGATGCTCATGGACGAGCGCCCCTGGATGGCGAGGGTGTGAGGGAAAATGCCTGCGTCGTCAAGCGATTTGATATCGCGCTGCTGCAAGCTCGCCTCGATTCGATGCAGAAAGCCTTCGCTGGTCGCTTGTGTTCCCAGTGGCATCAAAATGGCTAATACCTGCTTTTTCTTGCCTTCAATCAGCCACGATTGGTCCAGCATGCGCTCCAGGCGCATGAGGAACTGCGGCATTTGCGATGAGATGGCGCCGGGCGTGAATTCCAGTGCCATGACGATGCTCGATAGTTGGCTGGACTGATACATATGTCCCATGCGTTGCAGCTCAAATGCAAACGCCGGCGGGCATTGCGGATGCGCTTGGATCAATGGTTGGGCTAGATCGTTGGCTGCGATGCTGTCGGTGTAGTAACCAAGCAGGAGGTTGATGATTTGCAACGTCTCCTCTTGCAGGGCAAAGAACGGCATTTCTTCTACGATCAACATGCCGTACATCTCGCCTGCTAGATCCAGCAGGGGCGCCACGACCACATAACGAGTGTTTTGGGCTTCTTTCAGGCTCTGTGATATGTGGCACAGCGCATGGGTAGACAGTGCTTGCTGCACCAGCGCATCACCGAGGGTCAATTCACTGGCGCCGCCAATTTGTGCCACCGCTTTATTTTCAAGGTGGAGGTTCTTGACGGGGACAATGCTGGCAACACTGATCTGGCAAAACTGGGAGAGCAGGTTCAACAGGATTTGCGCGTCTCCGGTTGCTCCTTTCAGGTCACGCAATTGGTGTAGCGCATCGCGCATGGAGACTGGCTGGCCTATCAGCTGCTGCTCTAGCTGTTCATGGGACAGACGCAGCAAATAGTGCTGACGAACAAGCTGCTCCATGCGTTGGTCGTGGTAGTACTGCGTGGTTTTTTCTCTGCGCAACTGGGCGCGCCAGATGCTGGAGACTTCACCGACGGTCATGACCATGATCAGGCCGCCGAGAAAGTACTGCTGAGGAAAGCGGTCGAGGTCTTGTTGGTTGAACCCGGCCCAGCCGGCAAGTAAAACTCCTGCAGCACAAACGCCGGCGATAGGGCCATAGCGCAACGCGATCACCATGGGGGCAAGCCAGGCCCAGGGGAACTCGGCAAGCACCCACAGAGGATCTGCGCGATTGCTAAAGTAACCAATCAGTATGGCAACGGCGGGAATCAGGACAGTTTCTGCAGCAATGATCCAAGGCCGTTCGCTAGTCACCGTGAGTTTGCCAAGCGGAGAGCTTTTGAGCTCTCCGGAGACGCCGTCGTGTTGCACCGGGTTCTGTGCGTAAGAGAGCATGGGCAGTTCTTGGGAAGGCATAGCTTGCTGTCCTGATGGAGTCTGTGGCTTAACGTGCGTTGGCGATACCGGTGCCTAGCAGGTCGCGGATCAATTTTTGGCCGACTGCTGCCAAAGCTTCGCGGCTCCAGCCGCTCTTGCCGCCCGTCCCGCTCCAGATGGTTTTGCCTTCGTTGATATCCACAATTTCCAAAGCCACGCCAACGGCTGGTTCACCATCAACGCCTACCTTGTAGCGCCACTCATCCACGGCGCCTAGCAGCGCATAGCGAACGCCTTCGCTGCGGGCCCAGGCCAGCGCATCTTCGCGACGCTTGATGTTCTGACCGTCAAAAAGCGTTTCCTGCTGGGCATTGCCCGTGTAGCGTTTGACAGAGTTGACGCCACGCGCTTGCAGCAAGGCCGTTGCAATGCTTTCTGCACGGTTGCCTGCCATCGGTGTTTCAGTGTGGTTCTCGAAGGGCAGAACCGCCCAGGAAGCATCCTTGACCAGATTGGGAGAATTGCCGCGGTCAATAGTGGAGCAGGCCGCGAGTAGGCCCAGGAGACTGATGCCAGCGAGCATGCGAATACGAGATGCGAGGGCAGGGGTGAAGTTCATGATTGGCTCCTTGAAATCTCAATAGTGAAGTCGGTAGATGAGCTGCAGTTCACGGGTGGTGCCGGTATTGTTGAGGCCGGATTTTGAAAGGTTGAGGCCGACCATGAGGTGATCCGAACCCAGGACGCTGCCTGCAAAGCCCAGGCGCACTTCATAGCCGGAGCCGCTGACGCTGTGATTCGTCAAAGCCAGGCTGGCAAAAGGACGTAACGCACGTGTGTACTCCTGTGAGTAACGCATGTTGGTGGAGACTTGAATGCCCGAAAAGCGGAAGTTGTTGGGCAGCAAGTAATCCATGCCTGCTGTGCTTCCATTCGGCAGGTAACGAAGAATATTGGCGTCACGACCAGTGAGTGTGGCGGGGTCTGTGCGGCTGTAGTTGTGCCATGAGGTGAAGGCACCGAACTCAATGGTCGGGGCTTCGCTGCGATAGGTATGGGTGTATTGCAGCGTGGTGTGCTGGCCAGAGCCAACACGCGCACCGGTTTGAACGGAGTAGCGCTCACTGGCAAACTCCAGGCCCACGCGATCCTGACGCGAGAATTGATATGTTGCGCCTGCAGAAACCCTGTCCTTCATGCCTCCCATGCGCATGGCCAGCGTGTCTTGCATGGACAGATTCTTGCCAAGTGACCCCTGAATCGTCCAGCGATTGCCAAAGGACTGGCTATGTGTGGCTTGCAGAGGGTGGTAGGTAGCTAGACTGCGGCGCTCGCCCAGCAGAAAATCGGTGCTGGCAAACTGTGTGATACGGCGCAATTGCAGGCCGACCCCTCGCTCAGAGGAGGGCTTTTGCACGAAGTCGCTGTTGTTGACGGAACGCCGGATATGATCGCCTTCCACTTCTAGTGCCCAGCGTGAGTTGATGGGCTGATGCCAGCGCAATGACTGTGCTGTCTCATTGATGCCATTCAGGTGGCGCTGGGTGATGCCATATTCGGCAAAGTGGCTGACCGCCAGCAACTGCTCGGTCAGGCTGGTATGTGCTTCATCCGAGTTGGGCTGATCTACCAGGGCTTCAAAGCCTGCAGTTTGGGCCAAACGCAAGTCTCCCACCATCACGGCGGCATTCACGTATTCATTACGAGGCAGGTTTTCGCCATGGCGTTCCAGCAGCGCGCCTACTTCAACCGTGTCTTTTTCCGCCAGAGCCGTTGTGAGCTGGGCCCACAGTGGCGCGTTGGCTTGTTTGCTGCGGCTACGTGCATATTGTTGCCAGAGGTAGCCTCGCTCTGCGGCGTATTCGCCCTTGTCTTGTAACCAGGCGATGGCCAATTCAGTGGCTGCAGCCGAGTATTGCTTACGCTCTGAAGACGCCAGGTCCTGACGCAGAAGCTCCCGCATGAGGGTCAATTCGTCATCGCCGTGTGACTGGTTCAGCAGCAGGCGGTTGCGGGCTTGCTGCTGTACTTTGCTGAGGCCTTCAGGTGTTAGCCACTCGCGCGTTGGATTTTTGCCCTTGGCAGCAGGTGTTTGCTGCAGCTGCTGAAGCCAGAGCTCGCGGCGCAGTCGCCAGGCCAGATCGGCTTGCTGGTCCTGTTCCAGTGCGTCTGCGTAACTCATCATCCACAGGAAATCGTCGCTATTGTCAGCACGATGTGGTTGCAGATAACGTTGCAATGCCACAGTGGGTCTGGACAGGCTTTGATTGGCCGCCGCCAGTGCGTTGTGCATGCTGGAGTCTTGAGCCCAAGATGACTCGACACGTGCCAACAATGATTTCAGCGAGGTTGCGTCTTGGGTATCAATGAGCAGCCACAGCAGTGCTTGTCGCAACGGCACAGAGTCTGGCGTCAGGGCCAAGCCGCTTAAGAAAGCATCACGAGCTTGAATCGGACGTTTGGTTCGTTCGTAGTACATACCCAGCACATGGAAGAACGCAGCTTGCTTTTGCAGGCGCTCGGCAATTTCAGGAGTGGCAAGGGCCTGTTCCAATTGCTTGCCAACCTGGGACCAGTCCTCTTTGTCCTCCAGCAGATAGAAGGCTTGAGTCAGGTGCCGGAGGTCATGAAATTTTTCCCAGGCACGCAGAGACAGCTGAGCGGCTTCATCTCGGTTGTTGCGCAGCATGATATTGATCAGCGCGTCATAGTCACTGACATCGGCACTGTGGGTATGCAGCAGTTTGCGATAAGCCTGCGTTGCAGCACGTTCATCACGTTGCTGTAGCGCGAGACTGCCCATGAAGCGCCAGTAATCGGCCTCATCAATCATTTTTGGAGGCACGCGCGACTGGGCATCTTCCAACCATTGGAGGCCCAGCTCAGGCTCCCCTTCCAGCAAGGCAATGGCTGCAGCAGGCATGACATTGGCAGGAGTGCGTTGCCCGGGATCTTGCAGCAGGCGTTTCCAGATAGCCAAGGCGAGCTTGTTCTGCCCGGCTCGCTCAGCCAGTTGTGCAAACGCTGCCAACGATTGTGGTGAGGAGGCATGACGTTGCAGGTAGTCAATGGCCAGCTGAGGATTGCCTTGTCGCTCATATGCCTGAATGAGAGACAGCAGCAGGGCGTGGTCGTCGGGGCGCTGTGAAAGCTGATGTTTGATGCCTGCTATCAATGCGTGGTCATCAAACAAGCCAGGAGCCAAGCGCATGACAGCTTGCCAAGCATCTACGCGTTGAGTGTTCTGGGCAATAAACAGCCAATTGTCCAGGGCGAGCTGGGGGCGTCCCAGCCATTCAGAGACTTTGGCCAGGCGCTCGCGCCAGGCAATATCTTGAGGGGCTTGTTTGACGGCAGCTTGGGCAACGTGCCACGCGTTTTCCAGATTTCTATTTTCCAGGAAAACGTCATAGCCCAGCTGGTATGTTTTGTCATCGAAAGGCAAAGCAGGTGTACCTGGCGAGGACTTTAAACGGGTCGTCGCCGCTGTTTTTTGCATGCTCCACCCTGCACCCTGCCATATGGCTGATTGCAAGGACCAAGCGCCATCATCAAAAATCTGCCGGGAGTCATTGCTCTGGGCTGCGGCAATGCTTTGCTGAGCATTCCACTGCTGCAAAAGCGTGATTTTGAGCAATTGCTTGACGTACTTTTCGGCGATAGCGGGCTGCCCTGCAGCACGAGCCAGATCAATCAGTGCGCGCAACGTTTCTGGATCGTTGCCCAGCGCCTCGGCATTGGATTCAGCCAAAGCGATGGCATCTTTGGCGCGGTTGGCGGATTGCAGCACCCGCATGGCTTCAAGCAGATAGCTACGGGCTTGCCTGGGGTCTTGTGTTGTCTTGCTGGCGCTTTGCAGCAGTTGCGAGGCTTCTTCGTACTGTGAAAAACCCAGTAACTGACGAGAGGCGTCGGCGTATACCTTGGACTTTTGTTCCGTATCGGGACTGATGCTGGCCAGCTCTTGATACAGCAACATGGCCAATGGAATATCGCGCAACGCCAGGGATGATGAGGCGAGATAAAACGTTTGCTCTTTGCTCAAGCCTTGTCTCGGAATGGCGCGGAGCGCCTCCAGTACTTCAAGGCGAAGCTGCTCAATTTGACGCGTGGCTTTGGAGCTGAATTTTTCAGCCTCCTGGTAGCGGGAGTAAAGACTTTCCCAGCGGCTCCATGCTACTTCAGAGGCGTCGGGCAGCACGTGCGTGCTGGCTACTTCCGCTGCACGCTTGATTTCTATTTGGCGTTGTTGCTTGGCTTTGAGCAATGACAGCAGGCGTTCATTGTCAGGGTCGCTTTCCAGCAAGTTCGTCAGATAGTTGAGTGACAGCTCAGAGTCATCTTGTGTATTGGCGAGCTGACGCTCCAGGTCTGCTTTGGGGAAAAGCAACCAGAGTGCGCCGCCGATCAGCACCGCAAGCAGTGCGATCAGCCACGGAAGGACTGCCGTGGGGCGATCAGAGCGCGCGACATTGGGCTTTGAGTTTTGCACTGGTTTGAGTACTTCTGAATGAACGGATGAAAGTGCTGTCGCTTGCTGTGCTGGTTGGTGCTGTGCCCTGGTCTGTAGTCAGGCTGCAGCCTTGTGGCAGATACATGCGCCATTCCAGCGGGACATGTCCTTGAAGTGAGAAGCTGACGCTGCCATCGGCTTGAGCTTGCCAGTCACTGATTCGGGCATTTGCATCCACGAGGTAAGCTTGCTTGGAGGGGTTGGCTGCAGTCTGGGTCTGCATTTGTGCAGAGCTTGAAGCCAGGTGCGCGTAGTAGCCGTCGGGGCCTTTTTGATAACCGGCAATATTGACGCTGTCCTTCATGACGGGAGTGCCTAGTGATGCAGGCAGGCGCACCGTGCGTAGTTGGCCGGGGCCGCGCATACGCCAGCCTTGCTCATCCTTGCCCACGGAAAACTCATAAAAATCCTGCACCTTGCGCACGTATTCAGAGGCAAAGATGGGATTGACCGGACGACTCAGAGCCCATTTATAGGCACTGTGCAGTGCCTTGATGCTGGCGACTTTGCTGACTGAGTAGAAGTGGTAGTAAATATCGATGGCTTTGAGGCGGCGAGGCGAGTCGGTCATCTCAAAGGTTTCGGTGACTTTTTCAAACCCGTAGAACGGACCATGCCAGAGATTGGTGTAAATGTTCTCGTTGGTAATGGGTGCGTAAACCTGCAAGTGCCCGCCTTTGCGGATGCCCCAACTCATGACTTCGGTCAGCGAGGGTTTGTTGCGGGTGATTGATGTATCTCCGCCATTGAGGTTGAGAAGTCCTGCTGCATCCGAAATGGCCAAAGCCTCGGCGCTGGGAGCTGTGTCACCCGACCAGAGAAAAACCCCCACAGGTTTGCCCGGAGGCGCCAGGTTTTTCTGGATGTAGTCAACAGAACCATTGATTTCACGATGCAAATCCATCACGTAGCCAGGGATGTGGAGGTTTAAATTGACTTCTTTGTCTTCTCGCTCTCCTTTGGATGGAGCGTGATCCCACAGGAAGGGGTGAGAGTAGGAGTGGCTGGCAATTTCGACGTGCGGCATGGCGAAAATGCGCTGGGCTATGCTTTCCAGCTGCTTGCTCCACTGGGGGTACAGTCCTTGAGGTGAGATCTCCGCTTCAATGACCGAGATGGTGTGAGGAATGCGATAGCGCTCGAGGATTTCGCGGCGCAGCATTTCGCCGGCAAAAGGCGAGCCGGGCACTTCTGCCTTCGAGGGAAAGGCATCTCCATCCACGTGTGCTAGCAGCAGGCGGCGGCCATTTTCTGTGGTCACATCGGGTACCGGGAAATCGGCCAAACGCAGTGTTTGCTGCAGCATGGAAAAAGGGTTGACAACCCAGCGCGACTGGTCTGTCCCAGGTACTTCTTCAATCAAATAGGGCATCAGCACAAAGCCGCCCCAGGGGGTGATGGCAGCAGAGACAAAGCGCTTGCCCTTGGCGTCATCAAAAGACAGCAACTGCTGGCTTTTTTGCAAAGTATCGGGAGCCAGTGTCCAGCCCTCGTAATCGAGGGCCGGAGGCAGCGGTTGCATTTCAAAGCCATAGATGCTGGCTTGCTCTGCTTTCTTGAGCGGATGTGCCGCAGTGCCCTCTGAGCTGCGCACACCAAAAGGCAGGGCGCGATCAATAGCGAAGCCTGGAGTGTTCAACACCAGGATCGGCATTTTCTGTTGGGACTGGTTGGCCAGCCATTGGCGAACATCCTTGACGCGCTGCTCCGGAATGGAGCCACCAAACCAGGTAATCACGCCCGCGTAGCGGTCGCGTGTAATGTTCTGCGGCAGTGCCTCTCGCACATCGGCGTAATCGGCGATGTAGCCCATGTAATTGAGTGGCATCTCCACAAAACGGTGGGCCGCTGTCCCATTCAGCGTTGGGTAGTCGGAGCTGTTGTAGAGAATCAGAATGTGACGCGCCTGTGCCTCTACCGTGCCAATGCCCAGTGTGTACAAGACTGAGTCGGCAACCCAGGGGATGATGCCCAGATCGGCAATTTTTTTGGCGGTTGCACGAGTGGTATCGCGGTCATGGGGCGGTACATAGTCAATGGCCATAACAGGCAGCTTGTCCCGTTCACGGATGGTTTGCAGCTGTGTCAGCAGCCACTCGCGGTCTTTGGCGGGAACATCCACATAGCGTTTGAGGTTGGCATCCCAGCCGCGAAACAGCGACTCTGCTGCCACCATCTGAATCTGATCCTTGACGCGTGGAACGATTTCGAAGCCACGGTTGAGAATCAGCTTGATGCCGGGATAGCGATCATTGAGTGTCTTGATGACACGTACCAGGCCGTCTTGCTGGGCGGCTTCGTCAAATTTTTCGGCCAGACGGTAAGAATCCATCGTGTCCAGAAAGAAACCGCGAAAGCCTTTCTGCCACAGCGGACCAATGACTTCATTCGCAAAGAATGCAGGCCATTGCTCGGGGGTCTGGTCGATGACGGTCGACTGCCAGGCACCATTTCGAGCCATCTTCCAGGCGGCAGGAAGCTTGGACAGATAGGGACGATCGTCACCTGCTTCTGCGACTGATGCGTATGCATACAGTTCGCTGTTGGGCCAAGTTTTCTTGAATTTGACGGGGTCGTACCCATGCTCTGGTTCGATTACGGCGATGTCGTACAAGGCGAGTTCGCTCATGGTGGCGTCCTTGCCGTAGTACACCGCCACCGAAGGTGTGGCCGCTTGAGCCCACATGGCGGTGAATAAAGCGCAGCAGATCAGGCAGCTTCGCAGCAAGGCGTTCACAGAGCATCTCTCCTTAATATTTGATAGTCTCAATCTATCTAGTATTTTTTTTGTTTCATCCTAGCTATTTTCTTGGAATGGAGCATTACAATTTGGTGATGATTTTGTTATTTGTTTCGTCATGCTTTTTGACATGAAGATGTAGGTCGCGCTGCTGTGCGGGTCATGAGGGGAGTCCTGATCAGTCAGGAAAAAACTTCAAGGAAGTACGGCATAACCGCATAGGGTGCTCATATGCGTGCTGGATATGGCGAAATCTTGGGCCTCGTTTTAATTTATTCGTGGTCTAAATTTTTCAGAAAAATCCGTGAATGGGAAGGCCTGTTTACCATCAGCGCCCTTGCCTGGGAGGTTGCAACCTACCTTGAACAGGCTAGCCTGCGTGACCTGCGTTGTGGCTCATATCGCTTGAACCTGTCACTTGAAAGGTGGGTCTGCGAGGGCGTGGTATCTTTTGGCCTTTGCCTTTTAGCTACGCCGAGAGTCTGTTCATGCTTGCCAAACGCATCATTCCCTGTCTTGACGTCACCGGAGGTCGTGTCGTCAAAGGCGTTAACTTTCTGGAGCTGCGCGATGCGGGCGACCCGGTGGAAATCGCCGCACGCTACAACGCCCAGGGGGCGGACGAGCTGACCTTTCTGGACATCACCGCCACCAGCGATGGCCGCGATCTCATCTTGCCCATCATCGAAGCCGTGGCCTCGCAGGTTTTCATTCCGCTGACCGTGGGCGGTGGCGTGCGCACGGTGGAAGATGTGCGCCGCCTGCTCAACGCCGGCGCCGATAAAACCAGTTTCAATTCCGCCGCGATTGCCAACCCCGACACCATCAACGCCTGCAGCGACAAATACGGCGCGCAATGCATTGTGGTGGCCATAGACGCCAAGCGCCGCACGGCTGAGGACGAGCAGCGCATCGGCCCAGGTGGCACGCCCATGGGTCCCGGCTGGGATGTGTATAGCTACGGTGGCCGCAAGAATGTGGGTTTGGATGTGGTGCGCTGGGCCGCCGAAATGGCGCGCCGCGGCGCCGGCGAAATCCTGCTGACCAGCATGGACCGCGACGGCACCAAGAGCGGTTTTGATCTGAAGCTCACCCGTGCCGTGGCCGATGCCGTGGCCGTGCCCGTGATCGCCTCGGGTGGTGTGGGCAATCTCGATGATCTGGCCGATGGCGTGACGCTGGGCGGCGCCGATGCGGTGCTGGCGGCCAGCATCTTTCACTACGGTGAATACACGGTGCAGCAGGCCAAGGAGTGCATGCGCGCGCGCGGCATTCCGGTGCGGCTTTGATATTTTTAAAACCATAGCTGCTGGCGCTTGTATTTCTGGGACTTCAAGGCTCTTTCATCCTGAAATCCAATGAATAAAAGCGCAGGCAGCTCTGAAATCAGGATGTGCTCATGAATTGGCTCGATCAGGTCAAATGGGATGACAAGGGGCTGGTTCCCGTCATCGCGCAGGAAAAAGCCAGCGGCGATGTGCTGATGTTCGCCTGGATGAACCGCGAGGCGCTGGAAAAAACCGCCGAGCTGGGCCGCGCCGTGTATTTTTCGCGCTCGCGTGGCAAGCTGTGGTTCAAGGGCGAAGAGTCGGGCCATGTGCAGACCGTGCACGAGCTGCGCATCGACTGCGACAACGATGTCATTCTTCTGAAGGTCACGCAGGCCGGCCACGAGCCCGGCATTGCCTGCCACACCGGCCGCCACAGCTGCTTTTACAGCGTGCTGCGCGATGGCCAATGGACTTCTGTCGAGCCGGTCTTGAAAGATCCGGACTCCATCTATAAATAAGCATCATGCAATCTGATAACAATCGCCCCACATCGCAAGACTCCCTGGCCCGTCTGGCCGCGGTGATCGAAAGCCGCAAGCCTGCCAACGGCGGCGACCCGGAAAAAAGCTATGTGGCCCGTCTGCTGCACAAAGGCCCCGATGCTTTCCTCAAGAAGGTGGGCGAAGAGGCGACCGAGGTCGTCATGGCGGCCAAGGATGCAGAGCATGGCGGCGATGCCAGCAAAATCCTGTATGAAGTTGCGGATTTGTGGTTTCACTCCATGATTGCACTGTCCCACTTCGGACTGACGCCCGCCCAGGTGATTGCCGAGCTGGAGCGCCGCGAAGGTCTCAGTGGCCTGGAGGAAAAAGCCCTGCGCAAGGCGGTGGATCGTGCCGAGCAGGAGAAAGGAAGCAGCTGATGAATGACCGTGACGTCGTGGATGTGAACAGCAGCACCTCGACCGAGATCGAAGGCCTCAAGGCCTGGGGTTGGGTGAGCTACTTTCTGCACTTGATCGTGGCCGTGGCAGCGGTCGTGCCCAGTGCTCAGGCCAGCGTTTTGCTGCTGGTGATTGCGCTGATCATTGACCTGATCAAACGCGATGATGCGCGCGGCACCTGGCAGGAAAGCCATTTCTCATGGCGTATCCGCAGCGTGATCTGGGCCGGAGTCTTGTATGTTGTGACAGCGCCGCTATGGTTCTTTCTTATCGTGCCGGGCTGGATTGCCTGGACGGTGATCTCCATCTGGTTCCTCTACCGCATCGTGCGCGGCATGGTGGCCATGAACAAGAATCGCGCCATCGTGGCCTGAGCCGTACCCAGCACTTCTTGCAAAGCCTTTGCGTTTCGACGCAAAGGCTTTTTTGTTTTGGTTGCAGCGCAGCAACCATAGGCTGCCGACAATCGCACGCGCCGCTGTGAGCTGTGCGATGCTTGTGCCATTGGATAACCGTCGCGGTACATCTAACGGCAGAGGAAAACCACCATGGCAGCAGCGTCGTCGCAAACCGTCCTCAATCTCGCCTTGCAAGGCGGCGGCTCCCATGGGGCGTTGACCTGGGGCGTACTGGATGCCTTGCTCGAAGATGACGAACTGGTGCTGGAAGGCATCAGCGGCACCAGCGCCGGCGCCATGAATGCCGTGGTACTGGCCCATGGCTTTGCCCAGGCCGCCGCACAAGAGAGCGATACGCAAGAGGCTCGCCGCCTGGGCCGCACGCTGGCACGCCAGGCGCTGGCCGAGCTGTGGGAGGGCGTGGGCAGCATGGGCAGCATGGGCAGCCTGCTCTGGGGTGTGCCTCTGCCGGGCGTGCAAATGCTCGGCGGCGTGCTCAACCAGTTCCTGTCGCCCTACCAGACCAATCCGCTCAATATCAACCCGCTGCGCCAGTTGCTGATGCGGGTGGTGGATTTCGAGCAGCTCATGCACACGGCCAACCAGGACGTGGTGCCCAAGCTGTTTGTCTGCGCCACCAATGTGCGCACGGGGCGCGGCAAGATCTTCTCGGGCGAGCAGGTGACGGCCGATGCCATCATGGCTTCGGCCTGCCTGCCACAGCTGTTCAAGGCTGTGGAAATCGAGGGCGAGCACTACTGGGACGGCGGTTTTTCAGGCAATCCGGCCCTGTACCCGCTGATTTACGGCACCAAGGCCAGAGACATTCTGCTGGTGCAGATCAATCCCAAGAACTCGGAGGAGCTGCCGGCCACGGCCAGCGACATCATGGATCGCATGAACGAGGTCACGTTCAACGCCAGCTTGCTGGCCGAGTTGCGGGCCATCGAGTTCGTGGTGCGCATGCTGGAGGAAAAGCGCCTGGATACCGAGCGCTACAAACATGTGCTCATGCACCGCATCGATGGCGGGGCCGTGCTCAAACGCTATGGCGCTTCGAGCAAGATCCGCGCCGATATCGGCATGGTGCGCGATATGTTTGCCCTGGGCCGGGAGCAGGGCGAACGCTGGTTGCATGACAACCGTCAGCATATAGGCGTCAAGCAGACTCTGGGTTTCAACGACAATGCCGTGTAGAACTTTTGTATTCTTGAGGCTATGCACGATCCCAACTGCCTGTTTTGCCGTATTGCCAAGGGCGAGATTCCTTCCCGCAAGGTGTATGAAGACGAAGAGGTCTTTGCCTTTCACGATATCCACCCCGGCGCACCCGTGCATTTCTTGATGATTCCCAAGAAGCACGTGGCCTCGCTGGCCCAGGTTTCTGCCGAAGACGCTCCCTTGCTGGGCCGCATGCTGGCTCTGGCGCCGCAGCTGGCGCTGGAGCAGGGCTGCAACCCCTACCCCGAAGGGGGTTACCGCGTGGTGGTCAATACCGGCACGGAAGGCGGGCAGGAAGTGCATCACCTGCATCTGCACGTCATGGGCGGCCCTCGTCCCTGGCTCAAAGGCTAAAGACCCCAGCCCACACTCGCGCGGATGTTTGACAAGCCTGCATAAAGCCGTGCGCAGCAGGCTTTTTGGGCTATTGCCGTCTGTCTGACATAAGCCACGTCTAAAATGGTTTGCATTTCTTAGGAGATTCTCATGGGCTCTTTTTCTATCTGGCACTGGCTGATCGTGCTGGCCATCGTGGTTCTGGTGTTTGGCACCAAGAAGCTCAAGAACATCGGTAGCGACCTGGGCGGTGCCGTCAAGGGTTTCAAGGACGGTATCAAGGAAGGCGGAGCGCCTGAGAATACCGACGCGGCTGCGGGTCAGGTTGCCAATCAGGCTGCTGCCGACAAGAACACCATTGACGTTCAAGCCAAGCAAAAAAGCTGATCTGGCACGCTGATACATGTTTGATATTGGCCTGTCCAAAATGGCGCTCATAGGAGCCGTGGCCCTGGTGGTCATCGGCCCCGAGAAGCTGCCGCGCGTTGCCCGCATGGTGGGCACGATGCTTGGAAGGGCGCAGCGCTATGTGTCCGATGTCAAGGCCGAGGTCAATCGTTCCATGGAGCTCGACGAGCTTCGCAAGATGAAGGACTCGGTGGAGGGCGCGGCCCGCGATGTGGAGCAAAGCATTCACAGCCACACGTCCGACCTTGAAAAAGGCTTGAGCGATGCGACTCGGGATTTGCGCGACGATGCGCCCATGACCTCGGCATCGTCCTTTGATTCCGGTGCCGATTACGGCTACGGTTCCGATACGCACAGTGCGGTGGCGCCCACCTACCATCACCCGCGCAAGAACTGGCGTGTGAAGCGCGCTGCCGTGCCCCAGTGGTACAAGGCGCGCTCGGGCGTGCGCGCCAGGGTTCAGTCAGGTGCGGCGCGCGTGGCGCGTTTTCGCCCGCAAAAGTTGCGTTAGACATGAAGATGCGCAGCCCTGTGGCTGTGAGTAGGGCAGCGCAGGCTGCCACTTTCAGGCATCTTCATGCCTCAGTGCCCGTGACTACGGGCGTTTTGCTTTCTGTTTCAAGCGTACAGAGCCGCAGCGGCTCTGGCGCTGTTTTGCACCATGTCCGAATCCTCTCCTAAAGACGACGAACTTGCCGGCACCGAGCAGCCGTTTGTGCAGCACCTGATGGAGCTGCGCGACCGTTTGCTGTATTGCATCTACGGTATTGGCGTAGGCATAGCCGTGCTGATGTTCTGGCCCGGTCCGGACGGCTTGATTGACTTCATCGCGATGCCGATCAAGGAGCACATGCCGCCCGGAGCCAAGCTGATTGCGGTAGGTGTTTTCTCGCCGTTCTTCGTGCCGCTCAAGGTGCTGATGATGGTGGCGGTGCTGCTGGCCCTGCCTTGGCTGATGTACCAGGTATGGGCTTTTGTGGCGCCGGGTCTGTACAGCCATGAAAAGAAGTTTGCGCTGCCGCTGATCCTGTTCGGCAGCTTGCTGGCCTATGCCGGCATTGCTTTTGTGCAGTTCTTTGTGCTGGGCAATATGTTCAAGTTCATCCAGCACTTCACGCCTTCAAGCGTGGCTGCGACGCCCGACATCGCCTCGTATGTGGAAGCGATTTTGTCGCTCTACATCGCTTTTGCCGCCGCGTTCCAGGTGCCGATTGTGGTGATGCTGCTGGTGCGTTTTGGCCTGGTGGAGATCGAGAAACTCAAGTCCTTCCGCGGCTACTTTGTGGTGCTGGCCTTTGTCATTGCAGCCGTGATCACGCCTCCGGATGTGATCTCCCAGCTGGCGCTGGCCATTCCCATGTGCCTGCTGTACGAGGTGGGTATTCTGGGTGCTGGCTGGTTCAGCCGCATCTCCAAGGCGCCAGACGAGGCGGAGGCGTCAGACGCAGCAATGGACAAACCAGCGGACAAGCCCGCAGACGGCAGCTGATCCAGCGCCTCACTTTCATGCCAAGCCCCAGGAGCAATCCTGGGGCTTTTGTTTTGATAGCTGTTTGCGCCTGTTCTGAATGACTTTCAAGCCCATCGTGACCTGAAGTGGATTGATTGCATGCGCTTGTAGCTATGAAGTTTGATAGCTTTGATGCAGTGCGACCGTAAAAAAGCCAGTGACGCGGCACTGGCTGATTTGGGAAGGCGTTGTGGCGCTCAGCGGCGTGGGCCTTGCGTTTGCCGGTTGGCCGGCGGGCGTATGCCGGGGGTGATGTCGAGCATGACTTCGCTATCGCCTCGGCGCACATTGAACTTGGAGGCTTCGCCAGGCTTGAGCGAAGCCACGGCGGTGAGCAGCTCGGAGACATTGCGCGTGGGCAACTCGCCCACCTTCACGATCACATCGCCGGGACGCATGCCGGCCTGGGCGGCAGGGCCAGCCTGCAGCACGCCGGTAATGATGACGCCAGCACTGGCCTTCACGCCAAAGGTCTCGGCCAACTCGGGCGAGAGTTCGTTGGGCTCCACGCCAATCCAGCCGCGGGTGACCTTGCCGTCCTTGACGATGCCGTCCAGCACCATCTTGGCGGTGGAGACCGGAATGGCAAAGCCAATGCCCATGCTGCCGCCGGAGCGCGAGTAGATGGCGGTGTTGATGCCCAGCAGATTGCCTTCGGCATCCACCAGTGCGCCGCCGGAGTTGCCGGGATTGATAGCCGCATCGGTCTGGATGAAGTTCTCGAAGGTGTTGATGCCCAGCTGGCTACGGCCCAGAGCGCTGATGATGCCGCTGGTCACCGTCTGGCCCACGCCAAAGGGGTTGCCGATGGCCAGCACGCGGTCGCCCACGGCGACCTGGTCGGAATTGCCCAGCACGATGACGGGGAGTTTTTCCAGTTCGATCTTCAAAATGGCCAGATCGGTCTCAGGGTCCGTGCCAATCACCTTGGCCTTGGCCTGGCGGCTGTCGGTCAGCGTGACTTCGATATCGTCTGCACCCTCGACCACATGGTTGTTGGTGAGTATGTAGCCATCTTGGCTGATGATGACGCCGCTACCCAAACCAGATTGCTCTTGCGGGCCTTGCTCGCCAAAGAAGAACTGGAACCAGGGATCGTTGGCGCGCGGGTGGCGCACCTCCTTGCTGGTGTTGATGCTGACCACGGCCGGCGCGGCTTTGCGTGCGGCCGGGGCAAAGCTGCCCGGGGCCACTTCACCGGCAGGCGTAGGCGGTGCCTGCAGCAGCGAGATGCCGGCGTTGCTACGGATATTTCGGCTCCCAAGCCAACTAGGCTGTAGGGTTGCCACTACGAAATAGATAGCGACCAGGGCGGTGACTACCTGAGAAAACAGCAACCAGGTGCGTTTCATGTAATGCGTATGAAGAAGGTGAGAGACAAGCCCGCATTGTGAGGCATGGGCGCTGGCGCGTCTGCAGCACTTGCTTGCTAGGGCGGCTTTACTTAGCGCAAACCGGCGGCGGCTGCAGGCCGGCAAGGCATAGGAATGTTGGCGTCTAAAGTTTTGCGCGCCGTTCAGTGATGAGTACAAACCCTAGAATGGTTTATCGACTGCGCTTATGCCGCCGTTTTCTGAGGTCCGGGCTCATCCGGCTTGTGCCATCAGTTGTTCAAGGTCCTACAGCTTGGCCTTGCAAAACTCGGTCTGCCGCTGCACGTTGACCCGTTGCAGCTGGCTTATCCGCGCTGTCCTGTTGTTTGATTTGGGAAACACCATGACTACGCTTGATCTCGCGCAGCCGGCCACCACGCCGGCTGTTGCGTCTAATCGTCCTCTGAACCGAGAGGATTACAAGACCCTGGGCTTATCGGCTCTGGGCGGAACGCTGGAGTTTTACGACTTCGTGGTGTTCGTCTTTTTCGCCAATGTGATTGGCACGCTGTTCTTCCCGACCGATCTGCCCGATTGGATGCGCCAGCTGCAGACGCTGGGCATTTTTGCGGCCGGCTATCTGGCCCGCCCTCTGGGGGGCATCATCATTGCCCACTATGGTGACAAGATCGGCCGCAAGAAGATGTTCAGCCTGTCCATCTTTTTGATGGCCGTGCCTACTCTGGTCATCGGCCTGCTGCCCACCTATGAAGCCATTGGCATCGCTGCACCGCTGCTGTTGCTGGCCATGCGCGTGTTACAAGGTGCGGCGATTGGCGGCGAAATGCCGGGTGCCTGGGTTTTTGTGGCCGAGCATTCGCCGGTCAAGAACTACGGCCTGGCCATTGGCACGCTGACTTCGGGCATCACCGGCGGCATTTTCCTGGGTTCCATCTTCGGTGTCTGGCTCAACAGCGTGTACAGCCAGGCCGAGATTCATGACTGGGCCTGGCGCCTGCCCTTTATTTTGGGCGGCGTGTTTGGTCTGGTGTCGGTGTATCTGCGCAAGTTTCTGCACGAGACGCCCATCTTTCAGGAGCTGCAGGCCCGCAAGGCGGTTGACCGCGAGTTGCCCATCAAGACCATTTTGCGCGAGCACCGCCAGGCCTGCGTGGTGGTGGCGCTGATGACCTGGGTGCTGTCCACGGCCATCGTGGTGGTGATTTTGTTCACCCCCGCCTATCTGCAAAAAGTCTTTCATATCGCGCCGGCCATGGCGCTCAAGGCCAATGCCGTGGCGACCGTGACGCTGACCATAGGCTGTGTGTTCTGGGGCTGGCTGTCCGACAAGCTGGGTACGCGCGCGGCCATGGTTCTGGGCTGGGGGGGTATGACGGCCACCACCTATCTGTTCTATATGAACCTGCCGGGCACTGAGGCTTCGCTGATCTGCACCTATGCCACCGTGGGCTTTTTTGTGGGCGCCATTTCTCTGCTGCCTGTGGTGGGCGTGCGTGCCTTCCCGGCTGAAGTACGCTTTACCGGTCTTTCCTTCTCCTACAACATGGCCTATGCCGTGTTCGGCGGACTGACGCCCATGCTGGTATCGGTATGGCAGCAGGTGGATGTGATGGCCCCGGCCCACTATGTGGCGGCCATGGGTGTTCTGGGTGTAGCCATGGGCTTCTGGCCCTTGGCCTGCAAGGGCTGGCAAGCTCGCTCGTGAGCAGCGAGGCTTGAGGCATAAAAAAGGAGCGCTTGAAGCGCTCCTTTTGTTTTGGCACGCGATGTGCCATGGTTGCCGTCTTAGTGGCGGCGGTGCTGAGGTGCACCTGTAGGGGCGGAGCCCGAACGTTCGATGTGACGGAAAGTAAGGCGACCCTTGTTCAGGTCGTAAGGAGACATCTCCAGCGTGACCTTGTCGCCAGCCAGTACGCGAATACGGTGCTTGCGCATCTTGCCGCCCGAATAGGCGATCAGTTGATGGCCGTTTTCCAGGGTGACGCGAAAGCGGGCATCGGGCAGCACTTCATCCACTCTGCCTTGCATTTCAATCAGTTCTTCTTTGGCCAATGGGGCTCCCTTCGAATAAGGTTGGTAAGTGTGATGTGATTAGTTGAGCTGGTTGCACAGAACCATGCTACGCCCTTCTGTCAGGGCATATTTGTTGGCAATCGACTGGCTGTCGAATTGCTCGATAAAGCTGAAGATGCGGTCATATTTCCCGCGGCGAATAGAGACTGCAGCGGCAACTTTGCCGCTGTGGGTAATTTGGGTGAGCGGAGTAACAACGTAGTTGCCGACACGCTCTGTGATTTGTGTTGTATTCATCGTGTCAACGACGGCAGGCACCAATGAGGGGCAAACCATCAGAAAATAAAAGGATAGAAAAAGAAGATCAAGACTCGCCAGGTCTGCTGGGGCTTGAAGAAGCTCGCCTAAAAAAGTGAGACAGCCGGATTGCTTCAATGGAAGTTCGGCCACGTGCGGCGTGAGAGTCGCGTGTGAGTCAGACAAGCGCTGTAGGGGCGGGCAAAAAGACAGCGAGTGCTCAATTATAAGGCAATACGCTTTTATCAGCAAATAGCATATTGTCCAGGCCAATGGAGGGATTGTTGTTTTAGTGAGAACAATCTCATTCCAGCCAAGGCTATTGTTTGCTTTGCGTGTTTGAAGGTACTGCAGCCCGCTCATGCACAATCGGCGGCATGAGCATCGAGCGAAATGAACTTCTGGCCCGATTCGACGGCCTGCTGCAACCTGAACGTTTCAAGGACTATGGTCCCAACGGCCTGCAGGTGGAAGGCAAAAACGAGATCCGCAGCATCGTCAGCGGCGTCACGGCCAGCCGTGCCCTGATCGAGGCGGCCATAGATGCCAAAGCCGATGCGATCTTTGTGCACCATGGGCTGTTTTGGCGTGGCATGGACGGCCGCATTACCGGCTGGCTCAAGGAGCGAATCCGCCTGCTGTTGGCTCATGACATCAATCTGTTTGCCTATCATCTGCCATTGGATGCCCATGCCGAACTGGGCAATAACGCCCAACTGGGCGTGCAGCTTGGCGTGAAAGGTGAAGCCGCCTTTGGCGAGCAAAATCTGGGTTGGCTGGCTGCCGCAGAGTTTGCCAATGCCCAGGTTCTGGCGAGCCATGTGCAGACCCAGCTGGGTCGTGCCGTGACCATGGCCACGGGCGACGCTGCCAGGCCCATACGCAAGCTGGCCTGGTGCACAGGTGGGGCGCAAGGGTTTTTTGAGGCGGCCATTGCCGCAGGGGCCGATGCCTATATCACGGGCGAGATGTCCGAACCCCAGGTGCATCTGGCGCGCGAAACCGGCACCACCTTCATCGCGGCAGGTCACCATGCGACCGAGCGCTATGGCGCACCGGCGGTGGCGGCCCATGTGGCGGCGCAACTGGGGTTGGAGCATCGATTTATCGAGATTGATAATCCGGCCTGAGTCTTCGCCTGAGTATTCATTTGATAGCTGCCAGCGCTTATTCCGCGAGTGATGGCGCTATTTTTATATCTATGTCCAATCAAGCACAAACGAACGCCGCCATTGCCATTACGCAAGGTGACTGCGCCGGCATCGGACCGGAAATCATTGCCAAGGCCTTTCGCGATGCGCCTCAGGAAATGCGCGGCTGTTTTGTCGTCGGTGAGTTGCAAACCCTGCGCCGGGCCACGGCGCTGGTGGCAGGCCTGGCGGACGGTGGGCAAGCCGTTGCCCAGCCTATTTCCCAACCGATTGCCCAGCCCATTGCGCTCATCAGCCAGGCGGCAGAGGCGTGGGATGTGCCTTGTGGTGCCATTCCTTTGCTGGCATTGCCAGACTTGCCCGGGCCGCAGGCCTATGGGCAGATCAGTGCACAGGCTGGCGACGCTGCAGCGCGCTGCGTGGTATGGGCTGCCCAGGCTGCCTTGCGCGGCGAGATTGCCGCCTTGGTGACGGCGCCGCTGCACAAGGAGGCCCTGTCTCTGGCGGGTGTGGATTACCCCGGCCACACCGAGTTGCTGCAAGCCGAAGCGGCACTGCATGCGGGTGTGCCGGTGGCGCAGATGCCCGTGCGCATGATGCTGGCCAACGACCAGTTGCGCACGGTGCTGGTCAGCATCCACATGTCTTTGCGTGATGCGCTTGAGGCGGTCACACAGAAGCAGATTCTGCAGACCCTGAAGATTACCCACGAGGCGCTTTTGCGGAATCTGGGGCGTGCTCCGCGCATCGGCGTGGCAGGGCTCAATCCCCATGCGGGCGAGGGCGGTCTTTTTGGGCGCGAAGAAATTGAAATCATCAGTCCCGCCATTGCCCAGGCAAAGGCCGAGGGGCTGGATGTGCACGGGCCATTTGCTCCGGACACCATCTTCATGCGGGCGCGCAACACCGCTGATCATCCGGGTGAATTTGATGTGGTGTTGGCGATGTACCACGACCAAGGGTTGATCCCAGTCAAATACTTGGGTGTGGAAAAAGGCGTCAACGTCACGCTGGGATTGCCGTTGGTGCGCACCAGTCCCGATCATGGAACAGCCTTTGATATCGCAGGCCAGGGTGTGGCTGAAGCCGACAGCATGCTGGAAGCCGTGCGCGTGGCCCGCAGTCTGGCGGCCTGATCGAGAGCCGTGAATGCAGCCCGCCGTGCTTCGAAATTGCAGCCCTCTTGAAGCCTGCGGCCGGGCTTGATGCGATCGACAATGAAAAAGCCTGCGGCATTGGCCGCAGGCTTTCTTTGATTGAGGCGGAGGCTCAGACCTTGCGGTTCAGGCTGTCGCGAATTTCGCGCAGCAGCAGCACGTCTTCGGGGGTGGCAGGAGCGGCTTCGGGTGCTGCCGGGGCTTCGCGCTTGAGGCGGTTGACCTGCTTGATCATGATGAAAATGATGAAGGCCAGAATCAGGAAATTCACGGCCACCGTGATGAAATTGCCATAGGCAAATACGGGAACGCCGGCTTTCTTCAGGGCATCAAGCGTCCGGACTGTGCCCTCCGGAACGGTGCCCAGGACCACGAACAGATTCGAGAAATCCAGCTTGCCGAAAACCAGGCCGACCAGAGGCATGATGAGATCGTTGACAACTGAATCAACGATCTTGCCGAAGGCCCCGCCAATGATCACGCCCACGGCCAGATCCATCACGTTTCCCTTGATTGCGAATTCGCGGAATTCTTGCATCATGCCCATAAGCAGTTCCAGTCATAAGAGTTTGAGATAGCGCAGTATTGCGCGACTTAGGCTTATGTCAACCTCGGACAGAGGCTGGAATAACCATGATCTCGCCGCTAGAATTTGTCATTGACCCCCAAATCTAGCGATGTACTTCGAGGAAATCCATGAGTGACTCTCCAGTCGACTCCAGCAAACGCACGTGGATCATCACGTCAGCATGTGCTGGTGCCGTAGGCGGTGTGGCGACAGCCGTCCCTTTCGTGAGCTCCTTTCAGCCTTCGGAAAAGGCCAAGGCAGCAGGTGCAGCAGTCGAGGTGGATATTTCCGCCCTCAAGGAAGGTGAGAAACTCACTGTCGAGTGGCGTGGCAAGCCTGTCTGGATCATCAAACGCACGCCTGAGCAGCTCAAGGATTTGCCGGCACTCGATGGTGAACTGGCTGACCCCCAATCTCTGCGCCACCCCGAAGAATTCACGCCCGAATACGCGCGCAACGAAGCCCGTTCCATCAAGCCTGAATTGCTGGTAGTGGTCGGTATCTGCACTCACCTGGGTTGCTCGCCCACCGATAAGTTTCAGGCCGGCCCCCAGCCTTCGCTGCCCACTGACTGGAAGGGCGGTTTTCTCTGCCCTTGCCATGGCTCGACTTTCGACATGGCGGGCCGCGTATTCAAGAACAAGCCCGCGCCGGACAATCTGCAAGTGCCTCCGCACATGTATCTGTCTGACACCAAGCTCTTGATTGGTGAAGACAAGAAGACTGCCTGAGGGAGACAAGAACAATGGCCCACGAATTCAAGCAACTCGATCCGAACGCCACTGCGGGCGCCAAGATCGGCAACTGGTTTGAGAACCGTTTCCCGACGGCATTTGACGCCTACCGCGTCCATATGTCCGAGTACTACGCACCCAAGAATTTCAACTTCTGGTACATCTTCGGCTCGCTGGCGCTGCTGGTGCTGGTGATCCAGATCGTCACCGGCATCTTCCTGGTGATGCACTACAAGCCAGACGCTGACAAGGCGTTTGCTTCGGTGGAATACATCATGCGCGATGTGCCCTGGGGTTGGCTGATCCGCTATATGCACTCCACGGGGGCCTCGGCCTTCTTCATCGTCGTCTATCTGCACATGTTCCGCGGGCTGCTCTATGGCTCTTACCGCAAGCCGCGCGAGCTGGTGTGGATCTTCGGCTGCGCCATCTTCCTGGTGCTGATGGCCGAAGCCTTCATGGGTTATTTGCTGCCCTGGGGTCAGATGTCGTACTGGGGCGCGCAGGTGATCGTGAACCTGTTTGCAGCCATTCCCTTTGTCGGTCCTGATCTGGCTTTGCTGATCCGTGGCGACTATGTGGTGGGTGATGCCACGCTGAACCGCTTCTTCAGCTTCCACGTGATCGCCGTGCCTCTGGTGCTGTTGGGTTTGGTGGTGGCGCACTTGCTGGCGCTGCACGATGTGGGTTCCAACAATCCCGATGGCATTGAAATCAAGGGCCCCAACGCGCCCAAGGATGCCAAGGGCAATCCGCTCGATGGCATTCCCTTCCATCCTTACTACACCGTGCACGACATTTTTGGCGTGACCGTGTTCCTGTTCCTGTTCTCGGCGGTGGTGTTCTTTGCGCCCGAGTTTGGCGGCTACTTCCTGGAGTACAACAATTTCATTCCTGCGGATCCGCTCAAGACTCCCAATCACATTGCGCCTGTCTGGTACTTCACGCCTTTCTATTCCATGCTGCGTGCCATCACCAGCCAGATGATGTATGTGCTGATTGCCTGCGTGGTGCTGGGTGCCGGTTACGGTATCCTCAAGTCGCGCTTGCCGGTGATCGTCAAGGGCGTGGTGGGTGTGGTGGCACTGGGCGTGATCGCCATGATGCTGTCCATCGACGCCAAATTCTGGGGCGTGGTGGTCATGGGTGGTGCCGTCATCATCCTGTTTGCCCTGCCATGGCTGGACTGCAGCCCCGTCAAGTCGATTCGCTATCGTCCGAGCTGGCACAAGTATGTGTATGCCGTGTTTGTGGTGAACTTCGTGGTCTTGGCCTATCTGGGCGTGCAAGCACCTTCGCCCATCGGTGAAAAAGTCTCACAGGTCGGTACGCTGTTTTACTTTGGCTTCTTCCTGCTCATGCCCTGGTGGAGTCGCTTGGGTAAAACCAAGCCCGTGCCAGAGCGCGTGACATTCAAGCCACACTGAAGCAGGAGAAAACAAGAATGAAGAAACTGATCCTCACTTTGGTTGCGGCTCTGGGTCTGGCTGCGGGTGCGCAAGCCTCTGAAGGCGGCATCCACTGGGACAAGGCACCGGTCAACACCTCGGACACGGCCTCTTTGCAAAACGGCGCCAAGATTTTCGTCAACTACTGTCTCAGCTGCCACTCGGCTGCCTTCATGCGCTTTAACCGCCTGAAGGACATAGGGCTGACCGATCAGGAAATCAAGGACAATCTGCTGTTCACCACGGACAAGGTGGGCGAGACCATGAAGGCGGCCATCAATCCCAAGGAAGCCAAGGAGTGGTTTGGCGCCAATCCGCCCGATCTGACGGTGATTGCACGCTCGCGTGCCGGTGCCAACGGAACAGGTGCCGATTACCTCTATACCTTCTTGCGTACTTTCTACCGGGATGACACCAAGGCCACGGGCTGGAATAATCTCGCCTTTCCAAGCGTAGGCATGCCGCATGCGCTTTGGCAGCTGCAAGGCGAGCGTCGTGCCATCTTTGAAGAGCATGACGAACACGGGACTAAAACCCAGGTGTTCAAAGGTTGGGAGCAGGTGTCTCCAGGCAAGATGACCGCAGTGCAGTACGATCAGGCAGTTGGCGATCTGGTGAATTACCTGCAATGGATGGGCGAACCAGCCCAGAACACCCGTACCCGCGTGGGCGTGGGCGTGCTGGTGTTTCTGGCCTTCTTCATCTTCATTGCGTGGCGCCTGAACGCTGCGTTCTGGAAAAACGTCAAGTAAAGCTTTGCTGCTTTTTGCGCGCAGATGCTGTCTGCAGCCAATCGTGTTAGTGCAGAGTGGGCGCCGTGGGCGACCCACTCTTTTTGATTTTTAGGAGCTTCCACCATGATGGTGCTTTATTCGGGAACGACCTGCCCCTTTTCACACCGCTGCCGCTTTGTGCTGTTTGAAAAAGGCATGGATTTCGAGATCCGCGATGTGGACTTGTTCAGCAAGCCCGAAGAGATCAGCGTGATGAACCCCTATGGCCAGGTGCCAATTCTGGTGGAACGCGATCTGATTCTGTATGAATCGAACATCATCAATGAGTACATTGATGAGCGCTTCCCTCATCCTCAGCTCATGCCTGGCGATCCCGTGGATCGCGCCCGTGTGCGCCTGTTCCTGCTGAACTTCGAAAAAGAGCTGTTCGTGCACGTCAGCGCTCTGGAAGAGCGCAATGTCAAGGGCAACGAAAAAGTGCTGGAAAAGGCCCGTGCCCACATTCGCGACCGCTTGACACAGCTGGCTCCCGTGTTCCTCAAGAACAAGTACATGCTGGGTGAGAACTTCTCCATGCTGGACGTAGCCATTGCCCCTCTGCTGTGGCGCCTGGATTACTACGGTATCGAGCTGTCCAAGAACGCAGCCCCTCTGCTCAAGTACGCCGAGCGCATCTTCTCGCGCCCTGCTTACATTGAAGCACTGACACCTTCTGAAAAGGTCATGCGCAAGTAATTGCGGCAGAACCTGGAGCGGGCATGGCGAAGGACTTTCCTTCCTTGCCCGCTTTTTTGTCTCTGGAATCCATAAGTCAGGAAACGACATGAACGCGCCCGAAGCGACATCCACACGCCCGTATCTGCTGCGGGCCCTGTTTGAATGGTGCACCGACAACGGCTATACCCCGCACATTGCCGTGCGTGTGGATCGCAGCACCCAGGTGCCCATGGAGTTTGTGCGTGATGGCGAGATTGTTCTCAACATCAGCTACGACGCCACCAGCGGGCTGCTGATCGGCAACGAGCACGTGGAATTTAAGGCCCGTTTTGGCGGCAAGCCCCGCGAAATCATGGTGCCCATCACCCATGTGATGGCTATTTACGCCCGCGAAACCGGGCAGGGCATGGCCTTTCCGCCCGAAGAGGCTGAGCAGGACGAGCAAGAGATGTCTCAGGACGAGATGATCGAGTTCATCGAAGACCAGGCACCCGAGGTCACTGCCGATGATCGCGTGGTGCAACTGGTCACCACCAAGACGCCGGAGTCGGATGATGACGCGCCTCGCACCCCACCGCCAGCGGGCGGCCGCCCTGCACTGAAACGAGTGAAGTAAATACCGCTGCGGCTGCGGGCGCTCTATGCGTTTGCAGCCGGCTTTGAAGAAATTGCGGAATTTGGCTTTTGGCCTGAAATTTCTGGGCTAGAATTCAGTCTTCGCCGGTTTAGCTCAGTTGGTAGAGCACCCGCCTTGTAAGCGGTAGGTCGTCAGTTCGATTCCGACAACCGGCACCAAAGATTTGAACCCACATGTGAAAGCATGTGGGTTTTTTCTTTGGCCTTTTGGCATTGCGGGCTTGCTCAAAGCCCGTCTTGCCTCTAGCTCTGTACCTTCAGGCGAATGGATGCAACGTCCCAGCCCTTGGTGCGTAAATGGGCGGCCATGGCAGGCAGCAATTGGCGCACCTTGGCTGCAGCCGCATTGTTTTTGACCAGCAGGCACCAGCAATCCCCTTCAATAGGCCCGGCCTGCAAACTTGCGCGCAGCATGGGCGGAATCAAGGGCGTGACGGCTTTGAGGCGGTTGCTCGAATCCTGGGTCAGCGCAGCCAGCCGCGCCAGGGTGGGCGAAGATTCCATGGCCGCCAATGCGGTAACAGGATGGTGGCGGCGGGTGGTGGACATACAAACACAGATCTGGAACGGACAGGCTGACAGCTTATATCAGCGCGGCCGTCGGCGTTTCCTGAAGGCTTGCCGCCCATCAAAGCCCGTATAAAACCTGAAAAACTGCGAAAAGCCAAAGGTGTTTGACGCGGTTAGAATCATTTTTTGGTCCGTGTTTCAGTTTTTGGCATTGCAAGAGGTTTTTATTCACGCTTTGTGAAGCTCTTGAGTGCGGCTGAGACGGCCCCATCTGAAGACCAACAATCAAGGGATTCCGGGCGTCTTGTTCTGCGCGCCAAGCAAAGATCAAGACGCCTATGCACGCATGGCCACCAATTTCCTCACCAAACTGTTCGGCAGCCGCAACGATCGTCTGCTAAAGCAATACCGTAAGACAGTCGCTCGCATCAATGCGATGGAGCCTGAGTACGAAAAGCTCAGCGATGAGGCATTGCGCGCCAAGACGCAAGAGTTCAAGGGCCGCGTCGCCAACGGCGAGTCGCTGAACGATTTGCTGCCGGAAGCTTTTGCCGTGGTGCGTGAAGGCTCCAAGCGCGTCATGAAGATGCGCCACTTCGATGTGCAGATGCAAGGCGGCATGGCCCTGCATGACGGCAAGATTGCCGAAATGCGCACTGGTGAAGGCAAGACGCTGACCGCAACCTTGCCGGTCTACCTCAATGCCCTGTCGGCTGAGGGTGTGCACGTGGTGACCGTCAACGATTACCTGGCTAGGCGCGATGCGACCACCATGGCGCGTCTGTACAACTTCCTGGGACTGACGGTAGGTATCAACCTGCCCAACCTCTCGCGCGAGGAAAAGCAGGCCGCTTACAACTCCGACATCACCTACGGTACGAACAACGAATACGGCTTCGACTACCTGCGTGACAACATGGTGTATGAGCCCGGCGATCGCGTGCAGCGCGTGCTGAACTTCGCCATCGTCGATGAGGTGGACTCCATCCTGATCGATGAAGCCCGTACGCCGTTGATCATCTCCGGCCCGGCCGAAGACCACACGGCCATGTATGTGGCCATGAACAAGATCGTGCCCGCCCTGGTTCGCCAGGAAGGCGAGGCCGATCCTCGCACCGGTGAGGGCGTGACCAAGCCCGGCGATTTCACGGTGGATGAAAAGTCCCACCAGGTCTATCTGACGGACCAGGGTTACGAGGCCGCCGAGCGTCTGCTGGCCGATGCCGGCTTGATTCCGCAAGGCTCCTCGCTGTACGACCCCTCCAATATTTCGCTGGTTCACCACCTGTACGCCGCGCTGCGTGCCAACCAGCTGTACTTCCGCGATCAGCACTATGTGGTGCAAAACGGTGAAATCGTCATCGTTGACGAATTCACCGGCCGCTTGATGGCGGGTCGCCGCTGGAGCGATGGTCTGCACCAGGCCGTGGAAGCCAAGGAAGGCGTGGAAATTCAGGCCGAGAACCAGACCATGGCCTCGATCACTTTCCAGAACTACTTCCGTCTGTACAAAAAACTGTCGGGCATGACGGGTACGGCCGATACCGAGGCCTACGAGTTCCAGGAAATCTACGGTCTGGAAACCGTGGTCATTCCGCCCAACCGTCCCAGCAAGCGCGAGGACCAGCTGGACCGCGTCTACAAGACGACCAAGGAAAAGTACGACGCCGCCATCAAGGACATCCGCGAATGCCACGAGCGCGGCCAGCCCGTGCTGGTGGGCACGACCTCGATCGAAAACTCCGAAATCATCGATCAGCTGCTCAATCGCGAAAACCTGCCGCACCAGGTGCTGAATGCCAAGCAGCACGAGCGTGAGGCCGATATCGTGGCCCAGGCTGGCAGCGCCGGCATGATCACCATTGCCACCAACATGGCCGGTCGCGGTACCGACATCGTGCTGGGCGGCAATATCGACAAGCAACTGGCGGAGCTGGAAGCCGATGAGTCTCTGACACCCACTGAGCGCCAGCAGAAAATCGACAAGCTGCGTGCCGAATGGCAGATTGCACACGACAAGATCGTGGAGCTGGGCGGCTTGCGCATCATCGCTACCGAGCGCCATGAATCGCGCCGTATCGACAACCAGCTGCGTGGCCGTTCGGGCCGCCAGGGCGACCCCGGTTCCTCGCGCTTTTACCTGAGCCTGGACGACCAGCTCATGCGCATCTTTGCTGGCGATCGCGTCAAGGCCATCATGGATCGCCTGAAGATGCCCGAGGGCGAAGCGATTGAAGCCGGTATCGTGACCCGCTCCATCGAATCGGCACAGCGCAAGGTGGAAGCCCGCAACTTCGACATGCGCAAGCAGCTGCTCGAATACGACGACGTGGCCAACGATCAGCGCAAGGTCATCTACCAGCAGCGCAACGACATTCTGGACTCGGCCGATCTGGAAGGCATGTTGGCCGCCATGCGCGAAGACGTGATCACCGATGTGGTGCGTCAATTCGTGCCTGCCGAGTCCATGGAAGAGCAGTGGGACATCCCGGGTCTGGAGAAAGCGCTGGCTGGCGAATGGCAGCTCTCGCTAGACTTGCAGAACGACGTGGCGGCCTCGGACTCGATCACCGATGAAGAGATTTTGGAGAAGGTCGTCAAGGCTGCGCACGAGATGTACGAATCCAAGCTGGCTCTGATCGGCAAGGAGAACTTCACCCAGTTCCAGCGTGCCGTGCTGCTGCAAAGCTTTGACAGCAACTGGCGCGACCACCTGGCCGCTCTGGACTATCTGCGCCAGGGCATTCACCTGCGCGGCTATGCCCAGAAGCAGCCCAAGCAGGAATACAAGCGCGAAGCCTTCGAGCTGTTCCGCCAGCTGATCGACCAGGTCAAGACCGAAGTCACCCGCGTGCTGATGACGGTGCAGGTTCGCTCCCGCGAGGAAATGGACGAAGCCGCAGTTGCCATGAACGAGCGCGGTGCACAAAGTCTGGAGCACATGAGCTATGCCGGACCTTCGGATACCGAGGGCGATGCCGAGGATGGCGATGTGGTGCTGGCCGAAACCCTGGCCATGCCCGACGGCGTGCATGTGGGACGCAACGACCCCTGCCCCTGCGGCAGCGGCAAGAAGTTCAAGCAGTGCCACGGCAAACTGTCCTGATCACTGCCGATAAAAACACGGGCTGCGGCCCGTGTTTTTGTTTGTGCCGCAGCTTTTTGCCATGGCAAAGCCAACAAGGCCGATCAAGACTTCGATTGTTCCGATAATGGAGCGCGTTTTTTCTCAATCACAAGGAACATTGCAATGTCCGTGAATCTTTCCGCCCCCGTTGCCGCTGATCTGTTGGCGATCAATGGCGTTCGCATCGGCATCACCGAAGCCGGTGTGCGCAAGGCCAATCGCAAGGACGTGACGGTGTTCTTGCTGGACGAAGGCGCTTCGGTGGCCGGTGTGTTCACGCAAAACCGCTTCTGTGCCGCACCGGTGCAGGTCAGCCGAGAGCATTTGCTGGCCGGCAAGGGCATCCGTGCCATGGTCATCAATACCGGCAATGCCAATGCCGGCACCGGCGCCGCCGGTCTGGCCCATGCGCGGGCCACCTGCGATGCGCTGGCCAAGGAGCTGGGTCTGACGGCCGAGCAAATCCTGCCTTTCTCCACCGGCGTGATCATGGAAGAGCTACCCGTGGATCGCATTGTGGCGGCGCTGCCCAAGGCGATTGCGGCCGCTCAATCGGATCTCTGGGCCGTGGCCGCCGAAGGCATCATGACCACCGACACCCTGCCCAAGGCTTTCAGCCGCAGCGTGACGATTGGTGGCAAGTCCGTGTCCATTACCGGCATCAGCAAGGGCGCGGGCATGATTCGCCCCAATATGGCCACCATGCTGGGCTTTATGGCCACGGATGCGGCGATTGCTCCCGAGCTGCTGCAGCCCCTGGTCAAGGAATTGGCCGACGGCTCCTTCAACCGCGTGACGATTGACGGCGATACCTCGACCAACGACTCCTTTGTGCTGATGGCCACGCACCAGGCGGGCAATGCACAGATCACCACGCTCTCCAGCGCCGAAGGCCAGCAGCTCAAGGCGGCCTTGCTGGATGTGGCACAAAAACTGGCTCAAGCCATTGTGCGTGATGGGGAAGGTGCTACGAAATTCATCACGGTGAAGGTCGAAGGCGGCAAGACCGAAGAGGAATGCCGTCTGGTGGCTTACGCGATTGCCCACTCCCCCCTGGTCAAGACCGCCTTCTTTGCCTCCGACCCTAATCTGGGCCGCATTCTGGCCGCCGTGGGCTATGCCGGTATTGCCGATCTGGACCAAACCCGGATCGACCTGTACCTGGACGAAGTGCATGTGGCCGTCAACGGTGGTCGCAACCCCGAGTACAAGGAAGAAGACGGCCAGCGCGTGATGAAGCAGCAGGAAATCACCGTGCGCGTGCTGCTGGGCCGCGGCGAGGCAGCACAGACCGTGTGGACTTGCGACTTTAGCCACGAATACGTGACCATCAACGCGGATTACCGCTCCTGATTGAAGCCCCCTGAGCGGCTTTGCCGCTTCCCCCAAGGGGGACGACAGCATCGACTAGGCGTCCCCGCTGCGCGGCGGCGCTTGCTTGCTGTCCCTTGCTTGGGGTGTGCCCGTTTTGGGCACTACTAATTCAGAAGCTGTATGCGCATGTTTGTATTAGGTTTCAGATCGTTTGCGGCTTGAAATCAAGAAATATCAAGCGCAAGAAGCTATCAAAACAGATGGAGATCCGGTCATGCAAGATGTGATGAACTCTTTGGAGCGCTTGGTTGAGCGTGCGGAACAGCTGATGCTTCGCATCGAAGCCGTGCTGCCTCAGCCGCTGCAATCGCCTGCAGACTGGAATGCGGCCATTGCCTGGCGCTACCGCAAGCGTTCCAACGGCTGCGGCGTGTTGGAGCCAGTGCGCCATGTGGGCGAGATGAATCTGTCGGATCTGCAGAACATCGAGGTGCAAAAAGAGAAGATTGCGCGCAACACCGAGCAGTTCGTGCAGGGGCGCACGGCCAACAACGTGCTGCTGACGGGCGCGCGCGGCACGGGCAAGTCTTCGCTGATTCGCGCCTGCCTGCACAGTTATGCGCCCCAAGGCCTGCGTCTGATCGAGGTGGATAAGGCTGATCTGACCGATTTGCCCGACATTGTGGACGTGGTCGCCGGCCGGCCCGAGAAGTTCATCATCTACTGCGATGACCTGAGCTTTGAAGAGGGCGAGCCCGGCTACAAGGCCATGAAGTCGATTCTCGATGGCTCGGTGTCTGCAGCCAGCGCCAATGTGCTGGTCTATGCCACCAGCAACCGCCGCCATCTGTTGCCCGAGTACATGACGGACAACCTGAGTACCCAAAAATCCGACAACGGCGAGATTCATCCCGGCGAGGTGGTGGAAGAGAAGATTTCCCTATCCGAGCGCTTTGGCCTGTGGGTGAGTTTCTATCCCTTCAGCCAGGACGAATACCTGCGCGTGGTGGCGCAATGGATGTCTGCCCTGGGTATGGATCAGGCGGCCATCGATGCAGCAAGGCCCGAAGCCCTGGTCTGGGCGCTGGAGCGTGGCTCGCGCAGCGGCCGCGTGGCCCATCAGTTTGCGCGTGACTATGCCGGGCGTGCCGAACGTCCTGCGGCTGCAGGTGCGCGCATAGAAGATGTCCAGGGTCTGGCCGAAGAAGCCGACCTGGAGTGAATGCAAAAACTTGGAAAGAAAAGGTTGCCAGTGACTGTTGAAACGACTGCGTCCACTCGCAAATACACGGAAGTCGCCGTGGGCGTGCTGCTGCGCGAATCCGATGGCGCCTTGCTGCTGACCAGTCGCCCCATGGGCAAGCCCTATGCGGGCTTCTGGGAGTTTCCCGGCGGCAAGCTGGAGGCCGGTGAAACCGTGGAACAGGCCCTGCGCCGCGAGCTGATCGAGGAGCTGGGCGTGACCATTGGCGCAGCCCACACCTGGAAGGTGACGGAGCATGACTATCCGCACGCGCTGGTGCGTCTGCACTGGTGCAAGGTGACGGAGTGGACGGGCGAATTTGAAATGCGCGAAGGCCAGCAAATGGCCTGGCAGCAGTTGCCGCTGCAAGTGCATCCGGTGCTGCCCGGCGCCTACCCGGTGCTGCAATGGCTCAGCGATGAGCGTGGCCTGGTGTTTGATGCTGCGTATTACGAGGCCAGACAGCCGGCTTGAGCTGGCTCAGGGCTCGGTTTTGGGGTCGCCAAACGGAGCATCTTCGGGCGGTGTCTGTGCCGGTACGCGAAACTCTTCATTGGCCCATGCGCCCAGGTCGATCTGGCGGCAGCGCTGGCTGCAGAAGGGACGGAATTTGTTGCTGGGCGCAAAAACGCTGGGGCCACCACAGGTGGGGCAGGCCACCATGGTGGGGGAGTGGTTGTCAGTGCTCATGGCGTAGATGTATCACAGCTGAAAAAACACGGCTTCATCCAAGCGATTGAGCCGCTTGCGGTGGCTCAATCAGAGGGCTTGCTGCGCCGTTGGTGCCGCCGTCAAGCGCAGAGTGTTAGCTCGAAAGCCGCATCCTCTTTGCTGGGCAAGGGCTTGCTGCCGTTTTCGGTGCGCAGCAGACGCACGGACACCAGCAGGCGGTTGCCGCTGATCTCGGGAATCAGGTGCAAGCCGCCATCAATGCGCAGACGCAGCAACTGGAAGCTGCGGCCTGCGGGCATGGCTTGCTGGAATACGCCTTGTTCGGAGACCACGCGCTGGGGCACGCCGGTCTCGCGCAGCAGCTGCAAAATCAGCTCCAGCGACTGGCCCACGGGAGCGAGCTCGCCAGCCCAGTCTTCCAGATCGCGCTGGCGGTAGCGCGGGTCGAGGTTCAGCCAGGCATGGTAGGCCGGCAGATCGAAGCTGCAGGTGCCGCCGGGAATGCCGATGCGGCTGCGGATCGACATCAGCCAGTCGTTTTCGGTCAGGGACTGACCGGTCTTGCCGGGCAGCTCGTTGACGGCCTTGAAGCAATGCTCCACCTGCCGTGCCACCTGGTGCAGCATGTGCTGGGAGATGCTGGGGTTGTCGCGCAGGACTTCGAGCAGGTGCTTCTGGCGCTCCAGATCCTTGAGGATGTCGGTCTTGAGGTCGGAGCGGCCGGCCACATCGATGATCTCGAAGAGGGTGACCAGGGCGAAATGGTGATCTACCGGATGCGCGCGGGTGAGCAGCTCGCTCAGGCGGCGATACAGCTGCTCCAGACGCAGATAGGTTCTCAGGCGCTCGTTAAAAGGATATTCGTACAGGATCACGCTTGCTGGGCTCCTTGGGGCACGCAGGATTCAGCGGTTAACGCGCACATGCGGTGATCACACGCACAGGCCAAACCATGGCCTGCATCATAGCCCGAACCAGGTGGCGATTTGATCGGTATATGCGTGCAAAGCCTCCAGCGACATGGCTTCGTCGTTATAGAGCAGCCAATCGGCCGCAGCCAGGCGCTGCTCCCGGCTGGCCTGGGCGGCGATGATGGCTTGCACGGCCTCGCGGCTCAGGCCGCTGCGCGCCATCACGCGCTCAATTTGCGTGGACTCGCGGCAGTCCACCACCAGCACGGCATCGAGCTGGCTGCGCCAGTGCCCGGATTCCACCAGAAGCGGTATGTCGTGAACGATAAGCCGGCGGCCTTCGCTGACGGCCTGACGTACCCGGGCCTGGGTTTGTTCAGCGATCAGCGGGTGAACAATGGCTTCGAGCTTTTGCCGGGCATCGGCTTGCGCAAAAACCAGCTCGCGCATGCGGGCGCGATTCAGTGCGCCAGCGGCATCAATCAGATCGCTGCCAAAGCTCCGGGCAATGGCGGGCAGGGCTGCGCCTCCGGTGGCGGTCAGGCTGCGGGAGATCTGGTCCGCGTCGATGACGGCGGCTCCACGCTCGGCCAGGCGCTGTGCCACCGTGCTTTTGCCGCTGCCTATGCCGCCCGTCAGCCCGAGTCGAAAAGATGGGGCGGGCTTGCTGGGGGTCTGGGGCGTCGGCATGACTTAGAGGCCGATGTAGCCCAGGATGGCCTGGGGACCCCAGAACAGGCAGGCAAAGCCGCCGCCGGCAAGAAAGGGGCCAAAAGGCACATAGCCGCCCTCGCGCAGTTTGCTATTGATTTTGAGAGCAATACCGATGACGGTGCCCACGACGGAGGCCATGAGAATGATGGGAATCAGCGCGGGCCAGCCAAACCAGGCACCCAGTGCGGCAAACAGCTTGAAGTCGCCATGACCCATGCCTTCCTTGCCGGTGGCGAGCTTGAAGGCCCAGAAGATCAGCCACAGAGACAGGTATCCGGCCACGGCCCCCCACAGGGATTGGTTCAGCGGCACTGTCGTCCATTGCAGGGCGGAAGCCATCAGGCCGGCCCACAGCAGGGGCAGGGTGAGGGAGTCGGGCAATAAAGTGGTGTCCCAGTCAATCAAGGCCAGAGTCAGCAAGACCGCGCTGAAGCCGCACCAGGCAAAGCCCGTAGGCGTGAGCCCGTAGCGGGCTAGGCAAAGGGCAAACAAGGCGGCGCAGACCAGCTCCACCAGCGGATAGCGAGGGCTGATGGACTTTTTGCAATCCGCGCAGCGGCCGCGCAGAAACAGATAGCTGAATACCGGAACGTTTTCATACCAGGCAATCGCGTGGCCGCAGTGCGGGCAGCGCGAACGTGGTTGGCTCAGGGTGACAGGTTCGGCTGCGGGCGGCAACTGGATCTTGGCGCCTTTGTCCTTTTGCTCCTCGGCCCACTGCGCGCATTCGGTATGCCATTCCTGCTCCATCATGCGCGGCAGGCGGTGGATGACCACATTCAAGAAACTGCCGATCAGCAGACCCAGCAGGCCGCCAGCTGCGGCATTTATACCCAATTCGGAAATCATCAGACCACTTGACCCAGTTTGAAGATAGGCAGATACATGGACACCACAATGCCGCCGATCAGCGTGCCCAGAAACACGATGATGATGGGCTCCATCAGGCTGGACAGGCCGGCCACCATGTCGTCGACTTCCTCTTCGTAGAAGTCGGCCGCCTTGCCCAGCATGTGGTCTATGGAGCCGGATTCTTCACCGATGGCACACATCTGGATCACCATGGAGGGAAAGACATTGGCATTGGTCATGGCCACTGTCAGGCTGGTGCCGGTAGAGACTTCCTGTTGAATTTTTTCCGTGGCGTGCTGGTAGATGTAGTTGCCAGAGGCTCCGCCCACGGAGTCCAGTGCTTCGACCAGCGGTACGCCGGCTGCAAACATGGTCGACAGCGTGCGTGTCCAGCGTGCCACGCAGGATTTTTCAATCAGGACGCCGAACACCGGCATCTTCAGCGTGGCTCTGTCCATGAATTGCTGCACGCGCTCATTGCGCTTCCAGGCCTGCATGAAGAAGTAGATGCCGCCGCCCAGCACGCCAAAAATCAGCCACCACCATTGCACAAAATAGTCGCTGATGCCCATGACGAGCAGCGTGGGTGCAGGCAGGTCGGCGCCGAAGGAGCTGAAGACTTCCTTGAAGGCGGGAATCACAAAAATCATGATGACGGTCACCACGACGAAGGCCACCACGATCACCGACATGGGGTACATCAGCGCCGATTTGATCTTGGACTTGATGGCCTCGGTCTTCTCCATATAGGTGGCAAGACGATCGAGAAGGGCTTCCAAAATACCGGCGGCTTCACCGGCTTCGACCAGATTGCAGTAGAGGCTGTTGAAGTACAGCGGGTGCTTGCGGAACGCCGCGCTCAGCGACGTGCCGGTCTCCACATCCGAGCGTATGTCGTTGAGCAAGCGGGTCACGCTGGCATTGGTGTTGCCGCGGCCCACAATGTCAAAGGCCTGCAGCAAAGGCACGCCCGCTTTCATCATGGTGGCCAGTTGGCGGGTGAAAAGGGCGATGTCCTTGGGCTTGATCTTCTTGCCGCCCTTGGTTCTGCGCTTTTTGATCTTGGTAGGCAAGATGCCTTGACGGCGCAGCATGGCCTGGACCTGGTTGTCGCCGCCGGCACGGGTTTCTCCGCGCACGATCTTGCCGTTGCGGTCCTTGCCTTCCCACTCGAAAACAAATTCCTTGATGCCCTTGGACGCTGCTGTGGCCATGGTGCTCCCTCGCTTGTGGCTTGCGCCGTGTCTTATTCGTTGGTTACCGCCAGCACTTCTTCCAGTGATGTCAGCCCCAGTTTGACTTTATGCAGGCCTGAGCCGCGCAAGGAGCGTACACCCTCAGCCTTGGCCTGGGCTGCAATTTCCAGTGCACTGCCGTCGCGCAAAATGATGCGTTGTATTTCTTCGCTGATGGGCATGACCTGGTAGATGCCGACGCGTCCCTTGTAGCCATTGTTGCAGGCGGAGCAGCCTACCGGCCTGTAGGTCACCCAGCTGCCGTCGACTTCCTCATCCGCATACCCGGCATCCAGCAAGGCGTCACGAGGAATGTCTGCGGGTTGCTTGCATTGCGGGCACAAGCGGCGAGCCAGGCGTTGGGCGGTGATGAGAATCACGCTGGATGCAATATTGAAGGGTGCAATGCCCATATTGCGCATACGCGTGAGCGTGGTGGGCGCATCGTTGGTGTGCAGCGTGGACAGCACCAGGTGACCCGTCTGGGCCGCCTTGATGGAGATGTCCGCGGTTTCCAGATCCCGGATTTCACCGACCATGATGATGTCGGGATCCTGGCGCAGGAAAGACTTGAGTGCTGCGGCAAACGTCAGGCCGGCCTTCTCGTTCACATTGACCTGGTTGACCCCGGGCATGTTGATTTCCGAGGGGTCTTCTGCCGTGGCAATGTTCACCCCGGGCTGATTGAGCAGGTTCAGGCAGGTATAAAGCGACACGGTCTTGCCCGAGCCTGTGGGGCCGGTGACCAGAATCATGCCGTATGGACGCTTGATGGCGGACAGCAGGCGCTCTTTTTCCTCGGGTTCGTAACCGAGGGCCTCAATCCCCATCTTGGCCGAGCTCGGGTCCAGAATACGGATCACGATTTTTTCGCCAAACAGGGTGGGCAGTGTGCTCACGCGAAAGTCGATCACTCGGTCCGGGCCGACCTTGAGCTTCATGCGGCCATCCTGGGGGACGCGCTTTTCCGAGATGTCCAGGCGCGAGATCACCTTGATGCGCGAAGCCAGCTTGTCCTTGATGGCGATGGGCGGAGACGCCATCTCGCGCAGTTCGCCGTCGATACGGAAACGTACGCGGTAAGTGTGCTCGTAGGGTTCGAAGTGCAAGTCCGATGCGCGCATATTGAACGCATCGAGCAGCATCTTGTGCAGAAATTTGACGACGGGTGCGTCTTCCACGTCGGCGCCGGCGCTGTTGTCCTTTTCCTCTGGCGCATCCTCGATCTTGACATCATCAAAATCGAAATCGCCAGAGCTGGAGTAGGACTCCAAGGATTCACTGACGCTTTTGCTGGCCTGGTCAACCAGCTTTTTCAGCTTGTCGGCCTCCACAACCACCCAGTCCACCGTCAGCTGTGTGGCGAATTTGATCTGTTCGGCCGCGCCTGCCTGCGTGGGGTCGGCAGTGGCGATGATGATGCGGTTGCCGCGCTTGCTCAGGGCCAGCACCTGATAGGTGCTGCTGATCTTTGCGTCCAGCAAATCGTGTGGCAGCTGCTGGGTATCAATGGCACTCAAATCCAGCAGCGGAGTGCTGAACATGGTGGAAATCGTCTCCGCAATTTCCAGCGTGCTGATTTCTCCGGACTGGCTCAGTTCCGTGATGAAAGGGGTCTTGTTGGTGGCTGCTTTTTTGACTGCGGCTTCGGCAGCCTGCTGGGATATTTTGCCGGCAGAAATCAACGCCCGGCCTAAACCGGGCAAGACGACCGGTGCTGACGGGTTTTTTTGCGAGGAATCAGCTGCAGCCATGTAACCAAATTTGTAGGACGAGAGGAAGGTTATCCTATCATTCTTGGTATGTTGCAAGTCATATTGACCAACCCTGGTGCTCGCAGCAAAGCAAGGCCTTTGAACTTGGCTCAACAAAAGCGGGAATGCTTGAGCGCAATGGTCGGGGTGAGAGGATTCGAACCCCCGGTCCCGAACCTGGCGCTTTACCCGGCAAAGCTACACCCCGAGGACCTTGATGCGGGGCGTAAAAACGGCGCTTGGCGATTTAAGTGCGACGCTCCAAAAGCTGAGACGCCAACTGTAGCAAGTTGGCTGTATGGGCATTGTTTGGCAAAGCCTCCAGCGCCTTGATGGCGCGGTGTGCTTCATCGTGGGCGGCGGCGCGGGCAATGTCCAGCGCGCCCGTGCTGCGAACGATGTCCACCACGGCGTCCAGTTGATCGGTGGAGCCTTGCTCGATGGCATGGCGAACGATGCTGGCCTGCTCCGGCGTGCCGCATTGCATGGCGGCAATCAATGGCAGAGTGCACTTGCCTTCGCGCAAATCATCGCCAAGGTTCTTGCCCATTTCCTGTGCGTTGCCGGTGTAGTCCAGCACGTCATCAATGATCTGAAACGCGGTGCCCAAGGCTTGGCCGTAGGTGGCGCAAGCCTGCTCCACTTCCGGTGACGCGCCCGCCAGCACGGCGGCAAGCTGGGCGCTGGCTTCGAACAGCTGCGCGGTTTTGGAGCGAATGACGTGCAGATAACCGGCTTCGGTCAGCGACGCATCATGGGTGTTGATCAGCTGCTGAACCTCGCCTTCGGCAATCACGTTGGTGGCGTCGGACAGAATTTTGAGCACGCGCATGCTACCCACTTCCACCATCATCTGAAAGGAGCGGGTGTGCAGAAAGTCCCCGACCAGAACACTGGCGGGGTTGCCGAAGGTTTCGTTGGCGGTAGGGCGGCCGCGGCGCAGCGTGGATTCATCCACCACGTCGTCGTGCAGCAAGGTGGCGGTGTGAATCAGCTCCACCACGGCAGCCAGAATGTACTTGTCCCGGCCTTGATGGCCCAGGGCGCTGCTGACCATGAGCAGCAGTGCGGGGCGCAGACGCTTGCCGCCTGCAGCAATGATGTATTGGGAAATCTGGGCAACCAGGGGAACGCTGGTCGTCAGGCGCTGAGCGATGACTTGATCCACTTCGCGCATATCGTCAGCGATCAGGGCAAGCGGATTGGGAGTTGTGATTTCTGTAGTCAAGGTGATGGAACCGCCAAGTGGACTGTCGATTATAGAAATATGGCGTGAGTACCTGGGCGCAGTGAGGGTGCGACAAGGTCAAGATAGCGCAGCTTGAGGGTATCTACGCATGAAATTTTGCATCGTGCTAGAATTGTCGGCTCTGTGGAAATTCGTCCGCAGAACTCTCAAAGTAAAGAGGTTTACATGTACGCGGTCATAAAAACCGGCGGCAAGCAATATCGTGTTGCTGCTGGCGAAAAAATTAAAGTAGAACAGATTGCTGCGGACGTAGGCCAGGAAATTGTGATCGATCAAGTTTTGGCAGTCGGCAACGGCTCTGAAATCAAGATCGGCGCTCCCCTGGTGTCCGGCGCAACTGTGAAGGCAACTGTGGTTGCTCACGGCAAGCACGACAAAGTGCACATCTTCAAGATGCGTCGTCGTAAGCACTATCAAAAACGTCAAGGCCATCGTCAACAGTTCACCGAACTGCAAATCGTGGCAATTGCTGCTTAAGTAGGAGCTGAGTCATGGCACAGAAAAAAGGCGGCGGCTCTACGCGCAATGGACGTGATTCCAAGCCAAAAATGCTCGGCGTGAAGGCCTTTGGTGGTGAGTTGATCACTGCTGGCTCGATCATCGTGCGTCAACGCGGCACCAAGTTCCACCCTGGCGACAACGTCGGCGTGGGCAAGGATCACACCCTGTTTGCACTGGTGGACGGCCACGTGTCGTTTGCAGTCAAGGGCGCTCTGTCCAAGCACACAGTCAACATCACGGCTGCCTAAGTCGTATTTGACCTGAACAAAGCCCCGACTTGTCGGGGCTTTGTTGTTTGAGAATGCCTTGAGTTGGCTCCAACTGGCAAATGGGGCATGTGTTTTGACCACTCAAAAGTGTGGCCTAGGGCTTCTGGTGCACACTGATTTTGTAAACTGGATGCCTCATGAAGTTTGTTGACGAAGCTTTTATCGACATTTCGGCCGGAGACGGCGGAAATGGTTGCGTGTCTTTCCGGCACGAAAAATACAAGGAATTTGGCGGCCCTGACGGTGGAGACGGGGGCCGTGGTGGTCACGTGTTCGCCGTGGCCGATGTCAATCTGAATACCCTGGTGGATTACCGCTACTCGCGTCGCTACGACGCCAAGCGCGGTGAGCACGGCAAGGGCTCGGACATGTTCGGTGTTGCCGGTGATGACATCACCTTGCACATGCCTGTGGGCACCATCATCAGCGATTCCGAAACCGGCGAGGTGCTGTTCGAGCTGCTCAACCCGGGTGAAGTCATCACCATTGCCAAGGGCGGCGATGGCGGCTACGGCAATCTGCGCTTCAAGAGCGCCATCAACCGTGCTCCGCGCCAGAAGACGCCGGGCTGGCCGGGTGAGCGTTTCAGCTTGAAGCTGGAGCTGAAGGTGCTGGCTGATGTGGGCCTGCTGGGCATGCCGAATGCGGGCAAGTCTACCTTCATCACGGCCGTGTCCAATGCGCGCCCCAAGATTGCCGACTACCCTTTCACCACCTTGTATCCCAACCTGGGTGTGGTGCGCGTGGGTCCGGAGAAAAGCTTTGTGGTGGCCGATATTCCGGGTCTGATCGAAGGCGCCTCCGAAGGTGCGGGTCTGGGTCACCAGTTCTTGCGCCATCTGCAGCGCACGCGTTTGCTGCTGCATGTGGTGGATCTGGCTCCGTTTGACGAGGCCGTGGATCCTGTGGAGCAGGCCAAGGCCATTGTTGGCGAGCTCAAGAAATACGATGCCGAGCTTTATGAGAAGCCGCGCTGGCTGGTGCTCAACAAGCTGGACATGGTTCCGCAGGAAGAGCGTGCGGCCAAGGTCAAGGACTTTGTCAAGCGCTTCAAGTGGAAGGGTCCGGTCTATGAGATTTCGGCTCTGACGCGTGAAGGCTGCGAACCGCTGATCCGCAAGATCTTCGAGCATGTGCAAGCACAGCAGAAGCTGGAACAGGGCGTCAAGGAAGTGGACCCCCGTTTTATCGAAATCGAAGATTCTGGCCCCGATCTGACCGATCCGCGTTTTGCACCGCAGGATCCGGAATAAGCTAGAGGCTAGATCCCTGCAGCGCACCTGGTGCGCTGTTTTGCTTTGAATTTCATAGCTTCTAGCGCTTGATTTATAAGGGCTGGAGGCTTTAAATACTGTAATTCCTCATGTCTTCCAACGTGTTGCGTGATGCGCATCGCATCGTCGTCAAAGTCGGCTCCAGCCTGGTTACCAATGAAGGTCGGGGTCTGGATGAAGCTGCCATTCAGGAATGGAGTCGCCAGCTGGCGGCTTTGGTGAACGGTGAAGATGGCGTCAAGCGCGAGGTCATCATGGTCTCCAGCGGTGCCATCGCCGAAGGCATGAAGCGCCTGGGCTGGGCCACGCGACCGACCGAGGTGCATGAGTTGCAGGCGGCCGCCGCCGTGGGGCAGATGGGCCTGGCCCAGATGTATGAGACCAAGCTGCGCGAGCAGAACGTACCCAGCGCCCAGGTGCTGCTCACCCACGCCGATCTGGCTGATCGTGAGCGTTATCTGAACGCCCGCACCACGCTGTTGACCTTGCTGCAGCTGGGAGTGGTGCCCGTCATCAATGAAAACGACACCGTGGTCATCGATGAGATCAAGTTTGGCGACAACGACACGCTGGGCGCGCTGGTGGCGAATCTGGTGGAGGCTGATGCCCTCATCATCCTGACCGATCAGCGCGGCCTGTACAGCGCCGATCCACGCAAGAACCCCGACGCAAAGTTCATCGATGTGGCCGAAGCCGGCGATGTCACGCTGGAGGCCATGGCCGGCGGCGCGGGCCTGTCGATCGGTACCGGCGGCATGATCACCAAGATCCTGGCCGCCAAGCGGGCCGCCGGTTCGGGTGCTTCCACGGTGATCGCCTGGGGGCGTGAGCGCGATGTGTTGCTGCGCCTGACGCAAGGCGAATCCATCGGCACGCTGTTGCTGGCGCGTACGCACAAGATGCAGGCCCGCAAGCAGTGGATTGCCGATCATCTGAAGCTGCGCGGCTCGGTGACGGTGGATGCCGGTGCCGTGGCCAAGCTGCGCGATGAAGGAAAGAGCCTGTTGCCGATTGGCATGATGGCTGTGGATGGCGATTTCTCGCGCGGCGAGGTGATTGCCGTGCGTGATGAGCAAGGTCTTGAGATCGCCCGTGGTCTGGCCAGCTATGCCAGCGCCGAGGCGCGTTTGCTGTGCCGCAAAAGCTCGGCCGAGATTGAAAGCTTGCTCGGCTATTCCGCCGGCCCGGAGATGGTGCACCGCGACAACATGGTGGTGTCCGGGCGCTGAACTCGCAGGACTTCTAAGTGAAAAAGCCGTGATGTGTTGAGCATCACGGCTTTTGTTTTTAGCTGGCTTTATTGCAGCGGCTTGGTGTCCGGCGGGTCCGTCAGATTGGTCTGAGGATCGGGATCGAAGCTGGCACCTGGCGGCAGCTCCATGCCAGGGTTGATGCGAAAGTGGCCGGTGCGCGCAGGGTACATGGGTTGCATGTGCTGCGGTGGCGACGGCGGTGCAAAGGCATTGCCGCTGGCACCTTCCTGCTCACGTGGGCGCAAGCCGCTGCGTAAATAGCGATTGCGCTGCTGCTCGCTGCGTGGCACAAAGCGTGACAGCTCGGTCAGCGCCATTTCATAAACGCCGCGTTTGAACTCGACCACTACATCCAGCGGCACCCAATAGTCATTCCACCGCCAGGCGTCAAACTCCGGATGATCGGTGGCACGCAGGTTCAAATCCCAGTCGTGACCTACCAGTTGAAGCAGAAACCATATCTGTTTCTGGCCTTTGTAATGCCCGCGCGCGTCGCGGCGGATGTACCGGTCTGGCACCTCGTAGCGCAACCAATCCCGGGTTCGGGCAACCACGCGAACGTGATTGGGCATCAGCCCCACCTCTTCGTGCAGCTCTCTAAACATGGCTTGCTCGGGTGTCTCCCCCCGGTCAATACCACCTTGCGGAAACTGCCAGCTGTGGGTGCGAATGCGTTTTCCCCAGAACACCTGGTTTCTTTGGTTGAGCAGGATGATGCCGACGTTCGGGCGGAATCCGTCCCGGTCAAGCATAATCGAACCCCAAATTTTTGAATTGTGTTCATTATGCATGGCCCCTTGTGATCGGCAAGCGGGCCATGCCCATTTCCAGCGAATAAGCAGTTCCATGAAAGCCACCCAATTTCTCATCTCCACCCTGAAGGAAGCTCCGGCCGACGCCGAAGTGGTCAGCCACAAGCTCATGACACGGGCTGGCATGATCAAAAAGCTGGGTGCCGGTATCTACAACTACATGCCCATGGGCTTGCGCGTGATTCGCAAGGTCGAGGCCATCGTGCGCGAGGAAATGAATCGTGCTGGCGGCATTGAAGTCACCATGCCTGTGGTCCAGCCTGCCGAGCTGTGGCAGGAAACCGGCCGCTTCGAGAAGATGGGCCCCGAGCTGCTGCGCATCCAGGACCGCCATGGCCGCGACTTCATTGTTCAGCCCACCAGCGAAGAAGTGGTGACGGACATTGCGCGCCAGGAGTTCAAGAGCTACAAGCAGCTGCCCAAGAACCTCTACCAGATCCAGACCAAGTTCCGCGACGAGCGCCGCCCCCGCTTTGGCCTGATGCGCGGCCGCGAATTCATCATGAAGGACGCCTACTCCTTCGACAAGGATCGCGATACCGCCCAGATCAGCTACCAGACCATGCGCGAAGCCTATAAGCGCATCTTTGATCGCTTCGGTCTGCAGTACCGTGCCGTGCGTGCCGACAGCGGCGCCATCGGCGGCGATCTGAGCGAAGAGTTCCAGGTGATTGCCTCCACCGGCGAAGACGCCATCGTCTATTGCCCCAACAGCGACTACGCAGCCAATATTGAAAAGGCCGAGAGCCTGGCGCCTGCGCAAGAGCGTCCTGCGGCCGCCCAGGCCATGGCCAAGGTCTCCACGCCCGGAAACGCCACCTGCGAAGCCGTGGCCGAGCAACTGGGCCTGCCGCTGGCCCAGACCGTGAAGTCGCTGGTGCTGGCCACCGATACGCTCAACGACAAGGGTGAGGTGGTCAAGACCCAGGTCTGGCTGCTGCTGCTGCGTGGCGACCATGAAATGAACGAGATCAAGGTCGGTAAGGTCGAAGGCCTGGCCGGCTTCCGTTTTGCCAGCGTGTCCGAGATCGAAGAGCACTTCGGTGCCAAGCCCGGTTATCTGGGCCCCATCGGCCTCAAGCAGCCCCTCAAGATCGTGGTAGACCGCGATGTGGCCGTGATGGCTGACTGGGTTTGCGGCGCCAACGAAGAGGACTTCCACATCACCGGCGTGAACTTCGGCCGTGATCTGCCCGAGCCCGAACTGGTGGCCGATCTGCGCAACGTGGTCGCTGGCGACAAGTCGCCCGACGGCCTGGGCGAGCTGGCCATCGAGCGCGGCATTGAAATCGGCCACGTGTTCTACCTGGGCACCAAGTATTCCCAGGCTATGAATGCCACCTTCCTGGGCGACAACGGCAAGCCTCAGCACTTTGAAATGGGTTGCTACGGCATTGGCGTGACGCGCCTGCCGGCCGCTGCCATCGAGCAAAACCACGACGAGCGCGGCATTATCTGGCCCGACGCGATTGCTCCGTTCACCGTGGTGGTCTGCCCTATCGGCCTGGGTCGCAGCGAGCTGGTCAAGACCGAAGCCGAGAAGCTCTACAACGAGCTGCTGGCCCTGGGTGTGGACGTGATTCTGGACGACCGCGACGAGCGTCCTGGCGCCATGCTGGCTGACTGGGAGCTGATTGGCGTGCCGCACCGCGTGGTGCTGGGCGACCGCGGCTTGAAGGAAGGCCAGATGGAATACCAACACCGCCGTGACACGGAAGCCACAAAGCTGGCGGCTACCGAGGTGCTGAGCCACCTCAAGAGCCGCCTGGGCTTGTAAGCTGGCATTTCCATGCCTGCCCCAACCCTGAGCCGACGCGCCTGTCTGACTGCTGCTGCCTCGCTTGCCCTGCCTTCGGCAGGCTGGTTGCTGCCGCAGACGGCCTGGGCGGGGGGGCAGCTGGAAGAGCCGCTGGCCGATTCGGTGCGCACGGCCTTGAGTGCGGCCGTGGTCGGCAAGGCACCGCCCGAGCTGGAGTTCGCCTCCACCGAGGCGCGCATGGACTATCTGCGCTGGCTGATGGCCAGCAGCGAAAAACTGCTCAAGCGCAAGCCCGATGCGCAGGTGCGTAGAGATTTCTTGCAGACCGTCTGGTATGAGTCCAAGCGTGCCGGTCTCGATGTGTCCATGGTCATGGGCCTGGTGCAGGTGGAAAGCGGCTTTCGCAAATATGCGATCTCCAGCGTGGGCGCGCGCGGCTATATGCAGATCATGCCGTTCTGGATGCGGCTGATAGGCGATGGCGATATCGGCAAGCTGTTTCACATGCAGACCAATCTGCGCTTTGGCTGCGTGATCCTGCGCCACTATCTGGACCGTGAGCGCGGCGATGCCTATATGGCGCTGGGTCGCTACAACGGCAGCCGCGGCCAGCCGCAGTACCCGAACGCCGTGTTTGGCGCCCAGCGCCGCTGGTTGCTGGATGAGCAGCGGTCGGCCTGATGGGCACTGAGTGAACTATGAAAAAGAGAGCGCCTGGCGTTCTCTTTTTATTGGCTTGAACTCAAAACACTTTCAATATCCAACCGTAACAATCGCATCCAGCTCCTGATTCAGGAGTGATGATTCTTGGCTGCCTGAGCGGCGCTGCTTTGCACCTTGGCCGCCGCGGCTGCCGAGGGGGCGGCTGACGGGGGCGGGGTTTCAGGCAGATGGGTGACCATGACCTGGTCGATGCGGTAGCTGTCCACGTCCATCACCTCGAACTTGTAGCCGCCCCAGGTGACCGAGTCCGTGCGTCTGGGAACGCGGCGCAGCATGACCATGAGAAAGCCGCCCAGGGTTTCGTATTCGTCGTCATGCGGCATATCGTCGAGCTGCAGCACGCGCATCACGTCCTCTATGGGGGTGACGCCATCTATCAGCCAGGAGTGCTCGTCGCGGCGCACGATCTGCTCTTCCTCGTCGGAGGGGTTGACCAGATCGCCCATCACCGTGCTCATCACATCGTTGAGGGTGACCACGCCGACCACGCGGCTGTACTCGTTGACGATGACGGCAAAGTCTTCGTGCACCTGGCGGAACTGCTCCAGCACCTCGGCCAGCGTGAGCCGGTCGGGCACGATCAGCACCTTGTGAATCAGCGCCTCGTCCATCAGCGACAAAGGCTGGTTGTTGAGTGCGCGCTGAAACAGGTCTTTGGCATCCACATAGCCGATCACATGGTCGATATCGCCATCGCAGACCGGGTAGGTGGAAAAAGGCTCTTCGGCAATGCGGGCGCGGATGATGGCGTCGGCATCGTCCTTGAAGAAAAAGGCCATGCGTTCGCGCTGGGTCATGGCCGAGGCCACGATGCGCGAATCGAGCTCGAAGACATTGGCAATCACCTGCTGCTCGCGTGCGGCCAGCACGCCGGCCTTGGTGCCGGCTTCGGTCATGGCCAGAATGTCTTCGGAGGTAATGCGCTCATCGCGCGTGGCCGGCAGGCCCAGCAGGCGAAACAGCGTATCCGTGGCCAGGTTGTAGAACCAGATCACGGGCTTGAACACCACCACAAACCAGTGCATGGGGGCCAGCACCAGCACGATCAGACGCTCGGGCTCGTTCATGCTGATGCGCCGTGGCAGCAAATCCGCCAGCAGGATAAACGCCGAGGTGATCAGGAAAAATGAGAGCAGAAAGCCCAGGGTGGACGCCAGGGATGGCTCGAACCAGAGGCTGAAAAATTGAACCAATGCGGGGCTGAATGCGCCTTCGCCCACAATGCCGCCCAAGATGGCGACTGCGTTCTGTCCCACTTGCACCACGGTGAAATATTCGCCCGGAGCCTCCTGCACGCGCAAGGCCCGTTCGGCACGCGGATCGCCATCGTCGGCCAATTGGCGCAGTCGCAAGCGACGAGAGGCAGCTAGCGCAATCTCGGCAATCGAGAAAAATGCGCTGAGCAAGATCAGCAGAACAATCACTAGCAGGCTTTGGGACACACTCATAGGCAGGGCGGCAGTGCAAGGCTCAGCTTGCAGCTGCTTGAAACAAGACAGCCCCTATTCGACCACATAAAGCAGATGGCAGTCCTAGGGACTGGCATTGCTTCAGGCTGATTCGGTGTGTGCGGCCCTGGCCAGAGCATCGGCCTCGGTATTGCGGTGGCGTGGAAGCCACTGCAGCACTATCTCGTCAAACTGGGCCATCAGTGCGCGGGCTTGGTCAAACAGCGGCAGCAGCCGTTCTATGGGCTTGGTTGGCTTGAGGCCGGGCGGGCCCAGCTGTTCCACCAGCACGCTGCTGTCGGTGCGAACGGTCAGGTGGCGGGCGCAAAAGGATCGGGCCAGTGCCAGCGCGGCCATCAGCGCCAGCAGTTCGGCCTCGTTGTTGCAGCCGCGGCGCTGCAGATTTTGCGACAGCGTGTGGCGCGTGCCGTCGGGCAGCAGCAGCACGACGCCCAGGGACATGGCCCCAGGGTTGGGCAGGGCGCTGCCGTCTATGTAGATGCAGCAGTGGTGTGCCGGAGCAGGTGGTAGCGCAGGCATGTTCTGGAAATTTCGGCACAGAGGCCATGAAAAAGCCACCGTCACTGCCTGCATGGCAGGCTGATCCGGTGGCTTGGGTACGCAGTGACGAGCTTACTTGCCGGCCAGCATTTGCTGCAGCTCGCCCGACTCATACATTTCCATCATGATGTCCGAGCCGCCGACGAATTCGCCGTTCAGGTACAGCTGGGGGATGGTGGGCCAGTTGCTGTAATCCTTGATGCTCTGGCGGATTTCCTGGTCTTCCAGCACGTTCACCGTGGCGATGGCCTTGGGGTCCACGCCGCAGGCCTTGAGGATTTGAATCGCACGGCCGGAGAAGCCGCATTGGGGGAAGCTGGCATTGCCCTTCATGAACAGCAAAATGGCGTTGTTCTTGACGAGCTCGTCGATGCGTTGTTGAGGTGTGCTCATGGTGGGGCTCCAAAATCGGTGGTTTGCTGCAGGTTTCGACTTGCAGCGCAGCAGGCATTATTTCACTGTCGCCGGCTTCGCGGCGCAAGTGAGGGAATCGGTCGGGTCAGGCAGGGCCTGGTTTTCAAGATAAGGGCGCGCAGCGCAGCTTCAAGACGCAAGCCATTGACCGCCCGTGCAGCGGGCGATGCCTGCCAGATCCAGGCGATGCTGAACGGCCGCAAAGCCCGCCTGGCGCAGCAGCTGCGCCACCGCGTCGGCCTGATCCCAGCCATGTTCGAACAGCAGCCAGCCACCCGGTTTCAGCTGGGCCGGGGCCTGGGCAATGATGTGGCGGATATCGGCCAGGCCGTCCTCGCCGCTGGCCAGGGCGCACAGCGGCTCATGGGTCAGTGCGGCCAGATGCGGGTCGTCGCTGCGGATATAGGGCGGGTTGCTGACGATCAGGTCAAACTGTGGCTGTCCGAGCAGCGGCTCCAGCCAGCTGCCGTGGGCAAACTGCACCTTTAGCTGCAGCTGACGGGCATTGCTCTGGGCGACGGCCAGTGCATCGGCACTGGCATCTACCGCCACCACTTGGGCCGAGGGGCGCTGGCTTTGCAGGGCCAGGGCGATGGCGCCGCTGCCGGTGCCCAGGTCCACCACGCGGCAGGCGGTGTGCTGGGGCATCAGCTCCAGCGCCCAGTCCACCAGGGTTTCGGTATCGGGGCGGGGGTCGAGCACGCGGCCGTCCACGGCGAGATCGAGGCCGTAGAACTCCTTGTGTCCCGTCAGATAGGCGACGGGCACGCCTTGCTGGCGCTGCGCGCACAGCTGCTGCCAGCGCTGCTGCTGAGCCTGGCTTAGCAGGTCGGTGTCATGGGTGATGAGCCAGGCGCGATCACCGGGGCCGCGGCCCAGCGTGTGCAGCAGCAGAATCTGCGCATCGCTGCGCTCCATGCCTTCCTGGCGGGCGGCGCTCAAGGCCTGTGCAATGGAGATCGTCATTTCAAAGTCTGTTGGTTGGCTGCGTTGATGAAGGGCCTGGCTTGCAAGATGATGATCTGATCGCCTTGCACGGCCCACTCAATATCTTGTTGCCTGCCGCCAAAGCGCTGCTTGATGCCCGCACCGGCGCGGGCCAGGCGTTGGACCAGGCGGTCGTCCAGCACGGCGCGACCAGCGGCTACCGTCACTTCACGCACGCCGCCTCTGGCATCGAGCTGCAGGGCCACGTCGTCATCGGAGCGGTTGAGCAGTTGCACGGCCTTGCTGCGGCTGGAGTAGAGAATCTGCTCGGCCACCCGTTTGCCTTCCACCACACGTATGCCCAGGCCGCGTTTGGCCGCGATATAGGTGGTGTGGCGGCGGCTGGCATCGAAAGGGTCGCGGGTGATCATCACGCCCGAGGCGGTGGAGTCCACGGCTTTTTGCACCAGTACGGACATAAAGACCTGCTGCTCGGCTATGCCGGCGGCCTGGCGGGCTTCCCAGGCCTCGAAGTTATAGACCGAGGCCCAGACCTTGCGCACGGCAGCCGCCAGATCGCTGGCGCTGCGCACATTGGGAACGGTGGTGTACAGGCCTGCACCGCTGAACTGGGGCAAATCCTCGGAGCTGGAGGAGCTGCGCACAAAAACGCCCTGGCCGGCGAGCTGGCCGCTCCAGCGCTGGGCCCAGCTGTCGGCTACAGGCTGCGGTAGAGGCCATTGTTCGATTTCGGCCCGCAGCGCAGACAGTGCTTGCCTGCGAACTCCTGAATCCGTAGCAAACCCCGCTTGCTGGCGCATGCGGGCAATGCGTTCGCTCAGGCCGTTGCCGCGCATGAAATCGGCATAGGCGGCAAACGGGATGCAAAAACCGTCGGGAACGCTCACATCGGGCAGGCGGGCGGATTGAATCTCGCCAAGATTGGCGGCTTTGGCGCCGCAGCGCCTGCGGTCCGCGCTGCGCAGCTGGGCCAGGGGTAGCAGTTCGCTGTGCTTGAGGTCGGGCTGGATCAGCAGCGGCTTGCCGTTGGCGGGCTTGCGGCCGGTCGGGTTCTGGGCGCTCTGGCGCTCCGCCTCGGTAGCGGCGCGCAGTTGGTAGTCCGAGGTCTTGACTTCCAGCAGCACCCACTGGCCGTTGAGCTGCGCCAGCTTCTGGCTGGCATCCTTCACATAGGCATTGGGTACACCCCAGCCGCGCGCCAGCAAATTTACATGCGAGAGCATGGTGGACGGGCGCTCCGTCAGCACGCCGGCCACCGGCGGCAGGCCGATGGGCACTTCGCGTAGCAGCACAATGTCCTGTGGATGCAAGTCATGCACCGCGTCAACGGACGCAACAATGCGCAGCCTACCCACGGCGCGGCCGGTATTGAGCGGCAAAAAGCTTTGTGCACCCAAGAGCTGGGCCTGGGTCACGGCATCAAGACCTGCGGCCTGAGCCACGGCTTCCTGCGCCGTGGCATTGGCCTTGAAGCGCACGGGCGCAAAAAAGCCGCTGGCAAGCGTTTGTGCCGTGATCTGCAGCAGCTCGGGAGTGAGCTGGTCGCCTTCCCAGAATTCGTAGCTGAAACCCTTGAGCGCAGGCTGCCAGCTCAGCGTGCCCAGAATGAAGCGGCGTTTGGCATCCAGGTAATTGCGCTTGAGCTCGGCCTTGCCGCCGCGCAGCAGGCCTTTGGCGCGCAGAAAATCTTCGTGAAAGGCGTAGCGCGGCGTGTTGATGAAATGCAGCTGCGGTGCTTTGGTCCGAGCCTGTCGGTCAATCACAAACAGCACATGGGGCATAGCTGCGGGGCTGGCCGGATCGAACACCCTGGCCATGCGCTCGAAGTCGCCCTGACTGGTCAGCACCGCCAGATCACCGGGGCTGGCGCGGTTGGCGGCCGCATCCACGGCAGCGCCGGCACCCGATTCGTACGCCGAGGGCTTGCGCACCGCTTGTGCATGGCTGGAGGTGGCGGCCGCTGCCAGCAGGAGGCTGGACAGCAGAAGGCATCCCAGTTGCGGCAGCAGGCGTTTCATCTCAGTTCAGTTCGAGTTCGGCCAGCAGTTCGGCTTCGCGGGCATGGGCCAGGGCCTGGATGACATCGCCCAGATCGCCTTCCATCACGGCGAGCAGCTTGTACAGCGTCAGGTTGATGCGGTGGTCGGTCAGCCGTCCTTGGGGAAAGTTATAGGTGCGAATACGGTCGCTGCGGTCGCCGGAGCCGATCAGGCCCTTGCGCATGGCAGCTTCCTTGGCAGCCCGTTCGCTGCGTTCCTTTTCCTGGATACGTGCCTGCAGCACCTGCAAGGCCTTGGCCTTGTTGCTGTGCTGGCTGCGGCCGTCCTGGCATTCGGCCACGATGCCGGTGGGCAAGTGCACCACGCGCACGGCAGAGTCGGTCTTGTTGATGTGCTGGCCGCCGGCGCCGCTGGCGCGGAAGGTGTCGATGCGCAGGTCGGCGGGGTTGAGCGTAATGGCTTCGGCCTCGTCGGGCTCGGGCATCACGGCCACGGTGCAGGCGCTGGTGTGAATCCGGCCCTGGGTCTCGGTGGCGGGTACGCGCTGCACGCGGTGGCCGCCCGATTCAAAGCGCAGCGCGCCATAGACGTTATCGCCCTCAATGCGCAGCACCACTTCCTTGTAGCCGCCCAGCTCGCTTTCGTTGGCGCTCATGACTTCCACCTTCCAGCCCACGTTGGCGGCGTAGCGGGTGTACATGCGGGTCAGATCGGCGGCAAACAGGGCCGACTCGTCGCCGCCTGCGCCGGCACGGATTTCCATGAAGGCGGGGCGGGCGTCGTCCGGGTCCTTGGGCAGCAGCATGCGTTGCAGCTCTTCTTCGAGCTTGATCAGCTCGGCCTCGCCGCTGGCGATTTCTTCCTGGGCCATCTCCGCCATATCCGGGTCAGCCAGCATTTCGCGGGCCGTGGCCAGGTCGGCCTCGGTTTGCTGATAGCGGCGGTAGCGGCTGGCAATCGCCGTCACATCGGCGTGTTCACGCGAGATGGAGCGGTACTGCTTCATGTCGGCCATGATGTCTTCGCGCGAGAGCAGGAAGTCCAGCTCTTCCAGGCGTTGGGCGTAGCGTTCGAGCTGGTTGCGCAAAAAGTCTTGCATAGGGCTTGTGGGGCTGAGGATGGCACTGCGCCAGAGCAGGCATCCGGATAGAAAGGGGGAAGAAGCGAGAGGCCGTGACGCGGAAGCGCATCAGGACTGGAGGCCGGGAGGCTGCGCCTGTCGTGGGCAGCCTGTATGCCAGAGGGCTGGCGCCGCTAGAGTGAGTTCTGGGAGCCGGAGTCGTTGCGGCCGGGGCGCAGGAACAGGCGCGCCACGGTATCGGCTGTCTGGGCGCGTTGGTCGGCATCGCCCTTGTGTAGCTGGGCCATGGTGCCGTGCAGCATTTTTTGCGTCAGACCGCGCGACAGGGCCTCGAGCACGGTGTCTATGTCTTCGCCCTTGGCCAGCAGCTTCTTGGCGCGGGCAATTTCCAGGGCGCGCCATTCGTCGGCCTGGGCGTTGACCTGCTGTATCAGCGCGACCGTTCCGCCCACGGGGTTGCGCTGGTCCAGCCAGCTCATAAAGCTCTGCACGCCGGTGTCGATGATGACTTCGGCCTGCTCCACGGCGGCCTGGCGATGCGCCTGGCCGGTGCGGACCACGGTGGCCAGATCGTCCACGGTGTAGAGGTAGACGTCGTTCAGGTGCTTGACCTCGGCTTCGATATCGCGGGGTACGGCCAGATCAACCATGAAAATAGGGCGGCGTTTACGCTTTTTGAGAGCACTCTCCACAGCACCCAGGCCGATGATGGGCAGGGTAGATGCTGTGCAACTGATGATGGCGTCGTACTCGTGCAAATGCTCGGGCAGATCGGCCAGGCGCATGGTGTCGGCACCGAACTGGGCCGCCAGCTTCTCGCCGCGCTCCATGGTGCGGTTGGCAATCGTGATCTGCTTGGGGCTGCGTGCCGCAAAGTGGGTGGAGACCAGCTCGATCATCTCGCCCGCGCCCACAAACAGGATGCGGATCTTGGACAGATCTTCAAACAGCTGGCCTGCCAGACGCACGGCGGCAGCGGCCATGGAGATGCTGTGGGCGCCGATCTCGGTGGAGGAGCGCACTTCCTTGGCGACGGCAAAGCTGCGCTGAAACAGCTGATTGAGCGTGGTGCCCAGGGCGCCAGCCGTCTCGGCAGCGCGCACGGCGTTCTTCATCTGGCCGAGGATTTGCGCCTCGCCCAGCACCATGGAGTCCAGGCCGGAAGCCACGCGGAAGGCATGGCGGGCGACGGAGCCGTCTTGCAGCAGATAGGAGTGCTGGCGCAGCAGCTCGGGGTGCACGCCGCCGCTGTGGGCCAGCCAGTTGACCGTGTGGTCCATGGCTGCCGTGTCGGCTGCGCAGTAGATTTCGGTGCGGTTGCAGGTGGAGAGAATGGCCGTTTCTATGGCGTCATGGGGGCGGTTGGCTCCACCCAGAGAGCTGCGCAGGCCCTGCAGCGTTGGCGCGATCTGATCGAGCGCGAACGCAAATCGACCCCGCATATCAAGCGGTGCCGTGTGGTGATTGATGCCTAGAGCCCAGACTGCCATAGCCTGAGATTATAAAATTTAAGACCGTCTTGGGTAGCACCCGAGTTCTTTGCCTTGGAATCGGAGTGGTGAGCGTGGAACTGCTGGCGAGCGTGAATCATTTGCTGAACTGGCTGGCCCCGGCTTTTTTCATGGCTCTGGGCATGGTGAGTTGTGCGCGAATTTTCAAGATGAATCAAGGTGCATCCCTTGGCTATAAAGCGCAGATAGCTATCAATTTTGCTGTCGGATGTCTGACTTTGCTGGCCGGTCTATGGTGGCTGGGACGCGACGGAAAAATGGCCACTTACGCACTGCTGCTCTTGTCAAGTGCCTTGTGCCAGTGGGTTCTTTCCAAAGCCTGGCGTTAAGGTGTTTTGCGCTAAATCAAGCTTTTGAGGCGGTATGGCCCGAGGCGCGGCCTGCCCCAGCACCCATTGCCTGAACTGTTCAAGCGTTGTGGATGGCGATCGCCCCGCCGGACGGCAGAGAAAGTAGCCGCGCTCTATATGCACCGGTGCGTTCAAGGCCAGGGCCACGCGGTCCGAGGCCAGATCCTCTTCCACCAGACAGCGCTGCACCATGGCCACACCCATGCCCGCGGCCACAGCCTGGGTCAGCAAGGCCACGGTTTCAAAGTCTGCGGCCGGTGGCGGGCAGGGCTCTGTGATGCCCTGGGCCTGCATCCAGCAAGCCCAGTTGCCCGGGTAATTGGTATGAAACAGCAGCGGCCTGGCCAACAGGTCCTGGGCGGTCTGAATCGCCTGCGGGCCTTGCAGCTCACGCGGATGGCAGATGGGAACGAGGTCGCGGCCGATCACATAGTCGGCATGGATGTCGGCCGGCCAGCGGCTGCCCACGCGAATCCAGGCATCGATTTCGGGGGCGTTCAAGGCATCGTCGCGCTTGTAGGGCGCAAAGGACAGCATGACGCCGGGGTGGCGGGCGCTGAAATCCGGCAGGCGCGGAATCAGCCAGTGGCTGAATATCGTGGGCGCCACCGATAGCCGCAGCTGCGGGCCATGGCGGCGCTTGCGGGCGGCGGCCGAGGCCGCTTCGATGGCGGTGATGGCCGGCTCCACCGCTTGCAGATAGGTCTGGCCGGCAGCGGTGAGGGTATTGCGTCGGCCCTGGCGTTCGAACAGGGCAAAGCCCAGATGTTCTTCCAGTCGAGCCACGGCGCGGCTGATGCCGCCCTGGGTGACGTACAGCTCCTGCGCGGCCAGGGAAAAACTGCCCAGGCGGGCAGCGGCGGCAAAAGCGTGAAGTTCTGACAGGGAGGGCGAGTGCATGCGCATGACGGAGCGAATTATGACGGCTGGTAATACTTGCGTGCCATCTTGTCGCTTTTCTTGAATCAAGCAGGCCCACAGAATCCTGGCGAGGGTCGGATGTCTACGCATCCGATGTCATAACCGCCCAGCAAGAAATCCAAGGAGAAGCCGCATGGCTGTTCGTAGCACCGTTCGTCGCACTGTTTTGTCCACCATCGCCGCCTGCGCCGCAGTGGCTGCCGCAGCTCCTGCCGTGTTCGCCGCTGAGAGCGCCGCCGATTACCCCAGCCGCCCGATTCGTCTGGTCGTGCCTTTTGGCGCCGGCGGCTCCACCGACATGGTGGCCCGCTTGCTGGCCGAGAAAATGAGCGCGGTGCTGGGTAAATCGATTGTGGTGGATAACAAGGGCGGTGCCGGTGGCTCCATCGGTGCTTCCGAAATCGCCAAGGCCGCGCCCGATGGCTACACCATAGGCATGGCCACGGTGTCCACCCACGGCTCCAACCCCGCCATCATCCGCAAGCTGCCCTATGACGCGATCAAGGACTTTGCTCCCATCACCAATGTGATGAGCGTGCCCAGTGTGTTCGTGGTCAATGCCAGCGTGCCTGCCAAGAGCATGAAGGAGTTCATCGCCCTGGCCAAGGCCCACCCCGGCAAGTACAGCTTTGCCTCGCCGGGCACGGGTTCACTGGGCCACGCGAATATCGAGAACTTCATGAACCTGGCTGGTATCGATCTGCTGCACATCCCCTACAAGGGCGCAGGCCAGGCCATTACCGATGCGCTGGGCGGCCAGGTGAATGCCATGACGGACAACCTGCCTTCGACGCTGCCCCATATCAAGAATGGACAACTGCGCCCTCTGGCGGTGCTGGCCTTCAAGCGCGCCGACGTGCTGCCCGATGTGCCTACCTATACCGAACTGGGCTACGCGCCAATGGGCGATGGCGGCTGGTTTGGTCTGGTGGCGCCTGCCGGCACGCCCAAGCCCATCATCGACAAGCTCAATGCGGCGGCTCACAAGGTCATGGCCATGCCTGACTACCTGGAAAAGCAAAAATCCATTTCGGGCGAATCCATGGGCAACACGCCCGAGCAGTTCTCCCAGCAGATCAAGGCGGCCATTGCCCGCTACACGGCCGTGGCCAAGCGCGCCAATATCAAGCTGGACTGATGCGGACCCTCTGAATGCAACAAGCCGACTTTTTGCAGGCGCGGCCGGATGAACCGGTCCTCCTTCATCCACCTCTGGGCGAGGCCTTGCCGCTGGTATGCGATTCGCCCCACAGCGGAACGGCCTATCCGGCCGATTTCGGCCATGCCGTGCCCATGAGCCTGCTGCGCCGTGGGGAGGACACGCATGTGGCCACGCTATGGGATCGCTGGCCCCAATTCGGCGCCACGCTGATTGAGGCCACTTTTCCGCGCACCTACATCGACCCCAACCGCAACGAGTCCGATCTGGACCCGGCGCAGATCGAGGGCGAATGGCCGATCGCGCTTTCGCCCAGCATCAAGACCCAGCAAGGCCTGGGTCTGATCTGGCAGCGCATCAGCAAGGACGGTGTTGCCACGCCGCTGTACGAGCGCAAGCGCACGGTGGCCGAGCTTGAGCAGCGCATTGCCCGCTACTGGCGGCCTTACCACGCGGTGCTGGCGCAGGCCATCGATGCCAGCGTGGCGCGCTTTGGCGGTGTGTGGCATCTGAACCTGCACTCCATGCCCAATGACGTCTACCAGCGCCTGGGCCGTACCGATGCGCCGCCGCTGGCCGATTTTGTGCTGGGCGACCGCGACGGCACGACTTGCGCGCCAGAGTTCATTCGGCTGATAGGCGAGACGCTGGCCGGCTTTGGCTACAGCGTGGCCTATAACGAGCCTTACAAGGGCGTGGAGCTGATAGGGCGTATAGGCCAGCCGCAGCTAAACCGCCATTCGCTGCAGATTGAAATTCGCCGCCCCGTCTATATGAACGAGGACACGCGTGAACCCAATGCCGGCTTTGCCCCTCTGCAGCAGCATTTCAGGCAGTTGATGGCCGTGGTTGCCGACTATGTGCGGCAAGAAGCTGGCAAATTGCGCTAACTTTCTGCAAAAAACCAAGAAAAGCACCCGGTTCGCCGGGTATTTTTTTTGTTCAAACAGCTTGGGTCTTTGAGAAAAAAGTAGCAAAAGACTGTGGCTCAGAAGCCGCGACAGCCTATTCCGTCACCAATCCTGGGTGGGAATCAGTTACGCTCGCTGGTTAGTGTCTTCATGTCTCTGATGTAACTAGGCACATCAAGGAAATCTACTGGAATGAAATTCACCCCCATCGCTGCGCTGGTCATAACGAGTCTGGCCACCATTGCCCAGAGCGCTACAGCGCAAGTCGGTGCGGAAGGACGCATGAACTTCATGCGCGATGCCCGTAACAGCGCCACCGGCCCGCAATTCGAAAACAGCCGTTTGCAATACGGGCCCTTGCCCGTGCCAGGAGCGCGCTCCACGGCCGCTTCCGGCCCGCTACAGGCGGCCGAGCGCGGTGATGCCAAGGCGCAAAACCAGCTGGGCGAGATGTATGCCCATGGTCAGGGCGTGCCGCAGAACGCGGTCATGGCGGCCCAGTGGTTCCGCAAGGCGGCCGTCCAAGGTCATGCCGGTGCGCAAAACAGTCTGGGCATCGCCTATGCCGCTGGCCAGGGCCTGCCGCAAAACTACCGCGAAGCGGCTCAGTGGTATCTGCGTTCTGCCCAGCAGGGCAATGCCATTGCGCAATACAACCTGTCCCGCCTGTACCAGGACGGCCAGGGCGTTCCCCAGAACTATGGGACAGCGGCCCAGTGGCTGGAAAAAGCGGCGGCTCAAGGCCATGTGGTGGCTCAGTTCGAGCTGGGTCAGCGCTATATGAAGGCCAATGGTGTGGAGGCCAATCCGCTCAAGGCGGCAGACTGGTTCAAGAAAGCGGCTGAACAAGGCCATGCCGAAGCCCAGAATCAGCTGGGTGCCATGTATGCCGACGGCCTGGGCGTGAAGAGCGATCCTGCACAGGCTGCGCAGTGGTTGCAGCGCGCGGCCGAGCAAGGCGATGCGCGTGCCCAGAACAGCCTGGGTCGCATGTATATGGATGGCACAGGCGTGCCGCGCGACTACAGCCTGGCGGCTTCGTGGCTGCAAAAAAGTGCCGAGCAGTGGAATCCCGACGGCCAGAACAATCTGGGCCGTCTGTATCTGTACGGTTTGGGCGTGGTCTACAGCCCGGCGTTTGCGGCCCAGTGGTTCCAGCGCGCTGCGGATCAGGGCCATGCCGATGCCCAGTACAACCTGGGCACCGTGTATGCCGAAGGCCTGGGCACGCCCCAGAACTTTGATACCGCCCTGGTCTGGTACCGCAAGGCGGCCGACCAAGGCCATGCCGCCGCAACCAACAACATCGGCACTCTTTATGCCGAAGGCCGTGGCGTGCCGCAAAGCTATGCCACTGCTTTGCAGTGGTTCACCCGTGCTGCCGAAAAAGGCGATGCCGCAGCACAGTTCAACGTGGCACGCATGTATGCCGATGGCCAGGGCACGGCAGCCAATCCGGCCCAGGCTTTGCGCTGGTATGAAAAAGCCGGCCAGCAAAACCATGCCGCAGCCCAGAATCGTCTGGGTGTGATGTATGCCGAAGGCCAGGGCACGGCCCGCGACTACGGCAAGGCCGTGCACTGGTACCAGCGCGCAGCCGAGCAAGGCGATGCCGCCGCCCAATACAACCTGGGCATGGTTTATGCCCAGGGTCAGGGCGTGCCGCGCGATCCTGCCAAAGCCTACTTCTGGTACAACCTGGCCGCCATGGAGCTGGGCGGCGAAGCGGCCAAACGCCGTGACGAAACGGCGCAGAATCTGTCCATCACCCAGGTGGCCGAGGTTCAGAACAAGGCGCTGGTCTGGCAGCCCAAACGCTGATTCCAGCCTGCACCGCAAAAAGCGCTTCCCGAGGGAGGCGCTTTTTCATGGGTAATTGCTGATACAGCGCGGCCGCTTGAATCTGCTTGCGCCGCTAAACTCTAAAGTCCAAAACAAAGCCGCATTGCATTCGGGGTGGATGCATGCGGCTTCCCATTTTTCGCAACGAGGAGACAACAATGAAAAAAATCACACGCCGCAGTCTGGCCGGCCTGATGGCAGCCGCCGGTTTGCTGGGCTCTTTGGCCGCACAGGCGGCCGATGCCTTCCCCACCAAGCCCATTCGTCTGGTCGTTGGCTTTCCCGCAGGCGGTCCGCTGGACCAGCATGCGCGATTGCTGACGGACAAGCTGCAAGGCGTGCTGGGCCAGCCCATCATCGTGGACTACAAGCCCGGTGCCGGCGGTGCGGTGGGGGCGCAGGACGTGATGAAGTCGCCTGCCGACGGCTACACGCTGATGCTGGCCAATACCGGTGTGATGGTGATCAACCCCGCGCTCTATCCCAAGCTGCCTTACGCTACCTTGAAGGACTTTGTGCCCGTGGCGCGCACCGCCATGCAGCCGCTGGCGCTATTGGTCAACAACAAGGTGCCTGCCAACACGCTGCAGGAGTTCATTGCGTACTCCAAGGCCAATCCTGGCAAGGTCAATTTCGGCTCGGCCGGCAACGGCGGTATCAGCCATCTGGTGCCCGAGATGTTCAAGAGTGCGACGGCGCTGGATCTGGTTCACATTCCCTACAAGGGTAGCGCACCGGCCTTTACCGATCTGATCGGCGGTCAGGTGCAGTTCATGGCCGAGAGCATTCCGCAGGCCGCCGCTTATCACAAACAGGGCAAGGTGCGCGCTCTGGCCGTGACCAGCAAGGAGCGCAATCCGGCCCTGCCTGAAGTACCTACCGTGATCGAGTCCGGCATCAAAGGCTTTGAGGTGGTGGGGTTCTACGGCTTCCTGGCCCCGGCAGGCACGTCCAAGGAGGTGGTTGCCAAGCTCAGCAATGCCTTCCAGCAGGTCATGACACTGCCCGAAGTGCGCAGCCGCATGGTGGAGCAGGGTGCCGACCCGGCCTTCTTAGGTGCGGATGCATTTGCCAAGTTCCTGGCGGGCGAGATGCCGCGTTGGGCGGCAGCGGTCAAGGCCTCCGGCACCAAGATGGACTGATTGCGTTTGGCTCGCTGAAAAGCCAAAGCCCGGCCGTTGAAAAGCGGCCGGGCTTTTAGGTTGCTCTTGATTTGGTAGCTGTTGGCGCCTGTATTTATTGAATCTCAGGTCTTTTTTTACCTGAAAATCACGAAATACAAGCACTATCTGCTTCTGTTTTAGATAATCGCGCCAGTTTGCGAGGGGCTGAACATATCCACGCGATCGGTGATGATGCCGTCCGTGCCCAGATCGATCAGGCGTTGGGCTGCCCATTCATCGTTGACCGTGTAGCTGCTGCAGCGCAGACCGGCACCATGCACCTTGGTCACCAGCTCGCGGTTCCACAGTCCGTGGTTGAGCACCATGGCCGAGCAGTCCAGCTCCAGTGCGATCAGCAAGTCCGCATCGCCAGTGCCATCGGCAAATTTGTCGACCAGCAGGCCGCGCAGCACCTGCGGTGCCATATCCCTGGCACCCTTGAGCGATGCCGGCTTGAATGAGGTGAACAGAGGCTGGACGATGTCCTTGGGCCAGATACGATTCATCAGCTCGCCGCAGGCGCGCCCGGTTTCCTCTTCCTGGCCCGGGGTGGGCTTGATTTCCACGTTCAGGTGCAGATTGTTGGCCAGGCACCAGCGGGCCAGTGCCTCCAGCGTGGGCAGGTTCTCGCCCGTGTAGGCACGCGAATGCCAGCTGCCGGCATCAAGCTGGGCGAGTTGACCCATGGTCAGTTCGCCGCCGACGCCGTGGCCGGTGGTCGTGCGCTCCAGCGTGGCGTCGTGCATCAGAAACAGCACGCCGTCCTTGCTGAGCTTGGCATCGCATTCAAAAAAGCGGTAGCCGTGATGAGCGCCCAGGCGAAAGGCGCTCATGGTGTTCTCGGGAGCCAGCTTGCCGGCGCCGCGGTGGGCGACCCAACGGGGATAGGGCCAGGGTTTCAAAGCAGTAGTCATGATCGATTGAACTTGTGCCAACGTGACAAGAGCGCCGCAAGTGCAGGACTTGGGCGCTCTTCAAGATTAATCAGTAGCGATTAACGTGGTTCGCAGGGCGTGTAAACGCCCTGTCAGATGCGTTTGCCGGTTTCGGCATTGAACCAGTGCAGACGGTCTTCGCGGGCCAGAATCTGGGTGGTTTCGCCGGGCTTGGGGAAGGGCTTGCCTTCTTCCACGCGCACGGTAACGTCTTCACCGCCGACCTTGCCGTACAGCAGGCGTTCGGCGCCCAGCAGTTCCACGGTGTCGACCTTGAAGTCCCAGCCGCCGGCATCCACCAGGTCGATGTGCTCGGGGCGGATGCCCAGAACCTGACCGGCCTTGCCATTGGGGGCGTTCTTGAGCAGGTTCATGGGTGGCGAGCCGATGAAGCCGGCCACAAAGGTGGAAGCCGGTGTGTGGTAGACCTCTTCGGGAGTGCCGAACTGTTCCACATAGCCGCCGTTCATGACGATCATGCGCTGGGCCAGGGTCATGGCTTCGACCTGATCGTGGGTCACGAACAGGCTGGTGATGCCCAGCTCGGCGTGGAGCTTCTGGATTTCGATACGGGTCTGGCCGCGCAGCTTGGCGTCCAGGTTGGACAGCGGCTCGTCAAACAGGAAAACCTGGGGCTGACGCACGATGGCGCGGCCCATGGCCACGCGCTGGCGCTGGCCGCCAGACAGCTGACGGGGCTTGCGGTCCAGCAGGTGGGACAGTTCCAGAATCTTGGCGGCCTTGTCCACGCGGCGCTTGATTTCGTCTTCGGGCACCTTGGCGAGCTTCAGGCCGTAGGCCATGTTCTCGTAGTTGCTCATGTGCGGGTACAGCGCGTAGTTCTGGAACACCATGGCGATGTTGCGCTTGGCCGGTTCCAGGTTGTTGACGACCTTGTCGCCAATCATCAGATCGCCGCCGGTGATTTCTTCCAGGCCGGCAATCATGCGCAGCAAAGTGGACTTGCCGCAGCCCGAGGGCCCGACCAGCACGACGAATTCGCCGTCCTTGATTTCAGCGTTCACGCCATGGATGACGGGCACGGCAGTCTTGCCGCTGCCGTAACGCTTGACGATGTTCTTGAGGGAAATGGATGCCATAACGGTGTCTTGTTCAATCGGTCAAAAGATGGTGGATGGGCAGGCGGGGATTACTTTTCGGTATCCACCAAGCCTTTGACAAACCACTTTTGCATCAGCATCACCACCAGGGTCGGTGGCAGCATGGCAATGATGGCGGTCGCCATCACGATGTTCCAGTCCACGGCGGCTTCACCGCCGGCCAGCATGCGCTTGATGCCAATCACCACGGGGTACATGTCTTCCGAGGTGGTCATGAGCAGCGGCCACAGGTACTGGTTCCAGCCGTAGATGAACTGGATTACGAACAGTGCGGCAATCGAGGTGCGCGACAGGGGCACCAGGATGTCCTTGAAGAAACGCATGGCGCCGGCGCCGTCAATGCGGGCTGCTTCCACCAGTTCGTCCGGTACGCTCAAAAAGAACTGACGGAACAGGAAGGTGGCCGTGGCCGATGCGATCAGCGGCAGGGACAGGCCGGCATAGCTGTTCAGCAGGCCCAGCTCCGCCACCACTTTGTAAGTGGGCAGGATACGCACTTCCACGGGCAGCATCAGGGTCATGAAAATGGCCCAGAAGCAGATCATCTTGAAGGGAAAGCGGAAGTAGACGATGGCGAAGGCCGACAGCAGCGAGATCGCGATCTTGCCCACGGTGATGATCATGGCGACCACAAAGCTCACCCACATCATGTGGACGACGTTGGTGCTGGAGCCCAGCTTGCCGGAGCCGATCAGGGCTTCCTTGTAGTTTTCCCACAGGTGCATGCCTGGCAGCAGCGGCATGGGCGACTGCACGATGGCATCGGCCGTGTGGGTGGAAGCGACGAAGGCCAGATACAGCGGGAAGGCAACGATGGCCACGCCCAGAATCAATACGGCGTGGGAGATGATGTTGAGCCAGGGGTTGCGATCAACCATGAGTGGACTCCAGGTTCACGGAATTTGAAGCTATGAGGGACAGGGAGAAGCGGCGCATCAGTACTGCACCTTCTTTTCCACATAGCGGAACTGGATCACGGTCAGCACAATCACGATCAGCATCAGGATCACGGACTGGGCTGCAGAGCCGCCCAGGTCCAGCGCCTTGAAGCCATCCTGATAGACCTTGTAGACCAGAATCGAAGTCGACTGGCCCGGGCCGCCCTGAGTTGCCGCGTCGATGATGCCGAAGGTTTCAAAGAAGGCGTAGACGATGTTGATCACCAGCAGGAAGAAGGTGGTAGGCGACAGCAGCGGCAGCTGGATGTTCCAGAAGCGGCGCCATGGGCCTGCGCCATCAATCGAGGCGGCTTCGATCAGCGCCTTGGGAATGGATTGCAAACCTGCCAGGAAGAACAGGAAGTTGTAGGAAATCTGTTTCCACACCGAGGCCAGCACAATCAGCGTCATGGCCTGGCCTTCATTCATCAGGTGGTTCCAGGTATAGCCCAGCTTGCCCAGGAAATACGCGACCACGCCGATGGAGGGCGAGAACATGAACACCCACAGCACGCCGGCAATCACGGGAGCGACGGCGTAGGGGACGATCAGCAAGGTCTTGTAGACCATGGCGAAACGCACGATGCGGTCCGCAAAAATAGCCAGGGCCAGAGACACCGTGATGCCGACGCCTGCCACCAGAACCGAGAACAGCGCTGTGCGCTTGAAAGACTCAAGATAGGTGGGGTCGCTGAACAGCTGACGGAAGTTGTCCAGGCCCACCCATTCGGTGCTCATGCCGAATGCATCTTCCATCTGGAAGGACTGCAGCACGGCTTGTCCTGCGGGCCAGAAGAAGAAGATGGCAATGATCAATAGCTGGGGGGCTATCAGCACCCAGGGCAGCCATCCGGATCGGAAAAGTACGCGTTTTTCCATAAGGATTCACAAATAAAAAAACCGCCGGAGCCAGGATGCAGCACACGGGGTGTTGTGGTCGCAGTGCCCCGGATTGGGACACTGCAGGCCTTATGGCATCAGCAAGATGCCAAGGGGATTAGTTTTTGTAGGAGCGCTCGAAGCGGGCCAGCAGTTCGTTGCCACGGCTCACGATGGAGTCCAGGGCCTGCTTGCCGGTCTTCTTGCCAGCCCACACTTGTTCGAGTTCTTCGTCCTCGATGGTGCGGATCTGCACATAGTTGCCCAGACGGATACCGCGCGAGTTGTCGGTCACCTTGCGGATCATCTGCGTCACAGCCGTGTCGGTGCCGGGGTGCTTGGCGTAGAAGCCGGACTTTTCGGTCAGGTCATACGCGGCCATGGTCACAGGCAGATAGCCGGTGCGCTGGTGCGAAGCGGCCTGCACCTTGGTTTGCGACAGGAATTCGAAGAACTTGGCCACTCCCTTGTAGCGTTCTGGGCTCTTGCCGGCCATCACCCACAGCGAAGCGCCACCGATCACGGTGTTCTGAGGCGCGCCCTTGACATCGGGGTAGTAGGGCAGGGGAGCCAGGCCGTAGTTGAACTTGGCATTCTTGGCCACATCGCCGTAGAAGCCGGACGAGGTCTGGATCATGGCGCATTCACCGGCGGTGAACGATGCCTGTGCCGTCGAGGCACGGCCCTTGTACACAAACTCACCGGCCTTGGCTGCGGCGCCCAGGTTGTCGATGTGCTTGACGTGCAGAGGGGAGTTGATCTTCAGGCGGGCCTTGTAGCCGTTGGCGCTCAGACCATTGTGTTCGGTGGCGAACTCCACGTTATGCCAGGTGGAGAAGGACTCCAGCTGGGTCCAGCCCTGCCATGCCAGCGTCATGGGGCAGCTGTGGCCGCTTTCCTTGAGCTTCTTGGCGGCTGCAAACACTTCAGGCCAGGTCTTGGGGGCGACGTCGGGGTTCAGGCCGGCCTTCTTGAAGGCGTCCTTGTTGTAGTAGAAGATGGTGGTGGAGCTGTTGAACGGGAAGCTCAGCATCTGGCCGTTGGGGGCGGTGTAGTAACCGGCCACGGCAGGGATGTAGGCCTTGGGGTCGAAAGACACGCCGGCATCGGCCATCACCTTGCCCACGGGAATGGTGGCGCCCTTGGAAGCCATCATGGTGGCGGTGCCCACTTCAAACACTTGCAGGATGTCAGGCGCATTGCCCGAACGGAAGGCCGCAATGGCTGCCGTCATCGATTCGTCATAGACGCCCTTGAAGGTAGGGACAATCTTGTAGTCCTTCTGGCTCTCGTTGAACTGCTTGGCCAGGTCGTTGACCCACTCGTTGTTCACGGCAGTCATGGAGTGCCACCATTGGATTTCGGTGGTGGCTTGTGCCGTGAAGGCAGTAGCGGCGACGGCGGCAGCCAGGGCCAGTTGCTTGAATTGCATGAAAGCTCCTCTAACGTTCGGTGACGAAATGTGCAGTGCTGCACATTAGGTTATACGTGTGACATATGCGTGTCATTGTTTTCATCCACTCCACGCAAGACCACAGGCCAAACCCGCTGTTTTACAGTTGCATGACAACAAAATGACTCTTGCGTATGCGCGAAGTTGCGCCATTCTAGGTCAAGACAATTTCGTTTCAAGTTGTCATGTTTTCGGTTTGAGTTGTTTTTGATTCGTAACTGGTTGCTTTTACGGGTGGATTCCCGAACTTCGTGGTCTTGACGCGACATAAAGCACCCAGAGCGCAAAGGCCTGAAGCGCGCTTTGCCTGTGACACGGCCTTGGGTGCCGGCGTAGAATTTGTGATAGCGCAGGCCGGGCCTGCTCTCGTTGGTGAGGAGACGCTTGCCCACAGGAGAGTCCTCAGGGCTGCATGAGCAGGCTGGCTCGCATAAAATCTGCGTCCCACTGGCTTAGGGGCGCTGTCAGACGCCCGAAACGGTCTACCCCCATGAATGTACCGATTGCGTTGGCCGCCGCATTGCATGCCCCGGCTGCCGAACCCGCACGACTGCGAGAAATTCCCTACAACTACACCTCGTTCTCTGACCGTGAGATCGTGATTCGCCTGTTGGGCTCATCCATGTGGGATGTGCTCAACCAGCTGCGCCAGGAACGGCGCACAGGCCGATCGGCTCGCATGCTCTACGAGGTGCTGGGAGACATCTGGGTTGTGCAGCGCAATCCTTATCTGCAGGACGATTTGCTGGATAACCCCGGCCGCCGCAAGTCCCTGGTGGAAGCGCTGGCCCACCGCCTGTCCGAGATCGACAAGCGCCGCGAACCCCAGGGTGACGCTGCGCGTGATCAGCTGGTGGGGCAACTGGTGGAAGCGGCCCACCGTGCCGTGCACGAATTCAATGCCACTTTTGTCGAGGCAGAGCAGCTGCGCCGCCGCGCACAGAAGACGCTGCGCCGCTACACGGCCAAGGACAACATCAAGTTTGACGGCCTCTCGCGCGTGGCCCATGTGACCGATGCGACCGATTGGCGCGTCGAATATCCGTTTGTAGTGCTGACGCCCGACTCTGAAGCTGAGATGGCCGGTCTGGTCAAAGGCTGTATCGAGCTGGGTCTGACCATTATTCCGCGTGGAGGCGGCACTGGATATACGGGTGGTGCTATACCTTTGACATGGCGCTCGGTGGTGATCAACACCGAAAAGCTGGAAGCGCTGACTGAGGTGGAAATGCGCCGCATCCCCGGCGTGGACCACGATGTGCCCACCATCTTCTCCGAAGCCGGTGTGGTGACACAGCGTGTGGCCGATGCGGCCGAACGCGGCGGTTATGTGTTTGCGGTGGATCCGACTTCCATCGAGGCCTCCTGCATCGGCGGCAACGTGGCCATGAATGCCGGCGGCAAAAAAGCCGTGCTCTGGGGCACGGCGCTGGACAATCTGGTGTCCTGGCGCATGGTCACGCCCGATGCGCAGTGGCTGGAAGTCACGCGTCTGGATCACAACCTGGGCAAGATCCACGATGCCGAGATGGCCTGCTTCGAGCTGAAGTATTTCGAAGCCGACGGCAAGACCTACATTCGTAGCGAACGTCTGGATATCCCGGGCCAGACTTTCCGCAAGGAAGGCCTGGGCAAGGATGTGACGGACAAATTCCTGGCCGGCCTGCCCGGTATTCAGAAGGAAGGCACGGACGGCCTGATCACCAGCGCCCGCTGGGTGGTGCACCGCATGCCGGCCCACACCCGCACGGTGTGCATGGAGTTCTTTGGCAATGCCAAGGATGCCGTGCCCTCCATCGTCGAGATCAAGGACTATATGTTCGCCGAGCAAAAGCGCTCGGGCGTGCTGCTGGCCGGTCTTGAGCATCTGGATGACCGCTACCTCAAGGCCGTGGGTTACGCGACCAAGAGCAAAAAGGGCAATGGCAAGCTGCCCAAGATGGTGTTGCTGGGCGATATTGCCGGCGACGATGCCGATGAAGTGGCCCGCGTGACCAGCGAAGTGGTGCGCATTGCCAATTCGCGCAACGGTGAAGGCTTTATTGCCATCAGTGCCGAGGCGCGCAAGAAATTCTGGCTGGACCGCAAGCGCACGGCGGCCATCTCGCGCCATACCAACGCCTTCAAGATCAATGAAGACGTGGTGATTCCTCTGCCGCGCATGGCCGAGTACACCGACGGCATCGAGCGCATCAATATCGAATTGAGCCTGCGCAACAAGCTCAAGCTCTGCGACGAGCTGGCCAGCTTCTTCAGGCATGGCGATCTGCCCCTGGGCAAGCAGGATGATGCAGGCGATATTCCGGCGGCCGAGCTGCTGGAAGACCGCGTGCACCAGGCGCTGGCTCTGGTGGCCGAGGTGCGCGAGCTGTGGCAAGGCTGGCTGGATGGCGTGGCGACGCTGTTCCCGCAACTGCAGGACCACACGCTGCGCGCCAGCTGGAAGACCCAGCTCAAGGAACCGCTGTCCCTGATTTTTGCGGGCGCCGCCTTCCAGCCGCTGCTGGCTGCGGTCAATGCCACTCACCAGAAGGTGCTCAAGGGCCGGGTCTGGGTGGCGCTGCACATGCATGCCGGCGATGGCAATGTGCACACCAACATCCCCGTCAACAGCGATGACTATGAAATGCTGCAGACCGCGCACGAAGCCGTGGCCCGCATCATGAAGCTGGCGCGCAGTCTGGATGGTGTGATCTCGGGCGAGCACGGTATCGGCATCACCAAGCTGGAGTTTTTGTCGGACGCCGAGCTGGCACCGTTTGCCGCCTACAAGAAGAAGGTGGACCCGGAAGGGCGCTTCAACAAGGGCAAGCTGATCCGCAATGAAGAGTGGGATGCTTCGGCGCATCAAAGCCACGACGGCCGCTCGCCGCGCGAGTCGCTGATGTTTGCCGATCTGACCAATGCCTACACGCCGTCTTTCGGCCTGATGGGCTATGAGTCCATCATCATGCAGCAGTCGGATATCGGCGCGATTGCCAATTCCGTCAAGGACTGCCTGCGCTGCGGCAAGTGCAAGCCCGTGTGCGCCACCCATGTGCCGCGCGCCAATCTGCTGTATTCGCCCCGCAACAAGATTTTGGCCACCTCGCTGCTGGTGGAGGCCTTCCTCTACGAAGAGCAGACCCGCCGCGGTGTGTCCATCAAGCACTGGCAGGAGTTTGAAGATGTGGCCGACCACTGCACGGTCTGCCACAAGTGCTTCAACCCTTGCCCGGTCAAGATCGACTTTGGCGATGTGACCATGAATATGCGCAATCTGCTGCGCAAGATGGACAAGAAGAGCTTCCGTCCCGGCAACAAGCTGGCCATGACCATGCTCAACGCCACCAATCCGGACACCATCAAGTTCATGCGCACCGCCATGGTGGGCGTGGGCTTCAAGGCCCAGCGCCTGGCTGCCGATGTGCTGCAAAGCTTCGCCAAGAAGCAGACGGCGCATCCGCCCGCATCGGTGGGCACGGCGCCAATCAAGGAGCAGGTGATCCACTTCATCAACAAGAAGCTGCCCGGCGGTCTGCCTAACAAGACGGCGCGCGCCTTGCTGGATATTGAAGACAAGGATTACGTGCCTATCATCCGCAACCCGCAGAAAACCAGTGCGGATACGGAAGCAGTGTTCTATTTCCCCGGCTGCGGCTCCGAGCGTCTGTTCAGCCAGGTCGGCCTGGCCACGCAGGCCATGCTCTGGCATGCGGGCGTGCAGACCGTGCTGCCGCCAGGCTATCTGTGCTGCGGCTATCCCCAGCGCGGCAGCGGTCAGTTCGACAAGGCCGAGAAGATGATCACGGACAATCGTGTGCTCTTCCACCGCGTGGCCAACACCTTGAACTATCTGGACATCAAGACCGTGGTGGTGAGCTGCGGTACCTGCTACGACCAGCTGCAGGGCTACGAGTTCGACAAGATTTTTCCCGGCTGCCGCATCATCGACATCCATGAATATCTGCTGGAAAAAGGCATCACCCTGGAAAACAAGGGTGCTTATCTCTACCACGACCCCTGCCACACGCCCATGAAGACGCAGGACCCCATGAAGACCGTCAAGGCCTTGATGGGCGACAACGTGCTCAAGAGCGAGCGCTGCTGCGGCGAGTCCGGCACGCTAGGCGTGACGCGTCCCGACATCTCCACCCAGATCCGTTTCCGCAAGACCGAAGAAATCCGCAAGGGCGAGGCCGAACTGCGTGACAACGGCCAGCTGGGCGAGAAGGAAAACGTCAAGATCCTGACCAGCTGCCCCAGCTGCCTGCAAGGCCTGTCGCGCTACGGCAATGACCTGAACAACGGTCTGCTCGAAGCCGACTACATCGTGGTCGAGATGGCGCGCGACATTCTGGGTGAGAACTGGATGGCCGAATACGTGGATCGCGCCAATCAGGGCGGCATCGAACGCGTCTTGGTATAAGGCAAGTCATGAGCAAGCCAGCAACATGCCCTTTGTGCGACAGCGATGGCGGCACCCTCATCTGGAGCGGCGCCAAGCTGCGCGTCATTCGCGCCCAGGAGGCCGGTTTTCCCGGTTTTTACCGCGTGGTCTGGAATGCGCATGTGGCAGAGTTCTCTGACCTGAGCGCCGCAGATCGCAGCCTGTGCATGGAAGCGGTGACCGTGGTGGAGCGCGTGCTGCGCGAGCAGCTATTGCCCACCAAGATCAATCTGGCGGCACTGGGCAATATGGTGGCCCATCTGCACTGGCATGTGATTGCGCGCTATGACTGGGACAGTCACTTTCCCGCACCCGTCTGGGCCGGCGCCCAGCGTGCGCGTGACGAGCAGCGCGAAGCCGAGCTGCTCAAGCGGCTGCCCCAGGTGGATGCCGAGCTGATCGCTGAGCTGAACGCCTGGGCGGTTTGAGAGATTGAAATTGCGGGAAAGGGCGGCTGTGTGCCGCCCTTTTATCCATTGAAGGAGAACATCATGGCCGGATTGCAAGCCAACACCCCTTTGCCAGAGTCGCTGACCGTGCACGGCGCTTCGCGCGCACTGGAAGTGTCTTACTCGGACGGCAAGTCCTTTCGCATCCCTTTCGAGCTGCTGCGCGTGTACTCGCCTTCGGCCGAGGTGCAGGGTCACGGCCCGGGTCAGGAAGTGCTGCAGACGGGCAAGCGCGAGGTCGGCATCACCACCATCGAGCCGGTGGGCAATTACGCCATCAAACCGTTTTTCAGCGACGGCCATGAAAGCGGTTTGTACACCTGGGAATACCTGTATCAGCTGGGCAGCCAGCAAGATGCGCTGTGGCAGCAGTATCTGCAGCGCCTGGAAGAAGCCGGTCTGGATCGCGATACGCCCATGCCTGGCAAGAGCGCCGGCGGCCACGGCTGCAGCGTTCACTGAAGGGGCAGGCGCCGCGCATTCAGTGCATCTGAGGGTGCAGACATTTGCGCGTCATGCTCGCCAACCGTGCTGCAAGCACCACAAGACCACTGTGCAAGACGCAGGGTTATGTGATGAGATGCTATATTTAACGTAGCTAATAGCGCTTGCATATCAAGGGCTTGAAGCTGATTCTTTTATAAAACCATAGTGCTGCAAAGCCTGTAGTTGCACGGGGTTGTCGCTGTACGCCTCGGCACTGCCTGCTTAGCATTCATCGTTATGAGCTCCACACACTTCGGATTCCAGTCAGTTGATGAAAGCGAGAAGGCCGGCCGCGTGCGCGGCGTGTTCGACTCCGTGGCCTCCAAATACGACGTCATGAACGACGTGATGTCCGGTGGTCTGCATCGTGCCTGGAAGGCTTACACCGTCATGGTTGCCAACCTCAAGGAAGGCGACAAGGCGCTGGATATCGCGGGCGGCACGGGCGATCTGGCCCTGGCTTTTTCCAAGAAGGTCGGCATGTCCGGCCAGGTGGTACACACCGACATCAACGAAGCCATGCTGCGCGTGGGGCGTGATCGCCTCACCGACAAGGGTGTGATCCTGCCGACGCTGGTCTGCGATGCGGAAAAGCTGCCTTTCCCTGATGGTCACTTCGACCTGGTCAGCGTTGCCTTTGGTCTGCGCAATATGACGCACAAGGATCAGGCCCTCAAGGAAATGAACCGGGTGCTGCGCCCCGGCGGCAAGTTGCTGGTGCTGGAGTTTTCCAAGGTGGCCAAGCCCCTGGAGAAGGTCTACGACTTCTATTCGTTCAAGATTTTGCCGGCCATGGGTCAGATGATTGCCGGTGATGCCGAGAGCTATCGCTATCTGGCCGAATCGATTCGCATGCACCCCGGCCAGCAGGAGCTCAAGGCCTTGATGCAGGAATGCGGTTTTGGCCATGTGGACTATCACAATATGACGGGCGGCATCTGCGCCCTGCATGTGGGTATCAAGTGCTGAGCGCGTCCCGCGTTTGGCTTGGTGGTTAGTTTTTTTTCAGATTAATTGGGGAATGAGCATGAGAAAGCTGTGGTCAATAGTCTTGGTTGCGATGCTGGTGGTTGCGCATGGACAGGCAGATGCCAAGCGCATGGGCGGCGGCTCGTCGGTCGGCAAACAGTCCAGCAACGTGACGCAGCGCAACAGCTCGGCTGCTCCTGCCCAGAATCCACAGGCTCCGCAGCAAAATGCGGCGCAGCAAAACCGTCCCGGTACGCCGGCGGCAGCGCCTGCTGCTGCGCCCAAGAAGCCTTGGGGCGCCATGCTGGGCGGCCTGGCTGCGGGTCTGGGCTTGGCCTGGCTGGCCAATTCGCTGGGTTTTGGCGAAGCCTTTGGCAATTTCTTGATGATGGCTTTGCTGGCCATGGTTGCCATGGCGGTGATCGGCATGATCATGCGCGCGCGCCGCAACAACCAGGCTGCCACGGCAGCGCCCATGAACAACAGCCCCTTCGCTTTTCAGGGTGCCGCCCCTGTGGGCGCTGGCAATACGGGTAGCGCCAATGCCAGCCAGGCACGCCAGTACAACCCCGAAAAAGTGGGCAACGATGCATCGGCCCGCCCTTGGGAGCAGGAGCATCTGCTGGCCGGCGCTGGCGCCGGTGCTGCTGGCGCCGGTGCTGCTGGCGCAGGTGGCTCCATGATCGGCTCGGCCCTGTCGGGCTCGCAAGCCTGGGGTGTGCCTGATGGTTTCGATACCGATGGTTTCCTGACCGCAGCCAAGCGCAATTTTGTGACGCTGCAATCGGCCTGGGATCGCTCCGACATCGGCTCGCTGCGCTCGATGATGACCGATGAAATGCTGTCGGAGATCCGTGGCCAGCTGTCCGAGCGCGAGTCCCAGCGCGGCGGTGAACCAAACCACACCGATGTGCTCATGATCGATGCCCAGCTGCTGGGTATTGAGGACCTGGGCAACGACTACATGGCCAGCGTGGAGTTCTCCGGCATGATCCGCGAGGAAGCCTCCGCAGGCCCCAGCCCCTTCCGCGAAGTCTGGAACATGACCAAGCCCAAGAGCGGCACCAGTGGCTGGTTGGTAGCCGGCGTGCAGGCTCTGCAATAAGCCACTTTTTGAAATGGCATGCCTCATGCCAGAGGCACCAAGCAAGCGCCGCCGCGCAGCGAAGGTGCCGTCCCCCTCAGGGGGAAGTGACGTAGTCACTCAGGGGGACTCCATTTCATGAATAATCGGGGGACTATGGCAACACAGTCCCCTCTTTCTTTTCTCAACGGTCTCGTGGAACGCGTGATGGCCGGCCCTCAGGCTCCCGAATGGCTGGTGAGCGAATTGCACCAACGTCTGGTGCTGTTCCTCAATCATGTGCTGATGCAGGAAAAAGAGGCGACGGAGCGCCTCGTGCGACAGAAAGGCCGTATTGCCCGGGTGCAATGGCGTCAGTACTCTGTGGCTCTGCAAATCACGCCCGCCGGCCTGTTCAACGTGGCTCCCGAAGATGCTGCGCCAGATCTGATGCTGGAAGTGACGCAAACCTCGCCCTTCTCGCTGGCTCAGACTGCCTTGCGCGGCGACAAGCCCGCCATCCGCATCGAAGGTGATGTGCAACTGGCGGCCGAAATCAACTGGCTGGTGGACAACGTCAAGTGGGATGTGGAGGAAGACCTCGCTCGCATGATTGGCGATGTGCCGGCGCATACCGTTGCCAAGGTGGCACGCACTGCGGCCCAGGGCCTGCGCCAGTTTGTCGGCGCCCGCATGGGCGGCAATTCGCCTGCCGAAACCACCAGCCCCGTTTCTGCTGCACCAGTGGCTGCCATGCCTGGCGGCTCTGACTATTCCCAGCCATGAGTCGTTTCTTGCGCGGCTGGGCCATCCTCTGGGTGGCGTTTCGTTACGGCCTTGACGAGCTGGTGCTCTCGGGTCTGCCCCATCCCTGGTTGCGCCGCCTGCGCGGCGTGCTGACCTTTGGCCGCAAGCTGGACAAGCCACGCGGCGTGCGCCTGCGCGAGGCCCTGGAAGAGCTGGGTCCGATTTTTGTGAAATTTGGCCAGGTGCTCTCCACCCGCGGCGATCTCATGCCGCCCGATGTGGCGCTGGAGCTGGCCAAGCTGCAGGACCGCGTGCCGCCGTTCGAGGCGCAGATTGCGGTGGACACGATCGAGCGATCCTTCCGTAAATCGCTGGATCAGATTTTTGTGGAGTTCGACCGCAAGCCGGTGGCCAGCGCCTCGATTGCGCAGGTGCACTTTGCCGTGGTGCGCAACAAGGACGGCAGCCACAGCGATGTGGCCGTCAAGGTGCTGCGCCCGGGCATGAAGACGGTGATCGACAAGGATCTGGCCCTCATGCACATGATGGCAGGCTGGCTGGAAGCCGTCTCCAGCGACGGCAAACGTCTCAAACCCAAGGAAGTGGTTGCCGAATTCGACAACTATCTGCATGACGAGCTGGATCTGATCCGCGAAGCCTCCAATGCGGCGCAACTGCGACGCAACATGGAAGGCCTGGATCTGGTGCTGATCCCGGAAATCTTCTGGGATTACTGCCATACCGATGTGATGGTCATGCAGCGCATGAACGGCGTGCCCATCAGCCAGGTGGAGCGCCTGCGCGAAGCCGGGGTGGATATCCCCAAGCTGGCGCGCGACGGGGTGACGATTTTCTTCACCCAGGTGTTTCGCGACGGCTTTTTTCACGCCGACATGCACCCGGGCAACATCATGGTCAGCCTGGAGCCCGAGACTTTCGGGCGCTATATCTCGCTGGACTTCGGCATCGTCGGCACGCTCACGGAGTTCGACAAGGAGTACCTGGCGCAGAACTTTCTGGCCTTCTTTCGCCGCGACTACAAGCGCGTGGCCGAGTTGCATGTGGAAAGCGGCTGGGTACCCGCCACCACGCGCGTGGAAGAGCTGGAGGCGGCGATTCGCGCCGTCTGCGAGCCGTATTTCGACCGCCCGCTGGCCGAAATCTCGCTGGGCATGGTGCTGATGCGTTTGTTTCAGACTTCGCGCCGCTTCCAGGTCGAGATTCAGCCGCAGCTGGTGCTGCTGCAGAAAACGCTGCTCAATATCGAAGGCCTGGGGCGTCAGCTCGATCCCAATCTGGATCTCTGGAGCACGGCCAAGCCTTTCCTGGAAAAGTGGATGCTTGACCAGATGGGCCCGCAGCGTCTGTGGCAGGAATTGCAGGCCCAGGCACCGCGCTACGCCAAGCTGCTGCCTGATTTTCCGCGCGTGCTGCACCAGTACCTGGCCGGCCAGGGCAAGAACCATGAGAAAGACAGCTTGCTCAAGGAGCTGCTCAAGCAGCAGAAGACGACCAATCGCTTGCTGCAGGCCATTCTCTGCGGCGGCATTGGCTTTGTGATCGGCCTGGTGGCGCTGCAGGTTCTGCTGCGCCTGCGCTTCTAAACCCCAACCCATTTTGCAACAGGAGTGCCAGCGTGCTGCTCTCAATGGTGATTGCATACCTGTTGGTGACCATAGGCATTGGCCTGTGGGCTGCCAAACGGGTAAAGAACACGGCTGACTTTGCCATTGCCGGGCGCCACCTGCCCTTGTACATGATCATTACCACCACGTTTGCCACGTGGTTCGGGTCCGAACTGGTACTGGGCGTGCCCGCCAAGTTCCTCGAAGGCGGCCTGCGTGCCTTGGTCGAAGATCCGTTTGGCGCGGGCATGTGCCTGATTCTGGTTGGCGTGTTCTTTGCAGCCAAGCTTTATCGCATGTCGCTGCTGACCATCAGCGACTACTACCGCGCCCGCTACGGACGGGTGATCGAGATGGTCTGCTCGCTGATCATCATGATCAGCTACCTGGGCTGGGTCTCGGCCCAGGTCACGGCGTTGGGTCTGGTCTTCAATCTGCTCTCGGGCGGAAGTGTCAGCATTCCGCTGGGTATGACGATAGGTTTGCTCTCGGTGCTGATCTACACGCTGTTTGGCGGCATGTGGTCGGTGGCCGTGACCGACTTCGTGCAGATGATCATTCTGGTGCTGGGCCTGCTGACGCTGGCTTTCTTTGCCGGAGACATGGCCGGCGGTGCCGACAAGGTGGTGGAGCTGGCCGTGAGCCGCGATCTTTTCCGCTTTCTGCCCGAGCCCAGCTTTCACGACATCATCTTTTTCCTTGGCGCGGCAGTCACCATGATGTTGGGCTCGATTCCCCAGCAGGACATCTTCCAGCGCGTGATGTCGGCAGACACCGAAAAATCGGCCGTGCGCGGCACCATCATCGGCGGTGCCTGCTATGTGATTTTTGCTTTTGTACCCATGTTTCTGGTGGCCAGCGCCTTGCTGATCATGCCCAATGAAGCCAAGCTCTTGCTGGCCGAGGATCCGCAGAAAGTGTTGCCCACCCTGGTCATGGACAAGATGCCGTTTGCCATGCAGGTGCTGTTCTTTGGCGCGCTGCTGTCGGCCATCAAATCCTGTGCTTCGGCAACCTTGCTAGCCCCCAGCGTGACATTTACCGAGAACATCTGGCGCCAGTTCCGCCCCTATGTCAGCGATCAGGACAGTCTCAAGACCATGCGCATCAGCGTGCTGGTCTTCTCCGCATGCGTGCTCGCCTACTCCATCATGATGCAGGGCACGCCGATTTATGAACTGGTGGCCAGCGCCTATCAGGTGCCTCTGGTGGGCGCTTTTGTGCCCCTGGTCTTTGGCCTTTACTGGAAGCGCGCCACCACCCAGGGCGCTGTTTGCGCGGTGGTGCTGGGCATAGGCGTGTGGCTGGTGTTCATGGTGACGCCAGCGCTCAATCAGGCATTTCCACAGCAGCTGGCAGGGCTTTTATCGGCAGTGACCGGCATGGTGCTGGGGTCGCTGCTGCCCCAGTGGGTCAACAACCACCGGCGGGAAATACCGAGTGTGGAAGCGCTCAACGCCTGAGACAGCAATTTCCCGCGCCAAAGGACTTCATCCCGAGGCACAGCAGATCAAGGGGCGGCGCTTATAATTGAGGGTTTTTGCACTTCCCTCGTTTAAAGCGCTATGCCTATTTATGCATACAAGTGTGGCTCCTGCGGTCATGCCAAGGATGTGCTGCAGAAAATTTCGGACGCGCCGCTGACCGTGTGCCCAGCTTGCGGGGTTCCGGCCTTTTCCAAGCAGCTCACGGCTCCGGGTTTTCAGCTCAAGGGTTCGGGCTGGTATGCCACGGACTTCAAGAACAGCGGCAGCAGCAAGCCTTCTCCTACCGCCTCGGCCGACAGTTCTGCCGCCAGCACCACGCCAGCCAGCACGGCGCCTGCCGCAGCGGCTGACAGCTCCACTACGACCAGCAATACCTAGGACTGCTCCACACTATGTCTGCATTGCGCAAATGGTTGATTGCCGGTTTGCTGGTCATCGTTCCCCTGGTGATTACGCTGGGTGTGCTCAACTGGATCATCGGAACGCTGGACCAGACGCTGGCCATTCTTCCTGAGGCCTGGCAGCCCGACAGATTGCTGGGCGTGCACATCCCTGGCTTTGGCGTCATCTTGACTCTGCTGATCTTGCTGGTGGTGGGTGCCATTGCCAGCAACTTCATTGGCCGCAAGTTTGTAGGCTGGGGTGATGCGCTGGTGCGCCGCATTCCCGTGGTGCGTTCCATCTATTCCAGCGTCAAGCAGGTCTCCGACACGGTTTTCTCCGACAGCGGCAACGCCTTTCGCACTGCGGTGCTGGTGCAGTGGCCGCGCGAAGGGGTCTGGACCGTGGCTTTTGTCACCGGTACGCCCAGCGGTGAAGTCGCAGCCTATCTGCGCGACGAATATCTGAGCGTGTTCGTGCCCACGACGCCCAACCCCACGGGGGGCTATTTCGTGATGGTGCGCAAAAGCGAGTGCATAGAACTCGAGATGAGCGTGGATGCTGCGCTCAAATACATTGTTTCGATGGGTGTGGTTGCTCCGCCTGACCTCACCGCTGTCGAAGAACCTAAATAACAACCTTGTCGCATCCGTAGGGGTGCAGGAAGATTTTTCATGGCAATGCGTTCCCAATACTGCGGTCTGGTGACCGAAGCCCAGATGGGCGAAACCGTGACGCTGTGCGGCTGGGTGAATCGCCGCCGCGACCACGGTGGTGTGATCTTCATCGACCTGCGCGACCGCGAAGGCTATGTGCAGGTGGTGTGCGATCCCGACCGCGCAGACATGTTCAAGGTGGCCGAAGACATTCGCAGCGAGTACTGCGTGCAGGTCAAGGGCCTGGTGCGTGCACGCCCCGCCGGCACCACCAACGACAAGCTCAAGAGCGGTCAGATCGAAGTGCTGTGCCATGAGCTGAACGTGCTCAACGCCGCCGTGACGCCTCCCTTCCAGGTGGATGAAGACAATCTGTCGGAAAACGTGCGTTTGACCAACCGCGTGATGGATCTGCGCCGCCCCGTGATGCAGCGCAACATGATGCTGCGTTACAAGACTTCGATCCAGGTGCGCAACTTCCTGGACAAGCTGGGCTTCATCGACATCGAAACCCCCATGCTGGGCAAGTCCACACCCGAAGGCGCTCGCGACTATCTGGTGCCTTCGCGCGTGCACGACGGCCAGTTCTTCGCGCTGCCCCAGTCGCCCCAGCTGTACAAGCAGATGCTGATGGTCTCGGGCTTTGACCGCTACTACCAGATCACCAAGTGCTTCCGCGACGAAGACTTGCGCGCTGACCGCCAGCCCGAATTCACGCAGATCGACTGCGAAACCTCGTTCCTGAATGAGGAAGAAATCCGCGCCATCTTCCAGCAGATGATCAAGGAAGTGTTCCAGACCCAGCTGAACGTGGATCTGGGCGAGTTCCCCATCATGACCTACCAGGATGCGGCCTTCCGCTTTGGTTCGGACAAGCCCGACCTGCGCGTCAAGCTCGAATTCACCGAGCTGACCGACTGCATGGGCGATGTGGACTTCAAGGTGTTCTCCGTGCCCGCCACCACCAAGGGTGGCCGTGTGGTGGCCTTGCGCGTTCCCGGTGGTGCAGCGATTTCGCGTGGCGAGATCGACGGCTACACCGAGTTCGTCAAGATCTACGGCGCCAAGGGTCTGGCCTGGATCAAGGTCAACGAAGTGGCCAAGGGCCGTGACGGTCTGCAGTCGCCCATCGTCAAGAACCTGCACGACGCAGCCATCGCTGAAATCCTCAAGCGCACCGGCGCACAGGACGGCGACTTGCTGTTCTTCGGCGCCGACAAGGAAAAGATCGTCAACGACTCCATCGGCGCACTGCGTCTGAAGGTCGGTCACAGCGAGTTCGGCAAGAAGAGCGGCCTGTTCGAAGACAAGTGGGCACCGCTGTGGGTGGTGGACTTCCCCATGTTCGAGCATGACGAAGAAAGCGGCCGTTGGGTGGCTGTGCACCATCCCTTCACTTCGCCCAAGGATGGTCATGAAGACCTGATGGACACCGATCCCGGCAAGTGCATCGCCAAGGCCTACGACATGGTCTTGAACGGCTGGGAACTGGGTGGCGGTTCGGTCCGTATCCACCGCGCCGACGTGCAGTCCAAGGTGTTTGCCGCCCTGAACATCACGCCCGAAGACCAGCGCGCCAAGTTCGGCTACCTGCTGGATGCGCTGCAATACGGCGCGCCTCCCCACGGCGGTCTGGCTTTCGGTCTGGATCGTCTGATCACGCTGATGACCGGCTCCGAATCCATCCGCGACGTGATTGCCTTCCCCAAGACCCAGCGCGCCCAGGATTTGCTGACGCAAGCGCCTTCGTCCGTGGACGAAAAGCAGCTGCGCGAGCTGCACATCAAGCTGCGCAACGTGGCCGTGACGACCACCGAGGCCTGAGCCCGGATTTGACTGCGCGGCGCGCAGTCAAGCACCAAGCGCCAGACTGCGAAAGCGGCTGGCGCTTTTTTCATGCAATCAAATAGATAGCTGTTTACGCATCTTCGGTTTGAGTTTCACGCGGTTTTTGCGTTGAACTGCCAAATATCCAAACGCTATCAGCTATTGAATTTGAATAAGCCACAGGGCTGGCATGGCTCAGGCCCGTGTCATCGTCGGCGCGCTAACATGGGTCCATGAGTTCAGCGCCTTACAAGATTCCGGAATCCGTCCTGGTGGTGATTTACCGCGAGAACAGCCAGGTCCTGCTGCTGTGCCGCGCCGTGGCGGCGCCGGGCGGCGAGCCGTTCTGGCAATCGGTCACGGGCAGCAAGGACTTTGACGACGAGGACTGGCGCGACACCGCGATTCGCGAGGTGCGCGAGGAAACCGGTATCGATGCACTGGCTCAAGGCTGCGTGCTGACGGACTGGAATCTGGAGAATCTGTACACCATCTACCCCGAGTGGCAGCACCGCTATGCGCCTGGCGTGTGGCACAACCGGGAGCGGGTTTTCGGCCTGCAAGTGCCCGCCGATCTGTGCGTGCACTTGAATCCCAGAGAGCACACCGCACATGAATGGCATGCCTGGCGCGATGCCGCCCAGCGTTGCTTTTCTTCATCCAATGCCGAAGCGATTTTGCTGTTGCCGCGCTTTGCTACGCAATCGGCGGCAGAGCCATTCGCACAGTCTTGAACGAGTTTGAGCCTATGTCTGAAAAACAGTTGTCCGCGCCCGCCGATCCGCAGATTCTGCGCGTGGCTACCTACAACATTCACAAAGGCGTGCAAGGTCTGGGGCCGGCGCGCCGTCTTGAGATCCACAATCTGGGCCTGGCGGTGGAGCAGCTCGATGCCGACATCGTCTGCCTGCAGGAAGTGCGCAAGATGAACCGCAAGGAGGAGCAGTACTTCGACCACTGGCCCAACGTGCCCCAGGCCGAGTATCTGGCGCCCGAGGGTTATGAGTCGGTCTATCTGACCAATGCCTATACCAAGGACGGCGAGCATGGCAATGCGCTGCTCAGCCGCTGGCCGGTCATAGGCTACCAGCACGAGGACATTTCCGATCACCGCTTCGAGCAGCGCGGCCTGCTGCATGTGGAGGTGGATATCGACGGACGCCGCGTGCACTCCATCGTGGTGCATCTGGGGCTGATTCCCGGCAGCCGCCTGCGCCAGATTGCCCGGCTGCAAAGCTTTATCGAGCGCGAGGTGCCGCCCAATGCGCCTCTGGTGGTGGCGGGCGACTTCAATGACTGGGGCAACCAGATCAAGCGCATGCTGGCGGGCTTTGGCCTGTTCGAGTACGACGATACCCAGGGCATTCTGACCTACCCATCCCGCCTGCCGATTGCCCAGCTCGACCATATCTATGTGCGGGGGCTGACGCCCATGGGCCTGCACGTGCCCAAGGGCCGCATCTGGTGGCGCATGTCCGACCATCTGCCCCTGATTGCAGAATTCAAGCTGTGACGACCGCCAGGCGCAGCTTCTCTTGCAAATGGTTCAGGCCGGTTTGCAAATTGCTCCTGAATTAATAGCTTGTTGTGCCTTGTGAATATGCGTTTCCATGGCAAATCCTTTGTAGCTTGTGGAAGATGATTCGCTGGTACCATGGCTGACATGTTCAGAGAAGTGGCCGACATGACAACAGACAACCAGACTGAGGGCACGCCCGTCTCGGTCAAGATTCGCGAACGGCTGCAGGCGGCGAACAAGCGCTTTCACGCCAATGACAACATCTCCGAATTCATCGAGCCCGGCGAGCTGGAAAAGATGCTGGACGAGGTACAGGAGAAGATGCAGGGCGTGCTTGACTCCATGGTGATCGACACTGTCCACGATCACAACACCCGAGCCACGGCCCGCCGCGTCGCCAAGATGTATCTCAACGAAGTGTTCCGGGGCCGCTATGTGACGCAGCCCGCGATCACCGAGTTCCCCAATGCCGAGCACCTCAATGAGCTGATGATTGTCGGCCCGATTACCGTGCGCAGCGCCTGCAGCCATCACCTGTGCCCGGTGATTGGCAAGATCTGGGTGGGCGTGCTGCCCAACAAGAACACCAATGTGATCGGCCTGTCCAAGTACGCCCGTCTGGTGGACTGGATCATGGGCCGTCCGCAGATTCAGGAAGAGGCCATCATTCAGCTGGCCGATCTGATCATGGACAAGACCCGTCCCGATGGTCTGGCCGTGGTCATGGAAGCTTCGCACTTTTGCATGTCCTGGCGCGGCGTGCGCGAGATGGACAGCAAGATGCTCAACTCCGTGATGCGGGGCGCTTTCCTGACCAATTACGAACTGCGTCGCGAATTCCTGTCTCTCATAGCGGCCCGCAAGTAAGCAATGCTCTGATCCCTCTCCTTCAAAAGGCTGCGCGTCGCGCGGCCTTTTGCTTTTTTAGCTGCCGCCTGCATCTTCGATTGCGGCAGCCATGTCATCCATGTCACTGCAAGCTTTTTTCCTCATCATTCTGGCGGGCCTGATTCATTCGGGCTGGAACATCGTGGCCAAGAAGGCGGGGGGCGATGCCCGCTTTTCGCTGTTCACCGCGGTCTTCAATGCCCTCATCTGGCTGCCGCTGGGCTGGTGGCTGGGCAAGGATGTGGTGCCCTCCTGGGGCTGGATGGAATGGGTCTTCGTCACGGCCAGCGCCGTGCTGCACGTGTTTTATTTTGTGGTGCTGCTGCGCGGCTACCGCGTGGCCGATCTCACCGTGGTCTACCCGCTGGCACGCGGCAGCGGGCCGCTGATTTCATCGCTGGTGGCAATTACCTTCCTGGGTGAGGAACTCTCCACCCTGGGCGCCGCCGGTATTGCCGGCGTGGTGGTGGGCGTGTTTCTGATTGCCGGCGGCCCGCGCATGATTGCCGCCATACGCATGGGCGAATCCAGCGAGGCCAAGGCCCGCGTGCTCTCCGGCCTTTACTACGGCCTGCTCACCGGCATGTTTATCGCGGCCTATACGGTGGTCGACAGCTATGCCGTCAAGGTGATGCTGATGTCGCCGATTCTGGTGGACTATGTAGGCAATCTGATTCGCCTGGTCATCCTGGCGCCGCTGGCTGTTACGGACTGGAGCGAGACCCGCCGCCTGTGGCGGGTGCAATGGCGTTACGCGGCGGTGGTGGCTTTTTTCAGCCCCATTGCCTATGTGCTGGTGCTGTATGCGGTGCAGAGCGCACCCATCTCGCATGTGGCGCCTGCGCGCGAGGTCTCCATGCTGTTCGCGGCCCTGATCGGCGGCAAGCTGCTGGGCGAGGGCGACCGGGCGCTGCGCATTGCCGGCGCTGTGATGATTGCGCTGGGCGTGACGGCCCTGGGCCTGGGCTGAGGACATGCAGCTGCTAGGCTGCGACTTCAGCAGCAGCCCGACTCGTCGCAAGCCCATTGTGGTGGCGCGTGGGCAGCTATGTCTGGAGAAGCGATCTGTGCGGCTGGATGAGCTGCTGCACTTTGCCACGCTGGATGGCTGGAGCGAATGGCTGACCGGCGATGCACATGGCACCTGGGTGGGTGGCTTCGATCTGCCCTTTGGCCTGCCGCGCGAGCTGGTGCAGGCGCTGGGCTGGCCCACGGACTGGGCTGCCTGCATGGATTTCTACGCCGGCCTGAGCCGAGCGCAGATACGCGAGCAGTTCAAGGCCTTTTGCGCCGCCCGGCCCGTGGGCGGCAAGTTTGCCCACCGGGCCACGGATCTTCCGGCCGGCTCCAGCTCTTCCATGAAATGGGTGAATCCGCCGGTGGCCTATATGTTGCATGCAGGCCTGCCGCGTCTGCGAGCGGCCGGCCTGTATTTTCCGGGCCTGCAAGCGCATCAGGCTGGCGCACCGCGCGTGGCGCTTGAAGCCTATCCAGGCCTGCTGGCGCGCTCCATCATCGGGCGGCGCAGCTATAAAAGCGATGTGGCGGCCAAGCAGGACGAGGCCCGCCATGCGGTGCGGCTGCAATTGCTGGCCGCGCTGGAATCGGGAGCTACGGCCACCGGCCTCAGCCTGAAGTTGGGTGCCGATCAGCGCCAGAGCCTGTTGCAAGACGCCAAAGGCGATGCCCTGGATGCCGTGCTCTGCATGTTGCAAGCCGCCTGGGCCGCACAGCGCCATGCGGGCGGCGATGCGCGCTATGGCCTGTCCACCGCCATGGATGGGCTGGAAGGCGCCATCGTGATGGCAGATTTGCCAAATTTTGCATAAAAACAGGCTATAGCCCATGTTTTATATGCGGTTGCAGCTATTGTTTTGGTAGTCGTAAGAAGAGAGACGCTTCATGCCCGCTTGGGAAACTTTGATCGCTTTTTTTGGCGTGGCCGTGCTGCTGGGTTTGAGCCCCGGGCCGGACAATCTTTTTGTGCTGCTGCAGTCCGCTCAGCGCGGCTGGCGCGTGGGCCTGTGCGTGGTGCTGGGTCTGTGCCTGGGCGTTGTGGGCCACACCGCAGCGGTGGCCCTGGGGCTCGCAGCGATTGTGGCGGCGTCGCCCATGCTGTTCACCGTGCTCAAGGTTTGCGGTGCGGCCTATCTGCTCTATATGGCCTGGGGAGCATGGCGTGCGCCGGTGGAGATCAGCGAAACCGCGCAGGCACAGGTACAGCGCGATGTGCTGACGCTGCAATCTGCACTGGGCTGGGTTGGCCGTGGCCTGGTCATGAACCTGACCAATCCCAAGGTTCTCATCTTCTTTCTGGCCTTTCTACCCCAATTTGCGGATCCTATGCGGGGCAGCGTGCCTGTGCAGATCATAGTGCTGGGCTGTGTCTTCATGGCATCGGCCTGGCTGGTATTTGGTTCCATCGCCTGCTTCTCGGGTCTGTTCGGTCAGATTCTGCAGCGCTCCGCCCGTGCCCAGCGCTGGCTCAACCGCATCGCCGCCACCGTCTTCGGTGCGCTGGCGCTGAAACTGGCGATGGTTCAGCGCTAGAGACGAGAGCCATAAAAACTGGCGCCGCCCCGCAGCGAGGCTGTCGTCTCCCTCCCATAGCGCGCAGCGCCACAGGGGGAGTTTTAAGTCATCCCCAGGACAAAGACGAGAGATCGTTCACAAACACCGGCATGTCCTTCCACAGGCCGCGCAGCTTTTTGTCGGCCACCGTCACCCATTGCGGGGTGTAGAGAAAGGCGTGGGCCGCGTCCTTGGCCAGCAGGCGCTGGGCATCGCCTAGCAGGCGGGCGCGGTCGGCGGGGCGCGAGACGTTCTTGATCTTTTCGAACAAGTCGTTGAACTCGGGCGAGCGGTAGCCCCAGTAATAGTCGGGCTTGGCAAAATTGCCCAGATCAAAAGGCTCCACATGCGAGATCAGCGTGAGGTCGTAGTTCTTGTTGCCGTAGGTGCCGGACAACCACTGCGCCCATTCCACGTTCTGCAGCTTGACCTGGATGCCTATCTTGGCCAACTGGGCCGCAATCAGCTCGCCGCCCTGGCGTGCGTAAGGCGTGGGCGGCAGCGTCATATTGAGGGTCAAGGGGGTCTTGACTCCGGCTTCGGCCAGCAGCGCCTTGGCCAGTTCCACATCAAAGGGGTTGACGCCCGTGGTGTCCACATAGCCAAAGGCCGTGGGCACGTAGTAGCTGCCAATAGGCACGCCATAGCCATCGGCCGCACCGGCGATCACGGCCTTGCGGTCTATGGCCGAGGCGATGGCGCGGCGCACGCGAACATCGTTCAAGGGCTTGCGAGCGTTGTTGATGGCCACAATGGTTTTGGCGCGCGAGTTGCTCACCACCACCTGGAAACGCGGGTTGTGTTTGAACTGGGGCACGCTGCGCGGCGTGACGCGGGGGAAGGCGTCCACATCGCCTGCCAGGAGGGCCGCTACCTGCGCGGCGGAGTCCGGGATGAAGCGGAAGACGGCGCGTTGTATGCGTATGCCTTGTGCGGCGCGGTAATCCTTCCAGGCCGTCAGCGTGACCGAAGCACCTCTGGCCCAGGCGGCCAGCGTATAGGGGCCGGTGCCCACGGGCTTGGTGGCATTGGTGGCGGCGCTCTTGGGCTCCACGATGATGGAGGTGGCCTGACCCAGCACGAAGAGAAAATCGGGGTCTATGTCCTGGTTGGTGATGACGATGGTGTGCTCGTCCGCGACCCGGCAGCGCAAGTCGGCAAAAGTGCGCTTGTCCTTGTTGGTGCTTTTGTCGGCGGCCGCACGCTCGAACGAGAACTTCACCGTGGCGGCATTGAAGGGCTCGCCGTTCTGGAACTTCACGTCCTTGCGCAGGCGAAAAGTGTAGGTCTTGAGGTCGGAGGAGACTTCCCAGCTCTCGGCCAGCAGGGGCGAGACGCTGCCGTCGGAGTTGATCTTGGTCAGCGTCTCGAAGATGTTGTAGTGCACCACCTCGGCAATCGAGGAGGCGGCGCCTGCCGTGGGGTCCAGTCCTGGCGGCTCCAGTGTCATGGCCAGGGTGACGCTGTTTTTCTTGGCCTGGGCCAGTGCAGGCCAGGACGACAGCAGGGGCAAGCCGGCAGCAGAGCTGACCAGCAAGGTGCGGCGGTTGAGCATCGACAAAGTCTCCGAAGGGGTTGGGGCAGAGGAGTGCCCCAAAGAACGTAGCAGGCAGCGCAATGCTGCCGTGCTTCAACAGCGTTTTTACACCAGGTGTGCCGCCATGCCCGGTGGTCGCGGATTTATATGCGTTACGGGTAGTGTCGGCAAGGCCTTAAAGATACTGCGCCGGCAGGCGGGGCGCGGCTTTGACCAGGGCCTGGGTATAGGGGTGTTCGGGGGCGGAGAACAACTTTTGCGGCGTGCCGCGCTCCACAATCTGGCCCTGGTAGAGCACGATGACTTCGTCGCACACATGTTGCACCACGGCCAGATCGTGGCTGATGAAGAGATAGGACAGGCCTAGCTCGCGCTGCAGCTGCTGCATGAGATTGAGCACCTGGGCCTGTACCGACACATCCAGCGCGCTGACGGGCTCGTCGGCCACGATGAGCTGGGGCCGGGTGATCAGCGCCCGTGCAATGGCAATGCGCTGGCGCTGGCCGCCGGAAAATTCATGCGGGTACTTGTCCGCATCCTGGGCGCGCAGGCCGACCTGGCTCAGCACGGTCTGCACCTGGCTGCGCTGTGCCTCCCGGGCAGGTGGCTGCTCCAGCGTGCACAAGGGCTCGGCCACAATGCGCTCCACCGTCATGCGCGGGTCCAGCGACGCGTAAGGGTCTTGAAACACCATCTGAAAATCGCGGCGTGCGCTGCGCAGCTCGCGGCTGCTCAGCCGGTGCAAATCGCGCCCTTTGAGCTGCACCGTGCCGGCCGTCGGCGTATCGAGGGCCATGACCAGCCGGGCCAGCGTGGATTTGCCCGAGCCCGATTCGCCCACCACGCCCAGGCTCTGGCCGGCCTTGAGCGTGAAGCTCACGCCGCGCAAGGCCTGCAGCGGCTCGGGTTTGCGCCACAACGAGCTTCTGGCCATGGAGTAAGAGCGATGCAGCCCTGTCACCTTTAGCAGGCAAGCGCTTTCAGCTCCTGTTTTGATATCTTCTGAAGGCATCATGCGACCGTCCCTGTCGTCGGCTCTATGGCTTCCTTGCGCAGGCAATGCACCACATGGGGCTGGCGCCAGCAAGACAGCGAGACAGGGGCTGCGGTACCGGGCGTTTGCAGGGTGTGCGCGGGAGGGCGCTCCACAAAGCAGTGCTGGACGGTAAAGCTGCAGCGCCCGGCAAACGGGCAGCCCAGGGGCAGGTCGACCAACTCGGGAACCGTGCCGGCAATCGTGGGCAGGGGCTGGCGCTGCGCTGCCAGATGCAGCTGCGGACGGGCCGCAAACAGGCCGCGTGTGTAGGGGTGGGCGCGAGAGGCAAACACGGCCTCGGTCATGCCCGACTCCACCACCGTGCCGCCATACATGACCAGCAACTGCTCCACGTTTTGCGCAATCACTCCCAGATCGTGGGAGATCAGTACCAGGGCCATGGCGTGCTCGGCCACCAGAGACTGCAGCAAATCCAGAATGTGCTGTTGCACCGTCACGTCCAGCGCCGTGGTGGGTTCGTCTGCAATCAGCAGATCGGGGCCGCAGGCCAGGGCCATGGCAATGGTGATGCGCTGGCGCTGGCCGCCGGAGAACTGGTGCGGGTAATCATCAATGCGCCGGGCCGCCTGGGCAATGCCCACCCGCTCCAGCAGCTCGATGGCGCGGCTGCGGGCCTGGGCACGACTCAGTCGCAAATGCAGGCGCAGCGGCTCGGCCACCTGGCGGCCTATGCTGTGCACGGGGTTCAGGGCCGACATGGGTTCCTGAAACACCATGGCCATGCGGTTGCCGCGCAGCGCGCAGAGTTGTTTCTCGCTTTGCTCCAGCAACTCCATGCCGTCCAGCAAGATGCTGCCATCCACCTGGGCATGCTGTGGCAGCAGGCCCATGAGGGCCAGGGCTGTCAGCGATTTGCCGCAGCCCGATTCGCCGATCAGGCCCAGAGTGGCGCCGCGTTCCAGCGAAAAGCTCACATCGCGCACGGCTTGCGCACGGCCGCGATGGGTTTGCAGATTGATGGTGAGGTTGGTGACTTCAAGCAAAGACATGTATCGCTTTCCTTGCCATCAGCGTTCGCGCGCCAGCCGGGGGTCCAGCAGATCGCGCAGGCCGTCGCCCAAAAGGTTGAGGCCCAGCACCGACAGCGCAATCGCCACGCCGGGCCACACGGCCAGCAGCGGCGCCTGGAACATCAGCGTCTGTGCTTCGCTGAGCATGCGACCCCAGGAGGGCTGGGGTGGCTGGGTGCCCAGGCCCAGATAGGACAAGGCAGCCTCCGCCAGGATGGCCAGTGCGAACTGGATCGTGGCCTGTACCACCAGCACCGAGGCGATATTGGGCAGCACATGCTGCACGGTAATGGCCCAGCGGCTTTTGCCGCAGGCGCGGGCTGCCATCACATAGTCGCGGGCCCAGACAGCATTGGCCGAGGCCCGGCTGATGCGCGCAAAAGTGGGGATGTTGAAGATGCCGATGGCGATGATGGCGTTGACCATGCCCGCGCCAAATACGGCCGTCAGCATGATGGCCGAAAGCAAGGCCGGGAAGGCAAAGGTGAAGTCGGCCAGGCGCATGATGATTTCTTCGATCCAGCCGCGGCGGGCGGCGGCAATCAGCCCCAGAATCAGACCCAGCGCCAGACCTATGCTCACGGCAATCAGGCCCACGGCAATGGAGGCGCGTGCGCCGACGAGAATTTGCGAGGCCACGTCGCGCCCCAAGACGTCCGTGCCCAGCCAGTGCTGGCTGCTGGCGCCTTGCAGGGCGGCATCCATGTCTACCTCGTAGGCCGAACCCGGAGTCCAGCCAAAAGACAGCAGGGCGGCGGCAATCAACAAGGTGGTCAGCAAGGCTCCCAGCACAAAGCTGCGGTGGCGCAGAGCGCGCTGCACAAAGCTTTGAGGCCGTGTGCGGCTGAAGGCGCGCGTGGGATAGGGCTGAGGGGGGCGGGTCGATTCAGGGCGTGCGCTCATATATCGCTGGCCTTGATGCGCGGATCGATGACGGCATAAAGCATATCGACCACAAAATTGATAAGCACCACCATGGCCGCCAGTAGCAGCACGCAGTTGCGCACCACGATGACATCGCGGTTGGCAATGGACTGAAAGATCAGTCGCCCGAGGCCAGGCAGGTAGAACACGTTTTCCACCACGATGGTGCCGGCCAGCAGATTGGCAAACTGCAGGCCCATCACGGTGATGACGGGAATCATGGCGTTGCGCAGCACATGTCCCCACAGGGCGGCGGTGCGCGACAGGCCTTTGGCGCGGGCCGTGCGTACAAAGTCCTCGCCCAGCGCCTCAAGCACGGCAGAGCGCGTGATGCGCGCCAGGATGGCGGCCTGGACCACGGCTAAAGAGATGGCCGGCAGCAGCAGGGCCTGCAGCGCGGTCCAGAAGCCGCCACCGGCTTCCTCGGTCCAGCCCGGAAAGCCGCCGGCAGAAAACCATTGCAGCTTCACTGAAAACAGCAGGATCAGCAGGATGGCGAACCAGAAATTGGGAATGGCAATGCCGATCTGGGCCAGGCCCATCACGCCCACATCGCCCCAGCGCCTGTGGCGTGAGGCCGCATAGACGCCAGCGGCCAGTGCCAGCACCGTGGTGATGAGCATGGACAGAACCGCCAGCGGCACGGTGATGGCAAGGCGCTCCAGCACCAGCTCGGATACCGGTGAGCCATAGGCATAGCTGGTCCCCATATCGCCATGGAACAGGCCGGCTATCCATTGGCTGTAGCGCGCCCAGGCGCTTTGATCCAGTCCCAGCTGTTCGGCCATGGCCTGCACGGCTTCGGGCGATGCGTCGGGGCCCATCAATGTTTGGGCTGCATTGCCGGGCAGGATTTCCAGCACGGCAAAGACGACCACGGAGGCGCCCAGCAAGGTGATGGCCAGCGTCAACAGGCGCTTGAGAAAGAACACGCTCATAGCGGGTGACATGCGCCTGCGGTAGAAGCGCAGGCGGCGGAGTCGCGGTGATTCATGGTGGGCAGGGCTTGGCGGGCGCAGAAGGGATGGGCGTTTTCCGCCATTTTTCGCGCAGCATAGCGGCAATTGTGAAGCCGTGCAGGCTGCATGCGGCTCAGACCGCAGCAATTGCCCAGGCATGGAGTGCAAGCAAGCGGCGCCAGGACTTTGACCGCGAGCCCACCAAGTCTTATGCGGCACGGGATAATCGGGACAGGCAAGCCGTTGTTGCCCGCCGCAGCGCGGGTTGTTTTGGGAGAGACAAGGAGTTCACATGGCATTGATGATTACGGATGAATGCATCAACTGTGATGTGTGCGAGCCTGAGTGCCCGAACGACGCCATTTACATGGGCGAGCAGTTCTACGAGATCACTCCGTCCAAGTGCACGGAGTGTGTGGGCCATTTTGACGAGCCCCAATGTGTGCAGATCTGCCCCGTAGCCTGTATTCCCGTGAATCCCGAATTCGTGGAAAGCCGCGAGGTCCTGCTCAAGAAGTACGAGCTGCTGCAGCAGACCAAGAGCGCTTAATCAAGCTGTTTCAGGGCTGTAACCCAGAATATAAAAGCGCAGATAGCTACTGAATTGGTAGCGTCTGCGTTTTTTTTATGGCCTCAAGCCTTGGGCTGTTCCGCTTCGGGCGCGGGCTGACGCGGTGGCTTGGGGCGTGGAGCCTTGGTGGTGTGGATGGCAAGCGTGGCCTTGTCCATCTGCCCAGCCACCAGTTCGGGCCAGGCTTTGAGCGAATGGGCAATGCTGTCCTCAATCAGCTTCATTTGATCGGGGGAGGGCTTTTTCAGCACCCAGTTGGCGACTTCGCCTTTGTGGCCGGGGTGGCCAATGCCCACGCGCAACCGCCAGTAGTCGGCAGAGCCCAGTTGGGCATGGATGTCGCGCAGGCCGTTGTGGCCGCCGTGGCTGCCGCCGCGCTTGAGCTTGACCTGGCCGGGTTCGAAATCCAGTTCGTCGTGCACGACCAGGATTTCCTCTGGCTGGATTTTGAAGAAACGTGCCAATGCGCCCACGGATTTGCCCGAGAGGTTCATGAAGGTCTGAGGCTGTAGCAGCCAGACGGTCTGGCCGTTGACCGTGGTGCGAGCCATCAAGCCCCAGTAGCTGCGCTCGGGCACCAGCGTGACCTTGAGTTCGCGGGCCAGTGCGTCAACCCACCAGAAGCCGGCGTTGTGGCGTGTGTCTTCGTATTCAGGGCCAGGATTGCCAAGGCCGACAAACAGTTTGATCATGGGGCAATTATCTCCGTTGCAGAGGCATGGCAGACAGCGCAGGTCTTGTGATCAGCCATGAAAAAGGCCCACGCGAGGTGGGCCTTTTTCATGGGTACAGCGCCTGGGCACTGTACCGAAGTCACAAGAATTACTTCTTGCCCTTCTTGGCAGGAGCGGCTGCAGGAGCAGGTGCTGCGCCTTCAGCAGGAGCCACTTCGGGCAACTTGATGGAGATCAGGGCGGGGTTCTTGTTGGAACCGCGCACCACAGCCTTCACGCCGTTAGGCAGCTTCAGACCTTGCAGACCCAGCACGGACTTGGAAGTCAGGGCGCTCAGGTCCACAGTGATGAACTCGGGCAGGACTGCGGGTTCGCAGATCACTTGCACTTCGTGCATCAGGTGAGTGATGGTGCAGTTTTCAGCCTTGACAGCGGGGGACACGTCTGCGCCTTCGAAGTGCAGAGGCACGTTCATGTGCAGCTTGGTGGTTGCGTCCACGCGTTGGAAGTCAACGTGTTGCACCAGCTTCTTGAAGGGGTGAAACTGCACGTCGCGCAGCACAACCTTGGACACTTGGCCGTTCACTTCCATGTCCAGAACGCTGGAGTGGAAAGCTTCCTTGTGCAGGGCGTGCCACAGAGCGTTGTGGTCGATTTCGATCAGTTGGGCTTCGCCAGCACCGTAAACGATGCCAGGGGTCTTGCCCGAATGACGCAGACGGCGGCTCGCACCCGTACCTTGCTTAGCGCGCTCAAAAGCGACAAATTGCATAACTAACTCCTAGTGGGGCGGACCGCGACCAGTCTCGCCCATTTGATAAAAGAATCTGTACCTTGCTAAAAGGCCGTTGACTCTTGCGATGGCCCGAAACAGTCAAACCTCCCGAAGGAGGTTTGCATGGCTCAGGGCCGGAAAACCCGAGATTTTAAGCGGTAAACAGGCTGCTTACCGAATCACCCGTGGAAATACGGTGAATTGTCTCGGCGAACAGCGGTGCTACGGACAGCTGGCGGATCTTGCTGCACTGCTGTGCTGCGGCGGTCAGAGGAATGGTGTTGGTCACAACCACTTCGTCCAAAGCCGAGCCGCTGCCGATACGTTCCAGGGCCGGGCCCGAGAAGATGGGGTGCGAGCAGTAGGCATACACGTTCTTGGCGCCGCGCTGCTTGAGCACTTCGGCTGCCTTGACCAGCGTACCGGCCGTGTCGATCATGTCGTCCATGATCACGCAGTTGCGGCCGTCGATATCGCCGATCACATGCATGACTTCAGACACATTGGCCTTGGGGCGACGCTTGTCGATGATTGCCAGATCGCAACCCAGTTCCTTGGCCAGGGCGCGCGCACGCACCACACCGCCAACGTCGGGGGAGACAACGATCAGGTCTTCGTAGTTCTTCTGGCGCAGGTCACCCAGCAACACGGGGGTTGCGTAGATGTTGTCCACGGGAATGTCGAAGAAACCTTGAATCTGGTCGGCGTGCAAATCCATGGTCAGCACACGTTCCACGCCCACAGCTTGCAGCATGTTGGCCACCACCTTGGCGGTGATTGGCACGCGGGTGGAGCGAGGGCGACGGTCTTGACGGGCATAACCGAAATAAGGGATCACGGCGCAGATACGCTCGGCCGATGCGCGCTTGAGGGCATCAACCATGACCAACAACTCCATCAGGTTGTCGTTGGTCGGTGCGCAAGTGGATTGCACCACGAACACGTCGCGAGCGCGAACGTTTTGCTTAATTTCGACAGTGACTTCTCCATCGGAGAAACGGCCAACGTCGGCAGCGCCCAAGGTGGTGCCTAGGTGCTTTACGATCTCTTGGGCCATGCCTGGATTGGCATTGCCAGTGAAGACCATGAAATCAGAGTGATGTGAATGCATTTGAGCGTCCCAGTGCTACGGGTTGCCTTGACGCAAGAAGATGTTTGGCAGGGGAAGAAGGATTCGAACCTTCGCATGCCGGAATCAAAATCCGGTGCCTTAACCAACTTGGCGACTCCCCTACACAGGCTATTTGTTGAAAACAAACAGCCTTATAACTTTTTATCTGAAACCCAACCGTGAAGCGGATGAATTGCCAGATTTTTGCAAACTTTGATTTGCCATGTGCTTGGTGCACTATTCAAATCTATAGCCTGCGTCAGCGGCGCAAATACTGCACTACCTGAGCCCGTCATTGTAGCATGCAGTTTGAAGGATTCAAGCCAGTTTCTGACTTTCTTCATCTCAGGCTGCAAACCTTCAGCAACAGGCTGCAAGTCGTTTCGGCCAAAACCAAAGTGCCTTGCAGCGAAGACCGCAATTGTAGCAGGCTTGGAGTCGCGTTTCAGCAAATCACTGCTAAAAATTTTTCCGGTCTCCAAACCTTGCTCCGGTTTGACCACGATGAACTGTTGCTCGGGCAGAGCCTGCGCGCCGGCAAGAGGGGTGATGATTTCGCCAATGCCGCTGACCCAGGCCGTATGGCCGCAGAGGAAAAACGGGACGTCCGCTCCCAGCGTCAGACCGATTTTCTGCAGCTCCTGGCGCGACAGGCCCAGGCCCCACAGGCGATTCAGCGCCAGCAGCGTGGTGGCTGCATCCGAGGAGCCGCCGCCCATGCCCGCCTGAGCCGGCAGGTTTTTGTGAATGCCGATATGCGCGCCCTGGGTGCAGCCGGTGGCTTGCTGCAGCGCGCGGGCCGCGCGGGTGATCAGATCGTCCTCAGGTAGCGCCATGCCCGAGAGGTCTTCGCGGCTGATCTGGTGGCTGGCCGTGCGCTCGAAATGCAGCACGTCATGCCAGTCGATCAACATGAAAACGGATTCGAGCAGGTGATAACCGTCGGCGCGCCTGCCCGTGATGTGCAGGAACAGATTGAGCTTGGCCGGCGCCGGCACGTCATAGAGCGAGAGCATGGTGGAAACAGTGAGGCAAAAACTGGCGCAACGATAGCAGGAGCGCAAAGCCGTGGCGCGGGTGGCGCCGTGTTGCTTACTTTGCGTCCTGGTCGAGAACGATGCGCAGCGATGCCTCGGGCGGGGGGCTGCTGCGGTCCGCGCGCAGGCGGCCATCGCTGATTCTGGAAAGATCCACCTGCCAGCCCGGCACTGCGGTGCTCTTGCCTTGCAGCCAGTCAAACAGGGCAGCGACGGGGATTTCGCTGCCGGTCAACTGGGCAATCAATGCAGGCAGCGATTCGGAGTTGGCGATGCGCTCGCCTTGTTGCAGCGTGGCTTGTTGTGGCGTCCAGCTCAGGCGGGCGCTGATGGAGCCCAGCGGGTTGTAGATCAGCAAGGTTCCTTGATCGGGCCGGCCTTGCAGCTCGAATGCTGCGCTGAACGACTGGTTTTGTGCGTCCTGTACCTGCAAAGCCATGCGTCCGGACCAGTGTCCCGAGGCGGCGAGCGCATCTGCACCTAGCTGGCGCGCAGGCTGGGCGCAGCCGGCAAGCAAGGCAGCTGCGATGGCCAGCGCGGGCAAGGCGCTGCGCCGCGTCCAGCGGCTCAGGTGTGGGGGGAGCTGCTTCATGGTGTGACGTTCAGGCGCTTGAAGGTCTCTAGCAGCACGGTGTTCTCTGCATCAAGCTTGAGACCCTGTCGCCAGACCTGCATTGCCCGCTCGCGCTTGCCGTTTTGCCACAGCACCTCACCCAGGTGGGCGGAGATCTCTACATCCGGGCGCTTGGCATAGGCTTTTTCCAGCAGGCTTTCTGCCCCGTTCAGATCGCCCTTGCGGTACTTGACCCAGGCCAGGCTGTCGGTGACGAAGGGATCATCAGGCTGCATGTTCAGTGCTTTCTGGATCAGCGCCTGGGCTTCGTCAAGGCGGATATTGCGCTCGGCAAACGAGTAGCCCAGAGCGTTGTAGGCATGCAGAAAATCGGGCTTGCGCACCATCAGATCACGCAGCAGTTTTTCCATTTCGTCGAACTTGCCTGCTCGCTCGGCCAGCATGGCTGTGTCGTAGGCCAGTTCGGCATCGTCGGGAGACTGCTTGTGCAGTGTCAGCTGCAAAGCGTAGGCTTCGCTGTTCTGGTCGGCGTCGCGCAGCAATTGCACCTCGGCCATGGTTTTGAGGCGTTGCTGATTGGGGCCGGTGGCGGGCACGGCCCGTATCAGGGCGCGGGCCTGCTGAATCTTGCCCTGTTTGGCCATCAGCTCGGCCCGGTGCGCCTGTACGCTGAGCAAATTGGCAGCATCAGGGATGCGTGTGAGATAGGCATCGGCATCGGCGTAGCGTTTTTGCTTCTCGGCCAGATTGGCCTGCAGCAGGTAGTACTGAGACTGGCCTGCGTTGCGGCTCACACCCTGCGGCAGCTGGGGCAGCAGGGCGCCGAAGCGCTCGATGGAGGTTTGGGCCGCACCCAGCTCGTCGGCGCGCAGCTGCAGATTGGCCAGAACAGCCCAGGCCTCGGCGAAATCGGGGCTCTCCTGGGTGATGGCCATCAACTGGGTCTTGGCATCATCGATGCGCTTTTGGCCCAGCAATACACGGGCATAACCCATGCGTATCTGGGGCGAGGGGCTTTTTTGCAGATAGCGCTTGATGATAGGTTCGACTTCTGCAGAGCCTGACTCCAGCAGTTCCATGGACAAAAGAGCGATGGCTCCGGTGTCGGGGTCCAGTTGCTGGGCGTTGTCCACCGCTTGCAGCGCAGCGGCCTTCTGGCCTGCAAGCAGTCGCATATGACCTATAGTGGCCCAGGCCATGGGGCCGTTTTTCTTGTCCTTGAGCTCCGCGTCTAGCGCCTGCTCCACCACGTCGGCCGCCAGCGGTTTGTCGCTGGCGTTGTTATAGAGCTGGGTGATGCTCAGAAAAGTGGCTGGTTTGGCTTCGTCGGGGGTGGCTTCGACTTCGCGGCGCAGATAGCTGGTGGAGTCTGCGATGCGGTTCATGGCCACCAGCAGCTGCAGCACGGTGCGATTGGCGCGGCGGGAGTCGGGGTAGGCGTCCAGCCAGGCGCGGGCATTGCGCAGGGCGCGGTCGCCGGAGCGAGATTGCACCGCCAGCTCGGTGGCGCGGCGGTAAAGCTGTTCGCTGCCGCTGGTGCGCGCCGCTTCCATCATCAAGGCCTGGGCATCGCCCAGAGCACCCTGGCTGGCGGCCATCTCGCCCACCAAAATTTCATAGAACAACTCGGCATTGAGTGCGGCGCGATCGAGTTCGCGCTCCGCCGCCTGCTCGGCAGATTCTGCGGCCGGCGCGGGTTCCTTGATGGGCGCATCTGCCGCCTGGGCGGTTGAAATTGCCGTGCCCATGGCCAAAACGGCGGCCATGGCGAGTCCCTGAAAGCGAAGAGGATGAACCATCAACCCATAATAATCGAAGCCAATACCACATAGTTCAAAGATCGCTCTGCATGCCTGAGTTGCCCGAAGTCGAGGTCACACGCCGCTCTTTTGCGGATCGTATCGCGGGCGCGCGCATCGTGTCGGCCACCATGGGCAAGCCTTTGCGCTGGCCGCTGGGCATGGAGGCCGATGCGCTCGGGGGGCGGCAAGTGCTGGCCGTTCGCCGCCGCGGCAAATATCTGCTGCTGGATTTGAGCGAGGGGCTGTTGCTGGTTCATCTGGGCATGTCGGGCAGCTTGCGCTTTGCGGGTCTGGAGGAAGCGGCCCTGGGCGAGGCGGGCAAGCATGATCACTTTGATTTGCAGACCACGCGGGGTTTGCTGCGGCTGCATGATCCGCGCCGCTTTGGCGCCGTGGTCTATGTGCCCAGCCAGCAAGATGCGTTGGCGCGCAAGTTGCTGGACCACCTGGGCATGGAGCCGCTGGAAGCCAGCTTTACCTTCGAGGCTTTTCGCGAGGGGCTGTCCGCCAGACGCACGCCCATCAAGCAGCTGCTGCTCAGCGGCAGCGTGGTGGTGGGGGTGGGCAATATCTATGCGTCCGAGGTGCTGTTCATCGCCGGCATTGCACCCACCATGCCGGCGCGTGAAGTGGGGCCGCGCAAGCTGCGCGCACTGCATGAAGCCATTCGCGTGGTGCTGGCTCAGGCGGTTGAGCAAGGCGGAACCACGCTGCGCGATTTTTCTGCTGCCAACGGCATGGAAGGGCATTTTCAGCTACAGGCCAAGGTTTATGGCCGCGACGGCCTGCCATGTACGAAGTGTGGATCTCCCATTCAGTTACTGCGCCAGGGTCAGCGCAGCACGTTTTACTGCGCGCGTTGCCAGAAAGCCTGAAGAACTATCAAAACAGAAGCAGTCTGCGCTGTATCAGCAATGGTTTTGATAGAAATATCATCAATAATCTATGCCGATAGAGCGGTATGCGCTCTCAATTGATGAGTGTCAGACGAAAGTCACAAAACGCTGCCTATCCGTCGCCTGTGGCGCACATGCGCCAAAGCCGGGTTCGCCGCCTTGAGGCGCGCCCTTGTGGCGATGCTATATTTTGTGCAAAGAGGGTGCGACTGTGCCCGTCTCCGGGATGCACGCAGTCCCTGATAAATAAAGCCTGAGAGCGGGGGATAACGTGGAATCTTCATTCAACGAGCAGTTTGACCAATACGGCATCTGGCGCAGAGGTTTTGCCCAGCAGTTGAATGCTCTGCGTGAATGGCTGTCGGGGCAAGACCTGCTGGATTTTGCCGTGCAGCAGCGTCTGCAGCGCCTGGAGGCCCAGGTGCGCAGCGACAAGCTCATGGTCGCCTTTGTAGCCGAGTTCTCGCGCGGCAAGTCCGAGCTCATCAACGCCATCTTCTTCGCCCATTACGGTCGCCGCCTCATGCCCGCCAGCGCAGGTCGCACCACCATGTGCCCGGCGGAGCTGGGCTGGGAGTCGGACGCCAGACCTTCGCTGCGGCTGTTGCCCATCGATACCCGCGAATCCATGGAAAGCCTGGCCCAGTGGCGCATGCGCACCGATGCCTGGGTGGAGTACCCGCTGGATGTGGCCAATGCCGAGCAGATTGCCGACACGCTGTCCAAGGTGGCCGAGGTGCGCAAGGCCTCTGTGGCGCAGGCGCGGGCCTGGGGCTTCTGGCATGACGAAGATGCCGACGACAACCCCTTGCAGGATGCCGAGGGCTGGGTGGAAGTTCCCATGTGGCGCCATGCGCTGATCAACATGCCCCATCCCCTGCTGCGCCAGGGGCTGGTGATTCTGGATACCCCGGGCCTGAATGCCGTGGGTGCCGAGCCCGAGCTGACCGTCAATCTCATCCCCCAGGCCCATGCCGTGGTCTTTGTGCTGGGAGCGGATACGGGTGTCACCAAATCCGATCTGGCCATCTGGCGCGAGCATGTGCTGCCCGCCGGTGGTGAGGCCCTGGTGGAGTCGCGCCTGGTGGTACTCAACAAGGTCGATACCCTGTGGGACAGCCTGAGCACGGGCTCGCAGGTGCAGGCACAGGTGCGCCGTCAGTGCGAGGAATCCGCCCGGATGCTGGGCGTGCCGTTGGAGCGCGTGCTGCCCGTGTCTGCCCAGAAGGGCCTGGTTGCCAAGGTGGGCGACAACGCAGCTTTGCTGCAGGCCAGCGGTCTGTCCGCATTCGAACAACTGCTGGCCAGCGGCATCATGGGCCAGCGCCAGAAGGTGTTGCAGGCAGCCGTGGCGGCGAATGTGCAGCAACTGCGTACCGAGGTGGAGCGCGTCATCAACATCCGTCGCGGCGATCTGGACGATCAGGGGGCCGAGCTGCGCAATTTGCGCGGCAAGAACGCCACAGTGATTGCCAGCATGCGTGGCCGTATCGAAAACGAGCAGCGGGAGTTCGACAGCAGCGCGGCCAAGATTCACGCCTTGCGCACGGTGCAGATGCGCATGCTCAAGGACTTGTTTCAGCTGTTGAGTTCGGGCACGCTGCAAAAGGAGCTGGGCGAGCTCAAGGATGCGCTGGACCAGCGCGGCTTCAAGCTCGGTGCTCGCAAGATCTACACCGAAACCTTTGAGCGCCTGCATGCCGTCTCTGACCAGGCGCACAAGCAGGCGGCCGATGTGCAGTCCATGCTCAGTGCCACTTTCAAGGAGCTGAACGCCGAGTTCGGCTTTTCGCTGCAGAGCCCGCCTCCCATGCTGCTGGCGGAATTCACCGATGATTTGCGCAACATCGAGTCCAGCTACACCCAATACCTGGGCTTTGGCAACGCGCTCAAGCTCAGCAGCAGCGCTTTTTCCCAGCGCCTGATCAAGGCCCTGGCCATGCGCTTGCGCACCGTGTTCGAGTCGGCTGCCAACGATGTGGATTTGTGGAGCAAGTCCGTGACGGCGCCACTGGACGCGCAGCTGCGTGAACGCAAGCGCAGTTTTTCGCGCAGGCTGGAGGCCATAGACCGCATACAGCATGCGGCCACGGGTCTGGAGGAGCGCATAGGTGAGATAGAAGCGGCAGAATCCAGGCTTGATGTTCTGCAAGCGCAACTGGCCAAGGCTTCGGTCAGCTTGCTGTCTCCGCTCGATGAAGAGCATGTACCGGCGCAGGCGACCGTGCCGGACATTTCCCTGGTAGCTTGAAATCTTGACTCTCCCCTCCATTGCCACGGCCGTGGTGCAGTGGCAGGCCTCCCATGGCCGCAACCACCTGCCCTGGCAGCAAACCCGTGATCCTTACCGTGTCTGGCTGTCTGAAATCATGTTGCAACAGACCCAGGTCAGCACCGTGCTGGGCTACTACCAGCGCTTTCTGGACGCCTTCCCGGATGTAGCCAGTCTGGCTGCTGCCCCCCAGGATGCGGTGCTGGCGCTGTGGAGCGGTCTGGGCTATTACAGCCGCGCCCGCAATCTGCACAAATGCGCTCAGACCGTGGTGGATCAATGGGGCGGGGCGTTTCCGCAAACCGCCGAAGAGCTGGTCAGCTTGCCCGGAATCGGTCGCTCCACCGCAGGTGCGATTGCGTCTTTCTGTTTTTCGCAGCGGGTGCCGATTCTGGATGCCAATGTGCGGCGCGTACTCACGCGGGTGCTGGCATTCGATGGCGATCTGGCACAGGCCAAGAATGAGCGCCTGCTCTGGGAGCATGCACAGCAGCTTTGCCCCACCAGCGATCTGCAGCAGTCCATGCCGCGCTACACCCAGGGCATGATGGATCTGGGGGCCAGCATCTGCATTCCGCGCAAGCCCGGCTGCCTGGTCTGTCCGCTGCATTCCGAATGCAGGGCGGGGCGTGCAGGCAACCCCGAGAGCTATCCGGTGCGCACACGCAAGGTCAAGCGCTCCTCGGAATCCTGGTGGTTGCTGATTGCCATGGATCAGGATCAGCGCGTCTGGCTGCAAAAGCGTCCGCAGTCCGGCATCTGGGCGGGTTTATACAGCACGCCGGTGTTTGACAGCTTTGAAGCGCTGCAGCGCTCGGTGCATCTGAACTGGCCGGCCAGAGAGAGCCAGGACTGGCATGAGATGCCTGCTTTTTTGCATGTGCTCACCCACAAGGATTTGCATCTGCATCCGGTGTTGGTGCCCATGAATAAAGCGCATACGGCTATGGTTTCTGAAGTCAACGATGCGTGTTGGGCCGATGCTGCCGCCTGGGCCGATCTGGGCTTGCCGGCGCCGATACGCAAGCTGCTGGATGCTGAAATTCAGCCGCTTTGAGCTTTGAGTTTTCAAAAAAAGGTGACGCACGCGTCACCTTTTTCTTTTCTGCAGCTGCTAGAAACGCATGCGGGGCATGACCATGGAGCACCTCAGCTGCAGCAGCGCCAGCCAAAGTGCCCGGGCCTGAGGGCTGCAGCGCCTGGCTTGTATCTGCCGGCCGGCACTGACCACTTGCTGCCTGATGCTTTGTTGGGCCTCGCGGTTGCCGCTGGCCTGAGCCGCCTGCCAAAGCTGCAGGTATTGGGCAATGCTTTGCTGGCTGTCAGGGTCGAGCAGGTGCTGGGCAGAGACGGTCAGCACGGCCTGAACATGGGCTGTTTGCAGCGATGGGGTGCTCATGCCAGCTCCTCGGGTGTGTAGTCCTGCTCGGTGGTCTGGCTTTTACTCGGTGCGCGGGTTGGTGCAGCGTTGTCTGAACCATTGCGGCCGAAGGCATACCAGTCCACGTGGCGGGTAAAGATCATGACCAGAGCCAGCACGGCAAACAGAGCAATCGATCCTACGACCAGCGCGGTCTGCTCCAGCTGCAGCAGCACATACAACAAAGCGTAGAGCGTGGAGATGGCCAGCGCAAACGGCAGTCCGCGTTTGACGCTGCCCAGAATATGGCTGGCGTAGAACGCCAGCAGTGCCACGCAGGCGCTGGCGGCAATCACATAGGAGGTGGCAAAGCCCAGGTGTTCGGACAGGCTGATCAGCAGCAGGAAGAAGCTGCACAGCGCAGAGCCCACCAGCAGGTACTGCACGGCGTGAACGCGCAGCTGCTTCATGACCTCGAACAGACCCACGGCGACAAAGGTCAGCACCACAAACAAAACACCGTATTTGGTGGCACGCTCGCTGAGGGAGTAGACGTTGACGGGGTTCACAAACTCCGTGCTCATGGATTCAAGACAGGGCCCGCTGTTGTCACGGGCTGCTTCGGCTGAGGTGTAGGTCATGCCCTCGCTGCGGTAGCTTCCGCTGCAGAGATTTTGCTGGCGGGTGAACGCCTGGCGTGCGGAAGACGCTAGCGAGGACAGTTCCCAGCTGGCGGTAAAGCCGCTGTCCGTGATTTCACGGCGAGTGGGCAAGAAACTGCCGCCAAACGAGGGGTGAGGCCAGTCGGCAGTGAGCGTGACCTTGCTTTCGGTGGCAATGGGGGTGAAAGCCAGATTCTCCGTGCCCACCAGTTGCAGCTTCATGTTCACATTGAGCGGTTCGCCTTTCTTGAGGATGGCCGGCATCACCTCCGCCTGAATGCCTTTGCTATAGCGGTTCAGCGGGGTGCCCGACTCCACCGACAAATCCTTGCCATTGGCTTCTATGCTGGCGCTGCGGATGCCGCGCGGATCGGAAAGTGCGAAGGCCAGATTGACTTCCTGGCAGCGCACGACGGCATGGGGCTCGCTGGGCTTGGGTGTTTCCAGATACTGAGCGGCATTGCTGAAGCTGGCGCTGACCTGGTCATGCAGTACATAGGCGTTCACATGATGCAGCCCGCGCGAGCGCTCTTCCATATGGGCGCTGGCATCGTGGCGCAGATCGTCTGGCAGCAGCAGGCGCTGGAATTCGCGTGTGGTGTATTCCACTTTTTTCCCGTTGCTGGTGCTGGTGGTTTCGGTGCAGTTCTGCACCAGCGCAGGACCAATAAGAGTTTGTGATCCCGCCAGGCTGGCCACCACGCTCTGGACAGCATAGTCCCGGTTGCGGATGCGGTCTTGAACCACATCCTGGATCATGGAAAGGCCTGCCATGAGCAGGGCCAGCACTATCAGCAAAGAAGCTGTCTTGAGCAGCAAACGGTTCTTCATCAAAGCTCCCGGTGGATGATTTCGGGAGCAGTTTCCAAGGCGTCTGTGAGCCGGGTAAGAAGTGTGTGAAGTCTGTGTGAAGTGGGCCGCAAAAGCGCCGAAAAACTTCAGTGCGCGAGCTTGCCGCTGGGAAAACTCAGCGTGACGGACAGACCGGGTGAGGTGTTGCGGATCTGCATGCTGCCGCCATGCAAATGCATGATGCGCAGCACGATGGACAGGCCCAGGCCGGTACCGCTGCGCTCGCCATTGGGGCGGGGGGTGGTGAAAAACCGTTCACCCAGACGGCTCAATAACTGGGGTGAAACGCCGGGCCCCTGGTCATTGATGCTAATGGCCGACGGTGCAAGCCGTATGAGGATCTGGCTTTGTGCGGGAGCGAAATCCATTGCGTTCTGCAACAAGTTGCTGATGGCCAGCACCAGCAGGCCTTGCTCCCACGGGCCGTGGCTGTCTTCGCCTTCCAGCACCATGGTAATGCCGCGCTGACTGGCGCTGCTGGCTATTTGATCCATGGCTTGCTTGGCGCAGGCTTTCAGGCTGCAGCGGCTTTGCGCATGCAGCTGCTGGCGTTGCTCCAGGCGGCTCAGTTGCAGCAACTGATCGACCAGGTTTTGCAGGCGCTGGCACTGGTCCAGCACCTGCTGGGCAAACATCTCTCTATCCTGAGGTGGAAGCTCTTCCAGCAGCAATTCGCCTGCCCCGCGAATGGCTGCGACCGGGCTTTTGAGTTCGTGCGTGAGGGCGCGCACATAGCCTTCTATATAGTCCCGTCCTTCCAGGCGCTTGCGCATATTGTCCATGGCCTGGGCCAGATCGCCCAGCTCACCAGGCATGGACGGCACGGCGGCCGGTGTTGCCGGCAGGGCATTGTGGGCGGCTTCGTTGAGCGTGGGAGCCTGCACCTGCTGCGCATAGCTGCGCAGGCGCCGAACGTGGATCACAAACCACCAGGTCACACCGCAGCCCACCGCAGCGGAAAGCAGCACAAACAGCAGGCCGCCGCGCAGGATCTTGCGTTCCGCGCTATCGATGATTTTCTGCACCGAGCGGGCGGGCTTGGAAGTGGAGAGCACGCCGGCAATATGCCCGTTCACCAGAATGGGGGCGGAGACATACATCACGCTGCTGCCCTCATCGTCTTGTACTTCGCGCGTAGTGCGGGCGCCGTACTCGCCGCGCAGCGTCAGGTAGACATCACGCCAGCGCGAGTAGTTGCTGCCCTCGTCTTTGCCCAGGGAATCAAACAGCACCAGCCCCTGTTTGTCGGCCACGGTGATGCGCATGTCCAGACTGCTTTTCTTGGCATCCCAGATGCGGACCTGCACCGGCTGTTGGTTATAGGCTTGCAACTGCCGGGCAAAGCGGCTGTTTTGTCCATTTTGCAGATCGCCGCTGGCCATGTCTTCGCTGGCCAGAGCGGCCAGGGCATAGGCCGCTTCCACCAAGGTGTCTTCGGTGACCTTGCGCACACTGGGCCTGATCTCCACCATGAAAACGCGCAACACAAAGAAGGCGGCCAGCCCGTTGATCAGGAAGAAGGCAAAGAACAGGCGCAGGCCCAGGCGCATGATGCTCAGGCAGGCAGGCTCAGGCTGTAGCCCAGACCGCGGTGCGTGGTGATGACTTCCTGTGTGGGTAAATGTTCGCGCAGCTTGGCGCGCAGGGTCTTGACGTGGGTGTCCACCGTGCGATCCGTGCTTTCGCTGTCCAGCCCCCAGATTTGCTCCAGCAGGAAATCACGACTCAGAATGCGGCCGGGGCGTTCCATCAGGCATTGCAGCAGCTGATATTCGCGCCGGGTCAGATCCAGCGCCGTGGCATGAATCAGTGCCCGTTGGCCTTGCTCATCTATTTGAAGTGAGTACGCAGGCTGGACGGGCGCTTGGGGCTGAAACTGCCTTGAACGACGTAGCAGCGCGCGGGTGCGAGCCAGCAGTTCGCGCGGGCTGAAGGGCTTGCACAGATAGTCGTCGGCTCCCAACTCCAGACCCAGCACCCTGTCCATTTCCTCGCCGCGGGCGCTCAGCACCAGCACCGGTACAAATGAACCTGCGGCGCGCAATTCGCGGCACCAGTCCAGACCGTTGCCATCGGGCAGGCCGACATCCATCAGCAGGACGTCAAAGCGTTGCAGGCTCCATTGCTCCCGGGCATCGGCGATCAGCAGGCTGTGCGTGACCGCAATGCCTTCGCGCTCCAAGGCATAGCAAACGGTGCGGGCAATGGCCGGGTCGTCTTCCAGCAGCAGCAACCGTGGGGCGCCGCCTGGGGCTGGCTGTAGGGGCGCAGGGCTTGGCATGCAAGAGTCCGGCCGCTTATTTTTCCGCCGGGGCTGGGCTCAGATACTGCGTCGCCAGATCCAGGAACCTGCCGCGAAAATCCAGGCAACGGTGTCTGCGCAATGTGGGCCAGCGCTTTTCGAAATGCCTGGCCAAAGCCTCCACCAGAAACACGGAGCGGTGCTGGCCGCCTGTGCAACCAATGCCTACGGTCACATAGCTGCGATGGTCTTGCGCCATCAAAGGCAGCCAACGGTCCAGAAAACACTCTATGTCCTGCTGCATCTGCCGCACTTGCTGTTGGCCGTGCAGATAGTCAGCCACCGGCTTGTCCAGTCCGGTCAAGGGACGCAGGTCTTGCTCATAGTGGGGGTTGGGCAGCATGCGCACGTCGAACACATAGTCAGAGTCTGTGGGCAGACCGTGCTTGAAGCCAAATGACTGAAATACCAGCGTCATCTGTCCCATAGGTACGGCGATGACCTGTTTGACATAGCTTTGCAGCTGGGCAGATTTGAGATCGCTGGTGTCCAGCACCATGGATTTGTCACGCAGCTCGGCCAGCAGCTCGCGTTCTTTTTCTATGCCTTGCTCGAGTGCCAGATGCTCGTCTGCAATCCTATCCTGCGACAAAGGGTGCTTGCGGCGAGTTTCCGAGAAGCGGCGCACCAGCGTGCTGGTGGATGCGTCGAGAAAGATCAGGTGCGGCACCAGGCCCTGCTGCTGCAGGCGTTGCAGTTGCGCCGGCAACTGCGGCAGGCCTTGGGCGCTGCGGGCATCCATGGCAACGGCCACCTTGTTGCTGTGGTGCTTGAGTTCGACAAACGATTGAAACAGCTCGGGCGGAAGATTGTCCACGCAGTAATAGCCGGCATCCTCCAGAGCGTGCAGGGCCACGGATTTTCCCGATCCGGACATGCCGCTGATCAGAACAATCTCCAAAGACATGACTCAATCTCCCTTGACCTTGCTAGATGCTTTACGCGCCACATGAGAGGCTGCGGTCTTGGCGACTTTGGCACGCGCAGCCGGTGCCTGGCCCAATCTTGCCACGGCCAGCATTTCTCTGGCATGGGCCATGGTTGCATCGGAAATCAGCTCGCCCCCCAGCATGCGTGCCAGCTCGCTTTCTCTGTCTGCACCAGACAAAGGAGCCACGCTGCTGATGGTGGTGTTGTTCTTGGGCTTTTTGGCCACCAGATAGTGCTGATCCGCATAGGCTGCGACCTGAGGCAAATGGGTGACGGCCAGCACCTGGCGCGAGTGGCCCAGCGAGTGCATGAGGCGGCCCACGGTTTCCGCGACCGCTCCGCCCACGCCGGAATCCACTTCGTCAAATATCAAGGTGGCCGCTTCGCCCAGTTCGCTGGTGGTGACCGCAATGGCCAGGGAAATACGTGACAGCTCACCGCCCGAGGCGACCTTGGCAATCGGCTTGGGCGTGGCTCCCGGATGACCGGCCACCAGAAAGTTGACGCTGTCCGTGCCCGCCGGGGTGGCGGATTCGGCTGTGTCCAGCTGGACTTCAAACAGCCCGCCTTTCATGCCCAGGCTCTGCATGGATTGGGTGATGGCGCGCGACAGGCGCGGCGCAGCAAGCGCCCGCTGCTGAGAAATGGTGCGCGCAAGATTCAGATACTGCTGGTGGGCCGCTTGCTCGCTGGAGCGCAAACCCTCCACATCGACGGCTGCATCGAGCTGGCGCAGCTCCTGCCTCCAGCTTTCCAGCAGAGCCGGCAATTCTTCAGGAGTGCGCTTGTAGCGGCGCGCCAGTTGCATCCACATCGACAGGCGCTGATCGAGATCGGCCAGCAGCTCGGGGTCCAGGTCGGCGCGGCGCAAATAGGTTTGCAGAGAATGGCGCGCGTCTTGCAGCTGAGCGACGCAAGAGCTCAACACATCGGCAATGCTTTGAAATTCGGGCTCCAGGTGCTCCTGGCCCTGTAGCAGATGATGGGCCCGGTTCAATGGAGTTGCGGCGCCGGCTTCGTCATCTTCCAGCATCTGCAAGCCCGCTTGTGCCGTATCCATCAGCGTCTGCGCGTGTGACAGGCGGGTGTGCTGGGCATTGAGTTCATCCCATTCATCGGCCTGGGGCGAGAGCTTGTCCAGCTCCGAGATCTGCCACTGCAGGCGCTCGCGTTCGCGCTGTAGGTTGTCTTGAGCCGCAACAGCTTGCTCCAAGGCGTGAAGGGTCTCGCGCCAGGCCTGCCACAGCAGTTTGAGCTCTGCCGTGCTGATGCTGCCGTAGGTGTCCAGCATGGCGCGGGCCGCATCGGGGCGTGTCAGGCTTTGCCAGGCGTGCTGGCCATGAATGTCCAGCAACTGCTCGCCCAGGTGGCGCAGCTGCGTGGCCGTGGCGGGCGTGCCGTTGATCCAGGCGCGGCTGCGCCCCTGGCTGTCTATGGTTCGGCGCAGCAGCAGTGCGTCTTCAGCGGCAAAGCCGGCCTCCTCGAGCCATGGCACCAGCCGGGGCGGGCTATCAAATTCCGCACAGATATCGGCAAGACTGCAACCTTCGCGGACCACATCGGCATCGGCCCTGGCTCCCAGCACCAGTTGCAGAGCATCGATCAGAATGGATTTGCCGGCACCGGTTTCGCCGGTCAATACGGTAAAGCCGCTTTGCCAGTCCAGATCCAACGCCTGGACGATGACAAAATCACGCAGAACAATGCGCTTCAAAGCCATTCAGGCGCCTCCTTCATTCCAGCCCAGTTTTTTGCGCAAGGTGTCGAAATAGCTCCAGTCCTTGGGGTGCAGAAAGCGCACGCTGTGGTCGGCGCGTTTGACCAGGATGCGATCGCCGTGCTGCAAGGAGGCCAGCGACTGCATATCGAAATTGGCGCTGATATCGCGCCCGGCAACGACTTCAATCGTCACTTCTTGCGAGTCCGAAAGAACAATCGGGCGGTTCGAGAGGTTGTGAGGCGCAATCGGCACCATGACCCAGGCCGGAATCGATGGATGCAGCATGGGCCCGCCCGCCGAGAGCGCATAGGCGGTGGAACCGGTGGGAGTGGCGACGATCAAGCCGTCGGCACGTTGGTTAGACACGAACTTGCCGCCCACTTCGACCCGAAGCTCGACCATGCCGGAGGTCGACCCGCGGTTGACCACGACATCATTCATGGCCAGCGCTTCAAACACACAATGGTCATCGCGCATGACCCTGGCCTGCATCAGCGGGCGTTCGTCTTCCTCATACTCGCCTTGCAGCATGGGAGTGATGGTGGATTCAAAATCTTCCAGCGCAATATCGGTCACAAAACCCAGGCGACCGCCATTGATGCCGATCAGCGGAGTACCGTATTTGGCAAGATGGCGGCCGGCACCGAGCATGGTGCCGTCGCCGCCCACCACAAGGCCCAGGTCGCAATGCTGGCCCAGGCCGTCGACATCCATGCAGGGGTAATCGGTCAGGCCCGCATGAATGGCAGACTGTGTATCCAGAATGACGTCACAACCGAGACTGCGTAAATACGTGGCAATCCGGCCCAGTGCATGGCTGGCACTTTCGGATGGTGCACCGGCACTGGGTGCGTGGTACTTGCCGATCAAGGCAACATGGCGAAACGTGGATGTCATTTGGGAAATTACATCATTAAAATCAAAGCATGCTCGAAGAACGTGCCAAGTTATTGCTCAAAGCGCTGATCGAGCGTTATATCGCCGACGGTCAACCGGTGGGGTCGCGCACCCTTTCCAGGGCTTCTGGCCTTGAATTGTCGCCTGCCACCATACGCAACGTGATGGCAGACCTGGAGGAGTTGGGGTTGATCATCAGCCCTCACACCTCGGCCGGCCGTGTTCCCACGGCCAGAGGTTATCGCCTGTTCGTGGACACCATGTTGACAGCGGACCGTTCAGGGATTGTGACGCCTGAACTGATGCCAGAGCAACCGCAAAAAGTGATTGCCAATGCGGCCAATCTGCTGTCCAGTCTCTCCCAGTTTGTGGGCGTGGTGATGGTGCCGCGCCGCAGCTCCGTGTTCAAACACATAGAGTTTGTGCGTTTGTCCGAGCGGCGTTTTCTCGTCATCATCGTCTCGCCCGAAGGCGATGTGCAAAACCGTGTCATCTTCACCGATGTGGACTACAGCGCTTCGCAGCTGATTGAAGCGGCCAACTTCCTCAATCGCCACTATGCCGGCCTTGCCATGGAAGATGTGCGTTCGCGCATTCAGACCGAGGTGGAACAGTTGCGCGGGGAGGTTGCCACCCTCATGCAGGCGGCAGTGGATGTGAGCGCCGAGGTGATGAGTGCCAATGACCAGGAGGATGTGGTCATTGCGGGCGAGCGCAATCTGCTGTCTGTCAGCGATTTCTCCAGCGATATGGGCAATTTGCGCCGGGCATTTGACCTGTTTGAACAGAAAACCCAGATTTTGCGCCTGCTGGATTTTTCCAATCAGGCTGAAGGCGTGCGCATCTACATAGGTGGTGAAAGCCAGACCGTGCCGTTTGAAGAGCTCTCAATAGTGAGTGCCCCCTATGAGCTTGATGGCAAGGTGGTAGGTACCTTGGGCGTGATCGGCCCCACACGCATGCATTACGACAAGATGATCCAGATTGTCGATATCACATCGAAACTTGTGAGCAATGCGCTCAGTCACAAGCGCTAGCCTCGTTAGGCCATACAATAGCGAGGTTTTTCCGGTTACAGCCCTAGGTTGTGGCGGGTGTTGGGGCGTTAGCTCAGTTGGTTAGAGCAGGGGACTCATAATCCCTTGGTCGTCGGTTCAAGTCCGCCACGCCCTACCAAGACAGATAAGAAAGCCTGCTATTTAAACGTAGCAGGCTTTTTGCTTTTCCACTTTGCGCAGCCTGGGCACAGGCAAAAGGCTGAGCTTTCTATCCTTGGCCAATAGGCTGCCGTCCGCCTGCCTGTTGGGGGCGACAGCGTCTGCGTCATCGCAGGCACGCCTCCTTAATGATGTTGCAGGCTGCCCCCGCGCCGGCAGTGCACCGGGGCGAGGGCAGTCATGGCATGCGCCGATTTGCCGAATGAAAGTCGCGAACCCATTGCGGCGCTGGCTCGGAGGGCAGTGGACTGCGCCGCAAGGATGCGATCAGAGATCAGCGTGCGATCTTCTACACCTCGCCCATTGCGGGATCGCTGACCGTGTGTTTCCCGGTTTCCACGCGACCTGCAAAGCGTCGGTAGTAGAAGGCATCGCTATCGCAGGTCACGGCAAAGTCATACCAGTGTCCGCTGCTCTCCAGCTCCCAGTGCTGCTCGGCGCTGGCGCCGGCTGCAACCTTCACCGTCCACGGGCCATCCGTGCGATAGGCCATGGGCGTGATGGTGAACACGGACGACTGGCCGCCCTTGTTCATCAGATCCAGATAAACATTGCCATTGGCGATGTCGTAGCAGACGCGAATCTCAGGTGCGGCCTGTGTGCCGGCGAGGCGGTTCAAGTCGCCCTTGAAGTGGCGATGAAAGCCGTTGGGGCCCAGCACCCAGAGGTCGTACTTGCCGAAGTTGTCGCGCGCAGCATCCCAGGTGTCGGATAGCGTCTTGCCTGCTTCCACCATATAGCGGCGCGGATTGCGGTCAAGTTTCTGGCGGTCGTAGACATGGAAGACTGCAGCCTGTGAGCCGGTATTCGCAAACAGCAACTCCACCTGGCCGCTGGCCTGGCAGCGTGCACTGGCATGCAGCTCGTAAGGCAGGGCGCGCGACGGACGTGTGCCGGCGGCCTGCAGCGGTTGCTGCATGTCGCGCGGCACGGGCACGGCCGGCAGCTTTTGCTGATCGGCACGCAGCTTGTCCGCCGCATCGCGCGTGGAGCGTCCGCCCAGTGTGGGCAAGGTCTCGTTGTTCGGTGTCTTGAAGTTGAAAGTGCTGCTCAGATCACCGCATACCGCACGGCGGAAGGGGCTGATATTCGGTTCGCTCACGCCAAAGCGGGCCTCGAGAAAGCGCAGCACCGAAGTGTGGTCGAACACTTGCGAGTTGACCCAACCGCCGCGGCTCCATGGCGAGATGACGTAGAGCGGAACACGCGGCCCGGGGCCATAGACACGGCCGTCCGCAGCGGGCTGGCTGCCGCTGCCTGCCGGCGCACCATGGGTGAAGTACTCGGCTTGCAAGTCCGCGTCGGCCAGCGTGGTCTTGCCGGCATAAGTCTTGTCAGGGTTCTGTGATGGTGCGGATGGCGACGGTACGTGGTCGAAGTAGCCGTCGTTCTCATCAAAGTTGATCAGCAGGACGGTCTTGCTCCAGACATCAGGATTGGCTGTCAGTGCATCCATGACTTCCTGCAGAAACCAGGCGCCCTGAACCGGGCTCGATGGCCCGGGATGCTCGCAGTAGATCGACGGTGCGTTGACCCACGACACCTGCGGCAGCGTGCCCTCGCGAATGTCGCGCTTGAAGGCGTCGAGATACTCCTCGGGCTTGTTGCCGGGCAGAGTGTTGGCCACACCTTTATACAGAGGGTTGGCAGCGTTGTCGGCGCTTGCGTCGTAGGCGTGATAAGGCAGTGCCTGGCTGGTGTTCGAATAGGGCGATCCCGGCGCGCCGCCGCTGGAGACCGGAAAGCCCGATGCCAGATTGGCGCGACGGAAGGTCTGGAATGCACCCAGCATGTTGTCGCCCCATTCGTCCGGCATGTTCTGGTAGCTGATCCAGCTGATCTTGGCTTCTTCCAGGCGCTCTGCGTAGGTCTTCCATGTGTAGCCGATGTTGGCATCACTGGGCACGCCGTTGATCGCATCCCATTCGTTGTTCACAAAGGCCACGCTTTGCGGCATTGCGCCGTTGGTGCCTGTCATGTGGAACGAACGGTTGGCATCAGTGCCGGTGTGCATGGCGCAGTGATAGGCGTCGCAGATCGTGAAGGCATTGGCCAGCGCGAATTGGTAGGGGATCTCCTGCTCCTTGAAGTAGCCCATCGACGTATCGGTCTTGGCTACCGGCCAGCGCGACATGCGGCCGTTGTCCCAGGCCTGCTGGCTGTCCGCCCAGGAATGAGGCGTACCGGATACCCGCTGCGCATTGTTGGCCGTGCCGTCCAAGTGGTAGGGCGTGATGACCGTGCCGTTGCTGCGCTCTTGCTGCCAGACTTTGCGGCCATTGGGAACGGGAATGGTCATTCTGTCGCCAAAGCCTCGCACGCCTTTGAGCGTGCCGAAGTAGTGGTCGAACGAGCGGTTTTCCTGCATCAGGATCACCACATGCTGCACGTCCATGATGGTGCCGGTGACGTTGTTGGCGGGAATGGCCAGAGCGCGGCGAATACTGGGTGGAAAGGCTGCCATGGCAGCGGCGGAAAAGGCGGCATTCTTGCCGGCCTGCAGTAAGTTGCGGCGCGAGATCATGATGTGGTCGTGAAGATTGGAAAGTTCAGGGTGCGCAGCGCAACTCCGGCTTGACCGGTTGGGAGGGATCGGGGGCGGGTTTTTGTGGCGGAGCAACGGGTTGCTCGTCATCGTTGCCGCCACAGGCGGTCAGAGCGATGGCTGTCAGGCAAGCGAGGGTCAGTGCCTTGATCAAACGCATGTGCGACATGGAGTCCTTTGCATTGGGAAGCGATGTACTGTTGAAAGTCCGCAATGCTAGAAATCGAGCGTGTCATGGCGATGACGGTTGTGTGGCACAACATGCGCAGTGATGGAGCTGCGGCTCAAACACAGCGACCGGTGTTAGTCGCTTGTCCGTGGAGTGCGTAGACATGGCTTGCAGACTTTTTTCCGGTGTTTTGGAAAAAAGTGCTCAGTTCGATCTGAGGGCGTATTTCCTGCTGTTAGAATACATCGTATTGCGGCTGTAGCTCAGCTGGATAGAGTACTTGGCTACGAACCAAGGGGTCGTGGGTTCGATTCCTGCCAGCCGCACCAAAACGACAAGCCTCAGAACTGAAAAGTTCTGAGGCTTTTTCGTTTGCCGCTTTCCGTTGGGCCGCGAGAGAAGTTCAGACCTTGGGGATGAGCAAGGTAAAGGTGCTGCCTTCACCTGATGTGCTGACAATTTGCAGCTGGCCCTCGTGGCGCGTGGCCACCGTGCGTACAAAGGCCAGACCCAGGCCCACGCCGCTCATGCGCTGATGCTGCTCAAGGCGCTCGAACGGGCGGCTCAGGCGAGCCAGCGATGCGGCATCCATGCCGGGGCCATAATCGCGCACGGCAAAGCCCCAGTAGCTGTCCTGCTGCACGATGCTGCATTCCACGACGGCCGTGGCTTTGGCGTCGTCGGCTTGGCCGTATTTGATGGCGTTGGTGAGCAAATTGATGAGGGCTCGCTGCAGCAGACCAGGATCGCCTTGGACCATGGCTTCGGTTTCGGGCAGGGAAAACTGTAGATCGACTTTTTGCTGGCGGGCCTGAGTCCAGCAGTCCGAAACCGCTTGATCGGCGAGCAGACTCAGATCCAGAGCCTCTTGGCGGTAACTTTGCTGTTGGGCGCGAGCGAGGTGCACAAAGTCATCGGCCAGTTGCAGCGATGCGTGGGCATAGTTTTCGATGCGCGGCAGCAGGTCGGCGCCGGCCGAGGCGTCAGGCAAAGAGCGCTGCATTTCCAGCAAGGTGATGATGGAGCCTATGGGTGCACGTATATCGTGCGAGATGAACTGCATGGCCTGGTCGCGCTGGGCCTGGGCACTGCGCAGATCGCTGATATCGACCAGCGTGATCAACCAGCCGGAAGTGGCTGCCGTCTCAAAAGCCTGGGCGAGCAGCATCAGGTGGCGTCCTTGCGCATCCTTGCCTTCCACATGCTTGGGCAGTTGCTTGTGCTGCAGGGCCTCGCGGGTGAGCAGTGCTGCTGCGTTGCGGCTGTCGTCGTCCCCGCTGGAGCGCAGGTTGGAGAGCAGTGCAATCACATCTTCGCCGGGCTGAAGCTCAGCCCCCAGGCTCTGGGCATAGGCATGTGCGGCGGCATTGGCCAGCAGCAGCGAGCCATTGGCATCACAGACAAAAGTGGCCGAAGGCAGCTGGCGCAGGCTTTCGCTCACAAAGTGGTGCAGTGCGCGCAACTGGCGCGAGGCCTGCTCCACAGCGGCAATGCGCTGATCCAGCACATCGCGTGTGAAAGCAGTAGAGGTGGCCACTGGCAGGCCCTGACCCTGCAGATCGTGCAACTCCATGGCCAGAAATCTGGCGGCGGCGCGAAGGCGCAGCCAGCTCCACAGCGGGTAGGCCAGTGCCAGGCCTAGCAGGGCCGCCGCCGGGGCGGTCTGTACCTGTGCCCAGCGCGGCGCCAACCCCGCAACCAGCAAACTCCAGACGGCCAGGCCCAAACAGGCAATCAGGCCGCCGGATGGGCCCACCCACGCCAGTGCCAACAAGCCCAGCAGCACGGGCAGCAGATTGAGCAGGCGGTTGAGTACCGGCGTGGCGGGTTCCAGATGGGTGCCTTGCAGCACGCCGCTGAGCATATGGCCGAGCATCTCCACATTCGAGACCAGGCGAGCATCCATGCCCAGCGGGGCGGTGAACTTCTCGCCCAGCCCGGCCGCCGTAGCGCCGATCAGCACATATTTGCCGCGAAACGTGGCTGCCGGAATGTCGCCGCGCAACACATCGATATAGGAGTAAGTGACAAAAGGGGAATGCTGCTGGCGGTCTGAAGCTGCGCTGCCAAAGGTGATGACCTGCGCATTCTGGCGATACCAGCTGGAGCCCGCTTGTGTAGGTGAGGCGGCTGCCGTGAGAGCGGGATTCGCGCAGGCGCGGCCGGTTTCGCCCACGCAGTGCAGACTCAAAGCCATATGCCACCACTGCTGCGTGGCATCGCCTTCCTGGGTGAAAAAGCGCCGTACCACGCCATCGTCGTCCACGGGCAGCTGGGTGTGGCCCAGCGCTGCAGCTGCGCGGCTAAAGCTTTGCAGCGGCGGCATGGCCTGACCCTGGCCGCTGCGGGTGACGGGCAGCACTACCTTGCCGCTGTGCTGGAGCGCTTGCTGCAGCAGCAGATCGTCGCCGGGGTAGTCCTGATCTTCTTCGCTGAACACCACGTCCAGGCCGATGGCGCGGGGCTTGCCCTGGGCAATGCGCTCCAGCAATGCCGCATGTAGGGCTCGGCGCCAAGGCCAGCGGCCTATGGTGTCTACGCTGTTGTCGTCGATGGCAACAATGACGATGTCTGACGATGCGGGACGCTGGTGCAGCCAGGAAGAAGTGTCCTGTATCAGCCCGTTGATGCGGTCTAGCTGGCCGGGGCCGCTGAGCCAGTACACCAGGGCGAGTAAAAAAGCGCTGAGCAGCAACCAGTCGCGGCGCAGATTTTGGTGGCGTCGCTGCAGCGGGCTGGCAGGCGCAGAGATCGGGCGCTCAGCCATGCAGAGATGGCCGATGCACCATAAATTTGATAGTGAAAAGCGCCATCATTTGTTGGGCCTTAGTATCAAACATATCTGAAACCCAATGAAATCAAGCGCAAGCAGCTATGCATTTGCTGTCTACTGGCGGCTCAAGCGTGAGCCGTCTCCGGTGGTCAGCATCTGGCCGTCGCCTCCGGTGACCCAGTTGCCGGTCCGAAATTGGCTGGCGCTGGTGAAATTGCTAAGCAGGCCGTTGCTGTCCTGCACCTGCATCTGCAGGTAGTAGCTGCCCGCAGGCAGGGCTTCGGTGCTCCACTGGGGCTGATCAATCCAGGTATCGATCAGGGGCGCGGCAAAGCTGGGTTCCGTCGCCACGACCAGGCGGTAGCGCTGCCCTTCTTCACCAGCCCAGCGGATATTGCGGCTGCCTTCTCCGGCGCTGCCGCCCATTTGCAGCTCTGGCAGCTGAGGTGCTTGGGCCAGTTTCATGTTCTGAGCCGCAGCAAACGGGCCTTGATCGGTCTGACCGCTGCTCAAGGTGCGAATGCTGGCTGCGCGCCATTGATAGGCACCCAGGGGCAGCACGGCCAAGGCCTGGGCTGGCAATACACACTCCTTGAGATCCTTGGCATCGAGTACGGGAGCCGAAAAATCGGTGCCTGCGGCAGCGATCTGAATTCGGTAACCGGAAGCCTCTGTCACCTGGGTGCACTGCAGACCGCTTTGGCCCTTGCCTACCGTGCCGTCCTGGGCAGGTGCTTCATACAGCGGCGCAATGGGATGGGCCTTGACGCGCAGCGCATGCAGGCTGCGTGCGCCGGGAATGCCGCTGGCATCCAGTCCACGGATGGCGACCACATAGTCGCCATCTTCCACGCCCGTCAGGCGCAGCGGCGATTGGGTGAACTGGGCGCTGCGCACCACTTCGGTCAAGCTCTTGTCTTTGGCCAGTTGCACCTGATAGCGCACGGCGGCCACCTGTACCGGCAAGGGCAAGCTGACCCAGTTGGCATCTTCAGCCAAGGCGGGCCAACTGCTGATGTCAGGGGCTGGCAACATGCTGGTGATTTGGCCCAGCTGGCCTTTTTCGCTGACGGCAACACCTTGACCGGGGCGCAGCAAGGTGGAGGGCTGGCCTGACTGAACGGCGACCGATCCCTCATCCACTGCGGCCGTGGTGCCGCCTTGCGGATTGTTCTGCACCAGAAACTGCGTACCGCGCACGCTGGTGGAGGCTGCAGGGGTACGCACTTCAAAGCGGCGCTCACCATTGGCAAGTTTGGGTACGGAAATTTCCAGGCCGCCTTCGCGCAAATCCAGCACCGATTGCAGATTGCCGGCACGGCCTTTGCGGCGCATCTGGCGCAGCTGTACTTCGGATTCGGATTGCACGCGTACCAGAGAACCATCCGCCAGGCGGACCGAGACAAAGGCATCGGGTGCGATTTTGAGCAAATCGCCTTCTTGCAGCGACTGGCCTTTTTGTATGGCTTGCGCCGGGCCAAGGTCTTGCGCGCTGGCCCCATCGCCGCTTGCTCCCAGATGGCTCAGTGAGCGCGCTGAACGCACATCGCCGCGCACGAATTCCACGGATGCGGAAGCCATGTGCATGAGACGGATGGGAATTTCCAGTACCGAGCCGGGAAGCAGGCGGTGAGGGTCGCCGACGCGATTATGGGTTTGCAGCGCCGACCAACGCTTGCGGTCGCCCAGATACTGGGCGGCAAGCTGCTCCAGCGTATCGCCGGCGACTACCTTGTGGGCGATGACATCACCGCCTCGGGGCATGGGCGTGATCTGCGCCAGAGCCACACCCGGGAGGGTCAAGCCGGCCATGCCCCATACGGCCCAGACCGTGCGCCACCCGACAGTTCCCGGCTCGATGGAGCGGGAGTTGGAGATGGAGCGCAGCGGATTCGGGAGCATGGGCGTTGGAAGCAAGAGTTAATGTGCAGGCTCTGGGGTCTGCGGCGCAGACTCGGGAGCATCCAGCCGGTAGCCATATCCATAAACGGCTGAGATGGCATAGGGTTGACCGGCGCGCAGATTGAGGATGTTGCGCAGGCGCGAGACATGGGTGTCCAGCGAGCGAGATTGCACTTCGGCGCTATGGCCCCAGACGACCTCGCGCAAATGGTCGCGCGAGAGCAGCCGTCCCAGATTTTGAAAAAGGGTCAGTGCCAGCGTGTATTCGCGGTGAGTGATTTCCACGGGCTGGCCGTCGATTTCGATGCCGTTGGTTGCCGTGATGAAGTGGTAGGGGCCGAAGGCCAGCACGCTTTGCGCTGGCACGGGGTAGGCGCGGCGCAGCAGGGCGGACATGCGGGCTCGCAGCTCGGCCACGCGCACGGGCTTGATCATGAAGTCGTCGGCCCCGCAGCTCAGGCCTTCGACAATGTCGGCCTCTTCGCTGCGGTGGGTGACGAAGAGGATGGGTAGATCCTTGCTGATCTGGTTGCGGGTCCAGCGCACGATGTCCGTGCCTTCCATGTCCGGCAACTGCCAGTCCACGATCAGCAGGTCAAAGCTCTCACGGCGCATGTCTTGCTGCAGCGCCGCGCCTTTGAGATAGGTGTGGCAGTTGTGTCCGGCCTCGGCACAGACCTGGCGAAACATTTCCAGTTGCAGGGGATCGTCATCCAAAGCAGCGATACGCATATGCCGTTCCTTTCGTATGAAGGAATGAATCCATACTGCCTGATGCTTGTGGATTAAGCAGCCAGGCAGCCCTCTTTTGACAGAAGTTTACTGTTCTGCCGCTTCGCGCAACTGCTCCAAGGCTTGCAGCACTTGATTGGTTTCCACGCCGTCCACTATCTGCAGCCGACTTTGCAGAGCGTTCAAAGCCTGTGCGCCTTCGCGCTGCAACTGCGCAATGCTCTGGCCGGCTTCCTTGGGTGCTGCAAAACCCAGGCTTTGCAGCAGCAGCTTGCCATCGGCGGCCACCAGCTTGAAGTAGAACTGTCCATCCGATTCGCGGTACTGCTTGAACTGGGGCAGGGCGGCTTTGCCGGCCTTGGCCGCTTTCTTGACGGTGGCGGCCAGATTGCGCAGGCCCACGGCAGAACGCAGCTCGGCCAGCAGCGGCGTTGCCAGCTTGCGGGCCTTGACGGCGCCGGCCTGCAAAATCGCCTCCAGCTCGGCTGGATGGGCGATCAGGTATTCGTAGCGCTCGCGCATGGGGGCGATTTCGCGGTCTATGCGCTCGAACAGCATCTGTTTGGCGTCACCCCAGGCAATGCCCGCCGCATATTGCTGGCGCAAGGCTTCGGTTTCCTCGGCGCTGGCAAAAGCCTGGTAGATCTGGAACAGGGCCGAGCCTTCGGTTTCCTTGGCTTCGCCAGGAGCGCGCGAATCGGTGGTGATGCTGTTGATGAGCTTTTTCAGCTGTTCGCGCGGAGCAAACAAGGGAATCGTGTTGTTGTAGCTTTTGCTCATCTTGCGGCCGTCCAGACCCGGCAGCGTGGCCACGCTTTCCTCCACCACGGCCTCGGGCAGAGCGAAATACTCGCCGCCATAGATGTGGTTGAAGCTCGAAGCCATGTCGCGCGCCATCTCCAGATGCTGCACCTGATCGCGGCCCACGGGAACCTTGTGGGCGTTGAAGGCCAGGATGTCGGCACCCATGAGCACGGGGTACATGAACAGGCCTGCGGTCACGCCGTCATCGGCATCCACGCCTGCGGCATGGTTCTTGTCCACCGATGCCTTGTAGGCGTGGGCGCGGTTGAGCAGGCCTTTACCGGTCACGCAGGTGAGAAACCAGGTCAGCTCGGGAATCTCGGGAATATCGGACTGGCGGTAAAAGGTCACATGCTCGGGATCCAGACCCGCAGCCAGCCAGCTGGCGGCGATCTCGATGGTGGAGCGCTGGATGCGCTCGGGGTCCTGGCATTTGATGAGGGCGTGGTAGTCGGCCAGAAAGTAGAAATTCTCGACATTCTTGGCGCGGCTGGCATCGATGGCGGGGCGCATCATGCCTGCGTAGTTGCCCAGATGGGGCGTTCCGCTGGGGGTGATGCCGGTCAGAAAACGGGTATTGCTCATAACGGAGATAGCGAAGAATCGAAGTTCAAGATCTTGGTGCTTCAGCGCAGCAAGGTCATCAAGGGGTAGAGGATCAGGTCGATGGCGGACAGGCCCAGACTCATCAGCGGGCTCAGCCACACGCTGCCGATCACGCCAGCAATCACCAGTGCCATGACGATGAAAAAACCATAGGGCTCGATGCGGGCCACCCATTGCGCCTGCTTCCAGGGCAGCAGGCCGACTAGGATGCGGCCGCCATCGAGCGGCGGCACGGGGAACAGATTGAAGGCCCACATCACCAGGTTGACCATGATGCCTGCGCGACACATGGCGATGAAAAAGCGCTCGTTCACGCCCGCCCCAAGCAGTACCAGCAGCAGCGCGGCCCAGAGGATAGCTTGCACAAAATTGGAGGCCGGGCCCGCCAGGGCGACCCAGATCATGTCGCGCTTGGGATGACGCAAATGGTCAAAACGCACAGGCACGGGCTTGGCATAGCCGAAAAGAAAAGCGCCCGAGGTGGCGAAGTACAGCACCAGAGGCATCAGGATGGTGCCCACAGGATCTATGTGTTTGATGGGATTGAGCGTGATGCGCCCCATCATGGCGGCCGTGTTGTCGCCAAAATGACGCGCCGCGTAGCCGTGCGCCGCCTCATGGATGGTGATGGCGAACAGCACGGGAAGTGCGTAGATCAGTACGGTTTGGATGAGTTCGGAGATTTGCACGGCTCGATTGTCTCAGACGCCAGCCTTTGTCGTGAGGCCAGGCTGGCTTGCTGCAGGTTTGCACTGGCTTGCGGCCCTCCTGGAATGTAGCAAAATGCAACGTTGATAAAGAGTTGGAACCGCAAGTGGCTGTTTCATTCTCCGAAAATGAGGCAAGGAATCAATCGTGGGAATTTTTGCAAGACTGCGCATCAGCGTGCGGCTGGTGATTGTGTTTGGCATCATCAGCATGCTGATGGTGTTGCTGGTAGCTATCGGTTTCAGCGCCCTGGGGCATGTGAGTCAGAGCCTGCAGACAGGCAAGTTGCAGCCCGCCGAAATCAAGGATCTGCTCGCCGACGTGGAGAGCGCCAGGTATTGGGTGCTGGGCCTGGGCGGCCTGGTTTGCGCCGTGTGCGCGCTGGCATGGTTCAGCCTGCGTCGCGGCATTGTGGAGCCGCTGCAGCAAGCCATTTTGATTGCCGAGACGGTGGCCGCCGGTGATTTGAGCCAGGAGTTCTCATCCGATATCCAGGGCGACTTTGGCCGTTTGCTCACCGCGCTGGGTACCATGGAAGACACGTTGACCGAGCTGGTGGGCGATATCAAACAGTCCACCGATTCCATCAGTGTCAGCGCGGGCGAAATTGATGCGGGCAATACCAATCTCTCCAGCCGAACCGAAACCCAGGTCAGTGCACTGACCGAGACGGCTGCCAGCATGGAGCAGTTGACGGCCACCGTGCGCCAGAATGCAGACCGGGCGCGCTCGGCCAGTTCCTTGGCGGTCAATGCATCGGCCACGGCCGAGCGGGGCGGTACCGTGGTGGGCCAAGTGGTGCACACCATGGATGCCATCAGCGGCAGCTCGCGCAAGATTGTGGACATCATTCAGGTGATTGAAGGCATTGCCTTTCAGACCAATATCCTGGCCCTCAATGCCGCGGTGGAAGCGGCTCGCGCGGGTGAGCAGGGCCGAGGTTTTGCCGTGGTGGCTAGCGAGGTGCGCTCCCTGGCGCAGCGCAGCGCTGATGCGGCCAAGCAGATCAAGGAGCTGATTACTGCCAGCGTGAGCCAGGTGGAAAGCGGTGCAGGCCTGGTGGGCCAGGCCGGCAGCACCATGAATGACATCATGCAGGCCGTGGACCAGGTCAGCGGTCTGCTGGGCGAGATCTCCCATGCCTTGCAGGAGCAAAGCGAGGGCATTGCCCATGTAAATACTGCTGTGGCGCACATGGACAGCACCAACCAGGAAAACGCCGTGCTGGTACAGCAGGCCACGCAGGCGGCTGCGGCCTTGAATGCTCGCACCCAGGATTTGCAGCAGGCGGTGGGCGCTTTCAAACTGGATGAGGAAGATGCTGCGCAAGTCGCCTGGCAGCGCCCGGCAGCTTTTATGACTGGCGTCGCCGCACCGCGCGCCATGGGTGTGCGGCCATCGGCGCGAGCCAGCCAGAAAGTGCTGGAGTACGAAGAAGCTTGATTTCAAACTGTAAAGCGCTTAATGAACATATAGTAGAAGCGCTTTAAGCTATTAAATTTGAATGAAAAAAAGAGGCCAAGCGCCTCTTTTTTCATTGCCGCAGCGGTTTAAACCGCCTGCAAACCAATCGCTTCCAGAGGGCCGCCACCCTGGCGCACCACCGTGGGTGGATTGTTCATGGCCATGGGCGTGAGATCCAGCACCGTGGTGGGTTCTTGCGGGCAGCCTCCTGAATCGACCACCGCATCCAGCTCGTGCGGAAAGCGTTCGAGGATGGAGTCCGCATCATTGAGTGGCTCGGTTTCGCCGGGCGCTATCAGCGTGGTGGCCAGCAGCGGTTCGCCCAGCTCTTCGAGCAGCAGTTGCAGGCCTTTGCGGTCGGGCACGCGCAGGCCTATGGTCTTGCGCGAGGGGTGGCTCAGGCGCTTGGGCACTTCCTTGCTGGCTTCCAGAATAAAAGTGTAGGGGCCGGGCGTGGCCAGCTTGAGCAAACGGTATTGGCGGTTGTCCACGCGGGCATAGTTGGACAGCTCGGACAGGTCGCGGCACAGCAGCGTCAGGTGGTGCTTGTCATTGATCTGGCGAATGCGGCGCATGCGGTCTACGGCATTCTTGTCGTCGAGGTGGCAGACCAGGGCATAGCTGGAGTCCGTGGGGACGGCAAGAATGGCACCCTTGCGCAGCATGTCGGCAGCCTGTTTGATGATGCGGGGCTGCGGGTTCGCGGGATAGACTTCAAAGCGTATGGTCATAAACAGCCTCTCGATGCAGATATCTTGTCGGGCGCGTTGAATCTTGCTTATTGCGCGCGTTGAATGCGCTCATGCAGCAGCTCCCAAACCGGCGTGAGCTGGCTTGGCAGAGGAGGCAGATCGCCCAGGTCGGTATGCGACTCCTCTGGACTGTGAAAATCGCTGCCGCGCGATGCGGCCAGCCCAAACTCCTTGGCCATATCGGCGTAGATTGCATACTCGTGCGGGCGGTGGCTGCCGGTCACTACCTCCACGCCTGTGCCGCCGTGGTGTTTGAATTCGGTGAACAGCGCGTATTCCTCATTGGCCGTGAAGTTGTAGCGCGCCGGGTGGGCAATCACGGCTACGCCGCCCGCGTCCACAATCCAGCGCACGGCATCGCGCAGACGCGACCAGGTGTGGGGCACATAGCCGGGCCGGCCTTCGGTCAGGTACTTGCGAAACACCTCATAGGTATCGGAGCAGACGCCGGTCTCCACCAGAAAGCGGGCAAAGTGGGTGCGCGAAATCAGCTCGGGATTGCCCGCAAAGCGCAGCGCCCCTTCAAAGCTGCCTGGAATGCCTGCGGCTTCCAGTTGCTGCGCCATTTCCCTGGCACGAGGCTCGCGGCCGTTACGGGTGTCGTACAAGCCCTGGCTCAGTTGCGCATCGTCGGCATCAAAGCCCAGGCCCACGATGTGCACCGTGGCGCCGGCAAAAGTGACTGAAATTTCCACGCCCGTCAGATAGTCCATGCCGCAGGCGTGGGCCGCAGCTGCGGCGCGATGCTGGCCGCCCACCTCGTCGTGATCCGTCAGCGCCCATAGCTCTACCCCTTTGCTGGCGGCGCGCTGGGCCAGTTGTTCGGGGGTCAAGGTGCCGTCTGACACGACGGAATGGCTGTGCAGATCAGCGTTCAAGTAGGTTTTTGGCACAGGCCCATTGTAGGGCGCAGTGCTTTGCGCCGTAGTTTGCGAGGGCTGGGGGCAACCCTTGATGGCACGCCGTGTTGTTGGTAGGTGTAACAATAGTTAATATTTCTACTAGGATGCCGAAACGCGTGAATACGGGCCATGCCTGCAAGGCTTGGCGCGGGGCGGCGGTCAGGAAACAGGTAATTTCATGAAGTTCAATCAGTTCACGGTATCCCAGAAACTTTGGGCTCTGGTGGCGGGTTTGCTGGCAGGTTTGCTGCTGGTCACCGCAGGGAGTCTGGCGTATCTGCACCAGGTCAATGCGGAGATCGCAGAGCAGGTCAATCGCACGCAGACAGCGGCCAATCTGGCCAGCGAATGGATGGCCTCGACGCAGCTGAGCGTGGATCGCTCCATCGTGGCAGCGATTTCCTCCGAAGAAAATTTGGTCGAGCAGCAGCGCAAGCTGATGACCGAAGGCATTGCCCGCATCACCGAGCTGCAAAAGCAGCTGGTCGACGGAGCTCAAGATGACGCCTCGCGCAAAGCACTGGAAGTTATTGCCGAGCACCGTCGCAAGACGCTGGCGGCCAATACCGCCGTGCAGCAGGCCCGCATCAACAATGATTTCGCGACGGCGTTCGATATTGTGGAAAAGCAGCTGCGGCCGGAGGCTAAATCCTATATTGCTGCGCAGCAAGGTTTTGTGCGTCTGCAGGACGAGCGCCGGGCCCAGGCCGTGGCTCAGGGCCAGAGTGCTCGTAGCAGTGCCTATCTGGTGATTGCCATGGTGTGTGGCGTGATCGTGCTGCTGGGGCTGTTCACGGGCGGGGTCATCATGCGCTCTATCACCCGTCCGTTGAGCGAAGCCGTAGCACTGGCAGACTCGATTGCCGCTGGCGACTTGACTGCCTCGGTCACCAACAACCGCCATGACGAGCTGGGGCGATTGCTGCAGTCGCTCAATACGATGACCCAGCGTTTGCGTTCAGTGGTCGGCCAGGTGCGCTCGGGGGTGGAGTCGGTTTCCTCCGCCTCGGGGCAGATTGCCACCGGCAACCAGGATCTGTCGGCCCGCACCGAGCAGACCGCCGCCAATCTGGAAGAGACTGCAGCCAGCATGGAAGAGCTGACGGCCACTGTCACCCAGTCGGCCGATACGGCCCGCCAGGCCAATCAGCTGGCGGCAACGGCTGCACAAGCGGCCGAGCAGGGCGGCCAGGTGGTGCGGCAGGTGGTGAACAGCATGCAGCAGATCACCGACAGCAGCCGCAAGATTGCAGACATCATCGGCGTGATCGACTCGATTGCCTTTCAGACCAATATCCTGGCGCTGAACGCCGCCGTGGAAGCGGCCCGTGCCGGCGAGCAAGGCCGTGGCTTTGCCGTGGTGGCCAGCGAGGTGCGCAATCTGGCCCAGCGCAGTGCTGAAGCGGCCAAGGAAATCAAGCAGCTGATCACCGCAAGCGTGGACAACGTGCAGTCCGGCTCGCAGCAGGTGGAGCTGGCGGGCAAGAGCATGGAAGACATAGTCTCCAGCGTGCGCCGCGTCAGCGATCTGATCGGTGAGATCACGGCCTCTTCCACCGAGCAGCGCGATGGCATCAATCAGGTCAATCAGGCGGTGAGCAATCTGGACCAGATGACGCAGCAGAATGCGGCCCTGGTGGAGGAATCCAGTGCAGCTGCCCTGTCCATGCAGGAACAGGCGCAGCGTCTGTCGGAGGTGGTTTCCACCTTCAAGCTGGGTCAGGACAGCTATGCTTTGCGCCCCTCCGCGCCCGCGGCTGCCGCCGCAAGACCTGCCATGACCAAGCCCGTGTTTGCCAAGCCTGCTGCCGCTCTCAAGGTGGCGGCACCGGTTAAAGCTGCGGCCCAGACTCGGGCTGTGCCTGTTGCCAAGCCTGCCGCCAAACCTGTGCTGGCCAAAACGGCTGAATCTGACGACGACTGGGAAACCTTTTAAGCCACTCTTTCTCTAAAAAAGCCCGCGCTCTTCTGTTTGAGGAGCGTGGGCTTTTTGTTTATTTTGATAGCCAATTGCGCATGCCAGCCAAGCCCTTGATTGCAAATAGCTTGAGATTTTCTATGCTGTGAATGCTTGCTTTGCGTTGAATCCCTTCAGGGCTGAAAGCCGGGATTCAGGAAGCCATGGCCCAAAACGCAGCCGGGGGTAACTCCTGACAAGACTGCTCCATATGTGGGTTGCAAAATTCTTGTAACAATTATTAATATTTAATTACAGATTTGTGTAAAACCAATCTGTGAAGGTGAGGGCTGCGTTTTCGTCTGCTGTTGGGCTGCTGCGCAGCCATGAGCTCTGGTGTGGCGGTGTCCTTGGTCTGTCGGTCGCGCTTTGCAGATGGGTTTGTTCATGAAGTGGTTTCAATTCACCGTTGCCCAAAAACTATGGGCCCTGGTGATCGGTCTTCTGGGAGGCATGTTGCTGGTGACAGTGGGTAGCCTGACGTATTCCAATCGGGTCAATCAGGCCATCCTGGCCGATGTGGTGAGGGCGCAGGTCGGGGCAGCGCAGGCGCGCGAATGGCGCCAGTTGACCGAAATGAGCATGGACCGCTTTGCGGCTGCGGCCAACTCCACGGATGACAATCTGATAGCCGCACAGCACAAGCTGCTGGCGCCATTGATTGCCTCCATTAATGCCTTGCGCGACAAGGTGGTAGCAGGCGCTACCACGGACGAAGCGAAGAAGATGCTGGATGAAGTCTCGGCCCACCGCGACAAGTTGTTTTCCATCAACAAGGTGCTTGATCAGGCGCGTCGCGCCCATGAGTTCGAGCGTTCGGAGCAACTGATTGCCAGCGAACTCAATCCTGCGGGTCAGAAGTACTATGCCGCGTTGGACGCTTATGTGCAGTTGCAGGAGCGCTACCGGCAGCAGGCCCTGGTCCAGGGCGAGACTTTGCGCCAGCGTGCCCATCTGATCAGCGGCATTATTTGTGCTTTCATCATCTTGTTGGGCCTGGTGACGGGCGTGTTCATCATGCGTTCCATTGCCCGCCCGCTGCAGCAGGCTGTGGAACTGGCCGATGCCATCTCCGGCGGAGATCTGAGCGCCTCGGTACAGCATGAGCGCCATGACGAGCTAGGGCATTTGCTCAGTTCGCTGAATGCGATGACCGCACGCTTGCGCTCGGTGGTCGGCCAGGTGCGCTCTGGGGTGGAGTCGGTTTCCTCCGCATCGGGGCAGATTGCCACCGGCAACCAGGACCTGTCGGCCCGCACCGAGCAGACCGCCGCCAACCTGGAAGAGACTGCAGCCAGCATGGAAGAGCTGACGGCAACAGTCAGTCAGTCTGCCGACACGGCCCGTCAGGCCAACCAGCTGGCGGCAACGGCCGCGCAAGCGGCCGAGCAGGGCGGCCAGGTGGTGCAGCAAGTGGTGAACAGCATGCAGCAGATCACCGACAGCAGCCGCAAGATTGCCGACATCATCGGCGTGATCGACTCGATTGCCTTTCAGACCAATATCCTGGCGCTGAACGCCGCCGTGGAAGCGGCCCGTGCAGGCGAGCAAGGCCGTGGCTTTGCCGTGGTGGCCAGCGAGGTGCGTAACCTGGCCCAGCGCAGCGCCGATGCGGCCAAGGAAATCAAGCAGCTGATCACCGCGAGCGTGGACAACGTGCAGTCCGGCTCGCAGCAGGTGGAGCTGGCGGGCAAGAGCATGGAAGACATAGTCTCCAGCGTGCGCCGCGTCAGTGACCTGATTGGTGAGATCACGGCCTCGTCTACCGAGCAGCGCGATGGCATCAACCAGGTCAATCAGGCGGTGAGTAATCTGGACCAGATGACGCAGCAGAATGCGGCCCTGGTGGAGGAATCCAGTGCAGCGGCCCTGTCCATGCAGGAACAGGCACAGCGTTTGTCGCAAGTGGTGTCGGTGTTCAAGCTTGGACAAGAGACCATGCCCAGCAGCCGTGTCATGAGGGCCTCCAATCGAGTCCCCGTGCAGATATCTGTTGCGCAGGCCACCAAAAGCATTTCAGCCCCGTTGATGAAGGTCGGCGAGGCCAAGTTGATGGCCGATATCGGCGATGGCAGCTGGGCGCGCGTCTAGCTCGGGCGAGAAAGGGTATGTCCATTTGGAACTCCTGAACTCATAGCATCTTGCGTATGTGGCGAGGGGAATTCAGCCTGAACTGGAGACGATGTATCGCTTGGAAAAGCAGACAGATGTAGCTAATTTCGTAATTAAAAGTTACATTATGTTGCGCTGCAACATAAATCTGTGTTGATGGCCAGTCTCTGATTTTCTGGAAATGGTGATGCATCTCAACAATGTGCGCATGGGGCGCAAACTTTGGTCGATTATTTTGGGTTTGATGCTGGCGATGTTGGCTCTGGGTATCGGCCTGTTGTTGTATGTGAGCAAGGTTGATGCTGATGTAGCCCAGGATGTCCAGTTCAATGAAGAACGCATTGTTTTGGCGTTGCGCTGGAAAAGCATGACGGAGTTGCGCGTCGAGCGCGCTCTGGTGGCGGCGATCTCCAGTGATGAGACATTGAAGGCGCAATTACAGCAACTGGTGCAAACGGGCGCAACAGACAGCACCGAGATGCAGAGAAATGTGACGGCCGTGGTTGTTTCCGATGAAGGTAAGCAGATGCTTGACAACATCGAGGCCCATCGCAAGCAGGTGATGCAACACCTCAATGAGGCGCGCACTGCGGCTGATGTGGAGAGTGCACGGCAGATCGTCACCAACAAACTACGTCCTGCTGTAGCTCAGTACATGGAGTTGTTGGAAAAATTTGTGCAGCGGCAGGAGCATGTGCGCGACAAAGCCAAGATCCACGGCGCTGAACAACGCAACACTGCCAATTGGATCGGTGTCGGCTTGGCCTTGGCGTTGATTTTTCTGGCCATGACTTGTGCCATGGTAATGGTGCGTTCCATTACGCAGCCGCTGCAGCGTGCGGCGGATCTGGCCGGCGCAATTGCCAGCGGCGACCTCTCGGTTGATGCGCACGAGGAGCGCCAGGATGAGCTGGGCCACCTGCTGCGATCGCTCTCTATCATGGCTCAGCGTCTGCGCGCCGTAGTCGGTGAGGTGCGTTCGGGGGTGGAGTCGGTTTCCTCCGCCTCGGGGCAGATTGCTACCGGCAATCAGGATCTGTCGGCCCGTACCGAGCAGACCGCCGCCAATCTGGAAGAGACCGCAGCCAGCATGGAAGAGCTGACTGCCACCGTCACCCAGTCGGCTGACACGGCCCGTCAGGCCAATCAGCTGGCGGCAACGGCTGCACAAGCGGCCGAGCAGGGCGGTCAGGTGGTGCAGCAGGTGGTGAACAGCATGCAGCAGATCACCGACAGCAGCCGCAAGATTGCCGACATCATCGGCGTGATCGACTCGATTGCCTTTCAGACCAATATCCTGGCGCTGAACGCCGCCGTGGAAGCGGCCCGTGCAGGCGAGCAAGGCCGTGGCTTTGCCGTGGTGGCCAGCGAGGTGCGCAATCTGGCCCAGCGCAGCGCCGAAGCGGCCAAGGAAATCAAGCAGCTGATCACCGCAAGCGTGGACAACGTGCAGTCCGGCTCGCAGCAGGTGGAGCTGGCGGGCAAGAGCATGGAAGACATAGTCTCCAGCGTGCGCCGCGTCAGCGACCTGATCGGTGAGATCACGGCCTCTTCCACCGAGCAGCGCGATGGCATCAATCAGGTCAATCAGGCGGTGAGCAATCTGGACCAGATGACGCAGCAGAATGCGGCCCTGGTGGAGGAATCCAGTGCAGCGGCCCTGTCCATGCAGGAACAGGCGCAGCGTCTGTCGGAGGTGGTTTCCACCTTCAAGCTGGGCCAGGACAGCTATGCTTTGCGTCCTTCCGCGCCCGTGGCTGCCGCCGCAAGACCTGCTGTAGCCAAGCCCGTGTTTGCCAAGCCTGCTGCCGCTCTCAAGGTGGCTGCACCGGTTAAAGCTGCGGCCCAGACCCCGGCCGTGCCCGCTGCCAAACCTGCAGCCAAACCTGTGCTGGCCAAAACGGCGGGTTCTGACGACGACTGGGAAACCTTTTAAGCCTTTGCTGCTCAAGAGCAGCTGGCAAAGCATCACCCCTCATCGGATGTCAGATGAGGGGCGATCCTTTGAAATGGATAGCGCTCAGGGCTTGGGGGACAAAGCCGGCAAAAGGATTGGATCAAAGTCCCATATTGCCCGCGCCGCCTTCAAAGCCTTGAGCGGCTTCGATCAGGAACTGCACTTTGCGCTCGCCGCGCCATTCGTTGATGTCGAGGCGGTAGGCCAGCGTCATGCGGCTGGGCAGTGGATCGGTGTGGTTGAACCAGATGCCGTCAATCTTGGAGCCGTGGTGCAGCAGCTCAAGCTTCAGGTGTTTCTCACCCACCAGGCGCTGAGACATCACTTCCAGTTCCTCGCTGAAGGTGGGTGCGGCAAAGCCCTGACCCCAGACGGCCAGTTGCAGCTGGTCGATCAGCGCCGTATCCAGCCACTGGGGCGACAGCGGGCCGTCGGTTTCCATGCGGCGCGTGAGTGTGGCGGCATCCAGCCATTCCTGGGCTACCTGGGCCAGGGCTTGCTCGAACTCGTCAAAGCGCGCTTCTTCAAGCGTGCAACCCGCCGCCATGGCGTGGCCGCCAAAGCGCAGCAGCAGACCGGGGTGGCGCTTGCTGACCAGATCCAGCGCATCGCGCAGGTGAAAGCCGGGAATGCTGCGGCCCGAGCCCTTGAGTTCATGCTCCTTGCCGGGTGCGCCGCTGGCAGCAAACACGAAAGTGGGGCGATGCAGCTTGTCCTTGATGCGCGAGGCCACGATGCCGACCACGCCTTCGTGAAAGTCGGGGTCGAACACGCTGATGGCGGCCGGCGGCGTCATGCCGTCTTCGCACAGGCCTTCGGCCATCAGAAAAGCATGCTCACGCATGCCGACCTCAATCTCGCGTCGCTCGCGGTTGATGCTGTCCAGCATGCGCGCCAGATTCTCGGCGCGGCCTGCGTCCTCGGTGGTCAGGCATTCAATGCCAATCGTCATATCGGCCAGGCGCCCGGCGGCGTTGATGCGCGGGCCCAGGGCAAAGCCGAAGTCAAAGGTGGTGGCCATGTCAAGGCGGCGGCCGGCGGCGTCAAACAGCGCGCGTATGCCCGGTTGCATCTGGCCTTTGCGAATCTGCTTGAGGCCCAGCGCCACCAGACGGCGATTGTTGGCATCGAGCTTGACCACATCGGCCACCGTGCCCAGGGCGACCAGAGGCAGCAGGACTTCCAACCGTGGCTGGTTGTGGCGGTCAAAGCGGCCGCGATTGCGCAGCTCGGTGCGCAGGGCCAGCAGCACATAGAACATCACGCCCACGCCGGCCATTGACTTGCTCTCGAACTCGCAGCCGGGCTGGTTGGGGTTGACGATGGCGTCGGCCAGCGGCAGGTGGTCGCCGGGCAGATGGTGATCGGTGACGAGCACGGACAGGCCCAGCTCCTTGGCCACGGCCACGCCCTCCACGCTGGCAATGCCGTTGTCCACGGTGATCAGCATGTCGGCACCGGTTTCCTTGACGCGGCGCGAGATGGGCGCCGTGAGGCCGTAGCCGTCCACCACGCGGTCGGGCACCAGATAGTCGACATGGGCCGCGCCCAGCAAGCGCAGGCCGCGCACGCCCACCGCGCAGGCTGTGGCGCCGTCGCAGTCGTAATCGGCCACGATGCATAGGCGCTTTTGCTGCGCTATGGCATCGGCCAGCAGTTGCACGGCGTAATCAATGCCGCGCAGGCCGGAAGGTGCCAGCAGTCTGGCCGGAGCGTCGTCCAGCTCATCGGCCGAGCACACGCCGCGTGCCGCATAAAGCTGAGCTAGCAGCGGATGGACATTGGCCTTGAGCAGGGTCGAAACGCTGTCGGCAGGAATCTGGCGGGGAATGATTTTCATCGTCGGGCCGCCCCAAGATGAAAATGCGGCCCCTTTAGGGGGCAGCGAACTACGCGAAGCGAGAGAGCGTGGGGGGAATTTTTCATAGCATTTCACGCAGATTTGGCAAGGGCTTCGCACCAAAAATGCCCTTGATCTTGTCCAGGAGACCTGGTTTGGCCGGGCGCCAGGTCACGGCATTGCGCTCGCCGCACAAGGTCAGGCGGATGTCCTCGCCCTGGGCCAGGCGCTGCTCAAGCTGGGCCATCAAGCTGCCATCGAGCTGCTGCCAGGCCTGGCGCCAGCTCTGCACATCACCTTGCAGGGCCGGGACGCGCAAATCATTTACGCAGGCGGCAGCGGTGTCAGGCTGCGGCAGCTGGGTCAGGCGGCCCGCACCATGCACCCAGAAGGAGTTGATGGGTTGCAGGCCGCGCTCAGCGCGCTGGTCGTTGAATACATGGGTGTAGAGCAGCATCTGCAGCTCGCTTTGCAGGCGCTGGATCACGGCGCCCTGCTTGGCATCGGGAAACCAGGGGCGCACATCGCGGTTTTGCACACGGTCCAGGCTGGCGGTGGCCAGTTGCTCGAAGGCCGCGCCGCGCGCCAGCCAGAGATCGGGTTGCAGATAGTCGATGGCAATGCCGTCGTCGGCAAACCAGGGCGAAATCAGGGCCAGCAACTGGCGCGATTCTTCTTCACCCAGTGGCGCTGCCGCCGGATCGCTTTGCACCACCTGATCCGCACCGATATGCCAGTGACAGGGCGTGATGAAGGCGCAGGCCTGCTCTGTTTGCCGGGCCGCCAGCGCCGCCCAGGCAATCAGGCCGGGGGCTTCGGGCAGTTGCAGGCTGCGCGCCAGCATGCGTTCATGCGGGGGGGAGAAATCGAGTTCATCGCCGGAGATCGCCGTGTCGGGCGACATCCGGGCCAGCACGGCCTGCAGGTTGGGCAGTTGCAAATCGTCCCAAGCGGCAGCGGTGGCGGGGCCGCTGGCGTAGGCGATGATGATTTGCGTGGCACCGGCAGCCTGGGCTGCCGGAATCAAAGGCGCGGTCAAAGACATGGCCGCTATTGTCGGGCATGCGTGGCACACAGGTCGGTGGCAGGGTGTATTGCTATTGAATGTATAGCTTTTGACGCTCATGAATAAAGGGCTTGAGCCTGTTTTGGCTTCAATCCCTTGAATGTGTTGCAGCAGCTTGGATCTGTGTGATGCTCAGCGCGATGGCATGTTTTTGCTGGTATAGACCAGGCTGTAGCTGGCGTCGTCGGCAATGGCCGGCATGCTGGCGTTCCAGGCTTCCCAACTAGCGCGCATGGCCTGCAGGCGCTCGGGTTGCAGGCCCGCCTGGTTGGCGCGCTCGCGTTCGTCGCTGGCAATGTTGAACAGGTATTCGTTGTCTTCCACGCGCAGATATTTCCAGTCGCCCTCGCGCAAGGCGCGTTGGCCGCGGTAAAGCATGCGCCAGTACAGCGGGCGGCCAAATTCCGCGCCCTCGCCCTGCAGCACGGGTAGGAGGGAGACGCCATCAAGCGGGTAGTCGGGGGTTGCGGCCACGCCAGCGGCATCGAGCACGGTGGCAGACCAGTCCATGCTCATGCATTGCTGGGTGCTGGTGCGTGCGGGTGCAATCACGGCGGGCCAGTGGGCAATCCATGGCACGCGAATGCCGCCTTCGGTCAGGTCCATCTTGCCGCCCACCAGAGGCCAGCTGTCCGAGAAGCGCTCGCCGCCGTTGTCGCTGGTGAAGATGATGAGGGTGTTGTCCAGCTGGCCGTTCTTGCGCAGCGCATCGACAATCCAGCCTATGCCTTCATCCATGTGATGAATCATGCGGCGGTACTGGTGGATGTTGCCGCCCGCTAGATGGGCAATGCCCGCGCCCAGTTGCTCGGCGGTTTCGCGGTCGTCGCGTGTCTCCCAGGGCCAGTGCGGGGCGGTGTAGTGCAGGCTCAGGAAAAAAGGCGTATCGCCTTCGCTCATGCGGTTGACATAGTCCACGCTGCGCTGGGACAGCAGATCGGTCAGATAGCCTTCGTCGTGGTGCTCTTCCTCGCCCACCCACAGATCATGCTGGCCGGAGGAGCTCAGGTGGGTGAAGTAGTCCACGCCGCCCGACATAGGGCCGAAGTACTCCTCATAGCCCGAGCGCAGCGGGCCGAAATGGGGCGGGTAGCCCAGATGCCATTTGCCTATCAGCGCCGTGTGGTAGCCCGCGTCTTTCAGCAGGGATGGCACGGTGGGAATTTCGGGCGGCAGGCCCAGCTTGGCGCCCAGGGGCGTGCCGCGCGTCTTGCTGTTGATGGGCTCCTCGGCCGCGCCGCGCAGGCGGTACTGGTAGCGGGCCGTGGCCAGTGCAAAGCGGGTGGGCGAGCACACGGGCGAATTGGCATAGCCCTGGGTGAGCTTGAGGCCGTTCTGGGCCAGGGAGTCGAGCACGGGCGAGACCGCGCCAAAGTCGGCGTCACGCCCGCCGTAGCAGCCCAGGTCGGCATAGCCCAGGTCGTCGGCCACGATAAAGATGATGTTGGGGCGGTTCATGTGTTGCTTGTCAATTTTTGGCAGTCAAAAGAGTCGAAGGTCAGACTCATTCCATCTTCATGCCGGTGGCCTGGATCACGCTCTTGTAGCGTTCGGTCGTGGTCTGCAGGCGCTTGGCAGCAAGCTCTCCTGTCAGGCCTTCGTAGACCAGGTCGTTGCTGCGCATGCGCTCGCGCAGCTGGGTGTCTTTCATGGCTTTTTCCAGCGCGCTCTGAATCTTGAGCACCAAGGGCTCGGGCGTGGCGGCCGGCACCCACAAGGCAAACAGCACTTCCTGCTCCAGATTCTTGTGGCCCAACTCCGCCACGGTAGGCACATTGGGCACCAGCGGGTTGCGCTTGGTCGTGGTCACCGCCAGCGGGGTGACCTTGCCTGCCGCCACCTGGCCCAATAGGGCAGAGGAGCTGATGATGCCGCCATCCACCTCGCCTGAAATGATGGCGGTGCTGGCAGGTGCATTGCCTTTGTAGGGTACGTGACTGACCTTGGCTGCTGTCTCATGCGTGAGAATGGCCGAGGCCAGATGGCCTGGGGTTCCATAGCCGGCGGAGCTCAGGGTGAGCCCCTCTTTTTTGCCGCGATCAATGAACTGCTCCAGTGTCTTCATGCCGGTCTTGGGGTTCACGGCCACCATCATGCCTTGCGAGGCAATCAGCATGACGGCTCTCAAGTCGCTGTTCTTGAATGGCATGCTTTTGTAGATGAAGGGGTTTACGGTGAAGGTGGTATCAATTCCGACCAGTACCGTGTAGCCGTCTGCCGGCGCTTTGGCCGCGTTGTCCGTGCCGATATTGCCGCCGGCACCAGGCCGGTTGTCCACCACGAAAGGCTGCTTGAGTTCGCGTTGCAGCACCTCGCCCAGGCTGCGCGCCAGAATGTCGGCTGCGCCTGCGGGTGAGAACGCAACCACCATGCGCACGGGCTTGCTGGGCCAGCTGGCTGCACTGGCATCACTGCCAGCCTGGGCGTGAGCGGCGATACCAGCGCTGCCCAGCAGCAGGGCCAAGCTGGTATGAAGAAGATGGCGGCGGGGTGCAATCAACGCAGAAAACATGGCTACAAACTTTCTTCTCTGTGAGAACACCCTGGCTTTGAGAAAATCCAGATCCATGCCAAGCGGTGTTCTTGGTGTCTCCAATCAGGAGCGCCCACTGTAGAAGTCCGGGCATCAATTGACCAAATCAACTCATCTCCGTGAATACCCGATCACCGCCGACAACCATTCACCAGATGCTGCTGTTTCGCATCAACCGCTTTTTTGGCGCGGCTGGTGGCGTGGCCATGCGCATGTGCGAGGCACGCTTTGGCCTGACGCGCCGCGAATGGGGCGTAATGGCGACGGTGGCCATGAACGAAGGTCTGCTTTCATCGGAGCTGGCCGAAAGAGCTTTGCTGGACCGGGTTCGTACCTCACGCGCTCTGGGCGGGCTGGAGGACAAGGGCTGGGTGCAGCGCAAACCTCTGCCAGGCGACCGCCGGCGCATTGCCATTTACCTGACTGATGAAGGGCGGCGCATGTATGCGCTGATCCTGCCGGAGATGGCAAAAATTCATCTGGATCTGGTGTCTGTGCTCAGTGATGCGGAGCTGGCGCAGTTCGACGAAATGCTGGCCAGGCTGCAAGCCCATGCGCAGACACTGGAGCAGCAGGAACACTATGCAGACTTGCCGCATGTAACTCGCAGCAGCCGGGGAAAGCGCTTGAAATAGAGCGTTTCACAAGAATTACCCCCTGGGGCCTGGACCGGCGTCAGGACATTGCAGGCAATGCCACAATGCGTGCAACATGCAATTTCCCTACGAACTGGCCGTGGGCTGGCGCTATACCCGCGCGGGGCGCGCCACGCGTCGCAATGGCTTCATCTCCTTTATCTCGGGTGTCTCCATGCTTGGCATTGCGCTGGGCGTGGCGGCTTTGATCATTGTGCTGAGCGTGATGAACGGCTTCCAGAAGGAAGTGCGCGATCGCATGCTCAGCGTGGTTTCCCATGTGGAAATCTTTGCGCCCCAGGGCTCGCCCCTGCCCAATGTGGAGCGCACCATGCGCGAGGCGCGGGCCAATCCCGATGTGGTGGGCGCAGCTCCTTTTGTCGCCGCGCAGGCGCTGCTGGCGCGCGGTGAGGATATGAAGGGCGCACTGGTGCGCGGCATAGACCCCAGCCGCGAAGGCGAGGTGACCGATATGGCCGCCGCCAACGGCGAGGTGCTCAAGCAACTGGTGCCCGGTGAATTCAAGGTGGTGCTGGGTGTGGAGCTAGCCCGTTCGCTGGGTGTGCGCGAAGGTGATGTGGTCACCATGATTGCACCCAGCGGCCAGGTCACGCCTGCCGGCGTGGTGCCGCGCTTGAAGCAGATGACGGTGGCGGGCACCTTCGACTCGGGCCACTATGAGTACGACTCGGCTCTGGTGATGATGCATTACGAGGATGCGCAGCGCCTGTTTCGCCTCGAGGGGCCTACCGGCATACGCCTCAAACTCAAGGACTTGCACGAAGCCCCGCGTGTGGCACAGGAGCTGGCCAACACCTTGACGGACAGCCTCTTCATCCGCGATTGGACGCAGCAGAACAAGACCTGGTTTGCCGCCGTGCAGCTGGAAAAACGCATGATGTTCATCATCCTCACGCTGATCGTGGCTGTGGCGGCCTTCAATCTGGTCTCCACGCTGGTGATGAGCGTGCAGGACAAGCGGGCCGACATTGCCATTCTGCGCACCCTGGGCGCCTCGCCCTCGTCCATCATGGGCATCTTCATGGTGCAAGGCGCCATGGTGGGCGTGATTGGCACGCTGGCCGGTCTGGGCCTTGGCTTGCTGATTGCGTTCAACATTGATGTGATCGTGCCGGCCATCGAGCATGCGCTGCATGCCAACTTCCTGCCCAAGGACATTTATCTCATCAGCAAGATGCCCAGCGAGCCGCAAAGCTCGGACATCGTGCCCATTGGCGTCATCTCTTTGGTACTGGCTTTTGTGGCCACGATTTATCCCAGCTGGCGTGCCAGCCGCGTGAACCCGGCGGAGGCACTGCGCTATGAATGATGTTTCAACCCGCTTGACGGCCGGCCAGACCGTGCTCAAGGCACAGGGCCTGACCAAGCGATTCGTGGAAGGCAAGCTCGATGTGGCCGTGCTGCAGGGCGTGGACCTGGAAGTGCGCGCCGGCGAGACCCTGGCCATCGTGGGGGCCTCGGGTTCGGGCAAGAGCACGTTGCTGCACTTGCTGGGTGGGCTGGATGCGCCCAGCAATGGCAGCGTTGAGCTGATGGGCCAGCCGCTGCACCGCCTGAGCCCGCAAAAGCAGGGTGCGCTGCGCAACCAGCACCTGGGCTTTATCTACCAGTTTCACCATCTGCTGGCTGAGTTCTCGGCGCAGGAAAACGTGGCCATGCCGCTGCGCATTCGCCGCGATGACAAGCTCGATTGCATGGAGCGCGCCGGACAGATGTTGAGCTCTGTGGGCCTGAAGGATCGCGTGCTGCACCGCCCGGCCGAGCTTTCGGGCGGCGAGCGCCAGCGCGTGGCGATTGCGCGGGCGCTGGTCACCCGGCCGGCCTGTGTGCTGGCCGATGAACCCACGGGCAATCTGGATCGCAACACGGCAGAAACCGTGTTCGGCCTGATGCTGGAGCTGGCGCGCAGCCACGGTACGGCTTTTGTGATGGTGACGCACGATGAATCGCTGGCCGCGCGTTGCGACCGCATGGTGCGGCTGGTGCGAGGCCAACTCGCCTAAGCTTTTTGTACCGCACCAAAGCCTAGGTCGGCGCCAACTGCTTCTTTATCAGGAGCGGTTGGCGCCTTTTTTGTTTGATTTTTACGCGCTTTTGACGCTTAGTTCCTTTTTCAGAAAGCGCCGATTGCTTCTGTATTGAGAGCGATATGTTGTCTATTAGCTGGGCGATGCGCAGGCGTGCCGCCCAGATAAGATGGCCTGGGGCTGCTGCCAGGGCTTGGACTGACTGGCTCGCGGTGTACGTCCTGCGCGCTTAAATCGTCGGTCACCTCGCGCAGCTTGGACGATTGACTCAGCGAGGCCTGAACCACCTCGCCCATGATCTGCGTCACCTGGCGCGAGGAGTTGACAATTTCCTCCATGGTCAATCCCGCATCGCGCACCTGGGCCACGCCCTGGGTGACCTGATGGACCGAAGCCTGTATCAGCTGCTTGATCTCCTTGGCCGCCTCCGTGCTGTGCTGGGCCAACTGGCGCACCTCGCTGGCCACCACGGCAAAGCCGCGTCCCTGTTCGCCGGCGCGTGCGGCTTCGACTGCGGCATTCAAGGCCAGCAGATTGGTCTGGAAGGCGATGGAATCCATCATGCCTATGATGTCGCTGATCTTGCGTGAGCTGTCGCTGATGGACTCCATGGTGGCCACCACTTCCTGCACGGTATGGCCGCCTGCTTCGGCCACGCGGCGGGCATCTTGCGCCAGCTCATTGGCCTGGCGGGCCTGATTGGCGCTTTCCGTCAGACCCTGCACCGCCACACGCAGCGTGTGCGCTGCCGTTACGCGGCGGGTGATGTTGGTGGCGAATTTCACCACTTTGAACGGTCTACCGTCAGCATCGAGAATCGGGTTGTAGCTGGCTTCAATCCATACCTGTCTGCCGTTTTTCCCCAGGCGCAGATACTGGCCTGCATCATGGTGGCCGCTGCCCAGCTTTTGCCAGAACTGCTGGTAGGCAGCGCTGCTGCGCTCTGACGGCTGCACAAACATGCTGTGGTGTTTGCCCACGATCTCGGACAGGCTGTAGCCCAGAGTCTGCAAAAACAGATCATTGGCGTGGAGGATGACGCCGTTCAGATCGAACTCTATGGTGGCCTGAACCTTGGAGATGGCGTTCAGCTGCCCGCGTGCATCGGCTTCGCGGTGCTGCTGCTCCGTGATGTCGGTGGCGTATTTGACGACCTTGAAGGGCTTGCCATGGCTGCCGAGAATGGGGTTGTAGCTGGCTTGCAGCCACACGTCTTCGCCTCGGCTGTTGGTGCGGCGGTAGCGGCCGCTGTCGTGCGCGCCGGCAGCCAGGCGTTGCCAGAAATTGGCATATTCGGCACTGTTGCGCGTTTCCTCGTCCACAAACATGCGGTGATGCTGGCCGATGATCTGCTCGGTGCTGTAGCCCATGGTGTCGAGGAAATTGCGGTTGGCCGCCAGCACATGACCTTGCAGATCAAACTCGATCACGGCCTGCACCCGATCAAGCGCAGCCAGTTTGCCCGCCATGTCGGCTGCATGTCGACCGCGGCCCAAGCCCAGAAGACGACCTCGTAGAAATCCAGTCATGAGATGCTCCTGTTGCGCTGTGGCAAATGTCAAAAATGTTGCTCAATGATTAAGTTGTTGCAGTATGTTTTTTTGTCAGACGATGCTGATTTTGTATAAGTTTTTCTCTCACGTTGCATAACGCTTGCCGCCTATACGCTGTGTAGGAGGTCATCCCTCCACGGGCCCGCTCTAAGCGGATGGCATGATGACTGCATGTCTGTCTGGATAGATACCCATTGCCACCTGGATGCGCCGGAGTTCGCCGCCGATCGCGATGCCGTGCGCGACCTGGCCCGGGCTGCTGGCGTGGCGCATCTGCTGATTCCTGCCGTGGAGCGCAGCCATTGGCAGCAGGTGATAGCGCTGGCCCACCGCCATGGCGACAGCTATGCCCTGGGCATTCATCCTTTGTTCACGCCAGCCGCAAAGGAGGCCGATATTCAGGCCCTGCGCGAATTGCTGCAGCAGCAGCGCAGCGATCCGCACTTGGTGGCGGTGGGCGAGATTGGACTGGATTTTTTTGTGCCGGGTCTGGATGCCGAGCGGCAGATCTGGTTTTACGAGCAGCAGATCAAGTTGGCGCGTGAGTTGGATCTACCCGTCATCCTGCATGTGCGCAAATCCAGCGATCGCTTGCTCAAGACCTTGCGCCATCACCCGGTGGTGGGCGGTATTGCCCATGCTTTCAATGGCAGCGCCCAGCAGGCGCAGGCGTTTATCGATCTGGGCTTCAAGCTGGGCTTTGGTGGCGCGCTGACTTATGAGCGTGCGCTCAAGCTGCGCGAGCTGGCGGCCTGTTTACCGCTAGACAGTCTGGTGATGGAAACCGACGCGCCCGACATTCCCCCGCACTGGCTCTACACCACGGCCGAGAGCCGGGCTCAGGGCCAGGCCCAGGGCCGCAACAGCCCGGCCGAGCTGCCGCGCATTGCCGAGCAGGTGGCGCAGCTGCGCGGCATGGAGGTGCAGGCCCTGGCCCAGGCTTGCACGGCCAATGCACGGGCGGCCTTGGGGGGACTGCCGGCTTTCAAGATGCAGGGATAAATTAATTGAAGCGTATGCTGGATATGCGCATACAGCTCATTTATTCATAGTGTATTGAGCGTGCTCCCTGCTGCGAATTGCCGGCTTGGGCGACAATGGCGACCATGCTTTCTGATCATTCGGGGCCGGAGCCCAGGCGCTGGCAAGGGCTGGAGCCTGTCGCTGACGGGCGCACCCAGGCCCTGGTGCTGGGCAGCTTCCCGGGCCTGCGCTCGCTGCAGCTGCAGCAGTATTACGCCCACCCGCAAAACCAGTTCTGGCCGTTGCTGCAGGCTTTGTGGCCGCAGCATCCCCAGCCGCCACGCGAGGATTACGCCGGCCGCTGCGAATGGCTGCTGGCGCGGGGACTTGGCCTGTGGGATGTGTATGCCAGTTGCGAGCGCGCAGGCAGTCTGGACAGCGCCATTCGCGCCGCCGAAGTCAATGATTTTGCGGGCTTGCGCCTGCTGTGTCCTCAGCTGAGGCTGGCGCTGCACAACGGCGGCGAAAGCTACAAACATGCGCGCCAGCTGCAAGGTCAGGGGCTGGAGGTGGTCAAGCTGCCATCCAGCAGCCCGGCCCATGCGAGCTGGTCATTCGATCAAAAACTGCAGTCCTGGCGTGAGGCTTTGTCGGCCCATGGACTGCTATGACTATGGTGTGAAACGTGATTCGTAAAACCCGTGGCGGGGCCAAGCCCGCCCATGAACCCCACAGTGACGGCGGCGCGTTGGAGCTGCCCGAAGTCAGCGTCTCCGACGACGGCGAGGTGCGCTATCTGCATCTGGGAACGCCCTGGGTGCAGGGCTCCATGTGCATCAAGCAGCCGTTCGAGATCGATCTGGAATATGTGCAGCGCATGATGGGCTGGCTGATGTTTGTCGAGCCGGCTGCCGTCACTCAGCGCCATGCCATGCAGCTGGGGCTGGGGGCTGCGGCCATCACCAAGTTCTGCCACAAGAAGCTGCGCATGAAGACCACGGCCATCGAGATCAATCCGCAGGTGCTTGCCGTGTGCCGCAGCTGGTTCAAGCTGCCGCCCGATAGCAGCACGCTGCAGGTGGTGCTGGCCGATGCGGCCCAGGAAATCAAAAAGCCTCAGTGGCAGGGCACGGTGGATGCGCTGGCCGTGGATCTGTACGACCATGAGGCAGCGGCTCCGGTACTCGATAGTGCCGAGTTCTATGCCGATTGCCGCAATCTGTTGACGGAAGACGGCATCATGACCGTCAACCTGTTTGGCCGTTCATCGAGCTTTGACAAAAGCCTGGCGCAGATGGCCCAGGCTTTTGGCGAGGAGGCGCTTTGGGCTTTCAAGCCTACGCGTGAAGGCAACACCGTGGTGCTGGCTCAGCGCACGCCGCGCGCTCTGGATGCTGCAGCGCTGCAAGCGGCCAGCGAAGTGGTGCAGGCGCGTTGGGACTTGCCTACGGGGCGCTGGCCCAAGGTGTTTGGCCCGGCCAAGGACGCGGGTGCCAGCCCCAAGGCGGCAAAGCCTAAAACGGCCAAGGCGGCTGGTGCGGGTGCCAAAAAGGCCTGAAGGCCAAGTCTGTGGCATGTGCCAGGAGCTTGAGCCTGGAGCTTGAGTCTGGGCCGCAGATGCCGATACTCTGCTTATGACGATCAGCGCACTCTCCACCTCTTCTGCCAGTTCCGCCTCCGGCAGTGGCAACACGGCGTCTCGCATCCAACAGCTGCAAAAGCAGCTCAGGGATGCAACCCGGGAACTCAAGGAGGTCGCCAATGGCAGCGGCGATGCCGAGACCAAGAAGCAGCAGGCCGAGTTGCTGCAGATGCGCATCCAGATGCTGCAGTCGCAGATAGAGGCATTGCAAAATCAGCAAAACCAGCAAGCGCAGAAGCAGCCATCGCCTGCCAAGGCCGTGGAAGCCGCCACGGCTCAGCGCCCGCCTCAAAGCGGCGGCCTGGGGTCGCTGCTGGATGAATACGTCTGAGCCAGGTCAGGGGCCACTTGCTCTCCTGGGATTGACTTATATTTAGTCGTCCCCTTTTTCACTGCCGTTCATGACCACTTCTTCCCACCTGCCTGCTTCCCCGGTCTTGCGCCCGCGCCATGTGGGGCAGCTGGACTGGCGGTCTCTGGTGTAGTGGCTGCTGGAAGATGGGCTGGTGACCGCGCAAGAGGCCGAACGCGTCACCATGCGCTGTTCGTCGGCTGAAAGTGCCCAGCATCCTCTGGTGCGTCTGGCCAATGTGGGCGTGGTGCATGCCGGGACCGGCAAAACCCTGGATATCGAGGAGCTGACCCAGTACCTGGGCAAGCGCAGCGGGCTGGTCTATTTGCGCATCGATCCGCTGCGGGTGGATGTGGGGCGTGTGGGCGATGTGATGAGCGCCAGCTATGCCGAGCGCCACAAGGTGCTGCCCGTGCAGGTCAGCGGCAGCGAGGTGGTGATTGCCACGGCCGAACCTTTTCAGGACGACTGGGTGGCCGAGGTGGAGCGCCAGGCGCGTCGCAGCGTGCGCTGCGTGGTGGCCAATCCTCTGGATATCAAGCGCTTTACGGCCGAATTTTTTGCACTGGCCAAGTCCGTGCGCGCGGCGGAAAAAGCCGGTGGTGCGGCCAGCGCCGCCAGCTTCGAGCAACTGGTGGAGCTGGGCAAGAGCAACAAGCAGCTCGATGCCAACGACCAGGGCGTGGTCAAGGTGGTGGACTGGCTGTGGCAGTACGCTTTTGACCAGCGTGCCAGCGATATCCACCTGGAGCCCCGGCGCGAGCAGGGCGTTATCCGCTTTCGCATCGATGGCGTGCTGCATCCGGTCTATCAAATGCCCATGGGCGTGCTGAACGCCATGGTGGCCCGCATCAAGCTGCTGGGTCGCATGGATGTGGTGGAAAAACGCAGACCGCTCGATGGCCGCATCAAGACCCGCAACCCGCGTGGCGAAGAAGTGGAAATGCGTTTGTCCACTTTGCCCACGGCTTTTGGCGAGAAGATGGTGATGCGTATTTTCGATCCCGAGAACACGGTCAAGAATCTGGATGCGCTGGGCTTTAGCGCCCATGACGCACAGCGCTGGGAAGAACTGGTCAAGCGCCCGCACGGCATTATTTTGGTCACCGGACCCACGGGTTCGGGCAAGACCACCACGCTGTATTCCACCTTGAAGCGGGTAGCGACCGAGGAGGTCAACGTCAGCACCGTGGAAGACCCCATCGAAATGATCGAGCCCAGCTTCAATCAGACCCAGGTGCAGCCCCAGCTGGATTTCAACTTCACCGAAGGCCTGCGCGCGCTCATGCGCCAGGACCCGGACATCATCATGGTGGGCGAGATCCGCGATCTGGCCACGGCCGAAATGGCGGTGCAGGCCGCACTGACTGGGCATCTGGTGTTCTCCACCCTGCACACCAACGACGCCCCCAGCGCCGTGAGCCGCTTGATGGAGCTGGGCGTGCCGGCCTATCTGATCAACGCCACCTTGCTGGGAGTGCTGGCCCAGCGCCTGGTGCGTACGCTGTGCGCCAGCTGCAAGCAGCGCGACGAGGCGGCGACGGTGGATGGGCTGGCCGAGACCGTCAAGCCCTGGAAGCTCTCCGGCAGCTACCAGCCCTACAAGCCCGTGGGCTGCGAGGATTGCCGCATGACGGGCTTCAAGGGGCGCATGGGCCTGTATGAGTTGCTGATCGTGACCGAAGCCCTCAAGCAGCAGATTCACGAAGCGCCTTCCATGGATGTCTTGCGTCGTCAGGCAGTGAGCGATGGCATGCGCCCACTTCGGCTGGCGGGAGCCTTGCGTGTGGCCGAAGGCGTCACCACCTTGCCCGAGGTGCTGGCCTGCACGCCGCTCATGTCCTGAGCGCGGCGGAAAACACTGAACGTTGATGCGGTCTGAGGCCTTGATTTGCTATTGTTTTGATAGCTTCAACTGCTGACGCACCGGCCAACCTAGGGTATCCCCTCTGTAGGTGGAATCCACATCAAATTGGCCTGTTAATGACAGCAGAATCGCCCAGTCGTGATTTCCGTAAGGAGACGTTTTGTGAATATCAAGAGCCAGAAAGACTTTTTCTCCGGTCTGATGTTCTTGGTCGTCGGACTCGCTTTTGCGATCGGCGCATCCAACTACACCATCGGTTCGGGCGCTCGTATGGGCCCCGGCTACTTTCCTCTCATTCTGGGTGTGCTGATGGCCATCCTGGGCGCAGCCATCTGCGTATCCGGGCTGACCAAGGGCCCGCAAGGTGGGGACAAGATCGGCAAGTGGGCCTGGAAACCCGTGTTCTTCGTTCTAGCTGCCAACTTCGCGTTCGGTATCTTGCTGGTTGGCGTGCCTCAGCTGCACATCCCCCAGTTCGGTCTGATCATCGCGATTTATGCCCTGGTCTTCATTGCCAGCCTGGCCGGTCAGACCTTCAACCTCAAGGAAACAGCAATCCTGGCCACCACTCTGGCCGTGGGCAGCTATTTCGCTTTCGTGTGGGCGCTGAATCTGCAGTTCCCCGTGTGGCCTAGCTTCATCGCTGGCTAAGTAGGAGCACTTCGTCCATGGATCTGATTAATAACTTGTCGATAGGTTTTGGCGTGGCTTTCACGTTCCAGAACCTGATCTACTGCTTTGTGGGCTGTCTGCTCGGTACGCTGATTGGCGTGTTGCCAGGCATCGGCCCAGTGGCGACCATCGCCATGTTGCTGCCCGCAACTTACGCTCTGCCCCCTGTGGCGGCGCTGATCATGCTGGCCGGTATTTACTACGGCGCACAGTACGGTGGCTCCACCACCGCCATTCTGGTGAACCTGCCAGGTGAGTCCTCGTCTGTGGTGACCGTGATCGACGGTTACCAGATGGCCCGAAAAGGCCGGGCGGGCCCCGCGCTGGCGGCTGCCGGTATCGGTTCCTTCTTCGCGGGTTGCGTGGGCACCATCATCTTGGCTGCCTTTGCTCCTCCGCTGACCGAAGTGGCCTTCAAGTTCGGCCCTGCCGAGTACTTCTCGCTGATGACCCTGGGTCTGATCGGTGCTGTGGTGCTGGCTTCCGGCTCGCTGCTCAAGGCTATTGCCATGATCGTGCTGGGTCTGCTGCTGGGCATGGTTGGTACCGACGTGAACTCCGGTGTCGCCCGCTACAGCTTTGACATTCCCGAACTGACCGACGGCATCGACTTCGTGGTGATCGCCATGGGTGTGTTCGGTTACGGCGAAATCATTGCCAACCTGTCCAAGCCCGATGACGAGCGTGAAGTGTTTGCTGCCAAGGTGACCGGCCTGATGCCCACCAAGGAAGACTTCAAGCGCATGCTGCCAGCCATGCTGCGCGGTACGGCTCTGGGTTCGGCTCTGGGTATCTTGCCCGGTGGCGGTGCCATGCTGTCGGCTTTCGCTGCCTACACGATTGAAAAGAAGACTAAGCTCAAGCCCGGCGAAGTTCCTTTCGGTCAAGGCAACATCCGTGGTGTGTGCGCTCCCGAGTCGGCCAACAACGCCGGTTCGCAGACTTCGTTCATTCCTCTGCTGACTCTGGGTATTCCCCCCAATGCCGTGATGGCGCTGATGGTGGGTGCCATGACGATTCACAACATTCAGCCCGGCCCTCAGGTGATGACCAGCAACCCAGAACTGTTCTGGGGTCTGATCGCCTCCATGTGGATTGGTAACCTGATGCTGATCATCTTGAACCTGCCGCTGATCGGCGTCTGGATCAAGCTGCTGACCGTGCCTTACCGCTGGTTGTTCCCCTCCATCGTGTTGTTCTGCGCTATCGGCGTGTACGGTACCAACAACAATGCATGGGACGTGTGGATGGTCGGTATCTTCGGTTTCATCGGCTATGTGTTCCACAAGCTGGGTACCGAACCTGCACCTCTGCTGCTGGGCTTCATTCTGGGCCCGATGATGGAAGAAAACCTGCGCCGTGCACTGCTGCTGTCGCGTGGTGACTGGAGCGTGTTTGTGACGCGTCCCATCTCTGCCGGCCTGCTGATCGCTGCAGTGATCCTGCTGGTCGTGGTGCTGATGCCTGCGGTGAAGAACAAGCGCGAAGAGGCTTTTGTGGAAGACTGATCTTCCCCAAGGCCAGACAGCTGAAAAGCATGAAAGCGACCCGTGAGGGTCGCTTTTTTTATGCCGGGACTTTTGCTCGGAAGCGCTGCGGACAAACGGCACAATAAGTGCAATTTGTTGAGGATTTCATGGCTTTGTCTTTACTACCGGCCCAGCACCCGCAGCGGGTGCTGCTGCACAACGAAATTCATGCGCGGCCCGCCGAGATCATGCAGGCGCCGCTGGCCATCACGCATATGGTGATGCTCACCGATGCCGCGCAGCGCGAAGCCAGCCGCGAACATGTGGCGGCACTGCTGCGCAACCATCACCGGCCCTTGCCCGATGCCACCACCACCCATGTGCTGATCGACCTGGGGGCGTTTCGCCTGCGCTGGGAGCAGCACACCGAATTTGTGGCCTGGACTTTTTCCAGGCCTATGGCTCAGGCCTCGGTGGCCGATGTGCGTGAACCTGAAACCGCGATTGATACCGTGCCGCATGACTGGCTGACGGCTTTGCCCGGCCAGTGCCTGAGCAGCTTGCACCTCTGGGTCTGCAAGGAAAACGCGGTCGATGGCGCTTATCTGGTGCGCCATATGTTGCAGGCCGACACGGTGGTGGGTTCGCGGGTGGCGGCAGATGCCGGCAAGATCTATACCGACTTTGCCATCCATGCCGATGGATTCTCGCGCATGCTGCTGCTGGCGGGTGACGAGTTATCGCCCAGGCGCCTGGGCCGCCTGGTGCAGCGCCTGCTGGAAATTGAGACTTACCGCATGGCTGCCTTGCTGGGCTTGCCTGCCGCGCGAAAGGCCGCCAGCGTGCTGGCCACGGCCGAGCGGGAACTGGCCGAGCTGGCCCATTCCATCCGCTCTGCAGACAGCGACAACGAACCCGCCTTGCTGGATCGTCTGACGCGTCTGGCCGGTCAGGTCGAGAGCGAATATGCCGCCACGCATTCGCGGTTCTCGGCCAGTTCCGCCTATTTCGAGTTGGTGGACAAGCGTATTCAGGAGCTTCAGGAATCGCGTCTGGATGGCATACAGACCATCCGGGAGTTCATGGACCGACGTTTGACGCCGGCCCGCAGCACCTGCGAATGGGCGACGCGACGCCAGGATGCGCTGTCCGAGCGGGTGTCGCGTGTCAGCAGTCTGCTGCGCACACGGGTGGAGATCGAACAACAGCAAAGCAGCCAGCAACTGCTGGGCACCATGAACCAGCGCCAGGGCATGCAGCTCAAGCTGCAGTCCACGGTGGAGGGCTTGTCCGTGGCGGCCATCACCTACTACATCACCGGTTTGATCAGCTATCTGGCCAAGGGCGGCTCCAAGCTGGGCTGGCCCTGGTCGCCGGAGTCCACGGCCGCCGTGGCCATTCCGGTGGTGGCCTTCAGTGTCTGGTGGTCGTTGCGACGCTTGCATCACAAGCTGTTTGGCAAGCAGCACTAGGACGGGCACTGGCAACCGTCCCGGCCTGGGAAGACCTTGCTTCGCCGGTGCAGAGGTGTGGGCTGACGCATCGCTTGCACGTAAAACCGCCGCTGCTTTCATCAGGCAGGTTTCCTATGTTAAAACCAGCACTTGAATAGCGTGGTAACCAAGCTGTGGTAAGCGCATTCTGCTATTGAAATAATAGTTTCGATAGCAGGCTTCATACTGAGGCCAGCATGAGCGCGCCCCGAAGGTCATCGCGGCGGGCGGCAACAAGATAGACAAGATGCAAAAGTCATGCAGGCTCGCTTGGGCTGGCTGCTTTTGTCAAAGGAGTAACAATGGATTTGGGTATTGCGGGCAAGTGGGCCCTGGTTTGTGGCGCCAGCAAAGGTCTGGGCTTTGGTTGTGCCAAGGCGCTGGTGCAGGAGGGCGTGAACGTCGTCATCAATGCGCGCAATGCCGAAGCCTTGCAGGGCGCCGTCGCCGAACTCCAGACGCTGGCTCCCAGCGTCACCGTGCTCGGTGTTGCTGCAGACATCACCACCGAGCAAGGCCGCGCCGCGGTTTTCTCCGTGCCCCAAGGCCCGGGAGTGGACTTCGACATCGTGGTGACCAATGCCGGCGGTCCGCCTCCAGGCGACTTCCGCGACTGGGATCGTCAGGCCTGGCTGAAGGCGGTGGACGGCAATATGCTGACTCCCATCGATCTGATCAAGGCCACGGTGGATGGCATGGCCGCGCGCGGTTTTGGCCGCATCATCAACATCACCTCCAGCGCCGTCAAAGCGCCTATCGATATTCTGGGCCTGTCCAACGGTGCTCGCAGCGGCCTGACCGGCTTTGTCGCGGGTTTGGCACGCAGCCCATTGGCCGCCAAGGGCGTGACCATCAACAATTTACTGCCCGGCAAGTTCGATACCGACCGTCTGGGCGCCACCTTCGCCGCTGCGGCGGGCAAAAGTGGCAAGAGTTCCGATGAAGTGCGGGCCTTGCAGCAGGCCCAGGTGCCAGCCAAGCGCTTTGGCACGCCAGAAGAATTTGGCGCCATCTGCGCGTTTCTGTGCAGCCGTCATGCAGGCTATCTGACAGGGCAGAACATCTTGCCCGACGGCGGTCTGTACCCTGGAACCTATTGATCAACGGCCAGCCGGTGATGACCTCCACACCGCTCGGATTCGGTGGTGCCGCGAAAGCGGTGCCAGCCCTTGTTGCGCAATCTGCGCGGGTCCAGATGTGGAATCTGTTACCTGAAATCTGAGCCATGCCACTGACCAAGCTTGCGCAATCTGCCATCCATCCTCCTGGCCTGAGCCGCAGGGTGTGGGGGCTGCTGATTCTGCTTTTGCTGGCATGGGTCGCGGGTATGGCTGTCGTCGGCTGGAACCTGCAGACCCGTTCTGCCGAGGAACTGGTCCCTGCCGACTGGCGCCTGGCAGCCTGGGGGCTGGGTCTGGCGCTGCTGGCGTTTACCGCGCTATTGCTCGTTGCATGGATGAGTTTGCGTGCTTATCGACTCAAGCTGCACTCCATGCAGCAAACGGCTGCGCAGTCCGAGCAGCGGCTGGAGCAGGCGCTGCGCAGCATGCACAGCGGCTTTTTGCTGCTGGATGCGCAGTGGCGAATTCAGGTTTGGAACTCCTGTTACGAAGCACTTTTTCCCTGGCAAAAAGCGCAGCTCGTGTCAGGCAGGCCTTTGTTGCAGCTGTTTGATGTGGCAGACCAGGGCCTGAGCCCGCTACAGCTGGGCAAGCTCAAAGCTCTGCATGAACAGTTGCTGGCGCAACCTGGCAAGCCGTTGGAGCAGCAATTGCCTGCCGGCCATTTTGTGCAGCTGACGGCCCGTGTGGTTGCCGAGGGCGGCCTGGCCATCACTTACCAGGACGTGAGCGATATCCGCATGGCGGCCGCTGAGATTGAAAGCCTGGCTTTCTATGACTCGCTGACCCATTTGCCCAATCGCCGCTTGCTGCTAGACAGGCTGACGCAGGCCACGGTGCAGGCCCAGCGTGATGGCTGGTATGGCGCCTTGCTGTTTCTGGATTTGGACCACTTCAAGTTGCTCAACGACACCCTGGGCCATGCGACGGGAGACCAGTTGCTGCAGCAGGTGGCCAAGCGCCTGCGCTCTGCGGTGCGCGCTTCCGATACGGTGGCGCGCTTGGGCGGTGACGAGTTTGTGATCATGCTGTGCGAGCTGGCTCGCACCGAGGCCGAGGCTGCCACCTTGGCTCAGCGCGTGGGCGAGAAGATTTTGGAGCGCCTGAATCAGAGCTTCACTTTGGGTGAGCATGAGCATCGCAGCGCCTGCAGCATGGGGGTGACGTTGTTTGGTCAGCTTCAGCTTTCATCGGCGGGCGAGCTGATCAAGCAGGCCGATATTGCCATGCACCAGATCAAGGTCAGAAGCGGCAGCGGCCTGTGTTTTTTCGACCCGCAGATGCAGGTCGAAATCCACCAGCGCGCGCGCATGGAAGGGGATTTGCGCCTGGCGCTGGAGAAGTCGCAGTTCGAACTGCACTACCAGCCGCAGTTCACGCTGTCGGGCCAGGTGATCGGCGCAGAAGCCTTGCTGCGCTGGCGTCACCCCGAGCGCGGTCTGGTGCCGCCCGGCATGTTCATTGCGGTGGCCGAGGAAAGCGAGATCATCATTCCCTTGGGCATGTGGGTGATAGAGCAGGCTTGCGAGCAACTGGCGATCTGGAAAAGAGATTCGCGCTTGAGCCATTTGCAGGTGGCGGTGAACGTGAGCGCCAAGCAGTTTCGCCATGCAGATTTTGCGGACCGCGTGATTGAAGTCGTGGAGCGTGCCGGCATTGCGCCGCAGCTGCTAAAGCTGGAGTTGACGGAATCTCTGGTGATAGAGAACGTGCAGCAAACCATTGCAACCATGAAACAGCTGCGCAATCACGGCCTGTGTTTTTCCATGGATGACTTCGGCACCGGCCAGTCCTCGCTGACCTATCTGACCCAGCTGCCGCTGCATCAGCTCAAAATCGACCAGTCCTTTGTGCGCCATATGGGCCAGCGGCACAGCGACGATGTGATCGTGCAGACCATCATCGGCATGGCCCGCAACCTGAATCTGGAAGTGATTGCCGAAGGCGTTGAGACGCTGGAGCAACGCACCATGCTGGCCCGCTACGGCTGCGAGCTGTTCCAGGGCTATTTCTTCAGCCCGCCGGTGCCGGTGCAGAAGTTCGAACAGTTGATCAGCTGCACGCCGGTCTGCGATCGCACCGGCATGCGCGCCTAGGCTTTGCGCGAAGACACCACAATGCCTGCCACGATGAGCGCAAACGCCAGTGCATGGTAGGCGCGCGGCGTCTCTCCCAGCACGGGAATGGAAAGCAGGGCGGTGAACAGCGGAATCAGATTGCCAAAAAAGCCGGCAATGGCCGGGGTGGAACGCTGCACGCCCATGCCCCAGAAGCGATAGGCCAAAATGGCCGGCCCTATGGCGATGAAGAGCAGGGCGGCCAGCAGAGGCCAGCCTGGTACCAGACGAAAATCGCCCCATAGGGCTTCGCCGCCGGTAAACAGGCCCGACCACAACAGGCCAAAGGCCAGCTGCGCCACCAGAAAGCTGGCCCAGTGCGCTTTCACTTCGGCCGGGCCGGGCGTCTTGGCAATCAACCAGGTGTAGAAGGCCCAGGCAATGGTGGCCAGCACCATGAACAGATCTCCGGCCACGAAATGCAGCTGCATCAGCGTTGGCAGATCGCCGCGCGAGAGCACCACGGCCACCCCCAGCACGGACAGCAGCGCGCCTGCGAACTGGCGGCCGCTGACCGGCGTGCCCCAGCAGATGCGGCCTATGACCAGCATCCATACCGGCATGCTGGAGCTCACCAGGGTGACATTCAGCGGCGTAGAGGTTTTGAGCGCCAGATACAGCAGCGCGTTGTAGCAGCCAATGCCCAGCAGGCCCAGCAGCAGATACTGGCGCCACAGCGGCCAGATGGGGCTGTTTTTGCGCAGCACCCGCCAGGCCAGCGGCAGCAGCAGGACAAAGGCAATGCACCAGCGCAGAAAATTGAGGGCAAACGGAGAAATCAGATCGTGGGCCAGCCGGCCCACGATGGCATTGCCAGCCCACAGCAGCGGAGCCAGCGTGAGCATGGCGACGGTAGAGGGCTTTAAAGAGGTGGTCATAGGGCCGACACTTTACTGCGCCCCATCCGGCTTTGAGCAGATGCCGCTACCTATCTGTGCAGCCAGGCCTTCGCCATACGCGAATGCCTGGAGCCCCAGGTGTTTGGCCGCGCCGCCACAATGGCAGCAGCACAACCGATAGTGAAGCAATGAAACAAGCAAGCAAACAGTGGCTGGAGCAGACCCGCCAAGCCGCGCAGCAGCCGCCGCTGCAAGCTCGTCAAAGTCTGGCCGTGGCCGGCCAGGTGGTGGGTACGGTGGATGGCGATCTGGTACGCAGGCTCAGTTCTGAGCAGCTGCAACAACATGGGCTGGAGCTGGTGTGGAGCAAAAGCCTGTGGACGCTGCTGGGCGAGGGCGATGTCACGGCCTTGCTCAACCGCATGGCACAGGCCTTGCGGGAGGCCGGTCTGTGCGGCGCATGGCGCAACGAGCAGCTGGCGGTGCATAACGCCCAAGGCCTGCAGGTGGGTACGGTGGAGCGTGGAGCAGTACGCCCGCTGGGGATTGCCACGCAGGCCGTGCACCTGGTGGGGGCCGCGCCCGACGGCCGCATCTGGGTGCAGCAGAGGGCGGATAACAAGGCTACCAACCCCGGCATGTGGGACACCTTGATGGGCGGCATGGTGTCCGCCGCAGACAGCTTGCCGCAGGCGCTGGAGCGCGAAACCTGGGAGGAGGCTGGCCTCAGGGTGGTCGACCTGACGGATCTGCGCCATGGCGGCTTTGTCAGTTTTTGCCGGCCCAGCGATGAGGCCGAGGGTCATGGCTATGTGAGCGAACGCATTGACTGGTTTGAGGCCACCGTGCCCGAATCGCTCAGCCCCGACAACCAGGATGGCGAGGTGCAGCGCTTTGAACTGCTGGAGCGGGAGAGCGTCGAGGACTGGCTGGTGCAAGATCGGTTCACGCCAGAGGCATCCCTGATTCTGGCCGCGTATTTCGGTTGGCGCTGAGCCGCGAGGGAGGCATGAAAAAGCCCCGCTGCTGGCGGGGCTTGCTTTTGAGGCGGCTTCAGCGACTAGCGTTTGCCTTCCAGCGCGGATGATCTCAAACGATTGGGGGCCAGTGCACCGGCCTGCTCCAGAATCGGATAGGCCACCGAGCACAGCAGGGAGTTGATGCGCTTCAGATCGCTGATCAGATCGATGTGCAGCGAGCTGGTCTCGATGCTGGAAACCGTGTTGTGCGACAGGCGGGCCAGGTGGGTGGCGGAATAAGCCAGTTCCAGATCGCGAAAACGGGCTTTTTCTTCCAGCAGCTTCTGGGCCTCGCGCACATTGCCGTTGAGGAACACGCTCATGGCCAGGCGCAGATTGTCCAGCAGGTGCTGGCTCAGCTCGTGAATCTCCTGCATGCCGGCGTCCGAGAAGTGACGGCCCTTCTTGATCTTCTTGTCTTCCAGATCCAGCAGCACGCGCTCGATGATGTCGCCGATCTGCTCCATATTGATGGTGAAGCTGATGATTTCCGTCCAGCGCTGACCTTCGCGCTCGTCCAGTTCGGCGCGCGAAATCTTGGTCATGTAGTACTTGATGGCCGAGTACAAATCGTCCACCGTAGCTTCCAGATGCCGCACTTCCTCGGACAGCTTGACATCGTCGGATTCCACCACTTTCTGCAGGCCGATCATCATGGACTCGACCACATCGGCCTGATGCAGGGCTTCGCGCGCCGCGCAGGAGATGGCCAGCGAGGGGGTGGACAGGGCCGAGGGATCGAGGTGGCGGGGGCGCAGCAGCTGGCCTGTGCTGTTGTCCTCGGGCTTGGGCAGCAGGGCGGAGACCCAGCGCGCCACGGTCTGGGTCAGGCCGATGAAGCACACGCTGTTGAAGATGTTGAAGGCCAGGTGGAACAGCACCACGTTCTGGCCCGCGTTGGGGATATAGGGCTGCACGTACTCCACCCACAGCCCCAGGAAGGGCGCCACAATGGCCACGCCCATGATCTTGAACAGCAGATTGCCGATGGTGACCTGGCGTTCTTCGACCGCAGCTTTGGCCGTGGTCAACGCCGCAACCAGGCCGCTGCCCAGGTTGGCACCCAGAGCCAGTCCCAGGGCGACTTCAATCGGAATGGCGCCGGAGCTGGCCATGGCTGCAATCAGCAGCACCACGGCCAGGCTGGAGTAGGCCACCACGGCCAACACGGCACCCAGCAGCAACTCCATGAACATATCGCTGCTGACCGAGGTCAGCAGGGTACGCACGGCAGGCGCTTGCAGCAGCGGCTCGGTGGCTTCCACCACCAGGCGCAGGGCCAGCAGCATCACGCCCAGACCGATCAGCACGCGGCCTATGCGTCCGGGAGTGGAGTCCTGCCGGGTGATGAACAGCACCACACCCACAAAAATGAACAGCGGCGAGAGCCAGGAAAGATCCGTGGAAAACAGCACGGCCATCAGCGCCGTGCCCACATCGGCGCCGCGCATGACGGCCAGGGCCGAGGGCAGGGTGATCAGGCCCTGGCCCACAAAGGACGAAGTCATCAGCGAGGTGGCCGTACTCGACTGCACCAGCGCCGTCACGCCCAGGCCGGAAAGCGCCGCAGAAAAGCGGTTGCTCATGCTGCGGGCGAGGATGTTGCGCAAGTTGGCACCGAAGACGCGCAAAACGCCGGTACGAACCATGTGAGAGCCCCAGACGAGGAGGGCAATGGCTGCTAAAAGATTCAGTAAATGCTTCATGTGCTGCGAGCGAAGAAGCGAACTAATATACCCCCGACTCAGGGGTGTCCGCTGTGGGAGCACTTCCATGACGCACAAATAGGTGCGAAATAAAGAACACAATAGAACGAAAACGAAAATTTTCAAACATCGTTTCTACCAAGAACCGCACTTGCTCATTTTGCATGAGCTGTTTGCGCTTCATGCATGGGGCTGTGAAAAAAGCGGGCCGCATGCTTGCCGCCGCGTCAGAGGAGTGCAGCGGGCGCGTTTGCGACGCTTCGGCCCCGCCTGACCTAGACAACGCTTGCATGGGGCAGAGGTGGAACAGGTCGTTGAGCCGCGTGCTGAAAAACAAAACCCGCTGTCTTGCGAGCAGCGGGTTCTATCGAATACGTAGCGCGTGGTGCTTGTCAGCCCTGGGCTTTAGTGCCTTCTTGTTTGGCGCGTCGGGCTCTCAGGATCTCATCGAGAATCAGCAGCACGGCGCCCAGTGTGATCGCCATATCGGCCACGTTAAAGGCCGGAAAGTGGCTGCGACCCCAGTAAAAATCCAGAAAATCCACCACATAGCCGTGTTGCAGACGGTCGACCACATTGCCGATGGCGCCGCCCAGAATGCTGGACAGGGACAGGCAAAACAGTTTCTGCTCCGGATGCTTTTTCAGCTGCCAGACGATGAGCACGGTGGCTACTGCACCGATCAGCACAAACAACCAGCGCTGCCAGCCGCCGCCATCGGCCAGAAAGGAGAAGGCTGCACCGGTGTTGTGCGCCCGCACGATGTTGAAGAAGCTGGTCAGCGGCGTCCAGTCGCCGTACTGGTAATGGGCCAGAATCCACTGCTTGGTGATCTGGTCCACGCCGATGATGACCAGCGCCCACAGCAGCCAGGGCCAGATGCGGCCAAAGCCTGCGGAGGATGTCGAGGTGTTGCTCATGACGGCTCTTAGTAAACAGGAGTCTTCAATCGATAGCTGTCAGCGCTGGATCTCAGCCACTTTCAGTATGAATTTCATCTGAAAGTGGCTTTTGATCAGCGCATGCAGCTCACTTTTTACGCAGCTTTGCGTACCTCGCCCGTGCCGTGCAGATTGCTGTCGCAACGGCCGCACAGGCTGGGGTGCTCGGGGTTCACGCCCACGTCGTCGCGGTAGTGCCAGCAGCGCTCGCACTTGGCCGCTTCCGAGGGCTTGACCGCTACGGCCAGGGCCTCGCCCGCCACAGCCTGGGCTGCGGAGGTGATGAAGACGAACTTGAGATCATCGGCCAGCGATTGCAGCAGGGCCAGGTCTTCGTGCTGGGCGGAGATGGTCACTTCGGCCTGCAGCGATGCGCCGACCAGGCCGGTCACGCGCACGGCTTCGATGTCCTTGTTGACCACGTCGCGGATCTCGCGCAGGCGGCTCCACTTGGCCAGCAGGGCTTCGCTGCCTTCGGGCAGATCGGTGAACTGTTCCAGGTAAATGGTTTCGCTGTCGCCCACGATCTTCCAGGCTTCTTCGGCCGTGAAGGACAGGAAGGGTGCCATCCAGCGCAGCAGGGCCTGGGTGATCTGGTGCAGCGCGGTCTGGGCCGAGCGGCGGGCCAGGCTCTTGGGTGCCGTGGTGTAGAGGCGATCCTTCAAGACGTCCAGGTAGAAGCCGCCCAGATCTTCCGAGCAGAACAGCTGCAGCTTGGCCACCACGGGGTGGAATTCATAGACCTGGTAGTGGCCGATGATTTCCTTTTGCAGCTGGGCCGCACGCGCCAGGGCGTACTGGTCGATTTCCAGCAGGTCCTTGTAGGCCACGCTGTCGGTGGCAGCGTCAAAGTCGCTGGTGTTCGCCAGCAAAAAGCGCAGCGTGTTGCGGATGCGGCGATAGGCGTCCACCACGCGGGCCAGGATCTTGTCGTCGATACCCAGATCGCCCGAGTAATCGGTAGATGCCACCCACAGGCGGATGATTTCGGCACCCATCTTGCCGCTCACGTCCTGCGGCGCCACGGTGTTGCCCACGGACTTGGACATCTTCTTGCCCTGGCCGTCCACGGTGAAGCCGTGGGTCAGCAGGCCCTTGTAAGGCGCGCGGCCGAAGATGGCCGAGGCCAGCAGCAGCGAAGAGTGGAACCAGCCGCGGTGCTGGTCATGGCCTTCCAGGTACAGGTCGGCTTCGGGGCCCTGGTCGTGGTGCATATCGGCATGGGTGCCGCGCATCACGTGCCAGAAGGTGGAACCCGAGTCGAACCAGACTTCCAGAATGTCGGTGCTCTTGGTGTAGAGCGAAGCTTCTTCGGCGCCCAGGATTTCTTCGGTGCTCACGCGGCTCCAGGCCTCGATGCCACCTTGTTCGATCATGTCGGCCGCTTGGTCGATGATCTCCATGGTGCGCGGGTGCAGCGCGCCCGTGTCCACATGCAGGAAGAAGGGAATGGGCACGCCCCAGGAGCGCTGACGCGAGATGCACCAGTCCGGACGGCCGGCGATCATGGCGCGCAGGCGTTCCTGCCCGTTTTCGGGGTAGAAGTTGGTCTGCTCGATGGCGTCCAGAGCGATCTGGCGCAGGGTCTTCTCGGGCTTCTGGGCCGGGTCGGTGAACACGCCTTCGCCCTCGTCCATGCGGATGAACCACTGGGCCGCAGCGCGGTAGATCACCGGCGTCTTGTGGCGCCAGCAGTGCGGGTAGCTGTGGCTGATGGTGGTGGTGTCCATCAGACGGTTGGCGACCTTGAGTGCGTCCAGGATGACGGGCACGGCCTTCCAGATGTGCTGGCCGCCGAACAGCGGCATTTCGGGCGCGTACACGCCGTTGCCCTGCACGGGGTTGAGGATGTCCTTGTACTCCATGCCGTTGGAGACGCAGGAGTTGAAGTCGTCCAGACCATAGGCCGGAGCCGAGTGCACGATACCCGTGCCGTCGTCGGCCGTGGCGTATTCGGCCAGGTACACGGGGGAGATGCGGTCAAAGCCCTTGTCCACATGGGCCAGCGGGTGCTTGAAGGGCATGTGGTCCAGCGCCTTGCCCTGAGCCGTGGCAAGTACATTGCCTTCCAGCTTCCAGCGGGCCAGGCATTTTTCGACCAGGGCCGAGGCCACGATCAGCAGGCCGCGCTCGGTATCGACCAGGCTGTATTCCAGATCGGGGTTGACGTTGAGCGCCTGGTTGGCGGGGATGGTCCAGGCCGTGGTGGTCCAGATGACGATGAAGGCCTCTTTGTCCAGCTTTTCCAGGCCAAAGGCTGCAGCCAGCTTGGCGGGTTCGGCGGCGGGGAACATCACGTCCAGGGTCTGGCTCTGCTTGTCCTGGTACTCGATCTCGAATTCGGCCAGCGAGGAGGCGCAGTCAAAACACCAGTACACGGGCTTCAGGCCGCGGTAGACAAAGCCACGCTCCATCACCTGCTTCAAGGCACGCAGCTCCAGCGCCTCGTTGGCGTAGTTCATGGTCTTGTAGGGGTGGTCCCAGTCGGCCAGCACGCCCAGGCGCTTGAAGTCTACCATCTGCTGGGTGATTTGCTCGGTGGCAAAGGCACGGCTCTTGGCCTGCATCTCGTCACGGGGCAGATTGCGGCCGTGCAGCTTTTCGATGGCGTTTTCGATGGGCAGACCGTGGCAGTCCCAGCCCGGCACATAGCGCGCGTCAAAGCCTTCCAATTGGCGGCTCTTGACGATCATGTCCTTCAAGATCTTGTTGACGGCGTGGCCGATGTGGATCTTGCCGTTGGCGTAGGGCGGGCCGTCGTGCAGGATGAACATGGGCGCGCCGGCACGGGCGTCACGCAGCTTCTTGTAAATGCCTTGCTCTTCCCATTCCTTGGCCCAGCCCGGCTCGCGCTTGGGCAGATCGCCGCGCATGGGGAAGGGGGTGTCGGGCATGTTCAGCGTCGCACGGTAAACGGACGCTTCGGGCTTGTTGGACTTCGATTCAGACATGGAAAACCTTGAGAGCAATACAAGGCCCGGGCAGCTGTGCCAGGGCATGAATGGGGAGTTTGGCGCCCGGTGCGCCGCTGCCAGGGCTCTGGCAGATACGGCGGATCGGGCAGGCGGACAGCGAGAGCGTCAAATTCGGTCGCGCGTGGTTTGGCGACGGGTCTCGGTATGGCTGGACGTATGGGACGGCGCGTGGTTGCCAGCGAAGAACGCACGTGCGTCATCGCAGTCCTTGGCGATGCCTGCCGTCAGGGCATCGAGACTGTCGTACTTCAGCTCGTCGTGCAGTTTGTGCAGAAGTTCCACGCGGATGATTTTACCGTAGGCCCCTTCCCCACCCAGGTCTACGGGCCAATCAAAGCAGTGGGTCTCCAGCAGCACGCGGCCGCCGTTGATGTCGTTGGGGTCCAGCGAGGGGCGCACGCCCAGGTTGGCCACGCCATGCAGCGGTGTATCCGTCAGGCCATGTACCAGCACGGCGAAAATGCCGCTGGCAGCGGGTTTCCAGTGGTCAAAACGCAGGTTCAGGGTGCGAAAGCCGTCGTCTGCGCCGGCGCGGCTCTCGGCCAGTTTGCGGCCCAGCTTGCGGCCGTGGACCACATGGCCGGAGATGCGGTAGGGGTGGCCCAGCAGCTTGGCCGCCTGCTGCATATCGCCTGCGGCCAGGGCTTCGCGCACGGCGGTGCTGGAGACGCGCAGTCCATGGACCTCGTAGCTGTTCATACGGGCCACGTCAAAGCCCAGCGCCTGGCCGGAGGAGTCGAGCATGGCGTAGTCGCCGGCGCGTTTGTTGCCAAAGCGGAAATCATCGCCCACGAGCACGTATTTGGCGCCCAGGCCGGAGATCAGCACGTCCTGGATGAAGTCTTCGGGGCGCTGGCTGGCCAGGGATTCATTGAACGGCAGGATGACGACCTGATCCACGCCGCAGATTTCCAGCTGGCTGAGCTTGTCGCGCAGCGTGCCCACCCGGGCCGGTGCCAGATCGGGCTTGCCCAGCTTTTGCGCGAAATAGTCGCGCGGGTGGGGCTCGAAGGTCATGGCGCAGGTCGGTATGCCGCGCTGTGCCGCTTCGGCGCGCAATAGTCCCAGCATGGCCTGGTGGCCTCGGTGCACCCCATCGAAATTGCCAATGGTCACAGCGCAGGCTGGGGCCAGGCCGGGGTGCTTGAATCCACGGAAAATCTTCATGGGCTGCTTTGTTTTTGGTAGCAGCTGGCGCCGATGCGAGCGGCACAAGCCGTCAATTTGACATAGTTTCAGAGTATATTGCTTCCATCCCCGCAGCCAAACCGGCTGCCAAAAGAGCGCCAAGACGCTCTCTCGTTCTCGTGGTCCAGATCTGACTGACAGGAGGCGTGTTGTGAAAGTCTTGAAGCTGACAGCCCAGGGGCTGCCGCAGTCCTGGGTGACGCTGGAGCAAGCGGCGCTGCACTATGCGGCGGATGAGGTGCGCTGGGAAGCCGGCGCCGAGATTGCCTGCTTTCGCGGTGGCCATAACGCGGTAACGGGTCGGCAGTCAGTCATTCACATCAACTCCATCATCGGCACCAAGGGTGTGTCGGCCATCAATCCGCACGAGCTGCTGCCTGGGCTGACCAATGGCAAGCTGTTTGCCCGCGACCGCTGCCTGTGCGCCTATTGCGGCCGCCAATTCCATGAAGGCGATCTGACGCGCGAGCACATCGTGCCCGTCTGCGTGGGCGGCCAGCACACCTGGATGAATCTGGTCACGGCCTGCCGTGCATGCAATCACCGCAAAGGCCCGCGCACGCCCGAGCAGGCGCATATGCCCTTGCTCTACACCCCGTACACGCCCACGCTGTGGGAAGACTTCATTTTGCGAAACCGCCGCATTCTGGCCGATCAGATGGAGTTTCTCGTGGCCCATGTGCCGCGTTATTCGCGCTGGCGCAGCTGATTTTTTACGCTCCGGGCGGTTTGTGCTTGCGTCTTGCCTGACAGGCGCGCCGGTTTGTGTTCGAATATCGGGTTTACCCTTGGATCATCCATCATGATCGTTCGCGATCGGCCCTCTGGCTTCAAGCTTTTCTGGATTGTGCGGGGCTCGGTGCTGCAACGCATCATGGCCGTGCTGGCTGTCAACATCGTGTTTGCCATGCTGATTACGGTGGCGCACGGCATGTTGTTTGACGTCAAGATTCCCGTCACCACCATCCCCTTCACCCTGATTGGCCTGCCGCTGGCCATTTTTCTGGGCTTTCGCAACAACACGGCCTATGCCCGGTATTCGGAGGGGCGCAAGCTCTGGGGCGAAATCCTGATCCATGCGCGCACGCTGACGCGCCAGTGCCAGACCCTGATTTGCTTCGATCACCCGCCAGACCCGCGCCAGCGCGCCAGTGATGCGCGGGTGCGCATGGTGCACCGCGTCGTGGCCTTTGCCCATGTGCTGCGGGCGCAGCTGCGCGGCCTGGGCGACGATGTGGCGGCGCAGCATTGGCTGACCGATGAAGAATGGCAGCGCCTGCAGCAGCTGCCGCTGCCCCAGCGCACGGATGCGCTGATGCTGGCCATGGGCCACGATTTGAGCCGGTGCGTGCAGCAGCAGCGGATTGATCCCTGTCTGGCCGTGGCGGTGGACAAGACTTTTACCGGCCTGACGACTGCCGCAGCCTCTTGCGAGCGCATACGCAACACGCCCATCCCGTTTTCCTATTCGCTGCTGCTGCACCGCACGGCGCATATGTATTGCTTTCTGTTGCCTTTCGGGCTGGTGGATGTCACGGGTTTCATGACGCCGTTTGTGGTGGCCATCGTGGCTTACACGTTCTACGGGCTGGATGCGCTGGGCGACGAGCTGGAAGAGCCATTCGGCATGGAAAGCAATGATCTGGCGCTGGACAGCATTTGCCGGGGCATCGAGATTGCCATGTGCCAGTCTCTGGGCGATCCCCAGGTGCCGGCGCCGCTACAACCGGTGGACTACCAGCTGACCTGAAGCCTGCCTTCCAAAAACAAAGCCCCATACAGTCTTGCTGTTGGGGCTTTGTTTTTGATAGCGGCTAGCGCTTTTTTTATATGGCTTAGAGGCTTGTTTCTGCCTGGGTTTTATCCACGGCCTGCTGCCAGGCCTCGTACAGATCCTGGCCCTCATCGCGCACGCGGTGGCTGATCAGGGTCAGCTCGCGTTGTTCCTCGGGCTTGGCCAGTTCCACATAGCCGCGCGCTGCAGACAGGTCGTAGGGCTCGCCGTCTTCGTTGGAATAGGCAAAGTAGACCTTCTTGACACCGGCCAGCAGCATGGCCGTGTAGCACATGCTGCAGGGATAGCCGCTGGCATACATGACAGCGCCGCTCAGATCCGTGCTGCCCTGGGCCTTGGCGCCTATGCGCAAGGCCTGCATCTCGGCATGGGCCGAGGGGTCGCAGAGCTCGTCCACCTGGTTCACGGCGCGGGCCAGGACCTGGCCGTCTCTGACCAGCACGGCGCCGAAAGGCCAGGTGGGCTGGGGTCTGTCCTTGACATTGCCCATGGCCAGGCGAATGGAATCGAGCAGGTACTTGTCTTCGTTATGCATGGAAATCGTTCTCCTTGTTGAAAAAATCAGCTGCCACGGTAGGTGGTGAAAAACCAGGGCGAGCACAGCATGGGCACGTGATAGTGCTGGGCTGCGTCGAAGATGGAAAAACGCACCAGCACTTCTTCCGACAGTGCCGTGGGTTCCTTGAAATGCTCGCCTACGTAAAAACGCAGTTCGAAGTCCCCGGTGCGCGCCGACTGGGCCGCCAGCATGGGGCTGTCGGTGCGGCCGTCGGCATTGGTGCGGGTGCTGTTCAGACGCTGAGGCGGGGATTGCGCGACGTCGTAAAGCTCCACCCGCAGGCCCGCGATGGGGCGGCCGGTGGTGACATTGAGTGCGTGGGTGCTGATGCCTGCCATGATTTGCCTTTCACGAGATTGGAATATCCGAGCTGGGGGAAAGAGCCGAGGCTCAGCTGCCGCGCGAGTAGGTGTAGTTCCAGGGGCCGAACTGCATAGGCAGGTGGATGCGCTCGGCCGTGTTCGCGATCTGAAAGCGCACCGGCACCTTGGACAGAAAGGCGGGTCGGGGCAGCCTGGAGCCCTTGGCGGCAAAGTAATCGTCCACATGCAGCAGCATCTCGTAGCGGCCGGCGCGGTAGCTGTCGTCGATCAGCAGAGGCTCGTCCGCTCGGCCGTTGGCGTTCACGATGAAGCTGCGCACCAGCACATAGTTCTGGCCGTCCCAGCGCGAGAAGTCGATGCGCAGGCCCGTGGCTGCCGAGCCGTGGAACGTGTCCACGGCATGCATGGTCAGGCGCGGGCTGACGCCGTGCAGCACGATGGGTCCGGAGGACTGGGCCGGTGTCGGCTGGGGCGTTTCGGCAGCCAGTGCGCCGCGTGCCGCGACCAGGGCCGAGGTACCGAGTGCCAGGCCGGAGAGGGCGAACTGACGGCGCGTCGGGAGCAGAGCTTGTGCGCTGGAAAAAGAAGTCTTGGACATATACCTGTTTCCTTCAGATCAGATGCAGCTTCAGTTGCTTTTGCGGCGTTGGAGGCGGGTGATGAAGGCAATGGCCAGGATGGCGGACAGCGCCTCCACAATGGCGACCAGGTACAGGCCGGGAGCAACCTTGCCGCTGGAGGCCTTGATCAAGCCCATCAGATAGGGGGCACCGAAGCCGGCCAGATTGGCGACCGAGTTGATCAGTGCCACGCCCACGGCGGCAGCACCGCCGCTGAGCAGCATATTGGGCATCTGCCAGAACACCGGGATGGCGCTCATGGTGCCTACCAGGGCCAGGACCATGGCCGACAAGGCCACGATCACGGGAATGCTGTTCATGCCCATGGTGATGGCCAGGGCCAGCATGCCTGCGGCGCCCAGCAGGACCGAGCCTGCAAAGTGCCAGCGCACTTCACCGCGATGGTCGGAATGGCGGCCGTTGATCACCATGCCTGCGGCACCCAGCAGATAGGCACCGCCGGCAATCCAGCCCACTTGCATGGGCGAGGTGAAGCCTGCTTCACGGATCACGGTGGGGATCCAGAAAGTCAGCGTGGAGTTGGCGCACAGCAGGCAGAAGAACACGGCAATCAGCAGCCACACCATGGGGTTGCTGAACAGGGTGCGCCAGTCGCTGTGGCGTTCGCCCTGGGCCTTCTGGTCCAGTTCCAGCTGCTGGCGCACGACGGCGCGGTCCGCGTCGGTGAGCCACTTTGCCTGCTCGGGACGGTCCGTCATGTAGAAATAGGCGAAGATGCCGGCCAGCACCGAGGGAATGCCTTCGATGATGAACAGCCATTGCCAGCCGTGCATGCCGTGTGCACCTGCAGCCCAGGTCATGATGCCGCCGGCCAGGGGACCACCGATCACGCCGGCGATGGCAGAGGCCGACATAAAGGTGCCGAAGGCCTTGGCGCGACGCTTGGATGGGTACCAGTAGGTCAGGTACAGGATGATGCCGGGGTAGAAGCCGGCTTCGAACACGCCCATCAGAAAGCGCAAGAGGTAGAACTGGGTCGGCGTCGTCACCCAGGCCTGCAGGATGCAAATGAGACCCCAGCCGATGGTGATGCGCATCACCGTCTTCTTGGCGCCAATCTTTTGCAGCAGCATGTTGGACGGCACTTCGAACAGAAAGTAGCCGATGAAGAAGATGCCCGCGCCCAGGCCGTAGACCGCCTCGCTGAATTTCAGATCGTCGAGCATCTGCAGCTTGGCAAAACCGATGTTGACGCGGTCCAGCCAGGCCAGTACCCACAGCACGCCCAGAAAGGGCAGCAGCCGCCAGGAAATCTTGGAATAGGTGGCATCGACCTGGTCGACCGACGGGGCTGTGCCGCTGATCGGCATATGTTGAGCACTCATGGCAAGTCCTTGTCTCATAAGTCTGTTATTTGGGTATGTGGACGCTTGCATGGTCGCGGGTTGCCGCGATATGCGAAACTAGGCTGCTGCTATGAGCCGCATAGCAAAATGCATATTCCTAGGGAAAACACGTGTCTCGCAGCGAAGATCCGTTCGACACCTACTTGCTGCGCGTGCTGTGCACCTTGATCAGCGAAAAAAGCGTGTCGCGCGCGGCAATACGCCTCAATCAGTCACAACCGGCCATCAGCGCAGCGCTGAGGCGATTGCGGGCCATCTTCAACGACCCGCTGCTGGTGCGGGACAAGAACCGCATGGTGCCCACGGCGCGCGCGCTGCAGGCGGTGGAGCAGGCGCGTGCGGCACTGGGGCTGATAGAAGGCCTGCTGACCACGGGCAAGGAATTTGCCGCCGAGACGACGCAGCAGCGCTTCACCATTGCCACGCCCGACTATCTGGCCCCGCCCTTCATGACGCGCGTGGTGCAGCTCATGCGGGCGCAGGCGCCGGGAGCCCGGCTGGTGATACTGCCGCTGAGCCAGAGTTTCGACTACGAGCAGGCCTTGCAGAACGGCGATGTGGACATCGTCATAGGCAACTGGCCCAGCCCGCCCGAGCATCTGCATATGTCCACGCTGATCGAGGACGAGGTGGTCTGTCTGCTGGACGAAAAGCACCCGCTGGCCGCGCCGGGCCAGCTCACCTCCGAGCAATATCTGCAGTCCGCCCATGTGGTGTTCACGCCGTACTCGCCGGACCAGCGCGGTGTGGTGGAGACCAGTCTGGGCACGATGCGGGTCAGCCGTGACGGCCGTGTGCAGTGCTCGCATTTCTCGCTGGCCCCCGATCTGCTGGTGGGCACCGATCTGCTGCTGACCACCAGCCGCCATTTCGCGCTCTATCACTCCAGGCGCCTGCCGCTGGCCATGGTGCCTTTGCCCATGGGCAGCCGTAGCATGCGCTTTTATCAGCTATGGCATTCGTCCCGTCACCGGGACGCCTCGCATATCTGGTTGCGGGGGCTGCTGAATCAGGCTGCGCAGGTGCTGACGCAGCTGGTGTAGCCGACTGCTATACGGGCTATAACAAGCCAGGACTGTGAGACGGCAAACCGGCTTTCTACACTGGCTTCATGACTACCGACACCCAATCCTCCATCCCCTCGCTAGACGAGCTCAACGCCATGACGCCGGACGCTTTTGTGGCTGCGCTAGGCGAGGTCTTCGAATATGCTCCCTGGGTCGCCCAAGCCGCCGCGCTACAGCGCCCGTTCCACAGCATCGATGCGCTGCACGCCGCCATGCTGGCCGCCGTGCATGCCAGCCCCCGCGAGCAGACCGTACGCTTTCTTTGCGGTCACCCCGAGCTGTCGGCCAGCGCCGTGCGCTCGGGCACGCTGACCAGCGATTCGCAGCAGGAGCAGCAAAGCGCCGGTCTGGGCGAGCTGGCGCAGTCCCAAGGCGAGCGCCTGGTGGCGCTGAACCAGAGCTATCGCACACGCCATGGCTTCCCCTTCATCGCCTGCGTGCGTCACTACACGCGCGCCGGCCTGTTTGCCGAGCTGGCTTCGCGTACCGATCGCGCTACCGAGGCAGAGTTTGCCGAAGCGCTGCGCCAGATCGGCTTTATCAGCCGCCTGCGTCTGGCGCAGCGCGTGAGTGAAGCCAGCTTGCAAGCCGCTTGAGTCGGCCCAGGGGCGTAGCCTAGAAACAAAACAGCACGCCGAGGCGTGCTGTTGGTTTTTGAAGCGGGCTTGAATGCCGCAGCGGTGAAGTTATGCGAACACGCCGGCGCTGTCCTGCATATGGGCGGACACTGTGCCCAGATGGTGCAAGGTGTCGCCACCCGTCATCTCCATCTGCGTCAGGCGCTTGAAGTAGTGGCTGCCCACATATTCGTCTGTCACGCCAATGCCGCCGTGCAGCTGCACGGACTGCTGGCCCACAAAGCGCATGGACTGGCCCAGCTGCACCTTGGCGCGGGCCACGGCCGTATGGCGCTCTTCCGCTGGGGCGCCCAGCTTCAGGCTGGCGTAATAGCTCATGGAGCGGGCCAGCTCCAGCTGCATCTTCATATCGGCCACGCGGTGGCGCAGGGCCTGGAAGCTGGCAATGGCCACGCCGAACTGCTTGCGCTGGTTCATGTATTCCGTGGTCAGCTTGAGAGTTTGCTCCATCACGCCCACACCCTCGGCGCACAGGGCGGCATTGACTATGTCCTGCGCCAGCGTGAGGGCGGGCAGGCCGTTGCTGGTGATCAGCGTGGCGGGCACGGCATGGCAGATCAGATCGGCAGCGCGGCCTTCATCCTGGGTGGCGTAGCCGCGTGTGCTGACGCCGGGGGCGCTTTTCTCCACCAGGAACAGCGCCAGCTTGCCGTCCAGTTGCGCGGGCACGATGAAGGCATCGGCCTGATCGCCAGCAGGAACAATGTTTTTGGTAGCGCTTAGCGAATATTCGTCGCCGGATTTATTCGCTTTTGCTTCACAAACATCAAGGCGGTAGCGCGCTTTGCGCTCCTGCGATGCGAGCACCACCAGCTTTTCACCGCTGGCGATCTGGGGCAACCAGGCTTGCTTGACGGCATCGCTGCCGAATTGGGTCAGCACGGCAGAGGCGGCAAACGCCTGGGCCAGCGGCTCCATCACCAGGCCGCGGCCCAGCTCTTCCATCACCACCATGACATCCACCGCGCCCTGGCCCAGGCCGTCATAGGCCTCGGGCACGGTCAGGGCGGTCAGTCCCAGCTCGGCCAGCTCGTTCCAGGCCTCGCGCGAAAAGCCGCCCTGGCTGGCAATGGACTGGCGGCGCTCGAAGCTATAGCCCTTCTCGACCCAGCGGGCCACAGCATCGCGCAGTTGTTGTTGATCGTCGGAAAAATCGAAATCCATATTTGTCTCCTGCTGCCAAAGCGAGTGCGCTTTGCGCACCATCACATTCAGCGAAGCTCTTGCAAGAGCCCCCTCCTGGAGGGGGCGTGGGGGAGTCGTACGTGCAAATACAGGCCGGACTCGGCTTTAGCCGAGCACCGTCTGCGCGACGATATTGCGTTGCACTTCGTTGGAGCCGCCGTAGATGGTGGTCTTGCGCATATTGAAATAGGTAGAGGCCAGCGGCGCATTGCTCACCGCACCGCCGGGGAAGTCGCCCTGGTAGCCGGCTTCCATGGCTTCCTGCACATAGGGCAGGGCATATGGGCCGGCGGCCAGCATCATCAGCTCGGAATAGCGCTGCTGAATTTCGCTGCCCTTGATCTTCAAAAGGCCGGCGATATCCAGCGGGTTCTTGCCCGACTTCATGGCCGAGAGCACGCGCAGCACCATCATTTCCAGCGCAATCACGTCGATCTCCAGCAGGGCGATCTGGTCGCGGAAACGCTGGTCTTCCCACACGCCTTCGGCCTTGGCAATGCGCTTGAGGCGCTCCAGCTCGCGCTTGGCGCGGTTCACGTCGGCAATATTGGTGCGCTCGTGGCTCAGCAGGTGCTTGGCGTAGGTCCAGCCCTTGTTTTCCTCGCCGATCAGTTGGTCGGCAGGTACTTGCACGTTGTCGAAGAAGACTTCGTTGACCTCATGGCCGCCGTCGAGCAGCTTGATGGGGCGCACGGTGACGCCGGGCGACTTCATGTCGATCAGCAAAAAGCTGATGCCGGTCTGTGGCTTGCCCTCGTTGCTGGTGCGCACCAGGCAGAAGATCCATTCGCCATACTGGCCCAGGGTGGTCCAGGTCTTTTGGCCGTTGACGATGTAGTGATTGCCCACGCGCTCGGCACGGGTCTTGACGCTGGCCAGGTCCGAGCCCGAACCGGGTTCGCTATAGCCCTGGCTCCACCAGACTTCGCCACTGGCAATGCCGGGCAGAAAGCGCTGGTGCTGCTCGGGTGTGCCGTAGGCCATGATGACCGGGGCCACCATCACGGGGCCGAAGGGGATGATGCGCGGCGTGCAGGCCAGGGCGCATTCTTCTTCGAACAAATGCTTTTGAATGGCGCTCCAGCCGGGGCCGCCGAACTCCTTGGGCCAGCCATAGCCCAGCCAGCCTTTTTTGCCCAAAATCTTGGCCCAGCGCTGCAGATCATCACGCGTCAGGTGCAGATCGTTGCGTACCTTGTGCGCAATGTCCTCGGGCAGATGGGCTCGCACCCAGGTGCGGATTTCTTCGCGGAAAGACTGTTCTTCAGGGGTAAATGCCAAATCCATGCGTTTGTCTCCAGAAAATCTGGATGCGTTTGTAGCACGCACGTTCTTTTTTCATCTGTCCAGGGCGTGACAGTTGGCACGTAATGGGTAAAAGCACTGATCTTGACGCCCCCCCTGAGTCGCTTGTGGCTCTGGGGGCTGCGCCGCGCCGTGCGGTGGATACAGCTTATTCGGTAGATGCTGGCGTTGCAGCGGGGGTGGGGGGCTCCACGCCCAGCGATTCGCACAGCAGCTGCACGGTGGCGCGCAGCTGGGTCACTTCGGCCTCCAGCGTGTCCACGCGCTGCTGCAGGGCAGATGCGTTGCTGACGGTGCCGGCGCTGCTGCTGGCTTGCAGCGCATTCACATCCACCGGGCCGCACAGCAGATGGGCCCAGCGCGGCTCGCGTGCGCCGGGCGCACGGGGCAGGAGCACGACCAGGGGGCCTCCTTTTTCCTCGCTGCGCTCACGCAGCTCGTCCAGAAAGGCTTCGACCGAGGAAATATCGGCAAAGCGGTGCCAGCGCTCGGAGTTGATGCGCAGCTCGCCAGCGGTCTGTGGGCCGCGCAGCATCAAGAGAGCCAGCAGCACGGCGGACTGATCGGGCACGCCAATGCCGCGTGGAAAGTTGTGCTCCCAGCGGGTGGAGCGGGTGCTGCTGATCTGCACGGCCAGGGATTTCTGGCGCAGCTCGTCCAGCGCTTCCTGGGCCTGGCCGTCGCTGATTTCCATCACCGGGTCGCGGCTGGACTTCTGGTTGCAGCCGGTGATTAGTGCGTTGAGCGTCAGAGGGTAGCTGTCGGGCACGGTGCGGGCTTTTTCCATCAGCGTGGCCAGAACGCGGGCTTGCACAGGGGTCAAGGGGGTGACGCGGGGATCGAAAGGCATGTTGTCTCCTCAAAAAAGTACAGGGCCGCATACAGGAACTGGGGTTGACCCGGAGGGGAAATTCCCGTCGGTGCGACAATCGCCGCCCATGAAAAACATCGTGATCCTGATCTCGGGCGGCGGCTCGAACATGGCCGCCATTGTGCGTGCATCCCAGCAGCAAGACTGGGCCAAGCGCCACAACGCCCGTGTGGCTGCCGTGATCAGCAACAAGGCCGACGCCAAGGGGCTGGTGTTTGCAAGCGATAACGGCATTGCCACCGAGGTTCTGGATCACAAGCAGTTTGACAGCCGCGAGGCTTTCGATGCCCAGCTGGCCCAGGTGATTGACCGCCATGCGCCCGATCTGGTGGTGCTGGCCGGCTTCATGCGCATTCTCACGCCGGGCTTTGTCTCGCACTATGCGGGGCGCATGGTCAACATCCACCCCTCGCTGCTGCCGGCCTTCACCGGCCTGCACACCCACCAGCGCGCCATTGATGCGGGTTGCAAGTTTGCCGGCGTGACCGTGCACCATGTGACGGCCGAGCTGGATGTGGGGCCGATTCTCGATCAGGCAGTGGTGCCGGTGCTGCCCGGCGACACGGCCGAGGCGCTGGCGGCCCGCGTGCTGGTGCAAGAGCACATCATCTACCCGCGTGCCGTACTCAATCTGATTAAAGATTGATAGCTGCTGGCGCTTGATGCATAAGCGCTATAGCCTTGTTTCAAGCCGGTTTTTGCTGATCCTCCGGCAGACGGCGAAAGCGCGGCCGCTCCACGCCGTCAATCACCACGGTCTCGTTGAACATGGCGGCGGGCCGCACCCACAGGCCGTGCTCGCCATACAGGGCGCGGTACAGCGTCATGGGCTCCAGCGTCTCGCTGTGGCGCACGGTGTCCAGTACCTGATAGCGCATGCCTTTGTAGTGTTCGTAGAGGCCGGGTGCGGGGGTGATGAGCGGGGGCAGGTGATGATCGGACATGGTTTTATCAAAAACAATAGCTGTCAGCGTATATGAAATAAGCGCTGGCGCCTGTTTTTATCGGGAATTGAGTGAGTTGGCTGTGTGCGGCGGAACAAGCCAGTGCAAGCCAGGGCTTGGGCGACAGTGGGACAATTGCGCCCATGCATCCCAAACAGCTTCTCGACGCTTGCTCTGAACTCGTCAAGCGCGCCCTGACATTTGAACACCCGGCCGATTCCGTGGTGTCTTATTTTTTCCGCGAAAACCGCTACCTCGGTCCGCGCGAACGCGCCACCCTGGCCGAAACCACTTACACCGTGCTGCGCAAGAAGCTGTTGTTCGAAGCGCTGGCGCATTCGGGCAGCGGCGCGCGTGAGCGCCGTCTGGCCATTCTGGGCTTTGCCGCCGTCCTGCGCGAACAGGCCAAGAAGGAAGGCAAAGTCAAGAACAAGGACGGACAGGATAGCGAGACCTTCATCCAGGCCGCTCTCACGCCTCAGGAACTCAAGTGGCTGGCTGCCTGCGACGGCATCAAGCAAGACGAGTTGATGGAATCCCACCGCCACAACCTGCCCGAGTGGCTGGTCGAGCCTTTGAAGGCTCAGCTGGGCGAGGAATTCTGGGCGCTGGCTGCCAGCATGGAAAAGGCCGCTCCCCTGGATTTGCGCGTCAACGCGCTCAACGACAAGCGCTCCGACGTGCGCAAGGAACTGGAAAAAGCCGGCATCAAGGCCGTGCCCACGCCGTACTCTCCCATCGGTCTGCGTATTGACGGCAAGCCTGCGCTGGCCAAGGTCGATGCCTTCAACCGTGGCGCCATCGAGGTGCAGGATGAAGGCTCGCAATTGCTGGCCCTGATGCTGGACGCCAAGCGCGGCGAGATGGTGGTGGACTTTTGCGCCGGTGCCGGCGGCAAGACCCTGGCCATCGGCGCTTCCATGCGCAACACCGGCCGTCTGTACGCCTTTGATGTCTCGGGCCACCGCCTCGACGCCTTGAAGCCCCGTCTGGCGCGCTCGGGCCTGTCGAATGTGCACCCCGCCGCCATTGCCCACGAGCGCGATGAGCGCGTCAAGCGCCTGGCCGGCAAGATCGACCGCGTGCTGGTCGATGCGCCTTGTTCGGGCCTGGGCACGCTGCGCCGCAACCCCGACCTCAAGTGGCGTCAAAGCCCCAAGGCCGTGGAAGAGCTGACGCAAAAGCAGGCCGCCATCCTGGCCAGCGCTGCGCGCCTGGTCAAGGCCGGCGGTCGTTTGGTCTATGCCACCTGCTCCATCCTGCCGCAGGAAAACGAAGCCATTGCCGAAGCCTTTGCGGCCGCGCATCCCGACTTTGTGCCCCTGAGCGCAGGCGAGCTGCTGGAGCAGCTCAAGATCGAGAACGGCGATTCGCTGTGCAGCGGCGGTGACGACGGCAGGCAGTATCTGCGTCTGTGGCCTCACAGTCACGAGACCGACGGCTTTTTCGCCGCTGTCTGGGTGAAGAAGGCCTAACTTCCAGGCAAGTCCGCTTTCACTGTCGGGCAAAGCTTTGGGGGGGGCGGCAGACCGCCTAAAATTGAACGACCGTGCTTTACTCGATGAAGCACGGTTTTTTTGCCAAAGGCTTTGTTGCGTATGTCGCTGGATCTCGGCTGGGTTTGGAATGCGGTAGTGGATTGGCTGGCCCATGGGCTGTGGCAGCTGTCATGGTGGCAGCTCTTGCTCTATACCCTGGCCACCACCCACATCACCATTGCGGCGGTGACCATTTTCCTGCACCGCTGCCAGGCCCATCGTTCGCTGGATCTGGGGCCTATCCCTTCGCATTTTTTCCGCTTCTGGCTGTGGCTGGGCACGGGCATGGTCACCAAGGAATGGGTGGCGATTCACCGCAAACACCATGCCAAGTGCGAGACCGAGGACGACCCGCACAGCCCGCAGACGCGTGGGCTGGGCAAGGTGATGCGCGAAGGTGCGGAGCTGTATCGCTCGGAAGCGCAGAACGCGGAAACACTCAAGAAATTCGGCCACGGTACGCCCGATGACTGGATGGAGCGCCATGTCTACCGTCACTCGGTGCTGGGACCCTCTCTCATGCTCATCATCAATGTGCTGCTGTTCGGCGCCATTGGCCTGAGCATCTGGGCCGTGCAAATGGTCTGGATTCCCTTCTGGGCGGCCGGCGTGGTCAACGGCGTAGGCCATTTCTGGGGCTATCGCAATTACGAGGCCGTCGATGCCTCCACCAATCTCGTGCCCTGGGGCATCATCATTGGTGGCGAAGAGCTGCACAACAACCACCATACCTTCCCGACCTCGGCCAAATTCTCGGTCAAGCGCTATGAGTTTGATATTGGCTGGCTCTATATCAGCGCTATGCAAGCCATAGGCTGGGCCAAGGTCAAGAAGACTCCGCCGCGTCTGCGCACCGGTGCCGTCAAACCGGTGGCCGATGAAATGACGCTGGAGGCCATCATTGCCAACCGTTACGAGGTCATGGCCCGCTATGCGCGCGGCGTGCGCTTTGCGGTGCAGCAGGAGCTCGATGGACTCAAGCAGCGCAAGGCCGACATGTCTGCACTGAAGAGTGCGCAGCGCTGGTTGCACCGCGATGCTGAAAAAGTGCCGGCCAATGCCATGGGCCAGTTGGCCCAGGCCCGTGCCGCCCATCCGGTGATCGATCAGATGCTGGTCATGCGCGAAGAGCTGCGCCAGCTGTGGCTCAACACCACGCTTACGCGCGAACAGCTGACCAGCCAGTTGCAGGCCTGGTGCCAGCGGGCCGAGGCCAGCGGTATTGCCGCGCTCAAGGATTTCTCGGTCAAGCTGCGCGCTGCTCACGCTTGACGAAGCGAGCCTGAAGTCGCGCCAGCCAGGCGGCAACGCCACCATTCCAGAGCCGCCCCGGGCGGCTTTGTTGCATGGATTGCACTGCTGCGCGCTCATGGATCTCAAGCCCGGCGGTTTCAGCCGCCGCCATCAGCTGCACCCAGGTGGCCGCCGGGGCGCGCCAGCTCTGCCCGGTTTGCAGCAGCATGATTTGCTCGAAACAGTTGTCGGCAAAGGCCAGGGGTGCGACCGAAAGCCGTAGCGGCCCCTGGCGGCAGAACACTTCGCTGCCTTCGGATAGATGAAGGCTGGCAGTTTGTGCTGCGCTCAGTTGGAGCGGGGTGCTTGATGGGGTGTGCATGGCAGGCCTTGAGTGCATGGATTCAGGCCTCAAGCGTAAAAAAATGCGGCGCTGCACAACAGGCACAGCAAGCGCCCGGTGTGAGCGCATCAGTGCAGTTTGTAGGGTGACTGTTCTGGTCTGTATCTGATCTATCTGTATCTGTTGCGAAACAGATGGCGCTGGCATCATGGCGACCATTGCCTCTGATCGATACTGCTGTTTGCCATGCTCAATCCTGTTGCCCTTGCCCGCACCGATGAAGCCGCTCTGCCTCTGTACCAGCGGCTGGCAGGCGACTATTTCGCCGCCATGGAGCTGGGTACGCTCAAGGCGGGCGAGCGCATGCCTTCGGTGCGGGAACTGATGGCCCGTCATCAGGTCAGTCTTTCCACCGCGCTGCAAATGCTGAGATTTCTGGAGGGCCAGGGCCATCTGGAGGCCAGGCCTCGCGTGGGCTATTTTGTGCGCGAGCTGCAAACCGGCCTGGCGCTGACCAGCGAGCCCGATCTGAGTCAGCCGGTTCAGCCCAATCCGCATGCGCATTTCGTGGGGATCAACGAGCATATTTCGCTGCTGCTGGAGCGCGGTCGCCAGGCGCCGGCGCATATAGACATAGGCGGCTGCACGCCGCCGGCCGAGCTGTTTGACCATCAGCATCTGAACAAGACCGTCACCCGCTTGCTGCGCGAGCAACCCATGTTGCTGGCCCAGGGGCGTTCGCTGCTGGCCAATCAGGGCAATCACCCGGATTTTCAGCAGGCCATGGCGCGGCGAGCGCTGGCTTGCGGCATACGGGTGGCGCCTGCCGATGTGCTGGCCACCACGGGCAATTCAGAAGCGGTGTCGCTGGCGCTGGCTGCCGTGGCCGTGCCAGGCGATATGGTGGCCGTGGAGTCGCCCACCTACTACGGCTTGCTGCAGGTGGTGGAGTCGCTGAAGCTGCAGACGCTGGAGATTCCCTGCAGCCCGCGCACAGGCTTGTCTATCGAGGCGCTGGAGTTGGCTTTTCAGACCCAGCCGCGCCTCAAGGCCGTGGTCGTGGTGCCTGAGCTGCAGATGCCGCTGGGCACCCGCATGCCGGACGAGCACAAGGCCAGGCTGGTGGCGCTGTGTGCCCAGTATGGCGCGGCCCTGATTGAGGATGATTCCTACGGCCTGTTTGTGGAGGACAAGCAGCCGGTGCGACCGCTCAAGGCCTGGGACAGCGTCTCCGGCCATGTGATCTATTGCCAAGCCTTCAACAAAAGCATGGCGCCGGGCTTGCGTCAGGGCTGGATGAATGGCGGGCAGTGGCATGGTCGGGTGCAAATGCTCAAATTTGCCCAGAGCCGCAACACCCAGACACTGGGGCAGCTGGTGGTGGCCGAGGTGCTGGGTTCGCCCACGCATTTGCGCAATTTGCAGCGGCTCAAGGCGCAGCTCAAAAGCCAGCGCGAAGCCATGGCACGCCTGGTGGCGCGCTATTTTCCGCTGGGTACGCGGCTCAGCCTGCCCGGCGGCGGGCTGTGCCTGTGGCTGGAGTTTCCTGAAACCATGTCTACCGCCAGTCTGTTTACCGAGGCGCTAGCCCATGGCATACGCATTGCGCCGGGCAGCATGTTCTCCAACTCGGGCCGCTACGAGCACTGCATGCGGCTGGCCTGTACCCATCCGGTCAATGCGGCGATGGAAAAGGCAATCCAGCAACTGGGGGCCATGGCTTGCCGCCAGCTGGGCCAGCCGGTGCGGGAATGAGGCAGATATCAAGCGGCAATAAAAAAACCGCCTGCACTTGCGTGAGGCGGTTTTTTCAGGATGACCGGGCTGAATTACTTCAGCTTGGTTTCCTTGTACTCGACGTGCTTGCGAGCCTTGGGGTCGAACTTCATGATCGACATCTTTTCAGGCATCGTCTTCTTGTTCTTGGTTGTGGTGTAGAAGTGACCGGTGCCAGCAGTAGAAGCCAGCTTGATCTTTTCGCGTCCGCCTTTAGAAGCCATGGTGTTTCTCCTTTAGGAAATTAAGCTTGGCCACGAGCGCGCATGTCTGCGAGCACGGAGTCGATACCGTTCTTGTCGATCAGGCGCAGAGCAGCGCTGGAAACGCGCAGACGCACCCAACGGTTCTCGGTTTCCACCCAGAAACGACGGTATTGCAGGTTAGGGAGAAAACGACGCTTGGTCTTGTTGTTGGCGTGGGAAACATTGTTGCCCACCATGGGCTTTTTGCCCGTAACTTCACATACGCGTGCCATTTGGACACTCCGAAAGTTGAATCGGCTGTCGGCTCTGAAATTTTGCAAAAGCAAAATGTGCCTGCAACCTCACCTCGCCAGTTTTAAAAGGGTGGCGGTAACCCCATTGCAAAAAGCCCGAACCTGCAAAGTGCAAACACCTGGCAGTGCCTTGAATTCAGCAAAGCCCTGGATTATAGCGTTTTTGCCAAAAAGCCCCGGAGGCCGGCCATATCTGGCGGCACTCAAGGGCTTTTATGGGTTTGGGGCTTGGATCAGCCTTGCTGTTCCAGGAAACGCTGGGCGTCCAGGGCCGCCATGCAGCCCGTGCCGGCGCTGGTAATGGCCTGGCGATACACGTGGTCCTGGCAGTCGCCGGCGGCAAACACGCCGGGCACGCTGGTCTGGGTGGCGAAACCCTTCAGGCCGCCCTGGGTGACGATGTAGCCATTTTCCAGCTCCAGCTGGCCCTGGAAGATGTCGGTATTGGGGTGGTGGCCGATGGCGATGAAAGCGCCTTGCAGCTTCAGGTCTTCGGTATGGCCGTCCTGGGTGCTCTTGATGCGGATGCCGGTCACGCCGCTCTGGTCGCCCAGCACTTCATCCAGGGTGAAGTGGGTCTTGAGCTCGATCTTGCCTTCCTTGACCTTGGCCATCAGCTTGTCCACCAGGATGGGCTCGGCCTTGAACTTGTCGCGGCGGTGCACCAGGGTGACCTTGCTGGCGATGTTGGACAGGTACAGCGCTTCTTCCACGGCGGTGTTGCCGCCACCGATCACGCACACGGGCTGCTCGCGGTAGAAGAAACCGTCGCAGGTGGCGCAGGCGGAGACGCCGCGGCCCATGAAAGCTTCTTCGGAGGGCAGGCCCAGGTACTTGGCGGAGGCGCCGGTGGCAATGATCAGCGAGTCGCAGGTATACGTGCCGTTGTCGCCGGTCAAAGTGAAGGGGCGCTGGCTGAAGTCCACCTTGCTGATGTGATCAAAGATGATCTGGGTGTTGAAGCGCTCGGCATGCTCCTGAAAACGCTGCATCAGCTCGGGGCCTTGCACGCCGTTCACGTCGGAAGGCCAGTTGTCCACTTCGGTGGTGGTCATCAGCTGGCCGCCCTGGGCCATGCCGGTGATCAAAAGAGGTTTGAGGTTGGCGCGGGCGGCATACACGGCGGCGGTGTAGCCAGCAGGGCCGGAGCCGAGAATGAGAACTTGTGCGTGTTGTGTAGAGGACATGAAACCTGGCTTTGAGAAAAAACGCATGCCGACAACCGGCGCGCAGTCAAAGAATCTGGAAGATGTGGGAGTATCGCTCGGGATCAAGGCCTGCGGTTTACGCGGTATTAATCACCGAAATTGTAAAAAATCATGGTTATGACTTGCTTGTCTTCAGCCCGAGCCCCTAATGTTGCAAGTGCTTGCATTACGCTCAAGGGTTCGTCCCGAACAATTGCATCGCCTGCCTGGGTGCTAAGGTAAGCTCCTGCCTGCGTATGACTTATTCATTGAACGCTTTGAACGCGTCTTCTTCTAGCAAGAACAAATCCCGCTCGGCTGCTCCGCGCTATGGTGTGATCCGTTTCAGCCAGGAAGTGTTGCTGCTCATAGGTCTGCTGGCCCTGGTCTTCTGGCTGGTGTCCATGTTGACCTATTCGCCGCTGGACCCTGCTTGGTCCACCTCCGGCGGCGGGCAGATGGCCTTTGTGCGCAACTGGATGGGGCGCGTAGGTGCCTGGCTGGCCGATGCCTGCTATTTCGGTTTTGGCCTGTCCGTCTGGTGGCTGGTACTGGCCGGCGTGCAGGCCTGGATGACCTCGTTGCTGCGCTGGATGCGCGGTGGCGTGGGCAAGGATGGCGCACCGCTGCCGCTGGTGCCGATCTGGCGCCGCCGTTTTCTGTTCTGGGGTGGCCTGGCCGTGCTGATGTCTGCCAGCTGCGCGCTGGAGTGGACGCGGCTTTACCGTTTTGAAAGCCATCTGCCGGGACCGGCCGGTGGCGTGTTTGGCTATATGGTGGGTTTTCACAGCCTGCAATGGCTGGGCTCCACAGGCTCGGGCCTGATCGGCATCTGCCTCTTCGTGCTGGGGCTGGCCATGGTGTTCGGCTTTTCCTGGGGTAATCTGGCCGAGAGCCTGGGCGCGCGCCTGGACGGCATGGTGCAGTTCGGCCGCGAGCGCCGCGAAATCGCCAAGGATGCCGCCGTGGGCCGCAAGTCCGCGCGCGAGCGTGAAGAAATCATTCAGGAGCGCAGCGAAAGCGCCGAGATCAGCCCGCCTGCCCCGGTTCAGATCATCGAGCCCGTGCTGAACGAGGCCACCCAGCCCAGCGCCCGTGTGGTCAAGGAGCGCCAAAAGCCCTTGTTCACCGATCACCCCGACAGCAAGCTGCCCCAGGTGGAGCTGCTTGATGCGGCGCCGCAGCGCCAGGAATCGGTGTCTCCCGAAACTCTGGAGATGACCAGTCGCTTGATCGAAAAGCGTCTGAAGGACTTTGGCGTGGATGTGCGCGTGGTTGCCGCCATGCCAGGCCCCGTGATCACGCGCTACGAGATCGAGCCCGCCACGGGCGTCAAGGGTTCGCAGATTGTCAATCTGGCCAAGGATCTGGCCCGCTCGCTGTCCTTGGTGTCGATTCGCGTGATCGAGACCATTCCCGGCAAGAATTTCATGGCTCTGGAGCTGCCCAATGCCAAGCGCCAGTCGATCCGGCTGTCCGAGGTGCTGGGCTCGCAGGTCTATCACGATGCCAAGAGCATGCTGACCATGGGTCTGGGCAAGGACATCGTGGGCAACCCCGTGGTGGCCGATCTTGGCAAGATGCCGCACTGCCTGGTGGCGGGTACCACCGGCTCGGGCAAATCTGTGGGTATCAACGCCATGATTCTGTCTCTGCTCTACAAGGCAGAGGCCCGCGATGTGCGCTTGCTGATGATCGACCCCAAGATGCTGGAAATGTCGGTCTACGAAGGCATTCCCCATTTGCTGTGCCCCGTGGTCACCGATATGAAGCAGGCCGCCAACGGCCTGAACTGGTGCGTGGCCGAGATGGAGCGCCGCTACAAGCTGATGAGCAAGCTGGGCGTGCGCAATCTGGCCGGCTACAACACCAAGATCGACGAGGCCAAGGCGCGCGAGGAATCGATTTCCAACCCCTTCAGCCTGACGCCCGAAGAACCCGAGCCGCTGCAGCGCTTGCCGCATATCGTGATCGTGATCGATGAGCTGGCCGACCTGATGATGGTGGTGGGCAAGAAGATCGAAGAGCTGATTGCCCGTCTGGCGCAAAAGGCCCGTGCGGCCGGCATTCACCTGATCCTGGCCACCCAGCGCCCCAGCGTGGACGTGATCACCGGCCTGATCAAGGCCAATATTCCGACCCGGATTGCCTTCCAGGTTTCCAGCAAGATCGACAGCCGTACCGTGCTTGATCAGATGGGGGCCGAGTCCCTGCTGGGCATGGGCGACATGCTCTATATGGCCAGCGGCACCGGCCTGCCGATTCGCGTGCATGGCGCTTTTGTGTCCGACGAGGAAGTGCACCGCGTGGTCAGCTATCTCAAGGAGCAGGGCGAAGCCGATTACATCGACGGCGTGCTGGAAGGCGGCTCGGCCGATGGCGAAGGCGAAGAGGGTGGTGAAGGCGGCGGCGACGGGGAAAAAGATCCCATGTACGACCAGGCCGTCGAAATCGTGCTGAAAGACCGCAAAGCCAGCATTTCCTATGTCCAGCGCAAGCTGCGCATAGGCTACAACCGTTCGGCCAATTTGCTGGAGCAGATGGAAAAAGCCGGCTTGGTCAGCTCGCTGACCTCGGGCGGCCAGCGCGAAGTGCTGGTGGCGGCCCGGGTGGAGTGAGCGGGCGAGACCTCACGACGCTAAAGGAAGAGGATTGATGAAACGTTTTTTGACTGCAGTTTTGATAGCTGCTAGCGCAAGTGGTGCCTGGGCTGATGGCTTGAAAAGCCTTGAATCCTTTATGAAGAACGCCCATGCGGGCAAGGCGGAGTTCACCCAGTCCGTGACCTCGCCTCCCAAGGCCGGACAGGAGGCGCGTACCAAGGTCTCCAGCGGCACTTTCGAATTTCAGCGCCCCGGCAAGTTCAAGTTCAACTACACCAAGCCTTTCGAGCAGCTCATCGTGGCGGACGGCAAGACGCTGTGGCTGTATGACGCGGACCTGAACCAGGTCACCCAGCGGGCTCAGGCCCAGGTGCTGGCCAGCACCCCGGCAGCGATCCTGACCTCGGCCACGGATCTCAAGGCCTTGCAGGCCGATTTTGGTCTGAGTGCCCAGCCCGTCAGCGAAGGTCTGGAATGGGTGCTGGCTTCGCCCAAGCTCAAGGGCGGCCAGCTCAAAAGCGTGCGCGTGGGCTTTACACCCGAAGGCCAGCTGGCGGCGCTGGATATCGAAGACAGCTTCGGTCAGCGCTCGCTGATGCAGTTCAAGGGCTTGCAGACCCTGGCTGCGCTGCCAGCATCGACCTTCCAGTTCAGCGTGCCCAAGGGCGCGGACGTACTCAAACAGTAAAACTGGCCGCCTCATCAAAAAAAGCCTGTGAACTTCATGCTCACAGGCTTTTTTGTATCGATACCTTATGAAATAAGGCTGTAGCCCAATATCAATAAGCACAAGCAGCTCATATTTTGGTAGTCAATGCCTTCAGGCTTGAGCCGGTTTGAGGGCCACTGGCGGCAGTATGCGATCGGCAATGGCCGCCACGACGAGCACGGCCAGCACCGGAGTCGTCCAGCCCAGGCCCATGGCGGCACCGGGCAGATCGGCCAGCCATGAAGGCATGGCATCGGCACCTAGCAAGGACTTGGCTGAGTCGCTGATGCCCAGCGCCAGCGCCATCGTCATCACGGGCGCATAGACGCGGCCGGGATGCTTCCACAGCGAATGCAGGAGGCTGAGCGCCACCAGGGCGATGGCCACCGGGTAGATGGCCACCAGCACGGGCACGGCCACGGCAATCAGCTGCTCCAGCCCTTGATTGGAGACCACCAGGCTGAACAGGCCGATGGCGATCACCATGCTGCGATAGGACTTGCCGGTGAGCTGGCTGAAATAGGTGGCGCAGGCGCTGATCAGGCCCACGCCGGTGGTCAGGCAGGCCAGCAAGATGACGATGGCCAGCAGTGCCATGCCCCAGACGCCAAACGTGTGTTGCACATAGGCCGTGAGAATCTGCACGCCGCTCGAGGCATTGCCGACCAGCGGGCTGCTGGTGGCGCCCAGATAGATCAGCGAGACATAGACCAGGCCCAGGCCCGTGGCGGCCATGACGCCGGCAATGATGGCGTAGCGCGTGTGCAGACGGGTGTCGCTGATGCCGCTGTCCTTGATGGCGTTGATGATGACGATGCCGAACACCAATGCCGCCAGCGCATCCATGGTCTGGTAGCCCTGCAGAAAGCCCTGGCCGAAAGCCATGTTCTGCGGCAGATAGTCAGGCGCAGCCGTGGAGAAGGTACCGGCAGGCAGCATGAAGGCGGCACCGCCGAGTACGACCAGCGCCAGGATCAGCACCGGTGTGATGATCTTGCCGATGTTGTCCATCAGTTTGCCGGGGTAGAGCGACAGCACCATGGTCAGGCCGAAGTACAGCACCGAATACAGCATCAGTGCGGTGGACGAATTGCCGATGAACGGGGCCACTCCCAGCTCGAACGACACGGTGGCCGTGCGCGGCGTGGCGAAGAACGGGCCTATCGTCAGGTAGACGGCAATGCCCAAAATCGTGCCCGCCACCACGCCAATCGGTGAGGTGATGGTTTTGATGCCGCCGCCTACGCGGGCCATGGCCACCACGGTGATCAGGGGCAGGCCCACGCCGGTGAGCAAAAAGCCTGCGGCTGCGCCCCAGAGATTTTCTCCGGCGGCCAGGCCGACGCTAGGGGGAAAGATGATGTTGCCTGCGCCCAGGAAAAGGGCAAAGGTCATGAAGCCCAGGGCAATCAAGTCCTGTGTCTTGAGTTTTGTCATACGAAGCACGGCTCCCGTGTGCCGCCTTGCAGCGACAGGCCCGGGAGAATTGGGGGGAATCAAGGAAAGTAGCGGATGCTTTCGATTGAGTTCTGGCTGAGGCGCGGGTGGCTGCATCAGTCACAGGCATTGCCGGCCGGATGAAATCGGGCGGCAAAAAACCGGGGCGTAGCTCCAGCCTGGCTTGTGGCAGGCAGATAGGGAGCTACTTTCCATATCAGTGAGGGGTGACCTCGTAAATGGAGAGTATTGATCCGCTGAAAACCCTATTTTCCACGATATAGGAATCTGTTATTGAATTGTGGAAAATTCGGATGGCATCCACCGTTGAAAAGAGGCCGCAAGCTGCCAGGGTTGGCCCAGGCGTGGATACTCGAGGGAGTATGGTCACGCAAAAGAGCTTCCCCCCTGCCGTCTCTGCGGCTTCCCATCAGCCCCTGGCCGAGCGCCTGCGTCCGCGCACGCTGGGCGAGGTGATAGGCCAGCAGCATGTGCTGGGCGAAGGCATGCCGCTGCGCCTGGCTTTCGAGTCGGGGCGTCCGCATAGCTGCATTCTCTGGGGGCCGCCGGGCGTGGGCAAAACCACGATTGCCCGGCTGATGGCCGATGCCTTTGATGCGCAGTTCATCTCCATGAGCGCCGTGCTGGGCGGGGTCAAGGACATTCGTGAAGCCGTGGAGCAGGCCCAGTCTGCCCGCGACGGTTTGATGCAGCAGCGCACCATCGTGTTTGTGGACGAGGTGCACCGCTTCAACAAAAGCCAGCAGGACGCTTTCTTGCCTCATGTGGAAAGCGGCCTGTTCACCTTTATCGGCGCGACCACGGAAAACCCCTCGTTCGAAGTCAATTCGGCCCTGCTCTCGCGCGCTGCGGTGTATGTGCTGCAAAGCCTGACGGCGGATGACTTGAAGCAAATAGTGGCTAAAGCCCAGGGCATACAAGCGGTTCCAGCTATAGAAGATGAAGCGCTTGACCGCCTGATTGCCTATGCCGATGGCGATGCGCGTCGCTTGCTGAACACGCTGGAGACGCTGGCCATCACCGCCGAGCAGGCCAAGCTGGGGCAGATCACCGATGCCTGGTTGCTCAAGGTGCTGGGCGAGCGCATGCGCCGCTACGACAAGGGGGGCGAACAGTTCTACGACACCATCAGCGCCTTGCACAAATCCGTGCGCGGCTCGGACCCCGATGCGGCCCTGTACTGGTTTTGCCGCATGCTCGACGGCGGAGCCGATCCGCGCTATCTGGCCCGGCGCATTGTGCGCATGGCCTGGGAGGACATAGGCCTGGCCGATCCGCGGGCCATGCAGCTGTGCAACGACGCGGCCGCCACCTATGAGCGCCTGGGCAGCCCCGAGGGCGAGCTGGCGTTGGCACAGGCCGTGATCTATCTGGCCGTGGCGGCCAAGAGCAATGCCGGCTACATGGCCTACAACAAGGCCAAGGCGTTTGTGAAGACCGATGCCACCCGCCCCGTGCCCCTGCATTTGCGAAATGCACCGACCAAGCTGATGAAAGAGCTGGATTACGGCCGTGACTACCGCTACGCCCATAGCGAGGAGGGCGGTTTTGCGGCGGGCGAGAGCTATTTACCCGACGGGATGGAGGAGCCCGGTTTTTACGAACCCGTGCCGCGCGGGTTGGAGATCAAGATTGGCCAGAAGCTGGCCGAGCTGCGCACCCGCAACGAGGCCGCACGCGAGGCAGGGGCGGCCGGCTCGCCTCGCACGGATGAGACATAAGCCGCCTTGTAAAGCGAAACTTTGACGGCTGTCGCAACACGGTCACTGCTGGCATGCTGCAATTTTTGATCTGCTCCTAGTGTTTTCCATGGCTTGATGCTGCAGTGCGCAACTAAGTCGCTGTATTCATTGGATTTGTGGAAATCGTGGCATTGCTGCGTCGCAGCAAGCGAGGCTCTTGCCACGGGAAACCCCGTCTCTGCACCGTGAGCACTGCTGCCTAGAATCGCGCCAACCTCTTGGCACAAGCGGCTCACAAAGCCGCGGCTGGCAGGAGGGGAGCCATGGCATCGCTGGCCCCGCCTTCGGGATGAGAGGCTTGCAGTGTCTCCGTCTTGGGGTTGAGGTAGGGGAGCGCGCTTATGGATATCTTGCTGCAGCAGATCATCAATGGTCTGGTTCTGGGCAGCATGTACGCCTTGATAGCCTTGGGCTACACCATGGTGTACGGCATCATTCAGCTGATCAACTTCGCGCACGGTGAGGTGCTGATGGTGGGAGCTTTGACCAGTTGGAGCTGCATAGGCCTGATGCAGGAGGCCATGCCCAGCCTGCCAGGTTGGCTGATGCTTTTGCTGGCCACCATCATTGCCTGTGTGGTGGCGGCCTCGCTCAATTTCGTGATCGAGAAAGTCGCTTACCGCCCCTTGCGCAACAGCCCGCGCCTGGCGCCGCTGATCACCGCCATCGGCGTCTCCATCCTGCTGCAGACGCTGGCCATGATCATCTGGAAGCCCAACTACAAGGCCTATCCCACGCTGCTGTCCAGCACGCCTTATGAAATTGGCTCGGCAGTCATCACGCCCACGCAGATTCTGGTGCTGGGCGTAACGGCCGTGGCCCTGGCTTCGCTGATGTATCTGGTCAACTACACAAAATTGGGTCGCGCCATGCGGGCCACGGCCGAGAACCCGCGTGTGGCGGCGCTGATGGGCGTCAAACCCGACATGATCATTTCCGCCACCTTCATCATCGGTGCGGTGCTGGCAGCCATTGCCGGCATCATGTACGCCTCCAACTACGGTACGGCCCATCACACCATGGGTTTCCTGCCCGGCCTCAAGGCGTTCACGGCCGCGGTGTTCGGCGGCATCGGCAATCTGGCGGGCGCCGTGGTCGGCGGCCTGCTGCTGGGCCTGATCGAGTCGATTGGCTCCGGTTATATCGGCGATCTGACCGGTGGCGTGCTGGGCAGTCAGTACACCGATATTTTTGCCTTTGTCGTGCTCATCATCATCCTCACGCTGCGCCCCTCGGGCCTGCTGGGTGAGCGTGTGGCCGATCGCGCATAAGGAGTGGCCATGAAGAACAACAAGACACTCCACTGGGTACTGGGCGGTATGGCCTTGCTGGTGCTGCCGCTGATACTGCAGTATTTTGGCAATGCCTGGGTGCGGATTGCCGACCTGGCCTTGCTGTATGTGATGCTGGCGCTGGGTCTCAATATCGTGGTGGGCTATGCGGGCCTGCTGGACCTAGGCTATGTGGCTTTCTACGCCGTGGGCGCCTATATGTTTGCCCTCATGGCCTCGCCGCATCTGGGGGAGACTTTCGAGTGGTTCAGAAACATGTTCCCCGAGGGGCTGCACACGTCCATCTGGCTGGTGATTCCGCTGGGCATGCTGCTGGCGGCTTGCGCCGGGGTGCTTCTGGGCCTGCCGGTGCTGAGGTTGCGGGGCGATTACCTGGCCATCGTGACGCTGGGCTTTGGCGAGATCATTCGCATCTTCATGAACAACCTGGATCAGCCGGTCAACATCACCAACGGCCCCAAAGGCCTGGCGCAGGTAGATTCGGTCAAGATCTTCGGCCTGGATCTGGGCAAGCACCAGGAAATTTTCGGCTTTGATATTTCTTCGGTGACGCTGTACTACTACCTGTTTCTGGCGCTGGTGCTGATCACGATCCTGATCTGCTACCGCCTGCAGGATTCGCGCATCGGCCGCGCCTGGATGGCGATTCGCGAGGACGAGATTGCCGCCAAGGCCATGGGCATCAATGTGCGCAATATGAAGCTGCTGGCCTTTGGCATGGGCGCATCGTTCGGTGGCGTGGCTGGTTCCATGTTTGGCGCCTTCCAGGGCTTTGTCTCGCCCGAGTCCTTCAGCCTGATGGAGTCGGTGATGATTGTGGCCATGGTGGTGCTGGGCGGCCTGGGCCATATCCCTGGCGTGATTCTGGGTGCCGTGCTGCTGTCGGCTCTGCCCGAGGTGCTGCGCTATGTGGCCGGCCCCTTGCAGGAGATGACGGGCGGCCGCCTGGATGCCTCCATCCTGCGTCAGCTGCTGATCGCCCTGGCCATGATCGTCATCATGCTGATGCGCCCGCGCGGCCTGTGGCCCACGCCCGAGCATGGCAAGAACCTGACGCGTGCGTCCTGATCCAGAACCAAGGAATGGCAACCGATATGGCAGACAGCACGACTTCCACCGTCCTTGATGTGTCGGACATCTCCAAGCGCTTTGGCGGGCTGCAGGCCCTGTCCGGCGTGAGCATGAAGATTGAGCGCGGACAGGTTTACGGCCTGATAGGCCCCAACGGCGCAGGCAAGACCACTTTTTTCAACGTCATCACCGGCCTCTACACGCCGGACAGCGGCAGGTTCGAGCTGGCTGGCAAGCCTTATGAGCCTACTGCCGTGCACAAGGTGGCCAGGGCCGGCATTGCCCGCACGTTTCAGAATATCCGCCTGTTTGCCGAAATGACGGCACTGGAGAACGTGATGGTGGGCCGCCATGTGCGCACCCACTCGGGCCTGATAGGTGCCGTGCTGCGCACCAAGCGCTTCAAGGCCGAGGAGGCCGCGATCCGTGCAAGAGCGTATGAGCTGCTCGACTATGTAGGCATTGGAAAATACGCAGACTTCAAGGCCCGCACTCTCTCGTACGGCGATCAGCGCCGCCTGGAGATTGCCCGCGCTCTGGCAACCGATCCCAAGCTGATTGCGCTGGACGAACCCGCGGCCGGCATGAATGCCACCGAGAAACTGCAGCTGCGCGAGCTGATCGACCGTATTCGCAACGACCAGCGCACCATCTTGCTGATCGAGCACGATGTGAAGTTGGTCATGGGCCTGTGCGACCGTGTCACGGTGCTGGACTACGGCAAGCCGATTGCCGAAGGCACGCCGGCACAGGTGCAGAAGAATGAAAAAGTGATTGAAGCCTATCTGGGCACCGGAGGGCATTGACTATGCAAGAGCAAATCCAAGACAGACCGGTGGCCGTGACGGACAAATCCGCGGGCCAGATACTGCTGGCCGTCAAAAATCTCAAGGTGGCCTATGGCGGCATCCAGGCCGTCAAAGGCGTGGACTTCGAGGTGCGCGAGGGCGAACTGGTTTCGCTGATCGGCTCCAATGGTGCGGGCAAGACCACCACCATGAAGGCCGTGACGCGCGGCCTGCCCATGGCTGATGGCGAAATTCTGTATCTGGGCCAGAGCATCAAGAACAAGGGAGCCTGGGATCTGGTCAAGCAAGGTCTGGTCATGGTGCCCGAAGGTCGTGGCGTTTTTGCCCGCATGACCATCACCGAAAACCTGCTCATGGGCGCTTACACGCGCAATGACAAGGCCGGCATTCAGGCCGATATCGAGCGCATGTTCGGCATCTTCCCGCGTCTGAAGGAGCGCAAGGATCAACTGGCAGGCACCATGTCCGGCGGCGAGCAGCAAATGCTGGCCATGGCGCGGGCGCTGATGAGTCAGCCCAAGGTCTTGCTGCTCGACGAGCCTTCCATGGGCCTGTCTCCCATCATGGTGGACAAGATTTTTGAAGTGGTGCGGGATGTGTATGCGCTGGGCGTGACCATGGTGCTGGTCGAGCAGAACGCCAGCCGCGCTCTGGCCGTTGCCGACCGGGGTTATGTGATGGAGTCCGGCACCATCACCATGACCGGCGAAGGCCAGACCTTGCTCAATGACCCCCGGGTTCGCGCTGCGTATCTGGGTGAGTGAGACTCTGGAAGCGAGGCAGAAAAGGCGCTCGAAGTCGCCTTTTCTAAGCAATTTCAGGGCCTCATTTCCGTCCTGAGTCGCTGAAATATTCCCCCAAAAATGCAAACATGACAAAAAAATGACGTTTCTTTGATGTTTTTGAAATGTTGTTATTGTTGTTAGTTGATTCGTTTTATTTCTTTATATGTGTTTTTTTGTATTTGTATATAAAAAAAAGAAATTTTTAGAATGAATTCGCGTGTGATTTGAATGGCCTCAGGCCTGCAATTCAGGTGATTGCAGGCGAAAAAAGCCCGATGGTTGCAGGAAGCCGCTGTGAAGCTGCGTGCGGGCCCTGGCGTTGCAGGTTCTAGGCCAGCATCCATGAGTAAGATCGTTGCCGTTTTTTGCTCCTGCTATTGGAGGATTTTGGCGGCCGCGCAGTGGCGCACGGCAGCTTGATACTGTGCTGTCTTGCGCTGTGAGAATGCCTGTGGCTGTGGCCTGTCAGGCGCGTGGCTGATCGGCCGTCCAGGCGGATCAGGTTCGAACATGGAGGAAGCGATCACATTCGCGGCGGCTGCGTCGTTTGCCGTGTCCTGCCCGGGTCAGTCGCGGGCCTAGGGGTTTTCTCTGACAGGTTTGTGCGAGCTTGGCACGGTGTATTTTATTTTTCGTGCGGCTTGAAGGGGTGTCTTTGAGGCGCGCTGAAACGCAAAAAGACTCAAGAGTACACTTCGCGTCATTCAAACCGGGAAGCCATGCCTGCACACCTTTGTGCCGTAGTGAGTCGCCTGGTTTTATTTTTTCCCCGGTAAGGAGCATTCATGCTGTTTGGCAAATTGTTGCCGCGCGAAGGCAATTTTTTCGAGATGTTCAATCAACATGCTGACCACATTGTTGATGCGGCGCACGCCTTCTCGCAGCTGGTAGCCAATTACAACGATCCCCATCTGCGTCAGAAATACAACGACGATGTGGATAACGCTGAGCGCGCGGCAGACAAGGTGACCCACGACGTCACCAAGCTGCTGCACAAGACTTTCATCACGCCGCTGGACCGCGAGCACATCCACTCGCTGATCAACACCATGGACGATGTGGCCGACCTGATTCAGGATTCGGCAGAGACCATGGCGCTGTACGACGTGCGTCATATGACGGAAGAAATCACGCGTCTGACGGATCTGTCCGTGCGCTGCTGCGAGCGCGTTCGTGATGCCGTGAAGATGCTGAATCGCATCTCAGATCCCGCCGTGGTGGAGGCTTCGACCAAGACCTGCGATGAGATCGACAGGCTGGAAAGCGATGCCGACCGCGTGATGCGTGCCGCCATGAGCAAGCTGTTCCGCGAAGAGCCCGATGTGCGTGAAGTGATCAAGCTCAAGGCGATTTACGAGCTACTGGAAACCATCACCGACCGCTGCGAAGACGTGGCCAATCTGATCGAGGGCATCGTCCTCGAGAATTCCTGATTCTCGCGGGAGCTGGAAAATGGAATCCGTACAAGCAGCCCTTTGGGTTGTGATCTTGTTGGTTGTGCTCGCCTTGCTGTTCGATTTCATGAACGGCTTTCACGACGCAGCCAACTCCATTGCTACCGTGGTTTCCACGGGAGTGCTCAAGCCCACGCAAGCCGTGTTGTTTGCGGCTTTCTTCAATGTCGTCGCGATTTTTGTCTTCCACCTCAGTGTGGCGGCAACCGTTGGCAAGGGCATTGTTCAACCCGGCATTGTGGATACCCATGTGGTGTTCGGTGCACTGGTGGGCGCCATCGCCTGGAACATCATCACCTGGATTTACGGCATCCCCAGCAGCTCTTCGCATGCGCTGATCGGCGGTATCGTCGGTGCGGTGATTGCCAAGGCCGGTGCTGGTGCGCTGATCGCCAGCGGTATCTGGAAGACCGTGGCTTTCATCTTCGTCTCGCCTGTGCTGGGTTACCTGCTGGGCTCGTTGATGATGGTGCTGGTGGCCTGGGTTTGCCGCCGCGCAAGCCCCAATCGTGTGGACAAGTGGTTTCGTCGTCTGCAGCTGGTCTCGGCCGGCGCCTATAGCCTGGGTCACGGCGGCAATGATGCGCAAAAGACCATCGGCATCATCTGGCTGCTGCTGATTGCGACCGGATACGCCAATGCGGCGGATGCCGAACCGCCCACCTGGACCATCATCAGCTGCTATCTGGCCATTGGTATGGGCACGATGTTTGGCGGCTGGCGCATTGTCAAGACCATGGGTCAGAAGATCACCAAGCTCAAGCCTGTGGGCGGCTTCTGTGCCGAAAGCGGTGGTGCATTGACACTGTTTCTGGCCACCTTCCTGGGCGTGCCGGTTTCGACTACCCACACCATCACGGGTGCCATCGTCGGTGTGGGCTCCACACAGCGTGCCAGTGCCGTGCGCTGGGGCGTGGCGGGCAATATCGTCTGGGCCTGGGTTCTGACGATTCCTGCCAGCGCTTTCGTGGCCTCCATTGCCTACTGGTTGAGCCTGCAACTGTTCTGATGAACTTTTAGATTGATAGCTGAAAGCGTAGATCTTTAAAGGGCTGCAGCTTGATCGGCTTGAAAAGATCAAAGGCTTCGCGAATGCGAAGCCTTTTTCATTGGGGCGCTGATTGAGGCCTGACCTGTCAGCCCGCCAGCAGCGGGTCGCTTCTGTGAGTCGGCTTGCTGTACAGCAGGGACTTGAGCTGGCTGGCTGGCACGGGAACGCTGAACAGATAGCCCAGAAACTGTTGGCAATCGTTTTGCATCAGCAAGGCGCGCTGCTCCAGCGTCTCTACGCCGCTGGCCACGATCTGTATCTTCAGTTGCTTGGCCATCACTATGGCCGCTTGCATGGCGGCCTCGCTGGCGTTGTTCGGGCCCAGTCTTTGCACCAGGGATTGAGAAATCTTGAGCTGGAACAGCGGCAGCTGCATCAGCAGATTCTGTGAAGTGGGCATTGCGCCAAAGTCATCGAGAGACAGGCGTATGCCGCCAGCGGCCAATTGGCGCAATGTCTGCAGATTGTCGTGCGTGGCGTTTTGCAGCTGGGCTGCAGAAAACTCCAGCAACAACTGCCGGGGGGCGATGCCGCAGAGCTTAACGATCTGCTCGACCTGGTTGGCAAAGTCTGCTTGCTGCAACTGCAGCAGGCTGATGTTGACGGCAACGGGAAGAGCACATAGCTGCGGGTCATTTTTCCATAGCGCGATCTGCTCGCACACGGTCTGAATCACCCATAGCCCCAGGGGAACAATGATGCCGCTTTCCTCTGCCACGGTGATGAACATGCGGGGCGGCACCACGCCGCGCTTGGGTTGGTGCCAGCGGAGCAGGGCTTCCAGGCCGGTCATTTCACCTTGCTGGGAGTACTGGGGCTGGTACTGCATCTGGAACTGCCCCAGACGCAGGGCTTCACGCAGTTCCTGCTCCATCTGCTGGCGCTGCGCCGGCAATTGCGGCTCGGGCTTGAAGAAGTGCAAGCCCTTGGGATCCTCGTCGCGCAGCTTGTACATGGCGGCTTCGGCCTGGCTCAGCAGCTCGGTGGCGGAGCGTGAATGCGGCCCAAACAGCGTGGCTCCGATATGGGCTTGCAGCGGCTGGCTGCGGCCGTTGACGAGATAGGGTGCACCCAGGCTCTCGAGCAGCCGTTCGCCCATGCGCTCGACCAGCAATTGGGCAAGCTCCACATCGGGTGAGAGGTCCGAAATCATGATGACGAAATGCGCTTCGTCCACGCGCGCAACCGTGTCGTTGGCCCGCACGCAGCCCAACAGGCGCTGGGTGATCTCCGCCACCAGGCCGGCGATGACTTCGGTCGCAGCCCCTTGAGTGACGGCCTTGAGCGGCTGCAGATCAATGTTGAGCAAGGCGCCACGCCAGCCAGTGCGCTCGGACTGGATCATGGCGTGAGAGATGCGATCCAGCAGCAATCTGCGGTTGGGGAGGTTGGAGAGCGAGTCGAAAAAGGCCAGGCTATCGCTGTGTTGTTGGGCTATGGTGCGGTAAGTGATGAGCGTGTAGCCGGCAGACAGCGCGCTGGCCGCCAGGGTGATGCCACGACCGTCGGGCAGTTGTTGCTCCAGGCTGGTCTGCTGCTTGGCAAGCAACAGGCGGTGGGCATTGCTCAATGCACCGAGTTGCGCAATCGTGCTGCTGTGCTGGCTGGGGATGGTTTGGGTGAACTGCAGCAAGCTCTCAAAGGCCACCCCTGTTCTGACCAGCGGCGACAGCCAGGGGAAAAGGCGTAGATAGCCTTCGTTCCAGCGCTGAACACGATTTTGCGAATCCAGCAGCACATAGCCGCTGGCAGCCTGTTCCAGAATGCGAAACAGCTGCTCTCCGTAAGCGCCTACCAATCCCGTGGCCGCAGAAAAGCTGGTGGGCGTGCTGGCGTCAGCTGTACAGGGCTTGTCATGGGGTGCTTGCATGAGAACCTCTTGAAGCAAACATTGGCCGCTGGTGGAAGCTGGTTCGTTTACCGAGGTTGGGTTAGATGAAAACCCGTGATCTACCCGAAGGCGATGCACATCAGCTCAGTGCTCGAATCCAGATCTCTGTCTGTGACATTGTGGTTGCATTGAAAACAAATGTGATCAAGGTCGATGCCAAATATTTCAAAAAACACAACTGCCTACATGGCAGCTCGCTGAATTCCTACAGTTGTCATCGATTGGACGTGACATTGCGTTTCATGCGGGCCGGCGAAAGTGGCCGGTTTAAGCTTTCCTAGGCGCGGGCTCATTGGGAAATTTTGCGTGCCTCTTGCACCTGATATTCAAAGTAGTGCTGAAAGCTGTAGGCAATGCTGGCCATCAGCACCGTGGCTCCTACCATCAGCGCGAGCGCCACGCCGAAAATCGTGGCCCAACGGGTCTGGCCTGCAGCGGTTTCTGCTGGCTGGCCGGGATTGAAATGCAAGTTCCATTGCCTGATATCGGTCAGCCCATACAGGATGGCGCGCAAGGCGCAGCCTGCCATGCTGAAACCCAGCAGCGGAATCAGAAACCAGCTCAGCTGATCGTCCTGCCCCAGTTGCTGCACACGCTCTATGCCGTAGATGCCGAGCGCCGTGGGCACCGGCAGCAGCCAGCCCATCCAGTCTCCCAGTCCATACAGATAAAAACGGTGCAAGCCCAGCGGGCCACCCAGAAAAGCCAGCCAGGTGGCCAGAGTTTTGCTTTTGCAGCGAGCAGGGCGTGCGGCAAGGGAGGGGGTAGAGCTCATGGCGGGTGGAAGAAAAGCGATCTCGAACAGCGTTCAGGGTTGCGGTATTGCGCCGCGCGAAATTCATTATTCATGTCGCTTTATTCTGGGCAAGAGCTATCTCCCTCACCCAGGCTCTTGTCCATCATCACGATGTCCAGCCAGCGGCCGAATTTCCATCCCGCGCTTGATAGCTTGCCTGCATGGCTGAAACCGCTGCCGGCGTGTACGCCAATGGAGGCTGCGTTGCCGCTGTCTCCGATGACGGCAATCAGTTTGCGTACGCCGACGGCTTGGCAGGCCTCGCACAGCGCATGGAGCAGCAGTGCGCCAATTCCTTGGCCACGCGCGGACTCGGCCACGTAAATCGAGTCTTCAGCAGAAAATCGATAGGCCGGCCGAGGCTTGAACCAGTTGGCATAAGCGTAGCCCAGCACCTGGCCCGTCTCATCGACGGCCACCAGATAGGGCAGGCCTTTGTCGAGCACCTCCTGGCGGCGGCGGCTCATTTCGGCGTCAGAGGGCGGTTCGACCTCGAAAGTGCCTGTGCTGTTGAGAACGTGATGCCGATAAATGGCGGTGATGGCCGCGATATCCTGCTCGCAGGCGGGTCGAATGATGGGCATGAATTCTCAAACTCGATATAATCGCGTGTTTTACGGCGTGTCGCTGGCCGGGTGGCCATGTCGCGTGTCTCAAACGTCGCAAGAAAACCTGCGCGGGAGTGCACACTTTTATAGCACTGCCGTGACCACCCAAAGGAAAAATCATGGTTGTTATTCGACTGTCTCGCGGCGGCTCCAAGGCTCGCCCGTTCTACAACATCGTTGCTGCTGACAAGCGCGTTCGTCGCGATGGCGCTTTCATCGAGCGTCTGGGTTTCTACAACCCCAGCGCCCGTGGCGCTGAAGAAGGCCTGCGTGTTGTCCTGGATCGCGTGAACTATTGGAAGAGCGTGGGTGCCCAAGCTTCCGATACCGCTGAACGCCTGATCAAGGAAGCTGCAAAGAAGGTTGCTGCCTAATTTTTAGGTTGCTGCCCTCAAGGCAATTCCATTAAGCGGGTTCCGTCAGCTTGTCTGACGGAGCCCGTTTTTCATTGTTTTCCCGATTGATTATTCTGACCAAAGCCATGAGCCACATGCCCGCCCTTGAAGCCACAACCCTGCCTGCTGATGCGGTGGAGGTAGGACGCATTGCTGATGCCTGGGGTATCAAAGGCTGGTTCAAGGTCATGGCCTTCAGCAGCGACCCCGAAGCGCTGTTTGCGGCCAAGGAATGGTTTTTGCAGCCTGCTGAAAAAGGCGCCAAGCAGTTCACCGGCACGGTGTTGCTGCCCGTCAAGCAGGCTCGTGTGCACTCCGACACCATCGTCGCTGCCTCGCCTGTGGTGGAAGACCGAAATACGGCCGAAGCCCTGCGCGGTGCCCGTGTGTTTGTGGCACGTGAGCATTTCCCCAAGACCGATGACGGCGAGTACTACTGGGTAGACCTGCTGGGCCTGTCGGTGGTGAACCGCGAAGGCGTGGCCCTGGGCGTGGTCAGGGATTTGCTGTCCACCGGCCCGCAAACGGTGCTGATCCTGGGTTACGAACAAGACGGCAAGGAGCAGGAGCGCCTGATTCCATTTGTTGACGCCTATGTGGATTCCGTGGACTTGCCCGGCAAGACCATCGTGGCCGACTGGCAAGCCGACTACTGAGATTGAATGCGTTTTGCTATTAATTGAATAGCTTCTGACGCTTATAAAACATGCGCTTTGACATCATTACCCTGTTTCCCGAGTTGTTCGCCCCGTTTCTGGAAAGCGGGGTAACGCGTCGCGCCTACAGCTCTGGCCAGGTTGCGGTGCACTTGTGGAATCCGCGTGATTACGCCGAAGGCAACTACCGCCGTGTGGACGATCGCCCGTTTGGCGGCGGCCCTGGCATGGTGATGATGGCCGAGCCGCTGCTGCATTGCCTTGAAGCCATACGCGCTGCCCGTGCCGCAGAAGATGCGCAAGAGCAGCTTGAGCCCGCGCCGCTGCTGCTGTTCTCTCCCATTGGCACCACGCTCAAGCACGAGGTGGTGGCGCAGTGGGCCGAGAGCCGAGGTGCCGTGCTGCTGTGTGGGCGCTACGAAGGCATTGACCAGCGCTTTATCGATACCTATGTCAGCCATCAGCTGAGTCTGGGCGACTTTGTGCTGTCCGGCGGCGAGCTGGCGGCCATGGTGCTGCTGGACTCGCTGGCGCGTCTGCAGCCCGGCGTGCTCAACGATGAAGGCAGTTTTCAGCAAGACAGCTTCAATCCGGCCCTTGATGGCCTGCTGGACTGCCCGCATTACACCCGCCCCGAAGTCTGGAACGGCCAGGCAGTTCCACCCGAACTGTTGTCTGGTCACCACGCACATATAGAGCGCTGGAGGCGTGATCAGCGCCTGCGCATCACCGCCTCCCACCGGCCTGAGCTGATCGTGCAGGCGCGCGAAAAAGGCTTGCTGAATGCCAAAGACGAAGGGTTTTTGGCAAAAAACGCGCCCAAGCTATAATCCCAGGCTCTTTGATCCTCTATCCGGCCGCTGCAAGGAGCGAAGCTGTCTGCCTCGAGCAAGCAACTTTGAATGCAGCCATGGCGTCAATCCCGGCGCTTGCCAATTCTGGCGCGGACAAGATCAAGGTGGATGAAAATCATGAACCTGATCCAGACTCTCGAGCAAGAAGAAATCGCTCGCCTGAACAAGACCATCCCCGAATTCGCCCCCGGTGACACCGTCATCGTGAGCGTGAATGTGGTGGAAGGCAGCCGTAAGCGCGTTCAAGCTTACGAAGGCGTGGTGATTGCCAAGCGTAATCGCGGCCTGAACAGCGGCTTCACAGTGCGCAAGATCTCCAGCGGTGAAGGCGTGGAACGTACGTTCCAAACCTACTCCCCCCTGATCGCCGGCATCGAAGTCAAGCGTCGCGGCGATGTGCGCCGTGCCAAGCTGTACTACCTGCGTGAACGTAGCGGCAAGTCTGCTCGTATCAAGGAAAAGCTGCCTTCGCGCGTCAACAAGGCTGCTGCAACAGCAGCTTAATTGCGCGCGATGCGTGGGAGACAGGGCGCAAGCCCCGTTGGCCCACGCTAGGAAGCGAAAGCCGCTACAGTTTGTCTGTAGCGGCTTTTTTTATTCCCCATCTTCATGGCTGGTGGTTTTCAACCTTGCACGCATGCCCACTTCTGCTCCCTCTCTTTTGGCGGTTTCTGGCGCCGAGATCCCGCGCTATACCGGTATCACCGATCCTCGTCAGGCACCACTGATTGGCATAGACAGCGGCCTGCCGGCGGTTCCTGCGGCGCAACAGACGCCCCAGGCCTTGCGCCAGCGCTTTGCCCAGCCGCCTCTGTGGCAGCCCGAGGACATGCTTGAAAAGCGCTTTACCGATCGTCTGCCTTTCGATGCCGCAGTCTTGGTGCCGATAGTCTTGCGGGAAGAGCCTACGGTGCTACTGACGGTACGCTCTGCCGGACTCTCCACCCACTCCGGGCAGATTGCCTTTCCTGGCGGCAAACGCGATCCGCAGGATGGCTCGGCCGAAGTCACGGCCGTGCGCGAAGCCCATGAGGAGGTTGGCCTGACCCCCAGAAATGTGGAGGTGCTGGGGCGGCTGCCGGTCTATGTCACGGGCACGGCTTTTCACATCACGCCGGTGGTGGCGCTGATCCAGCCTCAGCCCAGTTATTTTCCCAATCCCGGTGAGGTGGCCGATCTGTTCGAGGTGCCGCTGTCGTTCTTGCTCAACCCCGCTCACCACGAACGCCATGGCATGCAATGGCAGGGGGTGGATCGAGAGTGGTTTGCCATGCCCTATCAGGACGGGCCGCAGCAGCGCTATATCTGGGGTGCGACGGCGGGCATGCTGCGCAATCTTTACCGTTTTTTATCGGCCTGAATCGGCCGGTGTAACAGGCGGGTAAAACCCGCCGGTATGATGGGCCAATGAGCTTTTTTGCCATCCTGATCGCCTTGCTGATCGAGCAGGCGCGCCCGCTGGCCCGATCCAATCTGGTACACACGGGTTACAAAGCGTGGACTGTGACCGCACGCCGCAACTTTGATGCGGGCAGGCCCCACCACGGCTGGCTGGCCTGGGCCATGGCCGTGCTGCTGCCCAGCATCCTCGTGGTCGGCATTTACTGGGGCTTGCTGGAATTCATAGGCTGGCCTGTGGCCATGGTCTGGAACGTGGCCGTGCTCTACGCCACACTGGGCTTTCGGCAGTTCAGCCACCATTTCACGCGGATTCGCGATGCCCTGGATGCCGGCGATGAATTGACGGCGCGCCAGGAGTTGGCCGATTGGCAGCAAGTGGATGCCAGCGAGGTGCCGCGCAGCGAAGTGGTGCGCCATGTGATCGAGTATTCGGTGCTGGCTGCGCACCGCCATGTGTTCGGCGTGCTGTTCTGGTTCTCGGTGCTGGCCGCCGTGGGCCTGGGGCCGCTGGGTGCGGTGCTCTACCGCATGGCCGAGTACCTTGCGCGCGCCTGGTCGCGCAAAGGGCTTGAAGGAGCTCAGCCCCCGGTCAGCGAGCGTCTGCAAAAAGCCGCTATGGGGGCCTGGTATGTGATTGACTGGCTGCCGGCCCGCCTGACTGCGCTGTCGTTTGCCATGGTGGGCAGCTTTGAAGAGGCCATAGACAACTGGCGCCTCTATGCCCAGCGCTTTCCCAATGACAACAACGGCGTGATTCTGGCCGCCACGGCAGGAGCGATCAATGTGCGCCTGGGCGGCGAAGCCTTGCGCCGCCGCGATGCCAGCTATGGTGATGAGCCAGAAGACAGTCAATGGGATCCCGGCAGCGAGGTGACCCCGGGCCGTGAGCCCGAGTTGGGCCATTTGCGCAGCGTGGTCGGCCTGGTCTGGCGCTCGGTGGTGGTGTGGCTGCTGCTACTGGCCTTGCTTACCTTTGCGCGTCTGCTGGGCTGATCAGTCCTTTTTTGATAGCTTGTGGCGCTTGATTCATAAACGCTTTAGTCTATTTTCATTAAAAATGCCCCGAAGATCGGGGCATTCTTGCTTGATTTTGCGCGTGTTCAGTAGCGCTGTTCCTGGCTCAGCTCATCGAACAGGTCACCGTAAATCCGGTAACGGTTGGCACTGATGCAGTGTTCGCTGCCGGTGGCCTCGACTTGTGCCATTACGGCGCAGCCGGGTTCGTGCAAGTGGGTGCAGTTGTAGAACTTGCACTGGTCGGCCAGAGCGCCGATATCGGGCATGTATTTGGGCAGGTCCGTGGGCTTCAGATGTCGCAGGCCAAACTCCTGAAAGCCGGGCGAGTCGATCAAGGCGGTTTCACGCGTCTCGTCCATCCAGTACCAACTGGTGGTGGTCGTCGTGTGCTTGCCGGAGTTCAGTGCCTGGGAAATCTCATTGGTGGCGGCATTGGTGCCGGGAATCAAGAGATTGATCAAGGTGCTCTTGCCCGAGCCCGAAGGGCCCAGCACCAGCGTGCGCTTGCCCTGCAGGTATTGCATCAGCAAGGCCTTGTCCGTTTCGCCATCGGTGGTCAGTGAGAGTGGCAGCACTTCGTAGTGGTGCTTTTCCTGCCCGTGGCGCATCTGGCGATAAGGTTCCAGGCGTTGCCAGCCAGAAGCAAAGGCCTCGGTCAGATCGCGCTTGTTCAGGGCGATGATGGGCTTGATCTGTGTGGCTTCGGCGGCAATCAAGGCGCGAGCCAGCTGGCTTTCGGAGAAAACCGGCTCGGCCGCGATCAGGATCAGCACCTGATCGAGATTGGCGGCAAAGCTCTTGGTGCGTATCTCGTCCTGGCGGTAGAACAGGTTTTTGCGCGGCAGCACTTTCTCTATCGTGCCGGCCTCGCCCTGGCCTTCAGGCGGCAGCAGCCACTGCACCTGGTCGCCGACCACGGCCTGGCCTTTTTTGCCGCGTGGATGGCAGATATGGCGTGCACCGCCGGCGGCTTCCACCACGCAGTGACGTCCATGGCTGGAGACGACCAATCCTTCCAGCAACTGGGCGCGTTCGGCCCCCTGCTGTTTACCGAATGTCTTTTTCATGCGGCCAGCAAAGCGTTGATGCGGCGTGCGCAATCCATGTCGGTGGCCGAGATGCCGCCCACATCGTGGGTGTTCAGGCGTACGGTGCAGCGGCCATAGCTGACCTCCAGATCGGGGTGGTGATCCTGCTGGTGGGCAATCAGTGCCAGCGCATTCACAAACGCCATGGTTTCATAGAAATTGGCAAAGGCAAACGTCTTGGTGATGGCCGCGCTCTCGCGCTTTTCGTCCAGCTCCCAGCCCGGCAGTGTGGGCAGTTGCTGGCGCAGCTCATAGGCTGCAATGGCAACGCGGGGGAGTTGGGACCAGTCCTTTTGCTGCAAACGTGTGGGGGTCATGGTGTGTCTGTCCGTTGATTCACCAACTGCCCGACGGCGCAGGCATACGTGCCAGGCGGTCCACAGCCGGTGGGTGTGAGTAGTAAAAGCTCACATACCAGGGATCTGGCGTGAGTGTGGACGCATTGTCCTCGTAAAGCTTGAGCAGCGCCGAAGCCAGCTGGCCGCCGTCGGCTTGCTGCATGGCATAGGCGTCTGCCTCGAACTCGTCGCGGCGCGACATGGCCGACATCAGCGGGGTGATGAAAAAGGCGAACACCGGCACGGCCAGCATGAAGAGCAGCAAGGCCATGGCATTGTTCTGGCTGGAGAGGGTGAAGCTCTCCGTGAGCATGGGCGTCACGCCCAGCCCCGAGTAAAACCACAGCTGCTGGCTCAGCCAGCCCAGCAAGGCAAAGCCCAGCAGGCTGACGCCAAACATCATCAGCATGCGGCGCAGTATGTGCTTGTGCTTGAAGTGTCCCAGCTCATGGGCCAGCACGGCTTCCACTTCTTCAGGGCTCAGCTGCTTGAGCAAGGTATCGAAGAACACCACGCGCTTGGAGCTGCCAAAGCCGGTGAAATATGCATTGGCATGGGCCGAGCGGCGGCTGCCGTCCATCACGAACAAGCCCTTGGCCGCAAAGCCGCAGCGCTGCATCAGCGTCGTGACGCGGGCCTTGAGACTTTCATCGGTCAGCGGCTCGAACCTGTTGAACAGGGGGGCAATAAAGCTGGGAAAAATCCACATCAGCAATAGATTGAAGCCCGTCCAACTGGCCCAGGCCCACAGCCACCACCAGGAACCGGTCGAGCCCATGAGCCAGAGAATCAGCGCGGCAATCGGCAGGCCCACCAGCGTGCCCACCAGGGTTGATTTGGCGAGATCTCCCAGCCAGAGCTTGAGCGTCATCTGGTTGAAGCCAAAGCGCTGCTCCAGCTTGAAGGTCTGGTAGAGGGACAGCGGCAGCTCGATCAGCGCCGAAATCAGTGCAAAACCGCCCAGCAGGGCCAGTTGCTGCCACATGCCGGCACCCAGCAGATCAAACAGCCAGAGGTTCAGAACGTCGAGTCCGCCCAGCAGCGTCCAGCACAGCAGCACGGCGGCAGACAGCGTCATGTCGATCAGCGAGACCTTGGCCTTGGCCAGGGTATAGTCGGCCGCTTTCTGGTGGGCTGCCAGGCTGATGTGCTGGGCAAAGGCTGTAGGCACGGCCGCGCGGTGGGCCGCGACGTGGCGCACCTGACGCGAAACCAGCCAGGCACGCAGCAGCCATTGCAAAACCACGGCCGCAGCAAACAGCAGCGACAGCGAGAGTGAAAAATCGGGGTTGGAAGCCATGTCTTGGCAGTGTAGGCGACAATTTATGCCATGTCTGAAGCCTCCTGCATTCCTACCGATTCCGTCGCAGTCATCGAAGCTGCTCCTGCTCCACAGCCTGTTTTATCCAAGTCCGACCTCAATCTGGTCTGGCTGGACTGCGAAATGACGGGGCTGAATCCCGATCGTGATCGCATCATTGAAATTGCCGTGGTGGTCAGCAGCGCCGATCTGCAAATCCGCATGGAAGGTCCGGTGTTTGCCATTCACCAGTCCGACGAATTGCTGGGCGGCATGGATGCCTGGAACAAGGGCACGCATGGCAAGAGCGGGTTGATCGAGCGCGTGAAAGCTTCCACCGTGACGGAAGCCGAGGCCGAGGCCGCGCTGATTGCCTTTCTCTCCAAGTACGTGCCCAAGGGCAAGGTGCCGCTGTGCGGCAACAGCATTGCGCAGGATCGGCGCTTCATGGAGCGCTACATGCCCAAGCTCAACAACTTCTTTCACTACCGCAATATCGACGTCAGCACTCTGAAAGAATTGGCCAGACGCTGGAAGCCCGTGGCCTATACCTCGTTCAAGAAAGCCCAGCGCCATACGGCATTGGCCGATGTGCATGAGTCGATTGACGAGCTGCAGCACTACCGCAAAGAACTGCTCAGCGTCTGATTTTTTCAACAAAAATCGACCTCGCCAAGATTTAGATAGCCCTGGGGACTTGCGGGAAAACCCGGGGCGTGAGACAATGCATTGCTTACCCGATCTATGGGTAATTTTTGCGCATCACCATCACACACCGGGTTCTTTTTACTTGCGTGCAGCGGCTCAAAACCGGCCGGCACCTGTAAAAGCTATACGCCCATCTGCCCCTTTTGCGAACGGGCAGTCAAAGTCTGACGGTGGATGTTGAACCAACCGTCAAAAAAGTGGGCAGATCGCTGGCTGCGCTGCTTTTTTCGTGAGTTTTTCATGACCGAAAAATCCCTGGAGCAGGGCCAAGTGGCCGCTGCTGATATCTCTTTGTCTTCTCCTGAAATTGAATCCCGTCTGGACGCCATGCTGGCTGCCGCCGATGCTGAAGAAAACGGCATTGAACTGGCAAGCGAAGAGCTGGCTGAAGAAGAGCAAGTTGCTGACGAGCCTAACGGCTTTGTAGAACTGGGTCTGGCCCCTGAACTGGTGCAGGCTGTTGCCGATCTGGGCTACACCAAGCCTACCAGCGTGCAAATGCAGGCCATTCCCTTGGCCATGAGCAGTGGTGGCGATCAGGCGTTTGTGGACCTGATGGTTTCCAGCCAAACCGGTTCCGGCAAGACTGCTGCTTTCCTGTTGCCCGTGCTGCACACTTTGATTAGCCAGAAGGCTGACGAAGAAGCCGAACTGAACGCCGAATTCGATCGTCAGTGCGCAGAAGCCGCGGCCAATGGCGAGCCATTGCCTAAGCGCAATCGCCGCAAGGATCCGACCAACCCCCGCAATTTCAAGGCTGCCGTTCCCGGCGCCCTGATTCTGTGCCCTACACGTGAACTGGCTCAGCAAGTGGCGCATGACGCTATCGAGCTGGTCAAGCACTGCCGTGGTATCCGTGTCGCCAACATCGTGGGCGGCATGCCTTACCAACTGCAGATCGCCAAGCTGCAAAACGCCAATCTGGTAGTTGCAACCCCTGGCCGTCTGCTGGACCTGCAGCGCTCCATGCAAATCAAGCTGGACAAGGTGCAGTTCCTGGTGGTTGACGAAGCCGACCGTATGCTGGATCTGGGCTTCTCCGACGATCTGGCGGAAGTCAACCAGATGACGTCTCAGCGCAAGCAGACCATGATGTTCAGCGCTACGTTTGCACCCCGCGTGCAACAGCTGGCCATGCGTGTGATGCATGACAACGGCTCTGGCGTCAAGAAGCTGACGATTGATTCGCCCCAGGAGAAGCATTCCAGCATCAAGCAAGTGCTGTTCTGGGCCGACAACGCCCAGCACAAGCGCAAGATGCTGGACCACTGGCTGCGTGACAGCAGCATCAACCAAGCCATCGTGTTTGCTTCCACGCAAGTGGAATGTGACGGTCTGGCCACCGATCTGCAGCAAGACGGCTTCTCTGCCGTGGCCCTGCACGGTGCTCTGAGCCAGGGTCTGCGTAACCGCCGCCTGATGGCGCTGCGCAATGGTCAGGTGCAAATCCTGGTGGCAACCGATGTGGCTGCCCGTGGTATTGACGTGCCCACCATTACCCACGTGTTCAACTACGGTCTGCCCATGAAGGCCGAAGACTACACCCACCGCATTGGCCGTACCGGCCGTGCTGGCCGCGAAGGCACGGCCGTGACTTTCGCCGAGTTCCGCGATCGTCGCCGCGTGTTCGACATCGAAGGCTATACCCGCCAGCAATTCAAGGCTGAAGTGCTGCCAGGTCTGGAGCCTGTGCAACGTTTCCCTGCAGCCGGTGAGCGTGATGGCCGTCGTGGCGGCGGTGGTGGTGGCGGCGGTAGCCGTGGTGGCTACGGTGCTCGCCGTGATGGCGAGGGCTATGGCCGCAAGAGCGGTTTCGGTGGCTTCGGCGCCGGCCGTGGCGGTGATCGCAACGAGCGCAGCTTCGGCGGAGACCGTGGTGGCTTTGGTGGCGATCGCGGTGGCGACCGTTTCAACAACGACCGTGGCGGTGATCGTCCTGGCTTCGGCGCACCTCGCGCTGATCGTGGTGGCGAGCGTAGCTTTGCTGGCCGTGATGCAGCTCCCCGTCCCGCTTTTGGCGGCGAACGTCAGGAGCGCAGCTTTGACCGCGGCAATGACCGCGGCGGCTTCGGCGGCGGCGACCGTGGTGGTGATCGCGGCGGTTTTGCCGGCGGTCAGCGTCGTGAAGGCGGCGACTTCGGTGCCCGCAAGAGCTTTGGTGGCGGCGCCAGCCGTGACGGTGCTCATGCCGGTGCTCGCGAAGGCGGCTTCCGCGGTGGCGAATCGCGTGGTTTTGGCGGCGGTGATCGTCGTCCGGCCTTTGGTCAAAGCGCTGGCAAGCCTTATCAGCCCCACGGTGATCGTGGTGCCGACCGTGGCTTTGAGCGCAAGCCCCGCGCCCCCCGTCGTGACGAGCGTTGATCTACACTGATTAAGGTGCTGTGGCACCTGGGTCAATAAAAAAAAGCCGGTTCATTGAACCGGCTTTTTTCATGTCTGCTTGATCCTGAAAAAGGAGCTGCTTGCGTAAGTGATTCATGGGTTTCAATGATTTTTCAAATGAGAACCCATGATGATCAAGCGCTGGCAGCTCCTTTTTTTTGATCAGGTCTCCGAGGCGTGGCGGCCGATTTCGGGCCAGTAGTGGTGCAGCAGCATCCAGGACAGCAAACCGATCACCAGCATGCTGATGGAGCCAATGGCCAGCAGCACGGCCGAATGCATGACCAGGGGTGCAATCACACCGGCCACAAAACCGTTGGCGACCGAGCCCACCACAGCCTGAAGCGACGAGGCCAGGCCGCGGCGTGTGGGGTGGATGTCCAGTACCAGCAGCGTGACCACCGGCACCATCAGCGCCCAGCCATAGGAGAACAGGCTGATGGGAATCAGCGCCCAGCTGACATGGGCCGGCCAGATCAGATTGGCAGTCAGATTGATCAGCGAGGTCACGACCATGATTAGAAAGCCATGGCGGATCTGGCGCTTGGGCGGGATGCGGCCCGCCAGACGCCCGCTGGTCCAGCTGCCGGCCATGATGCCGCCAATCATGGCGATGAAGAACCAGAAGAACTGCGTGGGCTCCAGGTGCAGCAAATCACCGAGGAAGGCGGGGGCCGACAGCAGATAGAGAAACATGCCGTTGAACGGCACGCCGCTGGCAAAGGCCAGCAGCAGAAAGCGCGGGTCGGTAAACAGCGTTCCATAGCCTTGCATCAGCGGTTTGAACTTGAAAGGCTGGCGCTTGTCGGCTGGCAGCGATTCGGGCAGAAAACGCAGGTTGATGGCCCAGAGTGCGACGCCTATCGCGGTGAGGAACCAGAACACGGCTTGCCAGTTCAGATGCACGAACAGCCAGCCGCCCAGCATGGGGGCCAGGGCCGGGGCGATGCCGAAGAAGATGGTGATCTGCGCCATCAGGCTCTGGGCCTGATTGGGCGGGAAGATGTCACGCACGATGGCGCGCGACACCACAATCCCGGCCCCCGTGGACAGACCTTGCAGGGCGCGGAACATCACCAGTTGCGTGATGTTCTGGGACAGGGCGCAGCCCGCAGATGCCAGTGTGAACATGACCAGGCCCCAGAGAATGACGGGGCGGCGGCCGAAGCTGTCCGCCAGCGCGCCGTGGAACAGGTTCATGAAGGCGAAGCCAAACAGATAGGCTGACAGCGTTTGCTGCATCTCCAGCGGTGTGGCGCCCAGTGCCTGGGCGATGCCGGAGAAGGCTGGGATGTAGGTGTCCACCGAGAAGGGGCCCAACATGCCCAGAATGGCCAGCAGCACGGCCAGTGCCCAGCGCGGTCCGCGCCAGAACGTGGAAAAGTTGTTTTGCATGAGTTCTTGAGTCCGGTTGGGGTATTGCCTGCTCTGCGGCAAGGTGGCAGGCGCAGCAATACCCCGAGAGCCACACTTTAGCGGCATGGGGAGGGTTTGCGCTCATATGCAGCGGCTTATGCTGGCTTGATCGGGCGGCGGCTTGATGCCGCAGCGCCTCAGAAGGCGTTGAACAGCAGCACCATCACCAGGCCGATCAGCGAGACGATGGACTGCACGACGGAGATTGTTTTGGTGGCTTCGCCCATGGTCATGCCAAAGGATTCCTTGACCATCCAGAAGCCGGCGTGGTTGGCGTAGTTGAAGAACAGGGAGCCGCTGCCAATGGCCAGTGCCAGCAAGGGCAGATTGAGGCTGGGGTCTGCGCCGGCCAGCGGTGCCAGCAAGCCGGCGGCACCCACAATACCCACGGTGGCCGAGCCGGTGGAAACGGACAGCAGCATCGCGATCAGCCAGCCCAGAATCAGCGGCGGAAAGGCGAATTGCTGGGTCAGGTGCACGATGGCATCGCCGACCTTGGCGCTGGTGAGCATCTGCTGAAAGGCGCCGCCGCCGGCAATGATGAGCATGATGCCGGCGATGGGCTTGAGGCTTTTGCCCAGACTCTCACGCAGCTTTTCGGCATCGCCGCCCCGCGCATACACCAGGGTGACGATGGCAAACAGCACGCCCAGCAGCATGGCAATCAAGGGATTGCCCAGAAAGGCCGAGACATGGGTCGCAGCCGATGCCTTGGGTAGAAAGGTCTCGGTCAGGGCGTGAATCAGCATCAGAATGGCTGGCAGCAGTGCGGCCAGCACGCCCAGGGCCACGCTGGGTGCCTGGCGGTCGTCCTGCTTTTCGGCAATGGTGAACTGGTCCAGCAAAGCCTGCTCTGGGCGTGTCGTCATGCGGGGAGCGATGAAAGCGCCATACAGAGGGCCGCCCAGTATCAGCGCCGGAATGGCGGCCAGAAAGCCGTAGAGCATGGTGGGGCCGACCGTGGTCTTGAGCGTGGCAATCGCGGTCAGGGGTCCGGGGTGGGGCGGCACCATGCCGTGCATGGCAGCCAGCGCGGCAATCACCGGCACGCCCACATAGACATAGGCCGAGCCTTTGAAGCGTTCCTGTGTTTCGAGCTTGCGGGCTACGCTGAAAATCAGCGGCAGCATGACCACCAGGCCCACTTCGAAGAACATGGGGATGCCGACGATAAAGGCCACCAGGGTCATGGCCCAGGGAATCATGCGCTTGGACGTACCGCGCAAAATGGCATTGGCGATCTGCTCGGTAATGCCTGCATCGGCAAGAATCTTGCCCAGCATGGCGCCCAGGGCGATCACCACACCTACGGCGCCCAGGGTCTTGCCGGCACCGTCGGTGATGTTTTTCACAATGCTGGCCGGCTCCATATGGGTGGCAAAGCCCACGCCGACGGAGACAAGCAGCAAGGCCAGCAGCGGGTGCATGCGTATGCGCGAAATAATCAGAGCGACCAGCAGCAAGACGCTGATCAAGGCGGTCATCAGCAGTTGAATATCGAATTCAGACATGAGTGAGCCTTTTTGAGAAGTCCGGATGCGGGTGTGTCCGGAGGAGTCGTCAAAGCCTCATGCTAGGGAGTGGCGGGTGCGCCGTTTGTAGTCTGTTGCCGGATCAAGTTGATCGCAGGGAGTCTTTGCACGCCGGAAACAAAAAACGCCAAAGTCCGAGATGAACTTTGGCGTTTTGAATTGGTGGGCCCTGAGTGATTCGAACACTCGACCAACGGATTAAGAGTCCGCTGCTCTACCAGCTGAGCTAAGAGCCCGTTAAGCATTGCTGCTTAAAGGTTTGATCTGCAAGCAGATCGAAACAAATTTTTGGTGGGCCCTGAGTGATTCGAACACTCGACCAACGGATTAAGAGTCCGCTGCTCTACCAACTGAGCTAAGAGCCCTTCCAGATTGAACCGGAAGAATCAGTTTGAAATTTCAAACCGAAAAATTTTTGGTGGGCCCTGAGTGATTCGAACACTCGACCAACGGATTAAGAGTCCGCTGCTCTACCAGCTGAGCTAAGAGCCCCACACACTGCTTGCGTAACAAGCAAGACCGCAATTATGCAGTATTTTTTGAGGGCTCGCAGGAAAACCCTCGATTTTTTCAATCCAAAGCGTTGCGGCGCTGCAGTTCCACGAACAAACCGGCCTGATCCAGGTCGCCCAGACCGTTCTTCACGCCTTCGGCATAGAGTTGCTCCAGCAAGTCGGTAATCGGGGCATCGAAGCCGATTTCCTCGGCGGTGGCGATGGCGTTGCGCATGTCCTTGAGCTGCACCGTCATGCGGCCACGGGGCGCGAAGTCATGGTTGACCATGCGTTCGCCATGCACTTGCAGGATGCGGCTGTCGGCAAAGCCGCCGGAGATGGCTTCGCGCACCTTGGCCGGATCTGCGCCGCCGCGCTCGGCCAGCAGCAGGGCCTCGGCCACAGCGCCGATGGTGATGCCCACAATCATCTGATTGGCCAGCTTGGCCAGCTGACCTGCGCCATGCGGGCCTACATGGGTGGCGCGGCCCAGGGCGGCAAACACGGGCTGGGCACGGTTGAAGTCGGTCTCATCGCCGCCGGCCATGATGGCCAGCGTGCCGGCTTCGGCACCCAGCGTGCCGCCGGAGACGGGGGCGTCGAGGTGCTGCACGCCCAGGGCTTTGAGCTTGTCGGCGTGCTCGCGTGCCTCGCGGGGCTGGATGGAGGCCATGTCGATGAATAGCGAACCCTTGGGCATGGCAGCGGCTACGCCCAGAGTGAACAGCACATCGCCCACGATGGCGCCGTTCTCCAGCAGGCTCACGGCAAAATCCACGCCGCACACGGCATCGGCGGCATGTTCGTGAATCTTCACGCCATGGGCGGCCAGCGGCTCGGCCTTGGCCTGGGTACGGTTCCAGGCATGGACTTCATGTCCGGCATCGGCCAATCGGCGCGCCATGGGCAGGCCCATCATTCCCGTGCCCAGAACTGCAATTTTCAAAGCGGTGCTCATCTCTTTGGAACCCTTGTTGTGTCTTGAATGCTGCCATGCTAAGGCCTCAAGGCCAGATCAATCCAGAGTGCCAGCGAAGTTCAGTTGTGCCTGAGCGAGCTGAAATGCCGGGGCAACAAAAAGGGCAGCCTGAGCTGCCCTTGATGTTTTTTTTGGAGGTTCACCTTCGCGCTGGTGAGTCGCGCTTGCGCGCTTACATCAGCAGATGCTCACCGGCGTTGTCACCACCGAGGATCACGTAGTTGACCTTGCGGATGTCCATGAGCTTTTTGCCGCCCGAGTAGCTGATGGAGGACTGGGTGTCCTGCTGCATCTCGGTCAGCGTATCGGCCAGCTTACCCTTAACGGGTTCCAGGATGCGCTTGCCTTCCACGTGCTTGTACTCGCCCTTGTTGAAGTCCGATGCCGAGCCGTAGTATTCCTTGAACAGCGCGCCGTCCACTTCCACGGTCTTGCCGGGCGATTCCTCATGTCCGGCAAACAGCGAGCCGATCATGATCATGGTTGCGCCAAAGCGGATGCTCTTGGCAATGTCGCCATGGCTGCGGATGCCGCCGTCGGCAATGATGGGCTTGGTGGCCACGCGGGCGCACCACTTGAGCGCCGACAGCTGCCAGCCGCCCGTGCCAAAGCCGGTCTTGAGCTTGGTGATGCAGACCTTGCCCGGGCCTATGCCGACCTTGGTGGCATCGGCGCCCCAGTTTTCCAGATCGATGATGGCTTCGGGCGTGCCCACGTTGCCGGCGATCACGAAGGCTGCGGGGATCTTGGCCTTCAGATACTGGATCATGTTCTTCACGCTGTCGGCATGGCCGTGGGCGATGTCGATGGTGATGTATTCGGGGCAGATGCCTTCGGCCACGAAACGGTCCACCGTGTCGTAGTCGGGCTGCTTGACGCCCAGCGAGATGGATGCGAACAGGCCCTGGCCCTGCATCTCTTGGGTGAAAGCCACGTTGTCGATGTCGAAACGGTGCATCACATAGAAGAAACCGTTTTGTGCCAAGAAGGTGCAGATCTTCTCGTCCACCACTGTCTTCATGTTGGCGGGCACCACGGGCAGCTTGAAGCTGCGGCCGCCCAACTCTACGCTGGTGTCACATTCCGCACGGCTTTCCACGCGGCACTTGCGGGGCAGTAGCAGAACATTGTCGTAGTCGAAGATTTCCATTTGATTCCAAGCTCCATAAGAGGTCACGGCAGGAACATCCATCCGTGATGGGGCGCTTGGCTTGGAGGCCGGCTTTCAGGCGTCTGAGGAAAATCAGGGCAAAAAAAACCGGACCACAAGAAACTTGGGCCCGGTGACCGATTCTATACGGCGAGCGATGTTTAGGGGGCCTTCCATATGCTTATGGAGGGTATATGCAATTTCTTATGTTTTATATGGAATGGCTGCGGCCAGCGATGCCAGCAGCCAACGCGCATGTCGCAGTGGCAAATGTGCAAGAGCTTTTAAATCAGGAGCTGCTTGCGCCAGTGTTGATTGGATTTCATATGGAAATCAATTGGAAATCATTGCATTGAAAGCGCAAGATGCTCTTTTATTGATAGCAAGCAAAGCCCTGAATGCAGCAGCAAGACGCAAGGTGTCCACGGCGTTTCTACAATGGCAGGCTATGTTCCCGATCGACCTGCTTGACGCCACGCCCGAGGGCGCTTCCTCTGCCCATCATTCCCCCTTGCTCGCCAATCTCAATGACGAGCAACTGGCGGCCGTCACCCTGCCTGCAGGCCATGCGCTGATTCTGGCGGGCGCCGGCTCGGGCAAGACGCGGGTGCTGACCACGCGCATTGCCTGGCTGCTGCAGACCGGGCAGGCCACGCCGGGCTCGATTTTGGCTGTGACCTTCACCAACAAGGCGGCCAAGGAAATGCTGGCCCGTCTGTCGGCCATGCTGCCCTACAACGTGCGCGGCATGTGGATCGGCACCTTCCACGGCCTGTGCAACCGGCTGCTGCGCGCCCACTATCAGGCGGCCAAGCTGCCCCAGGCGTTTCAGATTCTGGATACGCAGGATCAGCTTTCGGCCATCAAGCGTCTGTGCAAGCAGTTCAATGTGGACGACGAACGCTTTCCGCCCAAGCAGCTGATGTACTTCATTGCCGGCTGCAAGGAAGAAGGCATGCGCCCCGGCGACGTGGTGGTCAGCGACCCCGACACGCGCAAAAAGGTCGAGATCTACCAGCTCTACGAAGAGCAATGCCAGCGCGAAGGCGTGGTGGATTTTGGCGAGCTGATGCTGCGCAGCTTCGAGCTGCTGCGTGACGATGTTCATCTGCGCCAGCACTACCAGCGCCGCTTTCAGCACATGCTGGTGGACGAGTTTCAGGACACCAACAAGCTGCAATACCAGTGGCTCAAGCAGCTGGCGGGCGATGTGGTGGAAGGGCGCTTTGTCTCCAGCTCCAGCGTGATTGCCGTGGGCGACGACGACCAGAGCATCTACGCCTTTCGCGGCGCGCGCGTGGGCAATATGGCGGACTTCATTCGCGAGTTCGATGTGCGCAACCAGATCAAGCTGGAGCAGAACTACCGCAGCCACAGCAATATCCTCGATTGCGCCAACGCGCTGATCAGCCACAACAGCAACCGCCTGGGCAAGAGCCTGCGCACCGATCAAGGTCCGGGCGAGCCGGTGCGCATCTATGAGGCGCCCAGTGATCTGGCCGAGGCCTCGTGGATGGTGGACGAGATCAAGCAGCTGGTGAAAAGCGACGGCTTCAAGCGACAGGAAATTGCCGTGCTCTACCGCAGCAATGCGCAAAGCCGGGTGATCGAATCGGCGCTGTTCAACGCTTCGATTCCCTACCGCGTATACGGCGGCCTGCGCTTTTTTGAACGTGCCGAAATCAAGCACGCCCTGGCCTATCTGCGCCTGCTGGAGAATCCGCACGACGACACCAGCTTCATGCGGGTGGTGAACTTTCCGCCGCGCGGCATTGGTGCGCGCACGGTGGAAGTGCTGCAAGACACGGCGCGCAGCAGCGGCACTTCGCTGAACGACGCCGTCACCGCCGTGGGCGGTACTGCAGGCACCAAGCTGCAGGGCTTTGTGGCCAAGATGGATGTGCTGCGCGAGCGCACGCAAGGCAAGACGCTGCGCGAAATCATCGAGACCATAGAAGAGGAAAGCGGGCTGATCGAGCACTACCGCAGCGAAAAAGAAGGTGCGGATCGCATAGAGAACTTGCAGGAACTGGTGACGGCGGCCGAGAGCTTTGTCACGCAGGAAGGCTTTGGCCGTGACGCCGTGGCGCTGCCGCTCGATGAACACAGCGGCCGGCCCGCGATCACGCAGTCGCCGGTCAGCCAGGGGCTGGACCCCAGTGCACCGCTGCTCAACGAGCCGCTCAAGCCGGCCGAGGGCACACTGGCCAGTCTGGTCAATGTCGACACCGGCGAGACGCTGTCGCCGCTGCAGGCTTTCCTCGTCCATGCGGCCCTGGAGGCCGGCGACAACCAGGCCCAGGCCGGGCAGGATGCTGTGCAGCTGATGACGGTGCATGCCAGCAAGGGCCTGGAGTTTGACGCTGTCTTCATCGGCGGGGTGGAAGAAGGCCTGTTCCCTCACGAGAACGCCATGATGGATAGAGGCGGCCTGGAGGAAGAGCGGCGTCTGGCCTATGTGGCCATCACCCGGGCCCGCAAGCGCCTGTATCTGAGCCATTCGCAGACCCGCATGCTGCACGGCCAGACGCGCTACAACGTCAAGAGCCGCTTTTTTGACGAGCTGCCCGAAGAAGCGCTCAAGTGGATCACGCCCAGGCAGGCGGGCTTTGGTACGTTTACTCCTAATTCAGGAGCTGGTGGTGCATATGGAGCAGGCGCTGGAGGTCGATTTGGCTCCAACTCTGGCTGGGGTGGTCGTGCTGCCAGTACCAGCGAGATTTTTGCCAGCCCGCCCGTGCCCAAGCAAAAGGCCGAACCTTCGCATGGCATCAAGGCCGGGCTGAACGTGTTCCACAACAAGTTTGGCGAAGGCAAGGTACTGGCGGTGGAAGGTGTGGGCGACGATGCGCGCGCCCAGGTCAGCTTTGGCCGCCACGGCACCAAGTGGCTGGCGCTGTCGATTGCCAAACTGACCATTGTGAGTTGAAGCCCCAGCCAGTTAGGCAGGCATGAAAAAAGCCGCAAGCTGTTGCCAGCTTGCGGCTTTTATTTTTGGGTAGCGCTTATTTGGCGCTGAGCTTCATTTGGGCGGGCGAGGCCGTGATGTAGCCGACTGCCGAGCCAAACTTGTCTTTGTAGTTGGCCTTGATCAGAGGATCCAGCTGGGTCTTGACGCTGGCGTGGATGCCGCCCCAGTCGCCAGCGTGCTGGAAGTTGCTCATGATGTAGGTCCAGCCGTTGATTTCGTCCACGGCATGCAGGCCTGTGGACTCTCCACCTGCGGGCACGGACAGCAGGCGCGACAGCTGCTTGGTGTCCACGTTGTAGGCCCACATGAAGTTGTTGACGTGCTGGCTGCTGTCTTCGCCGATGAACAGGGTGCGCATTTTTTCCGAGAACTTGAGGTTGTCGGGGTTGGCAATCTTGTTCGGGTTGGCCGTGTTGCCCAGAGCGTCACCTTTGAGTGTCTTGCCATCGGTGTCCAGCAGATCCTCGCCGGCCAGCAAAGGAGCGGTGTCCACGGGCATCCATTCGCTGTTGATGGCGCCGCCCGTCGTGTCCTTCTGACCGCCCTTGAGATTCAGCGCCATCACCACACCAGCCACCAATTGCTTGGGGACGGAGACGCCGTTGCCTGGTACGTTGGCTGCGTTGCCGGCGACCATGGAGCTTTGCACGTTCTGCAGTGCCGAGTAGGCGATCTTGTCCTTGGCGTTGACGGTCGTGCCTTCCATCTTGGTGAAGCCCAGGCTGGCACCCTTGAAGGCGGCATAGCGGTGGGTTTCGAGGAAGGCGGCAGCCTTGTCCATGCCGGAGTTGATCTTGATCCACTCGGTCTTGCCGTTGCTCACGATCTTGGTGTAGCTGGCGTCGCTGGGGTCGGTCTTGCTCACGGTCATGATGTCCGTGGGCTTGAGCGTGTTGGCGAGCGTCTCGATTTCGGCGCTGGTGGCCGATCCCAGCTTGATCCAGGTCAGCGCAGCGGCGCTCTTGGAGGCAGGGTCGATGGAGAAACCCGCGCCGACCTTGGCTGCGTACAGCGTGCCCGAGGACAGGTCTTTTTCCTTGTCGGCCACGAAGACAAAGTAGCCGCTGTTGGTAGCGTCATCACCCATGAGGGCGGTGCGCTGGTCGGGCATGACCTGCACCAGCTCATGGGAGATGCGACCCATGCAGAAATGCTTCTTGATCGTGGCGGTGCCGTCAACGTTCACGATCACTTCGGGCATATGGCCGTAGTGGTAGGGGTTGGCCTTGGTGGCGTCGCCATAGAGGTTCTGGCTGTAGGCCTGGAACATGGTGTTGCTGGCGATGCTGAAGGCATCGGGCTCGTACTCTTCCGAGGACAGATGCGTGCCCCAGGGCGAGAGGCTGGCGCCACAGGTGATCCACAGACCGTGCACCTTGGAGGTGTCGACATTGTGATATTTGACCAGGCTCAGCTTGCCAGTGCTCTGGTCTTGGTCCAGCGTCAGCACGGCGATGGGCGAGGGCAGCTTGCCGTACATATCGGTTTTGCCGTCCTGGGCCCAGGTGGTGTATTCAAACTGCACCACGGCGAACACGGGCTGGCCCTTGACGCCGTCCACCTTGGCATTGGGCACGGTGAGCAGCGAGGTGCCGTCAGGCGAATCGGAGAAGAAGTGACGCTCCTGGCCTGAGACGGTTCTGTCGATGATCTTGTTGTTGAAGATGTCGAAGTAGCCGCCAGACAGGATCTTGCCGCCCTTGCCGTCCGAGACTTCGTCGCCGGTCACGAAGAAGGGTTGGTAGCTCAGGTCATAGCTTTGCTCGCTCTTGTCGTCAAAAGTGACCTTCATCTGCGATGCCATGAACATGGTGGCCATGTCGGCAGGCTTGGCCAGCGTGGGGGCAGCCATGCTGGTGAACGTGGCCGAGACATAGTTCTTGGCGACGGGCACGGGAGCGACCGGCGCATCATCGCCACCGCCACAGGCTGCCAGCAGGCTGGAGGCCGAAAAGGCAGACGCAATGGGAAGCATGGGAGCGCCCGACAGGAATTGCAGGGCTTTGCGGCGGCTGAGCAGAGTTTGAGACATGAGGAATCTGTAGTGGGGTTGGATTGGCTTGACGGGCCGCAACGCCTCGCCAAGGCCCGATCGCCCTCGATGCTAGAAACTCCTCGTGTCACAGTTGTTGCAGTTGCGTGACGAAGCGGTGACAGCCGCCGCGCAGCATGGCGCACAAAAAAGCCCCGGCTGAAGGGCCGGGGCTTGATGTGGTGGCTGGCTTTCAGTGTGCCGCAGGCGGCAAACCGGGCGGGTTGGTCTGAGGCTGGGCATCGCCCGGCTCATCGGGCGGGCTGAAACAATCGCGGAAGGTGAAGACCAGAGAGGTGAAGAACATGGCGGCCAGCATCAGCGCCATGGTCACCATGATGGCGCCGGCGGCAGCGCCGATCACGCTGGCCAGAACCCCGGTGACCAGGGCCAGCAACGTGCCGCTGGCAATGAAGACGCCCACCCAGCAGATGCCGAATACCGCATAGGCCGCAATATTGCGCACGCAGGCGACAAAGCTGAAGAACAGGGATTTGATGGGCGAGATGTTGTGCCAGTGCACCAGCGCCGGCGCATGCCAGAACAGCAGCGACAAGGGCAGGTACAGACCCATGCTCAGCCACATGGCGGACTGAAATTCGGGCATTTCGGCGATCTCGCGGGACATGGGCGTCTGGCCCATGTAAACGCTGGCAAAGGTGCCGTCGTCAATCAGCGTGGAGGCGCCGATGACGAGCAGAAATCCGGCGGCATACAGCCCGCCCAGCACCAGCATGGAATGCATGCGCTGCGAGCCGTTGCGAAATGCCACCAGCAGCAGCGCCGGCGTGGGCTTGCGGCCATGAGCGGCTTCCGAAGCCGCCACCATCATGGCCAGGGACACGGAGGGTAGCAGGGCCAGCGCGATCACCGGGCCGATTAGGGGCAGCACGGAAACCAGCGACATGCTGGCCATGGACAGGAAAAACAGGGCCGCCAGAGCCAGAGGCTGGCTTTTGAAAGTGCGCAGACCCAGCTGCACCCACAGCCAGCCGGTGCGGGCAGGAACGATTTGGAGTTTCATGGGAAGAAAAAAATGCTTTCGCGCCGCTTGGCAAAAGCTGATGCGCGCACTTTACCCGGTTCATGCGCACGGGGCCATCAATAGCCCCGTGCTGTCCGGCAGCTTGGAAGGTGTGGGTGGCCGCGTAGAGCGCAGCCGCAAGCCTCAGGCCAGGCTCTGGGGATGGGCGATGCGCTGCTTGAGCACGCGCTCGAAGTGGGTGGGGTCGTGGGGGGTCAGCAGGGCAGCTTCGCGGGGCAGATGGAAATCCCACAGGCGCGACACCCAGAAACGCAGAGCCGCTGCGCGCAGCTGAGAGTTGAACAGCTCGCGCTCGGCCGCCGTCAGCGGGCGCACGGCCTGGTAGGCGTCCAGCATGGCCTTGGCGCTTGCCTCTAGGTGCGCACCTGTTGCGTGATCGATACACCAATCGTTCAGGCAGACCGCCAGATCGAAGAGCCAGGTATCGACGCCGGCAAAGTAGAAGTCGAAGAAGCCGGTGAGCTTGTCGCCGTCAAACATCACGTTGTCGCGGAACAGATCGGCGTGCACCGGGCCGCGCGGCAGTGCCGCGTAGGCGGCCGATGCGGCCACATGGTTCTGGTAGGCCAGTTCGCTGCGCAGCATGGCGGCTTCAGGCTGCTCCAGATGGGGCAAGACCACGGGCGTGGTTTCGTTCCACCAGGGCAGGCCGCGCAGGTTGGGCTGCTGGCGCTCATAGCTTTGCCCTGCCAGATGCATGCGGGCCAGCATGTCGCCGACGGCAGCGCAATGCACGGGCTGAGGTGCCAGCTGGCTCTTGCCCGCCAGGCGGTTGACGATGGCAGCCGGTTTGCCGCAGACCTTGAGCAGGATGTCGCCGCTGCGGGTTTCGGCCTGAGGGTCAGGCACGGGAATGCCGGCCTGGGCCAGATGCTTCATCAGGTACAGATAAAACGGCAACTGCTCGGCCGAGAGGCGCTCGAACAGGGTCAGCACCCATTCGCCCTGGTCGGTACTCAGAAAATAGTTGGTGTTTTCAATGCCGCCTTGAATGCCGCGCAAGCCCGTAAGCGTGCCAAGGGAGAGACGGCGCAGCAGATCGCGTGCATCTTTTTCAGAGACTTCAGTGAAAACAGCCATGATGGGGAAAAATGCCGGCTCTATACCGGTCAGGTAGTCAGGTTCAATATGCAACAGGGCAGTGCTGGGTGGCACTGCCCTGTCATTCAATGGGGGCGCTGGAGCTGAGGCTTAGAACTTCAGCACGTTCCAGACCCGGCTGCCCGTGGTGTCGCCGCTGTTGGCGTCGCGGTTGCGGGCTGCTCTCGCGCCGTCGTTGGACTGCACTTCATACTCGGGCATGGTGCCCACCTTGGGCTGCACGGTAATGCTCTGGGTCTGGCCGCCCACCCGGGTTTCATCCACACGGCTGCCAGCATCTTCCACACGGATGTGTTCGATCCGCTGGTTGTGCTTGCCGGGCGCAGCAGAGTTCTCCGTCTTGTCCTGGGCAACAGGAGCTGCAGCCTGGTCAGGGGCTGGAGTGGAGGTCTGGGCCAGTACGGAACCGGCAGCCAGGCTGAGAAGGATGAACAAATGGGTGGCGCGCATGGCGCAATTGTAGGGCGAGTTGCCGATTGTCAGCTGGCTTCGCCCCCGACGTCGATGGGGGCAGAGGCCGCAGTGCTTTGCATGGTTAATGCCGGTGCACGTGCACAATCTCGCCCATGAGCAATTCCAAGACCCTGGTGCTGATCGACGGCTCCAGCTACCTGTACCGCGCCTACCACGCCATGCCCGATTTGCGCGCCGAGCCCGGCAATCCGGCCAGCCCGGCCACGGGCGCGATACGCGGCATGATCAATATGATGCAGGCGCTGCGCAAGGACGTGCAGGCCGACTACGCCGTCTGTGTATTTGATGCCTCGGGCCCGACCTTTCGCGATGAGATGTACACCGAGTACAAGGCCACGCGCTCGCCCATGCCCGACGATTTGCGCGAGCAGATTGCTCCCATCCACGAGGTGGTCCAGCTGCTGGGCTGGAAAGTGGTGGCCGTGCCCGGCGTGGAAGCCGACGATGTGATTGCCACGCTGGCGCAGATGGCGGCCGCGCAAGGCATCAATGTCATCGTCTCCAGCGGCGACAAGGACTTGAGCCAGTTGGTCAACGAGCATGTGACCATCATCGACACCATGAACGGCAAAAAGCGCGACGTGGCCGGCGTGACGACCGAGTTCGGCGTGCCACCAGCGTTGATGGTCGACTACCAGGCCCTGGTGGGCGATACCGTGGACAACGTGCCCGGCGTCACCAAGGTCGGCCCCAAGACCGCCGCCAAGTGGCTGGAAGAGCATGGAACGCTGGACAATTTGATAGCTAACGCCGCAGGCATCAAAGGCGTGGCGGGCCAGAACCTGCGTGATGCGATTGCCAGCGGTCAGCTGGCGCTGAGCCGCCAGCTGGTGACCATGAAGACCGATTGCGACCTGGCTGACTACATCAGCGGCCTGCCGCAGCTGGACGATGTGGTGCTGGCCGAGCCTGACCATGCGGGTCTGGCACCTTTTTATGAAAAATACGGCTTCAAGGGCCTGGTGCGTTCGCTGGGTGCTCCTGCTGTTGAAGCTGCACCGGCAAAGGCGGGCAAGTCAGCGAAGGCCGGAAAAGCCGGCAAGGTCGACAGCGCCCAGGGCGGCTTGTTTGATGCCGATGACGCGGTGGTCACCGAAGTGGCCGTGGCGGCCCAGCAGCGCGATGTGCTCTATACCACCATCCTGACCGAGGCCCAACTCGATGAATGGCTGGCCAAGATCGATACGGCCGAGCTGACTGCCATCGACACCGAAACCGACTCTCTTGACGAAATGCGAGCCCGGATTGTCGGCATCAGCTTCAGCGTGGCTGTAGGTGAGGCAGCCTATATTCCGCTGCGCCACGAAGGCATGGAGGTGCCCGAACAGCTGGGTATGGATAGGGTGCTGTCCAGGCTCAAGCCCTGGCTGGAAGATGCCAGCAAGAAAAAGCTGGGCCAGAACGTCAAGTACGACCAGCATGTGTTTGCCAACCATGACATCACCGTGCGCGGCTATGCGCACGACACCATGCTGCAATCCTATGTGCTGGAGGCCGACCGTCCGCACAACCTGACAAGTCTGGCGCTGCGCCATGTGAACCGCACCGGCATCAGCTACGAAGACCTGTGCGGCAAGGGCAAGGGCCAGATTCCGTTTGCCCAGGTGCCGGTGGACAAGGCCGCGGCGTACAGCTGCGAGGATTCAGACCAGACGCTGGATGTGCATGGCGTGCTGTGGCCCAGGATTCAGGCCAGCGCCGGTTTGCTGCATATTTATGAGCTGGAGATGCAGACCAGCGAAGCGCTGTTTCGCATCGAGCGCAATGGCGTGAGCATTGACGCGGGCGAACTGGCGCGCCAGAGCAATGATCTGGGCGCGCGCATCTTGAAGCTCGAGGAAGAGGCTTACGAGATTGCCGGCCAGCCCTTCAATCTGTCCTCGCCCAAGCAGCTGGGGGAAATCTTCTTTGACAAGCTGGGCATGCCCGTGGTCAAGAAGACCGCCACTGGCGCGCGCAGCACCGACGAAGAGGTGCTGGAAAAACTGGCCGAGGACTATCCGCTGCCCGCCAAGCTGCTGGAGCATCGTTCTCTGTCCAAGCTCAAGGGCACGTATACCGACAAGCTGGCCCAGATGGCTTTGCCCACGGACGGCCGCGTCCACACCCATTACGCCCAGGCCGTGGCGGTAACTGGGCGCTTGTCCAGCAACGACCCGAATCTGCAGAACATTCCCGTGCGCACGCCCGAAGGCCGTCGCGTGCGCGAAGCCTTTGTCGCCCCCGAGGGCAAGCTGATTGCCAGCGCCGACTACTCGCAAATCGAGCTGCGCATCATGGCCCACCTCAGCGGTGACGAAGCCCTGCTCAACGCCTTCCGCGACGGCCTGGATGTGCACCGCGCCACGGCAGCTGAAGTCTTTGGCGTGAGTGTGGATGAGGTCAGCAGCGAGCAGCGCCGCTATGCCAAGGTCATCAACTTCGGCCTGATCTACGGCATGAGCAGCTTTGGTCTGGCCAAGAACCTGGGCATCGAGACCAAGGCCGCTGCAGCCTATATCGACAAATACTTCCAGCGTTACCCCGGCGTGAAACGTTATATGGAGCAGACCGTGGAGCTGGCCCATGCCCAGGGCTATGTGGAGACCGTGTTCGGCCGCCGCCTGGTGCTGCCCGAGATCAACGGCGGCAACGGCCCGCGCAAGAAAGCCGCCGAGCGCGCCGCCATCAACGCGCCCATGCAAGGCACGGCGGCCGACCTGATCAAGAAGGCCATGGTGGCCGTTCAGGCCCGGCTGGATGCGGAAAAGCCCGAGGTGTTGGTCATCATGCAGGTGCACGATGAACTGGTGTTCGAACTGCCTGAAGCCGATCAGGAATGGGTGCGCACCGAGATTCCACGTCTGATGGCCCAGGTGGCCGAGCTGCAGGTGCCCTTGCTGGCCGAAGTGGGCTTTGGTGCCAATTGGGAAAAAGCGCACTGAGCGTAAACGCCCATGCCGTGACGGGCTCCGGGCCCCGGAGTCAAGTCATGGCATAGTCCACAGCATCTCGGTGTCCATGTCTGTGAGTTGATGCATTGCATATGTTGAAGACTGCTGCCCGTTTTTTTTGCGCGCACCCGTTTTGGCCCTGGTCTGGCTTGGCTGGCTGGCCGCTGATGCCAGTGCGGCTGGCGCCGGCATCGCTTCGCAAAAAGGCGGCTGGCAGCTGGTTCAGGCCGTGCCGCGCGGCGAGGTGGCCGAGCCGCTGACGCAGCACTATGCACGTCTGCTCCCTCTGTATCTGGGCGGCAAGGCCGTGATTCCGGCTTCCACGCGGGGACGGGATGTGGACGGCGTTTACGAGGCACTCAAGACATCCGATCCCGACCGGACTTTGATGATGCTGACCACGGGAATGAACAGCAGGCTGCACGATGACGCGGTGAACCGGCACAGCAGCCCTCCCGTGCTGGTGGTGCAACTGGTCTTGCAGCGTTCCTGGTGCCTGGTCTCGGCGCAGGATGTGCCGCCGCGCACGGCCGAAGAGCTTGGCAACTGGGTTGCTGGCTTGGGGCGTCCGCTGCGTATCGGCCTGCCGTTTATCGAAGGGGCTCCCGATGTCTGGGTCAGGGCGATGGAGAAAAAAACCGGTGTACGCTGGCAACCGGAAGTATTTGCCAAAAGTGCGGAAATGAGCGTGGAGGCCTTGCTGGATGGCAGGCTGGATCTGCTGTTCGATCACTGCGCTGAATTTCAACGCATTTTTCAAGGCAAGAATGCCGCCAGAATCCGGCCGCGTTTGCAGATTCTGGCTACGTCAGGCTCGCCGGATCCCTCGCCGTTTCCCACGTTTACGCAATGGCGGCTACCCACGGTTCAACCGGGCTGGATGGCCTGGTTTGTGCCCAGCGGCATGGGAGCGACAGAGCGGGCGCGGGTGGCCCGTGGCCTGCATGCCATCACCGTGCGCGAAGATACCCAGCGACTGATTCGCGAATTGCGCCAGGAGCCCAGCAGCTTGACGACCGAAGCCTCTCAAATCTATGTAGCGCGTTGGTCCGACACCTGGAAAAGCATCTCCCACTGGCTGGACAACGTGCCCAGCAAACCCAATAGGTCGCCGATTTCCGTCAAGGCACTGGAGTAAGCCAGCTCGCCAGTTTTCGATAAAAATGCGATAAACCCCTTGGTGAGAAAGCGCATGCAGCTCTATTTTTCATAGTGATAGAGCTGGTGGGCACGATGCTCGGATGCCGGCGGCTCTGGCGGAGCACAGCAGTTTGTGGATGTGTTGCAAGGAGATCTTGAATGCAGTTTGATGATTTGCGATCCGATATGGACTCCCTGTTGGCGACCAAGGGTGGGGTAGCCGGTGCAGGGCTGCCGCGCCGCAGTGCGCTGCAGCTGGCTCTGGGTGTTGGACTGGGCCTGGGGTATGCGGCGGCGGCCGGGCCTGTCATGGCCCAGACGGCCATCAGCACGCCTGCAGACGGGTTGACCGAGGGCGAAATTCATATCGATGTCAACGGCTACAAGCTGCCGGCTTACCGTGCCGTGCCTGCCGGCAAGTCTGCAGCCCCGGTGGTGCTGGTGATCTCCGAGATTTTTGGCGTGCACGAGTACATTGCCGACACCTGCCGCCGCTTGGCGCGTGCCGGCTATATGGCGATTGCCCCGCGTCTGTTTGTGCGCCAGGGCGACCCCATGGCCTATACCGAAATAGCCCAGTTGCTGAACGAGGTGATTGCCCGGGTGCCCGATGAGCAGGTGATGACCGATCTGGATGCCGCCGTGCAATGGGCGGCTGACAATGGCGGCGACGTGAAAAAATTGGCCGTGACCGGCTTTTGCTGGGGCGGCCGCATCACCTGGCTGTATGCCGCGCACGGCCCGGTGAAAGCCGCCGTGGCCTGGTATGGGCGCATGCAAGGCATGGAGACGCTGCTGCAGCCGGAGCAGCCGATTGAGCAGGTGGCCAGCCTGAAGGCCCCGGTGCTGGGCTTGTACGGCGGCAGGGATGCAGGCATTCCGCTGGAATCCGTGCAGGCCATGGATGCGGCGCTCAAGCAGGGCTCCGACGCGGCCAGGGGCTCGGAGTTTGTGGTCTACACCGAGGCTCCGCACGCCTTTCACGCCGACTACCGGCCCAGCTACCGCGAATATGCGGCCAAGGACGGTTGGGAGCGGATGCTGGGCTGGTTTGCCAAGCATGGCGTGGCATGAAGCCGCGTGTGCAAGGCGGGGGGCTTGACAGCTTTGCTAAGGTGAAACGATAGATCGGGAACAGAATGGTTCCGGGTCGTTGTCATGGGGATAGCCGCAGCGGCACCGCGCAAGCGGGCGCATTCTGCCAAAATCCCCTGGTTTCGCCTGCAAAGGCATACGGTTAATGCATAAATCGCTATGACGTTGGTAGCAATCATTTTGGCCACCCTGGCTGCTGGTATTGGCAGTGTTTGGGTGGCCGCCTTGTTGATGGGTTGGGGTGGGGCGCGTTCGCCCGGGGTCATGCCGCAGCGTTTGCTGAGTCTGGCCGCAGGCGCTTTGTTGGCTACGGCCTTCATGCATCTGCTGCCCGAGGCGTTTGAGAGTCATGGCGAGGCGCATGACTTGTTCGTGGTGTTGTTGGTCGGCCTGGTGTTTTTCTTTCTGCTGTCCAAGGCCGAGCTATGGCACCACGGCCATGAGCACTCTCACGCCTTGCCGCAGGAAGATCATGAACACGATCATGGACATGGCCATTCACACGGCCATGGGCATGATCACGGCCATCGCAAGGGCGGCTGGGCCATTCTGACCGGCGACAGCGTGCACTGCTTTGGCGATGGCGTGCTGATTGCTTCGGCCTTCATGGCCGATATGCGCCTGGGCCTGATTGCCGCCATCTCGGTGCTGGCCCACGAGGTGCCGCACCATATGGGCGACATCGTGGTGCTGCGCCAGTCCAGCACCAACCGCCGTGTGGCGCTGATCAAGGTGTCCATGGCCGGCGCGGTGACCACGTTGGGCGGCATTGCCGGTTACTTTCTGATCGGCCAGCTGCACGACTTGCTGCCTTACTTCCTGACGGTGGCTTCCAGCAGCTTTATCTATGTGGCACTGGCGGATCTGATTCCGCAGCTGCAAAAGCGCCTGAGCTCCAAGGAGACGGCGGCGCAGGTGTTCTGGCTCTTGCTGGGCATTGCGCTGGTCACGCTGGCCAGCGGTGCCGCACACACCCACCCGCATGCGCACTGAGTGAGCGAAATTTGAATGCACAAATGGCAGCCGAGGCTGCCATTTTTTGTGTCTAGATCGGTTCGGCTTCTCCGCGCAGCACGGCTCTGACGGCCGGCAGTTGCCGCCGCGAGACGGGCAGCAGCTCCGGCACGCCTTGCAGGCGCAGGCCCCAGCCTTCGCCTTCGCCTTCCTCGTGGTCCTCGTATTTTTCCAGGCTACGCATGGCGCCGCGCGCCACCAGGGTGTTGCGGTGCACGCGCAGCAGCTGCTGCGCGTGGCGGGTTTCCAGTTCGGCCAGCGCGCCATCGAGGATGTAGTGGCGGCTCACGGTACGCACCGTGATGTATTTTTGCTCGGCCTTGAGATAGCGCACCTCGGTCAGCGGCAGCCTGATGGTGGTTCCGCGCTCCTGAATCAGGAGTGTAGGCCCGCTGTCATCAAGGGCTTGGGCCTGAATCTGGTTGCTGCGCTCGGCCTTGAGCAAGGCTTGCTTGAGTCGCTCCAGCCGTACGGGCTTGGTCAGGTAGTCGGCGGCATCGAGCTCAAAGGCTTGCAGCGCATGGCCGGCATGGGCGGTGACAAACACAATCGCGGGCGGATGGGGAAAGCTGCGCAAGGCCTCGGCCAGCGCCAGGCCGTCCTGGCCCGGCATGTGTATGTCCAGCAGCACCAGCTGTATGGGCGCGGGGCGCTTGGCCAGCAGCAGGGAGCGGGCCTGTTCCGCATCTGCCGCTTCCAGCACATGGTGGCCGTGGCCGCTGTCGCACTGGCAGTCGCCCAGCAGCGTGCGCAGCCGGGCCCGGGCCAGTGCCTCGTCATCGACTATCAGTATTTGCATGGCTTGGGGTGGTGGATGGGGTGGATGGCTGCGGCTCCAGCGGCACGCTGATGCGCACCACGAACAGCCCTTTGTGCTCGCCGGCGCTGAAGCTGCCGTTCAAGTCGTGCAGCAGCGACAGCCGGGCTTTCACATTCTCCAGCGCAATGCCGTTGCCCTTGTCGGGGCACTCTTGCGGGCGCTTTTCGCCGTCGGCGGGCAGGCTGTTGACGATATGAATCACGGCCTGCTCGCCACGTCGCTCGGTGCGCACCTGCAGCTTGCTGCCTGCCGTGCTGAGCTCCACGCCGTGGCGTATGGCGTTTTCCACCAGCGGCTGCAGCAGCAGCGGCGGCAGCAGTGCATGGTGCGCGCTTTCATCTAGCTGCCACTGCAGTTGCAGACGCTCGCCAAAGCGCACCTGCTCAATGGACAGATAGCGCTGGGCCAGCTCGATTTCCTGGGCCAGCGTGGTGGTGCTGTGGGGCTCGGCCAGCGCGTAGCGAAACAGATCGCTCAAGTCCTCCAGCATGGTCTCGGCCTTGGCCGGCTCGGCCCGTATCAGGGCGATCGCACTGTTGAGCGTGTTGAACAGAAAATGCGGGCGTATGCGCGATTGCAGCTCGGCCAGGCGGGCCTGGGTCTGGGCCGGTGTGCTGCCGCGGGCACGCAGTACCAGGGCGGTCACCAGCAAGGCGGCCAGCAGGCCGCCGGTTACGGCACTGGCCAGCCAGGGCGTCTGGTTCAGGCCTATGAAGCTCAGCATGGCGCAGGCATACAGACCGGCCAGCGCGCCCAGCAGCACGCCGGCCAGATACTGGCCGCGCATGCTCATGCGCTGCAGCCGGTATTTGAGGCTGCAGGCCGCAATCAGCCACACCAGCGTGCCGGGCAGACTGGCGGCGGTGAGCAGGGCCATGCGGGACAGCCACTCCCACAGCGAATCTGCGCCGAACATGGCGGCCGTGGCGATGACCAGCTGCACAAACAGCACGGCACGCAGCACCACGCCGGCGTTGCAGGCGTCAAACACCAGAGCGCTGGGCCTGGTGCGCAGAGTGGATGAAAAAACAGGGCGGGTCATGGCGGCAGTTCAGGTGCCGCGCGGGAGCTGACAAAGCGTGCGGCATGGCCGGATTATGGAGAGTCTGCCCGCTGGCTCAAACAGGCGCCCAGCGTTTTGTCGGTGGATGGCATCCGGTTTGAGCCGGCTCAAACCGGCAACTAAGCCCTGGCACCGGCCTTTGAGGCCCGGGTAAAGCGCTGCAGCGACCAGGCAATGCCGGCCAGAATCAGCAGCATGGGCGCCAGTTCGGTGAGCTGGGGCAGGCGCCGCACATGGATGAAGTGGTAGGCCAGAGCGAACAAGGTCTCGAACACCAGCAACTGGCCCACCAGGGTGATGGGCAGGCGCTGGCTGGCGGCATTCCACATCCAGTTGCCCAGCCAGGACGAGAAAATCGCCACGGCCAGATTCAGCAGCCAGAACATCTGCCAGCGCTGGGCGGGGATGGCCGGCGCAGCGTCGCCGGGCGAGACCAGCCACAGAAGCGCCCAGAGCAGGGCGCTGATCAGACCGACGGCCAGGCCCCAGAGCGTGGACCATTGCGTGCCGTTGAAGCGGCTTTGCGCCAGATAGCGGGTGTTGTCCAGCGCATAGCGGCTCCAGCAGATGACGGCCAGCACGGCCATGACCACGCCCAGCAGATAGCGGCCCGGCTGCTGGTTGCTCGCCGCTTCGCCGCTCAGCGCATGGGCGTTGATCAGCACAATGCCGGCCAGGATCAGGGCCATGGGAGCCAGCAGGCTTTTGAGAGGAACCGCGCCCGAAGTCTTGCGGCCCAGCAGCGGCACCATGACCGGTACCAGGCCCACGATCAAGGAAGTGATCGCCATGCCTATCCACTGCACCGAGGTGGCCACCAGCGCAAAGTAGATGATGTTGCCCGTCAGGGCCAGCCAGATCAGATGCCGGACATCGGCTTTGCGCAGCTTGGGCAGCAGCCGCGCCGCCTGGGGCAGAAAAATGCACAGCGCCACCACGCCGTACAGCACAAAACGGCCAAAAGTGATTTGCAGAGGGGAGAACTCCGGCAACAAGGTGGGCACCAGAAAAATGGCGCCCCAAAGCGCACAGGCGGCCAGGGCGAACACGGAGCCGGAAACCAGGGAAGAGCGGGAATTCATGCAAAAGCAGGGCGCGGCGGCAGCGGTGCGGCCGTGCGCGCGAGAAGATCAGGGGGGAGAGTCGCCGAAATTGTGGCGTGATCGCAAAGACCTGCAGGCCGGCTTGAGAACCTGATTTTCAGATTAATAAGTGCTGTAGCCCTTATCAGTCAATCGCATTTAGCTATCAAATGAGAAGTTTCTTGCGCGCGCCAAAGGCTTTGTCGCAGTGGCCGGCAATGGCTCTTGCGGCAGTTGCTCCGGTTTGCGGAGGCGGGCCGATAAAATCGCGGTTTCTGCTTTGCACAGCCGCATCGCCATCGCCCTGATGGCCGGGCCTGTGGTTTTACGGGATTGTTGCCCTCACATGTCTACATCTGCTCCTTCGCACAACCAGCTCGACACCAAGGCCGAAGCCTGGTCTGCCCTGTTTTCCGAACCCATGAGCGACCTGGTCAAGCGCTATACCTCCAGCGTGTTCTTTGACAAGCGCATGTGGCAGGCCGACATCCAGGGCAGCCTGGCCCACGCCGAAATGCTGTCGGCCCAGAAGATCATTGGCGCCGACGACTTTGCCTCCATTCAGAAGGGCATGGCGCAGATCACTTCCGAAATCGAAGCCGGCACTTTCGAGTGGAAGCTGGATCTGGAAGACGTGCACCTGAACATCGAGGCGCGCCTGACCGCCTTGGTGGGCGATGCCGGCAAGCGCCTGCACACCGGCCGCAGCCGCAACGACCAGGTCGCTACCGATGTGCGCCTGTGGCTGCGCGGCGAGATCGATCTGATCGAAGGCCTGCTCAAGGAGTTGCAGCTGTCGCTGGTGGAAGTGGCTGCCCAGAACGTGGACGTGATCCTGCCGGGCTTCACCCACCTGCAAGTAGCCCAGCCCGTGAGCTTTGGCCACCACATGCTGGCCTATGTGGAAATGTTCAAGCGCGATGCCGAACGCATGCTGGACGTGCGCAAGCGCGTGAACGTGCTGCCGCTGGGCTCGGCCGCTCTGGCCGGCACCACCTATCCCCTGGACCGCGAGCGCGTGGCCAAGAGCCTGGGCATGGTGAATGACCAAGGCGAGGCCTGCGTGAGCCAGAACTCGCTGGACGGCGTGAGCGACCGCGACTTTGCGATTGAATTCACCGCTGCTGCTTCGCTGTGCATGGTGCACGTGAGCCGTCTGTCCGAAGAGCTGATCATCTGGATGAGCCAGAACTTCGGCTTCATCAAGATTGCCGACCGCTTCACCACCGGCTCGTCCATCATGCCCCAGAAGAAGAACCCCGATGTGCCCGAACTGGCACGCGGCAAGACCGGCCGTGTGGTCGGTCATCTGATGGGTCTAATCACCTTGATGAAGGGCCAGCCCCTGGCCTATAACAAGGACAACCAGGAAGACAAGGAGCCGCTGTTCGACACCGTGGACACCTTGAAGGACACGCTGCGCATTTTTGCCGAGATGATTGGCGGCCAGTTCAACCCCGCCAGCGGCGTCAAGGAAGGCGGCATTACCGTCAACGCCGAGAACATGCGCGCTGCAGCCTTGAAGGGCTATGCCACGGCCACCGATCTGGCCGACTACCTGGTCAAGAAGGGCTTGCCCTTCCGCGATGCCCACGAAACCGTGGCCCATGCCGTCAAGCTGGCGCAGCAAAAAGGCGTGGATCTGACCGAGCTGCCCCTGGCCGAACTGCAGGCTTTCAATCCCAATATCGAAGCTGATGTGTTTGAAGCCCTGAGCCTGGAAGGTTCACTCAATGCCCGTAACACCCTGGGCGGCACGGCGCCAGCACAGGTGAGATTGCAGCTGGCCAAGCATCAGGCCCGTCTGGCCTGATCGGTTTGAGCAGATGACGGCGTAGTTTTCACGCCGGGAAAGCGCCCTTTGCCGGGCGCTTTTGTTTTGGATAATCGCAAAAATCACAGGGAGAACTCAATGGCTCAATCTCGTCGTCAGTGGCTGCGTGCCGGTATGGGGGTGGCGGCAGCGTCCACTCTGGCTCCGTTGAGCTGGGCGCAGTCCCACACCGGGCAGCCGATACGCATCCTGGTGGGTTTTCCGCCCGGCGGCGGCTCGGATGCGATTGCGCGCCTGCTGGCGGAAAAGCTCAAGGACGAACTGGGCAGCACGGTGCTGGTGGACAACCGCCCCGGCGCTGGCGGCCAGATTGCGGCCCAGCTGCTCAAGGCTGCGCCCGCTGATGGCCATACCCTGTTTCTCAGCCACGACCACACGATTTCCATCCTGCCCCAGGTGGTGAAAAAGCCAGGCTTCGAGCCGCAGCAGGACTTTGTGCCCGTGGCCGGCATTGCCACGTTTGTGAATGCGCTGGCCGTCTCCAGCAACACGCCGGCCAGGAATCTGGCCGAGTACGCGGCCTGGGTACGCGGCGAAGCCAGGCGCGGCACCGTGGGCATTCCAGCACCGGCTTCCACGCCGGAGTTTCTGACCAAACTGTTGGCTGAACACTACAAACTGGATCTGGTCGCGGCACCGTACCGGGGCAGTGCTCCCATGCTGGCCGATATGCTGGGCAACCAGATTCCGGCCGGAATCGGCTCCGTGCCGGACTTCATGGAGAACCACAAGGCAGGCAAGTTGCGCGTGATCGGCGTGATGGGAGCCAAGCGTCAGACCACCATGCCCGAAGTGCCCACTTTGCTGGAACAGGGCATCAAAGGGTTTGAAGACACGCCTTACTACGGCATCTACGCCCCCAAGGGCGTGCCCCAGGCTTTTGTGAATCGCTTCTCGGCGGCCGTGGCCAAGGTGCTGCAGCAGCGCGATGTCTATGCCCAGTTGACCGCTCTGGGGCTTACAGTTGGATACATGAATCCCGAGCAGTTGGCCGTACGTGAAAGTGCCTATACCCGAGTCTGGGCCGGTATCATTCGCCGCAGCGGTTTCCAGCCGCAATAGCCCTTGCGCGCAGCATTCGCCTGAAAGCCTTGCGCCGCTTGCGGTGCAGGGCTTTGTTGTTTTGCACTGCAGGCCAGGCCAATGCGGTGCCGGGCCAGACATCAGATTCAAACAGTGGGACAGGGCGCAAGCCCTGCCTGGAGGGAGTAGCTGCAATGACCGTGCCGTACACGATAAGGACCGGGGCGCAAGCGAGCACAAAGGCTTGGCGCAGGCTTTTGGGAACAGCTTTGCTGTGGGGGCTGGCCGCCACTGCAGCCCAGGCTGTGGGAGTACGCCAGTTCAGCCCGCAGGGCGATGTGAGCAAGGTGGGCCAGGTGGTGGTGCAGCTCGATGGCGCGGGTGTGCGCTTTGGCGACCCCAAGGCTGCGGCTCCCGTCACGCTGCAATGCACGGATGCCGAAGCCGCCAAAGGCACGGGCCGCTGGAACAGCGAAAAAGAATGGGTTTACGACTTCGTCCAGAACCTGCCCGCCGGCGTGCGCTGCACGGCCAAGCTCAATCCCCAGTTCAAAACCGTCTCTGGTACAGCATTGACCGGTGCTACCAGCTATCAATTTCAAACCGGTGGCCCGCAAGTCCAAAGCATTGCTCCCGACACCTGGAACGAGATTGACGAGCAGCAGTACTTTGCCTTGAAGCTGACCGGCGCCGCCACGGCTGACAGCCTGCAAAAGCACGTCTGGTGCACTTCGGAAGGTGTGGGCGAGCGCATTCCCGTGCAGCTCATCACGGGCAAGGACCGCGATGCCGTGCTCAAGCAGCAGGGCTGGGAAAAAGAAGCCGGCCAGCGCCCGCAAAACTATGCCGTGCTCAGCTGCAATCGCCGCCTGACTTCGGGCAGCAAGATGACCCTGGTCTATGGCAAGGGCGTGGCCATGGCCAACGGCCTGGTCAGCAAGGACGAGCAGCGCTATGAATACGCGGTACGGGCACCGTTTACCGCCGACTTCAGCTGCGAGCGCGAGAACGCCAATGCCGCCTGCCTGCCGATTCGTCCCATGCGCCTGTCGTTCAGCGCACCGGTGCCGCGCAAGCTGATCGAAGGCATTCGCCTCAAGAGCGGTGCTGCTGCCGTGGCTCCCGTCATCGAACAAGGTGGCGACAAGCTGGCCGATGATTCGCTGGTGGACAGCATCAGCTTCCCCGCCACCATGGCAGCCAATGCCAAGTACACGATCGAGCTGCCGCCGCAGTTCAAGGATGCGGCCGGGCGTACCTTGACCAACGGCAATATGTTCCCACTGGCGACGGCCACCGGCAATATGCCGCCGCTGGCCAAGTTTGCCGCATCGCCTTTCGGCATCGTGGAACGCTTTGCCGAAGGCCCCAACGGCCCGGCCCTGCTGCCGGTGACCTTGCGCAATGTGGAGCCCGATCTGACGGCCAAGTCACTCGATGCCAGCGTGATTCGCACCATGAAGGGCGGATCGGACGCCGACATCATTGCCTGGCTGCACAAGATCGAGGACTACGACAGCTACATGATCGCGCGCAAGCGTGCCGCCCGAGAGGTGCGTGTGCTGCCGCCGGTCATCAGCGACGAGAAGAACTATGTGCAGACGCGCATGCTCTCGTTGCTCGAGGGCAAAAGCGAGGTGAAGACGCTGGAGATGCCCAAGGCATCGCGTGGCGATCCGCGTCCCTTCGAGGTGGTGGGCATTCCCTTGAGTCCCGGCTTTCAGGTGGTGGAAATCGCTTCGCCGCTGCTGGGCAAATCGCTGCTTGATGAAGGCTATGGCGCGGGTCGCACCATGTATGTGCGCACCTCGGCCCTGGTGACCAATCTGGCCGTGCACTTCAAGCTCGGTCGCGAAAACTCCGTAGCCTGGGTGACCACGCTGGACAAGGGCAAGGTCGTGGCCGGTGCCACGGTGCAGGTGTCGGATTGCAATGGCCGCGCCCTGACCTCTGCCGTGAGCAACGAGCAGGGTATTGCGACCTTTGAAGGCCTCAACCCCAGCCCGCCCGCCTGCAGCAGTCAGGACGGCGGCTATCGCAGCGCTTCCTATTTTGTGAGCGCCAGAGCCAATACCAGCGCAGGCCAGGAGCTGGCTTTCACCTGGAGCAGCTGGCAAAAAGGCATTGAGCCCTGGCGCTTCAACGTGCCCACCAGCTCCAGCGCCAGGAGCGATGAAGTGGCGCATACGGTGTTTGACCGCATGCTGTTCCGCGCCGGCGAAACCGTCTCCATGAAGCACTATCTGCGTGTCTTGACCGGCCCTGGCAAGAACTCCAAGGGTTTCGAGAAGCCGCAGGACTATCCCAACCAGCTGACGATTACCCATCTGGGCAGCGGCCAGCGTTTTACCCAGGCCTTGAACTGGAACAACAGCGGCAGCGCGAGCAGCGAATTCGCCACTTCCAAGACGGCCAAGCTGGGCGAGTACCAGGTGGAGCTGGGCTATGCCAGCGGCAGCAGTGAGCGCCGTCGTTCCTTCAGCACGGGGATTTTCCGGGTCGAGGAATTCCGCCTGCCTGTCATGTCGGGCAGCATAGGCCCGCAGGCCAAGGGCGCGCTCTACAACGTCAGCAGCGTGCCTGCCCAGGTGCAGCTCAACTATGTGGCCGGGGGGGCGGCGGCCAATCTGCCGGTCAAGGTGTCGGCCGTGGTGCAGACCAAGGCCGTGAACTTCTCCGGCTGGGACGGCTTCAGCTTCAGCGCGCCGCGCAGCGCCAACCAGTCGGACAGCAGCGATGACGAGGAAGCCACGGCCAGCATGGAAAGCAAGGTGGTGGCCGACAAGCTGCCCGTGACGCTGGACCGCAACGGCCTGGGCAATGTCACCATAGACAAGCTGCCGGCGGCAAAGCAGGCGCGCGATCTGGTGATGGAAGCCACTTATGCCGACCCCAATGGCGAGGTGCAGACCATCAGCAGCACCAGCACCTTGTGGCCGGCTGCCGTGGTGGCAGGCATCCGCTCCGAAGGCTGGATTTCGGTAGACCGCAAGCTCAGCTTCCAGGCCTTGTCGCTGGACACCAGCGGCAAGATTGCGCCCGGCGTTGCCGTCAAGGTGGAAGCCGTGGCCCGCATCACCACCTCCAGCCGCAAGCGTCTGGTGGGGGGCTTTTACAGCTATGACAACCAGACCACGCTCAAATCGCTGGGCACGGTCTGCTCGGGCAACACCGACAGCCATGGCGTGCTGCAGTGCGAAGCCCTGCTGTCCCAGCCCGGCGAAGTCGAACTCATCGTCACCGCCTCCGACAAGGAAGGCCGCAGCACGCAGGCTGCAACCAGCGTCTGGGTGACCGGCAAGGGCGAGATCTGGTTTGGCGGCGAAGATCATGACCGCATGGATGTGCTGTCCGAGCGCAAGAGCTACGAGCCCGGCGAGACGGCGCGCTTTCAGGTGCGCATGCCTTTCCGCAGCGCGACCGCTCTGGTCGCCGTGGAGCGTGAAGGCGTGATCAGCACCCAGGTGGTGGAGCTCAACGGCCAGAACCCCATGGTGGAAGTCAAGGTGCAGGACAACTGGGGGCCCAACGTCTATGTGAGCGTGCTGGCCTTGCGCGGGCGTCTGCGCGAAGTGCCCTGGTACAGCTTCTTCACCTGGGGCTTTATGTCGCCGCGTGAATGGTGGAATGCCTTCTGGCACGAGGGAAAGGAATATGTGGCGCCCACGGCCATGGTGGATTTGTCCAAACCGGCCTTCCGCTTCGGCATGTCCGAAATTCGCGTGGGCACCAAGGGCCATAGCCTTGACGTGAAGCTGGCTGCAGACAAGAGCAGCTACAAGGTGCGGGGCACGGCCAAGGTCAGCATCCAGGCCACGCTACCCGATGGCAAGCCGGCGGCCGGTGCCCGGGTGGCCGTGGCTGCCGTGGATCAGGCGCTGCTGGAGCTCATGCCCAACAGCAGCTGGAATCTGCTGGACGCCATGCTGACGCGCCGTGAATGGGGCGTGCAGACTGCCACGGCCCAGATGGAAGTGATTGGCCGACGCCACTATGGCAAAAAAGCCGTGCCTGCCGGCGGTGGCGGTGGCCGCAGCCCCACGCGCGAGCTGCTCGACACCTTGCTGCTGTGGAAGCCCGATGTGGTGCTGGATGCCAATGGCCGGGCCCAGATCGAGGTGCCGCTCAACGATGCGCTGACCACCTTCCAGGTGGTGGCTGTGGCCGACTCCGGCGTCAGCCTGTTCGGCACCGGCCAGACGGCGATTCGCACCACGCAGGATCTGCAGATCATCAGCGGCCTGCCGCCGCTGGTGCGCGAGGACGATTTGTTCCGCGCCCAGGTCACGCTGCGCAACACCTCGGCCAAGGCCATGAAGGTGGAAGTGGCGCCGCGCGCCACGCTGCTGGAGCTCAAGGCCCAGACCGTGGAGATTCCTGCCGGTGAAGCCCGCGAAGTGGCTTGGGAGGTCAAAGCCCCGGCCCAGCTGAGCGGCACCCGCGCCGAAGCGCTGATCTGGGAAATCTCGGCCCGCGACACGGCCGGCGGCAGCGATGCGGCGCAAGACGCGCTCAAGGTCTCGCAGCGCATTGTTCCTGCCGTGCCTTTGAGCGTGCAGCAGGCCACGCTGGTGCAGGTGGATGGCAGCTACAGCGTGCCGGTGGCACCGCCTGCCGATGCGCTGCCCGGCCGTGGCGGCCTGCAGATGTCGCTGGTGCCCAAGCTGACCGAAGGTCTGCCCGGCGTACGCGACTGGTGGGCCCGCTATCCCTATTCCTGCTTGGAGCAAACCACCAGCAAGGCCGTGGGCATGAACAATGCCGAGCTGTGGAGCCGCACCATGGCCCAGCTGCCCAACTATCTGGACGGCGACGGCCTGGCCAACTACTTCCCGCCGCGCGAAGGTGCGGGCAATACCGGCAGCGATACGCTGACGGCCCACTTGCTGAACATGTCGGCCTATGCGCAAGGCGTGGACAAGCGCTTTGTGGTGCCGGCGGCCGAACGTGCGCAGATGGAAGATGCGCTGATCGCCTTTGTGGAAGGCCGCATCAAGCGTGATTTCTGGAGTCCGCGAAAGGATCTGGAAGTGCGCAAGCTGGCAGCCATTTCCGCCCTGGCCCTGTCGGGCAAGGCCACGGCGCGCATGCTCGACAGCATCAACATCACGCCCAACCAATGGCCTACCCATACGGTGATCGACTGGGTGACGGTGTTGCAGCGCATGAAGGACTTGCCGCAGCGCGACGAGAAGCTGGCCCAGGCCATGCAGATTCTGCGCGGCCGCCTGACCTTCAACGGCACGCGTGTGGCTTTCAGCAATGAGCAGGACGACAGCTGGTGGTGGCTGATGCAAGGCCCCGACGTGAATCTGGCGCGCCTGATTCTGGCCACGCTCAATGATGCGGCCTGGACGGACGACATGCCGCGTCTGGTCAGCGGCTTCATTGGCCGCCAGCAGGCCGGTGCCTGGAGCACGACCACGGCCAACCTCTGGGGGGCGCTGGCCTTGCGCCGCTTCTCGCAGAAGTTCGAGTCCGCGCCGGTGGCTGGCACCACCGTGGCTGCACTGGGCGGTAACGAGGCCAAGGTGGACTGGGCGCAGGTCAAGCGTGCCACCTCGGAAGACCTGCAAGGCCAGGCCCATGCCAACAGCGCCTTTGGCGAGCCCGTGCGTGCCGGCGGCCTGATGAACAACACGATGTTCATGCCCTGGGCCAAGGCCGGCAAGGGTCAGCTGACGGTCACCCAGCAGGGCACGGGCAAGCCCTGGCTGACGGTGCAATCCGTGGCCGCCGTGCAGCTCAAGGCGCCGTTTGCCTCGGGCTATAGCATCAAGCGCACGGTGACGCCGGTGGAGCAGGCCGACAAGAGCTTGTTCGGCAGCGGCCAGTTCACGCGTGGCGATGTGCTGCGTGTGTCGCTGGAGGTGCAGGCCAAGACCGATATGACCTGGGTGGCGATCACCGATCCCATCCCCACGGGCGCCACCATTCTGGGCGGCGGTCTGGGGCGGGATTCGGCCATTGCCTCGGCCGGTGAAAAGCAGGAAGGTGCGGGCTGGCTGGCATATGAGGAGCGCAGCTTCGAGGCCTACCGTGCCTACTACCAGTACCTGCCTGCCGGCACGACCAAGGTGGAGTACACGGTACGTCTGAACAATGCCGGCGACTTTGCCCTGCCGCCCACCCGCGTCGAGGCGCTTTACGCTCCCGAGATGTTTGGCGAATCGCCCAATGCCAAGGTCAAGGTGAGCATGCCCAAGTAAGGCGCAAGCCTTGCCTGCACAGCACAAGCCCCGTCTGGAAACAGGCGGGGCTTTTTTGCGCCTCAGACGGTATGAAAAGTATTAAATTCATAGCTGTCTGCGCTTTCAACATAAAGGCGCAAGCCGAATTTCTTTTGAATAAAGGGGCTGGGCAATGCAAATCCTGACCTGGAACACGCAGTGGTGCTGCGGCATGGATGGCGTGGTGAGCGTGGAACGCATCGTGGGCCATGCGCTGCAGATGGGCGGGCAAGAGGGGCTGGATGTGCTGTGCCTGCAGGAGATCGCCGTCAACTACGGTGCCTTGCAGGGCCAGCCCGGAGATCAGGTGGCGCAGCTGCAGGCTTTGCTGCCGGGCTGGCAGCTGTTCTTCGGAGCATCGGTTGACGAATTCACGCCGCAGGGGCGGCAGCGCTTTGGCAATCTGATCGCCACGCGGCTGCCGGTGCTGCAGGTCCAGCACTATCCGCTGCCTTACCCTGCCGATGCCCATAGGCGTTGCATGCCGCGCATGTGCTCGGTGGTGACGGTGCATGAGCCCGGCCTGGGGCCGGTGCGCATCATGACCACGCACCTTGAGTATTTCTCCAGGCTGCAGCGCCAGGCGCAGGCCGCAGCTCTGCGTGAACTGCATATGCAGGCCTGCGCCATGGCCAGTCTGCCGCCGCAGCCCGCTGCCGATGGCTCGCCTTATCAGACCAAGCCACATACCGAGCATGCCGTGCTGTGTGGCGATTTCAACTTCGAACCCCATGAGAGCGAATATGCGCAGCTGTCCGCGCCCTGGGCAGACCATGCGCTGCATGGCTTGCGCAGCGGCCGGTGGCACAACAGCTGGCATGTGCTGCATGGCGATCTGCCGCAGCCGCCCACCTTCAGGCTGATCGACCGCCAGTGGGGGGCCGTGCCCGGTGCCTGCGATTTCATCTGGGTCAGCGACAGCCTGCACGATCGGGTCCAAGAGTGGCGCGTGGATCAGAGTACGCAGGCCTCCGATCATCAGCCCGTACTATTGAAATTGGCAGGGAAAACCTGATGTGAAACCGGCAGGCTTGTGCTTTGTCAAGCCATGGCCGGATCAGCATATGTTCTGACAGACAAGTGCCGATGCGCGGGGCAAGGTGACTGTTGCCGCTGATGGCGTTGAAGTTCTAAAACATGTGGAGGAATCGCGTATGCCAACTGTGTTGCCTTCTTTTTCAACCATGTTGCACCGCACCTGGTGGTCCTTGCTGCTGCGCGGCGTGGCGGCCATTGCGTTCGGTGTGCTGACCTGGCTGCAGCCCCAGGCATCGGCTGCGGCCCTGCTGCTGATCTTCGGGGCCTATGTATTTGTGGACGGGCTGCTGGGCGTGTATGCCGCCCTGCGCAGCCGCAACCACAGCCGTCACTGGTGGGTGTTGCTGATCTGGGGGCTGATAGGCGTGGCCGTAGGAGTGATGACCGTGATCAACCCGGCCATCACCGGCCTGGTGCTCACCATGTACATAGCCATCTGGGCTCTGGTGACCGGGGTGTTGCAGATTCTGGTCGCCATCCGTCTGCGCAAGGAGATTCAAGGTGAATGGGTGCTGATCCTCGGCGGCCTGATCTCGGTGCTGTTCGGCGGCTTTGTGCTGGCGCAGCCCGCTGCGGGCATGATGGCCATGCTCTGGGTGCTGGCAGCCTACGCCGTGGTGTTTGGCGTGCTCATGGTGATCCTGGCCTTCAAGTTCCGCAAAGGCATAGGCCCCGGACTCTGAGGTCGTCACTTTCCTCATCAAGGCAGTTCTCTGAACTGCCTTTTTCTTTGCCGGCGCCGTGCCGCCTCAACTTTGGGACAATGGGCTGCAAAGGCCCGCACGGCAGCGGGCCAAGCTGAGAGCCCATGACCCAAGCGACGGACCAGATACCCGGCAATCCAGAAATTCCCAGCGGCACCCACTTCGCTCGCCGGCAGCGCCAGCTGCTGGCTGCCGTGCTGCTGGCCTGTGTGGCCGGTGCCGCCCATGCACTGCCCAGCTATGAGGAAGTCAGGAGCGAACACCGCTCTTCGGAGAGCGTGCTGCTGTCGCGCGAAGGCCAGGTGCTGCAGCGCGTGCGCACCGACAGCACGGTGCGCCGCGGCTCCTGGGTGGCGCTGGACGATGTTTCCCAGGCGCTGCGCACGGCCCTGGTGCTGAGTGAGGACAAGCGCTTTTACGAGCACAGCGGCGTGGACTGGGCAGCGGTGAGTTCGGCTGCCTGGGGCAATCTCTGGAACACCCGAACGCGCGGTGCCAGCACCATCACCATGCAACTGGCCGGTTTGCTCGACGGCGACTGGCGCCAGGGCGCGGGCGGGCGCAGCGTGGTGCAGAAAGTGGGACAGGCCGTGGCCGCCCAGGTGCTGGACCGGCGCTGGCGCAAGGATCAGGTGCTTGAGGCCTATCTGAACCTGGTGCCGTTCCGGGGCGAGATCGTGGGCATCGATGCGCTGTCCGAGAGTTTGTTCGGCAAGGCGCCACATGGGCTGGATGCGCGTGAGGCGGCCATTGCTGCAGCCCTGGTGCGTGCGCCCAATGCCTCGGTGGAACGGGTGGCGCAGCGCGCTTGCGGCGTGTTGCAGGTGATGGTGCCCGATGATGTGGCGGCGCGTGACTGTACTGCCATGCAGCTGTATGCCAACAGCGTGCTGCAGCGCCGCCAGTGGGCGCCCAGCGAAGGCGTGGCACCGCACTTTGCCCGGCGCTGGCTGGCGCAGCCGCAGAACAAGGGCTTGCAGCGCGTGCCTTCCACCCTGAGTGCGCCGCTGCAGCGCTTTGCCGTCAGCAGTCTGCAGCAGCATTTGCGCGAGCTGCAAGGCCGCAATGTGGAAGACGGTGCCGCCGTGGTGCTGGACAACGCCACGGGCGAAATCCTGGCCTGGGTGGGCTCCTCCGGAGCCCTGAGCCAGGCCTCGGAGGTCGATGGCGTCACCGCCTTGCGCCAGCCCGGCTCCACGCTCAAGCCTTTTCTGTATGCCCAGGCGATTGGCGAAAAGCGCATGACGGCGGCTTCGCTGATCGAAGATTCCTCGGCCCATATCCCCACGCAAAGCGGCCTTTACATTCCGCAGAATTACGACCGCCGCTTCAAGGACTGGGTCTCGGCGCGCACGGCACTGGCGTCATCGCTCAACGTGCCTGCCGTGCGAGCCCTGGTCATGGTCACGCCCGATGCGTTTTTCGAGCAGCTCCAGCGCCTGGGCCTGCCGCTGCGCGAAAGCGGCGGTTACTACGGCTTCAGCCTGGCCCTGGGCAGCTCCGAAGTGGCGCTGCTCAATCTGACCAATGCCTACCGCGCCCTGGGCAACGGCGGGCAGTGGCAGCCGGTGAGCTGGACCTTGCCTAGCAAGGTGGCGCGCAAGAGCGATGCACTGGAGGCAGCTGCAAGCAGCAAGCCGGTACAGGTGCTGGATGCACGCGCCGCCTTTATCGTGGGCGATATTCTTTCGGACAATATGGCGCGCGCGCCGACCTTCGGCACGGACAGCATTCTGGCCACGCGTTTCTGGACCGCCGTCAAGACCGGTACCAGCAAGGACATGCGCGACAACTGGGCCGTGGGCTGGTCTCAGCGCTACACGGTCGGCGTGTGGGTGGGCAATGCGCGTGGCGAGGCCATGCATTCCGTCAGCGGCACCAGCGGGGCGGCGCCGGTATGGGCTTCCATCATGGGTTTTCTGCACCAGTCCCAGCCCAGTCGAGCGCCCAAGCCTCCCCAGGGACTGGTGCAACAAGGCATAGAGTTCGGCCCCGGCCAGGGCAGCTCGGTGCCGCTGGAGAGCGCCCGCAGCGAGTGGTTTATTGCTGGAACGCAGCAGGCGGTTTTTGCTATGGATCACATAGCCGCTTCCGCTTTATCTGCAAGCACTTCAACGCATAGCCGATCTGCAAGTGGTGCAAGCAGGGCGCAAGGTGCTACACAAAATGCTGCATCCGCCGTGCGAATCTCCCGGCCTGCCAATGGCACGATTTTGGCGTTGGACCCGGACATCCCACCCGACAGCCAGCGCGTGCAGTTGGTGGCCCGTCAGGCCGGCATGGCGTCCGAACAGGATTGGCGCGACAACAGCCTGCGCTGGCGCCTGGTCTCGCAGCGCGTGACCGTGCCGGCGCAGAACCCGGCCAAAGGCGCGTCAGCCGTCACACCGGTGATCAGCGAGATCTCGCGCGAGCTGGGTCGCGGCAGCCAGCTGGGCTGGTTGCCCTGGCCCGGTCGCCACCGGCTGGAGTTGCGCGATGCTTCGGGCAAGCTGCTGGACAGCGTGCGCCTGGAGGTTCGCGGTGCCGGCGCCCTGGCGGCAGGGCCTGAAGACGTCAAGCCTGCGCGCCGCCGTTGAGAGTAGGCAGGGCTTTAGTCTGTCGGTGAAACCGGCACCGCCTTCGTAGCGAAGGCGTTGTCCCCCACAGGGGATCAGTTCCCGCGCACCAGCAGATTGCCCGTGATCTCCGAGACATTCTTGACGCTGGTCAGCGTCATGGCCACGCGCATTTCCTTTTCCAGCAAGTTCAGCAAATTGCTCACGCCCGCGCCGCCTTCGGCCGCCAGGGCATAGATGAAGGCGCGGCCAATCATGGTGCAGTCGGCGCCCAGGGCCAGCATGCGCACGATGTCCAGGCCGTTGCGAATGCCGGAGTCGGCCAGAATCTTGATCTGCCCCTTGACGGCATCGGCAATGGCCGGCAGCGCACGTGCAGACGACAGCGCGCCATCGAGCTGGCGACCGCCGTGGTTGGAGACGATGATGCCGTCGGCGCCAAAGCGCACGGCATCCTTGGCGTCCTCGGGATCGAGGATGCCCTTGATGACCATAGGGCCCTTCCAGAAGTCACGGATCCACTCCAGATCCGACCAGGAGATCGAAGGGTCGAAGTTGGCACCCAGATAGCCCATATAGTCTTCGAGGCTGACGTTCTTGCCCAGGTAGGTCGAGATATTGCCCAGCGTGTGCGGACGGCCCATCAGCCCCACGTCCATGGCCCAGTGCGGGTGCGTCACGGCCTGAAGATAGCGGCGCATGGCGGCGTTGGGGCCGCTCATGCCCGAATGCGCATCGCGGTAACGTGCGCCGGGCACAGGCATGTCCACGGTGAACACCAGGGTGGAGACACCGGCGGCCTGGGCGCGCTCCAGCGCATTCTTCATGAAGCCCCGGTCCTTGAGCACATAGAGCTGGAACCACATCGGGCGGCTGAGCTTGGGTGCGACTTCCTCGATGGGGCAGACCGAGACGGTGGACAGGGTGAAGGGAATGCCTTTTTGGTCGGCCGCCATGGCGGCCTGCACCTCGCCGCGGCGTGCGTACATGCCGGTCAGGCCCACGGGCGAGAGCGCCACGGGAATCGAGAGCTTTTCGCCGAACAGCTCGATGCTGGTATCGAGCTGGCTCATGTCCTTGAGCACGCGCTGGCGCAGGGCGACGTCGGCCAGATCATCGACGTTGCGGGCCAGTGTCTTCTCGGCGTAGGCACCGCCGTCGATGTACTGGAACAGAAAGGGCGGCAAACGCTTTTGCGCGGCCGCGCGGTAGTCGGTGGTGGAGGAGATGATCATGAGAGAAAGGCAGCGGTGGATGAAAGTCTGTCCAACCGCTTGCGCCGGGCGGCGTCCGCATCGGACTCGGAAAGCTTGTCGTGCACATAGACCAGGTGCTGGCCTATGGCGCTTCTGGCCTGCTCAGGCTCGCCGTCGAGGATGGCCTGCATGAGGTTCTGGTGCTGGTGCGTCAGATGCTCCAGCGTCGAGGGATCGTCGTGAACGAACATCAGGCGCCGGTTCTGGGCCACGGTGCCCAGCACCAGCTCGAAAAGACTGCCCATCAGCTGGACCAGCACGGCGTTGTGCGAGGCTTCGGCGATGGCCAGATGGAACTGGGCATCCGAGCGGGCCGCGCTTGCCGCATCGCGTGCCTGCTGGTGGAGCAGCATGTCGTCAAAGCAGTGGCGAATGCGATCCTTGTCCTTGGCGGTGGCGCGCTGGGCCGCATACCAGGCGGTGCTGAGCTCCAGCGCCTGGCGTGCTTCGAGCACGTCATAGCGGTACTGCGGATCGTCGAGCAGCAGCGACTCCAGCGGCGCGACGGCCTGCTGGTGCCACAGCGGCACGCGCGAGCAGACAAAGGTGCCGGCACCGACCCGGCTTTCGAGCAGACCCCGGCTGGACAGCTTCTGAATGGCCTCGCGCAAGGCCGTGCGCGACACGCCCAGCTGTTCGGCAAGCGCCCGCTCGGTGGGCAGCTTGTCGCCGCTTTGGAGATGGGTGCTCTGGATCAGCTCCTGCAGTTGCTGGGCAACGCGGTCGGACAGGCGTGGGGCGGGCATGGAATCTACCGGGAGTTTTACGTGGTGGGAATCATCCACGGAAACACATAGGCCTGCAGCGTGCAGATGATGCCGATCAGCACCAGAAAGGCCAGGCTGTGCTTGACGGTGAAGCGGAACAGATCCGACTCCTTGCCCGCCAGGCCCACGGCGGCGCAGGCGATGGCGATGGACTGAGGCGAAATCATCTTGCCCGTCACGCCGCCCGTGGTGTTGGCGGTCACGGCCAGCACTTCGGGCAGGCCCAGTTGTGCGGCGGTTGTGGCCTGCAGGGCGCCGAAGAGGGCATTGGCCGAGGTGTCCGAACCCGTCAGAAACACGCCGATCCAGCCCAGGAAGGGCGAGAAGAAGGCAAAAGCCTTGCCTGTATGGGCCAGCGCCATGGCCAGTGTGGTGGACAGGCCGGAGTAGTTGGCGATAAAGGCAAAGGCCAGCACCATGCCGATGGAGTAGATGGGCAGGGCCAGTTCCTTGAAGGTCTCGCCCAGCGTCTTGAGCGCTACCGCAGGCTTGAGGCGCAGATAGAGAATGGCCAGAACCGCTGCAATCACAATGGCCGTGCCGGTGGCCGACAGCCAGTTGAAGGAATACACCGCACCATAGGGCGTGGGCGCAGCGACCACGGGAGCCATCTTCTGCACCAGGTTGTGCAGCATGGGCACGGGAATGTTGAAGACCGTGCTGGACAGTGCACCACCTGCGGCGAACAGCGCCTTGAAGGGCTTGAGGCTCCAGATCGTCACCATCGCCGTCAGGATGATGAAGGGCGACCAGGCCTTGAACACCACACCGGCCGTCAGCTTGATGGGGGCAGCGGAATGGGTTTTCACGCTGCCGGGCTCGGTTTCGAAGCGGAAGATGCGCTTGGGTTGCCAGAACTTGAGGAAGGTCGTCAGCGTCACCAGGGCGACGATGGCCGAGGTGATGTCGGGCAGTTCGGGGCCAATGTAGTTGGCGGTCAGGAACTGGGTCAGCGCAAAGCTGCCGCCACCGACCAGCACCGCAGGCCAGGTTTCCTTGACGCCGCGCCAGCCGTCCATGATGGCCATGAGCCAGAACAGCACGATGATGGTCATGAACGGCAGCTGGCGACCCGCCATCTGGCTGATGGTCATGGGGTCGATGCCCGAGACCTGACCGGCCACGATGACGGGAATGCCCATGGCGCCAAAAGCCACGGGTGCGGTATTGCCGATCAGGCACAGGCCGGCTGCATACAGGGGCTTGAAGCCCAGGCCCACCAGCAGTGCTGCCGTGATGGCCACGGGAGCGCCAAAGCCGGCGGCACCTTCGAGAAAGGCACCAAAGCAAAAGCCCACCAGGATCAGCTGCAGACGCTGATCCTCCGTGACCGACAGAATCGACGAACGGATGATGTCGAACTGCCCGGTCTTGACCGAAACCTTGTAGAGAAACACCGCCGCAACAATGATCCAGGCGATGGGCCACAGGCCATAAAAGAACCCATAGACGCCCGCGGCCAGGGCGTTGGCGACCGGCATGCGATAAAAGAGCAGCGCCACGGCCAGCGACAGGATCACCGTGATGGTGCCCGCCACATAGCCCTTGAGTCGCAGCTTGGTCAAGGCGAGGAAGAAAAACAGTATGGGTATGAGCGCCACCAGCGCCGACACCCACACATTGCCTGCGGGGTCGTAATTCTGCGACCAGATTTCTTGCATTGCCTTGATCTCCTGGATATGCGCGGTCAGGGCAAGCCTCCTGGCTCTCCAGAAGTCTTCCCGTCCATTTTTAATAAAAGCTGTAGCAAGCGGGCCGTGCCATTCCCGATTCCGGGCGGTTGCTTGTGCTTTGGTTTGAATTGGTATTACCAATATGGGTAATACTTGGATGGAGCGCATTATAGAAATCGAATTTAATGAATAAATTAGTGGTTTTCCCTTGGTGTTGGTGATTAATTGGTAATACCAATATTGCAGACCGTGGAACCTGTCCCAGATATTTCTGCATGCGAGTAAGCGATGCAAGCTGGGCGCAGCAAGCCAGAAAGTGGACGTAAAAATGCCGCAAACACATTGCTGTGCTTGCGGCATTTGCTCTTATAAAAAGAGTGCTTAGTTCACCATCAGGTGGAAGGGCCAGACATAGGCCTGCATGGTCACAAACAGACCCATCAGGCAGGCCAGCGCAATCGAGTGGAAGAACACATAGCGCAGGATGTCGCCTTCATGATTGAACCAGCGGGTGGCGGTGGAGGCCACGACGATGGACTGGGCATCGATCATCTTGCCCATCACGCCGCCCGAGCTGTTGGCCGCGCCCATGAGGTTGGGCGACAGACCCAGCTGCTCGGCCGCCACTTTCTGCATGCCGCCAAACAGCACGTTCGAAGCCGTGTCGGACCCCGTCAGCGCTACGCCCAGCCAGCCCATCAAGGTGCCGAAGAAGGGGTAGAACATGCCGGTGTTGGCAAAGGCCAGGCCCAGGGTGGTGTCGGTGCCCGAGTAGCGGGTCAGCGTGCCCAGGGCCAGCATCAGCACGATGGTCAGCAGCGAATACTTCACCAGCCAGATGGTCTTGAAGAAGGTGCGAACAATGGCGACGGGGTTGTACTTCATCACCAGCGCACTGATCACGGCCGAGAGCAAAATGCCGGTGCCGGTGGCAGACAGCAGGTTCAGCGTATAGACCGCGCCTTCCTTGGTGGGCTGAGGCACGACGGGCGGCATTTTCTCGATCAGATTGTGCAGGCCTGTCATGGGGAAGGCCGGGGCGAAGATGCTGTTGAGCCAGACCTTGACCGGAGGCAGGCCCCAGATGAAGACAAAGATCGAGAGAATCAGCCAGGGCGTCCAGGCTGCGATCAGGGCCGAGCGGCTGTGTTTGACCACGGGTTGTGGCGGCTTGGCTTCGGCGGCGCTGACGTCCTTGCCGCGCAGCGAGGCCGAGGTCCAGATCTTCTTGGGCTGCCAGACACGCAAAAACAGAATCAGGCTGGCCATGGAAACAATGGCTGCAATGATGTCCACCAGCTCGGGGCCGATGAAGTTGGACACCAGATACTGGGGAATCGCAAACGACAGGCCGGTCACCAGAATGGCGGGCCAGATTTCCATCATGCCCTTGCGGCCGGCGAAAGCCCAGATCAGCCAGAACGGCACCAGCACCGAGAAGAAGGGCAGCTGGCGGCCAATCATGGCCGTCACTTCCATCAGGTCGTAACCGTGGACCTTGGCCAGGGTGATCACCGGCGTGCCCAGGGCGCCAAAGGCCACGGGTGCGGTATTGGCAATCAGCGACAGGCCCGACGCAGCCAGAGGCGAAAAACCCAGACCGATCAGGATGGCGGCCGTCACGGCCACCGGCGTGCCAAAGCCTGCCGCACCTTCGAAGAAGGCGCCAAAGGCAAAGGCAATCAGCAGCAGCTGGATGCGGCGGTCAGGGGTGATGCCCGACAGCGAATCCTGCAACACCTTGAAGCTGCCGTTTTGCTCGGTTAGCTGATGCAGGAAGATGATGTTCAGCACGATCCAGCCAATGGGCAGCAGGCCGGTGAAGCCGCCAAACAAGGCAGCGCGGCCTGCCATGTCGGCCGGCATGTTGTAGACGAAGACGGCAATGATCAGCGCGGCCACCAGGCCCGCGCCGGCAGCCAGGTGGGCCTTCATGTGCAAAAAGCCCAGGCCGACCAGCATCACCACGACAGGAATTGCCGCAAGCAAGGTGGACAGCCACATATTCGATAGGGGGTCGTAGACCTGTTGCCAAATCATCTCTCTTGTCTCCTCTTTGATATCTGTGCCGGCGATGGTGGCGGGGGGCGCGGCTTCCTGCACTAGCGTTAGCCCTCGATTCGGGGAGGCTGCAGAAAATTTCAATACCGGCGTAAATCACTTCAAACCTGAGTGACGCACCCAAACCGCACAAGCGCACTACCATCGGGCGCAACGAGAAAATGAGGGGTTTAACTGTGGCAGCTGATCTTTCCAAAGTCACCTGTATCGAGGATTTGCGTGTGGTGGCCCAGCGCCGCGTGCCGCGCATGTTCTACGACTATGCGGATTCGGGTTCCTATACCCAGGGCACCTATCGTTCCAACGAAGATGATTTCCAGAAAATTCTGCTGCGCCAGCGCGTGGCCGTGAATATGGAGGGGCGCAGCACGCGCAGCACCATGATCGGCCAGGACGTGGCCATGCCGGTGGCCATTGCGCCCACGGGTCTGACCGGCATGCAGCATGCCGATGGGGAAATCCTGGGGGCCAAGGCGGCCAAGGTCTTTGGCATTCCGTTCACCTTGTCGACCATGAGCATCTGCTCGCTGGAAGATATTGCCCAGCACACCGATCGCCATCCGTTCTGGTTTCAGCTGTATGTGATGCGCGACAAGGCTTTCATGGAGCGCCTGATCAACCGGGCCAAGCAAGCCAATTGCTCGGCACTGGTGGTGACGCTGGATTTGCAGATTCTGGGCCAGCGCCACAAGGACATCAAGAACGGTCTGTCCACTCCGCCCAAGCCCACTCTCAAAAATCTCATCAATCTGGCCACCAAGCCGCGCTGGTGCCTGGGCATGCTGGGTACAAAGCGCCGCAGCTTTGGCAACATCGTGGGTCACGTCGATGGCGTGGGCGATGTGTCTTCGCTCTCTTCGTGGACGGCAGACCAGTTCGATCCCCGTCTGAACTGGAACGATGTGGAATGGATCAAGAAACTCTGGGGCGGAAAGATCATTCTGAAGGGCGTCATGGATGCCGAAGATGCACGCCTGGCCGCGCAAAGCGGCGCCGATGCGCTGATCGTGAGCAACCACGGAGGCCGCCAGCTCGATGGCGCACCGTCATCGATTGCCGCGCTGCCGTCGATTGCCCAGGTGGCAGGCAAAGATATCGAGGTCTGGATGGACGGCGGCATCCGCAGCGGCCAGGACGTGCTCAAGGCCCGTGCCCTGGGCGCGCAAGGCACCATGATTGGCCGCAGCTTTCTCTACGGTCTGGGCGCATACGGCCAGGAGGGCGTGAGCAAGGCGCTGCAGATCATCCACAAGGAGTTGGACACCACCATGGCTTTTTGCGGCCACACCAATATCAACCAGGTGGGCACCGAAATCCTGTTGCCCGGCACCTACCCCAAACCGTTTGCAGAGATCTGATCTGCCAGGCTGAAGGAGCGCATGGCTGGGCTGTGCCTTGCCAGCGCTTCTCAAGCAACGCTTACGCCTGCGGGCTCAGGGCTGGCTGGCGCGGGGTTTCCATTCCTGCACTTGCAGCTGTACCTTGGCGCGTTGTGCAGGCCTTAGTTTCTTGGCGATGATTTCCTGCTGTTTGGCCGAATCCATCTCGCCATCCTTGGCCGACAGCAAGGCCCAGAAATAGGCTTTGAGCCAGCTTTGCGGCACGCCACGGCCCAAGGCATACATGGAGCCGACGTTGAACTGGCTGTTGGCATCGCCTTGTTCGGCCGCAATCAGGTACCACTTGAAGGCCTCCTTGCTGTCCTGAGCCACACCGCGACCGTGGTCGTACATATAGCCAAGATTGCTCTGACTGGAGACATGGTTCTGCGCCACCGCCAGGCGGTACAGCCTGACGGCTTCTTCCTGGTTTTGCGCCACACCACGGCCGTCGTCATACATCACCGCCAGATTGAACAGGCCATCGACATCGCCTTGCTCTGCGGACAGGCGATACCACTTGACGGCCTCTTCATCGCTTTGCGGCACACCGCGTCCTCGGCCGTACATCAGGCCGATGTTGGCCTGGCTTTCCGCATGGCCTTGCTCTGCAGACAGCTTGAACCATTTGGCGGCTTCATCATAGTTTTTGGGCCCGCCACGGCCCGTGAGATAGACGGCGGCGAGCTTGAACTGTGCCTGGGAATCACCGGCCTGGGCTTTTTGCAGCAGGTCTGCGGGTTGCGCCATGGTCAGCGTGCTGGAGAGCAGCAGGGCGGCGGCGCAAAAGAGGTGAGAGAGTGAGTGCTTGCGTTGTTTTTTCATTGCTTGCCTGTGTGTCAAAAGCCTTGGGTTCGCATGCCGAAAATCAGCGGCTGACCGTCTTGGGTTTCCAGGCGCTGATCTTCTTGTCCAGTGCGGCGCGCTCTGCCGGCTTGAGCTTCTGGGCTGCGGCATCGCGCAGCGACTCCGTATCTTCCAGATCTTGTGCGGCGGCCAGGGCATACCAGAAATAGGCCTGGGACAGGCTGCGTTTGACGCCGCGTCCTTCTTCAAACATTGTGCCGAGGTTGACCTGCGCCGTCGCATTGCCTTGCTCTGCGGCCAGGCCCAGCAATCTGGCTGCTTCCTTCTCGTTCTGCGGCACGCCGCGACCGGTGGCATGCATCACGGCGAGATTGACCTGGCCCGAGTCATGGCCCTTGGCGGCCGTGAGAGCAAACCATTTGGCGGCCTCCTGATCGCTTTGCTCCACGCCGCGGCCGTTGACGTACATCAGCCCCAGGTTGTACTGGGCATCGAGATGGTTTTGCGCTGCGGCAAGGCGATACCACTTGACGGCCTCCTGGTCGCTTTGCTCCACGCCGCGGCCGTCGTCATACATCACGCCGAGATTGAACTGGCCATTGGCATCGCCTTGCGCTGCAGCGAGGCGGTACCACTTGACGGCCTCCTGGTCGTTTTGCGCCACGCCACGGCCCTGGTCGTACATCAGGCCCAGGCTGCTCTGGCTCAGCGCGTCGCCTTGCGCTGCAGCCAGGCGAAACCATTGCACGGCCTTCTCGTCGCTTTGTGCCACGCCGCGACCTTCTGCATACAGCAGACCCAGATCGAGTTGTGCCTGGGCATTGCCGGCCTGCGCCTTGTGCAGCAGGTCTGCAGGCTGGGCCATGGCCAGCGTGCTGGCCAACAGCAGGGCGGTGGCCGATAAAAAGTGTGCAATCGGTGTTTTCATTTTTTCCCTGTCATTTTTCTTTGGAGTCACAAAAAGGGGGCTAGCAGGCCCGCGCAACAGAGCACAACGGCCTGGATAGGCCACTGTGCTGGGTTGGTGCGGGTATTGGGTTTGCTTGCTGGCTGGCTGGCTGTGCCGGTGCTGGCTTGCCAGCTGGCGCTGGCAGACCATAGGCTGCTGTTGACACTGCAATGGGCGTGCCGCAGTTGCAACAGCACGGTGCGGCTGCAGGTGAACGGGATCAGGGCCAAAGCGCCAAGTCATTTTAGTCATGCACCGGGCCGGTTCAGCGCCCGGTTTGTGTTCGACTTTTGCTTGGTTTGCGCTTGACTTTCTAGTCATGAACATTGCAATGCAGCACACCCCATTCAGGTATCAGGCCGCGCAGGCGGGTCGGCTCTGCTCTGGCGAGCCGAACTGCGCAGCTCCTTCCTGCATGAGTCGATTGGCGACCATCACCACGGCCTGCACCGATGCCGTCACGAGGTTGGCATGCATGCCGGCGCCAAAACGCGTGCCCGCAGCACCGGGCAGCGCGGCTTCCACAATCGCCAGGGCCGATGCGCCAGCGCCCGCACCCAGGCTGCGCTCCTCGTAGTGATCTATGCGCAGCGGCTGGGCCAAGGCGGCGCTGATGGCTGCTGCAGCCGCATCCATCGGGCCGTTGCCACTGCCTTGCAGGCTCGATTGCCGGCCGTTATCGTCCGTCACCTCGATGAGGATGTGCGCACCTTGTGCATGCTCGGAAAGCTGATGGCGTACATAGCGCCACTGGCCGGCTGCGGCATGCAGATAAGTGTGTTCGAACAGTTGCCACAAGGCTTCGCTGGTCAGCTCGGTCTCGCTGCTGTCTGCCAGTTTTTGCACGATGGCGCTGAACTCCACCTGCATGCGCCGCGGCATGAGAACGCCATGGTCGCGCTGCAGCAAATAGCTGATGCCGCCTTTGCCCGATTGGCTGTTGACGCGCACGATGGAGTCATAGGTGCGGCCCAGGTCCTTGGGGTCTATGGGCAGATAGGGTACGCGCCACAGCGCGTCCGACTTTTGCGCGGCAAAGCCTTTGGCAATTGCATCCTGGTGTGAGCCCGAGAAGGCGGTGAACACCAGATCGCCTACATAGGGGTGGCGAGGATGAATGGGCAGGGCCGTGCATTCTTCTGCAATACGGGCCACGGCGGAAATGTCCGAAAAATCCAGAACCGGTGCCACGCCCTGCGTGTAGAGATTCAAGGCCAGGGTGACGAGATCGACATTGCCGCTGCGCTCGCCATTGCCAAACAGGCAGCCTTCCACGCGCTGGGCACCGGCCAGCAGCGCCTGCTCGGCACAGGCCACGCCCGTGCCCCGGTCATTGTGGGGGTGGACGGAAAGCACAATATGCTCGCGCCGCTCAAGGCGCTTGTTCATCCACTCGATCTGGTCGGCAAACACATTGGCCGTGCTTACCTCCACCGTAGTGGGCAGGTTGATGATCATGGGGCGATCGGGCCCGGCATTCCAGGCGCGAATGGCGGCGTTGCACACGGCCAGTGAGACGTCGAGCTCGGCCATGCAAAAAGTCTCCGGCGAGTACTGCAGCACCCATTCGGTTTCGGGTTGCTGATCGGTCAGCTCGCGCAGCAGATGGATGTGTTGCTCCACCATGGCGATGATTTCGGGAACCTGCATGCCGAAGACGATTTCCCGGAAGGCCGGAGCCACGGCATTGTAGAAATGCACGATGGCGCGGCGCGCCCCTGACAGGCTGCTCACCGTGCGGCGGATCAGGTCCTCGCGCAACTGGGTGATGACCATGGGCGTCACGTCGGCAGGAATCAGCGCGCCGTCGATCAGCTGGCGAACCATGTCGTAATCGGCTTGCGAGGCAGATGGAAAGCCGACCTCGATCTCCTTGAAGCCCAGTTTGACCAGCTCTTGAAACAGACGCAGTTTGCGCTCGCGGTTCATGGGCTCGAACAAGGCCTGATTGCCGTCGCGTAAATCAGTGGAAAGCCAGATGGGGGCTTGCGTGATGCGTTGCGAAGGCCATTGGCGCTCGGGCATATCGATGCTGGGGTAGGGCTGGTATTTGGTCTGCGGATTTTTCAACATGGCTGCTTCGCTCAGAAAAAGAAAGAGGTGTGCGTTTCACACTCCCCTGCAGATGCATGCATTTGCTGAGCGAGGCCGGAGTCAGGGGAAGTGATGGATATGGGCTGCGCGCGCATGCCGACTCCGGCCTTGGGTCAGGGCAGGGCTTAGTCGTAGCAAAGACAGTGAAGCAGGCATGGCGGGACGGGAGGGCGCAATAGAAGAGGGATGGCTCAAGCATAAAAAAAACGGCATCTGGCTGTCTTTATAGAATCTGGCAATAGTTGTTGAAAAATAGACATTCCTTGCCTGTCATGCCGTCTGTAGCCACTTCCATCAAACGCTTGCGCAAACTGCCGGCCGTGTCGCCGCATGCACTCGACTGGGCTCCCCATGAGAATGCGGCCCTGCCGGTGGTCGGCGTGGCGGTGGATTTCGCCTCCGGGCAGGAGGTGGAGCTGCATAGCCATGCCCAGTGCCAGCTGCTGTATGCCGTGCAAGGCGTGCTTGAGGTGCGGACCCCTCATGGGCGCTGGCTGGTACCACCGAGCAAGGCCGTGTGGCTCACGCCGTTTGCCCAGCACAGCCTGCATATGCGTGGGGCCGTGCGTGTGCGCAGCCTGCTGGTCAACCGGGCGCAGCTGGCGGCAGCCGAGTTTGAGCGCTTGCCGCAGCGTGACTGCGTCATGCCTGTCTCGGCCTTGCTGCGGGCCTTGATTTCTGAAGTGGCGCACTGGCCGGTTGACGGCGAGCGCGGCAGGCGCGAGCAATTGCTGATGGCGCTGTTGCTGGAGGAGTTAGGCCTGCCGGATGAGCCCGTCTTTCATTTGCCCTGGCCCGAGAATCCCCGGCTGGCGCAGCTGTGCGAGCAACTGCAGGACGAGCCCGGCAGTCTGCGAACGGCAGAACGCTGCGCTGCCGATCTGGCCATGAGCAGCAAGACTTTTCACCGCCATTTTGAGAAAGCCACAGGCCTGGGCTTTGGGCGCTGGCGCCAGCGCGCGCGGCTGCTGGCTTCGTTGCCGTTGCTGCTGGCCGGGCGGCCGATTGTGGAAGTGGCTTTGCATGTGGGCTACGAAAGCCACAGTGCTTACAGCCTGGCATTCAAGATGCAGATGGGTGTTTCCCCTTCGCGCTTTGTGGCGCAAAGCCGTACGGGCGAGACGTGAGCCATTGAGGCCATTTCAGCTCCGGGAAGGGCTGGGTTCGCGCTTGCTGCAGCCTTGCCTCAAGCATGCTCACCGCGCCAATCGCGCAAGCGGGCCCCGGTCTTAGCGACTATGCTGAAAATTATTGTGTGATGAATTGAAGAGGGTGAGCGTACATGGCGGGCATTGGTCTGGAATATTTATGGGTGCCCGTGGTGCTGTTTGCTGCAGCCGCGCAGACGGTGCGCAACACGGCGCAGCGCACCTTGACCGCCCAGATCGGCACCTTGCCCGCCACGCTGGTGCGCTTTCTTTACGGCCTGCCTTTTGCTGCCGTGTATTTGCTGGCGCTGTACGGCCTGGGTTCGGGCCCGCGTGAGCTGCCGCAGTTCTCCTGGGCCTATCTGGGCTGGATCGCGCTGGGAGCTTTCTTTCAGGTGGGCGCGACAGCGGCGTTGCTGCTGGCCATGAAGGAGCGCAATTTTGCGGTGGCGGTCACGCTGTCCAAAACCGAGGTGCTGCAGGTGGCCTTGTTTGCCGCCATGTTCTTGCATGAGCTGCCAAGCGCCATGGCCCTGGCTGCCATGGTGCTGGCCACCGTGGGCGTGCTCATGCTCTCGCTGCCGCCACGCGGGCAGCTGTTCACCTTGTCTGCCTGGGCCAGCAAGTCATCGCTGTACGGCCTGATTTGCGGAGCCTGCTTTGCGCTGGCCACCATAGGTTTTAGAGGTGGGGCGGTGGAGTTGGCGCAGCTGGGCCTGACATCGCCCTGGCTGTCTGGTGCCTGGGGGGTGTTGATTGCCCAGACGTTGCAGAGCGTGGGCCTGGGCGGCTGGATTGCCAAAACCCATGCCGAAGGCTTGCGCCCGATTGTTCGCGCCTGGCGCATTTCGCTGCTGGCAGGCAGCATGGGCGCCGCGGCTTCGCTGGCCTGGTTTACCGCCTATGCCATGCAGGGGGCAGCGCCGGTGCGCACGCTGGGCATGGTGGAAGTGGTGTTCAGCTACCTGGTTTCGCGTCGCGTGTTCAGCGAAAAACTCTCGGGTGCCGAGAAATTCGGCATGGGGCTGATGATGCTGGGCCTGGTGCTGATCTGCCTGCAGGTTTAGCTTCCTTAGCCGTCAGTGAGCGTGATTTATGGTCAAACCGGCCTTGAGTCCATGAACAAAAAGCGCTTTATGCTCTTGTTTTCATAGCAATATTTTCTGTCAAGTCCCCGAAATCAGCCCCAGGCCACGCCCCTGCATTGCCCGGGGCTCATATGTTGACCAAGGGTTTTAGGCAAAATGAGGGCTTATGCCCATCAATTGGCGAGGCGGTACCACCGCTTTGCTGTTGGAGCACCCGATCGGGGTTGCTGAGAAAGCGCTTGCGCCGGCCAGGCTGTCGACGCTGCGCTTGAATGCTTCATTCCATTGTCCTTTGCGGCGATCGTCAGGATCGCTTTTTTGCGTTGTGGCGTCGGTTGCTTGCGGGCCCAAAACTCAAAAGCACAAGACTTTATGTCCAACACAAACTCCGGCCAGACGCAGGCAGCAGCCTCTGAGTCGCAGCAAGACAAGGCGCCGACACCCCAGCTGCACCGGGTGCTCAAGCAGCGCCACCTGAGCATGATCGCCATTGGCGGAGCCATTGGAACGGGGCTGTTTGTGGCTTCGGGCTCGGCCATTGCCCAGGTCGGCCCCGGCGGCGCCGTTCTGACCTATCTGCTGATTGGCATCATGGTGTACTACATCATGACCAGCTTGGGCGAGCTGGCCGCTTTCATGCCGGTGGCCGGCTCCTTCTCGACCTATGCATCGCGCTATGTGGACCGCGGCTTTGGCTTTGCGCTGGGCTGGAATTTCTGGTTCAGCTGGGCCGTGGTGGTCGCCGTGGATCTGGTGGCCTCACAGCTGGTCATGGCCTATTGGCTACCCGATGTGCCGGGGATCATCTGGAGCGGCTTGTTTTTGCTGCTGATGGTGGGCCTGAACGCATTTTCGGCCCGTGGATTTGCCGAAGCCGAATACTGGTTTGCGCTGATCAAGGTCGTGGCCGTGGTGGCCTTTCTGATCACCGGCGTATTGATTCTGTTCGGCATCATCAGCAGCGGCCATACGCCCGGTTTTGAGAACTGGACCACGGGCGATGCGCCGTTTGTGGGCAACTTCGCCACCTTTGTCGGCGTGGCCATGATCGTGGCCTATTCCTTTCAGGGCACGGAGCTGGTTGGCGTGGCCGCTGGTGAATCCGAGAACCCGCGCGAGAACGTGCCGCGTGCCATTCGCCAGGTGTTTTGGCGTATTCTGCTGTTCTATGTACTGGCCATCATCGTCATCGGCTTTCTGATTCCCTATACCGATCCGCAGCTGCTGCGCACCGATGTGGCCGATATTGCGGTGAGCCCGTTCACGCTGGTGTTTCAGCATGCCGGTCTGCTGTCGGCGGCCACGGTAATGAATGCGGTGATTCTGACCTCGGTGCTGTCGGCCGGTAACTCCGGCATGTATGCCGCCACGCGCATGCTCTTCAACATGGCGACCGAAGGCAATGCGCCGCGCATGTTCTCTCAGCTGACCAAGAACGGCGTGCCGTTGTATGCGCTGATCGGCAGCACGCTGATTGCCTGCCTGTGCCTGTTTTCCTCGCTGTACAGCCCGCAAGCCGTCTATATCTGGCTGCTGAATCTGGCGGGCATGACGGAGTTCATTGTCTGGCTGGGCATTGCCGTCAGCCACTACCGCTTTCGCCGCGGCTATGTGATGCATGGCCATGACGTGGGCTTGCTGCCCTACAAGGCGGGCGCCTTCCCATTCGGCCCGATCTTTGCGTTTGTGCTGTGCCTGGTGGTGACGCTGGGTCAGAACTATCAGGCCTTTCTGGAAGATCGTATCGACTGGGGTGGCGTGGTTTCGACCTATCTGGGCATTCCGCTGTTCCTGCTGTTCTGGCTGGGCTACTGGCTGGTCAAGCGCAAGACCTGGGTCAGCTATGCCGATATGCGTTTTGATGAGTTGGAAGAAATAAAGCGAGAGAAAAAAACCACCCCCTGAGGCGCTTTGCGCCTTCCCCTGGCCGGGCGTGCCCGGGGACGACATCTTCAGTGCGCGGTGGCGCTTCTTGGGTGTCTCTGATGTGGAGTGAGCCTGTTTCAGGCATGGCTGCCGATTCTTGCCAGCGCAGGCAAAATCGGCAGCGTGAGCGATTCTTCCACCTCTTTCGCAGACCTTCCCCGGCGCATTGCCCATCTGGATATGGATGCGTTCTACGCCTCCGTGGAGTTGCTGCGCTATCCCCAGCTCAAGGGCTTGCCGGTGGTGATTGGCGGTGGACGGCGTGCGCCGGATGATGCGCTGCTGGCGCGGCATGCGGGGCTGCCGCTGTCCGAAATTCCGGTGGCGGATTTTCCCCTGCTCAAAGACTACACAGGGCGCGGCGTCATCACCACGGCCACCTATGCGGCGCGGCAGTTTGGCGTGGGTTCGGCCATGGGGCTGATGAAGGCCGCCAAGCTGTGCCCGCAGGCTGTTCTGTTGCCCGTGGACTTTGCCCAGTACCGACGCTTTTCGCGCGAGTTCAAGGACATCATTCTCTCCATTGCCCCGGTCATGGAGAACCGGGGCGTGGACGAGGTCTATATAGACTTCACCCAAGTGCCAGGCGGCCAGCGCGAAGGCGGGCGCGTGCTGGCGCGTCTGATACAAAAAAGCATTTTCGAGGCCACGGGCCTGACCTGCTCGGTGGGCGTGGCACCCAACAAGCTGCTGGCCAAGATGGCCAGCGAATTCAACAAGCCCAACGGCATCTCCATCGTCCAGGCCGAGGATCTGCAAGCGCAGATCTGGCCGCTGGCCTGCCGCAAGGTCAACGGCATAGGCCCCAAGGCGGACGCCAAGCTCAAGGCCCTGGGCCTGGAGACCATAGGTCAGCTGGCGCAGCAGAGTCTGCCGCAACTGGTGCACTGGTTTGGCAAGTCCTACGGTCACTGGCTGCACGACGCTGCCTGGGGGCGCGACGAGCGGGCGGTGGAGACCGAGAGCGAGCCGGTATCCATGAGCCGCGAGACCACTTTCGAGCGCGATCTGCATGCCGTGCACGACAGAGCCGAGCTGGGCGCCATCTTTACGGATCTGTGTCAGCGCGTGGCCGACGATCTGCAGCGCAAAGGCTATCTGGGGCGCACGGTGGGCATCAAGCTGCGCTTTGACGATTTCAAGATTGCCACGCGAGACCAGACGCTGGCCCTGCCCATGCAGGACGGCCAGACCATACGGCAGGCCGCAGGTCAATGTTTGAAGCGCGTGCCTCTGGGCAAGCGGCTGCGCCTGCTGGGCGTGAAGGTGGGCGGTCTGATCCGTCTGGCCGACTGGGAGGCCACGGCGCATGATCCGGCGGCGCGCGATGCGCTGCTCAGGCCTCAGATCTTGACTTCGGTCAATGAATCCGACCCTTATACGGCGCCGCTGTTCTGATTGTCTGCTGTAGGCGGTGACGCTGTGCGATGATCCGAAGGTGTGAGCTTTTGTATCTGAAGAAATGGCGCAGTCATTTGCAATCGGCCAATACATCACATCAGAGCAAATGGATTATTGGAGGAGCGGGTGACATGCGATTGAATCTGCCGGTGACGCAGTACCACTACGATTTCCCGGGCGACGAGCTGCTGGTTTCCAGCACCAACACCAAGGGCGAAATAACCCACTGCAACCCAGCCTTTGTGCGGGTCAGCGGCTATGCGTATGAGGAGCTGATTGGCCAGCCTCACAACCTGATTCGCCACCCGGACATGCCTGCTGCAGCCTTCAAGGACATGTGGCGCACCATTGCCCATGGCTATCCCTGGACGGCCCTGGTCAAGAACCGCCGCAAGAACGGCGACCACTACTGGGTGCGCGCCAATGTCACGCCCATCATGGAAGGCGACAGGCCCAGCGGCTATCTGTCGGTGCGTACCAAACCCTCGGCCGTCGAAATTGAAGCGGCCGAAAAGCTGTATGCCAGCATGCGCAGCGAGGCGGAAACCGGCCAGGTCAGCATGCGCCTGCGCGGTGGTGAGCTGCGCCGCCTGGGCCTGATGGGCTGGTGGCAAGGCTTGCAGGATGTGGGCTTGCTGGCCCGCATGGCATGGCTTCTGGCCTTGCTGTCGCTGCTGGTGATGCTGCCCGATCTGCTGGGCCTGCAAGGCACGGCAGCATGGGGCGGCCGTCTGGCGGCGCTGCTGGTGGGCGGCGGCCTGCTGCTGTGGCGTTTTCAGCGGCGCTGCCTGAATGGGCTGGAAGAAGCCAGCCGTTTCGCTGCCGATCTGGCCAGCTGCAATCTCAGCACCCAGTCCAGGCTGCAGTACAGCGGTGCCATGGGAGCGCTGATGCAGCGCCTGCAGCAGATACAGATCAATCTGCGTGCCGTGGTGGGCGATGTGCGCACCGAGGTTCGCAGCTTTGCCCATACGGCTCAGGAAATGGCCCAAAGCAGCTTTGATCTGGCGGGACGCACCGAAGCGCAGTCCGGCAGTCTTCAGCAGACGGCCTCGTCCATCGAAGAAATCTCGGGCACGGTGGCGCAGACGGCCGATACCGCCCAGTTCATGGCGCGCGCCAGCGACGAAAGCCGTGCCTTGGCCGGCCGCAGCGGCGCTGTCATCCATGAAATGGGAGCGGCCATGGAGAATATCCGTGGCTCGTCCACCCGCATGAGCGAAATCATTGGCGTGATCGAAAGCATTGCCTTCCAGACCAATCTGCTGGCCTTGAACGCGGCCGTGGAAGCCGCCCGTGCCGGCGAGCAAGGCCGTGGCTTTGCCGTGGTGGCGGCTGAAGTGCGGGCTCTGGCCCAGCGCAGTGCTGGGGCGGCCAAGGAAATCAGCGGCCTGATCAACAGCACGGTGGCCGGCATCAACGACGGCAATGCGCGCATGCATGCAGCAGGCGAGACCATTGCCAGCATGGTGAGTGCCGTGGACCGTGTCAGCGACCTGGTGCACCAGATCAGCATTGCCACGCGCGAGCAGTCGATTGGCGTGGCCCAGGTCAACGAGGCCGCTGCCCAGCTCGATTTCGTGACGCAGCAAAATGCGGCCCTGGCCGAGCAGTCCACCGGTTCGGCCGATTCGCTGCGCATGAGCGCCCACACGCTGGAACGCTCGGTGGATGTGTTTCATCTTTGATGGCGCAGGATCGCCAGCGCATTGCAGGCAAGGCAGCTTCGGCTGCCTTTTTTGCATCTGCCTTGGTTAGGATCGGAGCATGAAAATTTTCCTCACCCTGGTGGGCCTGGCCGTGCTGGCCCTGTGTGTTCTGGGCTGGCTTGTCAGGCAGGCCGCCAGAGCGCAGACGCGACAGGAGCTGCCCTTGCCCAAGGCTCAGCCCGTGCTGGATGAGAGTGCTCAATTGCTATCAGATAAAGAGCGCGATGCGTTTACGGATAAAGCGTCAGAAGCTCAAAAAGATGTGAATTTTCGCATGCAGGGCGAGCGCGGCATGGGCGGCCCGGTCTGGGGCGATGTGATGTGCGCAGACGGCGTGTATCTGCCGCAGGTCTGGGAGTCGGACATGCAGACCTCGTTTGACGGGCGCTGGCTGCGCACCGGCTTTTACGACTCCGAGGTGGCGCAGCTGGTGGATAGAAAGTCTCGCCGCAGCTGGCGGCTGCTGCCGGAAGAAGGCCAGGCGCTCGAATCCGTGCACTGGCGCTTGCCGCGCTGGAGTGGGGAGACGCTCAACGAAAGCGGCATGGCCGACGATGCCCATGTGGTGATGTCGGACGCCAGCTTCGAGGCCTGGCTGCAGCAGCATGTCACGGCCCCAGCGCAGGCTTTGGTGGCGCTGCGTGATATCTGGGTGCCTGCGGACTTTGTGCCGGCCCAGGCCGCAGAGCAGCCGCCGCGTCTGGCTACTGCGCCTGCCAACACGCCGGCACCGGAGCTGACGCTGGAGCGCCATTGGCCCGCCGCGCTACGCCATCTGGACAGACCGCTGGAGCCGCTGCTGCGGCCGAACTGGCAGTTGCTGATGGGCGGCTCTGCCACACCCTGGCTGCTGGATGAAAACCATGCCATGGCATGGAGCGAAGACGGAAAGGCGCTGGCCTTGTACGCCTATGCGGCTCATAACGCGGCCAGCCAGCTGGTGCTGGCGGTCTGGAGCGCCGAGCTGGGCTGGCAGCAGTGGTCGCAATGCCTGCCCCCTGATCGCAAGTCCTGGGCCGTCAGCATTAGCTGGCCGGACGAGGCGGATGAGTCGCCACAGCCGCTGCTAAGCTGGGCCGGCCGGACCGTGCTGCAGCGCGTGCAGCTGGATACGCCGCAGACCGAACGTCTGCACGACGGCACCGGCATCAGCTGCGTGATGAGCGCCATCGACGGCTGCGTCGCCCATGGCAAGGACGGGCGGGTGCAGTTGCAGCAGATCCCCTTCAACCGCTTTTACTGGATTCGCGATCCGGCCCGCCCCGAGCTGTGGCGTGCGCAAAGCGAGCCGCTCAAAGGTCAGCCGCTGATCTGGACGCTGAGCAAGCCGGCCAAGGACGAGCTGGGCGAAACCAGTGCCTGGAGTCTGCAATGGGGCGAGAAGCACTTCAGCGGCCATTGGGCACTCGAGCATCTGGTGGTGCAGGGGCGCTGGGCCGTGCTCATGCCCCATGACCGGGCGCCGGTGCGCGGCGGCAGCGGGCCGATTCAGATCTGGGACGGCGAGCGCATGCAGGCGGTGGACCTGCCCTGGCCTGTGGAGCGCATGCGGCCGGTGCCTACGGAAAATGGCGGCATGGCGGCCCGTGTGGAATTGGTGGCCTTGGTGGGCAGCTTGCAGGACCAGGGTTGGGATGCGAGTGCGGGCGGCTGGCGCTGGCCTGTGCAATCCGTCTCCTATAGCCATCTGGCGCGGGCCGACTGGAGACCGGTTTACCTGCTGGCAAGCATGGCCCCTGATGCTCAAGGCCAGTGGCGCTTGCTGCCGCGCTGGCGCGAGGTCAGGCAGATACAGCACCCCTGTGCAGACGGCGACTATGTCTGGCGCGATGCAGCGCGCGGCGATGCCCTGTGGTGGTGGGGTGGGCTGAACGAGCGCATCAACAATGACTGGAGCCGGGATGAGCGCCGCATCGATGGCGTGACCCTGACGCGCAGCGGCGCGGTGCTATGCGGCACCGGCCCTTGTGCCTGTCCCCATCCTGCGGGCGAAGGCTGGGCGGTGCTGGAGCTGGTGGAGAGCCGCTACGGCCGGCCGGATCGTTGGAAGCTGCACTGGCTTAACCCCGTGGAAAAGGAGTTGCGCACGCTGGAGCTGGCGGCACACACGCCGCTGCTCACGGGCTGGGATGCCCAGGGCTTGCATTGGATAGAGGCGCAGCCCCAGGACGACAGCGAGGCTGGCGTGCAGGAGCCGCCGCAGCGTCAGCTGATCAGCATGCCGATGTGGGGTCAGGCCGAGGTGGAGCAGCTGCTGCACGGCATGAACGGCCTATGGCTGCGCAAGCAGGACCTGCGCCACGCCGAGGCGCTGCTGGCGCATGATTGGCCTTGGGGGAAATAAGAACGTGCTTACTGGCGGGCCGTGCGCACATTGGCCGGCAGAGCGCCGGGGTGGCTGGTTCTCAAGGGATTGATGTCCAGGCCGCCGCGGCGGGTGTAGCGGGCATAGACCGAGAGCTTGATGGGTTTGCAGCGTGTCCAGATGTCCATGAAGATACGCTCCACGCACTGCTCATGGAATTCGTTGTGGTTGCGAAAGCTCACCAGATACTGCAGCAGACCCTCCTGATCGATCTGCGCGCCGCTGTAGTGAATCTGCACGCTGCCCCAGTCGGGCTGGCCTGTCACCAGGCAGTTGCTCTTAAGCAGATTGCTGACCAGGGTTTCATGCACGGGCGCTTCCTCGTGCTTGGCGCTCAGCAGCTCGGGCGCCGGCGTGTAGCGGCTGCATTCCACATCCAGGCGATCGAGCAGCAGGCCGTCGAGCTCGTTGATCTGCTGGGCATCAAAGCGGTCGGCTTGCAGCACTTGCACGCCTATGCTGCCGCTTTTGTTGCTGCCGCGCCAGACGGCTTCCGACAGATCGGCGCGCAGCCTGGCTTGCACTTCGGCCGCATCGGCAAACTGCGAGTTGTTGAAGCTGTTCAGATAGAGCTTGAAGGATTTGCTCTCGATCAGATTCGGAGTTTCACAGGGCACGGTGAATTGAACCAGAGCCACCTGGGGTTTGCCGCGCGGGTTGAGCCAGGACAGCTCATAGCCCGTCCACAGATCGGCGCCGAAGAAGGGCGGATTGGCACCGGCGCCGATTTCCTCGCGCTTTTCCAGGCGGGGCAGAGGAAACAGCAGCGAAGCGTCGTACTGATCGACATAGGCCGAGCTTTTGCCCAGCTGGGATTGTTCAGGAGTATTCATAGACATGGTGAGAGGCAAGAGCTGCTAGTAAAAAAGTTGAGCTGCTTGCGCTTGTATTGATTGGGCTTGAATCGGTTTTTACTTGAATTCGCGCTCGCGCAGCCACTTGGTGGCAATCCACTTTTCGCCTTCCAGCACCGGCGCACCGCCGTGCAGCGTGCGGGTGGCGGGGTCGGGTCTGTCGTAGCTGAAGAAGACGGCATTACCGCGTCGCGGCACAACTTGCAGCGGTACTTCGGGGAAGGTGGTGCCGCCGCCACGCGTGGGCTCGTTCAGGTACATGACCAGCGTGCCCACGCGCTGACCGCCGCGTTTGAGAATGCTGGGCGTGCCCGGTTCATGGGGTGCAAAGTAGTCGTGGTGGGGCTTGTATTCGGCGCCGGGTCGGTAGTGCAGCACTTGCAGGCCTTCGCCGTTTTCCAAAGGCCAGTTCAGCAGCCGGGCGATACGCTCTTCCACCAGGCGCACCACATCGGTTTCGCCGCGCTGAAAGAACATGCCGTTGCTGGTGCGGTCGTCGTTGACTTCCTCGCCGCCGCTCTGGTTGTGCACGGTCAGCGAGCGCTGCATGCGCGGGCGGGCAGCGTGGATGATGGCATCGCACTCCTCGGGCGAGAGCAGATTGCCAAACACCACTACACGCGGGTTGTGCATGCTTATCAGCACATGGACCTCACGGTCGCCGGCATGGACGCTGCAGGGATTGCTGCTCAGGTCGGGCCCGGGAACGCCCGATGCATGAGCGACGACCTGGACCTCAGCCAGGCGTGCCGTGAACGGCGGCGGCAGATCCCCGTCCTCCGGCAGGGCCAGAGCCCGGCGGGCCAGATGCTCGGCCCAGCCCACATCGCGCATGGATTGCAGCAAGGTGGGCAGGGAAACGCCTGCCGCACTCTGGCTGCGCACCCATTGCATCAGCTCGGGTGTCAGGCCGGCAGGAACAGGGTGGTTGGCTTGGGTGGAGGTGCTCATGGTGAAGATGCTAGTGAGGTCCGTACACAAATTCAATCACAAGGGATTGAAGATATGTAAGCACTTTCACGCTTCAAGCTGGCGGCGAAATACCAGTCGTTCCGGTGTGGAGGCGCTGTCGCTGAAGGCATAGCCTTGCAGATCGAACTTGCGCAGATCGGCGGGCTTTCTGGCTTTGTGCTGCACGGCCCAGCGCACCATCAGCCCGCGTGCGCGCTTGGCGTGGAAGCTGATGATCTTGTACTTGCCGCCCTTGAAGTCTTCGAACACGCACTCGACCACCGGGGCCTTGAGCGTCTTGCGATCCACGGACTTGAAGTACTCCTGGGATGCCAGATTGATCACGATGCGCTCGGCTTCGGGCAGCTCGGCGCAGCGCTGGTTCAGATGCTCGGCGATCTGCGTGCCCCAGAACTGGTAGAGGTTGCTGCCATGGTCCGTGGCCAGGCGGGTGCCCATTTCCAGACGGTAGGGCTGCAACCAGTCCAGCGGACGCAGCACGCCGTACAGGCCGCTCAGGATCAGCACATGTTCCTGGGCCCAGTCCAGCTCCCGGGGCTTGAGGCTGTGGGCATTCAGGCCTTCATACACATCGCCGTTGAAGGCGAACACGGCCTGGCGGGCATTCTTGTCACTGAATTTGCTGCTGAAGGCCTCGTAGCGGCCGACGTTGAGCACTGCGAGCTTGTCGCTGATGCTCATGAGTTCGGCAATGTCCTGAGGCGCTTTCTGGCGCAGTACGGCAATCAGCTCCAGCGGCTGCTTCTTGAAGACCGGCAGCGTATGCGGCAGGTCCTGGGGCAGCGGGGTTTCATAGTCCAGCGATTTGGCCGGCGAGATCAAAAACAGCATGGCGGGGGTGAATCAGGGAAGGGGTCACTCAAACGATTCGGGGCCAACGGCCTTGTCTGCAAGCAGACAAATGCTGTTGGCCCCGTGCTTGGCAGCTAAGACGCCGGATGTCGTCTTAGTTGGCCGTAGCGCTTTCCTGCTCGAATGGCAGAGGCATCAGGCTCAAGTCCTTGCGGGTCTCGACCAGCACCAGCGGGCCTTCGTCCAGCACGACCACGGGAGGACGCTCGCGTGGGATGTGCACAGGCTTGGGCTCGGCTGCAATGGCCGCTTGCACGGCGGCGATCTTGGCGGCGTCGGAGTTCACCCACTGCAGACCGCAGGCGGCTGCCAGGGCTTGAAGTTCGGACACGGGCAGCTCGTAGGCTTGCAGCTGGGGCATGCCGGGAGCCGCTGCTTCAACCACTGCCTGGGCAGCAGGCTGAACGACGGGCTGCGCAACAGGCTGAGCGATGGGCTCTGCAGCCGGTTGTGCTGCCACGGGTGCGACCTCGGCCACTTCGGCTGCAGGCGCGCTGACCGGTGTTGCCACTGGAGCAGGAGCTTCCTCGGCCACGGCCGCCACTGCCACCGGTGCTGCTGCGACCGCTGTTGCCGCCACAGGTGCTACGGTTTCCGTAGCTTCTTGCGCAGCTGCATCAATGGCTGGAGCCGAAACTGCATCAAAGTAGCTGCGGCGCGAGCCTTGCTCTTGCACAGGGGCTTCAGCCACGCTGTCCGCTGCGGGCTGAGCTGGCGCATCCTGGTTTTGCTCGGGAGCAAAACCCAGGGCTTGGGCGTCCTGGCCTTCACGCGGTGCGCGCTCGCCACGTTCGCGGCGGTCGCGGCCGTAGCGGTCGCGGGAGCGGCGCTGGCGTGGTTCGCGGGCTTGTTCGCCCTCGGCCTGGCCGTCCTGTGCCTGCTCGTTGCCTGCGTCGCTTACCTGGCCTTCGCCCATCACGGGCTGGGCCAGAGGCTGGGCTTCTGCATTGCGGGGCTGGCGTTCGCGACGGCCTTCGCCGCTGCGCTCGGAACGTTCACCACGTTCACCGCGCTCGCCACGATTGCGCTCGTTGCGAGGCTCGCGTGGTTCACGCGCTTCCTGAGCCTGGTCGTTGAACTCTTCGCTGGCGTTCAGTGCCACATCTGCGACCTGGGCTTCGCGGCGCTCGCCACGTTCGCGGCGGTTGCCACGTTCGTTGCGCTGCTGCTCACCGCGTTCGCCGCGCTCTGCGCGCGGCTCCTGCTGGCGGCCTTCCTGGCGCTCGTTGCGCTGTTGCTCGCCATCACGGCCGGCGTTGCGGCGGTTGCGGTCGCCGCCGTTGCGATCCTGGCGCTCGCCACGTTCGCCGGCATTGCGCTCGTTGCGCTCGCCACCACGTTCGGCGCCGCGCTCGTTATTGCGGCGGCGGCCGTCGGTGCGTTCACCGCGCTCACCACGCTCATTGCGGTCACCGCCACGGCCTTCGCTGCGACGGCCTTCGCGGGCTGCAGGGGCCTGCACGGCGGGTTCAGCCGCCACCACGGCTGCTGGTGCGCCAAAGCCGAACAGGTTCTTGAGCCAGGCCAGGAAGCCTTGCTCGCGCGCTGCGGGGCGGGCTGCTGCGGGCGCTGCGGCAGGTGCTGGAGCAGCGGCTGTGCGTGGCTGGCGCGGTGCACGGGGCTCGGCAATCGGAGCCGGTGCATCGGGCAGCACGCCCTTGATGACGGGAGTCTGCTTGTTGGTGGGTTCCTGCGAGCGACGGGTGACGGTGGTCACGTCTTCCACCTCTTCGGCCAGCTTGTAGCTGGCTTCCATTGTTTCCAGGCGGGCGTCGTCGTGCTTCAGGCGTTCGAGCTTGTAGTGCGGCGTGTCCATGGACTTGTTGGGCACCATGATCACGTTGACGCGCTGCTTGAGCTCGATCTTGGTGATTTCGCTGCGCTTTTCGTTGAGCAGGAAGGAAGCCACTTCCACAGGCACCTGGCAGTGCACGGCGGCCGTGTTGTCCTTCATGGACTCTTCCTGAATGATGCGCAGGATTTGCAGAGCCGAGGATTCGGTATCGCGGATGTGGCCGGAACCACCGCAGCGTGGGCAGTTGATGTGCGCGCCTTCGGAGAGGGCGGGCTTCAGGCGCTGACGGCTCATTTCCATCAGGCCGAACTTGCTGATGGTGCCGAACTGCACGCGGGCACGGTCCTGGCGCAGAGCGTCGCGCAGGCGGTTTTCCACTTCGCGGCGGTTCTTGGCCTCTTCCATGTCGATGAAGTCGATCACGATCAGGCCACCCAGATCGCGCAAACGCATCTGGCGGGCCACTTCATCAGCGGCTTCCAGGTTGGTGCGGGTCGCCGTTTCCTCGATGTCGCCGCCCTTGATGGCGCGGGCCGAGTTCACGTCCACGGAAACCAGGGCTTCGGTGTGGTCGATCACGATGGCGCCGCCGGACGGCAGGATCACGGTGCGCGAGTAGGCCGATTCGATCTGGTGTTCGATCTGGAAGCGCGAGAACAGAGGAGCGTCGTCGCGGTAGCGCTTCACACGGGCGGCATGCTCGGGCATGACGTGGGCCATGAACTGCTGGGCCTGCTCGTAGATATCATCGGTGTCGATCAGGATGTCGCCGATGTCGCCGTTGAAGTAGTCGCGGATGGCGCGGATCACCAGGCTCGATTCCTGATAGATCAGGAAGGCGCCCTTGGCACCCTTGGCGGCGCCGTCAATCGCGTTCCACAGCTTGAGCAGATAGTTCAAGTCCCACTGCAGCTCGGGCGCGGTGCGGCCGATGCCGGCGGTGCGCGCAATGATGGACATACCCTTGGGGTATTCCAGCTGGTCCATGGCTTCCTTGAGCTCGGCGCGGTCCTCGCCCTCGATGCGGCGCGAAACGCCACCGCCACGGGGGTTGTTGGGCATCAGCACCACATAGCGGCCGGCCAGGGAGATGAAGGTGGTCAGGGCGGCGCCCTTGTTGCCACGCTCTTCTTTTTCGACCTGGACGATCAGCTCCTGGCCTTCACGGATCACATCGTTGATGCGAGCCTGGCTGGGAGAGACGCCTTCGGCAAAGTATTGCTTGGAGATTTCCTTGAAAGGCAGAAAACCGTGGCGGTCTTCACCGTAGTCCACAAAGCAGGCTTCCAGCGAGGGCTCCACACGGGTCACAACGGCTTTGTAGATATTGCCTTTGCGTTGTTCGCGACCTTCGATTTCGATCTCGTAGTCCAGCAGCTTCTGGCCGTCGACAATGGCCAAACGGCGTTCTTCGGGCTGCGTAGCGTTAATCAGCATCCGTTTCATGATGCGTTTCCTCTAATCGTTTTGAGGCACGTCGGTCAGCGGCCAATTGCCGTCAGTCCCGCGTGCCTTTGACTGGTAATAATCAAAGACAGGCTCAATAGGAGCCGAGATGCCAGACGGACGCGTTGAAACGATAGGGAATCGGAAGGGTGCCGGATTGCTGCTGTCTTTGTTTCAAGTCAGCAGCGAAGGCACAGGCCAGGGTACGAGCGGGAATGGCCGTGCACGCAGACGCGCGAAAAAAAGGGTCAGTGCACGTGCGGAGGAGGTGGGTGGTCGCTTGTAGACGTGACGATGCTTGGGCGCAGGCTTTTTGCTGCCCCAGAGGCTGATCATCCATGTCCAAAAGATCCACATGCTCGTTTGGGACCGACAGTTGGGAGCGTCTGGCTCCACTGCAACTGCCGGTTTGAGATTCCGTATCAATGTTTCAATTCGTCAGCCTTTGCCGGAATTCCCCAGACTGCCGCAGTCATCTTTACTGCAATTTGTGTGGGTAAAACAGGCGGGCATCGACCTGCCTGTGCGGTGGGAAATGGCTGCATGGACTAAACTCCATGCGAATCAACCACTTACAACTATCGCGGCACAGGTGAAACACATTATAGAGGGCAAACCGGGCGAGGACCGGTCCCAGAATACGGCCGCAGTCTCCGTGCGGCTGATTGAAGTCGATGCCGACTCCGCAGGACAGCGTCTGGACAACTTTCTCATGCGCCATTTAAAAGGCGTTCCCAAGACCCATGTCTACCGCATCATCCGCAGTGGCGAGGTGCGTATCAACAAGGGGCGGGTGAGTGCGGAGACGCGCGTGCAAGACGGCGATACGGTGCGGATTCCGCCGGTGCGAATCTCCGAAAAAGTGGCGGAAAAAGCCGAGCGTCCGGCGCCGGCTAAGGAGTTTCCCGCGCTGTTGGATGACGAACACATTCTGGCCATAGACAAGCCGGCCGGCGTGGCCGTGCACGGCGGCTCGGGCGTGAGCTTCGGCGTGATCGAGCAGCTGCGCCAGGCGCGGCCCGAAGCCAAGTTTCTGGAGCTGGCCCACCGGCTCGATCGTGAAACGTCGGGCATTTTGCTGGTGGCCAAAAAGCGTTCTGCTTTGACCCATCTGCAGGATCAGTTCCGTGAACGCGAGACGGGCAAGACCTATCTGGCCTTGGTGCAGGGTGCATGGCCTGGCAATAAAAAGGTCATTGATCTGCCGCTGCACAAGTATCTGCAGGCCGACGGCGAGCGCCGCGTGCGCGTGACCACGGCCGATGACCCGGACGGCATGCGTTCCGTGACCCTGGTCAAGGTGCGGCAGGTGTTTGACGCCAGGCCTTTGCAGGGCCTGCCTGCCATGAGCCTGCTGGAAGTGACCATCAAGACCGGCCGTACCCACCAGATTCGGGTGCACCTGGCTTCGCAAGGCCACCCTATCGTGGGAGATGACAAATACGGTGACTTCGACCTCAATCGCCGTGTGCAAAAGCATGGCCTGAAGCGCATGTTTCTGCATGCCTGGCGCTTGCAGTTCAATCATCCGGCCAGTGGCGAGCGCGTGGAATTGCGCGCCGAGTTGCCGCCGGAACTGGCGGATTTCGTCCGCTGAACCCTAGCCTTCAGGATTGCATGATTAATAAAAATGATAGCGCCATGCGCAATCGCCGCTTCGACTTGATCGCATTCGACTGGGATGGAACGGTGGCGGACTCCACCGCCATCATCACCCGCAGCATTCAGGAGGCGGTGCGGGATGTGGGCGGCACCGTGCCCAGCGACGAGCAGGCGGCCTATGTGATCGGCATGGCTTTGGTGCCCGCGCTGGCGAAAGCCGCGCCCGATGTGCCGCCGGAAAAATACACCGAGCTGGGCAATCGCTACCGCTTTCACTTCATCAAGCACCAGGACGATATCTGCCTGTTTGACGGCGTGCTGCCCATGCTCAAGGACTTGCGCGAACGCGGTCACTGGCTGGCCGTGGCTACCGGTAAAAGCCGTCGCGGGCTCAATGACGCGCTGCAGGATCAGCAGCTCAAGGGCATGTTCGACGGCTCGCGCACGGCGGATGAGACCGCAGGCAAGCCTCATCCCCTGATGCTGCAGGAGTTGATGGCCGAGTTCGGCGTGGAGCCCGAGCGCGTACTGATGATTGGTGACACCACCCATGACCTGCAAATGGCGGTGAATGCGGGCTGTGCCAGTGTGGGCGTATCCTATGGCGCCCATGCCCCCGATGCGTTTGGCCAGTTCAATCCCTTGTTCGTGGCCGAATCGGCTATTGAACTGCATCGCTGGCTGAGCGCCAACGCCTGAGGATTGGATGTGAGCGAAGCGGTTGACCTCATAGAGCTGTGCGCCAGCGGCGAGTTGCAGGATGGCGGCCCGGCCGTAGCCTTCGATGTGCTCTATGCCGGCCAGAGATGCCGCGCTTTTGCCATTCGCTATGAAGGGCGGGTGCATGCCTATCTCAATCGCTGCAGTCATGTCGCGATGGAGATGGACTTTCAGCCCGGCCAGTTTTTCGACGACAGCGGACGTTGGCTGCTGTGCTCCACCCATGGCGCCGCCTACGAGCCTGACAGCGGGGTCTGCGCCGGCGGGCCCTGCCGTGGTGGATTGATCAAAATTGACCTGAGCGAAAGCGATGCCCTGGTGCACTGGCATACTGGCCCCCAACTAAAACCTATTGAGTTTTGAGATGAGTGCTCCTAATACACCGGATAACCATGGCTCGGATGCCCCGCTGAAGGGGGCTGATTTGTGGTCGCCCGCTGCAGCGCCTGCAGATGCACAAGCTTCGGCCGAGCAGGCCGCTGGTGCTGCGTCCGGCAAAAGCGGCTGGGAGCGCGATGTGCTGGAAAAGCTGGTCTTTGCCTCCATCAAGGAGCAGCGCGCCGCCCGCCGCTGGCGCTTTGCCAGCCGTCTGCTGTGGTCGGCTGTGGTGCTGCTGGTGCTGTGGATGGTGTTCTTCAAGGACACGGCCACCAAGGCCACCACCACGCCGCATACGGCGGTGGTGGAGATCAAGGGTGAAATCGCTTCGGGGGCAGATGCCGGGGCCGAGTTCGTGGTGGCAGCCATGCGCAGCGCCTTCGAGGATTCGGGTTCCCGCGCCGTAGTGTTGCTGATCAACTCTCCTGGCGGCAGCCCGGTGCAGGCCGGCATCATCAATGACGAAATGATTCGTCTCAAGGCCAAGTACGACAAGCCTTTGTACGCGGTGGTGGAGGAAAGCTGCGCTTCGGCCGCTTACTACATTGCCTCTGCGGCCGATGAAATTTTTGTGGACAAGGCCAGCATCGTGGGCAGCATAGGCGTGCTCATGGATGGCTTCGGCTTTACTGGCGTGATGGATAAATTGGGCGTGGAGCGCCGTCTGCTCACCGCAGGCGAGAACAAGGGTTTTCTGGATCCTTTCAGCCCCATGTCTGAAAAGCAGCACGAATACGCCCAGCAGATGCTGGACCAGATTCACCAGCAGTTCATCGGCGTGGTGAAAAAAGGCCGTGGCGCCAAACTGAAGGAAACCCCGGAAATGTTCAGCGGCCTGTTCTGGACCGGTCAGCAGGCAGTGGAAATGGGTCTGGCCGACAAGATCGGCAGCCTGGACTATGTAGCCCGCGAAGTGGTCAAGGCCGAAGATGTGGTGGACTACACCCGTCGCGATAACGTGGCCGAACGCCTGGCCAAGAAATTTGGTGCGGCCATTGGCGCAGGCTCGGTGCAAGCCATGCGCGGCATGTTGCCTACGATTCGCTGAGGGTTTGAATGAAATTGGCCGCTAGCGCTTGATGCATAAGCGCTGACAGCTATCAAATTCGTGATGATTGAATGAAAAAGCCCGCTGTGTCTGCAGCGGGCTTTTTTGTTGGACCGTGTGAGCTGTTTTAGCGGCCGATGGAGAACACCACGGGTGTGCGGTTGTCCGGTGGCGCATTGCGCTGGCGCCACTCGCGCACCAGACGGCTTTCGATGCGGGCAGTTGCCAGCGTCAGTCCGCTGGCCAGGGCCAGACGGGTATTGGGCTGCAGCGTCTGCAGCAGCGCCTGCCAGAGCACGGCATTGCGGTAAGGCGTCTCAATGAATTGCTGGGTCTGACCCTGGCGCAGGGCGAGGTTTTCCAGCTCCTTGATGCGGCTCAGACGCTCGCCCGCGTCTTGCGGCAGATAGCCGACAAAGGCGAAGTTCTGACCGTTGAGTCCGCTGGCTGCCAGACCCAGCAGCAGCGAAACCGGGCCGATCAGCGGCACCACGCGCAGGCCCAGGTCATGGGCGCAGCGCACGATGGAGCTGCCGGGGTCGGCCACGGCCGGCATGCCGGCTTCGCTGATCAAGCCCATGTTGTGGCCGGCCAGAGCCGGGGCCAGCAGGGGCTTGGGGTCAAAAATCGCTGCACCCTTGTTGCCGTGGTCGCCTTTTTTATGGGCTTCGCGCGGTAGCTCGGCAATGTCCTGGGCTTGCAGTGTTGCGGCCAGCGGGTACAGAGCATCAATGCGCTTGAGGTAGGCGCGGGCGCTCTTGGCGTTCTCGCTGATCCAGTGGGTCAGGCCGGCGGCCGTGCGCAGCGTGCCTTCAGGCAGCACCTCGGTCAGTGCGGTCTGGCTGTCGCAGCCAAAGTCGAGCGGAGCCGGTACCAGATAAAGGGTGCCAGCTTGCTTTTTGGCAGCAGTGGAGGGATTTTGTTCGCTCATGGCAGTACCACTCCCGCAGCGCGCAGCAACTGGCAGGTACGAATCAGCGGCAAGCCGATCAGTGCCGTGGGGTCGTCGCTCACAATGGCATCCAGCAGGGCAATGCCCAGGCCTTCGCTTTTGGCGGAGCCCGCGCAGTCATAGGGTTGTTCGGCGCGCAGATAGCGCTCGATCTCGGCGTCGTTCAACTGGCGAAAGCGCACCTGCACCGTCACCACGCTGGCTTCGGTAAAGCCGGTTTCGGCGCAAGTCACGCAGACGCCGGTGTGAAAGTTCATCTGGCGGCCGCTCATCTGGCGCAGCTGCTCGGTGGCGCGTTCATGCGTTCCGGGTTTGGAAAGTGGTTGCCCATCAAGCTCGGGCACCTGATCGGAACCGATCACGATGGCACCCGGGTGCAGCGCGGCCACGGCCAGGGCTTTGGCACGGGATAGTCGCAATGACAGATCCAGAGGAGTTTCTCCGGGTAGAGGGGTTTCATCCACCTCGGGGGAGACCGTTTCAAACGGCAATTGCAGGCGGCTCAGCAGCTCACGGCGGTAGCGTGAGGTTGAGCCCAGAATCAGCGGGCGCAACAGGCGCTCGGCAACAAGGGAGTCAGGCATATTGGGATTCTCTTACACTGGCGCCATGAGCAAGGATTTTTCTGCGACCCGGCTGGATGTGCATGCATTTGCACAGGCCGCAGGTCTTCTACAGGGCCAGGCACCATTGTCGGCCTTTACCCGTCTGGCCCAGGATGCCCAGCCGCATACAGGGGTTGAACCCGAAGTGCGCTGGGAAGTCGAAGGCGAGCTGGTCGAGGAAGCCGGTGGTGCCGGCAAGGTGTGGCTGCACGTCTATGCCGAAGTGGGCTTGCCCATGGTCTGCCAGCGCTGCCTGACAATGGCCTCCATTCCCCTCGAGGTTGATAGGTCATTTCGCTTCGTCAATGACGAAGCCACGGCAGAACTGGAAGATGACGACAGTGAAGAAGATGTGCTCGCGCTCAGTCGCGAGTTCAATCTGCTGGAGCTGATCGAGGACGAGCTGCTGATGGAGGTACCTGTGGTGCCGCGTCATGATGCCTGTCCCGAACCCGTCACGCTCCAGTCCAGCGACACTGACTTTGAAGAGGCCAATACCCAGAAGGAAAACCCTTTTGATGTGCTGCGCTCTCTGGATGTAGGCAAGTCAGCCGACTGATACGTTGGGGAAATGCATTTGCATGAATTCACGAAATGCGTTTGAGCTATAATCGTGAGCTTCGCGCGAATCCCCTCGTGTCTTTAATGGGCTGATCGCGTTTTTTTAGGGTTTGTGCAAACAAGGGTGCGCCAATGGCGTATCGCAAGGGCAAGCGTCTTGTCTGTTTGTTTTCATAAGCCGTCTTACCAACCCTTTCAAGATACTAGGAGCCACCATGGCTGTTCAGCAAAACAAGAAGTCTCCCTCCAAGCGCGGCATGCACCGTTCGCACAATGCACTGAATGTGCCAGGAATCGCTGTGGAAGCCACAACCGGCGAAACCCACCTGCGTCACCACATCAGCCCCAACGGCGTGTACCGTGGCCGTCAAGTGCTGAAGAACAAGTCCGAAGCCTAAGCGACGACTGCTCTCGTAAGGCCCGTTGCTACATATTTTGTAGCGCGGGCTTTTGTTTTTTTAAAGTGATATTTGCAAAGCCTGATCACTTGTGTTGGCCGGTTTTGTCAATGTCACTTCTTACTCCAGGCTCTAGCGGAACCATGATCACTTTGGCTGTTGACTGCATGGGGGGCGATCATGGCCCCCGCGTCACGCTGGCGGCGTGCCGTCAGTTTCTTGAAACCCACCCTGATGCCCATCTTTTGCTGGTTGGCAAGCCGCAGGAGTTGGAAAGCTTCAAGCATGAACGTGCCACCATCGTGCCGGCCTCCGAGGTCGTGGCCATGGACGACCCGGTGGAAATCGCTTTGCGAAGGAAAAAGGATTCGTCCATGCGCGTGGCCGTTGCCCAGGTCAAGGACGGAAAAGCCCAGGCTGCCGTATCTGCTGGCAATACCGGTGCGCTGATGGCCATTTCGCGCTATGTACTCAAAACCCTTGAGGGCATTGACAGGCCTGCTATTGCTTTTGGTCTGCCCAACTCCAAGGGTACCGATACCACCATGCTGGACCTGGGTGCCAATGTGGACTGCTCGGCGGAGCATTTGCTGCAATTCGCCTTCATGGGTTCGGCCCTGGTTTCTGCGCTCAAGAATGTGGAAGCTCCCACTGTGGGCTTGCTCAATATTGGCGAAGAGCTGATCAAGGGTAGCGAAGTCATCAAGCGCGCGGGCGAGTTGCTGCGTGCGGCCGGTGAGGCGGGCAATCTCAATTTCTACGGCAACGTGGAAGGTAACGATACCTTCAAGGGTGTGGTGGATGTAGTCGTTTGTGACGGCTTTGTGGGCAATGTCTCCCTCAAGACCACCGAAGGCGTGGCTTCCATGATCTCCGGTATTTTGAAGGAAGAGTTCAAGCGCAACATCTTCACAAAAATTGCCGCCATCATTGCTTATCCGGTGCTATCTGCTTTGATGAAGCGCGTGGATCATAGGCGCTACAACGGTGCGGCCCTTTTGGGCCTGCGGGGTCTGGTGTTCAAAAGCCACGGTTCTGCGGATGCAATCGCTTTCGAGCACGCATTGCAGCGCGCGTATGATGCGGCACGCAACAATTTGCTTGACCGTGTCCGCAGCCGCATCGCTGCCTCAGCGCCTTTGCTGCTGGCAGTGCAGTCGGAACAAGGAACGTCGGCGCCCTGATAGAAGATATGAGACGCTACGCACGCATCATTGGCACCGGTAGTTACCTGCCGCCCCGCCGCCTGACCAATAACGACCTGGCTGCCGAGTTGGCCCAGCGTGGACTTGAGACCTCGGATGAGTGGATCGTCGAGCGCACCGGCATTCGCGCCCGCCATTTCGCCGCTCCCGATGTGACCAGTAGCGATCTGGCCTGCGAGGCTTCCAAGAAGGCCATCGAGGCGGCTGGCATTGCGCCTTCGGATATCGATCTGATCATCGTCGCGACCTCAACGCCCGACATGGTCTTTCCCTCGACTGCGGCCATCCTGCAGCACAAGCTGGGCATTACCAACGGTTGCCCCGCATTTGACGTGCAGGCTGTGTGCAGCGGTTTTGTCTATGCCCTGACGGTGGCGGATTCCATGATCCAGTCAGGTGCTGCCAAGCGCGTGCTGGTGGTGGGCTCTGAAGTGTTCAGCCGCATTCTGGATTTCAACGATCGCACCACCTGTGTGCTGTTCGGCGACGGCGCAGGCGCCGTGGTGCTGGAGGCTTCGGAAGAGCCAGGCATCCTGGCCACCGAGCTGCATGCCGACGGCAGCCATGTGGGAATTCTCTGCGTGCCCGGTCATGTGTCTGGCGGCAATGTGCTGGGCGACCCCGTGCTCAAGATGGACGGCCAGGCCGTGTTCAAGCTCGCGGTCAGCGTGCTGGACAAGGCAGCCCGTGCCACGCTGGAAAAAGCGGGCATGACGGATGCCGATATCGACTGGCTGATTCCGCACCAGGCCAATATCCGCATCATGCAAAGCACGGCGCGCAAGCTCAAGCTGTCCATGGACAAGGTGGTGGTGACCGTCGATCAGCACGGTAATACCTCGGCGGCCTCGATTCCGCTGGCTCTGGATCACGGCGTGCGCAACGGACAGGTCAAGAAAGGCCAGACTGTTTTGCTCGAAGGCGTGGGCGGTGGCTTTACCTGGGGTGCTGTACTCCTCAAGATGTAGCAATAGGCGCTTGATTTATAAGCGTTTGAAGTACTTTTTATACTAAGAAATATGAAAAAGTTCGCATTGGTATTTCCCGGCCAGGGCTCGCAGTCTGTGGGCATGCTGGACGGCTGGGGTGATCATCCCGTGGTGGCACAGACCGTGGCCGAAGCCTCCGAGGCCCTGGGTGAAGACCTGGGTCTGCTGATCAAGCAAGGTCCCAAGGAAGCCTTGGCACTGACCACCAATACCCAGCCCGTGATGCTGGTAGCCGGAGTGGCCGCCTGGCGTGTCTGGCAGGCCGAAGGCGGCGCCATGCCCGATGCCGTGGCAGGTCACTCCCTGGGTGAATACTCGGCTCTGGTGGCCTCTGGCGTGCTGACCCTGGCTCAGGCTGCGCCTTTGGTGCGCCTGCGCGCTGCGGCCATGCAGGATGCCGTGCCTGTGGGTACGGGTGGCATGGCTGCTGTGCTGGGTATGGATGCCGTCAAGGTGCAGGCCATCTGCGCCGAAGTGACGGCCCAGCTGGGCGGTGCTGAAGTGGTGGAGGCCGTGAACTTCAACGACCCTGCACAAACCGTGATCGCCGGCAGCAAGCTGGCCGTAGAGAAGGCTTGCGAAGCCGTGAAGGCTGCAGGCGCCAAGCGTGCGCTGCCGCTGCCGGTGTCCGCGCCTTTCCACTCCAGCCTGATGAAGCCTGCGGCCGAGAAGCTCAAGGTTGCTCTGGCAGCCCTGACTCTGGCGGCTCCCCAGATTCCCGTCATCAACAACATCGATGTCACCGTCCAAACGGACGCCGATGCCATTCGCGATGCCCTGTATCGTCAGGCTTTCGGCCCGGTGCGTTGGGTGGAGTGCGTGCAGGCCATCAAGGCCCGTGGCATCGGCCATCTGGTCGAATGCGGCCCCGGCAAGGTGCTGATGGGCCTGACCAAGCGAATTGACGCGGACCTGACGGGTGCCGCACTGTATGACCCAGCCACCCTGGCTGACGTGAAAGAATTGCTCGCATGACTGATAACCAGACCACTCCTGGTCAAGCTCGCCAAATCGCCCTGGTTACCGGCGCCACCCGTGGCATCGGCGCTGCCATTGCGCAGGAACTAGCCGCCAAGGGCTATCTCGTAGTCGGCACGGCTACCACCGATTCCGGTGCAGAAAAAATTTCCCAGGCCCTGGCCGCTTTTGGCGGTCGTGGTGTGAACCTCAATGTGACCGACGGCGCTGCCGTGGATGCGCTGATCGACTCCATCGTCAAGAACGACGGCGGCCTGCATGTTTTGGTCAATAACGCAGGTATTACCCGCGATACCCTGGCCATGCGCATGAAGGACGGTGATTGGGATGCCGTGGTGGACACCAATCTGAAGGCTGTTTTCCGCGTCAGCCGTGCGGCTATTCGCCCCATGATGAAGCAGCGTTTTGGTCGCATCATCAGCATCACCAGCGTGGTGGGTGCTTCGGGCAACGCAGGGCAAGCCAACTACGCTGCGGCCAAGGCCGGTGTGGCCGGCATGACGCGCGCCCTGGCCAAGGAGCTAGGCAGCCGCGGCATTACCGTCAACTGTGTGGCCCCTGGCTTTATCGCCACCGATATGACGGCAGACCTGCCGGAAGAGCAGAAAAAGGCGCTCAAGGCGCAGATCGCCATGGGCGATCTGGGTCAGCCCAGCGACATCGCACATGCGGTTGCCTACCTGGCATCCGCCGGTGCCGGCTATGTGACGGGGCAGGAATTGCACGTCAACGGCGGCATGTACATGTAAGAGATTTCGGGCAGTTCTGTGGCGTTTGCTGCAGTTGCTGCCAGAAGCTGAACATTTTTGCAAGTTCAGAGGCCGTTTTCTCGCGACGGCCAGCCGTAAAGGGTCTTAGGCCCGAACCGGCTAGAATCGCGGGTTCATTCACAACCCCCTGAGGGAAACCATGAGCGATATCGAAGCACGTGTCAAAAAAATCATTGCTGAACAACTCGGCGTTGAAGAGTCCCAAGTGACCAACGAAAAGGCCTTCGTGGCTGACCTGGGCGCTGACTCCCTGGACACGGTCGAACTGGTGATGGCCCTGGAAGATGAATTCGGCATCGAAATCCCCGATGAAGACGCTGAAAAAATCACGACGGTGCAAAACGCCATCGACTACGCCAACACCCACCAAAAGGCCTAATAGGTCTTTTCCAGCGATCAGTTAAAGGTTTGAACGCATGAGCCGTCGTCGCGTTGTCGTGACCGGCCTGGGTTGCATTTCCCCCGTGGGTAACACGGTGGGGGAAGCCTGGGCCAACCTCCTGGCCGGCAAGTCCGGCATTGACCTCATCACGAAGTTCGATACGTCGAACTTCTCCTGCAGGATTGCGGGTGAGGTCAAGGGATTCGATGTGGAGAAATACATGAGCGCCAAAGAAGCGCGCTCCATGGACAGCTTCATTCATTACGGCATTGCGGCTGCGGAGCAAGCGGTTCTCGATGCAGGCCTGCCCACGGGTGAGGCATTGACCGATGATCTGGCCACACGCATTGCTTGCGTGATCGGTTCGGGTATCGGAGGTCTGCCGCTGATCGAAAACACCCACGCAGAACTGGCTGCCCGCGGTCCTCGCCGCGTTACGCCGTTCTTCGTGCCTGCCTCCATCATCAACATGGTGGCCGGTCATGTGTCTATGCGCTTTGGCTTCAAGGGGCCAAATCTGTCGATCGTGACAGCCTGCACCACAGGTCTGCACTGCATCGGTGAAGCCGGACGCATGATTGAATATGGCGACGCCGACATCGTCGTCGCCGGTGGTACCGAAGCCACCGTATCTCCCCTGGGTGTGGGCGGTTTTGCCGCCATGCGTGCGCTTTCCACGCGCAACGACGACCCCAAGGCTGCTTCGCGCCCCTGGGACAAAGACCGTGATGGCTTTGTGCTGGGTGAAGGTGCCGGTGTGATGGTGCTCGAAGAGTACGAACACGCCAAGGCCCGCGGTGCCAAGATTTATGCGGAACTGTCCGGCTTTGGCATGAGTGCCGATGCCGGTCACATGACTGCGCCCAATATGGACGGCCCCCGCCGCGCCATGCTCAATGCCTTGCGCAATGCCGGTGTGAACCAGGATCAGGTCGATTACCTGAATGCCCACGGTACATCGACTCCGCTGGGCGATATCAACGAGTCCAATGCCATCAAGGCGGCAATGGGCGAGCACGCCAAGAAACTGGTGGTCAGCTCCACCAAGTCCATGACGGGTCACCTGCTGGGTGGCGCCGGTGGTATCGAGAGCGTGTTCACCGTGATGGCTTTGCACGATCAGAAGATCCCGCCGACCATCAACCTGGACAACCAGGATCCCGATTGCGATCTGGACTACTGCGCCAATACCGCGCGTGATGCCAAGCTGGAAGTGGCTGTGAAGAACAACTTCGGTTTCGGCGGCACCAACGGCACGCTGGTGTTCAAGCGCATCTGACGTCCGTTTGAATGTGCCGGCGACCCAGGTTTGCCGGTTCATTAATCAACAAGCCCGACTCCCGTAGTCGGGCTTTTGTTTTTGCGGACCGGGTTTTCCTCTTGCTCTACTGCCGGCCTTGTTTGCACACTGCTGCCATGCTCGCGCGTTATCGTGCCCCCGCCACTGCTTATGCGTTCGAGCGCCCGCCGTGGGCGCTCTGGGCCTTGCTGTCTGTGGGCTTGCTGGTGGCCGGCGTGCTGTTGGCCTGGGTAGCCCAGCCGGCGGCCACGTTCTGGCAGCGTGCGCTGGCCGTCGCTCTGCTGCTGGTGGCGACTCTGACGCTTTCAGGGCTTTGGCGTAGACGGGCTGGTGGCGTGCTGCTATGGAATGGTGAGTACTGGGCGCTACAGGCTCAGCATCTGTTGCATGCCGCAGTGCAGGATGCGGAGCCTGTGGTGCTGGAAGTCGGTCTCGATGGCGGCAGCTGGCTCTGGCTCAAGGCCCGTAAACATCCGGTAAAACAGGGGCTGTGGCGGCGAGAGACGGGCGTGGTCTGGCTATATTTGTCGCAGCGGCGCAGCCCCGTTCAATGGGGCGATTTGCGCCGTGCGGTATATTCATCGGCCGTATCGCTGGCAAAGCAGGGCTGAGTCCCATGTGGGTTAAAGCGGTGCGCTGCATTGGTTTTCATGACACCTCCCGATTTTCCAACACCTTCCGCAGACAGTGATCTGGCCCTGGTCGAGCGCGCCAATGCCGGCGATACCCGGGCTTTCGAGTTGCTGGTCATCAAGTACCAGCGTCGTATCGAGCGGCTGGTGGGGCGCATGGTGCGTGACGTGGATCAGGTCCAGGACATCACCCAGGAAACGTTTATCCGCGCCTACAAGGCCTTGCACCAGTTTCGGGGCGAGGCCCAGTTCTACACCTGGCTGTACCGGATTGCGGTGAATACGGCCAAGAAGGCGCTGATGGACATGAAGCGTTCGCCCATCATCACCGAGAGCGCGTTACACACTGGTGGTGACGAGGATGAAACTTCTCGCTCGGGACAGGAACTAATCACCCATGAGACTCCGGAAACCGTGCTCGCCGCCCAGGAAATTGCTGCGGCCGTGAACGCGGCCATGGAGGCTTTGCCCGAGGATTTGCGCCAGGCGGTGACGCTGCGCGAGATTGAGGGCTTGAGCTATGACGAGATCGCCCTGGCCATGAATTGCCCTATTGGCACGGTGCGCTCGCGCATTTTTCGGGCCCGCGAGGCGATTTCGGCCAAGGTCAAGCCTTTGCTGGAGCGCCAAAGCGGCAAGCGCTGGTAAACAGGCCGGATCAGGGCTACAGGTGATGGGCAACGAGCAGGTGAACTACATGAATGACGATCAGACTCAACGCGAACAGCTTTCGGCTTTGGTAGATGGCGAGGCCACGCCGCCTTCCATGCCGGGTGTGCTGGCCTACGCGGAAAGCGACGAAGGCCAGCAGTCGTGGCGCATGTACCACCTGATCGGCGACGTGCTGCGCTCGCCCGAGCTGGCCCATCACAGCCAGCACGATATTCTTTCCGGCGTTCGCGCCCACATGGAACGCGAACCGCGCGCGTTCACGGGTGGTGCTGACGACATGCCCTTGGGCCAGTTGCAGCAGGTGGCTGCGGCGGAGGCGGCGCAGCCGTCCCAGCTTCATCGCGGTGCGGCCAATGCTTCGGTGTTTCGCTGGAAGATGGCCGCCGGTTTCGCCTCGGTAGCGGCCGTGGCCGCCATTGGTTGGGGTGCCCTGCTGGGCGGTGGCGCAGACGAGGGGCGTGCAGGTGCTCAGCTGGCTGCGTTGAGCCCGCAGAGCGTCGCTGCCGTGGCCCATGGTGCTTCTGTGGCGCTGGCAGGCATTGCGGCTCCCGAAGTGGATGATGCGCATATCGCCCTGGGTGCCGATGCCCAGTCGTCCACCGTGGTGGCCGTCACCACTCCCAATGGGCAAAGCGTGATGCTGCGCGATCCACGCCTGGACGAGCTGCTCGCATCCCGCAATCAGTTCAGCAGCGCCGCCAATCTACAGATGCCGGCCAGCTTTCTGCGCAACGCCAACTTTGCGACTTCCCAGTCCGCACAACGCCGCTGAATTCGGCAGGGGTGTCGGAACTTCTTGGCCTGCTGCTCATCAATATGAGAGCGGCTTGCGCTTGATTTGGAAGTGACTCAATAATATTTCTATTGAGAAGCATTGAAAATCAAGCGCATACAGCTATCTTTTTTAAGTCTTTCCGCCTTCCATGCTGTTGGCCTGCGGGTAAACAGAGGATAAATATGGCCTGAGCACGGCTTGCCGTGCTTTCGCTGGCGTGGAGGCTTTGCCAGAATGAGAAGCTGTGGGCCTGAAATGTCCATTTTTCTCCCCTGTTTGCGGCCTCGAAAATCGAGCAAGGAAATCATGACTATGCGCACCCAAGCCTGGACAATGTTCGCAACCCGTGCCAAGGCAACCGCCCTGGCCAGTGCCATGGTGGTGGCTGCTGCCGGTGCTGCGGCCATGCTGCCGGTGTCGGCCGCCCAGGCCCAAAGCGCCGCCACGGCGCGCGGCCTGCCGGACTTCACGGATCTGGTGGATCAGGTCGGCCCCTCGGTGGTGAACATTCGCACGCTGGAGAAGGTCTCCAAAAGCGCGGGTGAGAACCTGGGCATGGACGAAGACATGCTGGAGTTTTTCCGCCGCTTTGGCCTGCCCGTGCCCAATATTCCCCGCCAGCGCACGCCGCGCGGCGGCCAACAGGGCGAAGAGCAGCCCCGTGGCCTGGGTTCGGGCTTCATCCTCACGGCTGACGGCTATGTGATGACCAATGCCCACGTGGTCGAAGGTGCGGACGAAGTCATCGTGACGCTGACCGACAAGCGCGAGTTCAAGGCCAAGATTGTGGGCAGCGATAAGCGCACGGACGTGGCCGTGGTCAAGATCGAGGCCAAGGGCCTGCCTGCCGTCAAGATCGGTGATGTCGGCCGCCTGAAGGTGGGCGAGTGGGTGATGGCCATCGGCTCGCCCTTCGGCCTGGAAAATTCCGTGACGGCCGGCATTGTCTCGGCCAAGCAGCGCGACACGGGCGACTATCTGCCCTTTATCCAGACCGATGTGGCCATCAACCCCGGCAACTCGGGCGGCCCGCTGATCAATATGCGCGGCGAGGTGGTGGGCATCAACAGCCAGATCTATTCGCGCTCCGGCGGCTTCATGGGCATTAGCTTTGCCATTCCGGTGGATGAAGCTGTGCGCGTCAGCGAGCAGCTGCGTGCCAGCGGCAAGGTGACGCGCGGACGTATCGGCGTGCAGATCGGCCCTGTGACCAAGGACGTGGCGGAATCCATAGGCCTGGGCAAGGCGGAAGGCGCGCTGGTCTCGGCCGTCGAGGCCGATTCTCCGGCCGCCAAGGCGGGCGTGGAAGCCGGCGACGTGATCACCAAGTTCGATGGCAAGACGATTGAAAAAGTCTCCGACCTGCCGCGTCTGGTGGGCAATACCAAGCCCGGCACCAAGAGCATGATTACCGTGCTGCGCCGCGGCAAGCTCATGGACTTGAACATGGTGATCGCCGAGGTGGAACCTGACGATGTCGTCAAGACCAAGGCAGCAGCCGGCAGCAGCAAGGCGCCTCAGGGCATGCTGGAGAACAAGGCGCTAGGCCTTACTTTGGGCGAGTTGACGGCGGCCCAGAAGAAGGAGTTGGGCGTCAAGGGCGGCGTTCGCGTGATGGCAGCCACCGATGCGGCTGCGCGCGTCGGTCTGCGCGAGGGCGATGTCATCCTGCAACTGGCCAATACCGAGGTGAACGATCTCAAGAGTTTTGAGAGTGCATGGGCCAAGGCGGATAAGGGTAAACCCGTAAATGTACTGGTGCGCCGTGGTGAATGGGCCCAGTACGTGCTGATTCGCCCCAGCAAATAAGCGGTGCCGGACAGGCAGGTATTTCGCTCTCTGAAAGACATGCTTGTCCCGCACTCGCAGTGCCCCTATGCCATTGGGTAGAATCCAACGCAAATGCATGGTGGTCGAACGCAAAAAAGCGGCTGATTTCAGCGCTTTGACAGCGGTGCAAAAGCCTTTGCAATTTCCGGAAGCTGATGGGCAAAAAGCTTGTTTCGTATTGTTGATAAACTGTATATAAGTGAATTCGACCAATACAAACAAACAATTGTCAAGCCTTGCTGGGTCTTGGTTTGCGGCCAGTTTTGCCTACAATGAAGTCCCAACTATCGCAGTTGCCAGAGATTGTTGGTTACGGGCGCGCCGCAAATGGACGCGCCCTTTTTTCTTTGGCATCCAGACCCCATTTTTCCAATTTTCTAGTCGTCTTTCTCGTTGATGAATCACATCCGTAACTTCTCCATCATTGCGCACATCGACCACGGCAAGTCGACACTGGCGGACCGTTTGATCCAGCGTTGTGGCGGCTTGGCCGAGCGCGATATGGAGGCGCAGGTGCTTGACTCGATGGACATCGAGAAAGAGCGCGGCATCACCATCAAGGCGCAAACGGCTGCGCTGCAGTACAAGGCCAAGGACGGCAATGTCTACAACCTGAACCTGATCGACACCCCCGGCCACGTGGACTTCTCATATGAAGTGTCGCGTTCGTTGTCGGCCTGCGAAGGCGCGCTGCTGGTGGTCGATGCCTCCCAGGGTGTGGAAGCGCAGACCGTGGCCAACTGCTACACGGCGCTGGATCTGGGCGTGGAAGTGTTTGCCGTCCTGAACAAGATGGATCTGCCCAATGCCGATCCCGACAATGCCAAGGCCGAGATCGAAGACGTGATCGGCATCGACGCCACGGATGCCATTCCCTGCTCGGCCAAGACCGGCATGGGCATCGACGAAATTCTGGAAGCCGTGGTGGCCAAGGTGCCGGCGCCCAAGGGTAATCTGGATGCACCGCTGCGCGCCATGATTGTGGACAGCTGGTTCGACCCCTATGTAGGCGTCGTGATGTTGGTGCGCGTGGTCGACGGTCAGCTCAAGAAGGGCGAGCGCTTCAAGATGATGGCCACGGGCGCTGCCTATGAAGCCAACAGCGTCGGCGTGTTCACCCCGGCCAACCAGCCGCGCGATGCGCTCAAGGCCGGCGAAGTGGGCTACATCATTGCCGGCATCAAGGAGTTGAAGGCCGCCAAGGTCGGCGACACCGTCACGCTGGAAAAAAAACTGCCCAACAACCTGGGCCCGGCCGAAGCGGCGCTGCCCGGCTTCAAGGAAGTCAAACCCCAGGTTTTCGCCGGTCTGTACCCTACCGAAGCCTCTGAATACGACCAGCTGCGCGATGCTCTGGAAAAGCTGCAGCTCAATGATGCGGCGCTGCAATACGAGCCCGAAGTCTCGCAAGCGCTGGGCTTTGGCTTCCGCTGCGGCTTCCTGGGCCTGTTGCACATGGAAATCGTGCAGGAGCGCCTGGAGCGCGAGTTCGATCAGGACCTGATCACGACTGCGCCCAGCGTGGTCTACGAAGTGGTCAAGGCCGATGGCGAAGTCGTCATGGTCGAAAACCCCTCCAAAATGCCCGACCAGGGCCGCATGGAGGAAATCCGCGAGCCTATCGTCACCGTGCATCTGTACATGCCGCAGGACTATGTGGGCCCGGTGATGACGCTGGCCAATCAAAAGCGCGGCGTGCAAAAGAACATGGCCTACCACGGCCGCCAGGTCATGCTCACTTATGAGATGCCGCTGGGCGAAATCGTGCTGGACTTCTTTGACAAGCTCAAATCGGTCTCGCGCGGCTATGCCTCCATGGACTATGAGTTCCTGGAATATCGCGCCTCCGACGTGGTCAAGGTCGACATTCTGCTCAACGGCGAGAAGGTGGACGCGCTGTCCATCATCGTTCACCGCTCCCAGGCCACTTACCGCGGCCGTGCCGTGGTGGCCAAGATGCGCGAAATCATCAGTCGCCAGATGTTCGACGTGGCCATTCAGGCCGCCATCGGCGCCAACATCATTGCGCGCGAAACCGTCAAGGCCATGCGCAAGAACGTGCTGGCCAAGTGCTACGGCGGCGACGTTTCGCGCAAGCGCAAGCTGCTGGAAAAGCAAAAGGCCGGCAAGAAGCGCATGAAGCAAATCGGTTCGGTGGAAGTGCCTCAGGAAGCGTTCCTCGCCATCCTGCAAGTGGAGGATTGATGCAAGTCATGCAATGGATTACGGCCGTCATTCTGGCGTCTTTTGTCGCCTATATCGGCGGTTGGTACATGGGTGCCATTGAAGGCAACTTTGCACTGCTGCTGTTCCTGGCCACGCTGGTGACCGGTATCTACTGGGTGGCCGAGCGCGTGTATTTCTGGCCCAAGCGCCGCGATGCGGTGGCCGCTGTGGAGCGCGCTGCGGTGGAGCGCCGTGCCGAGCTTGATCGCATGGGCATTGCCAAGACGGATATCGAAGTGTCGGAAGAGGCCAAGGGCCGCATCCTCATGCAGCCCTGGTGGCTGGATTGGACGGCTGGCCTGTTCCCGGTGATTGCCATCGTGTTCGTGCTGCGCTCCTTTTTGTTCGAGCCTTTCAAGATTCCTTCGGGCTCCATGATTCCCACCCTGATGGTGGGTGACCTGATCCTGGTGAACAAGTTCACCTACGGTGTGCGCCTGCCCGTGATCAATAAAAAAATCATCGAAGGCAACAGCCCACAGCGTGGCGATGTGATGGTGTTTCGCTACCCGCCACAGCCCAATCTGGACTACATCAAGCGCGTGGTGGGCCTGCCCGGCGATGAGGTGGCTTATCTGAACAAGCGCCTGACCATCAACGGCACGCCTGTGCCCACGACCGAGCTGCCTGATTTTCTGGATCGCGATGCGATGCGTTACTTCAAGCAGTTCGACGAGTCCCTGGGTGAAAAGCCGCACCGCATCATCGTGAACAACGATGTGCCGCCCTTTATCCAAGGTGCCAGCGACCATGAGTACCGCAAGAACTGCAGCTACAGCGTGGAAGGCGTGACCTGCAAGGTGCCTGAAGGTCATTACTTCATGATGGGTGACAACCGCGACAACTCGCTGGATTCGCGCTATTGGGGTTTTGTGCCGGACAAGAACATCGTCGGCAAGGCATTTTTTGTCTGGATGAACTTCGGCGATCTCAAGCGCATCGGTGGCTTTAACTGACAGGCATTGACCGATTTTCTGGCAGCGCGGGCCGCTAACGGCCCGCCTTGAGGAGGGGAAAAGCATGAAGACATTGGCAAATCGTTCGCGTCAGCGCGGCCTGTCCTTTATCGGACTGGTGTTTATGGTGGCCATCGTGGTCGCTGTGGTGGCGGTTGGCGCACAATCGGTGCCCATCTTTTTGGAAAATCAAGCCATCAAGAAAGCTGCCAACAAGGCGGCTGCCGAAGGCTTGACCGTGGCCGAGGTCAAGGCCAGCTTTGACCGCGCTGCCGCGATTGACGACATCAAGTCCGTCAGCGGCAACGATCTGCAAGTCACCAAAGTCAATGACAAGGTGGTGGTCGGCTATGAATACTCCCGAGAAATTCCCCTGGTAGGCCCGGCCTATCTTGTTTACCGTTTTAAGAAATAGACCTTTTTGGTGGAACCTGCTCTTATCGCGCTGCAGCAAAGGCTGCAGCATCAATTTGCCAACCCGGCTTTGCTGCAACGTGCCGTTACGCACCGCAGCTTTTCGGCCGACAACAACGAGCGCCTGGAGTTTCTGGGCGACTCGGTGCTGAGTCTGGCCATCTCCAGCCTGCTGTATGCACGGCTGGCCTCCATGCCCGAGGGTGATCTCTCGCGCGTGCGCGCCAATCTGGTGCGTGAGGAAACCTTGCACAAGATCGCACTCAGGCTGCAGCTGCCCGATCTGCTGCGCCTGGGTGAAGGTGAATCCAAATCCGGCGGCAAGCAACGTCCCTCCATCCTGGCCGATGCCGTGGAGGCACTGATTGGCGCCGTGTACCTGGACGCCGGTTTTTCCGCAGGGGAAAAAGTCGTGCACCATCTTTTTGATGGCGTCGATATCAACCCCCAGATGCGTGCGGCCGAGAAAGACCCCAAGACCGCCCTGCAGGAGTTGCTGCAAGGCAAACGCATGAAGCTGCCACACTACGAGGTGCTGGACATCTCGGGCGTGGCACACAAGCAGATCTTCACCGTGGGTTGCACGGTGACGGAATGGAATATCAGCGCCCAAGGCACAGGCAGCTCGCGCCGTGCGGGCGAACAGGCTGCAGCCGCTGCAGTCCTTGAACAATTGAAAGTTAAAAAGTCATGACCGATGCTGCTAAGAAAAAGCTAGCAAGCACCGCAGGTGCTGCAAGCGCCAAGCCGAAAAAAAGCGCTGGAAACACCCAGACCCAGGCCGATATTGACGCCATGCTGGCTGCGGCCAAGCCCGGTGCCATCTCCGCCGTCGTCCGCGAGGAAGTCGTGCCTGCCGAACCGGCCCGCATCTACGCCCCTGAAGAGCAGCGCTGCGGCCTGATCGCCATCGTGGGCAAGCCCAACGTGGGCAAGTCCACGCTGATGAATGCGCTGGTGGGCCAGAAGATCTCGATCACCTCGCGCAAGGCGCAGACCACGCGCCACCGCATTACCGGCATCCACACCAAGGACGATACGCAGTTCGTGTTTGTGGACACCCCGGGTTTTCAGACCAAGCACTCGACCGCGCTGAACAAATCGCTGAACAAGACGGTGATGGGCGCGATTGGCGATGTGGACCTGATCCTGTTCGTGGTGGAAGCGGGCAGCTTCACGCTGGCCGATGCCAAGGTGCTGAGCCTGTTCAAGCCCGGCATTCCCACGCTGCTGATTGCCAACAAGCTCGACACCGTGGGTCGCCGCCAGGAAATCGCCCCCTGGCTGCGCGACATGCAGGAGCGCCATCCGTTTGCCGAGTTCGTGCCCATGTCGGCCAAGAACAAAAAGGACATCGAACGCATGTACGGCATCTGCGGCAAGTACCTGCCGCAGCAGCCCTGGTTCTATGCCGAGGACGAGCTGACCGACCGCAGCGAGAAATTCCTGGCGGCCGAAACCGTGCGTGAAAAGCTGTTCCGCTTTACCGGCGACGAACTGCCTTACACCTCGACCGTGGTCATCGACAAGTTCGAGGAAGAGCCCAGCAAGACCCACAAGCGTTTTATGCGCATTGCCACCACCATCGTGGTGGAGCGAGACGGCCACAAGGCCATGGTGATTGGCCAGGGCGGCGAGCGCCTCAAGCGCATCTCCACCGAAGCGCGCCAGGAGCTGGAAAAGCTGCTGGATGCCAAGGTCTTCCTGGAAGTGTGGGTCAAGGTGCGTTCCGGCTGGGCCGATGATGAGGCCCGCGTCAAATCCTTCGGCTACGAGTAAGTGCTTGGTGCCGCTTAGCGCCCTCGATACGTCGTTGCAAGCCCTTGCCGTGGCGCTGCCACTGTCTGCGGGCTTGCGCCTCGTCTCGATCGCTGCGCTGGGCGCTCTGCGACACTGTGAGGCTGTGTGACAGCCTTCTTTTTCAAGGCCCCTCGGGGCCTTTTGTATTCACTTCACCATGGCCGCCAAAAGGGTTAGCGACGAACCCGCCTTCATCCTCCATCAGTACGACTGGAGCGAATCCAGCCTGATTCTGGAGGTCTTCACACGCCATCGCGGGCGGGTGGCGCTGGCGGCCAAGGGGGTCAAGCGGCCTACCTCCAACTTTCGCCCCGTGCTTCTGCCCCTGCAGCCCATCAAGGTCAGCTACACGCTGGGGGCCGAGGGCAATGCCGAGATTCACTCGCTCAAGGGCGCGGAATGGATGGGTGGCCATGTCATGCCGCAGGGCGATGCCCTGTGGTCCGGCATGTATCTCAACGAGCTGCTGATGCGCCTGCTGGCGCGTGACGATCCTTATGCCGCGCTGTTCGATATCTATGCCGGTGTGGTACGGGTGCTGGCCGGCCAGCACGGCGGCACGACGGAAGCCATAGAGCCCGTGCTGCGGGCGTTCGAGCTGGTGCTGCTGCGCGAGTTAGGCCATCTGCCCCAGCTGAGCGAAGAAAGCGCCACGCTGGGCGCGGTCAACAGTGTTGCCCGCTACGCGCTGGTGGCCGAAGGAGGGCTGCGCCAGGCTGCCACGCATGAGCGCGCCGCGCTGACCGGCAGTCAGTGGCGGGCCATAGAGCTGGCGCTGCAGACTTCGCAGCCCTTTCCCAAAACCCTGCACTGCCTGGCCGAGCCCGAAGTGGCCCAGGCCCTGAAGCCGCAGCTGCGCCATCTTCTGCAATACCATTGCGGCTCAAACATGCTGCGCACCCGCCAGCTGATGATGGATTTGCAATCGCTATGAACACTTCTTCTGTTTCCCTGCGCACGGCTTTGTCCGTCAATGTCAACAAGGTGGCCTTGCTGCGCAACACGCGGCATTTGGGCATTCCCTCGGTGACGCGAGCGGCAGAGATCTGCCTGCAGGCCGGCGCCCAGGGCATCACCATCCACCCGCGCCCCGATGAACGCCATATCCGCGCGCAAGACGTTTACGAGCTGCATGCGCTGCTCAAGGCGTGGCCGCAGGCCGAGTTCAATATCGAGGGCAATCCCACGCAGAATCTGATGGAGTTCATCCGCCAGACGCGACCGCACCAGGCCACTTTCGTGCCCGATAGCGAAGACCAGTTCACCAGCGACCATGGCTGGACCTTCCCCCAGGATGCCCAGCGCCTGGCCCCCCTAATCGCCGAATGCAAGGCGCTTGGTGTGCGCGTGAGCCTGTTCATGGACCCCATCCCCGAGCAGATGGCCGCAGCCAAGGGCGTGGGGGCCGACCGCGTGGAGCTGTATACCGAGCCCTTTGCCGCCGCCTGGGGCAAGGCTGACCAGGAGCAGCAGCTGCAGGCCTATGCGGCAGCTGCGCAGGCCGCGCTGGATGCGGGTCTGGGCATCAATGCCGGCCATGACCTGAACCGTGACAATCTGGCGGCCTTTGTGGCGCGTACACCCGGTCTGGCCGAAGTCTCGATCGGCCACGCCTTGATTGCCGATGCGCTGGAGCTGGGCTATGCCGAAACCGTGAAGGCCTATCAGGCGGTCATTGACGCCGGCATGGCGCTCAAGAAATCCTGAAACCATAGCTGTTAGCGCTTTCTACATAGGCGCTTGAGCCCGATTTGGCTCATAAGGAGTAAAGCATGATCTACGGCATAGGCACCGATATCTGCGATGTACGCCGCATTCGCGAGAGCCTGGAAAAGCATGGCGAACGCTTTGCGCAGAAGGTGCTGGCCGAGGGCGAGCTGGCCACCTGGCGTGCCCGCAGCGAACGCTGGCCCGAGCGCGGTATCCGCTATGTGGCCACGCGTTTTTCGGCCAAGGAAGCGTTCAGCAAGGCCATTGGCATGGGCATGCGTATGCCCATGACCTGGCGGCATTGCGAAGTCATCAAGCTGCCCAGCGGCCAACCGGCGATTCGCCTGCATGGTGAGCTCAAGGAGTGGTTCGAGAAAAACCAGCTCACGGTCCATTTGTCGGTCACCGACGAGAGCGACTATGCCGCCAGCTTCTGTGTGGTTGAGAAGCGATAAGCATCCCCCTGAGTCGCTTCGCGCCTTCCCCCTGGGACAACGCCAGCGCTACGGGGCGGCCCTTGCGCGGCGTTTGCTGGCCTAGCGTGCGCGTTTTTTAAGCCTTAGTCTCCTATTTAAGTCGAATCGACAAGATGAACACTAACGAATCTATTGGTATGCATGCTCCTCTCATCATCGATATCGCCGGCAAGGCCTTGAGCGATGTGGATCGCCAGCGTCTGTCCCATCCTCTGGTGGGCGGCATCATCTTGTTTGCCCGCAACTGGGAAAGCCGCGAGGCTCTGGTGTCGCTGTGCGCCGATATCAAGGCCGTCAAACCCGATCTGCTGATCTGCGTGGACCATGAAGGCGGTCGCGTGCAGCGCTTCAAGACCGATGGTTTCACCCATCTGCCGTCCATGCGCGCCTTTGGCCAGATGTGGATGGATGACGGCGTTGGCAAAAAATACCGCGAAGGTAGCGGCGCCATGCGCGCCATGAATGCCGCCACAGCGGCCGGCTATGTGCTGGGCACGGAGTTGCGCGCCTGCGGCGTGGATTTCAGCTTTACGCCGGTGCTGGATCTGGACTATGGCGAGTCCTCGGTCATAGGCGACCGCAGCTTTGGCCGCGATCCGCGCGTGGTGACGGTTCTGGCCAAAAGCCTGATGCAAGGCCTGTTGCAAGCCGGCATGGGCAACTGCGGCAAGCACTTCCCTGGCCATGGCTTTGTGAAGGCCGATTCGCATGTGGACATTCCTGTCGATACGCGCAGTCTCACGGCCATCCTCAGCGAAGACGCTGCGCCTTACCCCTGGCTGTCCAGCGTGCTGACGGCGGTGATGCCGGCGCATGTGATCTATCCCAAGGTGGACAAGCGCCCGGCGGGCTTTAGCGAAAAGTGGCTCAAGGACATTCTGCGCGGCCGTCTGCGCTACGACGGCGCCATCTTCAGCGACGATCTGAGCATGGAAGGTGCCCGCCGCATCAACGGCGAAGTCATCAGCTATACCGATGCCGCGCTGACCGCGCTGAATGCCGGCTGCGACCTGGTGCTGCTGTGCAACCAGAGCCTGGGCCTGGGCGCGCATGTGGACGAGCTGCTCGACGGCATGGACATGGCATTGCGCGACGGCCGCTGGCTGCCCGACGAAGATTCCGAATCCCGTCGCGTCTCGCTGCTGCCCGAGACCGTGCCTCAGCCCTGGGAGGATTTGATGCGCCAGCCTGCCTATCTGCAGGCACTGGATCTGCTGCCCTGAACGGCACGGCTCCCCCTGAAACCGCCCATCCGCTGTCTTTGCAACCAAGGCAGCGGATTTTTTATGCCCAAAGAGCCCAAAGCGGTTGCGGCCTCTGGCATTTAAGCCTGGCCTCAGTGAGTCTGTTTAGGCTGCAATCCAGGCAATGATCCGCCTGTCGCCGTCGAACTTCATGAATCACCGAAAGCTTGCATGAATCCCATGGAACCAGGGCTGGCGCCCCGCAAAGACCGGCTGAGCGTATTTCGCCAGGCCTTTGCCCTGACCCGCCCGTATTTTCAGTCCGAAGAAAAGTGGAAAGCCTGGGGGCTGCTGAGCGCCATCGTGGCGCTCAATCTGGCGGCGGTCTTCATGCTGGTGCAGATCAACGAGTGGAACCGGGTGTTTTATGACGCACTGCAAAACAAGCAGGCCGATGTGTTCTGGCAGCAGCTGTGGCGATTTCTCTGGCTGGCGCTGATCTACATCGTCATCGCGGTCTACAAGTTCTATCTCACGCAGCTGCTGCAGCTCAACTGGCGGCGCTGGTTGACCGATCACATGTTGCAGCGCTGGTTGTCGGCCAAGGCTTTCTACCGTATGGAGCTGAGCCGCTATGGCGGTGATGGAGCGCCGGACAATCCCGATCAGCGCATTCAGGAGGACTTGAATCTTTTCACCACCTATACCGTGTCGCTGTCCATGGGGCTGCTCAATGCTGCTGTCACTTTCGTGAGCTTTGTCGGCATTCTCTGGGGGCTGAGCGCCGTGATGGATGTCCGCCTGCCGGCCTTGCTGGGCGGCGGGCAGTTGCATATCTCAGGCTTTATGGTCTGGATGGCTGTGCTGTACTGCCTGGCCGGCAGCGCGCTGACTTTCTGGATCGGCAAACCCCAGGTCTGGCTGAACAACCGCCAGCAACAGCTGGAGGCCAATTTTCGCCATCACATGATCCGGGTGCGCGAAAACGCCGAAGCGATTGCTCTCGACGGGGGCGAGCGCGTAGAGGGCGAGCAGATCGGTCTGCGTTTTCGCGATGCGCTGGGCAATTACCTGAATCTGGTCAAAAAGCAAAAAAACCTGATCTGGTTCACCAATTTCTTTGGCCAGGCGGCGGTGGTCTTTCCCTTCATCATTGCGGCGCCGCGCTTTTTCAGCGGTGCCATTCAGCTGGGCCAGCTCATGCAGATCTCTTCGGCCTTTGGCCAGGTGCAGGACTCGCTGGGCTGGATCGTCAACAACTACTCCGATATTGCCGCCTGGAGGGCGACTACCGAGCGTCTGGCGGGCTTTGACGAGAGTCTGCGTGCGCAGGATGAGGCGCAAAAAAGCGGCTGCGAAGGCGTGCAGATCACGCCGGCAGCGCAGCTGCAGGCCCAGGCGCTGGATGTGTTTCTGCCCGACGGGCGCTGCATGCTGGCCGCTGCCGATTTGCAGGTACAGCCAGGGCAGCGCCTGCTGATCAGCGGGCCTTCTGGCAGCGGAAAATCAACGTTGCTGCGGGTGTTTTCTGGCATCTGGCCGTTTGCGCGGGGCAGGGTGGAGCGGCCGCTGGATGCCATGTTCATTCCCCAGCGCCCGTACTTCCCGAATGGCAGTCTGCGCGATGCCCTGGCCTATCCCGAGCCGGCCGCGCACTATGGCGACGAGCAGCTCAAGCAGGCCCTGAGAGATGCGCAATTGCCGCAGCTGCAGGAGCAGCTCGATAGACAGGCCGCCTGGAACAGCCGCCTGTCCGGCGGAGAGCAGCAGCGTCTGTCGGTGGCGCGGGTCTTGCTCAAGCGTCCGGCCTGGGTGTTTGCCGACGAGGCCACCAGTGCGCTGGACAATGCCACCGAAGCCAGCATCTATGCGCAACTGGTGCAGCTGGTGCAGCAGCGAGGCGGAGCCCTGGTCTCGGTGGCCCACCGCGACAGCGTGACCGAGTTTCACCAGCAGCGCTGGTTGCTGGAGCCCCAGCGCCAGCAGATCCGCGTGGAGGATTCGATCCAAAGCCATTGAGGCGCGCGCAGTGCGCAACTGGGGCGAAGCAGTCTCAACCGCAGGGCAATTATGCGAGGGCTTCGCGGCTACTTTCTCATGGGATGATGTGCTTTTAAGACTCTTTGGAGAGCGAACCCATGCGCGTTGGTGTGCTGACCGGCGGCGGCGATTGCCCCGGCCTCAATGCGGTGATCCGAGCGGTCACCAAGTCCCTGATCAACCATGGCCAGTGCGAGGTCCTGGGCATTGCCGACGGCTTTGAAGGGCTGATGGGCGATGCTCCGCGCGTCAAACCCCTGTCCTGGGACGAGGTCAGCGGCATCTTGCACATGGGCGGCACAATTTTGGGCACCAGCAACAGCGCCAACCCGCTGCGCGATGAAGCCACGCTGGAGCAGGTGGGGCGCAATGTGCAAGCGCTGGGCCTGGATGTGGTGGTCGCCATCGGCGGCGACGGCACCATGAGCCTGGCCCATGGCCTGCGCCGTGTGGGCCTGCAATGCGTGGGTGTACCCAAGACGATTGACAACGATATCGCCCACTGCGAACGCAGCTTCGGTTTTGATACGGCCGTGGCTACGGTCACGGAGAGCCTGCGCCGCATCGAAAGCACGGCCATGAGCCACCACCGCGTGATGATTGTGGAGACCATGGGCCGCCACGCCGGCTGGCTGGCGCTGGAGTCCGGCATTGCCGGCGCCGCCGACGTCATCCTGCTGCCCGAGATCGACTATGACCTGCAGACCATCATCGATGTCTGCAAGGCGCGCGAGCAGCGCCAGCGCTACACCATCATCTGCATAGGCGAAGGTGCCAAGGAAAGTGGTGCCAGCCTGACGGTGCGCGAACGCATAGAGCACAGCCCCGATCCGGTGCGCCTGGGCGGCGTGGGCCATGTGCTGCGCGAGCGTCTGCAGTCGCACCTCCAAAGCGAGGTGCGCACCACGGTGCTGGGCCATGTGCAACGCGGTGGCGATCCCACGCCGTTTGACCGGGTGCTGGCCACGCGCTTTGGTCATCATGCGGCGCAACTGGTACTGGGCGGCCAGTTTGGCCGCATGGTGACGCTGCAAAACGGCCAGATCGGCTCGGTCGCCATTGCCGATGTGGCCAATACCCAGCGTACCGTACCGCTGGACAGCGACCTGATCACCATGGCGCGCGATATCGGCATCTGCCTGGGTGAGGCTTGAGAGCCGCGCAGGCGGATTGCGCAACAATGTGAGCCTCTACACAGGAAAGACTCCGCATGGATCGACATGAAGAAGCCGTGATGCAGCTGCTCACGGCCAATGGCGAAACCTTTGTTGCCCCCAGATATGAAGTCACCGAAGGCTGGCAATGCCCGGCTTTTGTGGTGCTGCGCCCGGCGCGCCGCCAGGTTTATGTGGTGGAGGTCAGCGCCTCGGGCTATCCGCTGGGCCTGGTCAACCGCCTAAATGAGCGGGTGGAGCGCTGGTATGCGCCGCTGCTGCCGCAGCTGCAATCGCTGGGCATTACCACGGCCGACTGGAGTGTGGGCTGTCTGGTCTTTGTGCGCAGCGACCAGATGGACTGGCTCAAGGAGCGGGTCAAGGACGCCAGCGGTGTCCATGTGCTCAGCCTGGAGCAGGCCAGCAGCAACTGGACCTGGGATGACGCCGTGTGGACCAGCGAGATGGACTTTGAAACCGGCCAGGTTCCACAGCGCAGCAGCCTGCAAAGCCAGGCTACGCATTGAATGAAACCGGCTTCAGCGCATGTTGTATGCGCGATGATAGCTACTTATTTCATAGCGATAGATGCATGGGCGCACGCGATGCTGCGGTCGCCGCTAAAATAGGCGCCGGGCTGAAAGGCCGCCCATCTCGCAAAAGCAAACGCACCTTGATTTTTTGATCAGCGCAAGCCCCTGGCTTGCATACCATTCCGGGCTCGCAGCGAGGCATGCCCTGTACACAGGAGTTGGTATGCATATCTCGTCTTCAATCCCTTGTTTCGAAGCGTCCGGCACTGAACGTGTCTCGGCCGTGCTGCGCGCCGCCAAGCGGCTGCATCGCCAGGCCGCAGCCCCGTCGCTGGCCCAGTCCCTGCCGGTGCTGAGGCGCTTGCTGGCCGCGCAGCTGCTGCAGGGTTTGACACTGCCCCAGTTGTTTGAGCAGCGCGCCCTGGTGCAGCGCAAGCATGTGCTGCGCATGCTGGCGCAGGAAGCCGGCTTTAATCACTGGGAGCTTTATCGCGCGGCACTGCTGAGCGATGCCGAGCAGCCGCATCTGCCGCTGGAGGTCGTGGCTGCGCATGCCGGTTATCCGAATTTCTGGTTCTCCAATATGCAGCAGGCCCTGGCCCATGTGAGGGTACGAGGCGGACGTGCCGTGCAGGTGGGCGCACAGGCCGTGGTCTTGCCCTAAGCTGCTGGCGCAGCACCTATGATCGGGGCTTTGGCGTGGTTTCGCGCCAAAGCCTTTTTCATGCATTTACCCGCCGGATTTTTATGACCACTCTCGGAACCCCTCTGTCTCCCCACGCCACCAAAGTCATGCTGCTGGGCAGCGGCGAACTGGGCAAGGAAGTGCTGATGGCCTTGCAGCGCCTGGGCGTGGAAACCATTGCGGTGGACCGCTATGAGAATGCGCCCGGTCAGCAGGTGGCTCACCATGCGCGCACCATCACCATGAGCGATCCGGCCCAGCTCAAGGCTTTGATCGAGGAGATCAAGCCGGATCTGGTGGTTCCCGAGATTGAGGCCATTGCCACGCCCATGCTCGAAGAGCTGGAAGCCGCTGGCGTCATCACCTGCATTCCAACGGCTCGCGCCGCGCGCCTGACCATGGACCGCGAGGGCATTCGTCGTCTGGCGGCCGAGACTCTGGGCCTGTCCACCAGCCCCTACCGCTTTTGCGATTCGCTGGCCGAGCTGCAGGCTGCCATCGATGGCACGGACGGCCAGCCTGCCATCGCCTACCCTTGCGTGGTCAAGCCGGTGATGAGCAGCTCTGGCAAGGGTCAGAGCAAGATTGACGGCCCCGCCGATGTGCAAAAAGCTTGGGACTACGCCATGGCCGGCGGCCGTGTGGCCAAGGGCCGGGTGATTGTGGAAGGCTTCATCGATTTTGACTATGAAATCACCCAGCTGACTGTGCGGGCCAAGGGCGCCGATGGTCAGGTGCAAACGCATTTTTGCGAGCCCGTAGGCCATGTTCAGCAAAGCGGCGACTATGTGGAGAGCTGGCAGCCGCACCCCATGCACCCTGCGGCATTGGAAAAATCCCGCCAGATTGCCAAGGCCGTCACCGACGATCTGGGCGGCCTGGGCCTGTTTGGCGTGGAGCTGTTTGTCAAGGGCGAGCAGGTCTGGTTCAGCGAGGTCTCGCCCCGCCCGCATGACACGGGGCTGGTCACGCTGATCACGCAGTGGCAAAGCGAGTTTGAACTCCATGCCCGCGCCATTCTGGGCCTGCCGGTAGACGCTAGCTTGCGCAACCCCGGCGCCAGCGCCGTGATCTATGGCGGCCAAGACGCCGAAGGTCTGGTGTTTGATGGCGTGGACGAAGCCCTGGCGATTGAGGGCACGGATCTGCGCCTGTTCGGCAAACCCGAGAGCTTTGTGCAGCGCCGCATGGGCGTGGCGCTGGCGCGTGCTGCAGATATAGACGCGGCGCGCACCAAGGCCAAGCTGGCTGCGGGCAAGGTCAAGCCCAGAAAGCCCTGAGCCCATAAAAAAAGGCTTCCTTTGGGAAGCTTTTTTTTATGCAGCCATGCAGGCAAGGCCTATCAGGCCTGGGGCGTGTGGGCCGGGGTGGTGAGCGTTATGGCGCTGGCTTCCTCATGCTCGCTGGCGGGGGACGTGTCGACGGGCATGCCGCCCTTCCAGCGGCGAATCACGCGCTGGAAGATCAGCGAGTTGGGAATCTGCAGCAGATTGGGTATGCCGGCTGGGGCGCTATCGTCCTGCAGCGTGGTGTAGAGCATGTTCAGGTCGATGACCCGGCCTTTGGCTCCGGGCTTCTCGGCGGTATCCAGCACCTCGATGTAGTCGCCCAGACGGAAGGGACCGACGGTGACGATGAGCATGGCGCAAAACAGGTTGGAGAGCACACTCCAGGCGGCAAAGAAGGCCACCGCTCCCACGGTGGCAAAGCCGGTGAAGGCCGTCCACAGCACGGTGGCTGACATGCCAAGCCGCTCCAGCAGCAGCAAGATGGTGGCGGCAATGATGACCCAGCGCACCACGCCGCGCAGCGGCATCAGCAGCTCGTGCGGCAGGTCATAGTGCTGGCCCACGCGCGAGATGATGCGCTTGAACAGACGGTTGAGCAGCCAGGCGGCCACAATGATGAGAAAAATCTGGAGCCCGGGAATCAGGACTTCCAGCCACTCCTGCATCCATTCGGGCAGGTGCATTTGAAGACGACGCATAACCAAAGAATAAAAAACGCTAGGAGGTCATCCTAGCGTCTATTGAGAGAAGGCATGGCAGGCAGCGCCATGTAGGGCGCGGCGTCAAGCGTCAAAGCTGTCGCTGTTCGACGGTATCCATCTGCATTTCGAAGCTGAAAAAGCGATTTCGGCCCTGGCTTTTGGCCGCATACAAGGCTTCATCGGCACGCATGAGCATGGCTTCGGCACTGGTGTTGGCGTCAGGAATGCAGGTGGTGATGCCACCGGAAAGCGTCAATTGAAAATCTTCGGGCGCATCGGGAGGGCGGATTTTTCGGGCTTTGAGCATCTGCCCCAGGGCGCGCGCAAAAGTCATGGAGCCGGAGCGCGGCGTATTGGGCAGGATTAAGGCAAATTCCTCGCCACCATAGCGGGCTGCCACATCGCGCGGGCGCACGCAGACATCGCGCAGCAAGCGGCCCACATGCTTGAGGCACTCGTCGCCCTGCAAGTGACCATAGGTGTCGTTGAAGCGCTTGAAGTGATCCAGGTCGCAAAGCATCAGCGTCAGCGGCTTGCCTTCGCGGCTGGCGGCCAGAATCTCGGCGTGCAGCATGCGATCCATGCCGCGGCGGTTGACCAGGCCGGTCAGCGAGTCCATCTCCACCATCTCGTTGAGCTTCTGGTTGGCCAGATGCAACTCGCCAGACAGCGTGACCAGACGGCGGCGCATATCGAGCAGGCGGCGCATGGCACGCAGCTTGGCCACCAGCACAATGGGCTTGACCGGCTTGACCAGGTAGTCGTCGCCTCCGGCCTCGATTCCGCGCCAGACGTCCAGATCGTTATCCAGGCCGGAGAGAAAGATGATGGGCGTCCATTCGCCGGGCTCGGCCTCGCGCAACTGGCGGGCCACCCAGTAGCCGTCTTCGCCGGGTAGGCGAATGTCCAGCAGCACCAGATCGGGCCGTTCGCTACGGAACAGGGCCAGTGCCGTACGGCCATTCTCGGCTTCAAGGACTTGAGAGACCCCCGCAGATTTCAGTTCTGCCACCAGCGCAGAGCGCATGGAAGGCTGGTCTTCCACCACAAGCACGGAAAACGGCGTCGGGGCATCGGGCGAAGAAAAACGTGCGCCCGTAGACTCAATGGCCGGATTGGTTGAGGCAGTGAGAGATGAGGCTGTCATGGGCTGGGTTTGCTCGAAATCCTGTGAAGGTATGAATCGTCGGGAGACGCGCCAGCGAAACGTATGGGGAAAACGTAAGAGGTTGTTACCTTATACGCGATATTTTCTCTTGCGTATGTAAGACGCGCCTCACGCCAGCGGCAGGGAACTCTGGGCCTTGCAAGCCGTATCGTGCCATTGAACAAAGCTCTGTGCCTGAACGCAGAGCACGGGATTGCCCAGTTGTTCCAAAAACTGGCAGGCCGCGAACTGGGTGGCTTTTTTCTCGTATTCCAGAGTCCATTGCCGGCGTGCCTGCAGGTGCTCGGGAGGCAAAGGCCAGCGTCGCTCCGTGCTGGACAGGCCGCTCATGCCCATGCGCCAGGGCTTGGCGCTTACCCGCGCGCGAAAGCACTGCTGCCTCTCGCACAGCATGGCATACAAAGGATCGACGCCCAGTTCCTTGAACAAAATTTGCACTTCAGGTGCCTGATAGTCCCAGGTGGCGTGGGTGACGATGATGCGCAGGCCCTTGGGTGTCTGGTAGACGCGCAACCCCCAGTCCGGGTGCCTGGACACGGTCTGCTGCACCCGGGCCATGGCCTGGTCTGCGGCAGAGGCTGCCCCTTGTTCCGACTGTTGGCGCTGGCGCCATGCCAGCCATTTTTTGAGCTGGGCGATGAAAAACAAGCCCGTCATGGCGGTCACGACCATGAGGGCCAGCAACGCCGCACTCCAGGCCAGCGGCGTAAGCCATAGCCAGGGAAGCGCAATGGCTAAAAGCATCAGGGATTTGACGGGAAAGCCAGGTCCCGGTCTGGTGGCCGGAAAATCCACGTCGGCAATCGCCACATGCTCCGTATTGAGGCAGTGCGCACCATAGCTGTTGCGCGTCATCACGGTCTCGTCGCGGCGCTCCAGTACCTCCTCCCGAATGGGGGTGGCGCCATTGAGTCCATATTCGCCGCGCCATTCCATACGTTCAAAGCCCGCGTCCAGCGGCCGGGCGCTGTCCGCGTTGAGCAAGGCATCCAGTGCTTGCTGGGCACGCTGGCGGGCATGGGCCTCGGCATCCATCTGGCTGTTGTCGGACCAGCCCCAGCGCTGAACACTGGCACCATGGCGGATGCCGGTCTGGTGACGCAGTCTGACCTGTGCCCAGTATTGAGGAATGTGCATGCGAGGCAGTATAGCCATGGCCTGCATCGGGCTATTGAAGCCGCAGTCCGGCCCGGAATGCCTGGGGGTATGCGCAGAAATGACAACAGGCGGCTTCATACCCGTTGTCTTGTCAATGACAAGTCGGGTATGAAGTCTCCTGTTAGGTTCTAGTGAAGGCGCCGTTCAAGGCGTCGGATCAGCTTTCGCGACGCAGCGCGGGGAAGAGGATGATGTCGCGGATGCTGGCGCTGTCCGTCAGCAGCATCATGAAGCGGTCAATGCCGATGCCGCAGCCGCCGGTGGGAGGCATGCCGTATTCCAGAGCGCGCACAAAGTCATGGTCGTAGTACATGGCTTCGTCGTCACCGCTGTCCTTGGCGTTGACCTGAGCGTTGAAACGCGCAGCCTGGTCTTCGGCGTCGTTGAGCTCCGAGAAACCGTTGCCGAATTCGCGGCCAGTGATGTAGAGCTCAAAGCGCTCGGTCACTTCGGGGCGCTCGTCGTTGGCGCGTGCCAGAGGCGAGATTTCGGTGGGGTGCTCCATGATGAAGGTGGGGTTCCACAGCTTCTCTTCGACCACTTCCTCGAAGTACAGCACCTGCAGGCTGGCCAGGGTGCGGGTGGACAGCTTGTCCTTTTCTTCCTTCATGCCCAGCTTCTTCAGGGCATTGGTCAGCCATTCACGGTCGGTGACGTTGTCGCCGGCTTCGGTGTACTTGACGATGGCTTCCACAATGGTCAGGCGCTCGAACGGTGCTTCCAGATCTACGGCCTTGCCGCCGTAAGTCAGGTGCAGCGTGCCCACGGCCTTTTGTGCCGCATCGCGGATCAGCGCTTCGGTGTAGTCCATCAGGTCGCGGTAGTTCCAGTAGGCCGCGTAGAACTCCATCATGGTGAACTCGGGGTTGTGGCGTACCGAGATGCCTTCGTTGCGGAAGTTGCGGTTGATTTCGAACACGCGCTCAAAACCGCCGACCACCAGACGCTTGAGGTACAGCTCGGGCGCAATGCGCAGGTACATTTCCTGGTCCAGCGCGTTGTGATGCGTCACAAACGGCTTGGCGTTGGCACCGCCAGGGATGGGGTGAAGCATGGGGGTCTCGACTTCCAGGAAGCCGTTTTGCACCATGAAGTCGCGCAGACCGGCTACGGCCTTGCTGCGGGCGATGAAGCGGGTACGGGCTTCATCGTCCATCATCAGATCGACGTAGCGCTGGCGGTACTTCTGTTCCTGGTCGGCCATGCCGTGGAACTTGTCCGGCATGGGGCGCAGGCTCTTGGTGAGCATGCGGATCTGGGTGACCTTGATCGACAGCTCGCCGGTCTTGGTTTTCATCAGCACGCCTTCGGCGCCGATGATGTCGCCCAGGTCCCACTTCTTGAAGTCGGCATACAGCTCTTCGCCCACGGCGTCGCGGGTCACATACAGCTGGATGCGGCCAGTGGAGTCCTGAATCGTGGCAAAGCTGGCCTTGCCCATGACGCGCTTGAGCATCATGCGGCCGCCTACGCTGACGGTGACGGCTGCGGCTTCCAGGGCTTCAGGCGCCTGCTCGGCGTGGGCGGCAATCAGGGCTGCAGCACGGTCGGCGGGCTTGAAGTCGTTGGGGAAAGCGGCAACACCCTGGGCCTTGGCGTGTTCGCGCAAGGCTTTGAGTTTTTCGCGGCGCTCAGCGATGAGTTTGTTTTCGTCCTGAGGGGCGGTGTTTTCTACCGCGGAAGAGGTGTTTTGTTCAGTCATGAAAATGAGAGCGCCAGCGTCAAACGCCGGTTGAAGACCAAAAAAGTGGGCGGATGGGTCGCCAGTAGCGGCCCAAAACCTGCGATTTTAAGTTTTTTGACGCCGGCCGGGCGCAGCTGTGGCAAATGGGCGTGAAGTGACTGCGGTATGCCCGGTTTCAAGCACCGCTGCGCTGGCTTGATAACTCCTTTATTCATAGCTGCATATGCTTGTAAATAAAGGGGGTGAAAGGTTTTTTAACCGAATTATTTACTTCAATCCTCGTCAGAGGCACCAATGCCGCTTTTTTCCAGCACATCGGCCACCAGCTCCAGGCGCAGCAAGGGATTGTCCAGCGTCATCAGCTGCTGCTTGACCAGGATCGGCAGCGGTAGCAGCTCGGCCCAGCGGTTGGCCACCCAGGCACAATCGTCCAGCTGCTGCGGCGTGGGCTGCAGGCTGTGGTCAGGGTCTTGTGCCCGTGCGCGCAGCTGTTGCAGCACCTGGGCCAGGGCGCGGGCCACAGTGCGCAGATGGTCGGGGATGGCGACCTGCGGGTCATCGGCCAGCAATTGCACATCGGCTACCCACAGACCGTGGGGCAGTTGCCAGCTGCTGGCGATATGAAAGCGCTGTTCTCCCCGGCATTGCAGCTGCATCAGCCCGGGCTGGGAGCTGTCAAGCTGCACGAGCTGGGCCAGCACGCCCTCGGGGTGCAACTGTTCGGGCTGGGCGCCGGGTTTGCGTACCTCCTGCCCGGCTTGCAAGGCCACCACGCCAAACGGTGCCTTGGCCACCTGGCATTTGCGGATCATGTCCAGATAGCGCACCTCGAACACGCGCAGGCTGAGCAGGCCGCCGGGAAACAGCACGGTGCCCAGGGGGAACAGGGGCAGAGAATGCAGGGTGATGCTATCGGTCATGGTGGGCAGCTATCATCCCATGGAACCGGCGCTACCGCCTTTCACTTCTTTGGACTGAACACCTTCCATGCTGTTTGAGATTCTTACCTTTGTGCTGGACATTGTTGTTGGCCTGATCAGCGGCGCCTGTCTGCTGCGCCTGTACATGCAACAGCAGCGGGTGCCGTTCGGCAATCCCGTGGGCCAGCTGGTTTTTGCCCTGACCGACTGGATTGTTCTGCCGCTGCGCAAAGCGTTTTCCAGCAAGGGACGCTGGGATATGCCCAGCCTGCTGGCCGCCATCTTGCTGGTGCTGGTGCAGATGCTGCTGCTGTGGCTGCTCACGGGGGCTGCAGGCTCGGTGTTGGCCTTGCCCTGGCTGGCGCTCTGCGCTCTGGCCAAAGTGGCCTTGTCGGGACTGATGGGGATTTTGCTGGTGTTTGCCATCCTGTCCTGGGTCCAGCCTTATTCGCCGATTGCCGGCGTGCTGCAGCGTCTGTCCGATCCGCTGCTCAAACCGATCCGCAAGTTGGTGCCCCTGGTCGGCAACGTGGATTTCTCGGCCTTGATCGGTCTGATTGCACTGCAGGTGCTGCTGATGGTGCTGACCTATGTGCAGGCCTGGGGCTTGCGCGCCATTGTCAGCACAGGCCTGTAAGCCTGGTCTGAGCATAAAAAAGCGGCCCGCGCAGACAGAATCTGCGCGGGCCGCTTTGTTTTTGCTAGCGCTGTGGCTTATTCCACTGCGTCGGCAGGCAGGCGCTGCAGCATGGCCAGCGAGCTGGAAACGCGGTCGCGCAGTTCGCGGCGGTCCACGATCATGTCAACAGCACCTTTTTCCTGCAGGAACTCGGCGCGCTGGAAGCCTTCGGGCAGCTTGACGCGCACGGTGGTCTCGATCACGCGGGGGCCGGCAAAGCCGATCAAGGCCTTGGGTTCGGCAATCACGATATCGCCCATGAAGGCAAAGCCGGCAGAGACGCCACCCATGGTGGGGTCGGTCAGCACCGAGATGTAGGGCAGGCCTTTTTTGGCCAAGCGGGTCAGCGCCGCATTGGTCTTGGCCATTTGCATCAGTGAGAGCAGGCCTTCCTGCATGCGGGCACCACCGGTGGCCGTAAAGCAGATGAAGGGCACTTTTTGCTCGATGGCGGTTTCCACGCCGCGGGCAAAGCGCTCGCCGACCACGGAGCCCATGGATCCGCCCATGAAGTCGAATTCAAAGCAGGCCACGACCACATTGATGCTCTTGACCGAGCCGCCCATGACGATCAGGGCATCGGTCTCGCCGGTGTTCTCCAGCGCTTCCTTCAGTCGCTCGGGGTACTTGCGGCTGTCCTTGAACTTGAGCGGATCGACAGGAATGACTTCCTGGCCGACTTCGTAACGGCCCTCAGCATCGAGGAAATGGTTCAGGCGCGCGCGCGCGCCAATGCGGTGGTGATGGCCGCAAGTAGGGCAGACGTTCTGGTTCTTTTCCAGATCGGTCTTGTACAGCACGCTTTCGCAGCTGGGGCATTTGATCCACAGACCTTCGGGAATCTGCTGTACGCGTTCCGTCGGGTTGGTCTGCTGGATTTTGGCAGGCAGAAGTTTTTCAAGCCAAGACATGGTTGTTTCCTTTTCAGTTTCCACTGCACTGGGCGCCACCTGCAACCCATGAGAGTGGCGCGGCGCAGGCACTGGCGCAATCCCGGTCAGGGACAGCGAGCAAGGGCCGCCCCGCTGCGAGGCTGTCGTCCCCCTTCAAGGGGGAAGCGGCAATGCCGCTCAGGGGGGAGGCTGATTTCAGGGCAGCATTATGCGTCGAGAGCCTTACGCACACCGCGCAGGAAGTCTATTGCCAGGGGCACGATCTTCTCGTGCGGCTGGTTGTCGAGCAGGTCGATGATGCGGCTGCCGATGATGACGGCATCGGCGACACGGCTGATGGCATGGGCGGTCTGGGCATCGCGGATGCCAAAACCCACGCCCACGGGAATGCTGACATGCTGGCGGATGCGGGGCAGCATGGCTTCCACGGCGGCCGTGTCCAGTGTGCCGGAGCCTGTCACGCCCTTGAGCGAGACGTAGTACACATAGCCGCTGGCCACGCGCGCCACCTGCTGCATGCGCTCTTCGGTGCTGGTGGGGGCCAGCAGGAAGATCAGGTCCATGTCGCGGGCCTTGAGCTTGGCGGCGAACTCTTCGCACTCTTCGGGCGGGTAGTCCACGATCAGCATGCCGTCCACGCCGGACTGGGCGGCTTGGTTGACGAAAGCGTCTTCGCCGTGGATCTGGTCGTAGCGCTCCACCGGATTGGCATAGCCCATCAGCACCACGGGCGTGGTGGTGTTCTTCTGGCGGAACTCGGCCACATAGGCCAGCACCTGCTTGAGACCCACGCCGTTGGCGATGGCGCGGTCGCCCGCGCGCTGGATGGTGGGACCGTCGGCCATGGGGTCGGAGAAGGGAATGCCCAGCTCGATCACATCGGCACCGGCCTCCACCATGCCGTGCATGAGGGAGGGCGTGATGGCAGCGAACGGAAAGCCTGCCGTGACGTAGGGAATCAAGGCCTTGCGGCCTTCGGCCTGCAGTGCGTCAAAAGTGGTGGTGATGCGGCTCATAGCTTGTTGTTTCCTCCCGCAGCGCTGGTGCCGTGGGCTGTCTTGGCGGCGTCATGCGCTGGCCCACCCTTGACGGTGAGGCCGCGCATGGAGGGGCGGTCAAAGTATTCGGCCCCCGAGAGGTCGGCCACGGTACCGATGTCCTTGTCGCCACGACCGGACAGACTGACCAGAATGGATTGGTCGGCACGCATGGTCTTGGCCAGCTTCATGGCATAGGCCACGGCATGGCTGGATTCCAGCGCGGGAATGATGCCTTCGGCGCGGCACAGGTAGTGGAAGGCGTCCAGCGCTTCCTGGTCGGTAATGCCAACGTACTGGGCACGGCCGAGCTCCTGCAGCCAGGCGTGTTCCGGGCCCACGCCGGGGTAGTCCAGGCCGGCGCTGATGGAGTGGGTTTCGGTGATCTGGCCGTTTTCATCTTGCAGGATGAAAGTGCGGTTGCCGTGCAGCACGCCCGAACTGCCTTTTTGCAGCGAGGCCGAGTGCTTGCCACTCTCCAGGCCTTCACCGGCGGCTTCCACGCCGATTAGCTGGGTGTTCTCGTAGGGGATGTATGGGTAGAAGATGCCCATAGCATTGCTGCCGCCGCCCACGCAAGCCACCACGGCGTCGGGTTGCTGATCGGGGCCCAGAAACTCGGGCATCTGCGTCAGGCACTCGTCGCCAATGACTTTCTGGAAGTCGCGCACCATCATGGGATAGGGGTGGGGACCGGCCACCGTGCCAATGATATAAAAGGTGTTGTCCACATTTGCCACCCAATCGCGCATGGCTTCGTTGAGGGCGTCCTTCAAGGTCTTGCTGCCCGATTCCACGGGCACGACGGTGGCGCCCAAGAGCTTCATGCGGTAGACATTGGGGCTTTGACGCTTCACGTCCTCGGCACCCATGTAGACGATGCATTCCAGGCCGTAGCGGGCGCAGATGGTGGCCGTGGCCACGCCGTGCTGACCGGCACCGGTCTCGGCAATGATGCGCGGCTTGCCCATGCGCTTGGCGAGCATGGCCTGGCCGATCACATTGTTGATCTTGTGGGCGCCGGTGTGGTTGAGGTCCTCGCGCTTGAGATAGATCTGCGCGCCGCCCATCTCGCGCGACATGCGCGAGGCGTGATAGACGGGCGAGGGACGGCCTACATAGTGGGCCAGCTCGGACTGGAACTCGGCAATGAAGGCCGGGTCGTTTTGGTACTTGGCATAGGCCTCGCGCAGCTCGACAAGGGCGTGGGTCAGGGTTTCGCTGGCAAAGCTGCCACCGTAGTGGCCGAAGTGGCCGTGGGCGTCGGGGAATTGGTATTCAAACATGTGTCGTCTGCAAATTTGGGGCATCCGCTGCGCGCACGGCAGCGATGAAGCGGTGAATCTTGTGGGCGTCCTTGATGCCCTTGAGTGGCTTGCCATCGGGGCCGTCGGCCTCGACACCAGAGCTCACATCAACGGCCAGCGACAGCCCGCGAGGGCGCACTTGCAAGATGCCATCGGTCACGTTTGCAGGCGTGAGTCCACCAGACAAAACGAGGTGAGAGGCGACGCTTGTTGGCAGGAGTGACCAATTGAATGTTTTTCCGCCTCCGCCATAACCGTCGACATGGGCGTCGAGCAGGATGGCCTGGGCTTGTGAATATCGTTGGGCATATTCTACGAGGTCGAACTGCTTGGCGTCATCCCCAAGGGGTATGCGGGCGGCCCGCATCCATGCCCGGGTAGCCTGGGTGGCTGTCTGGCATTGCTCGGGCGATTCATCACCGTGAAATTGCACGCAAGCGCCCGGTATTTCTGCGCAAGCAGCTATCACATTGAAAGCAGTCTCGTTGACGAACAACAGCACGGGCGTGACAAAAGGCGGCAGGCGCCTGGCCAGCTCGGCGGCGCGTGCCACCGATACGGCGCGCGGGCTTGGGGCGTAGAGCACAAAGCCTATGGCGTCTGCTCCGGCGGCCACGGCGGCATCCACGTCCTCTTCGCGGGTGAGGCCGCAGATCTTGATTCGGGTTCGGTGCTGTGTGCTGTGCATGGCGTCAGGGCAGCCAGTCATAGGCCGCCGTACGGGTGGGCAGGCCCCATTTTTCCTCATACATGGGGCCGAGGAAATAAAGACCATCCGGTGCGAAGGTGGGGGCGGCGGCATCGCGCGAGCGGGCATCCAGCACCTGCTGCATCCACTCGGGCGGGCATTGCTTCTGGCCGATATTGATCAGGCAGCCCATGATGTTGCGCACCATGTGGTGCAGGAACGCGCTGCCGTCAAACTCGAAACGCCAGTAGCAACATTCCATGGGCTCGTCGCCGGGGCGCATGGCGCTGGCCGCTGCCTGAGAGCCGCCGCTGATCAGGCGGCGCGTGATGCGGATGTCGTACAGCGTCTTGACCGGGCTCTTGGCCTGGCAGGCCGAGGCGCGAAACGAGCTGAAGTCGTGTTCGCCCAGCAGGTAGCTGGCCCCTTGCTGCATGGCCTCGCCATCAAGAGGGTAGAACATCCAGCCCACGCGGCCGGCTTCCACGCTGGGGCGCACGGGCGACTGCAGCAGCACATAGGCGTAGCGGCGGCCGGTGGCGCAAAAGCGCGAGTGAAAGTCTTCAGCGACGGGGTGAGCCCATTGCACGGCGATATCGGGCGGCAGAAAGGTGTTGGTGCCGCGCACCCAGGAATAGGGGGCACGCTCCAGCTCGGTGTCAAAGTGCACCACCTGCATGAGGCCGTGGACGCCGGCATCGGTGCGGCCGGCGCAGACGGTGGAGACTTTTTCAGTAGCAAAGCGGCCCAGGGCCGCTTCGAGTTTGTCTTGTACGGTGTTGCCTGAGGACTGGCTTTGCCAGCCGTTGTAGGCCTGACCGTTGTAGCTGACGCCAAGAGCTATGCGCATGGCAATGCCCCTGGCGCGGGGTTCAAATACATCAAATTTCAACCAATCTGGGAGAGCAGGCTCTGGGCCTTGGTCTTGAGATCGCCGTGGGCTTCGGCAATCACTTCTTCTATCAGTGTACGCGCACCGTCCGCATCGCCAATGGCATTGAATTCCTCGGCCAGGGCCAGCTTGGTGGCCAAGGGGTCTTCAGGTGCAGTCGGCGCGGCAGCCACTGCGGTCAGCGCGGGGCTGGAGGCGGGGCCACCGCCCAAATCCAGGCTCAGACCGCCAAGATCGAAGTCCATGATATGGCTGTTGGCAACCGGGTCTTTGGCTGGCTCCAGAGGCTGCTGTTCGGTTGCGCGCTCTTCGGTCAGGCCAGGAGCGCGGGTTTCTGCTGCGGGCGCGGTCTGTGGCAGGGTGAAGCTGTCCAGATCGAATTCCAGCGCGTCCAGCGAGGTGGCGGCAAAAGCCTGGCTGTTGTCGGCGGGCGCGGTCGGTGGCGTGAAGGCCTCCATTGCCGAAAAATCCATGTTCAGGCTGTTGTCGGCAGTGGGTGCGGCCGGTGTGGGCAGGCTTGCCACAGGGGGCTGGGCTGCGGGCCGGGAGTCGCTGAACTCCAGAGCGTCAAAGTCCTGAGCGCTGGGCTGAGGAATATGGGCTTCCATAGGCATTGGCTGCGACGAAAGACTGGCATCGGCCAGACCGCCGGGCAGATCCAGGTCCATGCCCAGATCCATGTCCAACGGCAAGGTGGCAGGGCCTTCACGGTCATCGTGGGGTGGCTGATAGCCGGACTGACGCGTCTGGTGGGCGGCAGCCAAGCCGGCGGCTCCCGCAGCCGTCACTGCCGTGGCGGCCGCAACGCGGCCCATCTGAGTCGATGCGGGTTCGGTCGCCGAGAACTGGGAGGGCATGAACGCCTGAGCACTGGCTGCGGAGCGGGGCTGGGGGCTGCCGCCGGGCTGGTAGAGGGCGTTGTCGGGATCGAGGATGCGGCCTTGATCGGACAGACGCTGCCATTCCACACCCTGGCCTTGGGTCAGGGCGTAGACATGGTTGGCCGTTGCCTCAAAAGACAGGCGGTCGTGGCGCTTGGCATAGATCTCGCCCAACTTTTGATGCAGGGCCAGGCGATTCGGAGTGCTGCGCAGCGCTTCCTTGAGGATTTCCTCGGCCTGCAGATCACGGCCGTAGGCCAGGTACACATCGGCTTCGGCCAGGGGGTCCACATCGCCGGCGTCGAGCTGGCTGGGTGAGTAATGCATGGAATGGCCCGACATCTGGCTGCTGATGCCGGTATCCACGCGCTGGCCGCCGCTGCTGCCAAAAAAGGAGTCGAGTCGGCTGTCGATCAGCGTGCTGTCGCCCGTGACGGCTGCAGCCTTGCGGCGCTGTGCCACGCGGTAGCCGCCATAACCGAGCAGCATGGCCAGAATGGCCGCACCTGCCAGCGGGATCGTGGGGTCTGCCAGCAGGTTGTCGATAAAACCGGGTTCGGCCGGGGCGGGAGCTGGTGCCGCCACGGGGGCAGGCTTGGGCGCAGGCGTCGCCGTTGGCGCGCTACCGTCAGTGGCGGCTGCATTACCGGCAGGTGCTGCATTTCCGGTAGCTGCAGTCGCAGATGGATCCTGGGCTACAGCCGGTTTGGTGCCTTCTGTTGCGGCGGTGGTCGGCGCAGCAGGGTCTGCAACTGCTCCAGTGGCAGGAACACCGTCGGGCTTGCTTGCCGCGGCAATCTGGTTCAGTTCGGCGATATTGCGCTTGAGCTCATCGACACGGTTGGACTGGTCTGCCGATTGCTTTTGCTGGGCCAGCTTCTCGTCCTCGGCCACGGCTTTGACGGCGCCCTTGGACAGGGTGAGCTTGTCGGGAGCGGCCGTGCCGGGCTTGGCATCCTGCACCTGAGCTTGGACCTGGCCCGACGCCGTGCGGCTTGCCGCTTCCACGGGCACTGCTGGCGCAGCGCCTGCCAGCAGGCGGCGGAACTCGTTGAAGTCGCGCGACTGGGCCGCCAGGATCTGGCGTGCTTCGCGCGGCGATGTGGCCTTGGCCGCTCCTGCGTCGGGCATTTCGATCACGGCGCCGCTGCGCATCTGGTTCACGTTGTCGTTGACAAATGCCTGCGGACTGCTGCGCAGCATGGCGACCAGCATCTGATCGAGGGAAACGCCTGCGGGACGATAGCGGGCAGCCAGTCGGCTGGCGGTGTCGCCTGGCTTGATCTTGATGCTCTTCTCGCCCGAAGCCGGTGCAGCTGGTGAAGCCGTTTCCGCTGCGCGCTTGCGCGGGGTATTTTCCTCGCTGCCGCGCTTGTTGCGCAAAGAGGAGGCTGCGGCGCGCTCGATTGGCCGCTCTGCAGCCAGCGGTGGGATGGGGCGGGGACGAGGGGCCACTTCAGGAGCCGAGGTCTGGGCTGCTGCCGTGACGACGGGAGCCGGGCGGCGGGCGGCGGGCGGGTCCAGCAGCAGGGTGTAACTGCGCTGCAGATTGCCGGACGTCCAGTTGGCATCGATGACCAGATCAATAAAAGGATCGTTGACCGGCTGGAAGCTGCTCAGCTGGAGCACGGCCGTGCCATTGGCGCGCTTTTGCACCTTGATGCGCACGGAGCTGGCAATGCCTGAGTACTCCACGCCCTGGGAACGGAAAGCAGCTGGCGAGGCAATGCTGGCCTGCAGATTGTCGGCTTCGGCAGAGGTCAGCTGAGGAATCTCGACTTCGGCGCGCAGCGGTTCGCCGAGGGCGGACTGTACGGTGATACGGCCCAGTGCGAGTGCCCATGCGTTAGAGGAAGTTAAGCCTGAGAAGGCAAGGGTCGCAGCGGCGAGCGCAGAGAGTTTCCAGCGTTGCATAGGGCATCAAGCGTTGATATGTGCAATCGGGCGAGCAATCTTTTTCTTTTGGCCAGACTCATCCATGCACATTTGTAATTGAAATTTACCCGGTTTCAAAGAGAGTCTCGTTGAGCCGGGTACGTGGTTTGCATTGTCAACCACGCTATCGCATTGTGAGCAAAAGCCTGGTAGGTGAAACAGAGGAATGTTGCCGAATGGCAACGAGATACAAGCCAGTGTATCGGTGCTGGCTGCTGTGCAGCGGTGCAGATGGAGCCGGCAGAGTCAAAGCCTGGGCTGTTTCTGCCATGTTACATGGCTGAGATTGTGCCGCAGCGGCGGCCAAGTCAAGAAAAAGCGCCATGCATCTGGACGATGACATGGCGCTGTTTGTGCTGGCTCAAATCCGCGTGGCGAATCAGAGCCTAGCCCGGATGGGCATCAGATGGTTGGAGGCAGCAATCAGGCGGCCAGCAAAATGCGTAGCATGCGGCGCAGAGGCTCGGCAGCGCCCCACAGCAGCTGGTCGCCGATCACGAAGGCCGACACATACTCTGGGCCCATATTGAGCTTGCGCACGCGGCCCACAGCCACTTCCAGGCCGCCGGTGGTGGCGGCTGGCGTCAATTCCTTGACGGTCAGAGCACGCTCGTTGGCCACGAACTTCACCCAGGGGTTGCCGTTCTTGATCAGTGCTTCGATCTCCTCGAGAGGCAGATCCTTCTTGAGCTTGAGCGTCAGGGCCAGGCTGTGGCAGCGCATGGCGCCGATGCGCACGCACAGGCCGTCCACGGGGATGGTGGCTTCGGTGCCGAGGATCTTGTTGACTTCGGCCTGGCCCTTCCACTCTTCCTTGGACTGGCCGTTGTCCAGCTGGGCGTCGATCCAGGGGATCAGGCCGCCGGCCAGAGGGGCGCCGAAGAATTCGGTGGGCACGTCTTCGCGGATGGTGGTGGCAACCTTGCGGTCGATTTCCAAAATCGCGGAAGCCGGCGTGGCCAGCTCGTCGGCCACGGCAGCGTGGACCACGCCCATGCCCTTGAGCAGTTCGCGCATATGGTTGGCGCCGCCGCCCGATGCCGCCTGGTAGGTCATGGAGGAGACCCACTCCACCAGACCGGCCTTGAACAGGCCGCCCAGGCCCATCAGCAAGATGGAGTTGGTGCAGTTGCCGCCAATCCAGTTCTTGCCGCCAGCGGCCAGCTTGGTCTTGATCAGGTCGTCGTTGACGGGGTCCAGCACGATGACGGCGTTGTCTTCCATGCGCAGCGAAGATGCGGCATCAATCCAGTGGCCATTCCAGCCGGCGGCGCGGATCTTGGGGAATACGTCCTTGGTGTAGTCACCGCCCTGGCAGGTGATGATGACGTCGCACTTTGCCAGTTCGGCGATGTCGTTGGCATCCTTGAGCTGGGTGTGGGTCTTGGCCATGGCCGGAGCCTTGCCGCCGGCATTGGAGGTGGAGAAGAACACAGGCTCGATCAGCTCGAAGTCGCCTTCGGCTTGCATGCGGTCCATCAGCACGGAACCGACCATGCCGCGCCAGCCCACCAAACCCACTAGTTGCTTGCTCATTTGAAACGCCCTTTCAGTATTGAAAACAGTAGCTTGAGACTGCTTCGTCCGGCTCGTCTGGCCGGAAAGGGCGCACGACGAACCGGGCTGGGTCAGCCGGTAATCGTCTTAATGGTGATTGCGCACGCGTCCACACCGGCTTGAGCAGCAGGTGTTGTGATTTCAGTGATGAAAAGGCGTGTGGCAAACATAAGTGCAGTGATTCTAGCCAATCTGCTGAAATCACTCTTCGTTAAAAATGATAAATGTATTCGTCAATTCGACGAAAAATCTATATTAATTTTGACGTTTTGCTGATTTATGCCTTGAAACCGCATCAATCAGCACGGTGGTCCCGCTGCTGCTGAACGGAGGGGCGCCTATGCGCCCATCCGTTCAGCGGTGCCTGAGCCTTATACCGAGGCCAGAGCCTTGACCACGGCGTCGCCCATCTGGGCGGTGCTGACCTTGGTCGTGCCTTCGCTGTAGATGTCGGCGGTGCGCAGGCCGTCGGCCAGCACTTGTTGCACGGCAGCTTCGATCTTCAGAGCGGCCGCTTCCTGGCCCAGGCTGAAGCGCAGCATCATGGCGGCGCTCAGGATGGTGGCCAACGGATTGGCGATGCCCTTGCCGGCGATGTCGGGGGCCGAGCCGTGGCTGGGTTCGTACAGGCCTTGCTTTTTGTCGTTCAGCGATGCCGAGGGCAGCATGCCGATGGAGCCGGTCAGCATGGAGGCTTCGTCGGAGAGGATGTCGCCGAACATATTGCCGGTGACCACCACGTCAAAGCGCTTGGGTTCCTTGACCAGCTGCATGGCCGCGTTGTCCACGTACATATGGTCCAGCGCCACATCGGGGTATTGCTTGGCGACTTCGGTGACCACGTCCTTCCACAGCTGGAAGGTTTCCAGCACATTGGATTTGTCCACGCTGGTCACGCGCTTGTCGCGTTTTTGGGCGGCCTGGAAGGCCACGTGGGCAATGCGCTCGATCTCGGGGCGCGAGTAGCGCATGGTGTCGAAAGCTTCTTCGGAACCGGGGAAATGACCGTCCGGTGCCGTGCGGCGGCCGCGTGGCTGGCCGAAATAGATGTCGCCCGTCAACTCGCGGATGATCAGGATGTCCAGGCCGGCAACCAGCTCGGGCTTCAAGCTGGAGGCGTGCGTCAGTTCCTTGTAGCAGATGGCGGGACGGAAGTTGGCGAACAGGCCCAGCGCCTTGCGCAGGCCCAGAATGGCTTGCTCGGGGCGCAGAGGGCGGTCCAGCGTGTCGTACTTCCAGTCGCCCACGGCGCCGAACAGAATGGCGTCCGCTTCCTGGGCCAGCTTCAGCGTGGCGGGAGGCAGAGGGTGGCCAGAAGCCTCGTAACCTGCGCCGCCCACGGGGGCGGTTTCCATTTGCAGGTCCAGGTTCAGAGCGTTCAGAACCTTGACGGCTTCCGCAATGATTTCTGGGCCAATGCCGTCTCCGGGCAGAACTGCGATCTTCATGATGTTCCTTTTAATTTAATAGCTGCTTACGCCCATTATTCATAGACTTCAGATTCAATCGATCTTGAAAATGAAGAATTCAATGCGCTAGCAGCTCATTTATTGATAGTTACTTCTGAACCAGAGTGTGTGCCAGCCAGGGCTTGGTGGCCAGACGCTCGGCTTCGAAGGCCTTGATCTTGTCCTCATGGCGCAGCGTGAGGCCGATATCGTCAAAGCCGTTGAGCAGGCAGTACTTGCGAAAAGCGATCACGTCGAAAGGAGTCTCTTCGCCCTGGGGGCGAACAATGACCTGGCGCTCCAGATCGATGGTCAGCTCGTAGCCGGGGAAGGCATGGACGGCGTTGAACAGCTCTTCGATCACGGCTTCGGGCAAGACGATGGGCAGCAGGCCGTTCTTGAAGCAGTTGTTGAAGAAGATGTCGGCAAAGCTGGGGGCCAGCACGGCGCGAAAACCGTATTGATCCAGCGCCCAGGGAGCATGCTCGCGGCTGGAGCCGCAGCCGAAGTTGTTGCGCGCAATCAGGATGGATGCGCCTTTGTAGCGCGGCTGGTTGAGCACGAAGTCGGGGTTGGGCTTGCGATCCGATTCGGGCACGCCGGGCTGGCCGGGCTGGTCCAGATAGCGCCATTCGTCAAACAGGTTCACGCCAAAGCCGGTCTTCTTGATCGACTTGAGGAACTGCTTGGGGATGATGGCGTCGGTATCGACGTTTTCGCGGTCCATGGGGGCGACAAGGCCCTTGTGCACGGTGAATTTTTGCATGGCAGTCTCAGTGTTCTGGGGTCAGCGCGTCGCTGCGCGCTCAAGGGCGTTACCGGCCTTTTGCACGTCCTGGCCGAAGCCCTGGACGGTGTTGCAGGCCGCCAGCGTGAAGGCCAAGCCAATCAGGAGGATCGAGATAGAAGGCTTCATGGTAGCTCTGGCTGCACAAAGATGTTTAGGCGAACTTGCGGATATCGACAAAGTGGCCGTGGATGGCGGCTGCAGCAGCCATGGCCGGGCTGACCAGATGGGTGCGGCCACCGGCGCCTTGTCGGCCTTCGAAGTTGCGGTTGCTGGTGGAGGCGCAGCGCTCGCCGGGCTCCAGACGGTCGGCATTCATGGCCAGGCACATGCTGCAACCGGGTTCGCGCCATTCAAAGCCGGCGGCCTTGAAGATCACGTCCAGGCCTTCGCGCTCGGCCTGCTCCTTGACCAGGCCAGAGCCGGGCACCACCATGGCCAGCTTGATGTTGCGTGCCACTTTCTGGCCCAGTTTCTTGACCACGGCAGCGGCTTCGCGCATGTCTTCGATGCGGCTGTTGGTGCAGGAACCGATGAAGACCTTGTCCACAAAGATGTCGTTCAAAGGCTTGCCGGGCTCCAGCGCCATATAGGTCAGGGCGCGCTCGATGGCGCCGCGCTTGTTGCTGTCCTTTTCCTTGTCGGGATCGGGCACGCAGGCGTCGATGCCCAGCACCATCTCGGGCGAGGTGCCCCAGGTGACCTGAGGCACGATGTCGGCGCCGTTCAATTCCACCACGCGGTCGAATTTCGCATCGGCGTCGGAGTGCAGCGTCTTCCAGTAGGCGACGGCGGCATCCCACTCGGCACCCGTGGGGGCCAGGGGGCGGCCCTTGACGTAGTTGATGGTCTTTTCGTCAACGGCCACCAGGCCGGCGCGCGCACCGGCTTCGATGGCCATGTTGCAGACGGTCATGCGGCCTTCGATGGACAGGTCGCGGAAGGCTTCGCCCGCGAACTCGATGGTGTAGCCCGTGCCGCCGGCCGTGCCGATCTTGCCGATTACGGCCAGCACGATGTCCTTGGCGGTCACGCCGGGGGCAACCTTGCCGTTGACCAGCACCTGCATGTTCTTGGCCTTCTTGGCCAGCAGCGTCTGCGTGGCCATCACGTGCTCGACTTCCGATGTGCCTATGCCGTGGGCCAGCGCGCCGAAAGCACCGTGGGTGGAGGTGTGGCTGTCGCCGCAGACCACGGTCATGCCGGGCAGGGTTGCGCCTTGCTCGGGGCCCATGACGTGAACAATGCCCTGGCCCTTGTCCATGAAGGGGAAGAAGGCGGCCGAGCCAAACTCGGCAATATTGCTGTTGAGCGTGACGATCTGCTCTTTGCTGATCGGGTCGTCGATACCGTCATAGCCACGCTCCCAGCCGGTGGTGGGCGTGTTGTGGTCGGCAGTGGCCACCACGGAGCTGATGCGCCACAGCTTGCGGCCGGCCACGCGCAGGCCTTCAAAGGCCTGGGGACTGGTCACTTCATGGACCAGATGCCGGTCGATGTAGAGGATGGAGGTGCCGTCTTCTTCAGTATGGATGACGTGCTCGTCAAAAATCTTGTCGTAGAGGGTGCGTCCCATGGTTGTCTCGTGGTCGTTGGGTAATCGTGGAGAAAGCTTGTACGGCGTAAGCGCGTCAAGCCGGGCTATGTGTTGTTGTCGCTGCGCCTGCTGGGCACAGGTGTTCCACCAGCAAGCGTGTGGTCACGGGCAGGGCTTCAAAGTCGCGGGCCACCACACGCAGTTCGCGGCGGGCCCAGTCATCGCTCAGGTGCACGGCGCGCAAATGGCCGACGCCATGCATCAGCTCGAAAGCGCGGTCAGGCAGCAGGCCAATGCCCAGGCCGTTGTCGATCATGCGGCACATGGCGTCCAGGCTGGTGACCTGGATGCGCTGGTGCAGCGCATGGCCGGCGGTGGCCGCAGCAGCGCGCATGGTCAGGCTGATGGAGGAGCCGGCGTGCAGGCTGACGATGTCCCATTCCAGCACTTCGGCAAAGGCCACGCTTTCGCGTTCGGCCAGCGCATGCTGCTCGGGCACGACGACGACCAGCCTGTCCTCGCGGTAGGCGCGGTGCTGCAGCTGCACATTGCCCTGGCTCAGTTGTACGGTGGTCTGGGTGGCGGAGGTTGCGCCGTTGTTGCCCAAAGTGCAGATGCCGATGTCGGCCGTGCCTTCGGCCACGGCGCTGAGCACGTCGGGGCTCAGATGCTCCTGCAGATCAATCTTGATCTGGTTGTGCTCGCGGGCAAAAACGCCCAGGTCTTCGGGCAGAAACTGCACGATGGCCGACATATTGGCGTGAATGCGCACATGGCCGCGCACGCCGTCGGCGTACTCGCTGAGCTCGCCCTGCATGCGCTCCAAGCCATACAGCACATTGCGTGCATGGTGCAGCAGGCTCTCGCCAGCGGGCGTCAGCGTCACGCCGCGGCTGTGGCGGTACAGCAGGGCGGTATCGACGGTGGCTTCGAGATCGGACAGGCGCTTGCTCACGGCCGAGGCGGCGATGAACTCACGCTCGGCGGCGCGGCCTATGCTGCCCAGTTCGCAGACGGCAACAAACAGCTGCAGGGAGGTGAGGTCTATGCGCCGTGCAAAACTGCGCTCTGAATTCTTCATGGTGGGGCTTTAGTCTTCTCGTTTAGAGAAGTTGTGTGTATTTTTACCGATAAATTATCGTTTATCCATCTTCAAGCACGATGCCTTGCTGGGTAATGGGTCATGATTTTACGATGAGCTACCTGCTGTTTGGCGATGACTTGCTTGTGCTGCTGCGGCCGCGGTATCACCTTTAATTTCATAGCTGAAAGCGCTGGACCTGATTGAGTTGGTGCGGGATTTCAAGCCTGTTTCATGAGGCAGGGCACACAAAGCTGAAACAAGCTGTGAATCCTCGGTAAAGTGGTCTGCTGCCTTAGGCATATGCTGCAAAAATGTGAGTTATGACCGCTACCTTCCCTCCGCCGCCGGATCGCCCGGAATCCCTGGCCTGCCCTGCAGGCACCCAAGTGAACCCGCGCCAGGCCAAGCCTGCGGCCTGCTGGATGACGATCTCTCTGTCCTTGGTTCTGTCCCTGGGCTCTGTCGCTTTCATGCCGGCGCAGGCCAAGGGCAAGACGGCGGTCAATGCCAAGGCCAATGCTTCCAGTGCTTCCCGCTCATCGGCCAAACCTGCCGCCAAGCCCGGCAAGGCCGCAGCCAAACCGGTCGTCAAGCCTGGGGCACGGGATACCGCTGCGCAAGGCCATAGCCGCAAAGGCAAGCCGGCGCGCGGTAGCCGTGCCGCCGTGGCTGGCGCCGCTGCCGTAGGTGCAGCCGCAGCCGTGGCAGGTCCAACAGGCCTGGAGCAATGGACGCCCGCCAAACCTGCGAGCACGCCGAATGCCGCAGCGCCGGACGAGGCCAGAGACATCGCCGCCTTGCGCCAGGCCGTGGCCGCAGGCGACGCCAAGGCCCAGTACGCATTGGGTTCGCGCTATCGCTTTGGTAGAGGCCTGCCCCAGGATCTGTCGCAGACCGTGCAGCTATATCAAAAGTCGGCAGAGCAGGGCTTTGCGCCTGCCCAGTCGGATCTGGGCGTGTTGTATGCCAACGGGCGTGGCGTGGTGCGCAACGATGCGTTGGCTGCCCAGTGGTATGGCAAGGCAGCCCAGCAAGGCGATGGCATTGCCCAGAACAATCTGGGTCTGATGTATGCCGAAGGCCGCGGTGTGGCCAAGGATGAGGCGCGCGCCCTGGAGTGGTTTCAACGTTCGGCGGAAAGCGGTGAGGCCACGGGTCAGTACAGTCTGGGCGTGATGCTGTCTGGCGGCCGCGGCACCAAGGAAGATGGCAAGGCGGCGCTGCGCTGGTTCGAAAAAGCGGCGGAGCAAGGCCTGGTCGATGCCCAGTACAACGTGGGCATGATTTATGCCGAAGGCGTGGTTGTGCCCCAGGATCTGGGCCGTGCTGCGCAGTGGATGGAGAAAGCCGCCAAGCAGGGCAATGCCTCGGCACAGTCCACGCTGGGCTTTCTCTATGCCAACGGCCAGGGCGTGCCGCAGGATATGGGCCGTGCAGCCCAGTGGTTTGAGCGCTCGGCCAAGCAGGGCTATACGTTGGCCCAGTCCAATCTGGCGGCGGTCTATGCCAGCGGCCAGGGAGTGGAGAAGAGCGCGGAGCAGGCCTATTTCTGGCTGCTGGTGGCCCAGCTCAAAGATCCTTCGCTGCAATCGCGCCTGCAAGCGGCGCAGCAGGAGCTCAAGCCTGTAGATCGTGTGCGCGTGCAGCGCAAGGCGCAGCAGTGGAAGCCGGTCAAAGAATCCTGAGTCTTATCTGATTCAAATTCGATAGCGGTCAGCGCTTTGCGGATATAGAAAAAGCCCGTAAATCACCTGAAATTAGGTGGCTTACGGGCTTTTTGCTACCGTTTGGGAATCGGTTTAGCTGAAGAAGCTCTTCAGGCGATCCGTCCAGCTTTCGCCGCTGGGCGAGTGCTTGGAGCCGCCTTTTTTCAGCGACTCATCGAGTTCCTTGAGCAGCTTGCGCTGGTGCTCGGTGAGCTTGACCGGCGTTTCCACCACGATGTGGCAATACAGATCGCCGGGGTAGCTGGAGCGAATGCCCTTGATGCCCTTGCCGCGCAGACGGAACTGCTTGCCGGCCTGCGTGCCTTCGGGGATGTCAATTGCAGCCTTGCCTTGCAGCGTGGGCACTTCAATCTCGCCACCCAGGGCGGCGGTGATGAAGCTCACCGGCACATTGCAGTGCAGATCGTCGCCGTCGCGCTCAAAGATATCGTGGTCCTTGATGCGGATCTCGATATACAGATCGCCCGCCGGTCCCCCGTTGGTGCCTGGCTCGCCGTTGCCGGCGGAGCGAATGCGCATGCCGTCGTCGATGCCGGCAGGAATCTTCACTTCCAGCGTCTTCTGGCGCTTGACCTTGCCCTGGCCGCCGCAGCTGGTGCAGGGCTCGGGAATGATCTTGCCGGTGCCGCGGCAGTGCGGGCACGATTGCTGCACGCTGAAAAAGCCCTGGCGCATCTGAACGCTGCCCATGCCGTTGCAGGTGGAGCAGGTCTTGGCGCTGGTGCCTGGCTTGGCGCCGCTGCCGTGGCAGTTGTCGCAGTTGTCCCAGCTGGGAATGCGAATTTGCGCATCCTTGCCCTTGGCGGCTTCTTCCAGGCTGATTTCCATGGAATAGCTCAGATCGTTGCCGCGGTAGACCTGACGGCCACCACCGGCCCGGCCGCCACGGCCCTGGCTGAACATATCGCCAAAGATATCGCCAAAAGCTTCGGCAAAACCGCCAAAGCCTTCGCCGCCACCCATGCCTCGGTTGGGGTCCACACCCGCGTGGCCGTACTGGTCGTAGGCCGCACGTTTCTGGCCGTCCGAAAGCATCTCGTAAGCCTCTTTGACTTCCTTGAACTGCTCTTCGGCCTCTTTGGCCTTTTCACCCTGGTTGCGGTCGGGGTGGTGCTTCATCGCCAGTTTGCGATAAGCCTTCTTGATTTCTTCGTCCGAGGCGTTTTTGGCAACGCCCAGAACTTCGTAATAGTCGCGTTTGGACATGTTGGTTTCCGGTCGGATAGAACAGGAACGCCGCGCCAGCCCCTTGTCAGAGTCTGGCGCGGCGGCAAGTGGTCAGTGCTCAGGCAACAACCAGCCCGCGCTTAGTCCTTCTTGACTTCCTTGACTTCGGCGTCGACCACGTTGTCGTCGGCCGCGGCGGAGGATGCACCGGTGGCGCTGGCTGCACTGGCAGCGGAGGCTTGCGCACCGCCGGCAGCGGCTTGTGCGTCGGCATACATCTTCTCGCCCAGCTTCTGGCTGGTGGTCATCAAAGCCGTGGTCTTGGCGTCGATGGCGTCCTTGTCCTCGCCCTTCAAGGCTTCTTCGAGTTCCTTCACGGAAGCTTCGATGGCCGACTTCTCAGCGGCATCGAGCTTGTCGCCGTGCTCGGCCAGGCTCTTGGTCACGCTGTGGACGGCAGCTTCACCCTGGTTCTTGGCTTGCACCAGTTCCAGTTTCTTCTTGTCGTCGGCGGCGTTGAGTTCGGCGTCCTTGACCATCTTCTGGATTTCTTCATCCGACAGGCCGGAGTTGGCCTTGATGGTGATCTTGTTTTCCTTGCCGGACGCTTTGTCCTTGGCAGAGACGTTCAAGATACCGTTGGCGTCGATGTCGAACGTCACTTCGATCTGAGGGATGCCACGGCCCGAAGGTGGGATGCCTTCCAGGTTGAACTCGCCCAGCAGCTTGTTGCCCGAAGCCATTTCGCGCTCGCCCTGGAACACCTTGATGGTCACGGCGGGTTGGTTGTCTTCGGCCGTCGAGAAGGTCTGTGCGAACTTCGTAGGAATGGTCGTGTTCTTGGTGATCATCTTGGTCATGACGCCGCCCAGGGTTTCGATACCCAGAGACAGAGGAGTCACGTCCAGCAGCAGCACGTCGGAACGCTCGCCACCCAGCACCTGGCCTTGCACGGCAGCACCCACGGCCACGGCTTCGTCAGGGTTCACGTCCTTGCGGGGTTCCTTGCCGAAGAATTCCTTGACCTTTTCCTGCACCTTGGGCATGCGGCTCATACCGCCGACCAGGATGATGTCATCGATGTCGGAGACGGAGATGCCTGCATCCTTGATGGCCGTGCGGCAAGGAGCGATGGTGCGCTCGATCAGCTCTTCCACCAGCGATTCCAGCTTGGCGCGCGTCAGCTTGATGTTCAGGTGCTTGGGACCCGAAGCGTCAGCCGTGATGTAGGGCAGGTTGATGTCGGTCTGGGCCGAGTTCGACAGTTCGATCTTGGCCTTTTCGGCAGCTTCCTTCAGGCGTTGCAGGGCCAGCACGTCCTTGGACAGGTCAACGCCTTGTTCCTTCTTGAACTCGGAGATGATGTACTCGATGACGCGTTGGTCGAAGTCTTCGCCGCCCAGGAAGGTGTCGCCATTGGTCGACAGCACTTCGAACTGCTTTTCGCCGTCCACGTCGGCGATTTCGATGATGGAAACGTCGAACGTACCACCACCCAGGTCATACACGGCCACCTTGCGGTCGCCCTTGCCAGCCTTGTCCAGGCCAAAGGCCAGAGCCGCAGCGGTAGGCTCGTTGATGATGCGCTTGACTTCCAGACCGGCGATGCGGCCAGCGTCCTTGGTGGCCTGGCGCTGAGCGTCGTTGAAGTAGGCGGGCACGGTGATGACGGCCTCGGTCACGGGCTCGCCCAGGAAGTCCTCGGCGGTCTTCTTCATCTTGCGCAGCACTTCGGCGCTGATCTGGGGGGCGGCCAGCTTCTGGTCGCGCACTTGCACCCAGGCGTCGCCGTTGTCGGCCTTGACGATCTGGAAGGGCATCAGAGCGATGTCTTTTTGCACTTCGGCTTCGTCAAACTTGCGACCGATCAGACGCTTGGCAGCGTAGATGGTGTTTCGGGGGTTGGTGACGGCCTGGCGCTTGGCGGATGCGCCGACCAGGATTTCGCCGTCTTCTTGATAGGCAACGATGGAAGGTGTGGTGCGAGCGCCTTCGCTGTTCTCGATCACACGTGTGGTGTTGCCGTCCATGATGGCCACGCAGCTATTGGTGGTGCCCAGGTCAATACCGATAATTTTTCCCATGTTTTTCTCCGTAATTTGTTGAATATTTGCTTGATTAGTCACTTGTGGGCGTTGCGGGCGGCTTCAAGAGCCGTCACTCACAAATTTGTGCTGCGCCGCACAAGTTACCTGGCGCCGCTTTAGCTCTGGGCCACTGTCACCAGGGCGGGGCGCAGAATGCGGTCGGCAATCATGTAGCCTTTTTGCAGCACGCTCACCACGGTGTTGGCGGGCTGCTCGGCAGGCACCATGCTGATGGCCTGGTGATAGTGAGGGTCGAACTTCTCGCCGGCGGCCGGGTTGATGGCGATGACCTTGTTGCGCTCCAGGGCCTGCGTCAGCTGGCGCAAGGTAGCGTCGGCGCCTTCGCGCAGTTGCTCGGGCGTAGCGTTCTGGATGCCCAGAGCGGCGTCCAGGCTGTCGCACACGGGCAGCAGGCTTTCGGCAAAGCTTTCGATGCCGAACTTGCGGGCCTTGCTCACGTCGTCATCGGCGCGGCGGCGCACATTCTCGGCTTCGGCCTTGGCGCGCAGGTACTGGTCGGCCAGTTCGCTGCTCTTGGCTTTGAGTTCTTCCAGCTCGGCCTTCAGACGTTCCACCTCGTCCGAAGCATTGGCGGCCATGGCAGCCTCGATTTCCTCGGGGGCTGCGTCGTGCAAAGGGTTGAGTTTGTTGTTTTCAGACATAGTCAGAGGGCTTCAATCAAGTAACTAAAGACGATTCCTTCACCAGATAGGCATAGCAGGCACAATTTCAAGCCTTGCCAGGGTGATGGGGCGCGCAGTTGTCAGCTGCCGTGCTGCGACTGCATTCCAGAAGGTCTCTGGTGAGGTTACCCCGGCAGCAACACCGGGTTTATGCGGCCTCAAGTGTACAGACACTGGACGGGTACGCTAGAATCTAACGTTTTGCCTTGCCGCACCACTACAAGACGCAGTGGGCGGCGTTTTCCCAAAAGGAGTTGTGATGCGTCATTACGAAATCATTTTGTTGATCCATCCGGATCAGAGCGAGCAAGTTCCCGCCATGCTGGAACGCTACAAGGGCATGATTGCCGCTGGTGGCGGTAAGGTGCATCGCGAAGAAGACTGGGGCCGTCGTCAGCTGGCTTACATGATCAACAAGCTCGCCAAGGCTCATTACATGTGCCTGAACATCGAAGCCGACCAGGCTGTGATGGCTGAACTGGAACATGCCTTCAAGTTCAACGATGCAGTGCTGCGTCACCTGACTGTTCAAAAGAAGAAGGCTGATACAGCTCCTTCCTCCATGATGAAGACGGTTGAGCGCGAAGAAGCACGCAAGGCTAATCAAGCCGAGCACGCCTAAGCATCAAGTAACTCTGAAGGAGTGCAAAACCACGTTGCTTTGACGGGAACCCTCGCCGAGCTGAATGCTCTGCGTTACACCCCCGCCGGATTGCCTGCCCTTGATTTGCGTATCGAACACAGTTCGCAGCAACAGGAAGCCGGCAGTGCACGCAACGTGATGGCATCTGTCAAGGCTGTGGCCTTTGGTCCGCTGGCTGAAAAGCTGGCCCGCCAGGCACCGGGTAGTCAATGGAGCTTTCAAGGCTTTCTGGCAACTCCGCGTAACACCAAGATGCTGGTTCTGCACATTCAGGACATTCAACAAAACTAATTTTCAAGAGGTCCAGCAATGGCCACGTTCAAGAAATTCAACAAGGACAAGCGTCCTAAGCGCAACACCCAGTCGCTGCTGTTCAAGCGCAAGCGCTTCTGCCGCTTCACCGTCGCCAACGTCGAAGAAATCGACTACAAGGATGTGGACACCCTGCGTGACTTCATCGGCGAAAACGGCAAGATTGTGCCCGCACGTCTGACTGGTACACGCGCCATCTATCAACGTCAGTTGAACACTGCCATCAAGCGCGCTCGCTTCCTGGCTCTGGTTCCTTACTCTGACCAGCACAAGATCTAAGGAGCACGAACATGCAAATCATTCTGCTCGACAAGGTTGTTAACCTGGGTAACCTGGGCGATATCGTCAAGGTCAAGGACGGCTACGCTCGCAACTTCCTGATTCCTACGGGCTCTGCTCGCCGCGCCACGGCTGCTGCCAAGGCTGAATTCGAAGCCAAGCGCGTGGAACTGGAAAAGGCTGCTGCTGAAAAGCTGGCTGCTGCCCAAGCCCTGAGCGAAAAGCTCAACGGCGCTGCTGTGAAGATCACGCAAAAGGCTGGCGTTGATGGCCGTTTGTTCGGTTCCATCACCAATGCCGACATCGCTGAAGAACTGGTCAAGGCCGGCTTCCCAGTGAACAAGTCGCAAGTGCGTATGCCTAACGGTCCTCTGAAGATGGTTGGCGACGCTACTGTCGTGGTGGCTCTGCACACTGATGTGGCTGCAGAAGTCTCCGTGTCGGTGTACGGCGACCACTCCTAATCCCTGAAGTTTCTTCAGCGATGACAAAAAGCCGCCTTCGGGCGGTTTTTTGTTTTTGGCGGCAATATCTTGCGCCTGTTTTTATAGTCACCCTGGAGTGACTAAGCTTCTGCCTCCCGCTACGATGCAAGGCTGTCTCTAGGAATTTCATGTCGTCTGTAATGCCCCCGCTTGATCTTGATGATGCTTTCGCGCCGGTGCCGCCCATCGCGGACCAGCAGGTGGCGCAGCTGCGCGTGCCGCCGCACTCCATGGAGTCCGAATCCAGCGTGCTCGGCGGTCTGCTGCTCGATAACAGTGCCTGGGAGCGGGTAGGTGACTTGCTGGGTGGGGGTGACTTCTACCGCCACGAGCACAAGCTGATTTACGAGGCGATTGCCAAGCTGATCAATGCCAGCAAGCCTGCAGACGTGATTACGGTGTACGAGCACCTGCAGGGCATGGGCAAGGCCGAGGAAATCGGTGGCCTGCTGTATCTGAACCAGCTGGCCCAATATGTGCCCAGCGCCACCAATATCCGCCGCTATGCGGAAATCGTGCGCGAGCGCGGCATCTTGCGCAAGCTGGTAACTGCCAGCGATGACATTGCCACCAATGCCTTCAATCCGCAGGGCAAGACGGTGGAGCGGATTCTGGACGAGGCCGAACAGAAGATTCTGGCCATCGGCGAAGAAGGCTCGCGCATGAAGCAGGGCTTTCAGTCGCTTGACACCCTGGTGGTGGACTTGCTGGACCGGGTTCAGGAGATGGCCGACAACCCCATGGACGTGACCGGCGTGCCCACGGGCTTTGTCGACCTGGATCGCATGACCTCGGGTCTGCAGGCCGGTGACCTGGTGGTGCTGGCGGCGCGTCCCTCCATGGGTAAGACCTCGTTTGCGGTGAATATTGCCGAGCATGTGGCGCTTAACGAAGGCCTGCCGGTTGCCATCTTCTCCATGGAAATGGGGGCGGCCCAGCTGGCCGTGCGTATCGTGGGTTCCATCGGCCGCGTCAACCAGGGCAATTTGCGCACTGGCAAGCTCAACGACGATGAGTGGCCGCGTCTGACCGAGGCCATTGAGCGCCTGCGCACTGTGTCGCTGCACATTGACGAGACGCCTGGCCTCTCGCCCACCGAGCTGCGTGCCAACGCCCGTCGTCTGGCGCGCCAGTGCGGCAAGCTGGGTCTGATCGTGGTCGACTATTTGCAGCTGATGAGCGGTTCGGGCTCGGCCGCCAGCTCGGACAATCGGGCGACGGAGCTGGGTGAAATCTCCCGGGGCTTGAAGATGCTGGCCAAGGAGCTGCAATGCCCGGTGATTGCACTGTCCCAGCTCAATCGCTCGGTGGAGCAGCGCACCGACAAGCGCCCCATGATGTCCGACCTGCGCGAATCGGGCGCCATCGAGCAGGATGCTGACATCATAATGTTCATCTACCGTGACGACTATTACAACAAAGAGTCCAAGGAGCAGAACATTGCCGAGGTCATCATCGGCAAGCAGCGTAACGGCCCCACGGGCACCTGCAAGCTCTACTTCCAGAAGAACCAGACGCGCTTCGAGAATCTGGCTGCCGGCTACGGCAGCGACGAGTATTAAAAAGCATAGCTGCTAGCGTAGTGCTTCAAAGGATTTCAGATTGTTTTCATTCTGAAGTCTATGATTGCTGTGCGCTGATAGCTCATTAATTTACATCCATAAAAAAGCCCGCAAGGCATGATGCCTGCGGGCTTTGGCTTGTCGAGTCAGCGTTTCAGCTGCGCAGCACGTAAATGCTCAGGCCTATCAGGCTTGCCGCCAGCACGCCGCAAGCCCAGGCCAGGCGCTGGGCGCCAATGCGCAAAGCGCCCACGGTGGCTACCACCTGTGCATTTTGCTGGGCCAGCTTCTCGATGATCTCCAGCGACTGGCGCTGGGATTGCTCCAGCTGGTCAATGCGCGCGTCCAGGCCACGAATCAGCAGCAAGGCCTGCTCGCCCGAAGACTGGGGCGGCGACAGGCGCTGGCTGGCCTGCAGGGCGGCATCGCTCTGGGCATGGGCTTCGGCCTGGTCCTCTTTTTTCTTCAGAAGACCCTGGGCGGCTTTGACCACCTGGGGGGTGGCCTTGATCACATCGCCCCAGGGGACCATTTTGAGTGCGCTGATCCAGCTGATCGCCATGGCTTAGAGCACCTCGCTGGCAAAGTCCGCCAGACGTGAGCGTTCGCCGCGTGCCAGCGTGATGTGGCCGCTGTGGGGCCAGCCCTTGAAGCGGTCTACCACATAGGTCAGGCCCGAGCTGCCTTCGGTCAGGTAGGGGGTGTCGATCTGCGCCAGATTGCCCATGCAGATGATCTTGGTGCCGGGGCCGGCACGGGTGATCAAGGTCTTCATCTGCTTGGAGGTCAGGTTTTGCGCCTCGTCGATGATCACGTACTTATTCAGGAAGGTACGACCGCGCATGAAGTTCATGCTCTTGATCTTGATGCGGCTGCGGATCAGCTCATTGGTGGCTGCGCGCCCCCATTCGCCGGCGTTGCCGCCGTCGCCCTTGGCCAGGAACTCCAGGTTGTCGTCCAGGGCGCCCATCCAGGGCCCCATCTTTTCCTCTTCCGTGCCGGGCAGAAAACCGATGTCCTCGCCCACGCTCACGGTGGCGCGGGTCATGATGATTTCGGTATAGCGGCGCTCGTCCAGCACCTGGGCCAGACCGGCGGCCAGGGCCAGCAAGGTCTTGCCGGTGCCGGCCGTGCCGGTGAGGGTGACAAAGTCCACCTCGGGGTTGACCAGCAGATTCATGGCGAAGTTCTGCTCGCGGTTGCGCGTGGACACGCCCCAGACGGCATTCTTGGGATTGCCGAAATCGCGCAAGGTCTTGAGCACCGCTGTCTTGTCGCGGATTTCGGTCACGCGCATATAGAGGTTGGGCTCGCCCGGTGCCTCGTAGTAGACGAACTGATTGATCATTAGCTGGTCCACCACCGAGCCGCTGACGCGGTAATAGGTGATGGCGCCTTCCTGCCAGCTTTCCACATGCTTGCCGGCCTTGGCCCAGAAATCGCGGGGCAGGGCCATGGCGCCGGAATACAGCAGATCGCCGTCTTCCAGTACCTTGTCGTTCTGGTAGTCCTCGGCGGCCAGGCCCAGGGCGCGGGCCTTGACCCGCATATTGATGTCCTTGGACACCAGTACAACTTCGCGTTCCTTGTGCTGTTCGCGCAAAGCCGCTACCACGCCCAGGATCTGGTTGTCGGCCTTGCCCTGGGGCAGGCTGTCGGGCAGGGCAGCGGTCAGTGCATGGGTCTGGAAGTACAGTGTCCCCAGAGCGCTGCGCTGGCCGGTGGCATTCAAAGGCAAGCCCTTGTCCAGGCCGTCGGCGGGCTGGGAGGCTACCAGCGAATCCAGCGTGCGGCTGACCTGGCGGCCGTTTCGCGCCACTTCGGTCATGCCCTTTTTGTGGTTGTCCAGCTCCTCCAGCACCACCATGGGCAGGAAGATGTCGTGTTCCTCAAAGCGGAACAGGCTGGACGGATCGTGCAGCAGCACATTGGTGTCCAGCACGAACAGCGTCTTGGGGCCGGAGCGCGAGTTGCGCGCGCGGCGCGTGGCACTCTTGCCTGTAGGCGTGGCGGAGCTGGCCGCAGCTGTGGCCGCTGGAGCTGCCGGGCTCGTGTCTGGCGTCTTGCGGCCGCGCGCTCTGGTGGCGGAGTTTGTTGCCGGAGCCGCTTGGGCGCTGGCGGCGGGCGTGCTGCGGCGCGCCTTGCCGTTGGCTGCAGCGGCCGGCGTGGCCGTTGCAGCGGTATTCAGATCGTCGTTGACTGCCGCCACATTCTTGGGATTGTGGCTGGACAAAAAGGCTTCTGCGGAAAGCTTTGCGGCGCGGTGGCCGGGTGCGGGAGGCAGGGGCATAGTGGACGAACCGTTCCTCAACAAGGGTCAAAAAGCACAAAGCCGCCTGGAAACCAAGGCGGCTTTGATCGGGTGAAAAAGAGAAACTCTGTAGCACTGGGGCATGGGCCCATTATGCATAGCTCAGCTGCCTTGAAGGGCAGATTTCTCGATTCTTGGCAGCTGCAGCACGATAAAGACTTTGAATCACGGTGTGTCGGTGTTTCAAAGTCTCAAGGCGCGGGTTTAGGCAACCTTTTTGTCTTGTGTCTTCATGGCTTTGACCGCCGCGAGCACTTCGTCCACGTGGCCGGGAACCTTGAGGCCGCGCCACTCTTGTGCCAGCAGGCCGTCTGCGCCGACCAGGAAGGTGGAGCGCTCGATGCCCTTGACCTTCTTGCCGTACATGATCTTGTTCTTGACCACGCCGAACATGTGACACATCTTTTCTTCGGTATCGGCGATCAACTCGAAGGGCAGCTCAAGCTTGCCCTTGAAGTCGTTGTGCGAATTCATGTTGTCGCGAGACACACCGAACACCGTAGCACCGGCCTTCACAAAGTCCTTGTACTTGTCGCGGAACTGCATAGCTTCCGTGGTACAACCGGGCGTATTGTCCTTGGGGTAGAAATACAGGATCAGAATCTGGCCTGTATGGGAGGTGTTGGACACCTTGATCCCGCCGGTTGCGTTGGCTTCGAATTCGGGAAGGGGTTTGTTGACAACGATAGCCATGCGCTTGTATCTCTCGGGTGTATTCGTTGAAATGCCGAGGGTGTTCGTCGATATTGTTATTTTTGTTGCGAATTACCCCCAGCCGCAGCCTGCGATTTTACCCTGAAATACGTATTTGCCTCAATGAGGGGCGAGGAGTCTACTCCAAGAGTAGGGCCGCAACCACGTTACGGCCTTCGCCAGAAAGGATGTTATATGTCCTACAGGCTGCTGGGGTATCCATGGTTTCCAGGCCCAGACGTCTGGCCATCAAAGGCTTGAGCCAGGCGGGCGGCGGAAAGCGGTTCTTGCTGCCGCTGCCAAAAATGATGACTTCCGCATCGAGCTTTGCCAGCTCTTCAAAGTGCTCGGCAGTCAGATCCTCGAATTTTCGGCAATTCCATTCCTTGAGCAGGCCGTGTGAGCCCAGCAGCAGGCTGTGCGCGTAGTTTTGCTTGTCTACCGCCAGCCAGCCCGGGCCATAGCCGGTGATGGATTGCGCGTCGGATTTGTCGGCCTGGAATTTCATGGTGCAAGAGTGTGCGCAATCGGAGGCGATTGCGGGGGCGATGGCTGGGGTCTCCATGCAGCGAGGGTGGGGACATTGCTGCTCGGCGGAACTGTGGTCAAATTATAGGTTTCACCGTGGTGTAACGTGCATCATGGCGTGCTTGAAATCCTTACCCCCTTCATTCGCATGAAAACCGTTCAAAAATCCGCCAAACTTGCCAACGTCTGTTATGACATCCGCGGGCCGATCATGGACGCGGCGAAGAAGATGGAAGACGATGGCCAGAAGATCATCAAGCTCAATATCGGCAATCTGGCCGTGTTTGGCTTCGATGCGCCCGAGGAAGTCCAGCAGGACATGATCCGCAACCTGCCCAACTCGGCCGGTTACTCCGACAGCAAGGGTATCTTTGCCGCCCGCAAGGCCGTGATGCACGAAACCCAGCATCAGGGCATCAAGGGCGTGACGCTGGACGATATCTATCTGGGCAACGGCGCCTCCGAGCTGATCAGCCTGGCCACCAATGCCTTGCTGGATACCGGCGATGAAATGTTGGTGCCGGCCCCCGACTATCCGCTGTGGACGGCGGCCACCAGTCTCTCGGGCGGCACGCCCGTGCACTATATGTGCGACGAGGCCAATGGCTGGATGCCCGATATGAAGGATTTGCGCAGCAAGGTCACGCCGCGCACCAAGGGCATTGTGGTCATCAACCCCAACAATCCCACGGGCGCGCTGTACTCCAAGGAGCTGCTGCTGGAAATCGTGGAGGTGGCGCGCGAGCACGGCTTGGTCATCTTTGCCGACGAGGTCTATGACAAGGTGTTGTACGACGATGCCAAGCACGTGCCGCTGGCCAGCCTGTCCATCGACGTGTTGACTCTGACCTTCAACTCCCTGTCCAAGGCTTACCGCTCCTGCGGCTACCGTGCGGGCTGGATGGTGATTTCGGGCGACAAAAAGCCTGCCAAGGATTACATCGAGGGCCTGAACATGCTCTCGAACATGCGTCTGTGCGCCAACGTGCCCGGCCAGTGGGCCGTGCAGACGGCCCTGGGCGGTCACCAGAGCATTGACGAACTGGTGCAGGAAGGCGGCCGTTTGCGCGTGCAGCGCGATCTGGCCTGGGAGCTGATCAACGCCATTCCCGGCGTGAGCTGTGTCAAACCCCAGGGCGCGTTGTACATGTTCCCGCGCCTGGACCCCGAGGTCTATCCCATCAAGGACGACCAGGAGTTCTTCCTCGAGGTGCTGCAGGAAACCAAGGTGATGCTGGTGCAGGGCACGGGCTTCAACTGGCCCAACCCCGATCACTTCCGGATCGTCTTTTTGCCGCATAACGCCGATCTGCGCGAAGCCATCAACCGTCTGGCCTCCTTCCTCGAGAAGTACCGCAAGCGCCACGGCACCGACAGGCCCAAGGCGGTCGACGCCAGGGTGCTCAAGGCAAGCAAGGCTGAAAAAGCCGCGTAACACTTTCTTTTTGATAGCTTGAAGCGCTTGTCAATCAAGGGCTCAAGCGTTTTTTTGACCTGAAGTAGTTTATGAAACCAATCCAAGTAGGCCTGTTAGGCATTGGCACCGTGGGCAGCGGTACTTTCAATGTGCTGGAACGCAACCAAGACGAGATTCGCCGTCGTGCGGGTCGTGGCATTGAAATTACCATGGTGGCCGACTTGGATACCGAGCGCGCCAAGAGCGTGGTGGGTGACAAGGCCAAGGTGGTGGGCGATGCCCGCGAAATCATCGCCAACCCCGAGATCGACGTGGTGGTCGAGCTGATTGGCGGCTACGGCATTGCCAAGGCCCTGGTGCTGGAGGCAATTGCCGCCGGCAAGCATGTGGTCACCGCCAACAAGGCGCTGCTGGCCGTGCACGGCTCTGAAATCTTCAAGGCTGCGGCCGAGAAGGGCGTGATCGTGGCCTATGAAGCCGCTGTGGCCGGTGGCATTCCCATCATCAAGGCGCTGCGCGAAGGTCTGACCGCCAACTCCATCCAGTGGGTGGCCGGCATCATCAACGGCACGACCAACTTCATCCTGTCCGAAATGCGCGACAAGGGTCTGGACTTTGACGTGGTGCTCAAGGAAGCCCAGCGTCTGGGTTACGCCGAAGCCGACCCCACCTTCGACATCGAAGGCGTGGACGCCGCCCACAAGGCCACGCTGATGAGCGCCATCGCTTTCGGCATTCCCGTGCAGTTCGACAAGGCGCACGTGGAAGGCATTACCAAGCTGTCTGCGGCCGACATCAAGTACGCCGAGCAACTGGGCTACCGCATCAAGCTGCTGGGCATCACCAAGCGCACGGACAAGGGCATCGAGCTGCGCGTTCACCCCTCGCTGGTGCCTACCAAGCGCCTGATCGCCAATGTGGAAGGCGCGATGAACGCCGTGGTCGTGCATGGCGATGCCGTGGGCACGACCTTGTACTACGGCAAGGGCGCAGGCTCCGAGCCCACCGCTTCGGCCGTGATTGCCGATCTGGTGGACATCGCCCGTCTGCAAGGCGCTGACGCCGCCCATCGCGTGCCGCCTCTGGCCTTCCAGAGCCACACGCTGCGCGAAGCCGGCAAGGATCTGCCCGTGCTGCCCATGAGCGAAGTGGTGACCAGCTACTACCTGCGCATCAGCGTGTCCGATGAAGCCGGCGTGCTGGCCAAGATCACCGGTATTCTGGCCAACACCGGCATCAGCATCGACGCCGTGCTGCAGCGCGAAGCCGATGAAGTGGGTGGCGAGGGCTCGACCCAGACCGACCTCATCATCCTCACGCACGACACGCGCGAAGGCGATATGGACAAGGCGCTGGCCGAAATCCAGAGCCTGCCCACCGTGCTGGCGCCAATCAACCGCATCCGCAAGGAAGAGCTGAACTAAGAAAGACCTGCCAAATGCCTGATGACACCCAAGCCGGAGTTTTCCCCTTTCGGTGTCGGTATGGCAGAGCTTCTTTACTCAAAGGCTGGCGCCTCATGGCGCCGGCCTTTTTTGCTTTTGCGGCGACGGGCGCGCAGGCTGCGCCCGTAGATGTCTATCGCGGCACCCTGGGTGGGGCGGAGGTGGTGATGGAGCTGGGTCAGCCCAAGGCAGGCGGTGAGCGCGAAGGGCGTTACTTTTATGTGCGCAATGGCGTCGATATCCCGCTCAAAGGTGCGCTGGGCGCTCTGGCAGAAGCATTGCCCGTCAATGACGAATGGCGTCGCGCTCAGACGGATATGCCCTTGTTTGCAGATGCCAAACAGCGCAGCATGCAGTGGCGGCTGCACCTCCAGGGTGAGGCTTTGGTGGGGGAATGGGTCGATGGCTTTCAAGGCAAAAAACTGCCTCTAAGCCTTAAACGCATTGCGAAGTACGATCCTGAAAAGATAGCGCCACAAGGCGTAGAGGCTGTGACCAATGCAATTGTTCAAGGCTACGGGAGCAGTGTTTCACAAGGCGTAGCCCTCTCTGCCCAAAGCACGCCTTATGACTATCTGAAAATGGCAGAGCAAAAGCTGGAGCAGGGTAAAGAGGTGGTGATCAATCCATCGCTGGCCTGGCGCCTAGTGCGGGACCCACGCACCAAGTTCTGGTATCCACGCCTTACGCGCCACCCTGATGCCAAAATTCTGAGCCGGACCAATGCCGTGCTGGAGCAGCGCCACTGGGGCATGAGCCTGGAGGCGCTGGGCTGTGTGGGCTCGATTTACCTGAGCAGCGGCCCGGAAGCAGGCTCGCTGGGCAACTACAACAATGAAGAAATCAAGGTCAGCTACCTATCCACTGCGTTGATGAGCGTGGTGGAGTCGGGTTCCAACGGATGTGGTGGTGCTCACCCCAACAATCATTTCGATCCGTTTGTGCTGGACTTGCTGCGCGGCGGTTATATGGACTTCACACGCCTGTTCAAGGGTGCGAAATATGGGGAGTACAGGCTGGAGTTCAGCCCGCAGATGTCGGGCTTCATTCAAAAGTACCTTGCCAGCCAATCCGAGCCACATGACGACAGGGAATGCAACGATTTTTTGCCTGAATACATGGCGCTGATGCTGAACAAGCCGGACAAGATGAGCTTTGTGATCTCGGGCATTGGCCACGCCATGGGTGCGTGTCTGGGCAGCGGGGTTGATATTTCGTTCAAGAAACTGAAGCCCTATCTCAAGCCCGATGCAGAGCGCTATTTCCAGCCCTGATTGGCTTGAGCTAGCCGTTCAGGTGAAACCGCGTTGACCGGTCTCTGCATTTACGCCTAGTGAATGCAAGCCTGCTGACCGATAATGTTGCGCTTGGCGGCGTAAGTTCTGCCCGTTTTGGCTGCCCGTTTTGAATTTTAGTTTTTGGCGAGTTTGAGATGCTGTATCTGTCCACCCGCGGTCACGCAGACCGCAAGCGTTTTTGTGACATTCTGCTGGCAGGTTTGGCGCCCGATGGCGGTCTGTACCTGCCCGAGAGCTACCCCCAGATTGACGACGCCAAGCTGAGCCAGCTGCGCGAGACCCTGGCCACCCAGGGCTATGCCGCGCTGGCATTCGAGATTCTGTCGCTGTACATCGACGACATTCCGGCCGACGATCTGCGTGCCCTGTGCGCCAAGACCTATACCAAGGAAGTCTTCGGCACCGAGGCCATCGTTCCCGTGCGCCAGCTGGAAGGCATGCTGCATATCGAAGCCCTGTCTAACGGCCCCACGCTGGCCTTCAAGGACATGGCCATGCAACTGCTGGGCAATCTGTTCGAGTACGAACTGGCCCGCCGCGGCGAAGAGCTGAACATTCTGGGCGCCACCAGCGGCGATACCGGAAGTGCGGCCGAATACGCCATGCGCGGCAAAAAAGGCGTGCGCGTCTTCATGACCAGCCCTCACGGCCGCATGAGCCCCTTCCAGCAGGCACAGATGTTCAGCCTGCAGGACGAAAACATCCACAACATCGCCATCGAAGGCGTGTTTGACGACTGCCAGGACATCGTCAAGGCCGTCAGCAACGATCACGCTTTCAAGGCCCAGTACAAGATCGGCACCGTCAACTCCATCAACTGGGCGCGTCTGCTGGCCCAGGTGGTGTATTACTTTGCCGGCTATCTGCAAGCCACCAGCTCGAACGAGCAAAAAGTGAGCTTTGCCGTGCCCAGCGGCAACTTCGGCAACATCTGCGCCGGCCATGTGGCACGCCAGATGGGTCTGCCGATTGCCAAGCTGGTGGTGGCCACCAACGAAAACGATGTGCTGGACGAGTTCTTCCGTACCGGCGTCTATCAGGTGCGCGGCGCGGCCAACACCTATGAGACATCGAGCCCCTCGATGGACATCTCCAAGGCCAGCAATTTCGAGCGCTTTGTGTTCGACCTGGTCGGCCGCGATGGTGCGCGCACCAAGCAGCTGTTTGACCAGGGTGTGGCCAAGGACGGTCAATTTGACCTGAGCGCAGATCCAGCCTTCAAGGACGCGGCTGCCCGATATGGTTTTGTGAGCGGCAAGAGTACGCACGCCGATCGCCTGGCCACGATCAAGGACACGTACCAGCGCTTCGGTCAGATGATAGACACCCACACGGCCGATGGCGTGAAGGTGGCGCGCGAATACCTGGATGGCCAGCCCATGATCGTGCTGGAAACCGCCTTGCCCATCAAGTTCGCCGCCACGATCGAGGAGGCCCTGGGCCGCTTGCCCGATCGTCCTGCCAAGTTTGAGGGCATCGAAGCCCTGCCCAAGCGCGTGGTGGTGATGGCTTCCGATGTGGAAAAGGTCAAGGCCTTTATCGCTGAAAACTGCAAGTAAAACGGGGCAGCGTTAAGCTTGAAAGCACCTGGAGCCCGGCTGCAGGTGCTTTTCTATTTTCTAGAGTTAAATTGGCTTTGTGTCCAATTACCATAAGCACATGAAGCTATCTAATTGTGAGTATTTCAGGATGCTGCTGGCATGAAAGTCATAGGCTTTGCCGGATATTCGGGCGCGGGCAAGACCACGCTTGTCGAGGCTCTGGTGGCGCTGATGACGCAGCGTGGGCTCAAGGTCTCGGTCATCAAGCATGCCCACCACCACTTCGATGTGGACCGTGAGGGCAAGGATAGCTGGCGTCACCGCAAGGCCGGGGCCTATGAGGTGTTGCTGGCCTCCGACCAGCGTCTGGCGCTGATGCGCGAGTACCCGCAGCCCATGGAGCTGTCGGTGCAGCAGATGCTGGCCCAGCTGGATCCGGCAGTGGACTGGGTGCTGGTCGAGGGCTTCAAGCATGGCGATCTGCCCAGGATCGAGGTCTGGCGTCATCAGCAGGACCGACTGGACAGCGGCAAGCCTCTGCAGCCGCTGTATGCGCAGGATGCCCAGGTGCTGGCGGTGGCGACCGATGCGGCCGCCGATTTGCCGCAGCTGCCCACGCAGCCGGTGCTGGACTTGAACCGGCCCGAGCAAGTGCTGCAATGGCTGCTGGCCCGGGGCCCGCAGCTGGAGTACAGAAATTGAACAAGGACAAAGCAATGCAAACACCACGCAAGCCCCTCAAACCGCTGGACGAGGCTTTGCAGGAGCTGCTGGCACACGCCCTGGTGCTGACGGGCTCCGAGCAGGTCGATACCTTTGATGCCGACGGCCGCGTGCTGCTGGAAGCCGCCGTCTCGCCGCTGCAGGTGCCGCCACAGGACAACTCGGCCATGGACGGCTATGCCGTGCGTGCGGCCGAATGTGCAGTCATGGGATCGGATGGCGATGCCGTGCTGCCCGTTTCCCAGCGCATACCCGCCGGCACGGCACCGGATGCACTGGCCGCAGGCACGGTGGCCCGCATCTTCACGGGCGCGCCCGTGCCGGCCGGAGCCGATGCCATCGTCATGCAGGAAGACTGCGAAGTGCTGGACGATGGTCGTGTGCGCATCAAGTCCAGGCCCGAGGCCGGACAGTGGATTCGCCTCTCGGGTGATGATATCCAGCAAGGCGCCACCGTCATTGCGGCGGGCACCCGCCTCGCACCTGCCCATCTGGGTCTGGCCGCCAGCATGGGTTGTGCCACGCTGGCCGTGGCGCGCAAACCGCGCGTGGCCATGTTTTCCACGGGCGACGAGCTGGTCATGCCCGGCACCGTGGCGCCGCAGGACATGAAGCCTGGCAGCATCTACAACAGCAACCGCTTTTTCCTGCGTGCGCTGCTGCTGCGCATGGGCTGTGAAGTGACGGATCTGGGCATTGTTCCCGACGACCGTGAGGCCACTGTGGCTGCGCTGGCCAAGGCGGCGGCAGATCATGATGTGATCGTCACCAGCGGCGGTGTGTCCGTGGGCGAGGAAGACCATATCAAGCCCGCCGTGCAGCAGCTGGGTCAGCTCGATCTCTGGCAGATCAGCATCAAGCCCGGCAAGCCGTTTGCCTATGGCCGCGTGAACCGCAAAGACCATGGCTTTGCCCATTTCATCGGCCTGCCCGGCAATCCCGTCTCCAGCTTTGTGACCTTCCAGGTGCTGGTGCGCCCGTTCCTGCTGCGCCTGCAAGGCGTGCAGAACGTTCTGCCGCGTGCCATACAGGCGCGGGCCGATTTTGTCTGGCCCAAGGGCGACAAGCGCCGCGAATTCCTGCGCGTGCGCTACAACGCGCATGGCGGGCTGGAGCTGTTCAGAAACCAGAGTTCGGGCGTTCTGACCTCCACCGCCTGGGGTGACGGTGTGGTGGACAACCCCGCCGGCACCACGATTGCCGAGGGCGACAGCGTGAGCTTCATTCCGTTTTCGGAGCTGATGGCATGAACACCATTACCGTGCGTTATTTCGCATCGATTCGCGAAGCCATGGGCACAGGCAGCGAGCAACGCCAGACCGCCGCCGCCACCGTGAGCGCGCTGCGCGAAGAGCTGATGGGGCAAAGCCCTTCCGCCGCCGAGGCGCTGGCCCACGGCAAGGCCGTGCGCATGGCGCTGAACCAGGATATGTGCCTGGGCGATGCAGTGCTCAAGAGCGGCGATGAAGTGGCGTTTTTCCCGCCGGTGACAGGAGGCTGAGGTCTATCCGTCGCAACCGGACAACAGGATGCCGATGGAGTGCGGTAGCTGTATAAAATGAGACTTATTCTTATTCGTGATTGCCTTGGGTGGCAAGTCTCAAACCATCGTGTCCCATCCTGCCACCGGGTCTCAGCCGCTGGAGCATTTGTATAGAAGCCATCATGGCTGGCTGCGCGCATGGCTGAGTCGCCGGCTGAGCAATGCCGGTGATGCCGAGGATTTGGCGCACGATACCTTTGTCCGTGTGCTCAAAGGGCATCACACGCCGGAGCGGGGCGGTCTGAATGATCTGCGTGAGCCAAGAGCCTATCTGACCACGGTTGCGAAGCGGCTGCTCGTCAATCATTACGAGCGGCAGTCACTGGAGCGGGCCTACATGGCTTCGCTGCAGTCCATGCCAGAGCCACTGGCTATTTCCGAGGAACACCGGGCCCTGCTGCTGGAAACTTTGCGTGAGCTCGACGCTCTGCTCGATGCTCTGCCTGCCAAGGCTCGCACCGCTTTTCTGTTGTGCCAGCTGGAAGGTCTTTCCTATGTCGAGATCGCAGCGCAGCTGCGCGTCAGCGAACGCACGGTGACGCGGTATATGGCGCAAGGCTTCAGGCAGTGTCTGCAATTGATGCTGGACACGGAGCAGTCTATCGTCGCATGAGCGCGAAGTCGGCCCCTGCATCTTCTCTTTCATCCCATTTGCTGGATGAGGCTGCGCAGTGGCTGGCACGCCAGCATTCGGGTTCGTTCACGCAGGACGACCAGGCCGGTCTGGCGCAGTGGCGAGAGCAAAGCGAGGCGCACCGGCAGGTGTGGGCACAGGCGCAGTTGCTGGCCCATAAATTTGGCATGGTGCCTCCCGCCGTGGGCATGGCGGTATTGGACAGGCAGCGCATTCAGGCCAGTAATCGGCGTGCGCTTTTGCGCCTGGTGGCCGCTTTGGCCGTGGTACCCGCTGGTGTGTGGCTGGGCTTGAGCGCACAGCCGTGGTGGCAGCTTGGGGCGGGCGACTACCGCACAGCGACGGGGGAGCAGCGTGACATTTTGCTGGCCGACGGTTCACAGCTCACGCTCAATACCGCGACGACCATCCGTGTGAAATTCGATGCCCGGCAACGGCTGATCGTGCAGCACGGCGGAGAAATTCTGGTGAACAGCGCCCCGGATACCCAGCCGGTTCACCGGCCACTTCTGGTACAGACTTCCCAGGGATTGATGGAGGCTCTGGGCACGCGCTTCGTGGTTCGTACCGATAGTCAAAGCACCAGGCTTGCGGTGTTGGAGGGCTCTGTGCGGGTATCACCTTCGCTGCTGACGGCCAGTCGCGTGGTCAACGCTGGAGAGCAGTTGCAATTCAGCAGCCAGTTCATCGGTGCTGTGACGGCGATCGATATGCAGGTCGCGGCCTGGAAGCAAGGCTTCATCTATGCCGATGAGATGAGCTTGCAGGACTTCATCAGTGAGCTGTCACGTTATCGAACCGGGCTGCTGCGCTGCGACCCCGAGGTGAGTGGGTTGCGAGTCAGCGGAATCTTTCAGATCAACGATACAGACAAGGTGCTGCAATTGCTTGCCTCCACCTTGCCTATCAGGGTGCAGATGCGCACGCCTTACTGGGTGGTGATTGCCGAAAAAGATTAGTGCAAGAGCGAGCGGGAAATTTTATTGAAATTTCATGTCTGGTTTTCGGGTCTCGCCTGTCATGTCATGTGAATCCACTTTTTCCAGTGACAGGAATCCGCTGCCATGAGTTCTCAAACACCTTTTTTCTCCGCCCCGCCAACATCTAGCTCCGTGGGGCAAAGACCTGCATCCAATGCATTGGCAGGCCTGGTTCATCTGGCTTTGGTGGCAATGGCTGGCACGCTGCCGGCGGTCGCTGGAGCCCAGATCGCTGTGACGGCTCAGGCCGCGCAGCGTGACTATGTCCGGCAATTCGATGTGGCTGCAGGCCCTTTGGGGAGCGCGCTATTGAGCCTTGCCAGTCAGGCTGGGGTGAGCCTCAGTCTGGATATGGGCAAGGTGCGCGAGCGCCAGAGCGCGGGACTCAAGGGGACAATGTCTTTGGAGCAAGGCTTTGAGCGCTTGTTGCAAGGCTCGGGCCTGAAGGCGCGCAGGGTGGGTGATGGCAGCTATGCGTTGGAACCTGCTTCCCGCACGGAGGTGGAGGCTTCGGCTGCGGCGACTGCAGCCCTGGGCAACACAGTAGCTGCTGATGCACACACCATGCAGGAGGTACTGGTTTCGGCTCGTACCCAGGGCAATCTGACCCCGCCCGTGCGCCAGGTAACGACGCTTGAGCGCGAGGAGATCGAAACCCTGCGCCAGGGATCGGACAGCCTGGCGACCTTGCTGAGCAAGGCTGTCCCCGGCATGGCTGATTCAAGTCACGCCATCACCGACTATGGGCAAACGCTGCGCGGGCGCAATATGCTGGTGCTGGTTGATGGCATACCGATGAATACCAACCGCGATTCCTCGCGTAACCTGGCCAATATCAATCCTGCGGATATCGAGCAGATTGAAGTGCTGCGCGGCAGCAGTGCCATTTATGGCAGCGGTGCAGCAGGTGGCATTGTGTCCATCCGCACGCGCAGGCCTTCGGGCGAGACCTATGCGGAAACCACGGTCACCGGTGTGGCGCCACTGTCGCGCTTGGGGGCATCGGGCCTTGGCGCAGAGGTGCAGCACTACATGTCCGGCGGCAACGATGTCGTGGACTATTCCGTGAGCCTGGGCGCAAAGCATGTGGGCGCTTCCTTTGATGCCAAAGGTGATCGCATTGCGCCAGAGCCCAGCCAGGGCGATCTGTTTGACTCCAATATTCACAGTCTATCGGGCAAGATCGGTTTCAAGCTTGACGCAAGCCAGCGCCTGCAGCTCTCGGCCAGTCACCATGACGCCAAGCAATCCTCGGACTATGGATCGGACCCGTCGGTAGCGCGCTTGCCCGCGGGTAGCGCTACAGCAAAGGCCATCAAGGGTTTGCAGCTGGCAGATCAAAATCGTGTCAAGAATTCCATGCTGGGGCTGGACTACGAGCACAAAGATCTGGCCGGCAGCACACTGGCTGCGCAGCTCTATTACCGGGATTTCTTTGCGCGCTTTGCGCCGTTTGATGCGCGGGCCGTGTCGGTGCGCGGTGGCAATGTCGATCAAACCATGCAGAACTCCAATGTGCTGGGCGGGCGTCTGACGATCAAGACACCGCTGGGTTCGAGCCAGAAAAGTCTGTTGATCTGGGGCGCGGACTTCAATCAAGAGCGCTCCGACATGCCTATCGACATCTTTGATCCCAAGGTCTACGACGCCAGTGCCGGCATGGTGTTCAACAAAATTGGCCGTCTGACTTATATGCCCCGGGTGACGACGCGCAGTCTGGGGGCATTTGCGCAGCTGCAGCACCGCTTCTCCGATCAATGGTCGGCGGAGGGTGGTGTGCGTTATGACAAGGCAAGCGCCAGCTTTGGCGACTTTGTACCGCTGTCACAGTCACGCGTGGCCAATCCGGCCACGGTGCGGGGCGGCACGGTGAGCTATGGCGACTGGACTTTCAATGCGGGAGCAGTATTCACACCGGTTCAGGGGCAGGAGATTTATGGCTCGTACAGCCAGGGTTTTGAGCTTCCGGATATCGGGATTCAGGTGCGCAATGCGACGCCCAGCTTCAATCTTGGCAACTCGCTGCTGCAGTCGGTGAAGACCGATACGGTGGAGCTGGGCTGGCGCGGGCGCTTTGATACTTTTCTTGCCAATCTGAGCGTATTTCAGTCCTCCTCCGATCTGGGAGCATTGCAGAGTTTCAACAATGGATTGACCTTGGCGCGTACCAAGGAAAAAGTGCATGGGCTGGAGGCCGCTGTTGACTACTTCAGCAAGGACGACAAGCTGCGAGGCGGCGGCTCGCTGACCTGGATGCGGGGGCGGGAGCAGCCTCAAGGGGCGGCCAACTATCAGGTGCTTACCGGCTACCGAATTCCACCGCTCAAGCTCACGGCCTATGTGGAGTACCGGCCTGATACCAGCTGGAGCCACCGACTGCAAGCCACCTATTACGGTTCTCGCGATTACCGTATCAATGGGGTGAACGCCTTTGGTCGCCGCGAGGTCAGCAGCTACACCACGCTGGACTTGATCAGCCGTTGGAAGATCAATGCCAAAAACAGTGTGGTGCTGGGTGTGGAAAATCTCTTGAATCGCCAGTACTACCCGCTGTACAGCCAGCTGATGCGCAGCAGCTCGAACACGAGCCGCCTGCCTGCGGCAGGTGCGGTACTCAAGGTCGGTTACACGCACACCTGGTAAGGCGGGAGAGGCGTAGGTGCGTAACTGTCAGTGCATGCTGCGCCGATCCAGGGGCTGGTGATACCCGCATTTCTGATACGGGCGTGCGCGACAGCAAGCGCTTCGTCTGTATCGCCAGGCCGAGTTCGTAGCGCTTGAGACGCCGCGCAGCACGCCGATGATGGCAAGTCGCGCCGCATGGATACTCCTGTCGTGTGAATACCTACTAGGGTTTACCCATGGCGTTTTTCATAAATTTGACGGCCGTCCTTTATGAGAATCCAGCGCTTCTAAAAGAGACTGAAAGCGTTACCTCATGACAACTCACGTCAATATGGAGGAGACCCGCACGGCCCGTTTTGCAATGCGCTGCGCGAGCTGGGCGGAAAAGTGGTTCCCTGATTCCTGGGTGTTTGCCGTGGCCGGCATTGCCATCGTGGTGCTGGCCGCATTTGCGATCGGCGCGCCTGTGCAGGAAACCAGCAAGGCCTTTGGCAAGGGTTTCTGGAGCCTGATCCCCTTCACCATGCAGATGGCCTTTGTGGTGATTGGCGGCTATGTGGTGGCCAGTTCCAAGCCCGCATCCAAGCTGATCCAATCGCTGGCCCGCGTTCCAGGCAATGGCCGCCAGGCCGTGGCCTGGGTGGCTTTTGTGTCCCTGACGGCATCACTGCTTAACTGGGGCCTGAGCCTGGTGTTTGGCGGTCTGCTGGTCAAAGCGCTGGCACGTCGCACCGATATCAAGATGGACTACCGTGCTGCGGGCGCCGCCGTCTATCTGGGCCTGGGTGCCGTGTGGGCGCTGGGCATTTCTTCGTCGGCAGCGCAGCTGCAGGCCAATGCCGCCAGCCTGCCGCCCGGCATTCTGGCGATTACGGGTGTGATTCCGTTCACGCAGACCATTTTTCTGTGGCAGTCGGGTGTGCTGCTGGGCGTGTTGATGGTGATCTCCATCGTCGTGGCCTATATGACGGCGCCTGGCGAGAAGACGGCGCGCGATGCGGCCCAGTGTGAGGTGGATATCAGCGACGAGGCGGTGCACAAGCAGTCCAAGCCTACCCGTCCCGGTGAATGGCTGGAGCACAGCCCGATTCTCATCCTCTTGCTGGTGGCGCTGACCGTGGGCTGGATGGCGGAAGAGTTCTCCAGCAAGCCTTTCATCCAGGCGATTTCGGGGCTGAACACCTACAACCTGATTTTCCTGATGGCCGGAGCCTTGCTGCACTGGCGCCCCCGTAGCTTTCTGGATGCCGTGGCCCGCGCCGTGCCCACCACCACCGGTGTGATGATCCAGTTCCCGCTGTACGGCGCGATTGCGGCCATCATGACCGAAGTCAAGGGCGCGGAGGGTGCGAGCATTGCCCACCATATCTCCACCTTCTTCACCAACTTCGCCACGCACGACACCTATGCCGTGCTCATGGGCGTGTACTCGGCCGTGCTGGGCTTTTTCCTGCCCTCGGGCGGCGGCAAATGGATTGTCGAAGCACCGTATGTGATGCAGGTGGCGAATGATTTGCAGTACCACCTGGGCTGGGCCGTGCAGATCTACAACGCGGCCGAAGCGCTGCCCAATCTGATCAACCCCTTCTACATGCTGCCGCTGCTGGGTGTGCTGGGCCTGAAGGCGCGTGATCTGATCGGCTTCAACTTCGTGCAATTGCTGGTGCATGCGCCGGTGGTGCTGTTCCTGTTATGGTTCCTTGGTCAGACCCTGAGCTATATCCCACCCGTAATGCCATGACCGAAACTGCCGATTCGCCTTCCACTGAAATCAACCCCGAGATCAGCTCCCGCACGCGCAAGGCGCTGGCCGAGGCGCGCGAGCGCGGTGTCAAGCTGGGCACGGCCGGGGCGGCGAATATCCGAGCCACGGTGGAAAAACGTAAATCGGCAGCCGATGCCTTTGCCAGGCAGCATGAGGCGCTGTTTGCCGAACTGCTGCAACAAGGCCTGACCCACCGGGCCATGGCAGCCGAACTCAATGTCCGCGGCATTGCGGCCGCCAAGGGCGGGGAGTGGACCCACGGCCAGGTGCAGCGCATTCTGAACCGCTATGCGGACTGGAAGAGCGCCGGCTCGGGCAGCGAATAATCGGCGCTGCGGCGCCAGAGGCAAAAAAGCCGTGCAGCTCCTGCTGCACGGCTTTTATTTTGATAGCCGTCAGCGCTTGTTCAACAAGGGTTGGAGGCTGATTTCTCTTTAATCTTCACCGTTCTCGGGCAGCTGGGGTGCGCGCCATTCCAGCAACTCGGCCATGCGCTGCACAATCCAGCCGGCCTCGCCGGGGCTGACTACCGAGTCCTGGACTGCCAGACCGGCATGCATGCCCAGCAGCACCTGCTCCTCGGACGAGTTACCCGAGTGATAAAGCGTCTGTGCCTGCTCTGTCAGATGGCTGGCCAGGTCTTCGCACAGCTCGTAGCGCGCCACGACCTCGGCAATCGGTGCGGACAGCTTGCCGCTGCGTGTGCGAAACAGTTCGGCAAAACTGGGTGGCGGCTGGATCTGGCTGGTGTCGTCCATGGCTGCAATGCCTCAATCGGGTTCAAACAGGCGCTCAAAGCGGGCCAGGTCTTCGGCCAGCTCGCAAGTCACCAGGTGGCCCGATTTGCCGTCGGCCACGCGGTGGGCAGAAAACAGCGTGGCCTTGCCTTTGAAGTTGTAGTCGGGCAGGTAAATGATGGCGTAGGGGTGGGGCACGAAGACCTGGAACTCAAAAATGATCCGGTGCTCGTTGCGCGGTGACGGATAGAGCGTGTAGGTGGGCGTGTTGATTGTTTGGGTGACCATGGCTCTGGCTTTATGGGCGTGAAGGAGTCGCGGCGAGGGCAGTGGCTGCCTGCTCTGTGCGTTATCCGTCATCCTAATGCTCTCCCGCCTCCCCTGCTGGCCTGCGACAATGCAGGCATGACTGCTACCCGTGTATCCATTCAGACCCAGGACTTTGACCTCAGTGCCGAAATCGCCGTCTTGCGTGCCGGCGATGCGCGCGTAGGCGCGGTTTGCAGCTTTGTGGGCACGGTGCGGGACCGCAACGAGGGCGATGCCGTCTCCAGCATGGAGCTGGAGCATTACCCTGGCATGACCGAGAAAAGCATAGAGGCCATCATCGACAAGGCCGTGCTGCGTTTTGATATCTACGGCGCCAAGGTCATTCACCGCATCGGCTTGTTGCAACCCATGGAGCAGATCGTGCTGGTGGCTGTGACCTCGGCCCACCGGGGCAAGTCCTTCGAGGCCTGCGAATTCATCATGGACTTTCTCAAGTCCGAAGCGCCTTTCTGGAAGAAGGAAGAGACCCCGCAGGGCGCGCGCTGGGTGGATGCCCGCGTCAGCGATGAACAGGCGCTGGCGCGTTGGAGCTAGTCTGGGTTGCGGAGTGCGGTCGGCGTGGGGCGGTGAGGGTGTAGAATCTGCAATTCTATGAATAATCTGGCTCTAGCCCTTATGTATCAAGCGCATTCAGCTACGATTTCTGAAGTGTCAGCCCCGCCATCCAGCGCGGCGGCTTGAAGACCAGCACATTGCCGGCCATCACCAGGGCCAGACCCAGCAGGCCGCTGCCCGTCCAGGCATAGCCCTCGACCAGGGCCGAGATATTGAGTGCCACGATGGGAAACAGTACCGTGGCATAGGCGGCTTTCTCGGGGCCGAGTCGGCCCACCAGTGTCAGATAGGCGGTAAAGGCAATCACCGAGCCGGGAAGCGCCAGATACAGCAGCGCGGCTGTGTAGCCGGGACGGGTGTCGAATGTCCACGGCAGGCCTGCCATCAGCGCATAGACCGCCAGCAGCAGCGTGCCCGCTAGCATGCCCCAGGCATTGGTCTGCAGCGGCTTGTAGCCCAGCTTCTGCAGCGAGGCAGAGAGCATGTTGCCGCAAGAAAAGCATAGCGTTCCGCCCAGAGCCCAGGCCAGACCCTGCCAGCTGGCGTGCTGACCCTGGGCCAGCTCGGGCCAGAACAGAATGACCAGACCCGCCAGCCCCAGGCTGCTGCCGGCCAGCACATGGGGTGCCAGCCTGCGGCCATAGATCAGTCGGGCCAGCAGTGCGTTCCAGATGCTGGCGCTGGAAAAGACCACGGCGGCGAGGCCGCTGGTCAGCGTCTCGCTGGCGTGCATGAAGCAGACAAAGTTCAGACTGAAAAGGCATAGACCCTGTGCCAGTACCCGCGGCACGGCCGGGCCGCGCGGCACTTTCCATTGGCGGCTCAGGGCGAGCCAGGCAAACAGAACCAGGGCGGCTAGGCCAAAGCGGTAGGCAATCGAGATCTCAATGGGCACGCTGCCCAGCTGCATTTTCAGCGCGATCCAGGTGGAGCCCCAGATCAGCACGACCAGGGCATACAAAGGCAACATCATGGCTTTCTCGGCAATCACAAGATGCTGGCCATGATGCGCGGCGGCCTGGTTGCGGCATTGCATATTCCTGCGGTTTTGTGGCGCTGCAAGCCGGGATGGACAGGCCTGGTTGAAGAGCTGGGACACAATGGGCCATGTGCGCCCCCGCCTTGCAGCCCGTCTCCCGACCACAGCAACAGCATCTTTGCCAGGTGCTGGCGCAGTCGCAGGCGCAGCTGCAGCGGCAGGCACAGCTGACCCAATCGCTGCAACTGGCGGTCTGGGCCAATCGTGATGACGAGGTGGTCTATAGCCGGCAAAGCCATCACACGCTCAGCGTGTATCTGGCGGGCGGCAAGGGCTCGCAACTCAAGGGCGATGCGGATGCGCGCGGTGAGGCCGGGCGCTTTTGCATTTTTCCGGCGCAGCATGAATCGTCATGGCTGGTGCGCGAACCGGTGCGCTTTCTGCATCTCTACATCTCGGATCAGGCCTGGGCCGAGCGCGTGGTGCGCCTGCTCGATGCCGAGCCGCGCAGCCATGCACCAACACCGCAAATCTATGCCCAGGATGCCGCTTATCTGCGCTGGGCGCAGACGCTGGATGCGCTGGACTGGAGCGATGCAGCCAGCTGGCTGCGGGCCGATACGCTGAGTCAGCAGGTGCTGGACAGCCTGGTGCTGCAATCGGCCACGCCCCAGCGCAGGCAGGCCGCGCTCAGAGTGGCTGGCGGTCTGTCTTCGCTGGCGCGCCGCCGGGTGCTGGACTATGTTGAGGCACATCTGGCGGACAGCAAGGCGCTGACGCTGCAGGCTCTGGCCGGGGTGGCCTGTCTGTCGGAGTTTCACTTTGCCCGCATGTTTCACCAGAGCATGGGCTGCACCGTTCATGACTGGGTGCTGCAGCGCAGGCTGGGCCGGGCACGCAGCTTGCTGGCGGCATCGGGATGCAGGCCGACGCTGGCCCGAGTGGCGGAGGAGACGGGTTTTTCCAGCGCCAGTCACCTGCTGCGCAGCTTTCGCACGCATTTGGGCATGACTCCTACGCAGTTTTCCCGGCTGCAGCAGGATGCTTGACGGGCGCTGGTGTGCCGCGATGGATGGCCTTTGATCTGGCGCAAGCCGGAGACTTTGTTGCAGGCGCAGACCTTGAAAATCTCCGCTATGTGCTTAGATTATGAGCAATGAATCTGTTATGGAGTGGAGACCCACACTATGCGAATTGACAAACTGACTACCAAATTTCAAGAAGCTTTGGCCGATGCGCAGTCGCTTGCGCTGGGCGCCGATCAATCCACCATTGACCCTCTGCATCTGCTGGTCGCCATGCTGCGCCAGCCCGACGGTCCGTCCGCGCTGCTGCAGCGTGCAGGCTGCAATGTGCAGCAACTCAAGAGCTCGGCCGAGAAGGCCATGGCCGATCTGCCGCGCGTGCAGCAGCAAGGCGACGTGCAAGTGGGCTCGGAGCTGGCCCGTCTGCTGCAGGCCACCGACAAGGAAGCCATGAAGCGTGGCGACCAGTTCATCGCCAGCGAGCTGTTCTTGCTGGCCCTGGCCGATGGCGCGGGCTCGTCCAGCCGTGCAGGCGCTTTGCTCAAGGAAAGCGGTGTCAGCCGCTCCAGTCTGGAGTCGGCCATTGATGCCGTGCGCGGTGGGCAGAACGTGGACAGCGCAGAAGCCGAAGGCCAGCGCGAAGCCCTCAAAAAATACACCCTGGACCTGACCGAGCGTGCCCGCAGCGGCAAGCTTGATCCCGTG